>NZ_VSSR01000072.1 GCF_008123515.1 Bradyrhizobium cytisi
GATCTTCAGTGCACTTAATTTTTGATCGAATTGAATGCGCTGTCGGTTTGCACCGGAGTCCGGACATGTCGCTGCGGTGAGCCGACCGACGCGATGGGTCAAAAGGGGCGGTTCGGCAGCTCGGCTGCAGACTTCCGTCTGCCCTTGTCGGCCGAAATGCAGCGGCACCGCGTCAAAGGAGGCGATGGGCCACTTCCAGACATCGCCGATGGGTATATAGGATCATCGTCCACCGCGGAGAACAGCAAGTGGCCCGAATAGAAACCTTCGTATGGATCGTAACGACTTTCATAGTCATTATGGCCGCCACTCCACCACGGGCTTTGGCAACACCAGAAGCGTCTGCATGCGGGTACCTCGCTGGTCTGATCGATAAGGCACCGCCAGGGCCGTTGTTCTTGCCCAGCTATCCGACCGTGGAATCGGGGCCTCTCCATGGCGCCGCATACCTTTATGACAATGCGGTGGCCGCCATCGCATTAGTCGGTTGCGGTGAGCGGGACAAAGCACGTCGGATCGGCGCGGCGATTCTCTGGGCCATCGATAACGACCGGACCTGGCATGATGGACGGCTCCGGAACGCTTACGCCGCGGGTGCGGTGGCGAGTGGCTCCGCAAAACTTCCGGGTTGGTGGGACAATACTCAGAACAAGTGGTTAGAAGATCGATATCAGGTGGGCAGCGATAATGGCAACGTTGCATGGGCAATGTTGGCTTTGCTGTCGATTGACGATGTGAGCGCCAGCTCTGGGTTCCGCGATGGTGCGGCACGGCTTGGCACCTGGGTCGCGCAATGGGCCGACACGCGCGGTACTGGCGGTTTCACGGGCGGTACTTTTGGGCACGAACCGACGCCCGACGTACGGACGTGGAAATCGACTGAACACAATACTGACCTCGCCGCCGCGTTTGGCCTTCTTGCAACCCGCACAGGCGATTCGCGCTGGCGTGATATGGCAACAGCTGCTGAGCACTTCGTAGATACGATGTGGGATCCGGCGTGCGCCTGTTTCGCCGCAGGCACCGCCGAAGACGGCGTCACGCGCAATCCGATTTTGGCGCTGGATGCTCAAGTCTGGCCCTTATTGGCGCTCCCCGGAGCGGCGAAGAAATTTGCATCGGCAATGACTACCGTCGAACGGCGAATGAGTGTCGACAAGGGCTTTTCTTACGGTGAAGACCGAGATGGTGTGTGGACCGAAGGGACGGGCCAAATGGCTCTCTTGCTGGAATTGCTCGGTAGGACTGGGGAAGCAAAATCGTTGGTCGCTGTAATCGAATCCCAGAGGTCGCCGGATGGCGGGTTCTATGCCACAAGTGTCCGAGGGCTACCGACCGGGTTCATGTTAGATACCGATCCGGCCAAGCCACGACTCTATTTCCGATTGCCACATCTTGGCGCAGCTTCGTGGGCTGCTCTTGCAGAACGGGGGTTCAATCCCTTTACGGCGACAAAAAGACTTCCGTAGTTAAAGGCCGCAGTGGCGCCCGTCTCAGCCCTTCAGTTTCATCCAGGCTAAGTGCTTTTTCGATTTCGATAAGTCCGAATTGGGTCAATAGCGTCGATTTGCCCGTCGGCCCGTGACTTCCGGTTTGCACCGGAGTCCGGACATGTCGTTGCGGTGAGCCGACCGACGCTCCGGGTCCACAGCGGAAGGGAGCGTGCTCACCCAATCACCTCGTCGGCAGTCGCCAAGAGGGAAGGCGGAACGGTGAGGCCGAGCGTCTTGGCGGTGTTCAGGTTAATCGCCAGTTTGAAGCGCGTGGGCTGTTCGACCGGGATATCAGCAGGCTTTGTGCCTCTCAGTATCTTGTCGACGTCGGCGGCGGCGCGGCGGAAAAAATCGGGGAAATCCTGCCCATAGGACAGCAGAAGACCGTGAGGGACCATCTCCGCGATAAACGACAACGCTGGGAGCCTGTGTGCCAGGGCCGATGAGCCAATACGGGCGCGCTCATTGAACAGCATCGATCCGGCTCCCAAGATCACCCCGTCGGCGCGGTCTTGAGCAATCTTGGAAAACGCGGGCTCAATGTCATTCGGCGTCGATACCTCGGCCGGCCACAACGAAATTCCCAGCGCCTCGGCGGCAGCCTGATTCGCCTTGACCGCGCGTTGCGTGAACGGATCTGTCGCATCGACCAGAAGTGCTACACGCGACAGGTTGGGAACCGCTTCCTTCAATAACGCCAAACGTTTCCCGCTCAGGTCAATTGCCATGAGTGATAGACCTGTGGCGTTGCCACCGGGCCGCGCAAGACTCTCGACAAGGCCGCTACCTACCGGGTCGGACACAATGACAAATACGATCGGAATAGTGCTGGTCGTCCGTTTCGCCTCCTTTGCACCCAAGGCTGTCACCGCGACAATCGCGTCGACTTTGTCCTCGACTAGCTCGCGTGCGAACATCTGAAACCGTTCTGGCTCCTCGGCGGGAAATCGATGGAAGAACCCGATGTTCCTGCCTTCGACATAGCCGAGATCGCTAAACGCCTTTGTTAGAACGTCTAAATAGATCTTCTCTTGATCCGCATTGCCGGCGTGCCAGAGGACACCAACCTTCGCAATCTTTGCGCGTATTGCATTTTGCTGCGCACGTACCATCAAAGGCCAGGCTGCCCCTGCTGTGGCAATCGCAATGAACTTCCGCCGTTCCATATCAGACTCCGAGGTGCCGCAGTCGCGACCACCAAAGCATGCTCAAATCTTCATTGCTCTTGCCGCCTGCTCTAAACTGGCCGGCACAATCACGCGATGAAACGGTGCTATCGTGCTGAGATAGATACGCCCAAGTCGGTTATGGCAATGCACGACGGTACCCGCGACCAGCTCGCGCCCATTTGCTGCATCGGCGCGAAGTTGGATGCTGACGCGGAAGTCGAGATGCCAGTCATCCGCGCCCAGCACCAACTCCGTCGCGCTCTTTGACAGCACCGGGAAGAAGCCGATAACCGGCCCACGCGCCGCTGCGGCAACACCGACGGCGCGCGACGATTTGACGGCGACGGTCGCCATCACCACATCGCGGACACGCGTGAGCGCACGAATCCACCACGCCTGTCGCTCGAGCGCGGCGCGTGCCAGCACCTCTACCTCATTGCTGGCCCCCGCCGGCAGTTGAATTGCAAACGCATCCAAAAGGTCCGCGCCAGCGTAGAGCGGCGCGAGCACGCTGTTGCTGGGCATGGGCACGGCGCGTGCTTTGGTCATGCGATCAGGTACCGGATGCGGGGGAGGTCGGCGGGATGATGCCATCGTGCGCCTGTTTTGCCCGACGTGTCAAACCTCGCGACCGCAGGGCCCGTGATTGCGCCAGGCAAGATTCCTCAATGATTTGTACTGTGCATGGGGTTGTTTTAAGGGTTTTGGTCTCCGCCCCCTGAGCGGGCGAATTTTTTTAGCCCCGCACGCGCCTGAGCATCTGCTCGACATGGGTGATCGGCGTCTCCGGCTGGATGCCGTGGCCGAGATTGAAGATGAAGCGGCCTTGCGCAAAATTCGCCAGCACGTTGTCGACCGCGCGGTCGAGTGCCGCGCCCCCCGTGATCAGCGCCAGCGGATCGAGGTTGCCCTGCACGGCGACGCGGCTCTGCACCCGCTCGCGGATGAAGGCGGGCTCGGCAGTCCAGTCGATGCTGACGGCGTTGACGCCGGTCGCCTCGACATAGCCGGGCAATTGCGCGCCGGCGCCGCGAGGGAAGCCGATGATCTTGGCATCCGGCACTTTTGCACGCACGCCTTCGACGATGCGACGCGTCGGCTCGACCGACCAGCGTGCGAACTCGGCGGGCGGCAGCACGCCGGCCCAGGTGTCGAAAATCTGCAAGGCGTTGGCGCCGGCTTCGAGCTGCGCGAGCAAATATTCGATCGAGCTCTCGACCAGCACGTCGATGATTTTCGAAAACGCATCCGGGTGCCGGTAGGCCATCATCCGCGCCGGCGCCTGGTCCGGCGTGCCGTGGCCCGCGACCATATAGGTCGCAACCGTCCACGGCGCACCGCAGAAGCCGATCAGTGCGATCTTGGGGTCGAGCGCGCCGCGCACCAGCTTGAGTGCCTCGAACACCGGCTTGAGCTTGCCGAAGTCGGCCTGCGCGGCGAGCGTTCCGACCTTCGCCGGATCATCCAGCGGCTCGAGCCGCGGGCCTTCGCCGACCTCGAAGCGCACCGAGCGGCCGAGCGCGTACGGGATCACCAGTATATCGGAGAAGATGATCGCCGCATCGAAGCCGAACCGGCGGATCGGTTGCAGCGTGACCTCGGCAGCCAGTTCCGGATTGAAGCAGAGATCGAGGAAGCCGCCGGCCTTGGCGCGCACCTCGCGGTACTCCGGCAAATAGCGGCCGGCCTGCCGCATCATCCACATGGGCGGGACGGCTTGCCGCTGGCCGGAGAGCACGTCGATGAAGGGCTTTGTCGCAGACTGGGGCACGAACGTTCCTGACGCAGAGTTGAGGTTCCTGATACACCGGGCGCGGCCCGAGCGGAACAGGGGAACCAGCGCAATTGCGCCGCGTTGACCGGGCAATGGAGGAGGAATCCCATGGCTCAGAGATTCAATCCCGCGCCACACGACAAGCACGCCGACAACCTTCACGAGGCGCTCGCGGCCGACCGCCACGCCAAGCTCGATACCGGGTTGGAAGATACCTTCCCCGCCTCCGATCCCGTAAGCGCCACGCAGCCGACGCCGTCGAAGGCCGACGCGGAGGCCGACCATCCCTCGCTCTGGAACAAGGTCAAGTCGATCTTCAGCTAGGGCCGCCGGTTTCCGATAGGCTTGATAAGACCTTGTTAGCGATCTGCGGAAGCCCCGGTCCGTAGGAGTACGGAAAAACCCGTAGATGAATGCGAATCCCGGCAAGCGCTTCAGGGTTCAATAAGAGAAGCGGCAGAGTTTCCGTCTATTGGAGATTACTGCCGCATGAACGTCATCTCACAGAGAGCCGGATGGAGCCGCCTGCCGCTGCGCGCGGCGGCTTTTGTCGCGCTCACCTGCGTGGCGATCCTCGGCGTCAGCGGCTGGCGTGAATGGGTCGCGCGGGACGCGGTGCTCAAGGGCGCCGAAACCGAGATGGCGAACGTCGCCCGCTCGCTTACGCAGCATGCCGAGGACAGCCTTGATTTGCTGGATTCCGGCGTCGTCGGCGTCGTCAGCCGGCTGGAGATGGATGGCGCCGATCCCGCCACGATCGCGAAGCTGCGCAACCTGCTGGAGGCGCGCAAGAAGGCGATGGAGCGCGTCCACAGCCTCGCCATCATCGACGACCAGGGCAACTGGCTGACCTCGCCCGGCACGATCGCCTCGACGCTGAGCGACGACACGTTCTTCCGTCACCACCAGCTCTCGCCCAAGCGCGAGGCCTATGTCGGCCGTCCCGTGAAGAGCCTCGTCGACGGCGAATGGGTCGTCACCCTGTCGCGCCGCTTCAACAAGCCCGACGGCAGCTTTGGCGGCGTGGTGCTCGCGGCCATCGGCTCCAAGTACCTGTCGCATTTCTACGAGCAGTTCGAGATCGGCCGCAACAGCTCCGTGACGCTGATGTACGGCGGCGGCATGATCATCGCGCGCAACCCGAACAACGAGAAGTTCGTCGGTCGCAGCGTCGCCGACACGGCGCTGTTCCGCGACGCCAGCCTGCAACAGCCGAGCGGCGCCCATCATTTCAAGTCGCCGCTGGACGGCGCCGAGCGCGTCAGCTTCTTCAAGCGCAGCGCCCGCTATCCGCTCGTGCTGCTCGCAACCGTCGACAAGGACGAGCTGCTCGCGCCGTGGCGGGCAGCCGCGATCTCCCGCATGCTCTACGTGGTCGCGCTGGTGATGCTGATCGCGGTGATCGGCGCGGTGCTGGTGCGGCAGCTGCAGCGCGGCCAGCGCATGGCCGCGGCCCTGATCGAGAAGGAGGCGCATTTCCGCCTGCTCGCGGAAGGCTCCAGCGACATGGTCACCCGCATCGGGCTCGACGAACGGCTGCGCTACGTCTCGCCGTCATCCAACCGCGTCGTCGGCTGGCGCCCCAATCAGCTCATGGGCACAGACGCGCTTGCTGGAATCCATCCGGAGGATCGGCCGCATGTGCAGGCCATCGTCGATGCCATGAAGCGCGGCGAAACGGACGAAGCGCGGCTCACCTACCGCAACGTGCACCGGCAGAAGACCGAGGTCTGGCTGGAATCGACCATGCGCGTCACGCGCAAGGACAACGGCAATGTCGACGGCGTCGTCGCGATCTCGCGCGACATCACCGAGCAGAAGAAGCTGGAGACCCGGCTCGAGACGCTCGCGATCGAGGACAGCCTCACCGGGCTTGCCAACCGCCGCCGTTTCGACGAGCGGCTCAAGGAGGAATGGGCGCGGGCCTATCGCGATCGCTCCAGCCTTGGCTTGCTGATGATCGACGTCGATCACTTCAAGTCCTACAACGATGAATATGGCCATCCCGCCGGCGACGCTTGCTTGCGCGTGGTCGCAAAGATCATCGCGGCCGAGATGCAGCGGGTCGGCGATCTCGCGGCCCGTTACGGCGGCGAGGAATTCGCCATGCTGCTGCCGAACACCGATGCCGCCGGCTGTGCCCGGATCGGCGAGCGGATCCGCAGCGCCGTCCACGATGCGGGCCTGATTCATGCTTCCAATCCGACCGCGCCATGCGTCACCGTCTCGGTCGGTGGTGCGGCCTGCCGGCCGGCCTTGGAGCGCACCGCGGGCACGGGATCGCTGGTGGAGGCCGCCGACCGTGCGCTCTACGCCGCCAAGGACGCAGGCCGCGATCGCCTGATGATGTCAGGCGAGGTGATGAATATGCTGAAGGCGTCTGGTCAGTAAAAGGGCTCAATAATGCGGCGGAGGCTCGTTGGCGGGGCCCGGCGCATTCGACTCGGCCTCCTGCAGCCGTTCGTTGAGCTGCGCGAGCTGTCGCGTCAGCACGTCGATCTGCTTCCACTGCGCGGTGATGGTCTGGTTCAGCGTCTCGATCGTGTCGTCCTGATAGGCCAGGCGCGTCTCCAGCGCGTCGATGCGCTCGGCGAGCGTCTTGATGTCATTCGTCACGTGCGTGCCCCAATTCTTGCTCGCGCAGGCCCCGTTCGCGCAATCCGTGACCAAGCGCCATGCGCTCGTCGAACACAAAACATTCGCCGCGCCAGCGGCTCTGCGCCTCCGGCACCTCTTCCAGATATTTCAGAATACCGCCTTTGAGGTGATAGACCTCTGCAAAGCCGCGCGCCAGCAGATGCGCGCTCGCCTTCTCGCAGCGGATGCCGCCGGTGCAGAACATCGCGATACGCCGGTGCTTTGACGGATCGAGCTTCTCGGCGGCGAAATCCTTGAACTGGCCAAAGCTCGTGATGTCAGGATCGACCGCGCCCTCGAACGTGCCCATCGCTACCTCGAAGGCGTTGCGGGTGTCGAGCACCAGCGTGTCGGGCGAAGAAATCAGCGCGTTCCATTCGGCGGCCTCGACATAGGTGCCGACCTGCCGGGTCGGGTCGGCGGCTGGATCGCCAAGCGTGACGATCTCCTTCTTCAGCCGCACCTTGAGCCGGCCGAACGGCATCGCTTTCGCGGTCGAGCATTTCAGTTCGAGATTGTCTAGCCGGCCGCCGAACATCGCCCCGTGCCCGAGCTCGTGCGCGAAGGCGTCGATCGCCGCAGGTGAGCCTGCGATCGTGCCGTTGATGCCCTCCTGGGCCAGCAGCACGCTGCCCCTCAGGGACAGGCCGGCACAGAGTGCGCGCAGCGGCTCGCGCAGCTCGCGGTAATCCGGCAGGGCAGCGAATTGGTAGAAGGCGCAGACCTTGTAAATCATGCGCCCGTTTAGCAGGCGGCCGGCGCCCAGAAAACCCGCAACCGATAGCTCTATTCCCAGCGAATGGCAGCCATTTCCCTGGTATGCCAGCATTGCCCGGGCGGGCTGGAATGTGTCATGTAGGCCCGGTTTTCCCGAGATCGCGGCGCACGCGCCCAGAGACTTAGCCCACACGCCCAAGAGAGCAAGAATTCGATGAGAAACTTCCATTTCCCCGGCAGGTCCACGGTCCACGCCACCAACGCGATGGTGGCGACCTCGCATCCGCAGGCATCTCTTGCCGCGATCGAGGTGCTGCGCGAGGGCGGCACGGCGGTGGACGCGGCGGTGGCGGGTTCTGCCCTGCTCGGAGTGATCGAGCCACAATCGACCGGCATCGGCGGCGATTGCTTTGCGCTGATCCAGCCGCGCGGCGAAGGCAAGATCATCGCCTATAACGGCTCCGGCCGGGCGCCGAAGGCGGCCAACGCCGACTGGTATATCGAGCGCAAGATCAAATCCGTGCCGCTGACCTCGGCCCATGCGGTTTCGATCCCCGGCGTGATCGACGCCTTCGACACCGTGCTGCGCGACCACGGCAAGTTCGGTTTCGACCGCCTGCTGCAGCCCGCGATCAAGGCGGCCGAGGAAGGCTATGTCGTTGCCCCCCGCATCGCGTTCGACTGGAAGAACCAGTTCGAGAAGCTGAAGGGCGGCACCAACACCGTTCGTTACCTGTTGCCTGGCGGCAAGCCGCCGGTGGCCGGCGACATCATCCGCCAGGCCGAACTCGGCAAGACGCTACGCGCAATCGCCAAGGACGGTCGCGATGCCTTCTACAAGGGCGAGATCGCTGAGGACATGGTCGAGACCTTACGCGGCATCGGTGGCCTGCACACGCTCGACGATTTCGCCGCGCACACGACCGAGACGACGACGCCGATCGGCACGATGTACAAGGGCTACGACGTCTGGCAGTGCCCGCCGAACGGGCCCGGCGTCACCGCGCTGCTGATGCTGAACATCCTGTCGCGCTTCGACTTGACCAAATACGCGCCGCTCAGCGTGGAACGCTTCCATCTCGAGGCGGAAGCCGCCCGCATCGCCTACATGAATCGCGAGATGCACGTCGCCTCTCCCGAGCACATGAAGATCAACGTCGCCGAGATGCTCGAAAAGGGCTTTGCCGACGAGTACATCAGCAAGATCCGCCTGGACGGAATGCTCGACCTGCCGAACGTCGCGCCGCCGATGAATCCCTCGACCATCTACATCACGGTCGTGGACAAGGATCGCAACGTCTGCTCGTTCATCAACTCGATCGCACATTCCTTCGGCTCGGCGATCGTCTCGAACAAGACCGGCGTGCTGTTCCAGAACCGCGCCGGCGGCTTCCGCATTCAGCCGGGCCATCCCAACTGCATCGAAGGCAGCAAGCGCCCGCTGCATACGATCATGCCGGGCCTGCTTACCAAGGGCGGCCGTTCCACGATGTCGTTCGCAGTGATGGGCGGCCAGTATCAGCCGACCGGCCATACCCATCTCTTGACCAACATCCTCGACTACGGGTGCGACGTGCAGGAGGCGATCGACATGCCGCGCGGCCTGCATTACGAGGGCCAGTATCAGCTTGAGGACAGCGTGCCGTCTGACATCGTCGAGGGCCTCAAGAAGCTCGGCCACAAGACCACGAATGTGGTGGGCCCGCTCGGCGGCGCCCAGGCGATCTGGATCGACTGGGACAAGGGCACGCTCACCGGCGGTTCCGATCCGCGCAAGGACGGCTGCGCGTTGGGCTATTGAGCCTTCGCGAGGTTCCGCACAAGATCAGGAAAAGTTGACGAAGGGGCGGCGCGACGCAGGCTGCGCCGCCCTTTCTTATTCGGAACTGAGCTCGTTACTCCAAGTTATGGGGCGATGAGCGGTGCAGGCGTGCGCTGCCTTGTTTTCGAAGCGGCGGAGGCCGTCCATGTCCGATACTTCAAGTTCCCGACCATCAGGATTCCACCGGCGCGCTTTCATCGCCGGCGCCGCAGGCAGCGCGCTTGTTCCGCTGACGGCGCGCGCGGCCGTGCAGGATGCGCAAGCGCCCGTGGCGCAGGATCCGGCGCTTCCCGTCGATGTCACGCTGCGGGTGAATGGCCAGGACAAGCGCCTCAACCTCGACGCCCGCACCACGGTGCTGGATGCGCTGCGCGAGCATCTCAAGCTCACCGGCAGCAAAAAAGGCTGCGATCACGGCCAGTGCGGCGCCTGCACAGTGCTGATCGGCGATCGGCGCGTGGTGTCGTGCCTGACGCTTGCGCTCGCGGCCGAAGGGCAAGAGATCACGACCATCGAAGGACTCGCGACCAACGACCGCCTGCATCCGATGCAGCAGGCCTTCGTCGACAACGATGCCTTTCAGTGCGGCTATTGCACGCCCGGCCAGATCATGTCCGCGATTGCATGCGTGAAGGAGGGGCATGCCGGCTCCGACGCCGACATCCGCGAATACATGAGCGGCAACATCTGCCGCTGCGCCGCCTATCCCAACATTGTTGCCGCCGTGAAGCAGGCCGCGACCGAAATCATGAAAGGCTAGGCGCATGCGATCGTTTTCATATCAGAGGGCGACAGACCCCGGCATGGCCGTGCAGGCGCTCAGCGCCGACGCGGCAGCCAACAATCCGCTAACGCAGGCCACAGCACAGCCACTCGCCGGCGGCACCACGCTGATCGATTTGATGAAGCTCGACGTGATGCGGCCCGCCGCGATCGTCGACATCAATCCGCTCGCGCAGGGCTGGTCGGCGATCGAGCCTGGGAGCGGGAACCTGTGGCTCGGTGCGCTCGCAAAAATGTCCGACGTCGCCGCGCATGAGGACATCCAGCGCAACTATCCAGTCATTGCAGATTCCCTGAAGCTCGCCGCCAGCGCGCAGCTGCGCAATATGGCGACGCTCGGCGGCAACGTGTTGCAGCGGACGCGTTGCAGCTATTTCCGCGACGTTTCCTACGAGAATTGCAACAAGCGCAATCCCGGCTCCGGTTGTGCCGCAATGGATGGCGTCAATCGCATGCATGCCGTGCTTGGCACCTCCGAGCAGTGCATTGCGACCTATCCCGGCGATTTCGCCCAGGCGCTGATCGCACTGGACGCCACGGTCGAGGTCACCGGCAGGTCCGGGACCCGCAGCATGCCTTTTGCGGAATTGCATAAGCCCCCCGGCAACACGCCCGAGATCGAGACCTCGCTCCAACCGGGCGAGCTGATTTCCGCCTTCGTCATTCCCGGCCGCTGGCCGCGCTCCGTCTACCTGAAGGCGCGTGACCGGCAATCCTATGAATTCGCGCTGTCCTCCGCCGCCGTCGCGCTCGATGTACAGGACGGCACGATCAGGGATGCGCGCATCGCGTTGGGTGGTGTCGCCACGGTACCTTGGCGCGCGCGAGAGACGGAGGCGCTGCTCAAGGGCCGGAAGTTCGATGACGGTCTGGCGCAGCGCGCTGCGGACGCCGCATTCGCCGACGCCAAGGGGCGTCGGCACAACAGCTTCAAGATCGCGCTCGGCAAGCGCGTGGTGGCGCACGCGCTCCAGCAGGCCGTAACGATGGAGATCTGACCATGACTGCTGCTGCTCCCGAGCCCAAGGCGACCATGGGCCAGCCCGTGCCGCGCTATGATGCAACGGCAAAAGTCACGGGGCGGGCGACCTACGGGTCCGATATGCCGCTGGACAATCCTGCCTATGCGTTCCTGGTCACCAGCGCGATTGCCAGGGGCCGCATCAACAGCTTTGATCTCGGCGATGCCAAGCGTGTCCGCGGCGTGATCGACATTGTCACGCACGAGAATGCGCCGAAGCTGAAGGAGTCAAAGCTCTTCAGCAATGGCGGCTATGCCGGGACCACGATCCAGCCGTTGAAATCGGCCGACATTGCGCATGACGGCGAGATCATCGCTGTGGTCGTTGCAGAGAGCTACGAGGCTGCGCGCGAGGCCGCCAATCGCGTCAAGGTCAGCTACTCGGCGGCCACCCCGAGCGCGAGCTTCGACTCGCCGGGAACCACGAAAGCTGCCGCGAAAGGCCAGAACGCGCAATTCAGGGAAGATCCGCAGGTCGGCGATTTCGCCAAGGCGTTTGAGGAGGCCGAGGTGAAGCTCACCGCTTCCTACGACACGCCGACCCAGCATCACAACCCGATGGAGCTATTCTCGACGAGCTGCGCCTGGATGGGCGACGACCTCGTCATCTATGAGCCGAGCCAATATGTCTACGGCTTGAAGAACGGCGTCGCCGAGCAGCTCAGCATCGATGCTGACAAGGTGAGGGTGGTCAATCCCTATGTCGGCGGCGGTTTTGGCTCGCGCGGCTCAATGACGCCGCGCACCGCGATCATCGCCGGCATCGCCAAGGGGCTGAACCGGCCGGTCAAGCTGGTCCCGACCCGCGACCAGGGTTTTACCATCGCAACTTATCGCGCCGAGACCCGCCACGAGATCAAGCTCGGCGCCAGCCGCGACGGCAAGCTGGTTGCGCTCAGGCACGAGGGCGCAGAAGTATCCTCGCGCGCTGACGCCTATTGCGTCGGTGGCACCAAGACCACGACGCGGCTCTATGCCTGCCCGAACGTCGACAGCCTCGTGTCGATCGTGCGTGCGGATCGAAACACGCCAGGCTTCATGCGCTCGCCGCCGGAGGTGCCGTATCTGTTCGCGCTGGAGAGCGCGATGGACGAGCTCGCGGTCAAGCTCAACATGGATCCGGTCGAGCTCCGCCGCGTCAACGACACCACCAATGAGCCGATCGGCGGCAAGCCCTATACCTCGCGATCGCTGATGGCGTGCTTCGACGCGGCGGCCAAAGCCTTTGGCTGGTCGCAGCGCTCGGCCGCACCCAGATCGATGTCGGATGGCGACTGGCTGGTCGGCTATGGCTGTGCCTCCACTTGCTATCCGACGCAGATGGGGCCGTCGGCGGCACGCGTGCGCCTCCAGCGCGACGGCCGTACCCGGGTCGAGATCGCCGGCCACGAGATCGGCACCGGCGCCTACACCATCATTGCCCAGACCGCGGCTGATCGGCTCGGCGTGCCCTTGGAGAAGGTCTCGGTCTTTATCGGCGACAGCGATCTGCCGCCGGCGCCGGTCGCGGGCGGCTCGAACTCGACCGCGAGCGCCTGCTCGGCGGTGATGATGGTGTGTGACCAGGTCCGCCAGAAATTGTTCAAGGCGGTGATGCCGAACGAGAGTCTCACGGACAAGGCCAAGGAAACGGTCGGCATCGGCCAGACGCCGACGACGCAGGCGGCGAAGAGTGACCGGCCGCTTGATCTGGAGAAGGCATTCGACGCGCTCGGTGCCAGCGTGGTCGAAGAATATGGCGAGTGGAAGCCGGACGGCGCGCCGCTGGATTCCTTCAAGGCAATGCATAGCGGCCACGTGCGCCTCGTCGGTGGTGCCGCCTTGAAGGACAAGATCGCCTACGCTTTCGGTGCGGAGTTCGTCGAGGTCAGGATCAACCGCCTCACACACGAGATCCGCGCGCCACGGCTGGTCGGTGCGTTCGCAGCAGGCCGCATCATGAATCCGCGGACAGCGCGCAGCCAGCTGATGGGCGGCCTGATCTGGGGCATGTCCTCGGCGCTGCTGGAAGCCACGGAGATCGACGAGCGCACCGCGCGCTACGTCAACGACAATTTTGCCGACTATCTTGTCCCCGTGAATGCGGATGTGCCCGGGGTCGAGGTGATCCTGCTCTCCGAGCAGGACGATCACATCAATCCGGCCGGCGCGAAAGGGCTCGGCGAGCTCGCCAATGTCGGCACCAATGCAGCGATCTGCAACGCGATCTATCACGCCACCGGCCAGCGCATCCGCAAGCTGCCGGTGCGGCTGGAAAATATCGAGGCCTGAGGGGTGGAAACCGCATGCTCGTTGCGCTAGACACCTCCCGCCTCAAACGGAAGGTGTTCTATGCAGCGTTTCCAGCGCATGCTCCTCGCCATCATGTCGGCCCTCGCGATCACTGTGATCGCCAGCGTGTCGACATTCGTCCCCACCACGGCATCGGCCCAGACCGCAGGAAAACCCATGACCACAGCTTCAGGCTTGCAGACTATCGACAGCGTCGCCGGCACCGGCGCTTCGCCGAAGCCCGGCCAGATTTGCGTGATGCACTACACCGGCTGGCTCTATGAGAACGGCCAGAAGGGCAAGAAATTCGACTCCTCGGTCGATCGCAACGAACCATTCGAATTTCCCATCGGCAAGGGCCGCGTCATCGCCGGCTGGGACGAGGGCGTTGCCACGATGAAGGTCGGCGGCAAGCGCACGCTGATCATCCCGCCGCAGCTCGGTTACGGCGCGCGCGGCGCCGGCGGCGTGATCCCGCCAAACGCGACCTTGATGTTCGATGTGGAATTGCTCGCGGTGAAGTGAAGACTTTCGCCGTCAGTGCGGATGGATAAAAAAAGACCAGCCTCGCGGCCGGTCTTTTTGCTTTCAGTCTCGATCGTGCGCGCGTTACTCCGCCGCGCGGCGTGCCGCCGCAGCGGCGCGATCGATCGCTTCCTTCGCGGCGTCCTTGGCATCGCCCGTGGCCTTCTGGCCCTTGCCCTTCACCTCCTGGACCGCGCCTTCGCCCTGCAGGTGTTCGGAACCGGTGGCTTCGCCGATGTCCTGCTTGGCCTTGCCGATCGCTTCGTTGGCGGCGCCCTTGATCTTGTCGCTCGTGCTACCCATGAAACTCTCCTTCCGGTTTTCTTGCCGGGACAACAGCTGACGCGCGCGAGGGTTCCTATTTTGGTATGGCTTGATGTCGCGGCTTTGGTTAGCTTGCCCCGCACGGAACCAACAGAAAGCAAGATCAATGACCGGCCATGACCACTCGCATTCCCAACATGCACACGATCATGACGATCGCTGGAAACATGACGGCGTGCGTGTCATTCCCGGCAATCAGCTCGATACCAACGTGCCGTCGACGGCAGGCATGGACCGTGCGGCCGCGATCAATTTCGCCCGCGTCGGCGCACAGAAATTGTGGGCGGGCACGGTCAGCATCAAGCCGGATGCGAAGACCGGCGCGCATCATCACGGTCATCTCGAAAGCGTCATCTACGTGGTGAAGGGCAAGGCGCGGATGCGCTGGGGCGAGAGCCTGCAATTCACCGCCGAGGCCGGTCCCGGCGATTTCATTTTCGTGCCGCCCTACGTGCCGCACCAGGAGATCAATGCCAGCCGCGACGAGGTGCTGGAATGCGTGCTGGTGCGCAGCGACGGCGAGGCGGTTGCGATCAATCTCGACATCGAGCCGGTCGAGAAGCCCGAGACCGTGCTGTGGATCGATCCGGTGCACCGGGATCCGAACGAGAAGAAGTAAGGCCGAAGACTGCGCCGGGTTCGGTGGGACAGAATCCCGCAGCCGGCGGCCGGGAAAATATCTCGGAAGCCGTGTCGGATGGCGGTCCAGCCATCCGTCCTTGGGAAGAACCCCGCCCCAAGGAGCTTTCGATGCCCAGGATGATTTTCCTCAATCTGCCGGTGACCAACCTCAAGCGTGCGACCGCCTTTTATGAGGCGATCGGCGCGACCAGGAACCCGCAGTTCAGTGACGACACGGCGAGCTGCATGGTCTTTTCGGAGACCATCTACGCGATGCTGACGACCCATGACAAATTCCGTCAGTTCACGTCCAAGCCGATCGCTGATGCAAAGACCTCGAACCAGGCGCTGTTCTGCCTGTCCGCCGATAGCCGGAATGAGGTCGACGATATCGTCGGCAGGGCCGAGGCTGCGGGCGGAGTGGCCGATCCCAGCCCGAATGACGAATACAGCTTCATGTACGGCCGCAGCTTCGAGGATCCGGATGGTCATATGTGGGGTGTGAACTGGCTGGACATGGCAGCCGTCCCCCCGAAGCCCGCCATGGCGAACGCCTGATCGAAACCCTGAAGAGGAGCATTCGCAATGTCCAAGCTCGTGCCCTGCATGTGGTTCAACGGCGACGCCGAGGAAGCCGCGAAGTTCTACGTCTCGCTGGTGCCGAATTCGGCGATCACGCACGTCCAGCACAATGTTGCGGACAACCCGTCCGGCAAGGAGGGCTCGGTGCTCGTCGTCGAGTTCACGGTGGCCGGCCAGCCACTGGTCGCGCTCAACGGTGGCATGAAGGTGGAATATACCCACGCGCTGTCGCTGATGATCCATTGCGACGATCAGGTCCAGGTCGACAGCGTCTGGAATGCGTTCCTGGCCAACGGCGGCAAGGAGCAGCAGTGCGGCTGGATCTATGACCGCTACGGCGTGTCCTGGCAGGTGGTGCCGAAGGTGATGTTCGACTTCCTGTCGAGCCCCGACAAGTCAGCCGCCGCACGCGCGATGCAGGCCATGATGAAAATGGTGAAACTCGATGTCGAGGCGCTGCGGCGCGCGTTCGAGGGCAAGTCGGCGGCGTGACGTCAACATCGGTGCCGTAGGGTGGTGCAAAGGCGCGACAGCGCCGTGCCCACCATCCGTCTCCGGTTGAGAGAGAAGTGGTGGGCACGCTCCGCTTTGCCCACCCTACGAGACTGGGGCTCGCGGCTAGTAACTAATCCTCAACCCCACGCCGCCGTGGATGGTGTTGCCGACCGGCTGCGGGCCTAGCGTCCCGTTGGCGAAGAGGTCCACGATCCAGCCCTTCTGCACGCGGAAGCCGAGGCGGCCGCCATATTCGAACCAGCCCTGGTTGCCCATCGTCGGCACCACCATGCCGTCGCCGGTCACGGTGGCGACAATGCCGCTATGACTGGCGAACGACTGCACCCAGCCGCCGTTGATGTTGGTCTCGATGTTGCCTGCGAAGAGATGGGTCCACTGGCCGCCGATCTTGATCAGGCTGGTGCGGTCGGTGCCGGTCGCAATGCTGGCGTCGAACGGATTGAACGCGACGGTGTTGTCCGCATAGCCCGATACGCGCTGCCAGAGCTGCCAGACCTCGACGGAGGCCGCGACCTCGTCGCGCGGTGACAACCGGCTCATCCAGCCGGCGCGGCCATAGACCGCGTAATTCGCGGCGTTGGTCGAGCTGGTCACGCTCACCGGGCCGAGGCTGGTGTTGTAGCTGCGGGTGTAGCGCGCCTTCTCCCACGGTGTCAGGATCGTGCCGACGTCGAAGAATGGACGCGACGAGCCCCAATCGGTGAAGTCATAGCGCAGCGCAAAGGCGCCGACCGGTGCGCTGGTGATGTTGTAGCCGCCCTCGCCGTATTGCGTGTAGGCGAGGCCGGCGAGCAGCGACAGATTGGGCGTCAGCTCCTTGCGGCCATGGATGCCGGCCGAGAACGAGCCGGCCGAGCCGAACGCGCTGATGCAGTCGCTGCAATTGACCTGCTCGTTGACGCCGAGCAGCACGTTACCGAGCACGCGGTTGGTGATCATCTGGTTGAAGCGCTGGTTGGCGAGGCCGTTGACCGAGTTGCCGCTGGAATCGGAGCCGGTCGGTGTCGGGCTCGGCGATGGTGACGGGCTTGGCGGCGGAGACGGGCTTGGAGACGGAGACGGGCTCGGGGACGGTGACGGATAGGGGCTCGGCGAGGGCGAGTATGTCGGTGACGGGGAGGGTCCCAGCCCGCCGCACTCTGATTCGCAGCTCGCCTGGGCTGCGGCCGGACCGGCGTCGAGCGCAAACAGCGCAAGCGCAGCGGATGCGCTCAATGCACCAGCCAGGACGAAGCGTCTGAAGCCGAGCTTCCCCACCATCAGCGCCCGCACAGCATGCCATCGTCATGGACGGCGGGCGAGATGGTCGGCGAGGCGTCGGCATACTGGTTGACGGAGCAAAGCCCGGCATTCGCAGCGCAGTTGGCGGCGAAAGTCCAGGGCGGGATGTTGGTCTTGGTGATGCTGGCCTTGCCGCCGGTCGAGGTGATGACCGCGGTATCGCCAGGCTGGGTGAGCTGGATGCATTGGAAGTTCAACGTGCAGACGCTGGCCGCGCCCTCCTGAAGCACGACGACCGAACGGCCGCGCTGCGACAGGATGTCGAGCGTGGTGCCGCGCACCCCGATGGTCGCGAGCGGCGTCGTGATCTTGTAGGCGGTTTTCTCCGAATGTCCGGTGACGAAGCGGAATGCTCCGGTGGTCATGCGGATCGCGACGTCGCGATAGCTGTGCTCGTCGTTGAAGACGGTGCGGTCGAGCTTCAGCGTCGCGCCCGGTCCGAGCGACAGATTGGTGCTGTCGGCCATGACGAAGCGCGCTGCGCTGTCGGCGCCGGTGCGCACGGTCTCGTCGCGCAACATGCTGTCGCCGACGCTGATCGGTGACGTCGTCGCGGCGACGCGCACCACTTCGTTCTGAACCAGGACGGCTTCGCCGACGCGCGTTTGAGCCTGCGCGCAAGGCGCAGCGCACAATGTGGCCGCCAGCAGTGAAGGGAAAAACAGAAAACGAAAATTCATATCATACCCGATCGAAATCCCTGATCGCGCACCCGTGTTGTGGCAGAATTATCGCAAGCGGCGCGGGACGAGCGTAAGCTTAGTGACAGTTGCGGCAGAATGCGTTCAATGGATCGGCTGAGTTATTTTTTATTCGCGGTGACGCAGATTTGCCACGCAAAGTAGCCCTACAGCAGTCGCTTGAAGCACACGCGGTTCCGAATTTGTCGCGAAGCGCAGTGATCGCTGTCGCGATCTTCCTGGCTGCGCATCTCGCGCTGCTGATCGGGCTGGTGACGCCGGAAAAGTTCGTGTTCGACGAGGTGCATTACGTGCCGGCTGCGCGGCAGATGCTGGGCTCCGGGACGTCGCAGCCGGTGCTAAATCCGATGCATCCGCCGCTGGCGAAAGAGCTGATCGCGGGTTCGATCGCAACATTCGGCGACAATGCGTTCGGCTGGCGCTATCCGGCGACGCTGTTCGGCGCGCTCGCGATCGTCGCGGTCTATCTCTGCGGCCTCGCGCTGTTCGGTTCGCAAGGGCCTGCGATCGCAGCAGCGCTGATCGCGGCGTTCAACCAGATGCTCTATGTGCAGGCGCGCATCGCGATGCTCGACATCTTCGCACTCGGCTTCGGTCTGCTCGCCATCGCCGCCTTCATGCACGGCTTTCGACGAGAGCGGCCGCAGGCGCTGTTCGCGCTCGCAGGTAGCTTGTTCGGTCTCGCCGCCGCCTGCAAATGGAGCGGCCTGTTTCCGCTCGGTGTCTGCATCGTCATTGTTGCGGTGATCCGCCTGATGCAGGGCTGGCACGCGCTGTTTGCCGACGCCGAGCCGAGCGACTGGTATCGCCCCGATCTCTGGCCAGAGTTCAGAGCACATCATGCTGCGCTCTGCTTTGCGCTGTTGCCGGCCGTGACCTATCTCGCCGCCTTCGTTCCGCTCTACGGGGTGTCGTTGCCGGATCTGATAGAGGCGCAGCGTCGTATCTTTGCCGACAACACCACCACCTCGATCGCCGGCCATACTTACATGAGCTCGTGGCCGTCGTGGCCGCTGCTCGCGCGTCCCGTGTGGTTCCTGTTCGACAAGACCTCGGACGACAATGTCGCGGCGGTCGTTTTCCTCGGCAATCCTCTGGTCGCATGGCCGGCGCTGCTCGCGCTCGTCGTGGTGTTGCGTGACTTCATCGTTGCGCGTCGCTGGGATGCGTTCCTGATTGCGGCGTTCTATTTCGGCCTCTGGCTCGCCTGGGCGCTGCTGCCGCGCACGCTGGGCTTCATCTATTATTATCTGCCGGCCGCAACCGCGGCTTCGCTCGCGCTGGTCTATGTTCTGCACAGGGAGGGCCTGCCGCGCTGGCTGTTGTGGGCCTATGTCGGCGGCGTCGCGATCGGCTTTGCGGTGATGCTGCCGATCTCGGCCGCCTTCATCGGGACCTCGATGCAGACGTTCAACCGGCTGATGCTGTTCCAGAGCTGGATCTGACAACAGAAAGCCGCCTGCCACTCTCGCGGCAGGCGGCTTGTCGTTTGCTGCAATCACTTCTCAGATCATTTGGACGCGGTCTTGGTGTCCATGTTCACGACCTGGACGCGACGGTTGATCGGGTCGGCGCCGTTGGCGGTGTCCTTCAGCTTGGTCTTGCCATAGCCGACGGTGACAAGATCGTTGCCGCTAAGGCTGTAGTTCTGCACCAAATACTTCTTGATGGTGTCGGCGCGACGCTCGGAGAGGCCCTGATTGTATGCTTCGGTGCCGATCGCGTCGGTATGGCCGGCGACGACGAAGGTCGAGCCCTTCAGCGACGGGTCGGACAGCGCCTTGCCGAGCGCCTGCACCGACGGCACCGAGGTCTTGGCGATGTCGGCCGAGTTGTAGTCGAACTGAATCTCCAGATCGATGTTCGGCTTGGTCGCCGCGAGTTCGGCGATCTGATCTCGCTCGCCCATCGACAGCGAGCGGGTCTGCCGGTTGCGCACGGTGTTCAGGAAGGTCGCTTCCTTGGCCTGCGCCGTCGGATCGGCCTGCGGACCGACGGACAGGCCGCGGGTGATCGGCCTGGGCTTCAACGCATCCAGGATCTGGTTGGTGGAGACGTTGGTGTCGCCGGCGAAAGCCAGGCTCGCCGTCATCGACAGCGCGGCCGTGAGTGTCATCGCCTTCAGTCCAAAAAACTTATTGAAATGGGTCATCTTCGTATCCTCGCTGTGACGCCTGATGCCGATTTGATGCTGCAAGCATAGGGTAGGTTCAAAGGCTTGGATGTGATCCTCGTCACGTTGGGTGGCCAAGGGCCTCCGAGCCCATTTTAGTTGGCGCCCTGCGCAGATCGATCGTCGCAAAGCCGTCGCCGCATGGCCTGCTCGCGAACAAGAAATCGGCCAGATGCGCGCCTAGCAGACACCCTTCGTCAGACATCGCCAGGTGAGGGAGCCGAGTTCCATCCAGTGCCGAGGCCAAGTGACTATCAAGTCTATCGCAGCGGCCCGCCGGATCGGACTGTGTCTCTGAATCCCATGCCCATTTATATTGGCGCCGCGATGATTGCGGTGGCGATCCTGCTCTCGACGCTGATCACGGGGGTGACCTCCCGCTATGTCGGCCTCGAAGCTCCGACCGACGAGAGCATGTGGCTGGTCGATCGGCTCACCGGCAGCGTCTATCGCTGCCAGGCGGAGGGGCGCGGCAGGGCGTCCTGCGAGCCCGATATCGCCACCGGTAGCCTCAGTGACAGGCCCAGGGCGCCGAAGGACGGCCGCTGAGGCCGATTCCCTTCGCATTGCAGCAAGAAAATTATCTTCTCCGCGAAACGTTCTCGCCAGAGAATACGTATTGCGAATGCCGGCATGACGCCGGTTTCGTTTTACTTCAGGAGATATTTCGATGAAGACCTTGCTCACCGCCGCAGCCTTTGTCGCGTTCGCTTTTTCAGTTTCGCCCGCATCCGCCGCGATGATGGCGTGCACCAGCGATAACATGATGAAATCGACGGCCATGATGACCGGCCCGGCCGACACGCCCGCCAAGACGGCCGCGAACAAGGAAATGGCCATGGTCAACACCGACATGAGCATGGGCAAGATGAAGGGCGCCTGCATGCACTACATGAAGGCGCAGAAGGCGATGATGATGAAGTAGGCCTCGGCCCGCACCATCCAGCCGCGCTGTCAGCAGATGGCAGCGCGGCTTTTTCTTTGGCAGCCTGCTTCTTTCTCCCGGCGCGAATCTCGCTACATTGCCTTTCGCAATGTCCCGCGCACCAAAATCCCTTCCGCTCCCGACGACACAGGCCCGGCAGATCTGGCTGCGCGCCCAGCGGCTCGACACGCGCGCGCCGTTCGGGGAAGGCGCGCAGGCCGTGGCTGATGCGGTCTCCCATCTCGGCTATGTGCAGATCGACACCATCAACGTGATCGAGCGCTGCCATCACCACATCCTGTTCAACCGTATCCCGTTCTACAGCCGCGCCGACCTGCGCCATGCCCAGAGCGTCGACAGGAGCGTGTTCGAATACTGGACCCATGCGCTGTCCTATGTGCCGTCGAACGATTTTCGCTTCTTCCTGCCGGCGATGCGCGAGCACAAGCGCGAGGGGCACAGATGGTATGCCTCGGTGACGCCGGGCGACACGCGCAAGGTGATGCGGCTGTTGCGGGCCGGCCCGCTGACGATCCGCGACATCGAGGACGACGTGCTCACCGAGAAGGAGCATCTGTGGCAGAGCCGAAAACCCTCGAAGCGCGCGCTCCAGCTTGCCTTCTACACCGGCGTCGCGACCATCAGCGCGCGCCAGGGCATGCTCAAGACCTATGATCTGATGACGCGGCATTTCGGCTGGGACAAGCTGCCGAAGCCGGCCTCGGCCAAGGAGATCACGGCCTATCTGCTCGACCGCGCGTTACGCTCGCAAGGTGTCGTCAGCCTCGATTCGGTCTGCCATCTCGATGCGCCGAGCAAGAAGGCGGTGGCAAGCCTGATCGCCGCGCGCGTTCGCCGCGGCGAACTCATGCCGGTCGCGATCGAGGGCGCCGGCAAGCAGGAGCATTGGGCGCAGCCGTCCGCGCTGGAGCCGCATGAGGTGTCGCCGGATCTTGTCCACATCCTGTCGCCGTTCGATCCGCTGATCATCCAGCGCAAGCGCACCAATCTCATCTTCGGCTACAACCATCTGTTCGAGGCCTATGTGCCGAAGGCCAAGCGCAAGCTCGGCTATTTCGCGCTGCCCGTGCTGGTCGGCGACGAGATCGTCGCCGCGCTCGACCTCAAGACGGACCGGCAGGCCAAGAAGCTCTTGATGCAGAAATGGACCTGGCTCGGGCAGGCCAAGAAGATGGCGGGGCGCAAGGAGCTCAAGCAGAAGATCGAGGATGAGCTTGATCGCTTCGAGCGGTTTCAGCTCGCGGAGTAAAAAGTCAGGCCCGCACTTTACGGCCCCTTCTTGAGCTCGCCGCGCGAGCCTCGTGGTTCGCCTCCATGGACGGACACCACATGCGCATAACGGTCCAGCACGTCGTCGGCCGAATAGCCCGGGCGTCGCGCAAATTCCTGCCGCAAGCCCAGCCGCGCAGAGACCTTCAATCGTTCCGCCGTTGCGGTCGTCATCAGGGGGTCGAAGCCCAATTCCCGCAGGCCCTCCACCACGCCTTCCATTTCCACGGCGCGGCGCTCGGCATGCAGCACGTCGGAGCGGACGCACATGTCCAGGAACTTGCTGAACGTGGTGGCATCCATCGACGCGCAAAGCCCGCGCATGGTTTCCTCGCGCACGCCGGCGAGCGTTGCGGCGGTCAGGGCCTCGACCAGCAGCGCTTCCATGCCCTTCGTCACCACGCTCCGCAGCATCTTCACGGCCGCTGCTGTTCCAGCTTGTGGACCCGCCACCTCGATGCGAAAACCGAGTGGCTTGAAAATGTCTGAGAAGCGCTCGGCGCCGCTGCCGGACGCATAGAGCGGGACCGCGGCGCCATAGAGGTCGACCGAACCCATCAGATTCGTGTCCGCGAACACGCCGCCGCGCGCCTCGACGGCTTCGGCGACACGCCTTTTCGTTCGCGGGCTCGCGGCATTGATGTCCGCCACGAGACAGCCGGGACGTACGATTCTGGATATTGCCTCGCCGGTCTCGGCTGCAACCGCAACGACGACCGCGGAAAAGATCACGTCCGCGTCCGACAAATCGTCAAGTCGCTCGACCAGCGTGACGCCGCAACCGGCCGCCATCGCGCGAAAGGCCTGCGAGTAGGGCGGTGCATTCGTCTTGCCCTGACAGAACGCGACCATCGGCGCATCGGTCTGCGCCGCGAGATGCTTGGCAAAGCATTGTGCGGCCTCGCCAAATCCAACAAAGGCGACCTTGGGCTGAGGCATGGCTCTTCTCCGGAATCGTCCGATCGAGAGGATGGGATCTCCTCGTGCGGCTTTCAGCGTTGCCGCCATTGTGCCAAGTCCGGCGCCAGAGTCAATGAACCGGTTCATAAGAGACTCGAGGGGCTTTGTGCGAGCGATGGAAACTTCTACAATTTCTGCCAAAATCCTTGTCCCATATGATGAACCGGTTCATATAACCGGCATGTTGTCACAGCCACGCCGTTCGCAAACTGTAAAAGTCAGGGACGTGGCCCGAGAGGCCGGTGTCGCGGTCGGCACTGTATCCCGTGTGCTCAATGATCATCCTACGGTGGCCCGGGAGCTGCGCGAGCGCGTCGAAAGGGCCATGGCGCATCTCGGCTATGAGGTCGATGTCACGGCGCAGAGCATGCGCGCGGGACGCTCGCGGCTCGTGGCCTGCGCGATTCGCGATTTCGACATCCCGCGCTTCGCGTTGTTCATCAAGGAGGCCGAGGCGGTTCTACGCGAGGCCGGATACACCTTGCTTCTGGCGAGCACGACCAACCGCCCCGAGGTCGAAATCGCCTTGCTGCGGGCCTTCCGTAGGCGCCGGGTGGATGGCGTGATGATGACGCTGAGCGACGAGGAGCACCGCGACGTGCGCGAAGCGCTGTCGGAGGCGCCGATGCCGGTCATGCTCATCGACCGCGATCGCATCGAGGCGCTCGATCGCGTCACGGCCGATCATCGCCAGGGCGCGCGGCTTGCGACGAGCCATCTGCTCGGCCTTGGGCATCGGCGGATTGCCATGCTCGTCGGCGACATAAAGGCCTTTCCGTCGCGAAGCCGCCTGGAGGGATTTCGCGCGGCGTGTTCGACGGCGGGCATCACGCCGGACCCGAGATTGTTGCGAGACAACGTGCTCTCGAGCGAAGACGCCTATCGGGCGACGGCGTCGCTCATGAGTCTCGCGAATCCCCCGACGGCGCTCTTCGTCGCGGCGATGGACATGCTCGGCGGCTGCCTGAGGGCCCTGCGGACGATGAGCATTGCCGTCGGTGACGGGATTTCGGTGGTGGCTGGCAGCGACTCCGACCTGGCCGAATTGCACACGCCGCCTATCACGGCGATCGAGTGGGATCTTGCGGCCATGGGCCGCCACGCTGCGACTATGCTGCTGGAGCGGATGCGCGGCGACGAGATTGAATGTGGCCGTGCTCTCACCGTGCCGACGGAGCTGATCATTCGCGGGTCGAGCCGGCCTGTTGCGAATTGAGTTTGCGACATCGAGGCAGGATCCGATCTTGGGCGAAGCTCGCGACACGGCTGTCGAGCCAGACGCCGGCCACGATTCCGATGAGGTAGGCGACCAAATTCCACAGCGAAAAGATTCGGCCCAACAGCAACGCACCCGCTGTGGTCAGCCGGAACGCATCGAGCCAGGGCGTATGCACCAGCCGCGAAAGCTCGACAACGATCGCAATCACCATCGCGATGGCCGCAAGCTGGCTCCGCGACAGCCGTGGTGCCAAAACTCCGACCAGCAAGAACACCATCGTCGCCCATAGCAGCGAGCCGCCGTACTTCACCACGAAGGCGGGGAGGCCGAGCGGGAAGCCGTACCAGCGTAGGGACAGCCCGCAGGCGATCACGATCAAAGCCAGGGCGGTGCGGAGCAGCATGCTCTGTCGCAGCGCAATGGTGTTGACCGGCTGCGCTCCGTGCATGGCTTCCATTGACTCTTTGCCCGTGATGCTGAAAACCGCCTTTTAGCTCACAAAAGCAACAAATCGGGGGGAAGCCATGAGCCAGGCCACAATTTATACCGGTTCCGCGGGGGCCGAGAATACAACCAAGTCGGACATCGAGACTTCGACCATCCGCGCCATCTCCTGGCGCCTGATCCCGTTCCTAGTTCTGGCCTATTTCTTCTCCTATCTCGACCGCGTCAATCTCGGCTTCGCCGCACTGACCATGAACGCCGAGTTGAAGTTCACGCCGCTGATCTTCTCCTGGGGCGCCGGCATCTTCTTCATCGGCTATTTCATCTTCGAGGTGCCGAGCAATCTGGCGCTGGAGAAGTTCGGCGCCAGCCGCTGGATCGCCCGCATCATGGTGACGTGGGGCATCATCTCGGCACTGATGGCGCTGGTGAACGGCGTGACCAGCTTCTACGCCCTGCGCTTCCTGCTCGGCGTCGCGGAAGCCGGCTTCTTCCCCGGCATCATCCTTTATCTCACCTATTGGTACCCGGCCGAATATCGCGGCCGCTTCCTTGCGGCTTTCGCGATCGCCGTGCCGGTCTCGACCGTGATCGGCGCGCCGATCTCGGGCCTGCTGCTCGGGCTCGACGGCGCGATGGGTCTGAAGGGCTGGCAGTGGCTGTTCATTCTCGAGGGCATCCCCTCGGTGCTACTCGGCATCGTCACCTGGTTCTATCTCACTGACAAGCCGGAGAAGGCGGACTGGCTCTCGGCCGAGCAGAAGGCCTGGCTCAAGACCAGACTCGATTCCGAGATCGCTGCCAAGCAGGCGGTGAAGCACCTGTCGCTCGGTGAAGCGCTGTCGTCGCCGAAGGTGATCACGTTGAGCCTGGTCTATTTCGGCTTCGTCGGCGCGCTCTATGGCATGCAGTTCTGGCTGCCGCAGATCGTCAAGGCGTTCGGGCTGAGCAACGCCCAGACCGGCTTCGTCACCGCGATCCCCTATCTGTTCGGGACGGTCGCCATGATCCTGTGGGCACGGCATTCGGACGCCACGCGCGAACGCGTGATGCATGTCGGTGCGCCAATGATCCTGATCGCGGTCGCGCTCGCCATCTCCAGCTACATCTCCGATCCCACCATGACGATGGTGGCGCTGACCTTCGCCGCGATCGGCGTGTTCTGCGTCTTCGGCGTGTTCTGGACCTTGCCGACCTCGTGGCTGTCGGGCACCGCGGCCGCCGGCGCCATCGCGCTGATCAACTCGATCGGCAATCTCGCCGGCTTCGGCGGACCCTATCTGATCGGCTGGGTCAAGGAAGCCACCGGCCAGACCTCGACGGGTCTGCTGGTGCTGGCCGTGCTGCCTCTGCTCGCCGGCATTCTGGTGTTCATCGGCGGCCACGAGACCAAGCACGAGTTCGCCGAACAGGGGCGGTAATTATCTCTCCGACCTAGCTAGCCCGGATTTCGCTGAAGCCAAATCCGGGCTACCGGCTAATCTGCGCCGGCGCCTTTCTGCGAACCGGCCAATCCGAGAAACACCAGCAGGGCGCGGCTGAGACGCAAAATGTCCTCGTCGTCGAGCCGTCCCACAAACTTTCCGATCTTGGACCTTGGCACGGTGGTGATTTTATCCACCATCAGGCGGGAGCGTACCCGTAGACCATTGCGTTCGGTCTGGTCGACCGGCAGGCGGAATAGCGGCGCTTCAGTCTCGTTGGTCGTGAATGCACAGACCGTAACGGAGTTCGCTGTGTCGAAACCGTCATCCTGGACGATGACCACGGGACGCGGTTTTCCCGCATAGTCTTTGCCCCCCGCGAGTGTCCAGATCTCGCCCCGCTTCATTCGTCATTCAAAATGGAGACGGAATCGATGAAAGCCTGATCGTCATATTCCTGAGCGCTCGATGAGACCGCCAGTGACTGGCGATGGGCTTCCGCCTTGAAGGACGCTGAACGCACATCCGGAACCCAGATCTGGATCGGACGGAGCCCCTGCGCGCGCAGCCGCTCTCGATGCTCGCGGACCTTCGCTCGCGATGACCTTGGCTTGGAAGAGGACGGCACGGGTTCCTCCATTCGGTTACATGTAACCATATCAGGATAAGGGAGTTCCGCCAACCGCATGACTCCTTACCACCCCTTAACGATCACGCTTTTCTGATGACTGACGATTATTGACTTTTATCAGTGATTAGTCGACATTCCTCTCATTGCAGACGCAGGAGTGTCCTCCGATGTTCGTTCGGTCCGTTTTGTCCAGCTATTCCAGGCTCTTGGCAGGTGTGTCGCTGGCCCTGATGGCCGCTGCGCTGGCCGGGTGCAATGATACCGTGGCGCAAAAAGCCGAGCCGCCGCGGCCGGTCCTGGTCGCAACCGCCCACTATGATGCCGAGACCCCGGAGCGCAGCTTCGTCGGCACCGTCAGGCCCCGGATCGAGAGCGATCTGGGCTTCCGCGTCGCCGGTAAGGTCGCAAAACGCCTCGTCGAGGTCGGCCAGACGGTCGAAGTCGGCCAGCCGCTCGCCACCCTCGATGAGGTTGACCTGAAACTCCAGGCCGAGCAGGCCGTCGCCGAGCAGACCGCGGCCACCGGCGTGCTGGCGCAGGCTGCCGCGGCCGAGCAGCGCGCCAAGGATCTGAAAGCCAAGGGCTGGACCACGGACGCAGCGATGGATTCGAGCCGCGCCGCCGCCGACGAAGCCCGTGCGCGCCTCGACCGCGCCGTCCGCTCGGTCGAGCTGACCAAGAATTCCCTCTCCTACGCGACGCTCAACGCCGACGCCCGTGGCGTCGTCACCGCAACGCTGATCGAGCCGGGCCAGGTGGTTGCCGCAGGCCAGACCTCGATCCGTGTCGCCCGCTTTGCCGAAAAGGAAGCGGTCGTCGCGATCCCTGAGACGCTGGTCGGACGTGCCAAGTCGGGCGCCGCCAGCGTCACTCTTTGGTCGGAGCCGGACAAGAAGTACACGGCGAAGCTGCGCGAGATCGCCCCCACCGCGGATTCCGCGACGCGCACCTATCTTGCAAAGTTCTCGCTGCCCGAGGCCGACGACAAGGTTTCGCTCGGCATGACCGCGACGCTGACGCTGTCGGACGCTGCTACCGAGCGTGTCGCGCGGCTGCCGCTGTCGGCGCTGTTCAACGAAGGCGGCAAGCCGTCCTTCTTCGTCGTCGACGACAATGGCGCGGTCACGCTGAAGCCGGTGGCGGTGAAGTCCTACGATAGTAACGACGTCGTCATCACCAGCGGTGTCGACGAGGGCGCCAAGATCGTCACGCTCGGCGTGCAGAAGCTCGATCCCGGCCAGAAGGTGCGGGTCGTGTCGTCACTGTCGTTCTAGAGATTACGAGTTACGTCGTGTGAGGTGAGTTTCGGCCTGTGCCCCTACGCAAAGGCTGAAGCGGCGAAGCGATCCAGAACCTGCCCAGCCCCCTGGATTGCTTCGCTGCCTCGCGACGACGCCCTGAACAGAGTGGCTGTCGTTTTTGGCAATTGGATCGTTTTTTCCGGAGAGTGCGATGAAGCGCTTCAATCTTTCGGCCTGGGCCGTCAGCCATCCGACGCTGGTCCTGTTCTTGATGCTCGTGCTCGGCGTCGCCGGCTTCTTCTCCTATCAGAAGCTTGGCCGCGCCGAGGATCCGTTCTTCACGGTGAAGGTGGTCAACGTCTCCGTGATGTGGCCGGGCGCGACCGCGCAGGAGATGCAGGCCCAGGTCGCCGACCCGATCGAGAAGAAGATCCAGGAGCTGCCCTATTTCGAGAAGGTGCAGACCTATTCCAAGCCCGGCTTCACGGCGCTTCAGGTCACCTTCCGCGACTCCACGCCGCCCAAGGACGTGCCGTATCTCTTTTACTTGCTGCGCAAGAAGCTGGTCGACGTGCAGGGCCAGTTGCCCGCAGGCATTCTGGGACCCGTCGTCAATGACGAATTCTCTGACGTCGATTCCATCCTCTACATGATGACCGGCGACGGTGCCGATTACGCCCAGCTCAAGAAGGTCTCCGAAGGTTTTCGTCAGCGCCTGCTCAAGGTGCCCGGCGTGACCAAGGTCGACGTCTACGGCAATCAGGACGAGCGCATCTTCGTCGAATTCTCGCACGCCAAGCTCGCCACCCTCGGCATCACGCCGCAGGCGCTGTTCGATTCGCTCGCCAAGCAGAACAACGTGACGCCGGCCGGTACGGTCGAAACCTCGTCGCAGCGCGTGCCACTGCGCGTCACCGGTGCGCTTGACGGCGCCAAGGCGGTGGCCGAGACCCCGGTCGAGAGCGACGGCCGCGTGTTCCGCCTCGGCGACATCGCCACCGTCACCCACGGCTATGTCGATCCGCCGAGCTTCGTCGTCCGCCAGGAAGGCAAGCCCGCGATCGGTATCGGCGTCGTCACCGCCAAGGGCGCCAACATCCTCGATCTCGGCAAGGAGGTCGAGAAGGCGACCGCGGAATTCATGAAGGCCGTGCCGCAGGGCGTCGACGTCAAGCTCATCGCCGATCAGCCCAAGGTGGTCGAGCACGCCGTCAGCGAGTTCGTGCATTCCTTCATGGAAGCGCTGGTGATCGTGCTGTTCGTGTCGTTCCTCGCGCTCGGCTGGCGCACCGGCATCGTGGTCGCGCTCTCGGTGCCGCTGGTGCTCGGCATCGTCTTCATCGTCATGAACACGATGTCGCTCGACCTGCACCGTATTACGCTCGGTGCGCTGATCATCGCGCTCGGCCTGCTCGTCGACGACGCCATCATCGCGGTCGAGATGATGGTGGTGAAGATGGAGCAGGGCTGGGACCGCATGCGCGCAGCGTCCTTTGCCTGGGAATCAACTGCGTTTCCGATGCTCACGGGAACGCTGGTCACGGCCGCTGGCTTCCTCCCCATCGGCTTTGCCAATTCCGCGGTCGGCGAATATGCCGGCAGCATCTTCTGGATCGTGGCGATCGCGCTGGTCGCCTCCTGGTTCGTAGCCGTGATCTTCACGCCCTATATCGGCGTCATGCTGCTGCCCAACATCAAGGTGCATCACAATCACGATCCGCACGCGGTCTACGAGACCCGCATGTACCGCGGCCTGCGCGCGATCGTGCAATGGTGCGTCAATCACCGCATCACCGTGGTGGTCGCGACCGTCGGCGTGTTCGTCGCCTCGATCGTCGGCTTCGGCCACGTCCAGCAGCAGTTCTTCCCGCTGTCGGAGCGGCCTGAGCTGTTCCTCCAGCTGCGCCTGCCCGAAGGCACCGCCTTCAACGTCACCGAGAAGGCCGTGAAGAAGGCCGAGACGCTGCTCAAGGACGACAAGGATATCGAGACCTATACGTCCTATGTTGGCCAGGGTTCGCCGCGCTTCTGGCTCGGCCTCAATCCGCAACTGCCGAACGAGGCCTTTGCCGAGATCGTCATCGTCGCCAAGGGCGTCGAGGCGCGCGAGCGCGTCAAGGCCAAGATCGAGGGTGCTGTCGCCGACGGCACGCTGACGGAGGCCCGCGTGCGCGTCGACCGTTTCAATTTCGGTCCGCCGGTCGGCTTCCCCGTGCAGTTCCGCGTGATCGGCCCCGACGCCAACAAGGTGCGCGAGATCGCCTACCAGGTCCGCGACGTCATGCGGGAGAACAAGAACGTCAAGGACGTCCAGCTCGACTGGAACGAGCAGTCGCCCTACCTCAAGCTCGTCGTCGATCAGGATCGCGCTCGCGCCATGGGTCTGACCCCGCAGGACGTCTCACAGGCGCTGGCGCTGCTGATTTCGGGCTCGCAGGTGACGACGGTACGCGACGGCATCGAGAAAGTCGGCGTGGTGGCCCGTGCGGTTGGCTCCGAGCGTCTCGATCTCGGCGGCGTCGGCGATCTCACCATCACCTCGCGCAATGGCGTCGCCGTACCGCTGCAGCAGATTGCCAAGATCGAATATGCCCACGAGGAGCCGATCCTGTGGCGGCGCAACCGCGACATGGCGATCACCGTGCGCTCCGACGTCGTCGACGGCGTGCAGGCGCCCGACGTCACCGGCCAGATCGCGCCGAAGCTGCAAGCCATCAAGGACCAGCTCGAGCCGGCCTACCGGATCGAGCCGGGCGGGGCGTTCGAGGAGTCCGCCAAGGGCAATGCCTCGATCTTCATCCTCTTCCCGCTGATGGTCATGGTGATGCTGACGCTGTTGATGATCCAGCTGCAGAGCTTCTCGCGCCTGATCCTGGTGTTTTTGACCGCACCGCTCGGCATCGTCGGCGCCTCATTGGGGCTCAACGTCGCCAACGCGCCGTTCGGCTTCGTGGCGCTGCTCGGCCTGATCGCGCTCGCCGGCATGATCATGCGCAACGCGGTCATCCTGGTGGACCAGATCGAGACCGACGTTTCTCATGGCTTGACTCGCCGAGAGGCGATCGTGGAGGCGACCGTCCGCCGCGCCCGTCCAGTGGTGCTGACGGCGCTCGCCGCCATCCTCGCCATGATCCCGCTGTCGCGCTCGGCATTCTGGGGCCCGATGGCGATCACGATCATGGGCGGCCTGTTCGTCGCGACCTTCCTGACGCTGCTGTATCTGCCGGGCCTCTATGCCCTGTGGTTCAGAAAGAGCCTGGACGAGGCCGGCACCCCCGAGCAGCCTGCCGCGCCGCAGCATGGGAGCGATGACCAGGAAGCAATTCCGCTTGCTGAAGCGGCTGAATAAATGAGAAGACTACCGACAGACGAGTCCTGACAGATGACACTGGTTGCGGAACATATCGAGGGCGACACCCGGGATCGTATTCTCGAGGTGGCTGAGCGGCTGTTCCGCGTGATCGGCTACCAGAAGACCACGGTCGGGGACATCGCCAAAGAGCTCCGGATGAGCCCCGCCAACGTCTATCGCTTCTTCGAATCGAAGAAGGCGATCCACCAGGCGGTGGCGCGGAGCTTGATGGGTGAGGTCGAGCTGGAGGCGCAGCGGATCGTGGCGAGGCCCGGTCCGGTGCTCGAGCGCTTCCGCGAGCTGCTCACCACCATCAACCGCATGAACACCGAGCGCTATGTCGGCGACTCCAAGCTGCATGAGATGGTCGAGATCGCGATGCAGGAGGACTGGGACGTCTGCGTCACCCATATGGAGTGCATTGCCGGGGTCATTGGCCAGATGATCGCCCAAGGCGCCGCCACCGGTGAATTCGAAGTGCCGGACCTGCAACTGGCTTCGTTGTGCGCCTGCACCGCCATGATGCGGTTCTTCCACCCCCAGATGATCGCCCAGTGCGCCACCAAGCCTGGCCCGAGCATCGACCAGATGATCGATTTCGTCATCGCGGGTCTGTCGCCGCGCCACTGACAGGGCGCTGGAATTCCTCCTATAAGTGGATCTGCCGCCCCCGCGAGACGATGGCGGGCAAGGACGGATCAACAATCTCCGTCATTGCGAGCGCAGCGAAGCAATCCAGTCTGCGTCCTGCGGAGGGATTCTGGATTGCTTCGCTGCGCTCGCAATGACGATCAGGGGAAGCCAGCGTGACCGACAAAGACCCTACTTCTACGAGCCCTCCAAGGGCCACGGCCTCAAGCACGATCCCTTCAACGCCATCATCGCGCCGCGGCCGATCGGCTGGATTTCCTCGCGCGACGGCAAGGGCCACGTCAATCTGGCGCCCTACAGCTTCTTCAACGCCTTCTGCTACGTGCCGCCGATCATCGGCTTCTCCTCCACCAACTGGAAGGACTCGGTCGAGAACATCCAGCAGACCGGCGAATTCGTCTGGAATCTCGCTACGATGGATCTCGCCAAGCACATGAACGCGACCGCCGCGCATGTTGCGCCCGAGGTCGACGAGTTCGAGATCGCAGGCCTCACCGCCGTGCCGGGCAAGCTCGTCAACGTGCCGCGCGTGGCTGAGAGCCCCGTCGCTTTCGAGTGCAAGGTGTCTGACGTCGTCCGCCTCAAGGGCGCCGATGGCAGGGAGGCCGACGCCTGGCTGACGCTGGGCGAGGTCGTCGCCGTCCATATCGACAAGGCCATGATCAAGGACGGCGTCTACCAGACCGCCGCCGCCCGCCCGATCGTGCGCGCCGGCCGCCGCGGCGATTACTTCGAGATCAAGCCGGAAAACATGTTCGAGATGGTCCGGCCGGACTGATCCAGGCTACTGCTCGTCCCACCTATTCCGTCCCCGGAACCGCCCCCACGCCCCTGCCGTTATGGTCCGGGTGGCCGCCCGGCCGCGTCAATTCGCTTCTTTTTGGGCGCGAAGTGTTCACTTCCGCCGGCCACTTTCCGCTAAAATGCCCTGTAACCGCGCCGTTGCATGAGGTCCGCCATGAGCTTCCGCCGCGACACCCTGACAAAACCGATCTTCTCCTGGGCGCGCGGCGTGCTGCCGGCGATGTCCGATACCGAGCGCGAGGCGCTGGAGGCCGGTGACGTCTGGTGGGACGCCGATCTCTTCACCGGCAATCCCGACTGGTCAAAGCTGCTGAGGATTCCGCAGGCAACGCTGACGGACGAGGAGCGGGCTTTCCTCAACGGTCCCGTCGACGAGCTCTGCGCCATGCTCGACGAGTGGAAGATTTTTTGGGAATGGCGTGACCTGCCGCAGGAGGCGTGGGCCTTCATCAAGCGCGAGAAATTCTTCGGCATGATCATCCCGAAGGAATTTGGCGGCCTCGGCTTCTCGCCCTATGCCCATTCGGAAGTGGTGCGGAAAATCTCGACCCGCTCGATCGCCGCCGCCGTCACGGTGATGGTGCCGAACTCGCTCGGCCCCGGCGAGCTCCTGATGCGCTTCGGCACAAGTGAGCAGCAGGAGCGCTGGCTGCCGCGCCTCGCGGATGGTCGCGACATTCCCTGCTTTGGCCTCACCAGTCCGGAGGCCGGCTCCGATGCCGCCTCGATGGTCGACACCGGCATCATCTGCAAGGGCTTCTTCGAGGGGCAGGAGGTCTTGGGCCTGAAGCTCAACTGGCACAAGCGCTACATCACGCTTGGTCCCGTCGCGACGCTGCTGGGTCTCGCCTTCAAGGCCTACGATCCCGATCATCTCGTCGGCGATCAGGAAGAGCTCGGTATCAGCGTGGCACTGATCCCGACCAATCTGCCCGGCGTCGAGATCGGCCACCGCCATCTGCCGTCGATGCAGGTGTTCCAGAATGGCCCGAACCGGGGCCGCGATGTCTTCATCCCGCTCGACTATGTCATCGGCGGTGAGGCACGGCTCGGGCACGGCTGGAAAATGCTGATGACCGCGCTCGCCGCCGGTCGCGGCATTTCGCTGCCGTCGCTCTCAGCGGCCGGCGCCGCCTACGCGGCGCGCACCACCGGCGCCTACGCCCGCATCCGCGAGCAATTCGGCATCTCCATCTCAAAATTCGAAGGCGTCGAGGAGCCGCTTGCGCGTATCGTCGCCACCGCTTATCAGCTCGACGCGGCGCGGCGAATGACCTGCGCTGCGCTCAACGCCGGCGTGCATACCGCCGTGATCTCCGCCATCATGAAGCTGCACGCGACCGAGCGGATGCGCGTTGCGGTCGACGACGCCATGGACATCCACGGCGGCAAGGCCGTGATCGACGGTCCGCAGAACTATCTCGGCAATCTCCACCGCGCCGTGCCGGTCGGCATCACGGTCGAGGGCGCCAACATCCTCACCCGCAATCTCATCGTGTTCGGGCAGGGTGCGATCCGCGCCCATCCCTATCTGCTCGACGAGATGAATGCGCTCGCCGATACCGATCGCGAGCGCGGTCTCGCCGCGTTCGACAAGGCGTTCTGGAAGCATGTCGGCCATAGCTTCCGGACGCTGTTCCGCGCCTTCGGTCGAAGCTGGACCTTTGGCGCCTTTGCGCTTGCGCCTGATGCAGGCGACGCCACGCCGTTCTATCGCCAGCTATCGCGCTACTCCGCGGCGTTCGCGCTCTGCGCCGACATGGCGCTGCTGACGCTCGGCGGTGCGCTGAAGCGCAAGGAGATGCTGTCGGCGCGATTCGGCGACATCCTCTCCGAACTGTACCTGCTCTCTGCCGCGCTAAAGCGCTGGCAGGACGAGGGCCGGCAGAAGGAAGACTTTGCCGCGCTGGAATGGTGCATGGCGACCGGATTCCGGACGATCGAGAACCGGCTCGCCGAAATCCTCGCCAACCTGCCGAACCGCTTCGTCGCAGTGATTCTCAAGCTCGTGGTCCAGCCCTTCGGTGCCCGCGTGCTCGGCCCGTCCGACCGCGTCGTGCACCAATGCGCAAGCCTCGTGCTGGAGCCCACGGCCGCACGCGAGCGTCTCACGCCGGATCTCGCCCATGTCGACGACGACAGCGGCTTCGCCCGGCTGGAGCGCGCATTCAAGCTGGTGACGAGCACCGACGCCATCGCCAAGCGCATGCGCGCTGCGCGTATCCGCGACGCCAAGGACGCCGTCGCCAAGGGCGTGATCACGCAGGCCGAAGGCGAGCAGGTCGCGGCCGCTCATGAAGCCGTCACAAAAGTCATCGAGGTCGACGATTTTGCGCCGGAGGCGCTGTCGCCGATTTACAAGAAAACCGGCGGCGTGCATCAGTTCTTCCAGGAACTCGGTGAACAGAGGGCGGCGAGCTGATGGCACGACCGGTATTCATCGTCGACGGCAGCAGGACGCCGTTTTTAAAGGCGCGCTCGGGGCCCGGCCCGTTCACGCCGGTTGATCTTGCCGTGCAATGCGGCCGGCCGCTGCTGGCGCGCCAGCCGTTCTCGCCCACGACTTTCGACCAGGTCATCCTCGGCTGCGTCAACGTGATCGCGGACGAGATGAACCCGGCTCGTGTCGCAGCACTTCGGCTCGGCATGGGTGAGGACATGGTCGCCTTCACCATGCAGATCAATTGCGGCTCCGGCATGCAGTCGATCGACACCGCCTACCGCTACATCCGCGAGGGCCACGCCGACATGATTTTGGCGGGCGGCACCGAGGCGCTGAGCCACGCGCCGCTGGTCTGGCCGAACTCCGGCGTGCGATGGTTTGCCGGTCTTGCCACGGCGAAAGGCATTGCCGCGAAGGCCGCCGCTGCCTTCAAGCTGCGTCCGCGCTATCTCAATCCGATCATCGGCCTCGAGCGTGGGCTGACCGATCCCATCACCGAATTGAACATGGGCCAGACCGCCGAGGTCGTCGGCCATCTCTTCGGCATCACCCGCGCACAGTCGGATGCCTATGCTGCCGAGAGCCATCGACACCTTGCACACGCGCAGGCCGAGGGCTTTCTGAAGGGCGAGGTCGAGACCGCCTTCTCCCGCGACGGAAAATTCTTCGACCATGATGACGGCGTGCGTCCGGACTCGACAGCCGAGACGCTGGCAAAACTCAGGCCGGTGTTCGAACGTCCCTGGGGCCAGGTCACCGCGGGCAATTCCTCGCAGATCACCGATGGCGCCTCGTGGGTGATCCTCGCCTCCGACGCGGCCGTCGCAAAGCACGGACTGAGGCCGAAGGCTGCGATCGTCGATAGCAACTGGGCCGCGCTTGATCCGAGCATCATGGGGCTCGGCCCCGTGATGTCGGCGACGCCGCTGCTCCAGCGCAACAACCTCACAATCCAGGACGTCGAGACCTGGGAATTGAACGAGGCCTTCGCAACGCAGGTGCTCGGCTGTCTCGCCGCCTGGAACGACGACAAATTCTGCCGCGAGATTTTGGGCCTCGACGGTGCCGCCGGCGAGATCGATCGTGAGAAGCTCAACGTCGATGGCGGCGCGATCTCGCTCGGCCATCCCGTCGGCACCTCCGGCAACCGCATCGTGCTGCACCTCGTCAACGCCATGAAGCGGCTGGGAACGCGACGCGGGATTGCCACCGAATGCATCGGCGGCGGGCTCGGCGGTGCCATGCTGATCGAGGCGGTGTGACCATGGATTCGAAGATCATGACCGCGCTCGGCGACCGCGTGCTCTCGCTCGGACCTCAGCCCGCGGCTGATAGTCCGTACAAGAACTTCAAGCTGACGCGCGACGCCGACGGCGTTGCCTGGCTGCTGTTCGATCGCGCTGATGCCAGCGCCAACACGCTGTCCGCCGAGGTGATGGAAGAGTTCGACGCCGTGCTCGCCGCGATCGAGACCGAACGTCCCGCCGGTCTCGTGATCCGCTCGGCAAAACCGTCGGGCTTCATCGCGGGCGCCGACGTCAACGAATTCCGTGGCGCAAGCGATTCCGCGATGGTCGAGACCCGCATCCACGCCGCGCATGCGGCGGTCGATCATCTGGAGGCGCTGAAGCTGCCGACGGTCGCGGTCATCCACGGCTTCTGCCTCGGCGGTGGGCTCGAGGTCGCGCTGGCTTGCCAGTCGCGCATCGCCATCGACGGCGCGCGCTTCGGCTTCCCGGAGGTGATGCTGGGCCTGCATCCCGGCCTCGGCGGCACCGCGCGCTTCACCGCTCTGGTCAATCCGACCCAGTCGATGGCGCTGATGCTGACCGGCCGCACCATCGATGCGAGCCGCGCCAAAGTGCTCGGTCTCGTCGACACCGTGACGCAGGAGCGCCATGTCCATAACGCGGTGAAGGACGCGCTGTTTGGCCGGCTGAAGAAGGCGCGCCCGAACCTCCTTGCGCGGGCTGCCAATTTCGGACCGGCGCGTGGGCTGCTGGCAAAGCGTATGCGTCGCGAGGCGGCGAAGGCCGCGCCCCGCGAGCATTATCCGGCGCCCTATGCGCTGATCGATCTCTGGGAGACCCATGGCGGCAGCAAGTCCGCGATGCTGAGGGCGGAGCAGGCCTCGTTCGCCAAGCTGATGGTGACGCCGACCGCGCAGAATTTGATACGCGTGTTCTTCCTGCGCGAGCAGATGAAGAAGGCGGCGGGCAGCGGCAACACGGTCAAGCACGTCCATGTCATCGGCGCCGGCGCCATGGGCGGCGATATCGCGGCCTGGTGCGCGGGGCAGGGGCTTCGCGTCTCGCTCGCCGACATGAAGGCTGAGCCGATCGCAGGTGCGGTCAAGCGCGCTGCCGAGCTCTACGGCAAGATCATCCGCAAGCCGACCGAGGTCCGCGACGCGCTCGATCGCCTGATCCCGGACATGGACGGCGAGGGCGTCCGCAATGCGGACCTCGTCATCGAGGCGGTGCCGGAAAAGCTCGAGCTCAAGCAGAAGGTCTATGCCGGCCTCGAGCCGAAGATGAAGCCGGGCGCGATTCTCGCCACCAACACCTCGAGCATTCCGCTTCAGGATCTGCGCACCACGTTGTCGCGGCCGGAGCGGCTCGTCGGCCTGCATTTCTTCAATCCGGTGTCGCGGCTGCAGCTCGTCGAGGTCGTCAGCCATGACGGCAACGACGCGGAAGTCCTGAAAGAAGCGCTCGCCTTCGTCGGCGCGATCGACCGGCTGCCGCTGTCGGTGAAGAGCTCGCCGGGCTTCCTCGTCAACCGCGCGCTGACGCCCTACATGCTGGAAGCGATGGTGATGCTGGACGAGAAGATCGACCAGCGCCTGATCGATGCTGCCGCGGAACAGTTCGGCATGCCGATGGGGCCGATCGAGCTGGCCGACCAGGTTGGCCTCGACATCTGTCTCGACGTCGGCGACATGCTGCGCACCAGGTTCGGCGATCTCCTGCCGCCGACGCCGGCCTGGCTGCGCGAGAAGGTTGCTAAGGGCGAACTCGGCCGCAAGACCGGCAAGGGGTTTTATACCTGGAAGGACGGCAAGGCGGAGAAGACGCCATTGCCCGAGACCGGTCCGCGCGTCACCGACCAGATGATCGACCGCCTGGTGCTGCCGATGTCCAACGTCTGCGTCGCGTGCCTGCGCGAAGGCATCGTCGACGATCCCGATGTGGTCGACGGCGCCATGATCTTCGGCACGGGTTATGCGCCGTTCCGCGGTGGGCCGCTGAACTATGCGCGTGCACGCGGCGTGGAGAATGTCGTATCCACCATGCGCGCGCTGGCCGAACGATTCGGCGAACGCTTTGCGCCCGACCCGGGCTGGGACAGTTTCAAGTGAGCAGATGTCACGCGAGAGAAGCATGAGCGAACAGGGGACTACCGAGCCGAGCGGCGATCTCTGCATCCGCACGCTGGCGATGCCCGCCGACACCAATGCCAATGGTGACATCTTCGGGGGCTGGCTGCTCAGCCAGATGGACGTCGGCGGCGGCGTGTTTGCCTCGAAGGCCGCCAAGTCGCGTACCGTCACGGTCGCGATCGACGCGATGAATTTTCGCAAGGCGGTCTATGTCGGCGATCTCGTCTCGGTCTACGCCAATCTCGTGCGTGTCGGTCGCACCTCGCTCACCGTCCATCTCGAAGCCTGGGCGCTGCGGCGGCGCGAGTTGCAGCCGATCCTCGTGACCGATGGCAATTTCACCTACGTCTCGATCGACGATAACGGCCATCCGCAAGCGATTCAGTGGGATGATCCGCCGATCGCGACGTAATTTCGCGCGGCGCCTTGTCCCATCTCACGAAACAGCACCGTGAAACGCGGCGCTGGTGAGTGAGCATGCCGCGGCATTGCCAACAACCAGTCATAAAACGGATGAGGTTCCGGCGTACTCAAAAGCGCGTCGATTCGGGGTGGAAACGGCCGATTTGCCCTTGGGAACCTTTGGGCAAAACCGTCGTTATTTGCCCGCACTGAGGAATCTACGGGCCATGCCGGACAGCTACATCATCGAAGTTAACTCTCAGACCGCGGGCATCGTCGTCCGCGGCGACGGAGGTTATTGCTTCTTCGCCTCGTCTCACCCGTTCAATCGCCTCGAAGGCCAGATATTCCGCAATGCGCGCGAAGCCGAACGCGCCGCGCGCAAGCTGGTTAGCGGCGATGTGGAGGAGGCGGCGTAACCTCTGTCATTCCGGGTCGTGCAAAGCGCGAGCCCGGAATCCATTTCGGCTGAGAATACGTCGCTCGATGGATTCCGGGCCCGCGCCCTTCGGCGCGTCCCGGAATGACCGCATTGGTCACAACTTCGTCGCTGCGCGCGACAAGAGTTTCCACTCGTCGCCCTGCTTTTGCCAGTTCATCAGGATGTGAAGGTTGGTCGGCACTTTTTTCCCATCGGCCGCCATCTCCTGCTCCGCGACCCAGTGGAAGCGCACGATCGCGGCCGGGCCGACGACCTTGATGGTCGGGTCCTGATAGGCGATCGAGAGAAACTTCGATTTGCCGTCGGTGGCATTGGTGATGAAGGTCGCCTTGTCCTCGACCTTGCCGCTGGAATGGCTGTAGCTGAGATCGTCCCAGCACAGTGCGCCGAGCGCCTTCGGGTCGGCCGCGATCTGGGCGAGGCGGAAGGCCTCGACCTGCTTCGCCACGGCTTCTTCGTCCGCTGAAGCAGCGAGCGCCGGTGTCGAGAGCGCAAGCGCGGAGACGGCGAGAGTCGAGAGAGCCAGATCGCGTCGGTTGATCGTCATCGTTTCCTCCTTTTTGATCTTGCATGGAGTGTTGCAGCCGCGCGCGGCTTTGTCGAGTGGCGCGTAGTCGTCATGCGCATGCGTCATTGCGCGCGCGAGGCTCTATTGATACGTCTTCGGCATTGATGCGTGTCGCATTCGGGAAGGTACGGACATGATCGAGAGTCTCGGCAGGGCATTGCTGTTCGACATCGACGGCACGCTTGCCAACACCGACCCGCTGCACCTGAAGGCGTTCAACCAGGTGCTCGGTCCTCACGGTCATGTTTTCGACCACGCGCGCTTCTCCAGGGAGCTGCAGGGCTTCGCCAACGTGTCGATCGGGCAGCGTTTTCTGCCCGATGAAACGTTGGAGCGGCGCGCAGCGATCCTCGGTGAAAAGGAAGAAGTGTTCCGCACGCTGGTCGTGGGGCAGATCGAGCCGTTGCCGGGCCTGACGGCGCTGCTCGACCGCGCGGATGCCGCCGGCATACCCATGGTTGCCGTCACCAACGCGCCGCGCCTCAACGCCGAGCTGCTGTTGTCCGGCCTTGGCATTACGCAGCGCTTCAAGGCGCTCGTGATCGGCGACGAGCTGCCGCACGGCAAGCCGCATCCGCTGCCCTATCAGGAGGGGCTGCGTTTCGTCGCCGCCAGCGCCTCTGCCTCGATCGCCTTCGAGGATTCCCGCTCCGGCGTGCAGTCGGCGGCCGCCGCCGGCATTCCCACCATCGGCATCCGGACCAGCCTCAGCGACGCTGACCTTGTTGGCGCAGGCGCGGTTGCCTCCGCGAGCGCCTTCGACGATCCCGAGTTGCTCGTGCGGCTCGCAGCTGCGATGGCGTGGTGAGGGCTTCATCCATTAACCGTGATCGGCGCGCGCATTGACCGCGCGCGCGAACCGCCGCACCATGCATCGTTCTGATTTGAGGCCATTGCCGTGACCGGATTGACCCATCGCCAAGCCGAAATCCTCAACATCGCCCGCGCCTCCGGCCGCGTCATGGTCGACGAGCTGGCGCGCCGGTTCGAAGTCTCGGCGCAAACCATCCGCAAGGACCTCAACGATCTCTGCGAGCGCCGTTCGCTGACCCGTGTCCATGGCGGCGCAATCATCGCCTCGGGCGTCGAAAATCTCGCTTACGAGGCGCGCCGCTTCGTTGCCGCCGACGAGAAGAAGGCGATCGGCGCGGCCGCCGCCTCGCTGATCCCGAACGGCTGCTCGCTCTTCATCAACATCGGCACCACCACGGAGGAGGTCGCGAGCGCGCTGACCTCGCATGAGGATCTCCTCGTCATCACCAACAACCTCAATGTCGCCATGCTGCTCTACCGCCATCCCCGCATCGAGGTGGTCGTGGCCGGCGGCACGGTGCGGCGCGCCGACGGCGCCGTGGTCGGCTCGACCGCAACGCAGCTGATCGGGCAGTTCAAGGTCGATTACGCCATCATCGGTGCGTCCGCGATCGACGAGGAGGGCGCTCTCCTCGACTTCGACTATCGCGAGGTGCAGGTGGCGCAGGCCATCATCGCCAATGCCCGCAGTGTCATGCTGGTGGCCGATTCCACAAAACTTCGCCGCAGCGCGCCGGTCCGCATCGCCCATATCAGCCAGATCCAGACCTTCGTCACCGATCAGGAACTGCCCGAGCGCCTCTCCACCATCTGCCACGGCAAGGGCATCGAGGTGGTGGCGGCGATGCCGAAGGCGGCGGGCGATATCGATGAGGCTCAGGCCGAAGCGCAGGAGGCGGCGCCGGAAGCAGCACCTGTGGTGCGGCTGCGATAGCGCCTCAGGCGTTGCTCCACGGGTTAAACAGCGCCACGCCCGTGGGTTCGAAATCCCCCACATTGGGTGTGACGACTGTCAACCCGTGAACAAGCGCGGTTGCTGCAATGAGAGCGTCTCGTTCAGCCCGCGGATCGGGAACGTGAAGTTGCGCACAGCACAGCGCCACGGCCGTATCGACGGCCAGGATCCGCCCCTCAAAGCGAGCCAGCACTTGATCGTCGATCCACGAGCGCAAGACAGCACCTTGCGCATCGTCCTTGCGCTCGATCAGGCGCGCGCCAAGTTCGATCTCGAGGATCGAGATGACAGACATGAAGAAATTCGCCGCGGGGACCGCATTGGCCCAGACGACGACATTGCGATCGGCTTTATCCGTTCGCCTGAGCTCGGAAATGACATTGGTGTCCAGCAGAAACATTAGTCGAGATCGGCGGGCTTGAAGACCCCGTCGAATGTGCGAGGCGGATCGAAATCAAAGTCCGCGTTCGCTTGTGCCAGCGCCTCGGCGAGGCTCATGTGTCCGCCGCTCAGACGCAAATAATCGTCGATCGTCAGCAGCACATGGGCTGGGCGGCCACGATCCGTAATAAAGACCGGCCCTTGCGACGCAGCCTTTTTCGCACCGCTGGTGTCCTGATTGAATTCTCGGCTGGTGAGGGTGGTCACCATCGTCAGTGCTCCTCATTGCGCGGTGCCATACGTGCCCCGAAGTATATGTAGCGATGTTGCTACATTCAAGGTGCTATCGCCCGAGTTGGCTCCGGAGTGTCCACATGCCGTCCAATCACGCCGATTGGCTTTGAATCCGTCCGTCCATCTGCCTATTTCTGCGCCATTCTGGCGGTCAAAAAGTTCCGCTTTCGCTTCTTTCCGCCTCTCTTTCGTCTTGCTTTCGTTTTTCGGTGTGATCTAATCAAAAACGAAAGTAACCCACTCGACGGAACGAGTGGTCGCCCGGGGGAAGCGTCTGTTGGAGCGTATTTTCGACCTCGCCATCATTGGAGGCGGTGTTAACGGTTGCGGCATCGCGCGCGATGCCGTGGGCCGCGGAAACACTGTTTTCCTGTGCGAAATGAACGATCTGGCGAGCGGGACATCGTCCTGGTCGACCAAGCTGGTGCATGGCGGCCTGCGCTATCTCGAATATTACGAGTTCCGGCTGGTCCGCGAAGCGCTGATCGAGCGCGAAATTCTCTGGGGCATCGCGCCCCACATCATCCGTCCCCTGCGTTTCGTCTTGCCGCATCACGCGGGCCAGCGACCGGCCTGGCTGCTGCGCCTTGGCCTGTTCCTTTACGATCACATCGGCGGTCGTCATTTGCTGCCGGCGACCCGCTCGGTCGATCTCGGGCGTGACGAGGTCGGCCGCCCGCTGATCCCGAATCGCTACAGTCGCGCGTTCGAATATTCCGACTGCTTCGTCGATGACGCCCGCCTCGTTGTGCTCAACGCGCGCGACGCCGCCGACAAGGGTGCAGAGATTCGCACCCGCACCCGTGCGACGGATATCAAGCAGTCCGACGGCGTCTGGACCGTCGGTATGATCGACACGCTGACCGGCGCGCGCTCGCAGGTCCAGGCTCGCGCGCTGGTCAATGCCGGCGGCCCTTGGGTCGAGGACGTGCTCGGCCGCGGCGCCGGCGTCAATGCGAAAGCAAAGGTGCGCCTGGTGCAGGGTTCGCACATCGTGGTCAAGAAGCTCTACGACCACGACCGCGCCTACATGTTCCAGAACGCCGACGGCCGCATCATCTTCGTCATCCCCTATCAGGACGATTTTACGCTGATCGGCACCACCGACCGCGACTATGACGGCGATCCCTCCAAGGTGAAGGCCACCGCGGAAGAGATCCAATATCTCTGCGCTGCTGCCAGCGAGTATCTGGCCAAGCCGGTAACATCAGAGGATGTGGTCTGGACCTATTCCGGCGTGCGGCCGCTTTATGACGACGGCGCCAGCGAGGCCAAGGCTGCGACCCGCGATTACGTGTTCGAGCTCGACACGCCCGGCGGTTCGCCGCTGCTGTCGATCTACGGCGGCAAGATCACGACCTATCGCCGCCTCGCCGAAGAGGCGCTGGAACGGCTCGCGCCCTATCTTCGCAGTGCGAAAGCGCGCGAGGGCTGGACCGGCAAATGGCCGCTGCCGGGCGGCGACATGGATGTGTCGGCCGTCGAGGGCCTGATCGGCGAGCTCCAGCGCGGCTATCCCTTCCTAAGCCATGAGCATGCGCGACGTCTCGCGCGCGCATATGGCACCCGCGCGATCAAATTGCTCGGCGACGCCAGATCGGCCGCCGATCTCGGCCAGGCCTTTGGCGCAACTCTGACCGAACGAGAGGTTCGCTACCTGATGACCAACGAATGGGCGGTGACCGCCGAGGATATCGTCTGGCGCCGCTCCAAGCTTGGTCTGCGGCTATCTGCCGACGAAATTGCCACCCTGGACGACTGGATCAGGACCCAAATTGTGTCGCAAAGTCCTCTGCTGGAAGCAGGAGGACGCTCATGAGCGTGACACTCGATCACGTGACCCGGACCGTCGACGGTATCGAGCACATCCGCGACGTCTCGCTGACGCTGGAGAGCGGCACGCTCAACGTGCTGCTCGGGCCGACGCTGTCGGGCAAGACCTCGATCATGCGGCTGCTCGCCGGCCTCGACAAGCCGACCACGGGCAAATTGCTGGTCAACGGCAAGGACGTCACTGGCGTCGACGTGCGCCAGCGTTCCGTCGCGATGGTCTATCAGCAGTTCATCAATTACCCCTCGCTCACGGTCTATGAAAACATTGCTTCGCCCTTGCGCGTGCAGGGCAAGCCGCGTGAGGAGATCGAGGCGCGCGTGGCGGAAGCCGCCCGGCTGCTTCGGCTCGAGCCGTTCCTGAAGCGAACGCCGCTCCAGCTCTCCGGCGGCCAGCAGCAGCGCACCGCGATGGCGCGCGCGCTGGTGAAGGGCGCCGATCTCGTGCTGCTCGACGAGCCGCTCGCCAATCTCGACTACAAGCTGCGCGAGGAGCTGCGCACCGAGCTGCCGCGCATCTTCGAGGCCTCCGGCGCGATCTTCGTCTATGCCACCACCGAACCGACCGAAGCCTTGCTGCTCGGCGGCAACACGGTGTGCATGTGGGAAGGCCGGGCGCTCCAGATCGGCCAAACGCCCGGCGTTTACCGCCGTCCGCAGACGCTACGCGTCGCGCAGGTGTTTTCCGATCCGCCGCTCAATCTCGTTGGCATCGAGAAGAAGAACGGTTCCGTGCAATATGCCGGAGGCATCGCCGCGCCGGCCTCTGGTCTTTATTCCCCTCTCGCCGACGGTGCCTATCGTGTCGGCTTTCGCGCGCACCAGCTTGCACTCGCCAATGGCGAGACTGACCGCCATGCCTTCCATGCCACAGTGACGGTGACCGAGATCACCGGTTCGGAGAGTTTTGTGCATTTGACCCGCGACGGATCGAACTGGGTTGCGGTGCTGCACGGCGTGCACGAGTTCGAGCCCGGCCAGACCATCGATGCCGTGCTCGACCCCAATAATGTCTTTGTGTTCGACGCGGCCGACCGTCTGGTCGCCGCGCCGAGCTCATGAGGGAGGTGCGCCATGGCTCGCATTGACCTCGTCGATCTCGCTCATTCCTACGGCGGCAATGATGCGCCGCAGGAAAGCTTTGCGCTGAAGCCGGTGACCATGACCTGGCGGCAGGGCGGCGCTTATGCGCTGCTCGGCCCGTCCGGCTGCGGCAAGACCACGCTGCTCAACGTCATCTCCGGCATCATCACGCCGTCGCGGGGGGAAATCCTGTTTGACGGCCAGGACATCACACCGCTGTCAACCCAGAAGCGCAACATCGCCCAGGTGTTCCAGTTTCCGGTGATCTACGACACCATGACGGTGGGGCAGAACCTGGCGTTTCCGCTGAAGAACCGTGGCGTGCCGAAGGCCGAGATCGACAAGCGCGTTGCCGAGATCGGCCGCCTGCTCGACCTCGAGCCCTATCTGAACCGCAAGGCGACCCGGCTCACCGCTGACGCAAAGCAGAAGATTTCGCTCGGCCGCGGTCTCGTCCGCTCCGACGTCGCCGCCGTTCTGTTCGACGAGCCGCTGACGGTGATCGATCCCGAGCTGAAATGGCAGCTCCGCTCCAAGCTGAAGGCGCTGCATCGCGAGCTCGACCTCACGATGATTTACGTCACCCACGATCAGACCGAGGCGCTCACCTTCGCCGACACCGTCGTCGTCATGCATGACGGCCGTGTGGTGCAGAGCGGCACGCCGGCCGAGCTGTTCGACAAGCCAGCCCACACCTTCGTCGGCTATTTCATCGGCTCACCCGGCATGAATATCCTGCCGGCCGAGGTGAAGGGACGCGAGGCGCGGATCGACGGCCACGTCATCGCGCTCAAACGCGCTTACGACAATCTGCCGGCAAACGCCAAGATCGAGATCGGCGTACGTCCGGAATTCGTCGAGGTCGTCGCGCCAACACCCGGCCTGCTCACCGCCAAGATCGAGCGCATCGACGATCTCGGCCGCATCCGCTTTGCGCGCGCGCATCTCGGCGACGCCAAGCTCGCGGCGCGGGCGCCTGCGGGCTTCACCAGTTCGGACGGCACGGCCGGGCTGAAATTCGATCCGGCGCACATCCACGTCTATGCCGACAGCCTTCTGGTGGAAGGAGCCGCCTGATGGACAAGACCATCAACCAAAAAGCCTGGTTCCTGGTGCTGCCGGTGTTCCTGGTCGTCGCCTTCTCGGCGGTGCTGCCGTTGATGACGGTGGTGAACTATTCGATGCAGGACACCTTCGGCAACAACCAGTTCTTCTGGAACGGCGTCGGCTGGTTCAAGGAATTGCTCGATCCCTCGACCGATCTCGGCGGCCGCTTCCTCGCGTCGCTCGGTCGCAATCTGTTCTTCTCGCTGGTCATCCTCGCCATCGAGGTTCCGCTCGGCATCGTCGTCGCGCTGTCGATGCCGCGCCAGGGCTGGACGGTGGCGGCCTGTCTCGTCACCCTCGCGCTGCCGTTGCTGATTCCGTGGAACGTGGTCGGCACGATCTGGCAGATCTTTGGCCGGCCTGACATCGGCCTGCTCGGCTATGTCCTTAACCACATAGGCCTCGACTATAATTACGTCTCAAATGACATCGACGCCTGGGTCACCGTCATCGTCATGGACGTCTGGCACTGGACCAGCCTCGTTGCGCTCTTGTGCTATGCCGGCCTGAAGTCGATCCCCGAGGCCTATTACCAGGCCGCCCAGATCGACGGCGCCTCGCGCTGGGCCGTGTTCAAGGCGATCCAGTTGCCGAAGATGAACCGCGTGCTGCTAATCGCTGTGCTGCTGCGCTTCATGGACAGCTTCATGATCTACACCGAGCCGTTCGTCGTCACCGGCGGCGGCCCCGGCAACTCGACCACCTTCGTCTCGATCGAGCTCGTCAAGATCGCGCTCGGCCAGTTCGACCTCGGCAAGGCGGCTGCGCTCTCGCTTGTGTACAATCTGATCATCCTGATCGTCTGCTGGATCTTCTACACCGCCATGACCAATGCCGGCAGCGAACGGAAACCCCAGAAAGGAGCGGCGTGATGCACTCGATTCCCGGCCGCCGGCTCATCATGGGGCTGTTCCTGATCTTCCTGCTGTTGCCGATCTACTGGCTCGTCAACATGAGCTTCAAGACCAACGGCGAGATCATCTCGACGATGACGCTGTGGCCGCACGCCCCGACGCTGCAGCACTACAGGCGTATCTTCACCGACGAGAGCTGGTATTCCGGCTATATCAATTCGCTGGAATACGTCGTTATCAATACCATTATCTCGATTTCCGTGGCGTTGCCGGCAGCCTATGCGTTTTCGCGTTATCGTTTCCTGGGCGACAAACATCTGTTCTTCTGGCTGTTGTCGAACCGGATGGCGCCGGCGGCGGTCTATGCGCTGCCGTTCTTCAACCTCTATTCGGCGATCGGCCTGTTCGATACCCCGTGGGCGGTAGCGCTCGCGCACTGCATCTTCAACGTGCCGCTGGCGGTGTGGATCCTCGAGGGCTTCGTCTCCGGCGTGCCGCGCGAGATCGACGAGACCGCCTTCCTCGACGGCTACTCCTTCCCGCGCTTCTTCGTCCGCATCCTGGTGCCGCTGATCGCGAGCGGCATCGGCGTCGCCGCCTTCTTCTGCTTCATGTTTTCCTGGGTCGAGCTCTTGCTCGCGCGCACGCTGACCTCGGTCAACGCCAAGCCGATTGCCGCCGTGATGACCCGCACGGTGTCGGCGGCCGGCATGGATTGGGGCCTGCTGGCGGCCGCCGGTGTGCTCACCATCATCCCGGGTGCGCTCGTGATCTGGTTCGTCCGCAACTACATCGCGCGCGGCTTCGCGCTCGGCCGGGTGTAGGAGGTTTTCATGGACTCCATTGCATGGATGGCATGGACGCTGCCGACCGCAATCTTCTTTGTGGCGCTCGGCTGCACGCTTGCCGTCATGACCTGGCTCGCCGCTGCCTATCCCGAGGCCGAGCGCGTCGGAATCCTGCGCATCCCGACCACGCGCGGCGACCGCCTGTTCATTTCGCTGATCGTGGCCGCCGTCATCCACCTGTTGTGGATTGGCCTCGTCGGTACCGATCCGATCGGGACGATTCCGGTCGGAGAAGAGGGATATGAGATAACGAGCCTGTGGCTCGCAACCGTGATTTCGCTTGTTTCAGGCGCGGTGATTTTTCGCACCGTCTGAGGCAGGCGAGAAAGAGCAGATCCGGGGTCTACCCGGGCCTGAATTAGTTTGTCGCTGCAACCGGAGGAAATTAGATGCGACACTTGACGACCAAGGACGGTCTTCTGACCATGACCAGCGCGGTGGCGCTGATCGCGGCTTCGATGACGATTGCCGCGCCGGCGCGCGCGGACGAAGCCGCTGCCAAGAAGTGGATCGATAGCGAATTCCAGCCGTCGACCTTGTCGAAAGACGACCAGATGAAGGAAATGCAGTGGTTCATCAAGGCCGCTCAACCCTTCAAGGGCATGGAGATCAACGTCGTCTCAGAGACGCTGACGACCCACGAGTATGAATCCCGCACGCTCGCCAAGGCGTTCGAGGAAATCACCGGCATCAAGGTCAAGCACGACATCATCCAGGAAGGTGACGTCGTCGAGAAGATCCAGACCCAGATGCAGTCCGGCAAGAATGTCTATGACGGCTGGATCAACGACTCCGACTTCATCGGAACGCACTTCCGCTACGGCCAAGCCGTCGATCTGACGGACTGGATGGCCAAGGACGCCAAGGATGTCACCGACCCGATGCTCGACATCAACGACTTCATCGGCAAGTCGTTCACGACGGCGCCGAACGGTCACCTCTATCAGCTGCCCGACCAGCAGTTCGCGAACCTCTATTGGTTCCGCTACGACTGGTTCACCAACCCCGACTACAAGGCCAAGTTCAAGGCCAAGTACGGCTACGACCTCGGCGTTCCCGTGAACTGGTCGGCTTACGAAGACATCGCTGATTTCTTCACCAACGACATCAAGGAAATCAATGGCGTCAAGGTCTACGGCCATATGGACTATGGCAAGAAGGACCCCTCGCTCGGCTGGCGCTTCACCGATGCGTGGTTGTCGATGGCTGGTAACGGCGACAAGGGTCTCCCGAACGGCCTTCCGGTCGACGAATGGGGCATCCGCATGGAAGGCTGCCGTCCGGTCGGCTCGTCCGTCGAGCGTGGCGGTGACGTCAACGGCCCGGCGGCGGTCTATTCGATCGTCAAGTACCTCGACTGGATGAAGAAGTATGCCCCGCCGCAGGCGCAAGGCATGACCTTCTCCGAATCCGGTCCGGTGCCGTCGCAAGGCAATATCGCTCAGCAGATCTTCTGGTACACCGCTTTCACCGCCGACATGGTGAAGCCCGGTCTGCCGGTGATGAATGCGGACGGTACGCCGAAATGGCGCATGGCTCCGTCGCCGCACGGCTCCTACTGGAAGGAAGGCATGAAGCTCGGTTATCAGGACGTGGGTTCGGCGACGCTTCTGAAGTCGACCCCGGTCGATCGCCGCAAGGCAGCCTGGCTCTATCTCCAGTTCATCGTCTCCAAGACGGTGAGCGCGAAGAAGAGCCATGTCGGTCTCACCTTCATCCGTGAATCCGACATCTGGGACAAGTCGTTCACCGAGCGTGCGCCGAAGCTCGGCGGCCTGATTGAGTTCTACCGCTCGCCCGCGCGTGTGCAGTGGACCCCGACCGGCAACAACGTGCCTGACTATCCGAAGCTTGCGCAATTGTGGTGGCAGAACATCGGCGATGCGTCGTCCGGCGCGAAGACACCGCAGGCCGCGATGGACTCGCTCGCCGCTGCCCAGGATTCGGTGATGGAGCGTCTGGAGAAATCCGGCGTGCAAGGTGCCTGCGGACCGAAGCTCAACAAGAAGGAAACGGCTGAGTACTGGTTCGCGAAGTCGGCCAAGGACGGCACCATCGCTCCGCAGCGCAAGCTGGCGAACGAGAAGCCGAAGGGCGAAACCGTCGACTACGACACGCTGATCAAGTCGTGGCCGGCCTCTCCGCCGAAGCGTGCTGAAGCGAAGTAATTCGCAGACATCATGATGGCCGGGTTCGTCCCGGTCATTCGGTAGCAGGAGGCCGGGAGAGATCCCGGCCTTTTGCCTTGTTGGCCTATTGCCTTATCGACGGCCTTGATCTGAATTGGCGAGCCGAGATCCGGAAGCGAGACTTCGCCATGCGCATGACGTTCCGTTGCGATCCCAAATTGGCCGACCATCTGGTGCGGCCGTATCCTGCGCGCACGGCCTTGCCCGACTGGCTGCGCGCGATGCCCGCGAAAGCGCATTCGGACATCCACGGCCGGGACATACGCACGGTCAAGCAATGTCCGCCCTTTGTCGATGCGATGGCCTATGGGGTCATGATTCCCCTGCCGTGCGACATCAAGATCGAGGCTGGACGATTCACGTGGGATTGGGACATTCCCGAGCCAGCGGCGTCCGGACATCCACGTGCGCCTCTAAGCTTTCATCCCGCCGCACAATTCGCTGCTGCGCCTTTCGCGAACGGACGGTCCGCGATCAAGTTCAACAGTTTCTGGACTATCGAGCTTGAACCCGGCTGGTCGCTGTTCGCGATGCATCCCGTCAACCGCGACGATCTGCCATTCCGCCTCGTGTCAGGTCTGGTCGATGCGGACCGGTTTCACGACGGCGGCATCAATTTTCCGGCCGTATGGACCCAGCCTGATTTTTTCGGCGTTCTCGAAAAGGGCACGCCGGTTGCGCAGTGTTTTGCGGTGCCGCGTGAAGCGCCCGAGCTAGTGTTCGAGGCCTTTGATGACGCCCACCAGCAAGCTTATGCGAAGGTCGTCGCCGATGTGTTGGCTGCGCCCAACGTCTATCGCAAGCACTTTCGCGCGAAGCGTGGGCGGCTAACTCGCTAAGGCGCGCCGCAATCCATCCTCGTCAAGCCAGAGCCGGCCGTGCGACGCCGAGGTCAACGCCATCGCAATGGAGCCGAAGAGCTGCGGGCGCAGGCGGTAGGCTTGCGCAAAGGCGCGCATGGCGGCGTCGACGTCTCCACCCTCCTGCATGGCGATGCCGAGATTGAGTGCGGCCTCGGCATGGTCGGGCCTGAGTTCGAACGCCTTCCGGTAGGCGCTTGCGGCGCCGGCGTGGTCGCGCAAATCCTGTCGCGCGACGGCAAGATCAAACCACACCGAAGCGGGCGCGCCCGGTGCTGCCGCTTGCGCGAGCAGGCTTGCGGCGGTGGCGGGATCGCCATCCTCCCACGCTAGCCGGCCGAGCCGTGCTGCGGCTTCCTGGTGGCCGGGAATGACGTTCAGGATCGCTCGCCAGGATTCGCGCGCTTGAGCCCTCAGACCAGCCTGATCGAGCGTTCTCGCCTTCTCGACGAAGAATTCTCGTTGCGGGCTGATAGCGATCGCGGAATCGATGTGCGCTAGCGCGACGTCGAAGTTCCCTTCGCTGCGTGCAATGCGGGCGGCAAGGAGCCGGGCTGCGGCATTGGCCGGGCGCTTGGCCAGGCTCACGTCGATATGCGCATGAGCAGGGGCGACGGCATTCCTGGAGAACAACACCGCGGCCAGCAGATGATGCAGCACCGGATCTCCGGGCAAGCGTGCAAGGCCTTGTTCGCACAGACGTTGCGCCTCATCCGGCTTGCCCGAATTGAACGCTTCAGTCGCGCGGCGAACGAGTGTCTCGCTGTCATCCATCGCCGCATTAGAGCAAAGAAGCCGACAGCCAACAATCTGCGCGCCTCTCGCGCGTACGGCCTAGGGCCCACAACCGCCGTGTCTGTTCGCCGCGATCACCGGGAGCCGACCGCTATGACCCCGCTTGACTCGGCCGGGCTTCGGAATCACTATCAGCATAATGCGATTGAAGTAATCGTATTGCGATTACTTGCGCGGACGCCGTTTGGGCCAGTATCGGCCCGTCCCGGAGGCTGGTGATGGCATTGATCGAGGCGTTCAGGCAGTTGCTGGGCGGCACGGCCGTGCTGACTCGCGAGGAGGATCTCGCGGGCCTCACCGAGGATTGGCGCGGCCGTTTTCGCGCGGCGGCGCTCTGTGCGGTAATGCCATCCACCACGGAGCAGGTCGCGGCCATCGTCCGCCTTTGCGTCGCGCATGAAACGCCAGTGCTGCCGCAGGGCGGCAACACCAGCCTGTGCGGCGGAGCGACGCCATCGGGGCAGGGCAAGCCGCCGGTCATCGTCGCGCTGACGCGCATGCGCCGGATCCGTTCGCTCGATCCCGTCAACAACACCATGGTGGTCGACGCCGGCTGCGTGCTCGCAACCATTCAGGATGCCGCCGCTGCTGCGGGCCGGCTCTTTCCGGTGAGTCTCGGCGCCGAAGGGTCCTGCCAGATCGGCGGCAATATCGGCACCAATGCCGGAGGCACGGGCGTGCTGCGCTACGGCAATACCCGCGACAATGTGCTCGGGCTAGAGGTGGTTCTGCCGGACGGATCGGTCTGGGACGGCCTCTACGCGCTGCGCAAGAACAACACCGGCTACGACCTCAAGCATCTCTTCATCGGCTCCGAGGGCACCCTCGGCATCATCACCGGTGCGGTGCTGAAGCTGCATCCGCTGCCGACGGCGGAGGCCGTCGCCTGGCTCGCTGTCGATCATCCGCAGAAGGCGCTGGACGTGCTGGGCCTGTTCCAGGCCTCTTGCAGCACGCGGCTCTCAGCCTTCGAGTTGATGAATGCGAAGCAGATCCGGCTCGTACTGGAGCAGGTGCCGGGCCGGCGCTGTCCGGTCGCGGAAATCGACACCTGGCACGTCCTCGTCGAATTGTCCGACACCGGCGATGCCGCGGCGCTCGCGACGACGATGCAAACGGTGCTCGAACAGGCGCTCGAGGCGGGACTGGTCAGCGACGGCGTCGTCGCCGCAAGCGAGGCACAGCGCAAGGCAATGTGGCTGGTGCGTCACGGCGTCTCGGAAGCCAACAAGAAAGCAGGCGTGGGCCTCACGTCGGACACCGCGGTGCCGGTGTCGACCGTGCCGGCCTTCATCGACCAGGCGATGGCCGCTGTGCGCGCGGTCGTGCCGGATCTGCCGTTCGTGATCGTCGGCCACATGGGCGACGGCAACATTCATCTCATTCCCTTCTTCAGCTTTGCCGAGTGGGAAGCCATGCCGGAGCGCGACACCGTTGCGCAGCGAATCCGCCGCGCCATGAACGATGTCGCAAGCTCGCTGCGCGGCACCTTCAGCGCCGAGCACGGCGTCGGACGCACGCTGACCGGCGAGATGTCCCGCTACAAGCCGCCGGTCGAGCTCGCCTTGATGCAGGCGGTGAAACAGGCGTTCGATCCGCAGGGCCTCTTCAATCCTGGCCGCGTTCTGCCACCACCACCCATTGCAACATCATAGAGGGGACTGACATGACCAATCTTCCGAAGATCATCACTTCCCGCCGCCGTCTGCTGCTCGGTGCGGGAGCCGGCGCCGTCGCGCTCGCCGCGCCCTCGGTCTGGTCGCCTTCCCGCGCCGCCGGCAAACGGATTGTCGTGCGCGACGACGGCGGCATTTACACCAAGGCCTATGGTGCGGTGTACTACCGGCCCTTCACGGAAGCGACGGGAATCGAGGTCGTCGGCGTGCAGGCCAATGCTGAGCCGGTCGCTCAGATCAAGACCATGGTCGACACCAAGAGCTACACCTGGGACATGGCCAAGATCTCCTGGCCCGCGATCCAGCTCCTGACCACCGGCGGCAAGCAATATCTCGAGAAGCACGGCCTCGAATCCGAGCCCGTCGTCAAGTCGATCCCGGCCGAATACGCCTCGCCCTACGGCGTCGCGACCAACGTCTACACCACGGTGCTCGCCTATCGCACCGACGCCTTCAAGGGCCGCAAGGCGCCGCAATCTTGGGCCGATTTCTGGAATGTGGCGGACTTCCCCGGCCGCCGCTCTGTGCGCAAGCATCCGTTCGACACGATCGAGGAGGCGCTGATGGGAGCCGGCGCCCCGACCGCGCAGGTCTATCCCTGCGATCTCGACAAGGCCTTTGCCTCGCTCGACAAGATCAAATCGTCGGTCGCGGTGTGGTGGACCAGCGGCGCGCAGGTCGAGCAGATGCTGACCTCGGGCGAGATCGACATGCTGCCGACCTGGGTGTCGCGTGCGCAGTCGGCACAGGCGGCAGGCGCTCCCGTCGAGATCGTCTGGAACCAGGGGGTCTGGGGCGCCGACAACTGGTCGATCCTCGCCGGCTCGCCGAATGCGGATGCCTGCCGCGAGTTCATCAAGTTCGCCTCCGATCCGAAGCGGCAGGCAGCCCTGGTGGAATATTTTCCGGCCGGCCTCACGCAGCCGGAGGCCTTCAACTACGTCAAGCCGGAGGTCGCCAGGAACTGCCCGACCTATCCGGACAACATCAAGGCCGGGCTGAAGATCGATCCGAAATACTGGTACGACAACCAGGCCGCCGTCATCGAGCGCTTCAACAGCTGGATACTGGCTTGACCGGCGCCCAGAGAAGCGCGAAGCGATCGGAGCGGCCCATGGTCTCGTCGAGCCTGCGCATTCACGAGCTGTGCAAGCGCTATGGCGACTTCGTCGCGCTGGCGCCGACCAGCCTCGACGTCGCCAGCGGCGAATTTCTGACCCTGCTCGGCCCGTCGGGATCGGGCAAGACGACGCTGCTCAGCCTGATCGCAGGCCTCGCCCATCCTGACGAGGGGCGGATCCTGATCGACGATACCGACGTCACGCACAGCCCGGCTTATGATCGCGATATCGGCGTCGTGTTCCAGAACTACGCGCTGTTTCCTCACATGACGATCGAGGACAACATCGCGTTTCCCCTGAAGATGCGGAAGGTGGCCGACGCTGAGGCGCGCCGGCGCACGGCCGAGGCGCTGGAGACGGTGCGACTGCCGCACGTTGCAAAACGCTATCCGCGCGAGCTCTCCGGCGGCCAGCAGCAGCGCATCGCGCTGGCGCGCTGCATCGTCTATCGGCCCGCCATCATTCTGATGGACGAGCCCTTAGGCGCGCTCGACAAGAAGCTGCGCGACCAGATGCAGCTCGAGATCAAGCGCATCCATCGCGAGCTCGGCACCACGATCGTCTACGTCACCCACGACCAGGAAGAGGCGATGACGATGTCTGATCGCATCTGCCTGATGAATGCAGGCGCGATCGAGCAGCTCGGCACGCCTGAGGATCTCTATTTCCGTCCGCGCTCGGTGTTCGTCGCCGACTTCCTCGGCGAGTCCAATTTGCTCAGCGCCACCGTGCGTGGCGTCGACGGCGATGGGCTCGACATCGTCCTGGCCGCACAGGCCGCGCCGTCGCGCGCGGTCGGCAATGGCGGGAGTTTCGCCGCGGGCGAGCCGATCAAGGTAATGGTGCGTCCCCAGAACCTCGTGGTCGGGGACGCCGGCGGCGGAGGCCAGCTCTCCGGCCGTATCTCTGGGCGGCTTTTGGACGTGATGATCAGCGGAAGCCTGACGCGGCTCTACATCGCGCCGGAGACGGTGGGCATGCCGCAACTTGTCGCCGCGCATCCGACCCGCAGCGGCGCGGCGCCCTACGAGATCGGACAGCTTCTGTCGCTCGGATGGCATGCGGCGGACGCCGTCGCCATCCGCGATGGCAAGGGGATCTGAGCTTGGCCGCCCCGCGCGCGATACAGCGGAATCTGGCCTGGACGCGGGCGGCAATGGGCGCCCCGCTGGTCCTGCTGCTCGCGCTGTTCCTGGTCTATCCGGTCGGCCAGCTGCTGCTGCTCAGCGTCTACGGCGACAATGGCTTCACGCTGGCGCAATACCGCCAGCTCTTCGCCTCATCGGTCTATCTCGACGTTCTCCTGATCACCTTGAATATCTCGCTGGTCACTACCCTGGTCTGCGTCATCACGGGGTATCCGATCGCCTATCTGATCTCGGTCGTCGACAAGGAACGCAAGACGACGCTGCTGTTCTGGGTGCTGCTGTCATTCTGGACCAGCTTCCTGGTCCGCGCCTTCGCCTGGATCGTGCTGCTCGGGCGCAACGGCGTCATCAACAAGCTCCTGATCTCGCTCGGCATCATCTCGAGCCCCGCGAGCCTGCTTTACAATTTCGGCAGCGTCCTCGTCGGCATGGTCAATGCGCTGCTGCCGCTCGCGGTGCTGACGATGCTCGCGGTGATGGAGAACATCGACCGCACCCTGCCGCGCGCGGCCGCCACGCTCGGGGCGCGGCCGGGCATGGCGTTCTGGAGAATCTATTTTCCGCTGTCGCTGCCGGGCGTCGCCGCGGCGGGCATCATGGTGTTCGTCACCGCGATCGGCTTCTTCATCGTGCCGGCACTGCTCGGAGGACGCCGCGAGACCATGATCACGCAGCTCATCATCGACCAGGTCCAGCAGACCATGAACTGGGGCTTTGCCGGAGCGATCTCGGTGCTGCTGCTGTTCGTGGTCTTCATCGTCTTTGCTGCCTATGACCGCCTGCTCGGCTTGTCGACCATGACCGGCGCGGCCGCGCCGCGCAACGCGGCACCGTCGCGTTCGTCGGGCCCCCTTCACAAGGCGGGTGACGCGCTCCTTACGCTGCTCGGTGCGGTCTCCGACCGGATCCTCCGGCTCCTGCCGTCACGCCGTCGCGACCGCAATCCCGACCAGGCCGGCATGGGCTTGCAAGCCTTCGTCTGGATCATGCTGCTCATCATCAGCGCGCCGACCATCCTGATGATCCCGCTGTCGTTCGGCACCGGCGGCCTCAACTGGCCGCCGCAGGGTTTTACCCTGCATTGGTATGAGACCGTGCTGAGTTCGCCGCTCTGGACCCAGGCCATGCTGCGCTCGCTCATGGTCGGGCTCGGAACGGGACTGCTCGCCATGCTGATCGGCACGCCGGCCGCGTTCCTGCTGGTGCGCAGCGACATCCGCGGCAAGGCGGCGTGGCTGGCCTTCATCCTGTCTCCGATCGTGGTGCCCCGCATGATCATCGCGGTCGGGCTGTTTTACGTCTTCGCGCGGATGGGCCTAATCGGCAGCGCTTTCGGCCTCATTCTCGGCCATACCGTCGTGGCGGTGCCCTACGTGGTCATGACGATGATGGCGGTGCTGCGCAATTACGACACGCGGCTCGACCACGCCGCGCAGAGCCTCGGCGCGCGCCCGTTCGCGACGTTGCGCTACGTCACCTTCCCGATCCTCGGCGCGGGCATGATGTCGTCATTCCTGTTCGCCTTCGCGACCTCGTTCGACGAGCTCACCATCGCCCTGTTTGCGACCGGCGGCCTCAACGCGACGCTGCCAAAGCAGTTTTGGGACGAGGTGACGCTTGAGGTCTCGCCCGCGATCGCCGCCGTTTCGACCTGCCTGTTCGTTTTCATGGGGCTCCTGATCTTCGTCGCCGAACGCCTGCGCCGGCGGGCCGCCGCGAGATAGAAGCTCCGCATTCCAACCAGAGGTTCACATCATGCTTACTGCCAATCGTCTTCGCGGCCTGTTCCCGGCCATTCCGACCCCGGTCAAGGCCGACGACACCATCGATGCCGGCGCGGTCTCGGCGCTGTTTGCCTGGCTCAACAAGCAGGGGATCGACGGCGTGGTGCCGCTCGGCGGCACCGGCGAATATGGCGCGCTGGCACGCGCCGAGCGCATCAAGATGGCCGGCTTGTCGGTGAAGGCGATGGCGGGCAAGGGCCCGGTCATTGCCGGCGTGCTGGACACCGGCTTCCACGATGCCTTGCAGGCGGGCAAGGAATTCGCAGCGGAGGGCGTGGACGGTCTCCTGGTTCTTACGCCATATTATACCAACCCGACTCAGGCTGGCGTCCGCGACTATTTCCTGCGTTATGCCGACGCATCGCCCGTGCCCATCCTGATCTACGAGATACCCTACCGCACCCGGATAGCGATCGAGCCCAAGATCCTGCATGAGCTCTCCAGGCACCCCAACATCATCGGCATGAAGGCCTGCAATCTCGACATGTACCATTTCCTCCAGGTCGTGGCCGGCGTCGACGAGAGCTTTGCGGTGCTGAGCGGCGAGGACAGCCTGTTTCCGCTGCATCTCGCGGCCGGCGCGACGGGCGGCATCGTCGTGACCGCATGCCTTTTGCCCCGAGCCTGGCGCCAGATATTCGAGACGGCCACAGCTGGCAAGACAGCGGAGGCCCTGAGCCTCCATCGCCGCCTGATCCCGCTGATGAACATGGCGTTCGCCGAAACCAATCCGGGACCGATGAAAGCGGTGATGGACCTCGTCGGCGTCGAGGCGCCGCGCATGCTGGCGCCGCTGGTCCAGCCGGCACCGGCGCTGGTCGCCGCGCTCCGCGCCGAGCTCGGCCGGCAGTTGGCGGTCTCGGAGGGCATCGGATGAGAGGACGGCAGCATGGCGCGTAGCAGTCGTGACGGCAGCGGCCGCGCCGCGAAGGCAAATGCCGCCAAGGCCGACGAGAAGGCCGCGGACAAGGGCGGCGAGTCACGTTCGTCGCTGTTCGTCGGCTCGACCGAAAAGGCGTTCCAGGTCCTGCACGCCTTCGACGGCCCGCAGCGCTACATGACGCTCGCCGACATCGCGCGCGCCGCCGGTCTCGACCGCAGCGCCACCCAGCGCCTGGTCTACACGCTCGAGACGCTCGGCTATCTCAAGCGGATCGAGGGCACGCGCAATTACGGTCTTACCTCGAAGGTGCTCCAGTTCTCGCACAGCTATCTCAAGGCCAACGATCTGATCGACCGCGCATCGCCCTATTTGCTCGAGATCAGCCGCAATCTCGGCGAGACCACCAACCTGCACGAACTGGATGGCCACGAGGTTGTCTTCGTGGCGCGCTTTCCGGGGGCGCACCTCATCAACATCGACATCGTGATCGGCAGCCGGCTGCCGACCTTCTTCACGGCGTCCGGCACGGCGATCCTGTCGGCGCTGCCCGAGGAGGAACGCCTCGATCTTCTCAAGCGCACGCCGCTCGCGCCGCTGACGCCTTTCACTGTAACCGACCCGAAGGTGCTGATGGAGCGTGTACGCGTCGCGGCCCGGCGCGGCTATGCCGTCATCATGAACGAGACCGTGATGGGCGACATTTCGGTCGCAGCTCCCATTATCGACGAGCATGGCCGTGCGATTGCCGCGATCAACATTTCAGTGCCGACGACGCGCTGGACCAAAGAGCGTGCCGAGGCCGAGCTGGCGCAGCACGTCCACGTCGCCGCAACCTCCATCTCCAAGTCGAAGTTCAACCGCTACGCGGCCTGAGGCGCGGGGGTAGCAAAAAGGCCGGGAGCGATCCCGGCCTTTTCCTTTCGTGGCGCGCCACGCTCGCCATTCCTCTCCGCAGTCATCGTCCGCGAAGGCGGACGATCCAGTACGCCGCGGCCTCTCGACCTGATCTCGCTGCCGGTGGTTACTGGATGCCCCGCCTTCGCGGAGCATGACAGTCGTCGCTTGGGAAAGGCTACTCCGCCGGCTCGGCGGCCAGCGTCGGGTAATCCGTGTAGCCCTTGGCGCCGCCGCCGTAGAACGTGTTCTTGTCCCAATCGTTCAGCGCCGTGCCCTTCTTCAGCCGCTCGACCAGGTCGGGGTTGGAGATGAACGGCTTGCCGAAGGCGATCAAATCGGCCGCGTTCGCGTCGAGCACCTTGGTCGCGAGTTCGAAATCGTAGCCGTTGTTGGCGATGTAGGCGCCCGAGAAGCGCTTGCGCAGGCTCGCATAGTCGAACGCTGCGAAGTCGCGCGGGCCGCCGGTGGCGCCTTCGACGACGTGGAGATAGACGAGCTTCAGCGCGCTGAGGCCGTCGGTGATGTGATTGAACAGCGCTTGCGGATTGGAATCGGCAATGTCGTTGGCGGGCGTCACCGGCGAGATGCGGATACCGGTCCGGTCGGCACCGGCTTCCGCCACGACGGCCTTGGAGACCTCCAGCATCAGCTTGGCGCGGTTCTCGATGGAGCCGCCATAGGCGTCGGTGCGCTTGTTGGCACCGTCCTTGGCGAACTGATCGAGCAGGTAGCCATTGGCGCCGTGGATCTCGACGCCGTCGAATCCGGCCTCCAGCGCGTTCTTCGTGGCGCGCTTGAAATCGTCGATGATGCCTGGAATTTCGGAGAGCTCGAGCGCGCGGGGCTCGGAGACGTCGGCGAAGGTGCCGTTCACAAAAGTCTTGCCCTTGGCGCGAATCGCGCTCGGCGCCACCGGGGCTGCGCCGCCCGCCTGGAGGTCGACATGCGAGATGCGGCCGACATGCCAAAGCTGGATGAAGATCTTGCCGCCGCGTTCGTGCACCTTGTCGGTGACCTTGCGCCAGCCGGCGACCTGGTCCTTCGAATAGATGCCGGGAGTGTCCTGGTAGCCCTGGCCCTGCTGCGAGACCTGGCTCGCTTCGGTAATCAGCAGGCCCGCAGACGCACGCTGGCCGTAATAGTCGGCGGCGAGCGGAGAGGGCACGAAGCTGCCGGGCGCGGCGCGATTGCGCGTCAGCGGTGCCATCACGAAACGGTTGGCCAGCGTGATCGGGCCGAGCTTGTAGGTCTCAAACAGTTTGGTCGGACGGCTCATTGGGGTGCTTCCAGCGGTTAAGAGGTCCGGAACACTTGTGCATTGCGACATCAGGCGCAAGGGATGAGCCATACGGAAAGTGCAGGCGAGCTGCGCGGCAGGCCCGCGCAGCATAATTCATGTGCATTTTCGGCTGCCGCAGCGTGAATTCGCTGCCGCGGCCGTGCGGCCTGACAAACTCAGTTTACGCCGAGGAAATCACGCTTGCCGATCTCGACGCCGCTGTGACGCATGATGCCGTGAGCGGTGGTGGCATGAAAATAGAAGTTCGGCAGCGAGACCGCGCTGAAGAACTGCTGGCCCTTGAGCGTCATGGTCCGGTCCGGGCCCGCCGGGAAGGTCACGTCCTTGGTGTCGGCGCCTTCGAACTGCTCCGGCTTGAATGATTTCACGTAGTCGATCGTCCTGGCGAGCCGCTGCTTCAGCTCCTCGAACGTCTTTTCCGTGTCGGGCATCGAAGGCACCTCGCTATGCGTCAGCCGGGCGCAGCCCTTGGCGGCGAAATCGCTAGCGAGCTGGATCTGCTTTGACAGCGGCAGCATGTCCGGGAAGAGGCGCGAGCCGAGCAGGACGGCCGGGTCGATCTTTTTGGCCGCGCAATGCGCCTCGGCCTTGGTGAGCAGGCCGATAAGGCTGTTCAGCATTTGCAGATAGGCGGGGACGACGGCGTCGTGGAAGGACATGTGATGCTCGCTTCAATGGTGGGAGATCTCAGGAGAAAACCTGAGCCACTCACATGGGAGCCTCATGGAATAATACAATCGCCGAAGTGGCTTGTGCGGTGCGAAAATTCTACCGCACCGTCGCCTGGGGCTGCGCCTGTGCCGTGCTGCCCCGCATGCGGGCCAGAAGCTCCGCGGTCGGCCAGGAATCGGCGGGCAGGCCGTATTTGATCTGCATCGCCTTCACGGCCGCGCGGCTCTGCTGGCCCAGCACGCCGTCGACCTTGCCGACATTGAAGCCGGCTTGGACCAGAAGTTGCTGCAATTGCCTGAGCTCGTTGAACGGCAGTTGCGCGACCTGCCCGGCCGGCCTGCGCATCGGCGCGGCGCCCGCTATGCGCGAGGCAAGATAGCCTGCGGTGGTCGAATAGATCAGCGAGTTATTCCATTCGGTATAGGCCGCGAAATTGGCATACGCCATGAAGGCCGGCCCAAAGCGTCCCATCGGCAGCAGCACGGACGCCGCGAGATTGTCATTCGGCAGTGGACGGCCGTCGGGATAGGTGACGCCGAACTGCGCCCATTTCGAGCGCGGCAGCTGCACGCTGAGGTCGGTCTGATCCCATGGCAGGCTCGAGGGCACCTTGATCTCTTCCAGCCACGGCTCGCCGCGCCGCCACTTCAAGCCCTTGGCGATGTAGTTCGCGGTCGAGCCGATCACGTCGTCCTCGCTGCGCAACAGGTCGCGCCGGCCGTCGCCGTCATAGTCGACGGCATAATCGACGTAATGCGTCGGCAGGAACTGCGTCTGGCCGAGCTCGCCGGCCCAGGAGCCGACCATCTCGTCGGGCGTGAGGTCGCCGCGGTCGATCACCTTCAGCGCGGCGATGGTCTCGTTCGCGAACATCTCCGAACGGCGGCAGTCATAGGCGAGCGACACCAGCGATTTCAGCGTCGGCAGATTGCCCATGTTGACGCCGAAGTCGCTCTCCAGGCCCCAGAACGCGGCGATCACCGCCGGCGGCACGCCGTATTCCTTCTCGGCGCGCGCGAACGCCGCAGCGTGTTGCTTGATGTGCTGCTGGCCGTTCTGCATGCGATAGGGCGCGGCCATGCGGCCGGCAAATTCGGTGAAGAGCTGGCCGAACACGCGCTGGCCGCGGTCGCGGTTGACGATGCCCTGGTCGTAGACGAGGTAGGGCGAAGCCTCCGCTATCGTTCGCTGCGACACGCCGGCCGCAACCGCCTGCTGTTTCACGTCGGCGAGGAAGCGATCGAAGCTCTGCCCATTGTGGCACGACGCCGCGCGCGACGAGGGCACCGTGGCCTTGGGCGCGGCAGGCCTTGCGGGTGGCGGCGCGATCTGGGCGGAGGCGGTTGAAGAGAGCGCGAACAGAGCGGCGGCCGCGATCGCAAATCGGGTCTTGGACATGAGGTTTCCGAAAGGGGGAGGAGACGTTTGGATTCTTGACGAAGTTTAATGGAATGCTCGAGCTCAAACCAGTGCCGCGGCTCCGCGACGCACCCTAGAACCTTGCATCCGAGCCGGGGTCATCCCTACCTCGTGTTTGCCGGCCTGCCACGCGTCCAGCGGCCATGGCCGGCTCCAGGAGACGGCCATGAACTATCTGCGTACCGCAATGCTTCTCGCAGGCCTCACCGCCCTGTTCATGGGCGTGGGCTATCTGATCGGCGGCGCCGCTGGCGCCATGATCGCGCTCGTGATTGCGGCGGCGACCAATCTCTTCACCTACTGGAACTCTGACCGCGCGGTGCTGTCGATGTACGGCGCCCATCAGGTCGACCGTCAAAGCGCGCCGGAACTGGTCGGGCTCGTCGCCGAGCTTGCGGGCCGCGCAGGCCTGCCCATGCCGCGCGTGTTCGTGATGGACGAAGCGCAACCCAACGCGTTCGCGACAGGCCGCAATCCCGAGAATGCCGCCGTGGCCGTCACAACGGGCCTGATGAACCAGCTCAGCCGCGAGGAGCTTGCCGGCGTGATCGCGCACGAGCTCGCGCACATCAAGAATCACGACACCCTGCTGATGACTGTTACCGCCACCATCGCCGGCGCTATCTCGATGCTGGCGCAGTTCGGCATGTTCTTCGGCGGCAACCGCGACAACAACGGCCCCGGCATCGTCGGCTCGATCCTGATGATGATCCTGGCGCCGCTCGGAGCCATGCTGGTGCAGATGGCGATCAGCCGCACCCGCGAATACGCCGCCGACGATCTCGGCGCGCGCATCGCGGGACAGCCGATGTGGCTGGCGTCGGCGCTGGTGAAGATCGAGGGCGCCGCGCATCAGGTGCCGAACTATGACGCCGAACGAAATCCCGCGACCGCACATATGTTCATCATCAACCCGCTGTCGGGCCATGGCGTCGACAATCTCTTCGCCACCCATCCCTCGACGCAGAACCGCATCGCGGCGCTCCAGCAACTGGCGGCCGAGCTCGGCGCGCGAGCGACGCCGTCGGTCGGCGCCAACGAGAATTATCCACCGCAGGGCCCGTGGGGCCGCTCGTCTTCACGGGGTCCCTTGGATGGGCCTTCACGTGGACCTTGGGGCTGATGCGGAATCCGCCGGATTTTGGCTGGCTTTGTGACCTGGCGCACACAGGGCCGGTCTCGCCGGTGGTAACACCTGACCGAGAGTGCTCCTTCGAAAGGGGATGTGTGGCCGGCCCGCCGCCGGTCACCGTCGAAGATGACCAGAGCTGCCGTGCCATTGTTGATCGTCCTGGGCGTGGCCATTGGCCTGTCCACGCATACGGTCGTGAATTGCGGTGATGAGGACGAGCCCGACATCTGCTCGGCCGTGATCGGCTTCTCGCCGTTCCGTGGCTCCCTGATCGCCTTCGCCTATGAGGGGCGCGGACGGATCGCGCTGCGCCACGGCGACAACGGCCGGGCGATCGCCGATTTCAACGAGGCCATCCACCTCAATCCCAACCGCGCCTCGCTCTATCGCGACCGCGCGCAGGCGTACCGTCAGAACGGCGAGCTGAGCCTCGCGATTGCCGATTTTGACGAGGCGATCGCGCTCGATCCCAAGCCGGCGCCGCCCTATCACGAGCGCGGCCTCGCTCTCGCCGCCAAGGGTGATCTCGACCGCGCGATTCTGAGCTACAGCACCGCCGTCCGCCTCGACCCCTCCGACCCGCAGGCCCGCCTCGACCGCGGCCTTGCGTTCCTCGCCCGCGGCCAGGCCAACGATGCGCGTGCAGATTTCGAAGCCGCTGTTGCGTTGCCGCCCGGCAAGGACGGCCGCACACGCGCCGCCGCGCGCGCAAAACTCGCCGAGCTTGCTCACGCCGAGCCGACCCGCGTCTCGGCGCCGACGCGGTGAGAGGTGTTCTCCCTCGCCCCGTTCTTACGGGGAGAGGGTTGGGGTGAGGGGCTCTATCCGCGAAGATGGTGAGAGTTGGATCTGCGGAGACTCCCCTCACCCGGATCGCAAGAGCGATCCGACCTCTCCCCGCAAGCGGGGCGAGGTGAAGGGCGCAAGCGGCGGCTACTTCGGCTTCTTAGCCTTGGTCTTCTTAGCCTTGGCCTTCTTCGCCGGCTTCTCCTTCACCGGCTTCTCGGCCTTCACCTCGATGGGCGTGCTGGCGGCCAGTCGCATGGCGCGGGCATAGCTGTCGGCGACATTGTCGGCGGACATCTGGAGGCGTTTGGCAGCGGCGGTGGCCTGCTCCATGGTGGCCTTCGCCATCATCTTGAAGCGGGCGCCGGTCTCCTTGCCCTTGGCCTTGGCTGCAAGGCCGCTGAAGCGATCCCGCCGCTGCTTGGCGCGGGTCATCAGGCCCGTCTGCAGCTATCTGGCCAGTTGCCGGATCACGACATCCAGGTCGGCGTCGGCCATGTCTTCTATCCTCTTCGAAACAATCCCAATCGATGCGGCGGGACTATGCAGATCGGGCCCCGCCTTGGCAATTCCCGCCCGGGCGTCATCCGCAGCTTCCGGTTACCAAAACAGAAAAGCCGCGCATGTCGCGCGGCTTTTGGCATTGGCTTGGCGCGAGGTGCGCCGTGCCGGCCTTATTTCAGCGAGGCGACCGGTCCGCTTGAGCTTGCTGCCGGATCGGGGTCGAAGCCGAACACGCCGACCAGATATTTGTAATAGTCCGGCATCTTCTCCTTGAGCGCCTCGCGGGTCTTGGGATCGTGGAATTCGCTCTTGCCGGCGAGGAAAATGCTGGCGGTCACCGCAAAGAACTCCATGTGGTTCTTCAGCGCATAGGCTTCCTTGGGCAGGAAATCCTTGGATTTGGCATAGGCGTAATAGCTGATCACGCCCTTGTTGGCGTAGCCGTCCGGCAGCAGGCGCGCGTGATAGGCATGCAGCATCTCGTGGAGCAGCACGGCCTCTTTCTCGTAACGCATCATGTCCGGCCGGACCATGATGACGCCGAGCCCGGAATCGACTGCGAGGTCGACGGCGTTCGGGTTGGTCCAGCGCTGCTTGTCGTGGTCCCACACCGTTAGCGTCCGCGGGGTGGTGCGCTGGGTATCCGGCGTGACCCGGCCGTAGCAGGCGGTTGCGGCGCCTTCGTCGAGGCAGGCCAGCTCGCTCGCGATGATCGGGACGGTACGGAAGAAGCGAAGCACGCGCGGCGAGAACCCGGCGCCTTCGACCACGTCGATCTGCTGCTTCAGATTCTCGGTGAGCTTGTCGACGTCCTTGCGCTCGGAATTCTCCGACACGTCGAACATGTAGCCGCGGTAGCTCTGGAAGCCGGGCGGCAGCGCCTTCGCGGCATCGGCGGACGCGACATCGAACGAGCCGGCGGTGGACGGATTGGCGAACAGCGCGCCGACAACGGTCGCGGTCAGCAGCAACGCAATGCGCATGATGAACCCCCTGATGTCACTTCACGCGGCAGGATAGGCTGCCGTTGTTTGCGAAAAGTGAGTGGGGCGAGACTAAGGCAGCGATGTTGAGGCGTGCTTAATCCTTGGTTGCAGATCGCGAAGGCGGATTAGGGCAGGGTTAACCAAGCCGTAGATCGGCGGCGCGCTTGGGCGTAACATGCCGCTCGGGCATCAAGCCCGGATCAGAAGCCGAAGGGAGGATGCCATGTATGCCGCCATCCGTCAGGCCAAGGCGAAGAGCGGAAGCGCCGAAGAGCTGGCGCGCCGCATCAAGGACGGCGCCGTTCCGATCATCAGCGACGTCGACGGCTTCAGGGCCTATTACGTCGTCTATGCCGGCGACGACACGGTGACCGCGATCTCCATCTTCGACAAGTTCGAGCAGGCCGAGGAAGCGAACCGGCGTGCCATTGCCTGGATCGAAAAGGATCTGGGGCCGTTGCTGGCAGGGCATGCGAGTGCCGCCGCGGGGCCGGTGATCGTGCATACGCTGGCGTAGTTGGTTGGATCGCTCGCGCCTCAAACTCAACGGTCATCGCCCGGCTTGACCGGGCGATCCAGTACTCCGAGACGGCTATGATTGAACCGATGGGCCGCGCCGTACTGGATGCCCCGCTTTCGCGGAGCATGACAACGGAGAGGGGTTACAACTCCCTCGCATTCGAGAACGCGAACGAGCTCACCCGTCGCGTGGTCTCGTCCAGGATTAGCGTGCGTGTGATCGGCGGCTCGGCGCGCTGGGCGCAGTTTTCGCGCTCGCAGAGCCGGCAGTTGACGCCGATCGGCGTGCCTTCCGTCTTCTCCAGGTCGATGCCGGTGGCGTAAGTCAGGCGCGCGGCGTGGCGGATCTCGCAGCCGAGGCCGATGGCGAAGCGCGGCTGCGGCTGCGGGTGCGGCGCGACGGGCCGGCGCACCATCTGCGCGATCGAGAAATACCGCGTGCCGTCGGAGAGCTCGATCACCTGCTTCAGCAGACGATCGGGCGTGTCGAAGGTCGAGTGCACATTCCACAGCGGACAGGTGCCGCCGAATTTCGAGAACGGGAAGGTGCCGGAGGAAAAGCGCTTCGACACGTTGCCGGCATTGTCGACGCGCAGCAGGAAGAACGGAATGCCGCGTGCGTTCGGCCGTTGCAGCGTGGTGAGGCGATGGCAGACCTGCTCGAAGCCGGAATTGAAGCGCTGCGCCAGCACGTGGATGTCGTAGTTGAGGGCGTCGGCCGCCGCGAGGAAGGCCGGGTAGGGCATCATCACGGCCGCTGCAAAGTAGTTGGCGAGCGTGATGCGGAACAACCGGCGCGGCGTATCGTCGAGCGGGCCGGCGCGGCCGATGATGGTCTCCAGGGCTTGCGTGCATTCGCCGAGGCCAAGCTGGAAGGCGAGCTGGAAGGCGCGACCCGGAGGGTCGACCAGCTCCGAGATCAGGAGCTGACGGCGGTGACGGTCGAAACGGCGGAGCGTTTCGCGCATCACGTCGACCGGCATGATGCGGGTCTGGATCGAATGCTTTTCGCGCAGGCGTGCGGCGAGTGCGGCATAGAGCCCTTCGGCCGGCACATTCAACTCGTCGCGAAGGTTCTCCGCGGCCTGCTCGAGCTCCGGGAAATAATTGCGGTTGGCCTCGATCAGCTCGCGCACGCGCTCGACCGGATTGGCCTCGTAGCGCGTGCCGACATCGCGGTCGGCCATTTGCGCTGCCGCCAGCGTCTCGCCCTGGCGCGCCTCGGTATAGGCCGCGTAGAGCCGCTGCAGCGCGTGCGTCACGCCGGGACAGAGCTCGGCGAGGTCGCGCAGCTCCTGCTTGGGGACCTCGATCTGGCGGAACAGCGGATCGGAGAAGACCTCGTTGAGTTCGGCGAAGAAGCGGTCCTCGTCGGCGGTGGCGAGATCGCGCAGATCGAGGTCGTAGGTTTCGGCCAGCCGCAGCAGGATCTGCGCCGTCACCGGGCGCTGGTTCCGCTCGATCAGATTGACATAGCTCGGCGAGATCCCGAGCCCCTCGGCGATCTGGGTCTGCGATAGCCCCAATTGCTGCCGGATCCGCCGAAAGCGCGGACCGACGAACAGCTTTTTCCCTGATGCGGCGGGCATTTCTTACATCTCCAGAGGCACTAAGGGCAGTCTCACTGACCTGTATTCTTTACAAAATTTACAAAATAACATCTACTACATGTTCTTATGTTACATGACATCACCATTCGAATACAAGGCCTCTGTACGAACTTCCCTTTCTCGCGTTTAGCTCATGTCACGCGTTTCGCAATGCACTGTCAAAACTGTCGAGAGAGAGCACGCACATGAACTACCAGCCCCGTGGCATCAACGCGCTCCAGCGCCCGGCCTCGTATCAGAGCGAGATCGAGGCGGCCCAGGCGCTCCTCGAGACCAAGCCGACCTGGAATGGGGTGTCGGCCGAGGCCGTCGCGCGCATGCGCATCCAGAACCGCTTCAAGACCGGTCTGGACATCGCCCGCTACACCGCGGCGCTGATGCGGGCCGACATGGCGGCCTATGACGCCGATCCGACCAAGTACACGCAGTCACTGGGCTGCTGGCATGGCTTCATCGCCCAGCAGAAGCTGATCTCGATCAAGAAGCACTTCGGTGGCAAGACCGATCGCCGCTACCTCTATCTGTCCGGCTGGATGATCGCGGCGCTGCGCTCCGAGTTCGGACCGCTGCCCGACCAGTCGATGCACGAGAAGACCTCGGTGCCGGCCTTGATCGAGGAGCTCTACACCTTCCTGCGTCAGGCGGACTCCCGCGAGCTCAACGACATCTTCCGCGCGCTCGACAAGGCGCGCAAGGAAGGCGACAAGGCCCGCGAGAAGGAGCTGATCGAGAAGGTCGACAACTTCCAGACCCATGTAGTGCCCGTCATCGCCGACATCGACGCCGGCTTCGGCAACGCCGAGGCGACCTATCTGCTCGCCAAGAAGATGATCGAAGCGGGCGCCTGCGCGCTGCAGATCGAGAACCAGGTCTCCGACGAGAAGCAGTGCGGTCACCAGGACGGCAAGGTCACCGTGCCGCATGAGGTCTTCCTGGCGAAGATCCGCGCCTGCCGCCACGCCTTCCTCGAGCTCGGCATCGAAGACGGCGTCGTCGTGACCCGCACCGACTCGCTCGGCGCCGGCCTGACGCAGCAGATCGCCGTCAGCCACAAGCCTGGCGACCTCGGCGACCAGTACAACAGCTTCCTGGATTGCGAGGAAATCACCACGGAGAACGCCCGCAACGGCGACGTCATCATCAACCGCAACGGCAAGATGATGCGTCCGAAGCGGCTGCCCTCGAACCTCTACCAGTTCCGCCCCGGCACGGGCGAAGATCGCTGCGTGCTCGACAGCATCACCTCGCTGCAGAACGGCGCCGACCTGCTCTGGATCGAGACCGAGAAGCCGCATATCGAGCAGATCGCCAAGATGGTCGACCGCATCCGCAAGGTCGTTCCGAACGCGAAGCTCGCCTACAACAACTCGCCCTCGTTCAACTGGACGCTCAACTTCCGCTGGCAGGTCTACGACGCGATGAAGGAAGCCGGCAAGGATGTCTCGAAGTACAACCGCGCCGAGCTGATGAAGCCGGAATACGACGATACGCCGCTGGCGATTGAAGCCGACGAGCGCATCCGCACCTTCCAGGCGGATTCGGCCAAGCGCGCGGGCATCTTCCATCACCTGATCACGCTGCCGACCTATCACACGGCCGCGCTGTCCACCGACAACCTCGCACGCGAGTATTTCGGCGAGCAGGGCATGCTCGGCTACGTCAAGAACGTCCAGCGTCAGGAGATTCGTCAGGGCATCGCCTGCGCCAAGCACCAGAACATGGCCGGCTCCGATATCGGCGACGACCACAAGGAGTACTTCGCAGGTGAAGCCGCCCTGAAGGCGGGCGGCGCCCACAACACGATGAACCAGTTCGGCTAACGCCACGCAATAGGAGACTGATATGACCAAGGGCAGCAATTTCTGGGTGATCGGCGGCGAGTTCGGCTCGATGAACTTCCACAAGCTCGTCGAAGGCTCGGCCCAGGTGCAGGGTCCGTTCAAGACCCGCAAGGAAGCTGAAGACGCCTGGCGCTCGGTTTCGGAAGAGAACCGCCACAAGGCCGGCGTCCGTTTCTCGATCGTGGAAGAGCCGTCGCGGGTCTCGGCCTGACGGCTGCCTGACAAATAAGAAGACGTCCAAGGACGGAGGGTCCCATCCGGCGCAAGCCGGGTGGGATCGTCTGCTTTTGGCACACATCAACGGCCTGTGGGTGTCGTAAGTATCTGGAATGATAGGCCCTTTGCGGGCGCTTTGGTTGCTGATAGGTTAATGGCGGAAAGTCGAGGACCAGGCCGACAATGTCAGAGCCCGAGACCAGCGGGACCCATCCCAGCCAGCCGCGCCCGGTGCGGCTGCGCGATGCGCTGCTGCGCGCGCGGATCGAGGCCGCCGACCGGACCGGCGTCGTCGTCGATCTCAGGGATGCCGAGGTGGCGCGGCTCGAGATCCTCAACGACGCGCTCGACCCGCTGTTCGCCCAGGTTCCGGATCAGATCGATTTGTTCGACCGCGGCATCAGCCAGGGCGATACGCCGCGGCTCTGGATCGACGTCGTCGCGCACATCATGATGGGGCGCGACAAGCGGCTGTACCGCTTCGTCCAGGACAGCCGCTTCGGCCGCATCGTGCTCGCCGAATCGCACGACACTGCGGTGATCGTTGACGCCGTGACCGACTACGTCGCCCGCCGCATGATCGAGCGCGAGCGCGCGATGGTGGTGCTGCCCGAGCCGAAGCCGGAGGTCGCGCAGCCGTCCCGCCGCTCGCGCGTTTGGCCGTTCGTGTTCGGCTTCATCCTCGGTGCCGCCGCGCTGTTCGGCGTCGCCGTGCTCGCGGCGCTGCGGAGCTGGTGAGATTTCGTCATTGCGAGGAGCGAAGCGACGAAGCAATCCAGGCTGTCTCCGAGGAAGCAGTCTGGATTGCTTCGCTTCGCTCGCAATGACGGCAAGCCTAAACCACCCGTACCCGCTTGATCTCTCGCACCTGCAGGTCATGATCGATGCTTCGCACGATCTGCTCGCAGTGCCAGCCGGCATTGTCCTTCTCGATCGCGAACAGATTGTAGGCCGCCGCCGGATGTCGCCCGTGCGCGAGCGCCGAGGCCGACGGCACGCCGATCGCGGGAATGTTGCCGTTCCGACCTGCGAACCGCATCGTCGAATGGATGTGGTCGTGCCCGTGCAGGATCAGCTCGACGCCGTGGCGCTTGAGCAGCGCCAGCAGCGCCGCGGAATCCGTCAGCCGCTTCTGCCATGCGCTGGACTTCAGGGGGTGATGCACCAGCAGCACGCGGAAGACGTCCTCGGCCGCGAGCTGATCGAGCACCCGTTCGAGTGCGGCGAGCTGATCGTGCCCGAGCGTGCCCGTCGCCATCAAGGGCGGCGTCGGCACGGCGCTGGAGAGGCTGATCAGCGCAGCCGGCCCGCGCCGGCGCACACCGGGAAAGCCGGTGTTGCCGTCGTCGTCTGCAAGATAGGGCGCAAAGGTCTCGCCGAAGCGATGGCGCGTGGCGCGGACATAGGCGTCGTGATTGCCGGGAATCGTGGTGACGCGATCGGGCGGCCCGACCCCGTCGAGCCAGGCGCGCGCCGGCGCGAACTCCGCCTCCATCGCCAGATTGACGAGATCGCCTGTGACCGCAATGTGGTCGGGCGCCTGCGCCTTGATGTCGGCGACCAATGCATCGAGCACCTCGCGGCGGTGGTAGTTGTGACGGTTGCGCGTCCAGTTGACGTAGCCGAGCGCGCGCTTGCCGGCGAGCTCGATCAGCCGCGGCTTCGGCAGCGGCGGCAGATGCGGGTCGGACAGATGGGCGAGCGTGAAAGGTGCCATGGCGCGCGGTTGCCTCGCTATTCGCACGCTGTAATGGCAAGGTCGCCGGCAACGTGCAAGGGACGCTTGAAAGGGCGCTTCAGGAGAGCCTGATGGGGGAACGCCTGGACAAGATCCGACGCAGATTCGAGCCGCTGCTGCGGCGTGTCTTCCACGCCTATTTCCTGCTGGTCCGCGGTATGACGCTCGGCGTCCGCGCCGTGGTGCTCGATGCCGACAACAAGGTGTTTTTGGTCAAGCACAGCTACGTCTCGGGCTGGTATCTGCCGGGCGGCGGCGTCGACTATGGCGAGACCATGGAGCAGGCGATGCGCCGCGAGCTCAAGGAGGAGGGCGATATCGACCTCACCGTGGAGGCCGTGCTGCACGGCGTCTTCCTCAACAGCCACATCTCCCGCCGCGACCATGTCGCGGTCTATGTCGTCAGGCATTTCCGGCAGGACAGGTTGCCGGCGCCCAACCACGAGATCATCGAATGCGGCTTCTTCGACACCGCCGCGCTGCCGGAGGAGGCGACCCCCGGCACGCGGCTGCGGATCGCGGAAGTGCTTCACGGCAGGCCCGTGATTGCGACGTGGCGCTGAGGGCGGGCTATGCTAGTACCAGTCCGAATGGGCGCCACGGAAACCTGATGAAAGCCGCAAAACTCGCCTTCGGCTTGATCTGCCTCGCGATCCTCGCCAGCAACATTGCGACAATGTCGCGCTGGAGCGAGGCGCGCGGGGTCTATGACGACATCTGCTATCTCCGGCAGGCGCATCTGTTCCAGCGCTTCGGCGCCGGTGGGCTCGACACCAATGCGGTCAGGGACGACGACCGCTATTTCGAAGGCAAGCTGAAGGACATTGCCTTCGCCGAATGGAAGGATCCGATCCGCTGGCCCTGCCACAATCCGATGCCGGGCGGCAAGGTCGTGTTGCAATATCCGCCGGGCACCGGCTTTCTGCTGGCGCTGTTTCCGCAAGGCCATCAGGTCGTGCCGCTCTACATTGCGGCGAGCCTGATCCTGTGCGGCCTCGCGCTATCAGGCATTGCCATGGCGCGGAGCCTGCCGTCGGTCCTCGGCGCTGGCGTGTTCGGCGCGCTTGCCGTCTATCTCATGATCAATCCGGCGAAAGCGAGCTATTCGGTCGCGCCGACCATGGCGCTGTGCGCGGTCGCGGGCTTCCTGACAGCGCTGTGGCTGGCCAGGGGCAAGCGCAGTGTCTTACTGATTGCGCTGATCGGCCTCCTGCTCGGCGCATCCGTGAATTTCAGGCTGCCGAATGCCTTGCTCGCGGCCGGCTATTTCCTCTTCCTCGGCATTCCCTTCCTGTGGACGCGCTCGCTTGCAACGTTCGTGCAGGGCCTCGCCTTCGGAGCCGGCGTGCTCGTCGGCATGGCGCCGACGCTGGCCGCCCAGGCTATCAACGCCGGCAGTGCGCTGTCGACAACCTATGGCAGCGCCGATCTGGTCGCGCCGGCGTTCGATCTTGCGGTTTTCGGTCAGTATTTGCGCGACATGCAGATCGTGCTGATCGTGCTTGCGATCGGCGCGACGCTCTCGCTGTTGTGGTCGCGCGAGGGGCATGTGCAGCAGGCTGCCTTCGTCGTTGCCGGCAACCTCGCCGTCAATCTCGGCTTCTTCCTGAGCCATCCGGTCTTCACACCCTACTACGTCGTGCCGATTGCGATGTTGTCGCTGTGGACGCTGTCGTTTGCCCGGCTGCTTCAGCCAGCCGAGGCGCGCGAGGCTGCATCGGTCCGGCGCGAGCCGGCCAGTCTGGGAGCGCTGCCGCGATGACATCCGCTCAATCCCGCATCGCCGTGCTGGTGCCCTGCTACAATGAGGAGGCGGCGGTCGCGACTGTCGTCGCCGACTTCCGCAAGGCGCTGCCCGCGGCGGAGATCTATGTCTACGACAACAATTCGCGCGACCGCACCGCTGCCGCCGCGCGCGAGGCCGGTGCGATCGTGCGCAGCGAGCGGCGGCAGGGCAAGGGCCACGTGGTGCGTCGCATGTTCGCCGATGTCGAGGCCGACATCTACGTGCTGGTCGACGGCGACGCCACCTACGATGCGCCGAGCGCGCCGCCCATGATCGACAAGCTGCTCGACGAACATCTCGACATGGTGGTGGGCTTTCGCATCGACCAGTCGCAGGCCGCCTACCGTCTCGGCCATCGCACCGGCAACCGCATGCTGACCGGCTTCCTGTCCTCGACCTTTGGACAGGAGTTCAAGGATATCCTGTCCGGGTACCGCGTGTTCTCGCGGCGCTTCGTCAAATCGTTCCCCGTGCTGTCTGATGGCTTCGAGATCGAGACCGAGCTCGCGGTCTACGCGCTGGAGCTGTCGCTGCCGGTTGCCGAGGTCGAGACACCCTATTACGCGCGCCCGGAAGGTTCGTTTTCGAAGCTCAACACCTGGCGCGACGGCTTTCGCATTCTCGGTACCATTCTGAAGCTGTACCGCTCGGAGCGGCCGCTGCGCTTCTTCACCGTGATCGGAATCCTGCTGGCGCTGGCCGCGATCATCCTTGCGATCCCGATCGTCGTCACATTCATCGAAACCGGCCTGGTGCCGCGCCTGCCGACCGCCGTGCTGTCGATGGGATTGACGATCATGGCGCTGCTGTCGATCTCGTCGGGCCTCGTGCTCGATACCGTGACGCGGGGGCGACGGGAGATGAAGATGCTGGCCTATCTGTCCCAGCCGGCGCCGAAAAGGAACTGAAGTCGGGCGCTGCCATGGACTGCCGAACGTCCAGATGCTACTCCGCGAAACAACATGAACGATCTCTCAATCACCATCAGTCCAGAAGCCGCAGGCGACGCCCAGGCGATCGAGCGGCTGCATGAGCGCACCTTCGGCCCCGGCCGTTTCGTGCTCAGCGCCTATCGCATCCGCGAGCACGTCAATCATCTTCTCGACGTCTCCTTCACCGCCCGCATCGGCACGCTGCTGGTCGGCTCCGTCAGGCAATTGCCTGTCACGATCGGTGAGACGCCGGCGCTGCTGCTCGGGCCGCTGACCGTCGAGCCGCCGTTTCGCAGCCGCGGCATCGGCCGCATGCTGATGGAGCGGGCGCTGAAGGACGCCAGGGACAAAGGCCATCGCCTCGTGCTGCTGGTCGGCGACGAGCCCTATTACAGCCGCGTCGGCTTCAAGCTCGTCCCCAAGGGACGCGTGACCATGCCGGGCCCGGTCGATGCCGCCCGCGTCCTGGTGTTCGAGCTCGCCGACGGCGCCTTCGAGGGCGTCTCGGGCAAGATCGCTCCCGACTGGAGCCAGGCGCGCGGGTAGGCTCACATGTTCCGGGTGACAGCCGACACATTGCAGGCCTACCTCGATTTCGATCCGCAGCGAAGGCGAGATCTGACCGAACTGCACAAGCTGGTCGTCTCGGTTGCGCCGACCCTCAAGCGCTATTTCCACCGAGGAACGCCCGCGGGAGAGGCGGGAATGCGCATGAAGATGATCGGCTACGGCAAGTTTCGCTACGCCGTCAAGTCGGGAAAAAGCACGGAGTGGCCGGTGATCGGTGTTGCACTTCAAAAGAACTACATCAGCGTGTACGTGGCGGTTACCAGGCAAGGTGCGCCGATCGTCTCCCGTTATGCGGGAGAGCTCGGCGAACTGCGGATGGGGGGCAACAACTTCAGTTTCGAGCGGTTCGAGGATCTCGATCAGGATGCCGTATCGACCCTCGTCGCGGAAGTTGCCGGCATCTTCAAAGCGGATCCTGAAAACCCCGTTCGCTATATGCAGGGCTCGTGACTCGCCGGTGCCCGGCAAATAGCTCTGGGGCGTTATTCTGAACGCGGAAAGCCGGACACCGCTATACCGTCGGCGCGGTTTATGCCAAAAACAGCAGGCCGCGCAGCTGACGAAGGACATGTGAAGTTTGGCCGCATCCAAAAAGGGCACCTCGCCCGCGGAACGCCAGAATGGGATTGATCGGACCATCGATCTCCTGGAAGCACTGCTGCATTTGCGCGCGCCCTCCAGGCTCAGCGACCTCGCCAAGCAAATGGGCGCGCCGCGCTCGACGGTCTATGCCATCGCCAACCGCCTGATCGAGGCGGACCTGCTGGAGAGCGTCGGCGAGGGCGGTCAGGTCTATTTCGGCAAGGCGGTGCATCTCTACGGGCGGGCCTATGCGGAGGCCAATCCCCTGCATCGCCGATGCCGCGAAGCCCTCGACCGGCTGGCGACCCAGCATAGTGCCACCGCGCAACTCTGCGCGCTGCGTGGCCGCAAATATGTGGTAGTCGATACGCGGGACGGGTCGGGCCTGTTCCGGATCACGACGGATGTCGGCATCGAGGTGCCGCTGCCGTGGACTGCGTCCGGCAGGTTGCTGCTGGATCACATGAGCCCGGCAGAGATTCGCGCGTTCGTTCCGAAAGAGGATTTTCGCCTTCCGGACGGCCGCGTCCTCGATATCGACGATTTCATCAAGGACGTCGCACGCGCGAGACGTGACGGCAAATGCGTGACGACGGCGCTGTCCGATCGGTTTACGTCGTGTCTTGCCGCCCCGATCCGCGACAAGAAGGGTGTCGCGGTCGCGACGCTATGCTTCGTCGTTCCCGCGGATTCGGTGAAGGAGCGCAGGACCGCGCTGCTCGACGACCTCGTCGCCACCGCAACCGAACTCTCGGATCGCCACTGAACCCGGTCGACCGGCAGCGCCACGGCCGATGCACTGGCATCGGGCCGTCGCGGCTCCGCGTGTCCACTCTTGACATCATGCCGCTGCAATATCTAACGTAACGCTATAAGATAATATTGTCCGTTATAAGAGACAACGTACCAGCAGGGGTGAGAGGCGCGACCCTGCGTTCCAGGCGAGGATTCGAAATGGCAAATGCAAGACGACGGGTACCCGGGCGACGCTGGCTGATCGGTTGTCTCCTCGGCGTCGGAATTCTCATCAACTACATCGATCGCGTCGGGCTGTCCGCCGCGACGCCCGAGCTCACCAGGGAGCTTGGCCTCACCGCCACCGATATCGGGCTGCTCGGCAGCGCGTTCTTCTGGACCTATTCGCTGCTGCAAGTCCCCGGCGGCATGGTGCTCGACCGCTTCGGCGTCACCATGGTCGGCCGTGCCAGCAGCTTCCTCTGGGCGGTCGCCGCCACCATCACCGCGCTCGCCAGCGGACTTTGGGGAATCGCCGGCGCGCGCCTGTTGCTCGGCGTCGCGGAAGCACCGGCCTTTCCGGCCAGCCAGAAGGCGACCGGCCACTGGTTTCCGCTCGATGAGCGCGCGCGCTCGACTGCGATCTTCGATTCCGCCGCCAAATTTTCCAACGTGATCGGCGTGCCGCTGGTCGCCTATGTGATCTTTCTCTACGGCTGGCGCTGGGGTTTTGGCGTCACCGCGCTGCTGAGCTTGCTGTATTTCGTCGCCTACTACGTCATCTATCGGAATCCGAGCGAGGATCCGAAGCTGTCCAAGACGGAGCATGACTACATCGTCGCCGGCGGCGGCACGCCGGAAGGCCCGGCCACGGCAGGGCAGAGCCGCATGCTCGGCTACCTCTTGCGCAACCGCAAGGTCTGGGGGCTGACCATCGGATTCTCCGCCTATGGCTACACCTTCTATCTCTTCCTGACCTGGTTGCCCGGCTATCTCGCGCAGACCATGCATATGAATCTGATGTCGGCCGCGGGCTATTCGACGATTCCCTGGATTTTCGCGACGTTGTCGGACCTCCTGATCGGCGGGTTCCTGGTGGATCATTTGATCGCCCGTGGTTACGACAGCACGCGGGTGCGCCAGTCGGTGATCATCGTCGGCATGCTGATGGGGCTTGCCGTCATCGGCGCCGCCTTCACCGTGAAGCCGGGCTGGGCGCTGCTGTGGCTGTCGATCGCGATCTCGGGATTGTCGGCCGCGGCGCCCGTGGGGTCCTCGATCGTGTCGCTGATCGCGCCGAAGGGCGGGGCGGGAACGGTCGGCGGCATTCTCAATTTCACCAACAACATGATGGGCGTGCTCGCACCGATCGTGACTGGTATAGTCGTCGACTGGACTCAATCGTTTGCCGGCGCCTTCATGATCGCCGGCGTGGTGCTGCTGATCGGCATCTTCTTCTATGTCGTGGTGCTGGGGCGGATCGAATCGATTCCCGATTTCGCCGAGGCACCGCCGCCGGACGCCGTGCCGGTCCACTGAGGAGAGGGCCATGCCCCAAGGAACAAGCCAAAGCAGAGCCAGGGACACTCTCATCCGCAATGCCCGGCTGATCGACGGCACCGGCGCGCCGTGGTTCGAGGCCGACCTGCGCATCAGCGGCAGCCGCATCGCGGCGATCGGCGCCTCGCTGCCGGCGGAGGAGGCCGACATCATCGACGCGCGCGGATGCTATCTCGCGCCGGGTTTCATCGACGCCCATTGCCATGACGACCTGATCTGCCTGCGCGAGCCTGACAGGCCCGAGAAGGCGTTGCAGGGCGTGACCACGCTCGTGGTCGGCAATTGCTGCTTCTCGCTCTATCCGGCGACCGCAGGCTCCGCCGAGATGCTGCGCCTGCACTTCTCGGGTCTCGCCGGCGAAACCCGCTCGAACGAAGTCTTCGACAGTTTCGACGGCTACCGGCTGGCGCTGGAAGGGCCGGGCGTGGCGCTCAACCTCGTCTCGCTGGTCGGACATGCCGCGATCCGGCTCGCGGTGCTCGGTTACGACCGCCGCGTGGCGACGGCGCAGGAGATCGCGGCGATGCAGGCTCTGCTCGCCCAGCAACTTAAGCAGGGCGCAGCCGGCCTGTCGCTCGGTCTCGTCTATCCGCCGAGCGCCTATGCCGACACCCATGAACTGTGCGCGCTGGCGGAGACGGTGCGCGCCCACGGCAAGCTGCTCACCGCCCATATCCGCAGCTACGAAGCGGGCCTGCTGAATTCCATCGACGAGTTCATCGCGATCCTGCGCGCCTCCGGAGCCGCGGGGCTGCTGTCGCATCTGCAATCGGCGGGAAAGCCGAACTGGGGCGCCATCCCCAAGGCGCTCGACCGGCTCGAGGCCGCGCGCGCAGAGGGGATCGATATCTCGTTCGACATGTATCCGTATCCCGCCGGCAGCTCCTACATGCTGCAACTGTTGCCGCCGGCGGCGCTCGAAGGCGGCATCGACGCGCTGCGCGCGCGGCTGCGCGATCCGGCGAAGCGCGAGGCGTTGCGCGTGCTGGTAGAGGAGGGCGATCCCGATCCGCATGCCGCGCAGTCCAAGATCGTGCTGATCGGCTGGCACAATGTGCGCATCTCCGGCACCGGCAATCCCGCGCTGAAGCCGCTCGAGGGCAAGTCGATGGTCGATGCCGCGCGCGAGCTCGGCATCTCGCCGTTCGATCTGATGGTTCGGTGCATCGAGGAGGACCAGGGCCAGACCGGCATCATCATGTTCCAGCTCGATGAGGCCGATCTGCGCGCCGCCTTCACCCATCGCCTGCACATGGTCGGCTCCGACGGCATTCCGCGCCCAGGGACCAAGCCGCATCCGCGCGCCTATGGCAGCTTCCCGCGCGTCGCCGGCCGCCTGACACGCGAGCAAGGCTGGCTCACGTTGGAGGACGCCGTGCGGCGAATGACGGCGATGCCCGCCCAGCGCTTCGGCCTGTCCGACCGCGGCATCCTGCGGCCAGGCATGGTCGCGGATCTCACTTTGTTCGATGAGACCATCATGGACAAGGCGACGTTCGAGACGCCGACGGAAATGCCCGCAGGCATCCGTTCTGTATTCGTCGCAGGCGAGGCCGTGGTTGCAGACGGACGCAGCACCTTCGCGCGGCCGGGCCGGGCCCTGATCGCCGGATGACGGCCCTGCAGACATCATCACCACAGACAGGACGAGACCAATGACGCTGAAACGATACGGCGCGGCCGGCGGCACCGGCACCGGCGGCCAGCACCTTCCTTTTGCCCGCGCGGTCGAGGCCGACGGCTGGCTTTACGTTTCGGGGCAGACGCCGATGGAGAACGGCGAGGTGATCGAGGGCGGCATCATCCCCCAATCGCACAAGGCGATCCGCAACCTGCTCGCCATCCTGACCGAGGCCGGTTACGAGCCCAAAGATGTCGTGCGTTGCGGCGTGTGGCTCGACGATCCCAGAGACTTTCAAAGCTTCAACAAGGTCTTCGCCGAATATTTCGGCGCCAATCCACCGGCGCGGGCCTGCGTGGTGTCGAGCATGGTGGTGGATTGCAAGGTCGAAATCGACTGCGTCGCCTATCGCAGGTGAGCCGGATTGTGCTGCGTTGGGGCCCGCGGGCCCCGACGCGGCAAGCCGCGCAGCTAGAACCGCTGCGACATGCCGACATAGAAGCCGCGCCGCGGTCCGTATTGCGGGGCGAACACGCCGATGCCGGAGCCGTCGCGGATCTGGTAGATCGTGTCGAACGCATTGACCACGTCGAAGCGCACCGTCGTCGGCTTGTTCGGCGCGACGATGTTGAAATCGTGCGACAGGCCGAAATTGACCTGCGTGTAGCCGGGCAGGTGATCGGTGTTGGCAAAGCCCGAGCGCAGGCCGCTGCCATAGATCATCGACACGCTGTAGCGCGTCCCCTCCCAGAGATAGGAGGCGCCGGCCGATCCCGACAGCATCTGGGCGTGGTCGGTGTAGATGTAATGGCCCGAGATGTAGGCAAGCTCGTCCGCGCCGAACAGATACTGGTTCGAGACGACGCTGGTCGCGATCTGCTTGGCCCAGGCAAGGTTGGCGTAGGCACTAAAATTGCCGTTGCGATAGGTCGACTTCAGCTCGACGCCGACGTTCTCGCCGCGATCGTAGTTGAAGCCGCTGAGCACATAGGCCGCGCCGAACTGGCCATCGTCGAGCAGGTCCCGCGCCTTCTTGTAGTAGGCGTCGGCGCCGACCTCGAGACCGGGGATCGGATAGATCTTCTGAACTACGCCGACATCGAACACGTGCGACCGCTCCGGCAGCACCGGGCTGTTCTGCCCGACCTCCGGCGTCTGCGTGTTGGCGGGCGCGCCGGGCGGGGTCACCAGGGCGAGATTGACGGGTGACGCGATCACCTGCGAGGGCGGGGTGAAGTTACGCGCATAGCCGGCGTGGAAGGTGGTGCCGTCGAACGGCTTCCAGGTCAGGCTGACGCGCGGGCTGAGCTGGTTGGCATCGACAAATTGATACATCTGGTCGAAGCGCAGGCCGGCGTTCAGGGTCAGATTGTTGGTGATCTTCCATTCGTCCTGGACGTAGGTCCCGATCAGCCAGCCGGTCTTGGCGCTGGAATCGAACACCGAGAACGGAGCGTCGATCGTGCCCGCCGTCGGGTCCGCGGGATCGGCCAGCGGCAGCACCGTCGTTCCGCTGTTGACCAGCGTTCGCTCAGCGCTCACCGACAGGCCGAACCGCAGCGTGTGCGCGTAGCCGATGCGCCAGGCGGTGTCCTGCTGGATGCCGTTGACCACGCTCTGGCGGTAGACGTCCGAGGAGACGCCGTTGAAGACGAGATCGCCGATCGGGTCGGGGTAGAAGTGCAGCTGGCTGTAACGGTTAAAGTAGGAGGTCTGGGTGTCGAACTCGCCGTTCGACGTCTGGTAGGAGACGACGTTGAACTGGTTGAACTCGTTCTGGTGCTCGTTGAGCCGGGACGAGTCGAAATCCGAGACGCCGAACGCCGTGTAGGCAGGCGTCTGGCCGGGATTGTTCGGGATCTGGAACGTCGCATTCGACACGCCGCTCATGAAGGTGAGGCGGCTAGTCGGATCGATCATCGTCGAGAGATAGAGAAATCCCTTTTCCTGGTTGGTGCGGTCGTGGATCGCATTGACCGACGGGGTCGGGTTCTCGATGCCGAGATTGTTCTGGAGAAAGCGTCCCGACAGGAAATACTGCGTCTGCCCGGCGGTCCCGCCATATTCCACGTTGGTCGAGATGGTGCCGTGGCTGCCGCCATAGACGCCGACGACACCGGAATTGTTGAAGGCGTCCGCCTTGGTCGTGATGTCCAGCACGCCGGCGGTTCGCTGGCCGTATTGCGCCGGCAGCGCACCGGTGAGCAGACTGAGGCTGCCGACGATGCCGGTGTCGAGAATCTGCCCGAATGCGCCTACGCCGTCGGGAAGCATGACGCCGTTGATGCGATACTGAAGATTGGCGTGCTCGTTGCGGACGTGCAGGTCGCCGCTCGCCGCCGAATCCTGGGTGACGCCGGGGAATTGCAGCAGCACCTTGTCCAGCGAGGCATTGCTGCCCTGCGGCAGCGCCTCGATCGCCTGGTGATTGAGCGTGTGGGTCGTGGCCCCGCCGGGCGGAAGCACGCTTTGGCGCGCAGCGTCGAACCGGTCGCTCGGGCCCTCGACGGCGGCGGGAGCCTCGGTCTGTGGCCGTGCCTGCGTTGTCGCACGCCGCTTGGCAACGGCGACGCGAACCTTGGGGCGGCGCGGCGCCTGGGTCTGCTTGGGCGCATCGACCTCGACGCTCGGCAGCGTCGTGGTGGGAGCCGTCGTCTGCGCCATGGCGCTGCCGCCGGGATAGAACAGCGTGAGTGCGGCGAGGCTCGAGCCCGCCAATATTGCTTTTGAAGACACCATTGTCCTGATTTCCGATCGCGCACCGCCGCTTTCTTTTGGAGGCTTTGCGGGCGATACGCGCCGTCGACACGCGACGGATCAATTTCGATAACCTTGCGGGATCGGCGCGACGTGCGGCCGATGCCGAAGGCAGCTCAATCGATGGGATCAGGACGCAGGTGGGGCGCGTGGCTGGAATGCCGTGCGGGCCGATTGCAGATGGATGAATTCGGCATCGGTGGTGCGGTAAAGCAGCTCGACCGCCTGCGGCAGCAACAGCAGGGGCGGCGTCGCGAACGTGACCGTGGCGGCCATCGCGACCAAGGCGCAGATCGCGCAATTGTCCTCGCCCGGCCGTTCGCGATCGGGATTTGTCGGGGACTGCTTCTGGACCGATGCGCTGTCGGTCGATGCGATGCTCTTGGCGCTGTCGGCCAGCTGAGACTGGGCGAGGGGCGCGGCCTGCGCGAACCAATGGCTATGACCGAAGGTCAGCGCGAACTGCACCAGCATCGCGAACAACGCGAGCCGGGAGCCGTGCCTGATATTCGACCGGAACCACTTCATCTGGAAACGCCACCCCGCATCGCGAGGCGCCGATCGGCGGCGCGATGTTATATTGTAACATCGCAGCAAGGGTCAGCGGATGTCAACCGCCGCCGCAACGGTCCTGGCGGACCGTTGTAAGATGTGTCGTTCCGGCAACTAACGCCCTTCGCGCACCCAGGTCGCGGCGAAGGCGCCGAGCAGCAGCAGCAGGCCGATCAGGCCGGCAAAGATCGGCAGCACGCCGACGCCCTTGACGACGCTGGCGTCGCGCATCCGCACGCCCATCCAGCCGTCACCGGCAAACACGCTGGTCGAGCGCACCGGCACGATGCGCGGCAGCTCGACGCTGCCGCCATCCGCGATCCGCACGGCGCTGCCGCCGGTCGCCTGGGTCAGCGGCTTCAAGGTCTCGGTGGTGGAGGTGACTTCCGAAAACTCCTTCGGATTGGTCGGGCCGACATTGATCAGCGCCTTCAGCGTGCCGTCGGTCGCCTGCCACAGGCCGAGCTCGCTTGCGGGAAGGCTTGCGCGCCACTCGCCGGGATCGCCGGGGCTGAGCGTCAGATCACGCGAGACGCCGGAGGGCGAGGTCACGCTCACCGGCTGCACGCTGTCCGCCATGGTCTGGCGCACCACGACGAGATCCTTGCCCTGCACCTGGAGGCGCAGCGCCTCTTCATCGAGGTCCGGCTGCTTCATCAGCCAGTGCGACATCCGCCTGAGCAGATCGAGATGCGGACCACCGCCCTCGTAGCCGCGCGCCCACAGCCAGATGTGGTCGGACAGCAGCAGCGCGACGCGGCCCTCGCCGAAGCGCGACAGGAACAGCAGCGGCTTGCCGTCCGCGCCCGTCATCACCGGCGGGTTGACCGAATTGCGGGTCTCGACGGTGCGGAAGAAGCGGCTCCAGTGCGGCGGCTCGAACGCCGAGCCCTCCAGCCCGCGCGTGACGGGATGGCGTTTGCCGATGTCGGAGAGATGCGCATAGAACGGCTTCTCGGTGACGCCGACGGGTTCTGCCGGCAGCACCGTGTCGAGCGGCGTGCGCCAGATGCTGGTGGTCGAGGCATAGTCGGGGCCGGCCGACACCAGCACGGCGCCGCCGGCGCGCACGTAGCGCGCGATGTTGTCGAAATAGGCGATCGGCAGCACGCCCTGGCGGGCGTAGCGATCGAAGATGATCAGCTGGAATTCGTTGATGTGCTGCTGGAACAGCTCGCGGGTCGGAAACGCGATCAGCGACAATTCGTTGATCGGCGTGCCGTCCTGCTTCTCCGGCGGCCTTAGAATCGTGAAATGCACGAGGTCGACGCTGGCGTCGGACTTCAACAAATTGCGCCAGGTGCGTTCGCCGGAATGCGGCTCGCCGGACACCAGCAGCACGCGCAGCTTGTCGCGTACGCCGTCGATGGCGACGACGGCGCGATTGTTCACCGGCGTCAGCTCGCGCTCGAGCGGCGAGGCCTCGATCTCGACGATGTTCGGACCGGCATGCTTGATCTCGACGTCGACGCTGGCGCTCTGGCCGCTCGAGAGCGTGCGCTCGTTGATGACCTCGCCGTCGCGGCGGATCGTGACCTTGGCGCGCTCGCCGGTGACGCCCTGGTCGTCGAGCTTGTAGCTGATGGTCTGGTTCTGGCCGACGATGCCGAAGCGCGGTGCCGCCGTGATCGCGATGCGGCGGTCGCGCTCGTCCTTCTGTCCGGTGACCAGCGCCTGCACCGGCGCCTGGAAACCGAGCGCGGCGGCGTTGGCGGGGATATCGTGAACACGGCCGTCGGTGATCAGGAACGCGCCGGCGACGCGGTCGACCGGCACGTCCGACAGCGCGGAGGCCAGCGCGCCGAACAGCTTGGTGCCGTCGGTCTCGCCGTCGGCCTGTCCGGCATCGACGACGCGCACTTCAAGTCCCTTGATCTTCTTCAGGCTGTCGACCAGCGCCTCCTGCGCCTTCGCGGCTTCCTGGTTGCGCTTGCCGAAATTCTGGCTCGGGCTCTTGTCGACCACGACCGCGGCGACCGAGGTGAGGGGATCGCGGTCCTCGCGCGTGAAGGAGGGATTGGCGAGCGCGAGCAAGAACAGCGCCAGCGCCGCCACGCGCACCGCCGCGCCGCGCGCCCGCGCAACCAGCAGCACGATCGCGATGACCACGATGGCAGCGAGCGCGATCCACAGGACGATCGCGGGAACCAGCGGCGTGAACGCGATACCGTAATTCATATTGATCCTATTGCCCCAGCCGCTCGATCAGGGCCGGCGCATGCACCTGGTCGGCCTTGTAGTTGCCGGTCAGCGTGTACATCACGATGTTGACGCCGGCGCGGTAGGCGAATTCGCGCTGGCGCGGCTCGCCCGGGGTCAGCGGCAGCATCGGCTGGCCGTCGGGACGCAGCGCCCAGGCGCCTGCGAGGTCGTTGGAGGTGATGATGATCGGCGAGACGCCGTCGCCGCCGCGCGCGGGCCGTTGCGCGCTCTCGTCGTCGTCCTCGCGCGGCAGCGCTTCGACCCAGGTCTGGCCCGAGTTGAAGCGGCCGGGGAAGTCGCGCAAGAGATAGAAGGTCTTGGTCAGCACGTGCTCGCGCGGCACCGGCTCGAGCTCGGGCACGTCGAGCGAGGACAGGATCTCGCGCAAGGCCTGCATGCCCGGCGTCTGCGAGGCCCCGTTCTCGCCGGGCGGCGCTTCGACCGCGTCGCGGGTGTCGAAGATCACGGTGCCGCCCTGCTTCATATAGGCGTCGATCTTGTTGATGGCGTCCTGCGGCGGCTTCGGCGCGCCCGGCACGATCGGCCAGTAGATCAGCGGGAAGAAGGCCAGCTCGTCGCGCGCGGGGTCGACACCGACGGGATCGCCGGCCTCGAGCGCGGTGCGCTGCGCCAGGAACAGTGTCAGGCCGGACAGGCCCGCCTTGACGATGGAATCGACGTCGGCATTGCCGGTGACGACATAGGCGAGGCGGGTCTGCGAGGTCGACTTCATCGCGAACTCGTCCGACGCGCTGTCGGCGCGCGACGGCGTCGGCGTCAGCACGGCCATGCCTGCGAGCACGAAGCCAAGCAGGATCATGGCGGGCGCTGCGCGCCGGCGCAGCAGCGCGGCAAGGCCGCCGCCGAGCAGCGCCACGATGATGGCGTCCACCAGAAACAGCGCCAGCGCCGTCGACAGCAGCCAGCCGCGCAGATCGCGCGGCTCGGCGTTGGTGTAGGTGGCGTGCCGGGCGCGGAGGCCTGCGGTGTTGAGGGCTGCGATGCGGTCGGCGGCTGCGAGCGTGTTCACGGCGAGCGGTCCTTCTGCCGGACCGTAGAAGCCGGGTGGATGATCCGGCGTGGCGCGGTCGCGATAATCAGCCGTCAGCGGCTTGGCGGTGGCCGGCGGCGGCCCGAACGCGCCGAAGCCGTCGAGCAGATGCAGCGGCGCCAGCGTCTCGGTGCTGGGCTCAGCGGCAACGCCGGCGCCGGGCTTGGCGGTGTAGCCGGACATGTCGACGACGCGCCGGAGCATTTCGACGAAGGTGCCGGACATCGGCAGATCCGACCAGCGCATGTCGGCGCTGACATGGAACAGGCTGACCAGTCCCTTGCCGCGATGCTCGCCGGTCACCAGCGGCGTGCCGTCTTCGAGCGAGGCCCAGCTCTTGGTGGCAAGCACTGCGTCCGGCTCGGCCAGCACCTGCCGGCTCACGGTGACATCCTTGGGCACGACGACGCCGGCAAACGGACCGTCGGCGGCGAACGCGGCGAGATGCTGCGGCTTCTCCCAGGTCAGGCTGCCGCCGAGCGTGCGGCCGCCCTTGCGCAGCTTGACCGGAACGAGATCGTCTTCGGCCTGCGCCAGCCGCGGACCCGCGAACCGCACCAGCACGCCGCCCTGGTCGATCCAGGCGTTGAGACGCTCGCGCAATTCGGGCGCGACGGTGCCGACATCGGCCAGGATAATCATCGGCAGCTTCTGGTCGAGGAACTGAGTGATGCCTTGCTGCGGCGAACCCTTGTCGGCAAGCCGCACGTCGGCGAACGGCGCCAGCGCGCGCGTCAGGTAGAAGGTCGGTGCCAGGAGCGGCTGCGCGGTCTCGCTGGTTGCGCCCGAGACGATGCCGATGGCGCGCCGCCGCCAGCGCTTGTCGAGCAGCTGCACCGCGCCGGCCGAACGCTCGCCGGAGATCTCGAGCCGCGAGATGTCGTTGCGCAGCTCGACCGGAAGGTCGAACGCCGCCTCGACCTCCTTGTCCTGCGGGCCGAAGGTGAAGCGCGCCTCGCCGATCGGCGAGGCCTTCTGGTCCAGCGCCCGCACGGTGCCGGCGGCAATGCCGCTGTCGGTGCGCAGCACCTTCACCGTCATCCTCGCCGCCGCGTTTTCCGCCGCGACCAGCGCCAGCGGGGAGGAGGTGCCGCCTTCGAACACCGTCAAGCTGCGATCCCCTAAGGTCTTGCCGAGCCCCTGCACGAACTCTTCGCCGCGGCCGGTGTCGACGCCGTCAGACAGCCAGGCGATCTCGCAGTCGCCGGTCGCTTTCAGGAAACGATCGATTGCCGTGAGGGTTTCAACGCGCTCGATCGAATAGGGCTTTGGCACGATCTGCCGCAGCGCAACGCGCGCAACGCCCGCCGGCATCAGCGTGATGTCGCGATTCGGCTCGGACAGTGGCACCAGCGCGATCGCGCGGCGGTCATTGTCGGCATTGGCGATCAGCTCGTCGGCGGCCCGGATCCGCGTGTCCCAGTTCGAGGCGGCGCTCCAGCCGTCATCGAGCATGATCATCAGCGGCGCCTTGCTGGAGGCGAGGCCGGTTTGCGGATTCCAGATCGGGCCGGCGGCGGCGAAGATCACCAGGGCTGCGGCGAGCAGGCGCAGTGCGGTCAGCCACCACGGCGTCCGCGCTGGCGTCTCTTCCCGTGGTGCGATGTCGAACAGCAGGCGGGTCGGCGGAAATTCGATGCGGCGCGGCCGCGGCGGCATCACGCGCAACAGCCACCACAGCACCGGCAGGCTGACGAGGCCGATCAGGAGCAGCGGTTCGGTGAAGGCGAGCGGCAATCCCATCATGCGGCCGGCCCCGCCTTGATCGAGGTGGTGCGGGCGCCCGACTTGCTCACCTGCATGCCGGCATGGAGGAACAGCAAGAGTTCAGCGGCCGAGCGGTCGGTCGCATGCGTCGTGAACAGCCAGTCGAGCTTGTTGGTCTCGGCGCGGATCTGGTCGCGGTGCAGCGCCAGCCGCGCGGTGTAATCGTCCACCCAGCTCTCGGCGCGGCCGGCGGTGATCACGCCAAAGCCTTCCGGCTCGACGAACTCGACGCGGCCGGAATAGGGAAAACTCTCTTCGGCGGGATCGACGACCTGCACCAGCGTGCCATGCGCGCCGGAGCCGGAGAGCCCCGCGAGCGTGGTCCTGATCTCCGCGATCGGCGACCAGAAATCCGACAGCACGATGGTCTCGGCCAGCGCGGCGGGGACGAAGGACGGCGGCAGGCTCAGCCGGTCTGCATCGTCATGCAGCATCGCCTGCGCCATCTTGTCGATGACGCTGCTGCTTGCGGTCGGCGCCATCAATCCGGGAATGCCGACGCGCTCGCCGCCCGCAACCAGCAGCTCGGCCAGCGCGAATGCAACGATCAGCGTGCGCTCCAATTTGGAGTCACGTGCGGTCTTCGAGGCGAATGCCATCGACGGCGAACGATCAGGCCAGATCCAGACCGTGTGCGAGGCCTCCCATTCGAGCTCGCGGACATAGAGATGGTCGTCACGCGCCGAGCGGCGCCAGTCGACTCTCTGCGCCGGCTCGCCGGAGACGAAGCGGCGGTACTGCCAGAAATTTTCACCGGACCCCGCGCGGCGCCGGCCGTGCAGGCCGTGGATGACGTTGGCGGCGATGCGGCGGGCCTCGAGCACCAGGCGCGGCAGCGAAGCGGCGAGCGTACGGCTTTCGCCATCGGCACGTCGGATCGCGATGACCTCCTTTGCTGTGTGCCCGGTCTCTGCGGCCATCAACCGATCCGTGTCTTCAATTGCCGGATCACGTCCGGAATCGTACGTCCCTCGGCGCGCGCCTGGAACGTCAGCGCCATGCGGTGCTTCAGGATCGGCTCGGCGAGGTCGAGCACGTCGTCGACTGAGGGCGCGAGACGTCCGTCGATCAGCGCGCGGGCGCGCACGGCGAGCATCAGCGATTGGCTGGCGCGCGGACCGGGGCCCCAGGCGATGAACTTGCCGGCCTCGCCGCTCTCCTCGCCCGGACGGGCCGAGCGCACCAGCGACAGGATGGCTTCGACCACGGAATCGCCGACCGGCAGGCGGCGCACCAGCCGCTGCGCGGTGATCAGCGCATCGGCGGTCATCGAGCCCTTCGCCAGCGTGTCTTCGGCGCCGGTGGTCTCGAACAGGATGCGGCGTTCGGCGTCGCGATCGGGATAGTCGACGTCGATCTCCATCAGGAAGCGGTCGAGCTGCGCCTCGGGCAGCGGATAGGTGCCTTCCTGCTCAAGCGGGTTTTGCGTCGCGAGCACGTGGAACGGTTTTGGCAGATCGTGGCGCGCGCCGGCCACGGTGATGTGCTGCTCCTGCATCGCCTGCAGCAGCGCCGATTGCGTGCGCGGGCTGGCGCGGTTGATCTCGTCGGCCATCAGCAGCTGCGCGAAGACCGGGCCGGAGATGAAGCGGAACGAGCGCTTGCCGGCGGTGCTCTCGTCGAGCACTTCGGCGCCGAGAATATCCGACGGCATCAGGTCAGGCGTGAACTGGATGCGCTTGGCATCGAGACCGAGCGTGACGCCGAGCGTCTCGACCAGCTTGGTCTTGGCAAGGCCGGGCACGCCGATCAAAAGCGCGTGGCCGCCGGAGAGGATGGTGACCAGCGTGTTCTCGATCACGCGATCCTGGCCGAAGATCACCGATGCGATCGCGTCCTTCGCCGCGCGCACCTGGCTCGACACCTGCTCGGCCGAACGGACGATGCCGTCTTCGAGCTTCTCGACACTTTCCGCCATCCGTTAGCTCCTTAAGCCTGTCACGCGGCAATCTTGCGTCGTCAGATCATCTGCCGTCACGTGATCTCGTCACGTGATCACATGGGCCCCATGCTAGACTTGCAGGAAGGCCATGTATTCGTTGAATTAACCTATCCCCACCTTATCGGCTTAGGGTTATGTAGGGCATCACGAAGTGGCGACCTCCACACCGGACTAATGCGGGGTGGAACCGCGCACTGATCTGCAACGTAGACTTACAAATCAGACGTGCACCAATCGTGCCAAACGACATACGTGCGAAATGACAAAGTCAGGGCAAACCATGGCGAACCAAGGGCAGAGCGCCGACCGCGGTCTTGAGGGGCTGACTGCCGCCGCCAAAACTGCTGCCGGTGCCGAAGGCGCCAAAAAGGGCCTGCCTCCGGTGCATTTGTGGAATCCGCCGTTCTGTGGCGATCTCGACATCCGAATCGCGTCCGATGGTACTTGGTTCTACATGGGCACGCCAATCGGGCGTCATGCGCTGGTGCGGCTGTTCTCGACCATCCTCAAGCGCGAGGGCGACAAGCATTTCCTCGTCACGCCTGTGGAGAAGGTGGGCATCCGCGTCGACGACGCGCCGTTCATGGCGGTCGAGATGCAAAAGAACGGCGAGGACAACCATCGCGTGCTGAGCTTCCGCACCAATGTCGACGACTGGGTCACTTGCGATGCCGCGCACCGGCTGCGCTTCGAGCAGGCCAGGGACGGCGGGTTGACGCCATACTTGCATGTCCGCGCCGATCTCTGGGCCAAGGTCACCCGCGCGCTCTATTACGATCTGGTTGACATGGGCGAGGAGCGGATGGTCGATGGCCAGCCGATGTTCGGCGTCGAGTCGGCCGGCGAGTTCTTCGCCATGGCCGACGCGGAGCAGGTGAGGGCCGCACTTTGAACAAGCCTATCTCCAGAAGCGAGAAGAGCGAGCCCGTTGCTTTCGGCGCGGCGGATTTCTTCGCCCGCTCCAGGGCGAAGCTCGGCTTCGACGTTCCGCCCGGCCTGTTTGACCCGAACATCATTCCGGCCTCCGGCGATCCCGGCACCGACAAGATGCTCGAGATCGTCGCGCGCGAGCAGCCGGTGCGCCCCGCAGCCGTCCTGATCGCGGTGGTTGACCATCCCGAGCCGACCATCCTGCTGACGCAGCGCTCGACGAACCTCAACGATCACGCCGGCCAGATCGCCTTTCCCGGCGGCAAGATCGACGCGACCGATTCCTCGCCGCTCGACGCCGCGCTGCGCGAAGCGGAGGAGGAGGTCGGGCTGTCGCGCGATTTCGTCGAGCCGATCGGCTATCTCGATCTCTATGGCACCGCGTTCGGCTTCCGCATCCTGCCGACGGTCGCCAGGGTGCGGCCGGGTTTTCAGCTCACCATCAACCATTCCGAGGTTGATGACGCATTCGAAGTGCCGCTATCCTTCCTCATGAATCCGGTGAACCACCAGGTGCACAGCAAGGAATTCCGCGGCATGGAGCGGTTTTACTATGCGATGCCGTTTGCAGAGCGCTACATCTGGGGTGCGACGGCCGGAATGCTGCGTGTGCTGTATGAGCGGATCTATTCGTCATGATCCGGCCGGTTCTGACCGAGATCGGAATCTTCCTCATCCCCTTTGCCGTCTATGCGCTGTTCCTGGCCGCCACGCGATCCGGCCTGTTCGTGCAATCGTCGTGGCCGATCACCGTCGTCGCGCGCCTCATCCTGGTGGCGCTGGTGCTTGTCATCGCCGGGTTGATCGGGCTGGCGCATTTCTCCGGCGCCGCACCGAACTCGACCTACATTCCCGCCCACATCGAGCATGGCAAGCTCGTGCCGGGCAGGGACAGCTGAATGGAAAGATAAGGGCCGGACAATGAGCGCGGAGCCGATCCTTGAGCCGGTCCTTGCCGGTGCGCCCTGGCTGACCGCGGGCGGGACCGCGCGCGTCCTGCAACTGCTTAACGCCGATGGCGAGGAGGCGCGCGTGGTCGGCGGTACCGTCCGCAACGCGCTGCTCGGCCTGCCGCCGGGCGATACGGATATCGCGACCACGGCGCGCCCCGACGAGGTGGTCCGGCGCGCGAAAGCTGCCGGCATCAAGTGCGTGCCGACCGGCATCGACCACGGCACCGTCACGCTGGTCATCGACAGCGTGCCTTACGAAGTCACGACGCTGCGCGAGGATACCGAAACGTTCGGCCGCAAGGCCAGGGTCGCCTTCGGCCGCGACTGGGTGAAGGACGCCGAGCGGCGCGACTTCACCATGAACGGCCTGTCGGTCGACGCCAACGGCGTCGTCTACGACTATGTCGGCGGCATCGCGGATGCGAGAGCGCGGCGCGTGCGCTTCATCGGCGACGCCGACCAGCGCATCGCCGAGGATTACTTGCGCATCCTGCGCTTCTTCCGCATCCATGCCGCGTTCGGCGCCGGCGAGCCCGACCGCGACGGCTATCTCGCCTGCATCCGCGGGCGCGCGGGCCTTGCGGCCCTGTCGGCCGAGCGCGTGCGCATGGAGATGCTGAAATTGCTGGTGGCGGGCGGTGCATCCGCAGCCACGCTCGCGATGGCCGATGCCGGATTGCTGCAAACGCTGACCGGTGGTGTCGCCTATGCCGGGCCACTGACGGCGATGATCGCGATCGAGCAAGAGCTGCGCTTGCCGCCAAGCGTAACGCGCCGTCTCGCCGCGCTGACGGTGGCCGTGACCGAAGACGCCAAGCGTGTCGCCATGCGCTTGAGGCTCTCCAATGCCGAGGCCAAGGCGCTGGATTCGATGGGCCATCGCTGGTGGCGCTTCGCCACCAAGAACGAGGCCGGTGCGCGGCGGCTCCTCTACCGGCTGGGGCCCGAGCGCTATCACGACCGTGTGTTGCTGGGCTGGGCGAGGGCCGGCGGCGACGTGACCTCGTCGCGCTGGCGCGAGCTCGCGGAGCTGCCGCAACGCTGGACCGCGCCGAAATTCCCGCTGAAAGCCGCCGACTTCATCGCGCGCGGCATGGCCGAAGGGCCTGCGCTCGGACATGTGTTGACACTCGCCGAGGACGCTTGGCTTGCGGCGGATTTTCCACTAGACGAGGCCGCACTCGCTTCCATCGCCGATCAAGCTGCGGCACGCATCAGCCGCGATGAGAGAACGTGACCATCGTCTCAGGCTTCGCCGACATCTCGATGTTTCAGCTTCTGCTGGTCGCGTTGATGGCGTTGTTTGCCTCGATCATCGGTGGTCTTGCCGGTTACGGCACCGGCGCGTTGATGCCGCTGGTGCTGGTGCCGCTGGTCGGTGCCGAGCCGGTGGTGCCGATCATCGCGATCTCCGCACTCTTCACCAATTCCAGCCGTGCGGTCGCCTATCTCCGCTATGCCGATCGCCGCCGTGCGCTGATCGTGCTGGCCTGCGCGGCGCTGACCACCGCGCTCGGCGCCTACGGCTATACACGCCTCACCAATGCCGGAGCTGCACTCGTGATCGGCACCATGCTGATCCTGAGCGTGCCGCTGCGCCGTGTGCTGCGCCGCCGCGAGGTCAAGATCGGCGACACCGGTCTCGCCGCAGGCTCCGTCGGCTACGGCGTGCTGGTCGGCGGCACGTCAGGCTCGGGCGTGATCCTGCTCTCGCTCTTGATGGCCGCGGGCCTCGAAGGCGCCGCCGTGATCGCGACCGACGCGATGATCTCGCTCGGCACCGGCCTGATCAAGATCTCGGTGTTCGGCCTCGCCGGCGCCGTCACCGCGCAGGTGCTCGCCTTCGCGCTCCTGATCGGCGGCATCGCCATCCCCGGCGCGTTCATGGCAAAAGCCTTCGTCGAGCGGATGCCGGTGCATATCCACACCGCGATCCTCGATGTCGCCGTGATCACCGGCGGGCTGGTGATGATCTCGGCGGCGGCGAGGCAGCTGGTCACGTAGATGGCCGGCCCGATTGGCATTCGTGCAGCGGCGACGACGTCCCGTTCATCTCTAGAAGTTGTAGTTCAGGCCGACGCGCACCAGATTGCCGTTATTGCGAAATCGGTACGTGATCGTATTGCCCGCATCGCCCGGAACCGGGGCGTAATCCAGGGTGAGGTTTTGCGTGCCAAGATCGTAGTAGAGGTATTCGAACTTGGCCCTCCAATTGCTGGCAAATGCGTATTCCAGGCCGCCACCCGCCGTCCACCCGACGCGAACCGCCGCCGAGCTGGCGCTGATCAAAAACGGGCCAGCGCCGTTTGGCACGCCAATGGTATAGATGCTGTCATCGACCTTGCCATAGGCCAGGCCGCCGGTCACGAACGCAAGCAGCCTGTTGTTCAGGGTTGTGAACCCGAGGCGACCGCGTACGGTCCCGAGCCAGCCCAGCTTTTGTGTCGCGGATTCGGTATTGGCGTCGATGATGCCGCCGCCGATGAAAGGGGTCGCCGGGAACACGCGCGTGTCGGTCTTCTTCAGGCCGCTGTAGTTGATGTCGGCTTCAATACCTGCGACCCAATTTGACCCGAATTGGAAGTTGTATCCAACCTGACCCCCGCCGGTGAAAGCGGTATTGCCGACGTCGAAGCTCGGAAATTGGCCAACGGCCTGGCGCCCGGAAAAGTCAACGCCGGTGGTCGTGAATGACACGGGGTCCGCCCGCCGGTCGCTCCATATGACGCCCACGTTCCCGCCCAGGTAGAACCCGGACCAGCTGTAGGCGACCGGTGCCGCTCCCGCAGGCGCCGCCTTGTACACGGGCGCGAGATCGGCCGCGTTGGCCGAACCAGCGATCAAAATCGTGGCGATAGCAGCAGGAACCCACGTCTGCACGGACCATCTCCCGTTACCCCGTGGGCTTATCTAACCACAAGCACGGGACGATACCTGTGCACTTCAGGCAACACCTTGTGAAATAGTGCAATCCCCTCTCGGTGAGCGGGCCGCCCCTTGCTCGGGTGTATGGTGCGGTTGAAGGATTGAGCTGCGAAATTGAAGTTCCGACGTCTTACCTGGCGATCAATCTCAGGAGCCACCACGATGAATGCGGTCTCAGCGCCCGACAGGATCAATCGCCCTCCAGGGAAAATCGATATCCCGTCGGCCTGGCGAGGCGCCGAGATGAAGGCCAATCCTGATCGATGGCTGATATCGCTTGCGGCCAGCGAGATCACGGAGCTTGAGAACGCCGCTGAATCCTATCTTGGCAGAAGCAAGAAAATCGCCGAGATCACCAGGGACAGCTTTCCGCTTCCTCGCTTCGGCGCGCACCTGGAAGGGCTCAAGACAAGGCTGCTGGCCGGCCTTGGCTTCGAGGTCATCCGCGGCCTCCCGGTGGCCAATTACAGCCAGGCGTTTGCCGCCACGATATTCTGCGGGGTCGGCGCGCATCTGGGGTCGGCTCGGTCCCAGAATGCGGCGGGTCACATTCTCGGTCACGTCCGTGACACCGGCGCCGATGCCAGGGATCCGAACACCCGGATTTATCAGACGTCGGAACGGCAAACGTTCCACACGGATTCCTCCGACGTGGTGGGGCTGTTATGCATTCGCGAAGCCATGGAGGGAGGCGATTCTCTCCTTGTCAGCACGACGACCATCTACAACGAGATGCTCGAGAGGCGTCCCGACCTTGCCGCGCTCCTGTTTGATCCCATCGCGACCGACCGGCGCGGCGAGGTGCCCGAGAACGAAAAGCCGTATCTCGAAATCCCGGTGCTGAATTGGCACGCGGGATTCCTGACCGGCTTCTATCAGCGCCAGTATATCGACAGTGCGCAGCGCTTTGCCGATGCGCCGAGACTGACGCCGGCTCACGTCGAGGCGCTCGATCTGTTCGACGCGCTCGCAAATGATACCACGCTGCATTTTGGCATGCGGCTTCAGCCGGGTGACATGCAGTTCGTCTACAATCATGCCTTGCTGCATGACCGGACCGGATTCCGTGATTGGCCCAATGCAAGCCAGAAGCGTCATTTGCTGCGCCTCTGGCTCAGCATGGAAGGTGACCGGCCGCTGCCCGATTGCTTCAAGCAGCGCTATGGTTCGATCGAGATCGGCAACCGTGGCGGCATCATCACCAAAGGTGCCAGTCTGAACGTGCCGTTGGATTGATGGTCGAAGTCAGACGACGTCGCTCGCCCCAAGCATTACGGGCTGTGCACGGTGGCCAGAAATCGCTCCTTTTCGCCAGGCGCATAACCCTGACAAGCGCCGTAATACGGTTCAGGCTTGTCACAGGAGGGGGTGGACCGGAATTGGGCCGGCGGCGGCGGTGGCGCGTAGGCAAAGCTCGAAGCGGGACCTGGTGCGAACATGCCCTGTTGGGAGTGAACGACAGCGTGCCGGTGGGCGTGATGTACCGGCGCCGCGTTCGCAACGCCGCACAGGGCGCTCAAGAGGCTCAAGGCCAAAATGGAACGCATCGCTTTTCTCCAGCTGCCCCTCGCTCCGTACGTAACGCCCGGCCGCAGAGCCCCAAGGGATAACGGCTTCACGACTGCTCACATCCCCGGCATCATGACCGAAGGGACCAGTCTGGACGTACCGTTGGATTGACGTCCGCGCGTACGCGGTTGCGGGCAGAGAAGCGCACATTAGGGGAGCCGGAGCCGAGCACTCCGATCAGCGTTGCCGTGATCAGCGCGTCCGGGGCGTCCGGGGCGGAGCCGGCTGTTTGAACCTGACGCGCGGGTTGACATCGCAATAGGTGTTCCACCGCCCGGACGCCGAGGCCAGGCACTGTTCTCGCGTTACATACATGCACTCGCCGGGAGCGCCGAGCTCGCCGCCAAAGACGCACCAGGGATAGTCACGCTCTGCGTGCGCTGCGGGAGCAAGCCCCGCGACCATGAAGACAACCAGCGCGGCGATCCGCATGAGATACTCCATCAGTCAGCCGAACGGCGATCGCCGGTGGCTGAATGTGGCTAACGAATTGTCGCCCCAGCCGCAAGGATCAATCCGGCGTTACACGACATCGTTCCTGACGAATTGCGAAAGCTTATCATCAGCCTTTAGGAACGTCCGCATGTAGCTTCGGTTGACGGCCACAACGTCAAACGGAGTTGAAGAATGCGAAAGACGATTTTCTCAATGGCCATGTGCGCGTTGCTGGCCGGTGCGTCGATCGGCTTCGCCCACGCCCAGGCGGGCGGCGGCAGTGCAGGTGGAGGAGCGGGTGCGGGCGCTGGAGGAGCCGGTGCAGGTGCGGCCGCTGGAACAGGCGCCGCTGGCGTGGGAGGAGCCGGGTCCGCGGCCGGTAACGGATCGGGCAGCGGCACAACCGGCATGGGCGGCGGCGCTGGCAGTGCCGGGGCCGGATCCGATGGAGGCACCAACAGCGGCCAGGGCGGGCCCCAGACGCTTCGTCCCGGCAGGAGCAACGATCCCACCGGTCGCTGACATCCTCGCCGCGTGATCTGACAAGAAAAAGGAGGCTGCCGAGTCGCGCTCGGCAGCTTCTTTCCTATGAGGGCGTCTTCAGATTGTTCGGACCGCCCCACCGGACATCCGCACGCGCATGTTGCAGTCCGTCAGAAGCGCGTCGTCCACCTCGCTCCCTGGCTATGGAGCGGGACCGTCAAGTCCTGTTCGATCGAACAAGAGTTGGCGTTAACGGCGCTTAATGGTTCCAGTCTGAGCGGAATCGCTTCGAAGTTTGTTAAATTTTGCTGGGTACGTCTTCCAGGCAGTGATCTGGGGGAAAGATATGAGCAAGCGGGCCAAACGTGGAAAGGCAGAGACACTTGCACTCCCAATGGTCGGCAGAGTTGCAATCGGCGCCGTGGCCGTCGCCGCATTGGGGTACAGCTTGCTGTCTCGCCCGGCGAGCGTGCCACCGATACGAAAACCCTCCGCGCACCAGGCCCTGGCGTCGTCAACTCCGGTTTATGTGTCAACGCCGGTTCATGCATCAGCGCCAGCCCCAGCTCCGATTCCTGCTCCGGCGCCTCCGGCCGAACCACCAAAGGCCGCTAACGGTCCCGGAGCATTTGTTCGGCAGGTGGTTGACTACGCCAGCCACCAGACCCCGGGGACCGTGATCATCGATACCAAGAACACATTCCTTTATTTCGTCCTGAACGACGCACAAGCGATGCGCTACGGCATCGGTGTTGGCCGCGAAGGTTTCGCATGGTCCGGTGAGCAGACCGTGGCCCGTAAGACAGAATGGCCGGATTGGCGTCCGCCTGCAGAGATGGTTGTGCGTCAGCCTTATCTGCCGCGGTTTATGGCAGGCGGTCCCGGCAACCCGCTCGGCGCCCGGGCGATGTATCTGGGCGAGACCGAATATAGAATTCACGGCACCAACAAGCCCGACACGATCGGGAAGCGGGTTTCGTCCGGCTGTATCCGGCTGACCAACGAGGACGTCGCGGATCTTTACGAGCGGGTGAAAGTCGGAGCGAAGGTGATCGTGCTTCCGGCAAATGCTGCCCGTCGACCATCCCAGGAAGCGCCGCCCGACGCCGCGCTCCGATCGCCAGACCCGGCATCGCCATCGAACCGGCCCTCGGCAACGAACGCGCAGATGCCGTCGTCTGGACCGAGGATCGCCGAGGTCCAGTAACTCAGTGTCATCCTCGGTCTGCAACTGCGGACAAGGAGGCAATTCAAGGCGTCGCCTTCAAGAATTACGGTGGCAGTGCATTCAATTCGGGCCAGCACAATTAGGTGCACTGAAGATCATCTAGC
>NZ_VSSR01000073.1 GCF_008123515.1 Bradyrhizobium cytisi
CGTTCCGAGCAGCACCTGGATCACCCTGATATCGATGTCCTGCTCGAGCAGGTGGGTGCCGAAGCTGTGCCTTAAGGTGTGGAGCGAGACGCGCTTGTCGATCTCGGCCGTCTGGGCCGCGGCATAGCAGGCTCGATTGAGCTGGCGCGTCGTCATTGGCTGCACGCGGTCACGCCCTGGAAACAGCCAGCCTTGCGGTCGTGCCGCCCGCCACCAGGTCCGTAGCAGTTCGAGCAGACGCGGAGACAGCAACACGTAGCGGTCTTCGCGGCCTTTGCCTTGTTCGACGCGGATCACTATGCGCTTGCTGTCGATGTCGCCGATCTTGAGCGAAATCACTTCGGCGGCGCGCAGGCCCGCACCATAGCCCACGCTCAGCGCCGCCTTGTACTTGAGCCCCGGCGCAGCATCGAGCAGCCGCGCCACCTCCTCCGGACTGAGCACGACCGGCGGCTTGCGGGGCTCGTGGAGGAACGTCGTGTGCTCGATGATGTCGGTGCGCCTGAGAGTGACCTTAGAGAAAAAACGCAACGCAGCCACGGTGTGATTGAGGACGGGGATGTGCGCGCCGTTCTCCGCCAGATGCAATTGAAAGCGTCGGACGTCCTCGAAGCTTGCCGTATCGGGCGAGCGGCCAGGGGAACGCAGTAAAATCCCTGATCGTGCGGATGTAGCCTTGCTGGGTCTTTGGCGTTAACTTGCGGATCGTCATGTCTTCGATCATGCGCAGCCGCAATGGGCTCATGGCCTCGTCGGTCATGGGGATGCTCCTGTCTTGAGTGAAGGTTGCGAACCCCTCATCTCAGGACAGGACGTCCCGTTGCGCTATCGTCTTGGCTGTGCTGCCAGCCGCGGCGCCCTACCGCGAGAGCGGTTTAGTCCTCTGAGGATTGGCGGCACTTGGCAGGCCATCCGATGCGCCATCCAATGTCCGCTACAAGCGTGGAGCGGAGCGACGGAGATGTGTCTGCCGGCACCGAAGACTTGCGAAGCAATTCGACCGTTAGTGGGCCGTTCGATGAAAGAAGGTTGAGAGCGATGTCTGGGCTGTTGGCGCGATAATCCCGCCGAATCTGCGATCAAAAAGGAGAGACTCTCGCCAGATCGAATGTGCAGAGGTAGTTGGAGGGCCACCGAAACAGATTACGAACGGCAAAGCGAGGCGTTTCTGGTGCGGTGCTTCACAGGTGATGAAATGAAAACATGATAAGTGAATGATTTACTGGTGGGCCCGGCAGGACTCGAACCTGCAACCAGACCGTTATGAGCGGTGGAATATTGGTCAGCTTCGTCGATCTTCCTGCGTCTTTGTTCGAGTCCAAGTGCTCTCGTTCCGCTTCGTTCACGCCGTTTCTGGTGCGAAACTGGTGCGGTGCTCCGAAACTTGCCTGAAGGGACCAAGTCGGCAATCGGCAGCGTTGGGTGGCGCAAACCTTCGGACGAACTCGCAGGTTGCAGAACGGTCCAAGAGCGGACCAAATCGGCCATGATTGCTTTCACGATTGGCCTTTTGCGGTCATCTCGGCACGGGTCTGAAGCCCGATCTAATCCGCCCATCCAGGCATGGGCCGGACAACGGCGCGCGCTTAATGGGCGCTTAATGCTTTTGCGCAACAGATAGATCACCAGCGCGGAATTAGTCCTAGTTACGAGTGCGAGCCGAAGTCCCGAGGAGGGGAATCGGATGGGACTGCTTTTTGCCGGAGTGCTGGCAGGAATCCTGATCGGCTTTGGCTGGTTCGCGCCTTCCCGGGGGTATTTCCTCGGGTGCGCGTCACGACCCTGTTTCGACAGGGTCGCGGTCGCCCAACCCGCGCAGCCAATGCCGACGGCGTTGGCGCAAGAGCCTGCGGTTGTCAGATCGAATTCCGCAACGCCGGCAGGGCCCGGCAAGACATCAGCTCCGAAGAAACGGGGATCGACCGATCTTGCCAAAGCGGCGTCCCCGCGGACGATGGTCAGCGTCCCGGCACCCGAGAGGACTGCGGAAATGGCGGATCCTGCTCTGGACAAGGCGAAGGTTGCGATCGCGACGCAGATGGGGGATCCGGAAACGGTCGAATTCAGCGACGTGAAGCGCGCAATGCGAAAGAACATACTTGGACGCCGCTTGGATACGATTTGCGGGCGCGTGAAAGGAAGAAGCGCGTCAGGCGGCGAGACTGGAGAGAGGCCGTTTCTGTATCTCGTGAAGGAGGATGAAGCATATGTCGTCGACGGCAAGTCAGGGTCGGCGGCCTCAACGGCGTATCGAAATATCTGCAATTAGGGGATGCGTCGACTGCGCCACCGCGCGGTACACGTCCCCAATGATTTGAGCGGAAAGAATTTCCACCCAGGTGTCAAGTGATTCCGCAGTGGATGCGGCACTAACGGCGGCACTGCGCCGCTCTCGTGATGATGCATTCGGGACGAACGCAGCAGCAGGGGAGACGCAATACGGAATGGGAATATCGCGGAAGTTCTTTTCATCTCGAGGACATCATGCACGACATAACCAACACTTCAAAACGGCTCAATGAATCGCTTCATTTGCCGGTTCTGGTGATCATCGAGCCCCTCCTTTTGCCTCGTACATGCATTCTGCACGTCCTCAGGAGGGAGTTGGACGAACTTGAGATCCTTGACATGGCAACGGTCCAAGGCCTGGACTGCACGTCAGCCCGCGATGTTCGTCTGGTGATGCTGAGTATCGCGGACAAGCCCATCGGCGATCCCTCGGTTGAAGACGATCTCGCCTTCGTTGCGGAGTGTTGTCCCAACGCCGCCACTGTGGTCCTGTCAAACCATGACGACGAGCCGACCGTGCAGGCCGCTATGCAGCGGGGCGTGCGCGGCTTTCTTTCCACCTCGCTACCGATCGAGATTGCCATAGCTGGCCTGCGCCTTGTTCTTGTCGGCGGCGCCTATAGGCCGTTGCCCGTGGCCGGGATGAACAGGTTACCGGGTTTCGAGCCGCCGGATGCGCGCGGGCTTGCGCCCGCATATCTGATGAACGAGGGAACCAGAGTGGCTATCGACAGGAGCGTGACCGATCTCACGCCTCGTGAGCAACAGGTTCTGGCGGAACTGGAGCTCGGTCTGCCCAACAAGCTGATCGCCGCCAAATTGGGCCTCTCGGAAAGCACAGTCAAAATGCACATTCAGCATATCATGAGGAAATGTGCCGCGCACAATCGCACGGAAGCCGTCCTCCGCTGGCGCGGCCGGTTGCCAGCGCAGAGTCGCGATGACGACCCCGGCGCGGCTCTAATGCCGGAGACCTGAAGCATGATGACGATTCATCCGAATCTCATCGCGCTTTAGTCCTCTCTGAATGCACCACGGAAGCTGTCGAGCAGGGGCCTGAGCGCGTAGAGAGCCACGGTGCCGCGCCCCGTCGTGATGAACACTTGAACCGGCATGCCGGGGACGATCTGGATGTCGTTTGCCGCCTTCTGCCCGTCGTCGATCCGGATCCTGGTCGCGTAGTACGGCTGGTCGGTACGCTTGTCGAGGAGCCGGTCTGCGGAGACGTGCACGACGGTTCCCTTCAAGCGAGGCACGCGACGCTGATTGTACGGTACGAGGTGAACCTCGGCAATGAGGCCGGGATGAACCACATCGATGTCCTCGGGCCTCAGGCGCGCGGTCACGATGAGACGGTCTTGCCGGGGCACCAGGTCCATGAGCGGGGCACCCGCTCCGATGACGCCGCCGGCTGTATGAATCCGCAGATCGGTTATCACGCCGTCCTCGGGCGCCTTGACCTCCGTTCGCGATAGCTGATCCTTGGCCGCAAGCAACCGCTCGCGGAGCTGGAATATCTGGTTCTGTGCTTCACGAAGCGACTGTGCGATCTCGTTCTGCCTCTCGCTCTCGAGCTTGAACAATGTGGCCTGCTGTTCGCTGATGACCTGCCCGGCGCGGGAAATCTGCGCGGCGAGCTCGCCGCGGCGGCCCTCAACGTCGGCCAGCTCCCGCTGCAAGTTCAGAAGCCGCGGCCGCCGTTCGAGCCCCTTGTTGACGAGTGTCGCGACCATATCCAGTTCCTCCCGGACGATGTCGATCCGCTGCCCGGTGGCGGTTTCCTGAGCCTTGAGACCTTCGATCTCCTTCTCGACTTGACGCCTTCGTTCGCGAATGACCGCAAGCTGCGACTCGTGAACCTGCAGGCGTGCCTGAAAAATGAACTGCTGCGCCGACACTGCAGCGGCGGCCACTCCGTTCTGCCTGCTGTCCTGCTCCAGCGCGTCCGGAATTGCGATCTTCTCGAATCTCTGCTGCTCGGCTTGAAGCCGTGCGGCACGAGCAGCTGCATCCCAAAATTGGCCTTGGAGGCTTTGCATCTCCGAGCCGGCCCGGGTGTCGTCAAGCACGATCAGCGTTTGGCCGCTTCGCACGATATCGCCATCCGAAACCAGGATCTTCCTGACGATACCGCCTTCCAGATGCTGGATTGTCTTGCGGCTCGATTCCGATTCCACGACGCCGGTCGCGATCGCGGCGCTCTCGAGCGGCGCGAGGCTCGCCCATGTACCAAGCCCCAGCATGAAGCAGAGCACCAGCAGATTGCCCGCGACGGTGATGCCGCGAAGCCTTCCGCGCGGAGAGGTCGGCGTGGGCGTCAAACACCATGGAAATTCCAGAGGTTCGAAATCGTCGATTGCGGTCACCACGACGCCAAATCGGCGGGCGGGCGAGGGGCTCGCCGGCGCTCGCACGAGCTGGTCCCAGATCATGGGCAGTCTCGAGACGGCGGGAAGCTTCCAGACGGTGAGAGAGTTCCAGGTCATGGCGCAATCTGCGAAGTAACCTGGGGGCGGCTCAGGTGCCGTTCAAAGATGTCCTCGCTGTCGCCGAACGCGGCGACCGCACCGTCCTCCATGATGGCAATCTTGTCCGTGGCGGCGAGAAGACCCATCCTGTGGGTGACGACGACAAAGATGACGCCTGCGAGCTTCATGCGCTCGATGGCATCCAGGAGCATTCGCTCGCCCCCGTAGTCGAGGCTGGCGTTGGGTTCGTCGAGAACGATGAGGCGTGGACTGCCGAAAAAGGCGCGGGCGAGACCGAGGCGCTGCCGATACCCGCGCGAGAAGGTTGCTTCGCTCTGAACCACCGTGTCGTAACCCAGCGGCAGGCGCATGATCGCTCCATGGATACCGACGAGCTTGGCCGCTTCGATGACCTTCCGCCGGTCGGCATCTTCAAGGCGTGCGATGATGTCGTTGATCGTGTCGCCGAGGAGGTTGATGTCCTGGGGGAGATATCCGAGGCGGTCGCCGTTTCGGCCCTCGCGAAGCAGCGAGACGTCGGTATTGTCGAGGACGACGCGGCCATGCGTTGGCATCGACAGCCCGGCGATTACCTGGCCGAGCAGGGACTTGCCCGACCCGGACGGACCGATGATGCCGAGGCATTCTCCGGGCATGAGGCTGAACGTGATGCCGTTCAGCAGAAGATGGTTGGTCCCCGCAAGCCTCACGCCAACATTGTCGACGACGAGGCCGCTGCGCGTCTGTAGCGGAGAAACCTCCGCGCTCTGCTGCCGAGCAACGGGGAATGCGGCGAGAAGTGCGCCGAGCCGCTGACAGGCGCTCACGGCCATCACGAGTGATTTCCAGCCTGCGACCGCACTTTCGACCGGCGCGAGCGCCCGGCTGAACATCAGCGTGGCAGCAAAGATGATTGCCGGACTCTTCCCGTGATCGAGCACGAGCCACGCGGCAGCCCCCATGATCAAGACCTGCGACAGCGCGCGAACCGGCTTGGCGGCCAGTGAGACGATCTCGCCTCGCCGGAGTGCCACATCGTGCTCTCTGCGCGCGTGCTGCGCGTCACGGTGGATCATGCGCGCAGCGTTGTCGAACATTCCCATAGCGCGGATCATGTGGATGTTGCTCGCTGCAGTCTGGAGGCGGCCGCAGCTTCTGGACAGCGCGGCGCCGGATCTGAGCAGAACGTCTTCCTTGACCAGCTCTCCGGCAACCGTGAGCGCGAACAGGAAGACGACGCAGCAGGCGCCTACCACGCCAAGCAGGGGATGGATCAGAAAGAGGACAAGGAGGAACAAGGGCGCCCAGAGCGCGTCGAACAGCATCGTACATGCGCCGGACTCGACGAACTGGTGCAGCACGGTGAGATCCCGATATGCGCCCGACGCCTGCGTCCAATCGCTGCGAAGCGCCGATTCGAGGCCGGCCGAGAGCACGCAAGGACGAAGGCGATCGTCGAGCCAGGCGCCAAGGCGTCCAAGGACGGCGCGCCGCAATGCATCGAACACGCCGCCGACGACCACCGTGATCGCGACAATGAGCGTGAGCAGGAGCAACGTGTCGCCGCTCCGGCTCGACAACACCCGGTCGTAGATCTGAAGAAGATAGATGGAGGGCGCAAACAAAAGCAGGTTGTAGCTGCAGCTATAAGCGAATACCAGACCGAGCGGTCCGGCGCAGGACCGGAGGGCCGCGTGCAGTGGCGTCCCGATCTGCGGCAGGATAGGCAACCGAATGGGCGGTATCAGCATGATCGTCACCGCCTGAAATCGAGGTCCGGCGCACTTGACCGACGGCCAACGCCATCTGCCAACGGTATCAGCGGGGTATTGGCTCGAACTTCAGGACCGGTGGCGGCGGCCACCGGTCCTGCCAGCCGGACGGGCTGGTGGTCAGAACGTATCGAGATGGAAGCTCACTTCGCCGCCCAGCGCGGCGTTGCCGTCTCCGCCATGTCCGCCGATGCCGGCCACGACCTCCTGGTGCTGGTCCACCGAGACCTTGTTGATCTGGGTCGCATCCGTGTTGGCGTATACCTTGGAGGTATCGTAACCGCTGTAGGATTTCTGGCTTCCGTTCGACTCGGCGTCGCCGCCATGGGCCTTCGAAAACCACGAGGCCTTCGCGTTGGCGCCGCCGGCATCCCAATCTGCCGTCTGTTTGACATGATCGCCGGTGTTCACGTGCACGTCGGCACCGACCGCCTTGTTGGTCGGATCGAAGTTGAGCGTCGGCTTACTGATGATGGCGCCCTTGAAGGTGCCGTCGCCGCCATTTCCGACGTTCTGACCACCGGTGCTGATCGATTTGAATTCGATCGAGTCCGAGATGTTGATCGCTTTGGGCATCATGTTGCCTCCCTCTGTTGGCTTTCGTGCATCACATCCCGATCAGGCGGACGCGCGCGGCAAGTCTGATCCGCCCACGCGCGATGGCGATAGATGTCAAATCGGACACCATCCGGCCTACGTACGAAAGTATAACATTCGTCGCGCGACACCGGAGCTCGAAACATCTGGGAGGGCCCGCACGGCGAGCTTGCATGCGCAGGGTGTCGACGCAGCTCGCGATCAGGCTTGTGCGAGCGGCGCGATGTGTCGCTATCCCATCAGGTGAAGATCCGACAGAAGATGGGCGGAAAGATCGCCACCCAGCGCGAGATTGCCGTGGCCGCCGTCCCCGCCAACACCGGCGATCTGGACCGCACTCTGGTCGATGTGCACGTTGTTGACCTGGTCGGCTACGGCTGTCGAATGGGGACCTGCGATTGCGATGTTGATGGGTGCATAGATCGCGACGCTGACATCGATCAGGCTGCCGGCAAAATATCCGTTGCCGCCATTGCCAGCGCCGTTCGAACCGGTCGCGATCGTGTCGGAGCCGCCCCACAGGCTATGGGAAAGAAAGCTTGCATGGCCGCCCGCCGCGGCGCTGCCGTTGCCGCCGTGCCCGCCAATGCCGGCGATCTGAATGATGGATTGATCCACGTAGGCGTCATTGGTCTGGACCGAATGAGCGTTGGAGCCATAGCTCGCGACTGCGATGTTGATCGGGTCGTACACCACGACGGAGGAATGGACGAGCCCGCCGTAGAACGCGCCGTCGCCGCCATTGCCGGCCTGGCTTCCGCCGGTTTGAACGTCCGGGACGCCCCCTCCGTTGCTTGACCCCCAACTGGGGTCGAGCGTCATGACGCTGCCGCCGGCGGCCACGTTGCCATTTCCGCCACTTCCGCCGACGCCCGCGATCTGGGTGGCCGACTGATCGATGTCCACCGTGTTCGATTGACTTGCATGCGCAGTGCCGCCCGAGCCCGCCACGGCAATATTGATCGGATGATAGATCACCACGGGAGCGTCCACGATCGCACCCGAGAAATAGCCGCTGCCGCCATTTCCGGCGCCGTTGTCGCCGCTCGCGATCACGCCGGCGCCTGAGGACGTACTGACGCTCCCTCCCGATGCAATGTTGTCATTGCCGCCATGGCCGCCGACGCCGGCCATCTGAGAGGCGGATTGAGCGACATTCAAATTGTTGGACTGGTTGGCCCGGGCGACCGAGCCGTATTCCAGGCTCACCGAGATGTTGATCGGTTCATAGATCAACAGGGACGCGTGAATGATACTTCCGTAAAAGTAGCCATCTCCGCCGTTCCCGGCCGTGTTCGCTCCGCTCTCGACCGTAGCAATGCCCATCCCGGGATGTGATGCGCCGGAATCGGGCGTGGTGGACGAAACATCCAGGCCCGCCGCAGCGTGGTTGCTGACGTGGCCGCCCGTGTCGACCCCCGATGTGGAATGTTTGGATTGAACCGGGTCGGAGTCATGATGCTGGGTATTAGCGCTCGCGGGGTGCGCTTCAGTACCTGCAGATTGACCTAACAATTGACCTGCAAACGGGCCGGGACCATGGACCTGGGCGCCACCGCCGACCGCCTCGGTTAGGAACGGGGCGCTCGGTGCCGGACCCGCTTCGTCGTCACCATCGTACCCATCGTGCCGATGAGAGGCGTGATGCAGCCGGATACCATCCGACATCCGCGAAAAGTCCATCGTAGCCTCCCTCATCGCAATCGCTCCACGCAATCGGACGGGTTCTGCACTCCAGACAGAATGTCATCCCGGGAAGGTCGAAAGCCCAGTCGTCAGTTCGGATATAGCGCTTCGTCCGGCAGCCGTAACATCGGCTACATCCGTTCGGGTAAAGCCCCTGATGTCCTGGTGGGCCCGGCAGGACTCGAACCTGCAACCAGACCGTTATGAAGAACGCGCGACCTCGCGGGTGCAGCTACGTTGGGGCAGGTTGTTGACGGCGTCCGTTTCCTCCAAGTCAGGCAATACCTAAAATTCGATCGATCTGATTAGGCGGACCTTATGCCCGATCCAAAGTGGCGGGAATGATTTACCGCGTGTTCAGGTCTAAGTGGTGTCATTGCCCATTCCTTTGAAATCCCGCTTTTGTCGTTCGATTATTTTCGAACTGCGAGCGCATCAATGGCTGCCATCACGTCATTCTTGGCCGAGTTGGACGAAGCAGTTGCGAGAGGAAATCCCGAGAGTTGTCTGCGGGCGCTCTGGCATGCGGCAGACATCCTGATCGCCGGCACTTATTCCGAGGAGCAGATCTGGACTTTCGGTGAGGTCATCGGTCGTCTCGCGCAGGAGATTGAAGCGAGCGCGCGGGCGAAGCTCGCAGGAAAGCTCGCATGCAGCCCAAACGCGCCCTATGCGTTGACCCGGCAGCGAGGAGTTTGATTTCGGAAGCTTGGGACACATTCGGCAGGAGCAGACTTGCGCCCACGGCGATAATAGATCGCGCTTTCATGACGTCCTCCCTGTAGGGCTGCTTCCCCAGGGTGCGAGCATGACCGTACGTCATCGTGGTGTCTATCTCGACTGGGTCTTCAAGACGTCGTCAGCCGGGCTTGAATCCGCTGTTGGCCCATCAACGAAGTCGCGTCCCGCCTAGTTGAGGTCCGCTGGGCGAGGCATGCCAGACTCGATTTGCTCAGGTTGAGTTCTTCGCATTTTAACCCGGGGCGGACTCCACTAGCCATTTGCGTCAGTTTACGCGGCCCGTTCCTTGTCTGATTTTTCCTCTACGCTGGTCGCGGTTTCTTCCAATCCTTTTTGGTAGCTGTCCGTGAACCTCTCGATACTATCTGCCCACATCCTCAGGAGTGAGACTTGAAAGTGCACAATCGGCTTCAAGGCATTCATACCAGTTGCTGTCGCTGCGGCGATGCGCCTTTGCGGGTCGCGCGCGAAGGGGTTTGCGTTAGCGCTGTTGTCTGTCATGCTGTCGCTCCTTCGCTCTGATGCTATGTCTCAAAGCTAAGTGTCTAGTTTTGCACTGCGCGATTCTAAACGCTTGGCCAAAGCTTAATCTGCCAGCGATGCTGGCACATCGGTCGTCATGCAATTCGTCTAGTTTTTCAAGTAAACAACTGCCGCTATTTGCAACAGAGCAAAATAAAATCATGTTCGCCGGTATCGCGAAGAGTGGCGACGTAGCGATAGAGGGATGAACGCCTCTTATCGCTCTCACTGACGCCGCTGTGGAGCAGCAAGTAGTTCCGCCAAGCGAACGCACATGCCCCTTCTATGGCCTGAGAAGTCATGGGCACCTCCCAAAGGTCAGAGAAAGACTGACGACCAGTTTCGTTCCGCCGATCCCGCAGATGTAGCCTTGTTCCGTAGCTGCGCCGCAAGGTGTTAGCGCGGGGAGATCGGTGCTGCGGTCGGCGACGTCGAGGACGCAATCGGTCACGCGGTTGCCCCGAATGACCATGCGTGTTCCCTTGGCAATGAGACTGCAGAACAGGCCGACTCGAGGGCATATATTCCGTCGACATCCGAAAATTCTGTTGAATAGGGGTAGACCGGAGGTGACCGGTGGCCTGCCAGACCGTCGCTTTCGACCCCGAGCGGTCGTTCGGTTTCAGATCGGGCTTGATCCTTTCGGTCCTACGAACAACAATCGGTTCCCGATGTTAAGGTGTTGCCAATGACTGATTTTGCATTGCCCGAAACGCGTTAGGCACTCAGCGGTGACGTCAACGTTGCCTATCAGGTGATGGGCGATGGACCCGTTGATCTTATTTTGGTCCCGGGCGTTGTGTCGCACGTCGAGTTCCTGCACGAGTTAACCGGATACACGGCTTTCTTGCGCCGCCTGGCGACCTTTTCCCGCGTCGTGACGTTCGACAAAAGAGGCCAGGGATTTTCTGATCGAATGTCCGGCGCTCCTTCCCTCGAACAGCGGATGGACGATGTGCGCGCCATCATGGACGAAATCGGCTCGCGCCGCGCTGCACTGATGGGGTTCTCTGAAGGTTGCCCGATGGGAGTGCTGTTCGCTGCAACTTATCCCGAGCGCGTCTCGCATCTCGCGCTTTTTGGTGGATTTGCCCGGGCCGCTGACCGCATGCCTGCCGATGTGTGGGGAGCAAGCCTTGTGGAGCGCGTAAAGAATTGGGGCACGGGAGAAATGCTGAAAACGGTCGCTCCCAGCCAAGCAACGAGCCCGGACGTGATCACCCAGTTCGGCAAGTTCCAGCGACTGTCGAGTACCCCGGGGCTTTCAAGACGATCCTGACGTTGACTCGCCAAATCGACGTCACTTCCATCCTTCCGACCGTACGTGTGCCGAACCTCGTCGCCGGCAGCCAAGGCAGCCATTGCAGCGATTGTGCGGGCCGCCGGTGAGATCAACGTGTAGGCGCCTGGCCGTCTTTTTCAGGTACCTCGTGGCCGGCGCCCCCTCGATCCTGTCGTCGGGCGACGCATCGGAGCTGTTAACAGCAACCCCGCGCTGGACTTTCACAGCACACCGGACAGCATCGACGGCACCCAAACTCGACCAGCATTCCATCGCCGGTAGTCTTGACGACGCGCCCACGATTTGCAGCTCTTGTAGGATCGATGAGAGTATCACGGATTGTTTTAAGTTAGGCCAGCGCGCCTTCTTCTCACGGTCCATCAAACGGCCGGCGCAGGTTATCGTCAACTTGCGTTGACGCGCCCACTGAGCTTCACCGTGCTCCTTCTCAAGCTCCCCCTGGAAATACACCTGAACCCGACATGGCTGGCCGACGTGTCGATCGGCTCGGCATGACGTGCCGCCGGCCGGTAGCGGCGGCAATAATTCGGTGCGCACAGGTGCGAGCCGCCCTTGAGCACCTTGCGTGGAATCTTGATCTTCGGGTCACGCGGATCATAGCTCGCGCCCTCCGGGCCGCCGCGGGGGTTCTGCGGAATGCAACATGCCTTCGGCGCATCCGCTTCATGCTTCGGCGAATACCAGTCGGTCGTCCACTCCCAGACGTTTCCAATCATATCGTACAGGCCGTAGCCGTTGGCCGGAAATGCAGTGACCGGCGAGGTTCGTTCGAAACCGTCGGCTGCGAGATTCTCATGCGGGAAATTGCCCTGCCAGGTGTTTGCCATGTGCTTGCCAGCAGGCGTTAGTTCGTCGCCCCACGCGAATTCGGCGTCGTTCAATCCGCCGCGCGCGGCGAGCTCCCATTCGGCTTCGGTCGGCAATTCCTTGCCGGCCCATTTGGCGTAGGCTTCGACGTCACGGTAAGCGACGTGAATGACGGGATGGTCATCGAGCCCGCGGATATTGCTGTGGCGGCCATAAGGCCGGCGCCAGTTGGCGCCGAATGCGAACGTCCACCATTCGCCCCAGTAACGCAGGTCAACAGCCTCCTTGGGCGGAGTGAAGACAAGCGAACCGGCCTTGAGCATGTGGGGCAGAGCGTTGGGATAATCCCTCGCGTCGGGCGTCACCTCGGCAAAGGTGACGTAGCCGGTCGCATTGATGAACTCGCCGAACTGGCGGTTGGTGACGGGCGTCCGGTCTATCCAAAAGCCATCTACCGTGACTCGATGGACCGGCGCTTCCTCCGGGTAGTGCCTGTCCGAGCCCATGCGAAAAGTGCCGCCTGGCACGTATACCATCCCCGCATCCGCGGGACGCGTGAGCGATGGACCCGGATGGAATTTCGTATGGGTGAAATTCATTTTAGACTCCGGCCCTTTCCAACAAGCGCCCATCATTTCGACGACGATACTGCCCGAGCGGCGGCCCTCATCACTATGCGAATTCGGCAGAAATGCCGATGGCGGGTTATCGCAGTTGTTTCCCGTGCCCGTGGAAATTATCGATAGAGTTACTTGGCGCCCAGGATAGACTGGGGGTTAGGTCACGAGCTTGAGACCCAGGCACGCTCCGGCAAAACTTTGAAGGAAAAGCCGCCAGGTACTCGACTGCTCAGGCAGCAACGCGAATGTCGGCCATGACGAGAGTCTCCCCCTGCTAATTATTGGCCGGCGGTAATCGCAGCTTTTCCATCGCCTGTTCGACCGAAAACGAACCTGGTCTTTGCCGCGGCGGAAATTGCACGAAACTCGCAAGGTGCTGGCCACGATCGCCTGCGCGGGAACGACGACGAAGGCATGCTCGATGAACCATCGGACGTAGTCGCCGGACTCATGCTGGGCCCGTTCAAACGGATCGGATTTCAGATTATACAGGATAGGCAAGCGGAGCTGAATCATCGGCTGCTGCCAGACACTGAAGCCCTCAGCCTTTTGCTCCAGGAACACCGCCTTCCACTGATCATAGCGCAGGCCGGCGAGATTGCCGTCGTCTGTCCAATAGAAAATTCGCGGCGCTTATCCGGTCCCTTGCGGCTGAGAAGATCGCGCTGGTCATACCCGTCGAGGTGAACCTTGAAAGTCTGTCCGGCTGCATCGTAGCCCTGCAGAAGCTTCTCCTTGACAGCTGGCTCGCCGGCCGCCGCGACTAGTGTCGTTGCCCAGTCCTCCGCGGAGAAGACTTCGTTGATCTCGGTGTGCGCGGGCACCAGTCCGGGCCAGCGTATCATCGCAGGGACGCGATACCCGCCCTCCCAGTTCGTATTCTTCTCTCGCCCCTAAACGCTGTGGTGCCGCCGTCCGGCCAAGTGAATGTCTCCGCACCGTTGTCGGTCGTGTAACCGATGTCGTCCGCCATAATGACGAGAATGTTCGGCTTCTGCGGCTGTTGGGCCAAGGCAGAGCCAGCGGTCGTTGACCCGATCGCGGTCAGCGCGGTCAGACTGAGCAGCCCCGATCGAAGCTTGTTTGCAAGGCTCATGGAGTATTTTCCCTGGATTCTTCATAGGACCGGGATCGTTTCGAACGAGAGGCTGCGTTTGGTCGCGTGCAGCCCGATGCGTAACCCCGCTGGTGAGATCTTGGAAAGTGGCCGGCCATTCGGGCCGGCCACTGATGTTGGATGTGGGCAACGCTCTCAGTTACTCGCTCTGATGACCGGCCTTCTTCATCTCTGCGAGGATGCCGTCGAGATTATAGGTCTCCGGCGCCTGCATCGGAGGGAAGTCCTTGTACGAGAAGAGTTCCTTTTCCCAGAGCAGTTGGCCGAGGGGCAGGATATTCCAGTCGTAGAGGTAGGCTGTGCTCGGCGAGCCGATCGAACCGGCATAGCCCAGCAGCGATTTGGCATCGGAGCCGACCGTCTGCTCGAATGGGTCACGCTTGATGTTGGCGACCTGCGTCCAATGGAAGCTTTGCGCTCCGAACAACCCGCCGGTCCCGGTGTCCGGCACCATTGTGTAGTACATCTTCCAGTTTTTGTAGCGCACTGCCGATGGCTGCGAGCCGGTGTAGTAGAAGAAGACCTCGCGCGCCGACTTGTCCGTGCCTTCGAGATAGGCGCGCTGATCGACGCCGTCGAGCGTCGTCTTGACGATGCCGGGATAGCTTCCGGCCTCGATCTGCTTCTTCAAAGCGTCGCCCTTCGGGCCCCCGCCGATGTCGACGAGCGTTGGCAGCCAATCGAGTGCCGACATCATCTCGTTCTTGACTGTGCCAGGCTTGATGTGGCCCGGCCAGCGAACGACCAGGGGAGCGCGCATGCCGCCTTCCCAAGTGGTCAGCTTGCCGCCCTTGAAAGGGGTGGTGCCGCCGTCAGGAAAAGTGATGTTCTCGGCCCCGTTGTCGGTCGTGAAGACGATGACGGTATTGTCGAGCTGGCCCATGTCTTCGAGCTTCTTGAGGACATAGCCGATATTGTCGTCCATCTGCTTCATGCCGGCCTCGTTGAGGCCCCAGTCCTTGCCACCCGGCTCGCCGATCATCGCCTCGTATTTCGGGGGTAGCACAGTCGTAATGTGCATGCGCGCCGGGTTGTACCAGACGAAGAACGGCTTGTTGGTCTTCTTGGGATCGTTGCGATCAAGATAGTCGATGACCTTGGCCGAGATTTCCTCGTCCACGCCTCGTGATCGGTCGAGCGTCAAGGGACCTTCGTCCCTGCAGGTCTGGTTTGCTTGCGAGCCGTCCGACGATTTGCACGCAAGCACCGGTCGCGGCGGTGTCAGACACGTCGTTGTTCGAGGATCCACGGCACCGGGGACATCGGTGAGGCCCGGGACCGGGGTTGCCCTGCACGGCGGCGCAATGCCTTGCACGGTCGGGCTCTTGTTAATGTCGGGGAAACTCACCCCCTGCATCGCGTCGAGGTGATACAAATAACCCCAGAACTCTTGGAAACCGTGCGCGGTTGGTAACGCCTCGGGATTGTCACCAAGGTGATTCTTGCCGAACTCGCCGGTGTTATAACCGAGGTCGAGCAAGAACTTGGCAACGGCGGGGGTACCGGGCCGCAGCCAGGACGGGCTGCCCGGCAACTGCGGGGGTATCATGCCCGTGCGAAGCGGATGCATTCCGGTGAAGAAGGCGTTGCGCCCGGCGGTGCAGCTCTGCTCGGCATAATATGTCATGAAGAGCGCACCGTCGTTTCCGATGCGATCGATGTTTGGCGTCTCGCCAACCATCAGACCGCGATGATAGATGCTCGGCTGCATGATGCCGATGTCGTCACCCATGATGAAAAGAATGTTGGGCTTGCCAGATGATCCTTGTGCGACAGCCGGCAAAGTGACTGCTGGCAAGCTGGCCGCGGCCAAGGCTGCGGTTGAAAATAGCTTATTTCTTAGACTTTTACTGATTTTCATCGCTTCAGCTCCTATCTTCAAAATCGTGATGGGTGAACAGGCAGACTTTCGAAGTCCGGCAGGCTGCTGCAAAAAAGGATGTCATCGGGTGGCGGCACGCGCGCCGCTCGACGCTCCCTTCGAGGTTAACCTTCCCAAGCTTGCCTTGAGCGCGCTATGCGAATTCGGCAGACCGTCGCTCAACTATTCCGTTCCGTTTGAAACGCGGCGCAGTGTTGATGATGGGGTTTCACCAAAAACGGCGCGATAAGCCACGGCGAAGCGCCCAAGCTCGGTGAACTGATGATCCCGCGCAATCTCCGAAACACTTGCCGTGTCCGGGTTGGCACGCCTCAACGCCGATCGCGCCCTGTTCAACCGCCGCAACAAATGGTATCGGCCCGGGCTAATACCCAGAAATTCCGCGCAGCAAAGTCGCAAGGTTCGCTCCGGCACGCCGATGGTGGCGCAGAGCCCTGACAGATTCAAATGGCCCTCATTCCGTACCGCCAGGGCCTCTTCGAAGCGAGCCATGATGTCGGCATGGCGTCCCTTCCACTTCAAGAGTCTCTCGGCGTTCTCCGTGGACAGGCAATCCACCAACGCATTCAGCAGGTCCTGCTCGAGTAATCGCGTAACCCGAGGGCTCGCGAACAATTCTTCTCGAGTTTCAGCGAGACGACATGCCCTTGAAAGCTGACTCAGCAACAATCTGGCCGCGCCACGTGGCGGCACTATTGCGAAACTCTCCGATGGAGCTCTGATACTTTTGCCGATCAAGGTCTTGCTGCATGCGGCCAGTTCCTCGCGTGGAAGCGTTATGACGCACCAGTCCCCGTCCCCCCTGTCCGCTGATGCGCTCGCTCGCCGAGCGAATGGAAAATCAGGTCGCCTCGATTCAAACCGTGCCCGCAATAGATCAAGCCGGGCCGCCCGCTTACGGGAAACGAGATGTGCACTTGAGTCGGAGGCAATGCGACAAAAGAAATGTGCGGCAGATTCTCCCGCCCCCTCAGTACATGCAGCCTGCCTAGCTTCAACCGGGTGAGGCGTCCTTTGAACTCTCCGCCTGCCGTGACAAAGAGATCGACCTTCGCGGCCTTGATGGCAGCGCAGTACTCGTCAGGACTGGCAAACGTGGCCGTGCCGTTCTCCGCCATCCGAATGTTTTCATATGAGGCACGCCGCCGTCGCTATGGGCCGTCCCACGCACGCAGCATGCAAGCTCGGCCACGATCCGCCTATGCAACTTCGGAAAACCGAAGTCCCCCAGACGTCTTGTCGCACCGGGACAGCCCGCCCGGCTCGGCGGGTCCGTGTCCAAAGTGTTGCGCGGGCACATCAGCGGCGAACAGTTGGAGCCTTTTGCCGTTTTTGCATAGGATCCCCCGGGGCCACAGGTAGCATGGGAATCGACCTTAGCGGGGAGCGGGCAGATGCAACGCGATCGTCTGAAGCGGCTTGCGGCTTGACGTCGGCGCAATCGGTGCGTCCCCAGGTTTCCCGAGCCGACGAAAGTGGCGTTTCGTTCTGGCTGCCTGGACAGGTCAGCAGTCTACCGGCAGCATGCAATCGGCGCCAGGCTGGTCCATGGGTAGCGTCTATTATCGCACCAGTGTAGCAGGATCCGGCTCCGTCGCAGCGGCGCGAGAGATTCAAATTGGCCGGTTCGCCCCGAACGTCAACGTCAGCTTCAATGCGAGCTTGAATGCGCAAGCCGATCTCCTGCTTCTGAACCTGACTTACACCTTCGGCACCCCGGTCCTCGGCGGCCAATTGGCGATCGGCGTAACCGGGATATTCGGCCGTTCCGCCGCGACCATCGACGGAACGCTGACGGCCAATATCGGAGGATTTGCCGCAACCCGGATGGGAAGCTTCGGAGATTCGATTACGTCCGTCTGCGATCTCTATCCGATGATCACCATGAAGTGAAATTCCGACGTCAACAACTACATGACTTACGCGACGGGTGACATTCCGGTCGGCGCTTATGATCCGAGCCGTATCGCCAATCTCGGTATCGGCCACGGCGCCATCGATACGGGTGGCGGTTACACTTATTTGAACCCCGCCACGGGCGTAACACTGTCCGGCGTTGCGGGACTTACCTACAATTTTCAAGAATCCCGACACGCAGGTTCAAAGTGGAATCGATTTCCATTTTGACTGGAGCGTGGCCCAGGTTCTTTCGAAACAGACCTTCGTGGGTTTCGTCGGATACGCCTATCAGCAGATATCGGACGACACAGGTGGAAGTCCGCTCCTCGGCGGCTTCAGATCCCGTGTCCTCGGCGTGGGCCCGCAGTTCGGGTATATCTTTCCTGTTGGGGACATGCAGGGATATCTCAACGTTAAGGCACACGGGGAGCTCAACGCGGCAAATCGGCCGTCCGGTTGGAATACCTGGCTGACGTTCGCGATTTCCCCAACCGCAGAAACGAATGCGAAGCCGACCCGGCATCTCGTGACGAAATAGCGTTGGCATCGAGCAGGCTGCATGCCAGCAGGTAGCCCTCCGCTTTCGCTAAGACCTGAAACTCGCCATCCCGGGATGATCAACGTTGGCGAACCCAGCTCCGAATTTCAGACCGTTCCTGTCAGAGACGAGGGACGATTTGATCTATTGTCGCGGCGCTCCGGCCGGCGCTGCAGGGTCACGGACGGCGACTCGCCGAACAATGCGCGATAGGCAACCGCGAATCGTCCCAACTCCCAGGAGCCATGATCCGTAGCGATTCTGGTCACCGTCGCCGTCGAACTATGCGAACGCAGCAGCGCTCGCCGGACGAGATGCATTCTGCGCAATGCGAGGTAGCGGATCGGCCCCATCCCAACATGATCTTCGCAGGCGGCACGAAGGGTGCGTTCGGCTGCGCCGACAGCGGCGCAAATTTCTGCCGGATATAACGGCGTGTCGGAGTTTTCTTCCAGGAATTCTTCGAAACGAATGCAAATTCTGGATCCAGAGTTGGTTGAGGGTGACCTCCGTCAATTCGGCGCGAAACTGCCCCTTCTTCGTGGGGTAGACCTGCCAGTCGGCACCATGGGATCACGGCCTGGTAGCTCAATGGATCATCGAAGCTAAGGATCTTGCTCCAAGGCACGTTCAAATCCATTAGTTCGTTTACGCAGAATGAATGGCAATAAACGTTCATTATCAAGAACAACAAAACTGAAGGCTATGCAGAAACGGCAAAAAGCATGAGAATTTGAGAGCGTCTGCCGAATCTGCATTGCCCCATGACAAAAGTGCGACAAATTACTCGAGCGGGACAAACAAGACATCCGGGAACGCCTCGGGCCAGCGTTGGTTGGGCAGACCAGACCGATTGCCTAAGGACCGGGATGCACGAGGATCATTTAACCATCGATCAATGCGACGAAATTGCGAACGCATTGCGTGAAGATGCCGCCCGTCTACCGTCTGGATCGGATCAGCAGCAGCTGTTGCAGCTGGCGGAAAGATATCGCGCCCTCGCCGAACTGAAGCGAATGGTTCTTCGTCTTGTGAATTGACCGTGTCCTATCGGACAACGACGTCCAATCCCAGGCGCCTTGGTGACACGCCGACGTCGCGCGATGCCGCATCTCGGGCACGCCGATAATGTTCTCTTACAGCGAACTTTCGGACCGCCTGCCTAGAACATCAGCAGTAGAATCTAAGCACAATGGTTCTCCGACAAATGTCTCGAACGGCTCAACTCAAACTCCCCCTTGCCGAAATTGCATAGCGAGATTCCGGCGATCCTCCATAGTGCGTCATCAATATGATGCCCAATGGCCCGACATCTGGCAACGCGGGAGAAACAGATGAAACCCATAAGATTCATTCCGACGCTGGTGTCCTGTTGGATTGCCCTCGGGATTCCAGCAAACGCGCTCGAAATAAATGGCGCCTGGGCCACTTCCCCGTCCTCCTGCAGCCAGGTTTTCATGAAGAAGGATGGCGCGATTTCCTTTAGGCAGGACTCCGACCAGTACGGCGGGGGGTTCATCCTGGACGGAGACAGGATTCGAGGGCAGATGCAGACCTGTACCATCAATAGGCGAAAGGAAGACGGCAACGTCATTCATATGATCGCCAAGTGTGCAGATGACATCATGACATCGAATATTCAATTCAGCGCGAAAATCATCGACGGGAACACCATCGCTCGAATTTTTCCGGGAATGCCAGAATTCACTCTGAGCTATTCGCGCTGCGCGATGTGATTGATTCGACGGTTGACTCGCTCAAGGCAAAATCTCCCGACTTGTGGCCGAATCTATCGATGCGTCTGCCCTGCATGGCGCGCTACCTCATAACCGTGAACCGTTGCACATCAACGTCGTTGGAGGAGCGAAAACAATGGTGAAGACAGCTTCAATTTTGGCCTGCGGTCTGATTTCTGCGGCTTTTCCATTTAGCGCGCCCAAGCTTTTCGCGCTTCGCCGGCTTCTCAAATGTCGACGGCCGATATCGTCCAGGTGCGCGACTTCTGCGGCCTCGGCTTTTATCGCAATCCTTGGGGCGCCTGCGTTCCGAATGGCGTACCGTATGGCTACATCGCGCCTGTGGTCGTAGCGCCTCCCGTTGCCGTCGCACCACGCGTCGTTTGTCCCCACGGATATCACTATTACGCTCCCTACAACCGCTGCGTCCCCGCTCCATAATCTCCAGATCCAACGCGAGAGACGTCGCACAGACACCGTACCGCGATGGTGGTGTCGAACCCAAGGCTCACCCTCAGTTAAAGGCCTTGAGCGATCTCATCCAGCGACCGGCGCGTGTCGCGACCCTCGCGGGATCGCGCTCTGCAAATTTCAAGCGGAGATCCTCAGCAGCTCAGACTGATCACCGGTAACGCACAATTGGGCCGACGGGTGATGTCGGATTCCTTCAAGGTATTGTCACAGGACCGACGCAGCGACTCCGACGGCGACTCGTCAAACAGAGCTCGATAGGCCACCGAGAAACGCCCAAGTTCCCAGAAACCGTGATCGATTGCAATTCGGGTGACGGTCGTCTTCGAGGGGTCCGCCTGCCGAAGAGCGCGACGGACAAGGTGGAATCTCCGCATCGAAAGAAAGCGGATCGGTGCCATCCCCAGTTGTGCTTCACAGGCGGCCCGCAGGGTTCGCTCGGCTACGCCGATCGCCGCGCAAATTTCTGTCAGGTATAATGGACGGTCAGGATGGCACTCAAGAAATTCCTCGAACCGAGCCATGATCAGGTCGTGACGTCGACCTCCCGTAGTCATTTTTTGCGTTTGGCCCTCGGTGAGGCACCGGACTATGACAAGGATGAAGTCCTCCTCCAACGCACGGATTACGCTGGGGAAAGAAAGAATGTCGGGCGCAGTTCTGGCAAGTTGGACAGTCATTGCATGAAGGTTCAGCAGCCGGGACATAAGCTCGGAGGGTGGTCTTACAGGATGCTTCCGGGCTAGTGCGGCAAACTCGTGGCCGGTTACCGCGTTGTAAAGAGCTTCGAAATCATCACTCGACAGCGACATCGCCCCCCAATCGCAGTCGGCTTCGGTGCGCCGAAACATCAAATCGGTGTCGTTGATGACAATGTCGCCAGGCAAGACCTGCGTGCCGCAATGCTGCATGGCCGGCTGATTCGCCCTGGTAAGAAAGCCGAAGGCGGCACGACGTGGCTTGACCGCGCCTGTGCAGATGCGCGGCAGATCCTCATGTGCGGCGTGAACCCACAGCTTGTTCATGCCGACTTGCGTCAATTCGGCGTGAAATTTGCCTTTCACCGCAGGAAGTAGCTCGATATCAATCGATTGAAATGCCGCCTGATACGAAATGGAGTCAGTAAAGCTAAGTACCCCGCTCCAAGGCATTACTCTTCCTCCAGGATTTACCGACAACAACGATCTACCGATCGTCAAAAAACAGGGGCGACCGTCAAATGGGATTTCCAATCACTACCTAACTGCATGATCATTTTGCACGTATTGGATGTGGGCGGGGCTTGATCTATCTCAAGGAATAGCGCGAAGCTGAAGAGTTTTCCGGGTACGGAGAGCATCATCTGTGCCTGCGAACCGGCTTGCCAAAACTTAACGCGGATCGAATGGAAAGATCACTTTCCAATCCTTCTTCATATCGATAACGGTCCATCTGTTAGCAACGGCCGCATCCAATGCAACGTCGAGACGTCCGAAATGGGACTGCCGATCGTAGGCATATTCGCGCACGGCGTCCGTGTGATGAACGATTGCCCCGAAGCGCACGCCATCGCTGATAGTCGTCCACTGAAGCATCTCGAGATCGCCGTCAGAGTTTCCGAACGCGGCAATCGGACGGCGGCCGATGGTCTCGTTAATGCCAACCGGCTTGCCCACCTTGTCGTCGATAAAATTCAAGTCGGGCAAACGGAATAGAGTGGGGATGCCATCGCGCATCTGAAAATTGGTCTTGATCGACGATCCAATTACCTGTTCAGGAGCAACACCGTACACTTTCTCGGTCCAGGGACGCATAAACTCGACACCGCCGCCCGATACAATGAACGTCTTGAAACCGTTTGCCCGCAGGTAGGAAAGCAATTCAAGCATCGGTTGATAGACCAGTTCGGTATAGGGCCGCTTGAAGCGCGGATCGCGTGCCGTGGTGAGCCAGTCCGTCACGATCTTTGAGAATTCATCGGTGGTCATGCCGGCATGCGTCATCATGATCAACTGAACGATATCGTGCTCGTCCATTTTGGCCGAGGCTTTGACGTCTCCCTCAAGGACCGACTGAAACGGCTCCATGTACGACCAGTCGGGATGCAGAGGTGCCATTGCCCTCAGCCGATCGAGTGCAAAAGCCAGTTGGACATACATCGGCTGCTCAACCCAAAGTGTGCCATCATTATCGAACGTCGCGATCCGTTCGGCGGGTGCGACAAAATCAGGCCCACCAACTTTAGTGACGCGGCCTACGAATTCGACGATGGCTTGCTTTGTCGGCGTGGCATTCCATGAAGGCAAAGGATCGACTTGGGCGAGCGCAGAAAACGACCAAGTCAAACCCAGCGCCAGCCCAAGGATCCCGCCAGCTATCATGCTCAGAGATTTGCACTTCATTGCCGAACTCCAGGCGCTACACCATGTGCTTTCGAACGGTGCTTTCGAACCCGCCGAAAGCGAAGCTTTAACGAATGGGCAGTTAGCGTCTATGCAATTCCGGCAGATTTGGCCCCGACGATCGAACGACAAGGATCCGTCATCCGGCGTCTCTCGATTTTTCGGCGGTTCTGGCCGTTCTTGCATAGTCAGCACTTTGGTCACTATTTAGAACGGATAACGTCAGCTCGTCATATTGGGGCAGTGATGCTTGCCTACTGGCACCACCACGCCGCCGCCGAACCTCCGTCTTTGAAAAGGCCGCGGGGAACAGTTGGATGAATTTTTCTGCGAGAGGTCGGCGATGGCTCATCGGTCTCGGGGTCGCTGCAATCGCCTATCTCTTGCTGGCTTACGTCCTGACGCCCGCTTTGTGGACGCACCATGAACACGAACCCGGCCTTGCCGATTTGCCCATGGTGACGCGTACCGCTGATGACATTCCCGGTGATGCGCTTAACGTGGGGTTGGTCGGCGACAAGGAAGACATCGCCCGCGCGATGCATGCTGCCGAATGGTTTCCCGCAGACGCGATTACCTTGCGGACAAGCATCGACATCATTGGCAGCGTCGTACTCGATCGACCGTACCACGACGCGCCGGTCAGCCCGCTCTACTACGATGGGAAAAAGCAAGGGCTCGCGTTCGAAAAACCAGTCGGCGCCAGTGCCGATCGCCGACACCATGTCCGCTTATGGCAGGTCCTTGAAAAGGGAGCGAGTGACCGACCGGTTTGGCTCGGGTCGATAACGTTCGACCGGGGAGTCGGGCTCAGCCACGACACCGGGCAAGTCACCCATCACATCGGCCCAGATATTGACGCCGAACGCGACTTGCTGATGCATGACTTGCGCGCTGCCGGCATGGTCGAGGCTTTTTTCACGATATCAGGAATAGGGCCAACCTTGTTTGCGCGGAATGGCGAGGGCGATCCTTACTATACCGATGGAGAAATCGACGTCGCACGTCTTGTCGTCGATGGCACCAAGAGAACCGATCCGCCAGTAACTCTGCCAGCACCGCCGCCGATCGCTCTTAAGGATCGGGTCTGGCACAGCGTCAGTTCCGTCATCGCGCAGTAAGATAAATCCGTTGCTCCATGAGAAGCATCCCTTGCCCGTCCGTACGAAGAGGCAAACCATTCATGGAAAGCTTGACACATTATCCCGTACTGGTATTCGCAGTGGCCTTTGTGTCGCTGTCACTTGCTTCATTGACAAGCGCCTGGCTGCGCAGGCGCCATTCTATCATGACCGACGAGCAGAAGGACGATTTGAGCCTCGTCCTTGCAGCATCCCTGACGCTGCTCGCCTTGATTATTGGCTTCAGCTTCTCGATGGCGACCAACCGTTACGATCAACGCAAAAATTTCGTGGAGGCGAAAGCCAATGCGATGGGAACCGAATATTGCGTGCCGGCTTTCTACCACCGGCAGATGCCGCAAGGGTGCGGGCGCTTCTGAGCGATTACACAAAGCAACGGATTCTGTTCTTTATCAATGCCGATGACGCGCGGCGAACACGAATAGACGAACGGATCAGTCAAGAGGAGGCCGACCTCTGGGCTGCAGTCCGAGGACCGGCCTGCGGCCTGATTGCCGACATCGATGCGCCGCGGCACGGGTTAATATACGTCAACCCGCAACCTGGAAAGCTTGTCGAGATCGTTCGGGCATTGACGTATACCGCTCCCTGATGCGACGGCGGCTCGGAGTGGGCACGATCCATGCTGACGATCACCGCAGGCATTCTTTCTTCCGTGCCGGAATCGCATAGCCTCTTAGACACCCTCCGGGCGAATATCGGCGCAGAGACCGACAAAGCGCCCCGCGGAGATAATTCCCATGACCAGGCGTGGCAAGCTCAACATACTTTTCGTCATTGCAGCGATGCTCCCGACATTCGCTTCAGCCGACGCCCCTCGCCGCCCGGTCGTGATCGCTCACGATGCGTACCGCAAGCCATTGCCGAGCGTCAGCAGGAAGGGCCAATTCATCCTGCGACAGGATTTGTTTGACCGTCGGAATCCAACCAACCTGCGATCAGACTGGCCAAGCCCGCCTGCCCAACCCGGCCAAATCTGAGCGGATGAGTCAGTCGGTCAGGTAACCCGGTTCAAGAACAGAGCGTAGGATGAGTATGATCGAAGGCATCAAATTCGGTTCGTTGGCGTCGCTTGTCGCGGTGACAGTTGCCTTTTCGCCAGTGTTGGCGCAACAGCCAAGGAAGCCCAATGTTGTCGTCATGCTCATGGACAATCTGGGCTATGGGGAATTGGGTGTTTACGGCGGTGGCCTGCTACGCGGTGCGGCCACACCGCGTATCGACGCACTTGCCGGTGAGGGGACGCGCCTGCTCAACTTCAACGTCGAGGCGCAATGCACCCCGTCCCGTTCCGCGCTCATGACCGGCCGCTTCGCGATCCGCTCCGGCACCTACGAAGTCCCCATCGGTGGCGTCCCCGACGGATTGACCCAGTGGGAAGTCACGATCGCTCAGTTGTTGTCGGGGCAAGGCTACGCCACCGGCATGTGGGGCAAGTGGCATCTCGGCAGCGCTCAGGCCCGGCTGCCGACCAATCGAGGATTCGACGAGTGGTATGGCATCCCGCGCACTTACGACGAGGCGATGTGGCCGTCGCTGGACGAGACCCGGAGCATGTGGCCATCGGTCGGCGACAAGCAGGGCTGGAGCGCCAGGTTGGTCGAGCCCGAGCCGATTTACGAAGCGCGCAGCGGTGAGATACCCCGGGTTGTCGCGACTCTCAATGTCGACAATCGACGGACCATGGAAGCCGAGATCACCAGGCGCGCCGTCGATTTCATCAAACGTAACGCAAGCGCCGGCAAGCCGTTCTTTGCCTACGTTCCATTTTCGCTGGTGCACATGCCGACGCTGCCGAATCTCGAGTTCGCCGGCAAGACCGGCAACGGCGATTGGGCGGACTGCCTCGCCGAAATGGACTACCGAACCGGTCAGGTTCTGGATGCCATCAAGCAGGCCGGCGTTGAAGACGATACGCTCGTCATTTTCACGAGCGACAATGGCCCGGAAGCCACCAACCCCTGGGAGGGCGATAACGGGCCCTGGCGCGGGACCTACTTCACCGCGATGGAGGGCTCGTTGCGCGCCCCCTTCATCATTCGGTGGCCGGGCAAGGTGCCCGCAGGCCGTGTGAGCAACGAGATCGTTCACATCGTCGACCTCTTCACGACAATCGCCCACGTCGGCGGCGCAGACGTTCCGAAGGACTGTCCGATTGATGGCGTGGATCAGCTCGACTTTTTCTTCGGCAAGCAGGAGGCCTCCAACCGCGAGGGCTTTCCCGCCTACGTCGCCGACCGGCTCTCGGCCGTGAAATGGCGTAACTGGAAAGTGCACTTGGTCTGGCAGGAGAATATGTATGCGCCGCCACAGAAATTGCCTTTGCCAAAGGTCATCAATCTGCTTACCGACAGAAAAGAGGAGCGGGATGTGGCCGCTTACAACTCGTGGGTCGCTGACCCGGCGATGAAAATCATCGGCGGGCTGGAGGAGAGCTTCAAGATGTACCCTCCGATCAAACTCGGCACCCCCGACCCCTACACGCCGCCGTCGCGGTGACCTCCTCGAGGACTAGTACCTCTGCACAGTGAT
>NZ_VSSR01000074.1 GCF_008123515.1 Bradyrhizobium cytisi
TTCTCGGACAGACACTTAGAACCGGCATTCTCAGAACATCGCTCGTGTTGGTTGAATGCAATCGGTCATCCGACCAGTACGATCCAACTAGGGCCTTCGGATGCACACCAAGCAACGAGCTTCACCTACAGATGGCACTCCAGTCGCCCAGCCCCTTGCAGGGCTGGTCTTGGTGGGCACTGCCCAGCGCACGGGTGCGGACTTTGTCAGGACCGTAGACATTGTGCAGCAGCGATGCAGCCCGAGCCATTTACTGCATAGGTGCAGCAGCAATCACTCCCGGCGGCGGCTTCGCGACGAAAGTCGTCACGGCACGCGCGGTTCACGGCGTGAGTTACAAGAAACCGAACGAGCATCTCAGTCAGAAAGCGTTGGTCCTCAGCTTTTGCTCCAGAACTGCAGAGCACCGCTATCCGTGTGCGCGCGTAGCGCGCTGCCGTAACCCCAATGATGGCGTGCTCGCGTTCAGCTATCAGAAGGCCCTATTGGCGTGAGCACCTCGGCGTCAAGCGAGGGCGACGGACAAAATGTCAACTATGCTGGGCCAACCGAGGGAGGAAGCCCGACGCATCTGCCGGGTCTGAGATGCGTCGGGCCGAGTGGGAGACTGTGCGCGACAGTCTCCCTCCCACAAACGCGTCTGCAAGTAGTATGCCGTGCCCGTGCTGCTACAGCAGCGTCTCAAATTAGATATCTGGTCTGTGCCGCAAAGTTCCCCGAGGCATTCAGAGATGCTCGGCCCACAGCTGGTTCTTGGAGGCCTAACAAGCTGAGCCTATTCGCCTTCCAAAAACTCCCGCCATCACCTTTCGTTTGGATCAAAAATGAGGCAGAAGAAGCGGACAACGGACCGCGGGTCCGTCAACAACAGATATCTAGATGTTTGATACATTGCTACCCGTGACTGGAACGATCGTTCCCAGTTCGCGCACGACAGAGGCAAACGATCGAGATCTAAGTTTAGATTTCGCGAAAGGTGCGCTTATTGTTTTGGTGATTGTTGGGCATCTCATCCAGTATGTCATCTACCGAGATGACGGGTTTTGGTATTCGCCGTACTACAAATCGATCTATATGTTTCACATGCCACTCTTTATGGCGATAAGCGGATATCTTTCTTCTCGATCGCTGCTGCAAAAGTCGTTCACTCGAGCCGCCAGCGACCGTGCGAAGCAGCTCTTGCTGCCGATGCTGTTCTGGTGGGCGATAATGGAGACAGCTAAGTTAGCGGCATTGTGGCGCGCGACCAGCCTAACGAGCGGACTTTCGGAATTTGTAGACGATCTCGCCGGCACATACTGGTTCATCTGGGCCACGTTTGTTTCCTACCTTCTCATCAAGATCTTTACCAGGCTCAAACACCGATCGTGGGTCATATCTGGTTCAGCCATACTGGTCGCACTCGCGCCTCTGACGTTCTCCATATCACCACTGATCAGATTCACTTACCCGTTCTTCTGCTTGGGATTCTTGCTTGCTCAATCGAGAGAACGATGGACGAGTATATCGCGACCTCACAAGACGCTGCTCGTTTTATTTCTCTCGATAGTGACCTGCGTATGCTTTCTAGCTTGGGGAAAGGACACTTATATCTACAATAATCTTGGGATAATTCACGATTTCCGGTCGGCCAAAGACGTGCTTCTGATGTTTGTTGGCTCTGCAGCTGCCTCAGCAATCGCTATCGAGCTCCTGCTGCAATGCTGGAGCTTTGGCCATTCAAATCGAATCGCCCGCTTTATCGCTGTGGAGTTGGGCCAAACCACGCTGCTGCTTTATCTCGTCCAGGGTACCGTGTTCCGTCTCATGGATTTCATACAGTTCGGAGAACTTTGGGATCTCACGACCCGGCTGATCATCGCGGGTGTGCTCGGTGCCGCGATTGTTGCGATCGCGCTAACGGTCCGCTCGATTGTTCGTGGCGTTCCATATCTGTCTCAGCTCGTCCTCGGAATGCCACCACGCTCAGGTCTCCCGCAAGCCAAACCTGCAATGAACTAGCTATGGATTTGATCGTTTGAGTGCGGCAGGGCGTTGCGAGCAGCATCGACTTGTGACGGCGCCGGAATAGGGTTGGAACCTAGACGCGACCTGCGAACGGGTGCGCGACCGTCGAACTGGCATCGGGCATAAAAGCCAGCCCATCGAACCAGCATGAAAGGTCCACTGTGGTCGGTACCGTTGCGCAGGGCGCCCGCCTCGCTCTTGTGTCATCCCTCGGAAGCGAACAGCTCGGGCCGGCTAGTCTTGAAGGCGCGTATTTCTTAGTAGTGCATCGCCCTCCGCTGCGCGCGGATACCGCGCTATCAATTCGAAGTCAGGCAAGAGGTCAAGAATGCCTTGCAGCGATAGCTGACCTTCGTAGAGCTCATGATCGCTGTATTCCGTGTAGATGAAGCGCGTATTGCTCAGTGTGTGTGTGCCGCCGGCGATGACATCGGACTCGGCTCCCTGCACGTCCATCCAGATAAGATCGATCGTCTTCAGATTCGCTTCACTGTACCAGTGTCTAGCCGCCGGGTTTCAACCGAGATCGGGCGATCGAACCGAATCCAATCATATTCGGCGAGATGGTTCTTCGGGTGCCGTATTGAACCCGAGAGGTCCCAGTCCCTCGAATCTCCATCGCCATTGCTTGGATGAAAATCGATCTTGCCATTTCGATCACTGATTGCGATCTCGAATAGCTTTACCTTGTCGAGGTCGACATCCATGTTCTTCCTGAAGCGGGCCACCGCTCTGGGATCCGGCTCAAAACAGTAGAGTCCGGCGGTTGGGCACAGCTTGAGAAAATGCCCTGCGTCGGCCCCATCATTGCAGCCTATCTCCAAAATAATGGGATCTGGCTTTTTGAGAAGCGAGAGAATGTGCTGATGTACTTCTGACACGGGATCGGTTCCAGCTGAGGGTGATGTCTTAGGCACCTCCTCCTCAATCACGCGCGTCAGTCCGCGGTCAAGTATATCAACGTATGTGGCGCCTTCCGGAGGCTTTGGTCGGCTCTCTCCATCTTCAGAGCCAGGCAGATCCATCGCCTATCAAACACTGCACGCGGCCGACAGCTCACTTTAGAGCAAGGCACAAGTGTGGAGAGGCGAGCCGAGCGCTATGGCCGTGACGGCCACCGAAATAATTGAGCACATCCGCAGCGGACATGTCCGTGTTGCCCGTCATTTTCCGCGCACATTCTCCAACGTGGGATGCGCCTTCGGTTCTGCGGGCTGGTTCGCCAGAAACGATTTCGCTGGCTGCGTAGGTCGGCTTATAAGCCGCTCATATCGCTCGGCCAGCTCGATCAATCTCGCCTTGATCAAGCGATCTGCGCTGCCCACCAGATCGCGAACTGGTGCACGCCCGCTAATCGACTGTTCATCCATGTCAATATCCATCCACTGCAAAGTTCGGTTTTCTCGCGGTCGGTCTCGACGCTCAGTCTCGCTAGGTGGAGAGCGGCCGCATCACGTGCTCGATAAGCTTTGTCGCGTCAATATACGCGGCAGCGCACAGCACGCTGACGAGAGCAGCGGAGCTAATACCGGCTTGAGTGTTTCGGCATCGAGAAGATCACAATGCTGCAACCGATCGACGGCACTCTGCTGCCTCATCGCGAGTCGAGATGAGGCTTTCAGCCTGGCGCTCCCCGGACCGAAATGCCCTTTCGCCAACGAACAAGCCGCAAGTGATGACCACAGCTTGGTGGCATTGTTCTTCCCTGAGATGGCGGTTGCTCATCGCGAGCCCGTCCGGTTCTCTCACGGCTGGCACGGTGACGATCTCGATAGGAAGATTGGGATCCACGCCAATGCCGCGCACAAGCGCCGCGCGGTTGAACTTCTTTTGTCCAATCAATGCGACAGCTGGCCGCACGATCTAGGTGTTGGTGTCGCGTCTTGTCGGCTCGTCGGACCCATCATGAGGTATGAGTCAGCCGATGCCATCGGCCGGAGAAAACTGCATGCGCATGTACTACCAGGTGGACGCTTTCGCAGAGGGACTTTTCGCCGGCAATCCCGCAGCCGTTCTCGTTCCTTGACGGATGGCGAAGCTCCAATTGATCGTCCGACAAGTGCGCCATTCCAGCCTGCTCTTCCGATAAGAGTTCCATGCTACCGCATATCTGCTCTGCTCATTGCATGTCGGCTGTGGCGAGGCGTTGCCTTCGCGATATCGAAGCCCGCCTGTAGGGGGCAGGCCGGCATGGAACAGGAATTACGAGCGACGGTTGAGCGGGCGATTGTCGAGGCGGTTCGCGTTCACGAACCGCCTCGCTGCTCATCAATCATAGACGCGTCGTCGACACCCGGCGCATGCGGGAGTTGGCGCAGCCCTTGGCGGGTGATCTTCCTCCCTTCGCCTTCATTCAGACCCCGCAGCCATCGCTCCGGCCCCACCCAAGAGCTTCACGTTGAGGCGGCCGCCGGTGAACAGCATGTCGTCGAGCGCTTCCTCGATGTCAGCTGTGGTCACTGAGTTTCCGCCGTCACGAGCGATGCATGATTGCGCAATGCGTCGCATCAGCTCCTTAATGAAAGCGGCGCTGACGCCCTCAGTGCGGCGCACCGTCTCGGCTACGATCTCCGCCTCAAGCGGCAGGCCCATGCCGTAAAGCCGGATCAGCTTGTCGCGGCCGGTCGTATCAGGCAGCGGCATCTCGATCGCCTGGTCGATGCGGCCGGGGCGACCGGCCAGGGCGCCCTCGAGTTGCTCGGGGCGGTTGGTGGTGAGCACGAAGAGGATGTCAGCGTCTTCCTTCAAGCCGTCCATTTCATTTAGGAGCTTGTTCAGCGCGGCCTCCTCACATGTTGTCAAGTCGTCGCGCTTGCTGGCGATCAGATCGACATCCTCGATCACCACCATGGTAGGCTGCAGCAGGCGCGCGAGCGCCATATAGGCGCTCAGCTCACCGACCTCTTCGGCGGTGATGATTAGCGTGGTGTGTCCCGGTAGGTTGGTGGCGAGATAGCGGATGGTGTGGGTCTTACCGGTGCCGGGCGGGCCATAGAGCAGGATGCCCTTGCGGGTCGACTGGCCGAATCGGCGGAGTGCGCCGCGTGTGGCGACAAAACTCAACACGTTGCGATCGAGCAATTTGATAGCCTGTTCCCGCAGGATCACGTCCTCGCGCCTCACTGGTGCCAATCGATGCACCATGATGCCTCTTGAGCGGCCGCTGTAATCCGCACCTTTCTCGAATGAGAGGATCTTGCCGCGATAAGAACGTGCCGCGTGTACCGCCCGTTCCAGTTCGTCAAAGCTGCGCTGAACAAAGGCTTCGCCGCCAGACCCCGCAGGGGCAACGATTTCAATCCGGATCCTCGGCTCTTGCTTGAACTCGAACTCAGTAGAGAGCACGACGGCATAGAAAAATTCGCTCGCCCGGCAAAGCCACAGTCCATTGTACAGGCATTTGACCGGCGCCGTCTCGCCAGTATCAACCTGGTGATATTGCGGCGGCACCAGCGAAATCGCATTCCGTCCACGCCGTTTCATCCGAGCGAATGAAAGCGTCTCGTACCTATGTTCTGCATAGGCGCCGAAGAAGCGGACCGGATCGGCGAATAGCTTATCGATCGCGACCTGAACATCGGCCTGCATGTGGCCCGGGAATTGCCGCACAGTAGTGGCGAGTTCGCTCGGCGGTATATTGGTGAAGTGCCACTCAAGCGCTTCGAAGGCATATTCGAATTGCACGTCGGACAGGTCGGGGCCGTCCGCTTCGCCCGCGGCTTCGCCCGTGATCAGCAGGGGACATCCTTCAGCTCGGATACGCTCTTGCGCCGCCTCGAGGAGCGCCTTTGCGACTGAGGGAGGATAGCGTCCGCAGACGGCCTTGCCATGCTGCAAGACGAGTTCGGCGAGCGCAATGGCATCCCGCTCCTGTTTGTCGAATACCTCGCGCAGCAGGCGTACCACGAAACCGAGAGTCGTCTTGCCGTCATTGTGCAAAACAAGCTGAATGGGCGCACCGCCTGCGCAGATGTTGTCCACAAAGACCCCCGATGCGTGTTCTAGTTGTTCGGCAGTGTTCGTCATGAAAGTGGTTTCCGATCTAAGCTCATCACCGGACACTTCGGCCGGCTTAGACATGTTATGCAAATTGCTTGCCGCCGCGTTCCTTACGCTTCATCGGCGGAATCCATAAAGAAGACACGCAAAGCCGCCGCAATCCCTCGAAGACCTTTGTCAGCAACCCTACACGCGCCGCAAAGCCAACAGGCGCGATCTCGGACAATGTCAAGCTCGGGCGCGCTGGCATGCGACTTGCCAATTCCTATGCAAACGACCCAGGCAAAAAGGATAGCCATGATCAATCTGACGGATAGCGCAGTGAATGCGCTCAAGAGCGCGATCTCGGCTTCGGCGCAGCCGACGAGCGGCCTGCGCATCATGGTCGAGGCCGGTGGCTGCGATGGGTTCAAATACCGGATGAGCCTGGCCGGCGAGGCTAAGCCTGACGACACCGTGATCGAGCGCGACGGCGTCAAGGTGTTCGTCGTCGACAATAAGGGCCCATCCATAAACAACTGAGTCATAATTGCCACAGATCGCGAGGATTCTTTGCGCGGAATTCCCAATGATGAGTCGCGCGACGTAGCGTCGTGGGGTGGTTCGAGCCGCTCAGGCGCGCGCCGCGCGGAAGCGCTATCGGGAGATGGCCCTTGTTCTGAATGAACAGAGCCTCCGGCGCTTTGTCGCCCTGGAGGCGAAAGCGCTGGGACACGGCGGGGTCAGCTTGATGTCCGGCATCAGCGGATTGGCGCGGTCGACGATTTATCACGGACTTTCTGACATTCGCGACAACGTGGCGGTTCTGGCTGGACGTGTCGGTAAGGCGGGCGGCGGGCACAAGAAGAAGTCGTCCCGGGATCCGACCCTCGCGGCCGATCTCAAGCGCCTGGTCGAACCGGTGACGCGGGGCGACCCGATGCAGCCATTGTTGTGGACGACCCGCAGCCTGCGTAACCTCGTGACCGAGCTGGCGAAGGAGGGTCATAAGGTTTGCCCGACGGTTGTCAGCGAGCTTCTGCGCGGCATGGGCTACAGCCTGCAAGCGAACAACAAGACACGAGAAGGCGGCCAGCACATCGATCGCGACGCGCAGTTTCAATACATCAACACGCAGGCCACGACGTTCCTGGCGGCGAACGAACCGGTCATATCGGTCGACACGAAGAAGAAGTAGGCAATTTCAAGAACAACGGCCGGGAATGGCGTCGCCAAGGCAGGCCTGAGCTCGTCAACATTCATGACTTTATCGATCCCAAGCTAAGCCGCGCCGTGCCGTACGGCGTGTACGACATCACCAATAATGTCGGCTGTGTCAGCGTCGGCACGGACCACGACACCGCCAGCTTCGCGGTCAATGCGATCCGCCGATGGTGGCGGCAGCAACGGGTCTCGTGTGCGCCTATGGAAGGTCGAGCTTCAAAAACTGGCGGACGAGCTCAAGTTGCCGATCACGGTTTGCCACCTGCCGCCCGGCACCAGCAAGTGGAACAAGATCGAGCATCGTCTCTTCTTCATCACCATCAACTGGCGGGGAAAGCCACTGCGTAGCTATCGCACGATCGTCCAGCTGATCGCCGCGACGACAACAGATGCCGGCCTCAAGGTGCGCGCCGAGCTGGACGAAAAGAAATATCCCAAAGGCGTCAAGGTTTCCGATCTCCAGAGCCGGCTCCGCAACTTTGAACAGGTCGATAAGTGGAGTTTCTGCCTGACAGCGGGCACGCTGATGCCTGCGAATCAGGAGCGACGATGAGCAGACGAGCACGCCGGAACCACACACCGGCCTTCAAGGCGAAGGTGGCGCTTGCCGCCGTCAAGGGCGACCGGACGATAGCCCAACTGGCCGAGCACTTTGATGTCCATCCCAATCAGATCACGGCCTGGAAGGCCCAATTGGAAGGCGGCGCTTCCGGGGTTTTCGGCTCGGGCAGCATGTCGCCCGCCGCGCCCGCGATTGACGTGAAGTCGCTGCACGCCAAGATCGGGGAGTTGACGCTGGAGAACGATTCCTAAGAAACGGCGTCTTCCGGTGTCGGCTCAATAGGCCGGAGAACAAATCCGAAGGATTTGGCGCGTCGATGTAGATTGTCGATCACCCGTGACCGATAACGCGTCTCGTAGAACGACGCACCAGGATCAACGTACTCCATTCCGTGACGCACGGCGTTGTAGAACAGCACGGCGATCTTGCGTGCCGTGGCGGTCACCGCCTTGGCCTTGCCGATGCGCGCCGAAAGCCGCCGGTAGAATGCGCCCAACGCGGTATCGGTGCGTCCAACAGTTACGGCGGAAAGGCGCAGGAGCGCCGCTGCCCGACTGCCGCAACGGCGTGTTCGAGAGGACAGAACCTTCCCGCCGGAGATCTTGTTGTTCGGCGCCAAGCCTAGCCATGAGGTGAAGTGTTTTGCGCTCCCCCAGGCGGAGAGGTCGTCGCCGCACTCGGCGATCAGCTTCAGCGAGAGGTAGGGACCGAGACCGTCGATCTGGGTGATGTCTTTTCCGAGCAACGCGAACAGCGCCTCGCGGACGTCGAAAGCTAGAGCGTTCGCCTGATCGGTTCGATTCCGACGCCGCGAGGCCCGCGGCGCTGATCCATGGCCATGACCGCGATGGACGATCAGTGCCTTTAACACGGCTTCGATCCGGGCGTCGCAGGCCGATACCTTTTCGTGATAAGCGTCGTAGAGGGCGAGTGCCTGCTCCAGCGCGAACAGGTGCTCGGCGCGGTAGCTCCCGGTGAGCGCCTTTTCGATGGTCTCCGCACTGGCGTGACACCGATAATCACGCAAGCATGCCAGTACCTTGGGGTCATGTTCGCCAGCGAGGATCGCGCGGATGATCCGCAGACCAGTCGCGCCAGCGATGTCGGCGACGACGTGGTGGAGTTGGAGATTCATCTCTATTAACGCCTTCTGCATGTGCTGGATATGAGAGGCCGCGTACTCGAGCAGACGCTCGCGCTGACGTACGTATGCTCGCAGCTCGGCAATCTGGTCTTTGGGCCGGAAACTGGCACGCAGCAGACCGTAGGAATGAAGCCGCTGTAGCCACTGCGCATCGCTGACGTCGGTCTTGCGTCCGGGCACGTGCTTGGCATCGCGGGCATTGACGAGGAATACAATAAAGCCACGGGCATCGAGGAGCTCGAAGATCGGAATCCAATAAACGCTGGTCGATTCCATGACGACCGTCTCGACGCCGCACTCTGCGAACCAATCCACCAACTGATGTAGGTCGGTCGTGAAGGTACCGAAGCTGCGCACTGGTTCGGACGTTCGATCAGCCCTTACGGCGGCCATGTGCATGGTCGCCCCGACGTCGATGGCCGCCGCGTTCGGGTAGACCATCGGCATCTTGTGGTAGATCTTGGGTTTCGATCTCTTCTGCTTCATCTCGAATCCTCCTGTTGACGACGGGCAGAAGGGCTGGGCTGCGCTATTGGTCAGATTCCTAAACGGGATCGCCGGATGGCGTCACCATTCTCAAGTGCGCAACAACCCATGGACCAGGTTTTTTAACGGGGTCACTTGCCACCAAAATCGTATCGGCCGCTCCCTTCCGGTCCGCAATCTAGCGCAGGCCCGTTTCTATCCCACAGGGGGAGCGCAGCGCCGCGCATAGTTTTTTAGAAGGAGCGCTCACCAAGGCGGGATTGCTGAGCGCAAAGCGATGATCGACCGTGAGCACGATCTGTCGATCACCAGGCAGGCTGAGGTTCTGCGGATCAGCCGGGGCAGCGTCTATTACCTGCCTCGGTCAGTGCCGGACGCCGATCTCGCGATCCTGCGGCGTCTCGACCGGTTGCATCTGGAGTATCCTTTCGCCGGTTCGCGGATGCTGCGAGGCCTGCTGGCTTTGCAGGGGTGCAAGATCGGCCGCCGGCATGTGAAGACGCTGATGCGGCGGATGGGGATAGAGGCGCTCTATCGCCGTCCGCGCACCACGAAATCCGAGCCCGGCCACAAGATCCATCCATACCTGCTGCGCGGCATGGAGATCACGCGGCCGAACCAGGTCTGGGCGATGGACATCACCTACATCCCGATGGAGCGCGGTTTTGTCTACCTCGCGGTCGTGCTCGATTGGGCAACCCGTCGTGTTCTGTCGTGGCGGCTGTCGATCACCATGGAAGCAGCCTTCTGCGTCGAGACGCTGGAGGATGCCTTGGCTCGTCACGGCAAGCCGGACATCTTCAACACCGATCAGGGCTCGCAGTTCACCGGACAGGCTTTTACCGGCGTGCTCGCCGACAACGGCATCGCGATCAGCATGGACGGCAAGGGCGCATGGCGGGACAACGTGTTTGTCGAACGGCTCTGGCGCAGCATCAAATACGAAGAGGTGTACCTGCGGGCCTATGACAGCGTCAGCGAGGCACGACATTCGATTGGCCGGTATCTCGATTTTTACAACGGACGACGTCCGCATTCGAGTCTTGACGACATGACTCCGGATCAAGCCTACTTCAATCTTCCGCCGCTCCGCGCGGCGGCCTAACCCCGGCAGAGGCTCCACTTATCGACGCGGAGATTCTGTTCAGACAAACGGGACCAGCTCTGTCCTCGACGTGCTCACCCATACCAATAATGCCGCCGCAGCAAACTTTGATGCCCACCTCGCGCACGCGAGTAGGAGTGTCGATCCGATCCTGCAAGGTCCGGGTAGTGATGATGCTGCGGTAGAACTCCGGCGAAGTGTCCACGTTGTGATTGTAGAAGTCGAGGCCGGCGTCGGCGAGCCGTGCGGCTTGCTTTGGCGTGAGCATGCCGAGCGTTACGCACGTCTCCATGCCAACACGTTTAATGGCGGCAATCATGTCGCAGACCTGATCGAGGTCGCGGTCCTTTGGACTGCGCCAGGCCGCGGCCATGCAGAAGCGAGTCGCCCCGGCAGCCTTGGCGCGCTGCGCGGCGGCGACCACATCAGCGCGATCCATCAAGCGAGTTGCCTTCAGGCCAGTGTCGTGATGCACGCTCTGTGCACAGTAGGCGCAATCTTCAGGACAACCGCCGGTCTTGATGCTGAGCAGACTTGCGGTTTCGACGTGGTTTGGGTCGAAATTGCCGCGATGAACGGTCTGGGCGTGAAATAGGAGGTCGGCAAATGGCAGCGCGTAAAGCCCTTCCGCCTCGGCACGTTCCCAGTCGCGGCGGACCGGCGCGCCGTTGCGGCCGCTATTGCCTTCGACTTCCACAGCCCCCCAAGACTTTCGCTCGAGCATACAGACGACACCGTCGTGCGTAGCTCCGCAAAGCAACCCTCTTGCCCGTTATTAAACGAGAATTATCGTCGAGTTGCGCCGGGATGGCGCTGATATCAGGCTAATAGCCGCCTCTCATGCAGGATTTCCTCGCAGCATCAAGGCACGCGCAACAACTCTCCTCGACGTCCCTCACTCAGGCAACTAGCCGATGCGTCCGGTGGTTGCGCCCCATAGGATCCTTTCCTGATACGAATGTGTTTGGCCGCGCGCCATGTATAACGGATCGACGGATCTGCTCTAATTCGTCACCCGGCCGATTCCTCGCTGGTGTATGCACGTCACATTCCGCACAAAAAATGGTGGTCCGGGAGAGCCGCCTCTGCGAGCGTTGCCTCCCGCCGCCTTCAGAAGCGCAGCGGGTTGGGCTCTAGGGCGCAGAGTGGTAGCCCGCACGCCCTTGGCGGGCCTGTGCACCATTTCGTCACCCATGCTCCATCGACGGTGTGCTCGTCGCCCGTGACTGTGTTGAGCAAATCCGTCTGGACTCTCGAAGATCATCCGCGGGAACAGCACAGTACTTTGCCGCCGCTCGACTTACCACCGACGCGGCGAAATCTGTTATGACACCGCACTTATCTGCGCAAACAGAATTGCCGCATCAGACGGCCCGAGCCCGACGATGCCCACGAACGCTGCCGGAGGCATCGGAATGACCTGACGTGTCGGCCTCCAGAGATGCAGGCAATAGCGACTATTGTTGACATACTGCGAGCGAGGAGGATGCAGCTGGATCACGCATTCCTCCTGATCCCAAAACAGATCTTTGACGAGGCACATTTCGTCCCAGTTTGGAGATCGCCGTGGCGTCGACACAGAGACATGCTCCCATCCCGGACGGACGAAGCCGATGATCTTGAGTTGACACCCACAAGGCCCCTGCACGAAGAAGAGACCGGAAGGACCAGATCCCGGTGCGGTGGCGAATCGGCCATCGCGGACGCGCCCCGCCTCGAGTCTTTCTACAATTTGCTTCCTCACGCGTTCTCCTTGCTTCGGCCGATAGACTTGACTCCGGCACCCCTCGTGTCGTCCGACTGATACATCGAGCGGCTGCCACCCCGGCATGGGCAGCCCCAAATACTACTGATCATCTGCACCGAACTTATCTGGACGAAGAACATCGGTTCTGTCCGGAATCGTCCACCGGAGAGTTCTGTTGTGGTTGGTCTTTCGACTATGATTTTCAATTGGATTTTCTCGTCATGCGTGACTTCGTTGCGAACTTGCCTCATGCAGACGATCCGCGCAGACATCTACGATGGTTTGGCTACGCAAGCCATGCCAGCAGGAGCTTCTGCTCGCCTCTTCGCCTTAACAAGTCCGCAACGTTATGGCGTTGAGCTAACCGTGTTTGGTGCAAGATGCCAGAATTCGACTGAACACGCCGCACAGCCAAAATGGCGGCGGAAGCCAATTCGCGTGGCATGATCCAGCGAACCGACTACTTTGTCACCCAAAGACACGTCGCCGGCTTCAGCAGATGATGCAAAGCCACGCCAATGCTTCGCCAGTTCGTCGAGCGAGAGGCTTGTAATTTCGCTCTTGCGACGATCTGACGGTGGGCTTTCATCTCATTCCTTCTCATGTCCAGCGGTCAGCCGGCTTGCCGCCTGAGACACCGTCAATGCGTCATCTATGTGGCGGACCACAACTCACACAATCGATTCACGGCCAGAGGCTCGGACGCGCGGACCGCACTTTTTAGCAGCCTCGCTCATTGGCGTTACCGTATGAGGGCGTTTGCCCTAGAGCCGTCCAACGGAGAGGCTTCCGCGCTGCGATCAAAACGCCTTAACCTTCGATGCAACCGTTCGCTCCGGCGGCGATCAGAACTGCCCGTCGTCAACCTCATTTCTTTGCCGCTTCTCCGCGAGGCGAGCCAGCTTATCATATTCCTTAGCGACCTTGAGGAGCCTGCGTCTGGATGTGTCGTTCTCGAGCGACTCCGCTTTTACTCGCGTCGCTTCCGCACGGCCTCGCCAATGTTTGGCGTCGGAGAATGGCTTCTTCTGCTTCATGCAAAAGACCATGCGATTTTTAGATCAAGAAAATGCGACACATGCCCTACGTAAGATCCCGTAGGCTGGCTTTCGCAAAAGCACCTCATTTGCCGTCATCTGCCGCCCGCTCTGTCAATGTCTGAGATGCAACAAGCCACTCGCAATAAACGCAAGCGCGTCGAGTAAGCTTCACTGCGGTCTTCTCGGTTGAGAACGCCCGCTTGGAAACACCCACGCCAACGCAAAATGATAGTGGAGATTGGACTCACTGGTGGCTCGCGCCAGATCCCGCGCAAAATGCGCGACTCTCGACATAAGGGCTTGAATCGGACGTAGCGTCAGATTGTAAGGTCTTCAATGCAACTGGCGACCGTGCCTGGCCGCACAACAGCTTCCGGGCGACCAAATTGGGCGTGTGTGTCATTTGGAGCTCAGATTGCAGAGCGCCGCGGTGCCCCAAACGCCTCAGTGAGGCAGCCTCGGCGAATCATTGCAAGATCTCGCGAGGAAACCGGGAGTGCAGGAGAACCGGATGCTGAGCATCGCCGCGTGGTGCCCGATTTGAGATATTGCTCACGGCGGAAGTCGCCGTCTGGAGATCAGCGCGTTGCTGTTCAGAGTGGAATGGAAGTTGGAGGCCATACCCCAACTTAGGTGGTCGTGATCTACCTACCGCGAACCTGCAAATGGCTTGCTCCCGCCGAAACGGGGCCGCTGTAGGCATTCACGTTTGCATAGTGTTCGATACGCATCCTCCTATCGTGACGTTTTCGTCATGCCTGGCTGCGATGATTGGGCGATCGTACGAAAGCCGTTCGGATTATGAGCTGGCTCACAGCTTGCTGAGCAATCTCAGGAGGGTTCACGCCTTAGAAATTACCAACGCCTCCTCGATATACGCATCGAAAGCTCAAGGAGCCCGACTGCATGTCCGCTTCATTCGCGGCCCAACGATTGGCCCTTCGAGCAGGTCGCATGTCCGAGGCGGTCAGGCCGTCTTGGCGCCCAGAAGAGCACCGAGGCGGCGCCATCGAAGGCATTGTCGGGGGATGCGTCAACTGGTCGCTCACGCCGGAGCCCCTTCGGGCGCCTGGATTGCTTCCGTGCCCGCCTCGATCGTGTTTTTCGGGACGCGCAACACGACCTCCGGAGGATCGATGGCTTCTGCGGCTTTGGCTATCAAGCAGTCGTTCAACTGATGACCATGTAGCGCGCGAGCTGAGACCACAAGGAAATCTCGATCTATGCTCTGTCCGAAATGTCACACAGAAAACTGGCGCGAGATCCCAATGCACGATCCCTGGACTGGCCGACCAGTGATCACCTGCAATACTTGCGGTGAGTATGCCGAGTACGGTTGCCTCCTGCGCAAAACGGCGCACGCGATTATCGCTGCTACGTTAGCCTGTAACGTGAGAATAGAGGACCAACGCGATCCGCGGGCGATTGCTGATAGGATTTTGGATGCGCTGGAGAATGCGGGCCTAACAATCGCTCGCGCCTCAAGATGAATGGGAGGAACCGCCGATCGGCACCGCTACGAGACCCTGGCCATCAAAGAGCATGGCTCACTGCGCCGCTCGTTCCAAAAGCCGTTGTTGCCTGCAATACCGCCGTCTTTCCCGCGGCCGATCTGGAGTTGCACGCCCCCATAGCAACTCTTTGATACCAGCCACCATTGTAGCAACCACGCCAATCTGGACCCAAGCCACGATCCTCAACGGGACCAGGGCTGAGCACCGCTTGGGCGCGGCCTTTCCAACGTATGACACCGAGGCAGACCTTCCCACAACTATCGAACCCGCAATCCTGACGTGGCACCTGACGGCGCCTTTCGAGGTCGATAGTTCAAAGTTGTCTAGAACGGCGAAGTCACTGTTGGTGCCCTGACGGAATTGGGCTCATTGACCAGAATATCGCGCTGCCGGCGAACGAATACGAGTTTGACATTTTCACGCGATAAGCCCGCAGGGGGATTGAACCGTACGCAGCGTCAGATTGTAGAGTGCCCAGCTGGGTAGCTTCCGAATTACTGTGGACAACAGCGGAGCAGGCCGATCGCGTGCGATGAGAGGTCCTCTGCCAAAGCGGCTGAGCTTGCTCAAGAACCGGGACTTTGCCGCCGGCGTCGATAAGAGAAGGGGCGCTCGGGATCAGCAAACCGCGAGTTTCAATGGCACCGGCATGTGCTCAAGGCGGCTTGTTCACGCTGATGCGGGCTTTGCCTGGTCATAGTACCGCCGGTCCAAAGACATGCTTGCGAGCGCGGAAAAGACCCCCGGCGGAATGGTCGCCGAACCGAGCGCTGACCTTCTGAGCCATATCGTCCGCGCCTAGACGCACCATTTTGTTGATTCCGTGGCCACTCGCGAGCAATGAACCGCCAGATTCTTTCCGCTATTGAATTCGTCGTTAGGGGCATAGAGCACACTGATCGTCGCGAAGACCTCCCTTGAGGTCTGGCATGCAGGTGCATTGGCCTCATTCGTGCAGCGTTTTCTGTGAACTCAAACAGCACAGAGTCAATATGCGCGCTTTCACTTTTGCTTGCCCCATCACCAACATGATTGTCCAGAAATGGATCGATGATGATAAGGGCTGCGCGACAGAGAACGACTTTCAAGGCTTTGTTTGCCCGGCTTGCTCGCAGTTGCACTGGATGAACAGCAAGACTGGAAAACTCTTGGGCGAGGACAAGAAATGAGGAGAAACTCCCTGGCTCGCCGCGCGAGTTGAGCAAGCAGAGACAGTGGAACGCTTCTCGGTCCCGACGGGCCTGCTTACCTCCTGTCCGCGCCGCAATTCCATTGGTCGCACCCAAGCAATGGAGCAACGCCCGACTACAAACTTTCGTATAGTCCTTCAAAACCGTTTCGATGTGGAACGTTTACCTCCGTACAGTTGAGCGATCGATGCAATGTCTATACACGGTCCAGAATTCGGTGCTTCGAGAGCGTGACGCTTCCGCATTCGAAGAGGCCAGACGCGATAGAAGGTCGTCGATCGCGGGACGACATTAACCTGCGCAGAGAAAAGATTTGTCAAACCAAGAGAGCAAACGGCGGGTCGCTCTAATCACCGGCGTGACTGGACAGGACGGCGCCTATCTCGCCGAATACCTGCTGTCGCTCGGCTATGTCGTGCACGGCATCAAGCGGCGCTCGTCCTCGTTCAACACCGCGCGGGTCGACCATCTCTACCAGGACCCGCATGTGGGGGACGTGCCGTTCCTGATGCACTACGGCGACATGACGGACTCGACCAATCTGATCCGCCTGGTGCAGCAGATCCGGCCGACCGAGATCTACAATCTCGCGGCGCAAAGCCACGTCGCCGTCAGTTTCGAAAGCCCGGAATACACTGCGAACGCCGACGGCATCGGCGTGCTGAGGCTGCTGGAAGCGATCCGCATCCTCGGCATGGAGAAGGAGACGCGGTTCTACCAGGCCTCGACCTCCGAGCTCTATGGCCTGGTGCAGGAGATCCCGCAGAAGGAGACCACGCCGTTCTATCCGCGCTCGCCCTATGGCGTGGCAAAACTCTACGGCTATTGGATCACCGTGAACTACCGCGAAGCCTATGGCATGTTCGCGTCGAACGGCATCCTGTTCAACCACGAGAGCCCGATCCGCGGCGAGACCTTCGTGACCCGCAAGATCACCCGCGGCGTCGCCCGCATCGAGGTCGGGCTGGAGCAGACGCTGTATCTCGGCAATCTCTCGGCCAAGCGCGACTGGGGCCACGCCAAAGACTATGTCGAAGGCATGCACATGATCCTGCAAGCCGACAAGCCCGACGACTTCGTGCTCGCCACCGGCGAGACGCGCTCGGTGCGGGAGATGGTCGAGCTTGCCTTCGCGCAGGTCGGCCGCCGCATCGAATGGCGCGGGGCGGGCGTCGACGAGACCGGCATCGATGCGAAGAGCGGCAAGACGGTGGTGAAACTCGATCCCACTTACTTCCGCCCCACAGAGGTCGATCTCCTCGTCGGCGATGCCAGCAAGGCGCGCGAGGTGCTCGGCTGGACACCGAAGCGGAATTTTGCCGAGCTCGTCGCGGAGATGATGGCGAGCGATCTGACGGAAGCAAAACGGGACGCCGCCAGTGGCAAACGCACCGTTTGAGCTGACAGGCAAAAGCGTCTACGTCGCCGGCCATCGCGGCATGGTCGGCAGCGCGCTGGTGCGCCGGCTGGCGCGGGAGGACGTCAAGCTCGTCACCGTGGACCGGTGCGAGGTCGATCTCTGCAACCAGGCCGCGGTGTTCGACTGGTTCGCGACGGCGCGGCCGCAGGTGATCTTCCTCGCTGCCGCCAAGGTCGGCGGCATCGTCGCCAACGACACGCTGCGTGCCGAGTTCATCTATGACAACATCGCGATTGCGGCGAACGTGATCCACGCCGCGCATCTCTACGGCGCCGAAAAGCTGCTGTTTCTGGGCTCGTCCTGCATCTATCCGAGGCTCGCCGCGCAGCCCTTGCGCGAGGACTCCGTATTGACCGGCCCGCTGGAGCCGACCAACGAGCCTTATGCGATCGCCAAAATCGCCGGCATCAAGATGGCGGAGGCCTATCGCAGCCAATATGGCAGCGACTTCATCAGCGTGATGCCGACCAATCTCTACGGCCCTGGCGACAATTATCATCCCGAACTCAGCCACGTGGTCGCGGCCCTGATCCGGCGCTTCCATGAGGCAAAGGTTTCGGGCGCAAGAAGCGTCGTAGTCTGGGGCACCGGCACGCCGCGACGCGAGTTCCTCTATGTTGACGACATGGCCGATGCCTGCGTGCACCTGATGAAGACCTATTCGGGTGCGGAGCTGATCAACATCGGCACCGGCGAGGACATCACCATTGCCGAGTTTGCCCGCATCGTCGCCGAGGTCGTCGGCTACATCGGCGAGATCACGTTCGACACCTCACGCCCCGACGGCACGCCGCGCAAGCTGCTCGACGTCAGCCGGCTCGCGAGCCTCGGCTGGCGCGCGAGAACATGGCTCACACATGGAATGCGGCAGGCCTACCAGGCCTTCTTGGCGGCATCGGCTACATCGGACAAAAGGAGAGAACCATGCAGCTGCTAGCCGCTGACGGCGCTCATTGTTCGTTCCCAGAAAGTTGCTTTAGGATCTTCCGGCGAATTCGACAGGGCTCCACGTGTTGCTTGGAGCTCGCGCACCGCCGGGTGACGCGTGCCCGATCGAGGGCAGGCACCGGCTAGACTGGCCGATAGCTATGGCGAGCGAATTGGTCAGGCGCGACTTGCGGGACGCTCTGTTGTGAACTTGAGGTAAACTGATTAGCATGTGCGGAATTGTCGGCATCTTGGGGCGCGGTCCGGTCGCGGATCGACTCATCGATTCACTTAAGCGACTGGAATATCGCGGCTACGACTCAGCAGGCATCGGAACGCTCAAAGGAAATCATATCGAGCTTCGGCGCGCCGAGGGCAAGCTGAGGAACCTTGAGACACGCGTTCGCTGCCATCCGCTCTCAGGCCATGTCGGGATCGGGCATACGCGCTGGGCTACTCATGGCAAGCCGACCGAGCACAATGCTCATCCGCATGCAACGGACAATGTTGCAGTCGTCCATAACGGCATTATCGAGAATTTCCGCGAGCTGCGCGCGGAGCTGAAACAGCATGGCGCCTGTTTCGCCTCTGAAACAGACACCGAGGTGGTGGCGCATCTTATCGACTCATATCTGAAAAATGGCTGCTCGCCGCAGGACGCAGTAAAAGCGTCGCTGCCGCGGCTAGTGGGCGCGTTTGCGCTTGCAATCCTGTTCAAGGGTCAACACGACCTCATGATCGGCGCGCGGAAGGGCTCACCGCTTGCGATCGGCCATGGCGAAGGCGAAATGTATCTCGGATCGGATGCTATCGCGCTCGCGCCCCTTACCGACTTGATCACCTACCTTGAGGACGGCGATTGGGCTGTGCTCAACCGCAACTTCGCCGTGGTTTACGACACACAAGGCACAGTCGCCCGCCGGGAGGTGGTGAAATCTGCCACGTCGTCGGTTCTCGTCGACAAAGCAAACTACCGCCACTTCATGGCGAAGGAAATCCACGAACAGCCAGAGGTGATCGGGCAGACGCTGGCGCACTACGTCGATATCGCCAACGAGAGCGTGGCACTGCCGCAGGAGCTTCCGTTCAATTTCAATGAGATCGGACATATCTCGATCACGGCTTGCGGTACGGCAGGCTATGCCGGCCATATCGCCAAATACTGGTTCGAGCGGCTGGCTCGTCTTCCGGTCGAGCTCGATGTCGCCTCCGAGTTTCGCTATCGTGAGGCACCGATGCGCAAGGGAGATCTTGCTGTCTTCATCTCGCAGTCCGGCGAGACGGCCGATACGCTGGCCGCGCTCCGCTACGCCAAATCGCAAGGCCTGCATACGCTCTCGATCGTGAACGTTCAAAGTTCGACCATTGCGCGCGAAAGCGGGACAGTGTTGCAGACACTCGCCGGACCTGAAATCGGCGTTGCCTCGACCAAGGCGTTCACATGCCAGCTGGTCGTCCTGGCGGCGCTTGCGGTCGCTGCGGGCAAGGCGCGGGGTGAATTGTCGGAGAGCGACGAGATCGATCTCGTGCGAGCGCTGATCGAAATTCCCCGGCTAGTTACAGCGGCGCTTGCCAGCGAGCCGCAGATCGAGAAGCTCGCACGCGACATCGCCAAATCGCGTGACGTGCTATATCTTGGTCGCGGCACGTCGTTTCCACTGGCGCTGGAAGGGGCACTGAAGCTGAAGGAAATCTCCTATATTCACGCCGCGGGCTATGCGGCCGGAGAGCTCAAGCACGGCCCCATCGCCTTGGTCGACGAGAGCGTTCCCGTAATTGTCATCGCTCCTTGCGACCGGCTCTTCGAAAAGACCATCTCGAACATGCAGGAGGTCGCCGCACGCGGCGGCAAGATTATCTTGATAACGGACGCTAGCGGAGCCGCGGAGGTGTCCAAGGATGCACTCGCGACGATCGTGCTGCCGAAGATGGGGACGACATTTACGCCCATTGTCTATGCAATTCCGGTGCAGCTCCTGGCCTATCACACGGCCAGCTTGATGGGCACGGACGTCGACCAACCGCGAAATCTTGCGAAATCGGTCACCGTCGAATGAGCCAAGGCAACGCCACCTGGAATCGGCGTGGGTCATTACCGAGGGCGCGCAAAGCCCCGGCAGATCTCATCATGATGTGCCGCCCAACTCCAGGCCCGACGCCATCGCATGGCGTATTTGGTTGTGCCGGTTCATGGTCGGGAAGCTGAGACTCATGCGCAAAATCTACGGCCAATCAGGTTAAGAGGCTGGCGCGTCTTCCGGCAAACAAGGAGTCGCATATGACCGATCGCGGCGTTCCGATTGCTTGGACCAGGTTATAATTGGTGACGAACAACCAGGTTTTTCATGCGGCGTGGAAGCCAGATGAACCTATTGGATTGATCCAAACGATGCCCGTTATCGCTGCGGAGGCCGCTATGTTCCTCTCCGCTCAGTGCGGGTTTTGGACCGCATTCGGACCGCAGCGCCCCTCGAAGTACGAGGCGCGTCTCGCTTCGAAGGACAACGTGGCACTTGCCGAGCATGGCGATCGGCGTTCGCGGACGGGCTTGATCGCCAGCACGCTCACCAAACCTTTTCCGTCCAACCCAAATCGCTGGACATCGGGTGACATGTTTAGTCCGGCTCGGCCCCAATCGCATTCTGGCGAGTTGTTCTAGCGCGACCTGTCTCACGAAGCTCTTCCCTGCCGCGCGGCGTATGCCACGCATCGCGTGCTTCCCTTTCATTCCAGGTCGATGCGCTCGATGAGAAACCCGCCACGCCGCAAACAACAACCTTGGACTGCACCCCTCAAGTGAGACACGATAATCTCGGTGACAGGGCATTTCCGAGGATGACCTGTGGCAGCAAGAGCGAAGAACCGTCAGTTTCCGACGGCTTACAAATTGAAGGCGATCAAGCGTGTCGAGCGAGGCGAAGGCGTTCTGCCTTTGGCGCGCGAGCTTGGGATATCGCGTAAGATACTGCACGACTGGATCAAGGCCTGGAAGGCGCAAGGGCCGGAGGGATTGAACCGCAAGCCAGGACCGAAGCCTGGCCCCCGGAAGCTCAAAGCTCCGGCAACCTATGACGACAAGCGGTCTGCACTGGCGCGAGCGAATGCCCGCATTGCCGAACTCGAACGGCTGGTCGGCCGCCAGCAGATGGATCTTGATTTTTTTCGGCAAGCCTTGCGCGCATTGGAGCGGCCGGTAGCGCAAGGCAAACCCGCATCCGCATCGTCGAAGTCATCCAAGCCATGACATCGGAGGCAACGGATTCCAATGCCGACGTGCAACGGCTCTGTGGCCTGGCCGGTCTGCCACGCGCGACCTATTACCGGCACCTCACCAGACGCAGTCGTGAGACGGCCGACTGCGAGCTGCGCGACCAGCTCCAACGCATTTGCCTCAAGCATCCGTTCTACGGCTACCGGCGCGTGACTGCCACCATCCGACGCAAGGGCATGGTCGTTAATGCCAAGAAGGTGCTCAGGCTCATGCGCGAGGATAATCTTCTCGCACAGCGCAAGGCGCCATTCCTGAAGCCGCCGGCAGAGCGACCAAGGGACATTGTCGTCGTCCCGAATCTCGTGCGCGGCCTGGTGCCGTCCGCTCCTGATCAGATCTGGGTCGCGGACATCACCTACGTCCATCTCGCCAGGACCTTCGCCTATCTCGCGGTCATCCTCGACGCCTTCTCGCGCAAGGCGGTTGGCTGGGCCTTCGAGAACACGCTCGATGCCTCCCTCGCGATCGCGGCATTGGACAGGGCAATCGAGGCCCGCAAGCCGCAACGCGGCAGCCTGATCCATCACTCCGATCGCGGTGTGCAATACGCCTCGATCGCCTATCGCCAAATATTAGCGGATCGTGACATCACGATCAGCATGAGCAGGCCGGGCAACCCCTTCGACAACGCCAAGGCTGAGAGCTTCATGAAGACGCTCAAGGCCGAAGAGGTCAACGGGAAGGCGTTCTCCGACATCCGAGACGCGCGTCGCCGGATCGATAGCTTCATCGCGGACGTCTACAACAAGGAACGCCTGCACTCAGCGCTCGGCTATCAATCGCCCCTTGAGTTCGAAGCCATGTTCGCGCAAAATAAGGCACGATAACCCGTCGTGGCAACCGACCCTGTCACCGAGATTATCGTGTCTCACTTGAGGGGTGCAGTCCAACCTTGTCACCTAGAATCGCCCGAGGTTTCAGTAGCTTGAGAGTCACTCCTGCTGCGCGAGCGGAATAAGGCCGGAAAATCCATGCGACATTGCGGCAATTGCCGAAAATATGCCGGAAACGTCAGGCGCTTACGGGTTGGTCGACAGTGCCCTGATGGCAGATTCGCGGCCGTGACACTGCACTCGGCTGGCGTGAGATTTTCTCGGAACCGGCCATTTCAAACCGAGAGGAACCTCGCCATGTCACCAGCGTCCATTGAGCACGCGTCAAATGCCAAATTGCGCATTGGCGACATCTTACGTGCGACGAGCGGCAACTTCCTCGAGCAGTTCGATTTCTTCTTGTTCGGGTTCTACGCCAGTGCCATCGGAAACGCGTTCTTTCCATCAGCAAGCGAAACCGCGTCGCTGCTGAACACCTTCGGTGTGTTCTGGCTGGGTGCCTTGATGCGACCTGTTGGCGCGATCGTGCTTGGAGCCTATATCGACCAGATTGGCCGTCGGCAAGGCCTGATCATTACGCTTTCGATAATGGCGATTGGCACCATCATCATCGCCTTTTGTCCCGGCTATGCGACGATCGGCATTGCCGCACCCGTGATCGTGCTGTTCGGACGGCTGTTGCAGGGCTTTTCTGCCGGCGTTGAAGTTGGGGGCGTTTCCGTCTACCTTTCCGAGATTGCCACTCCGGGCAATCGCGGTTTCTACACATCGTTTCAGTCCTCGAGCCAGCAGGTTGCGATCTTTGTCGCGGCTCTTATCGGATATTTTTTGAGCGAAGCACTTCCGGCCGAAATGGTTGCAGCCTGGGGCTGGCGGATCCCGTTCTTCCTTGGCTGCTTGATCGTTCCGCTTATCTTCTTCCTGCGCCGGACGCTGGAGGAAACTCCGGAATTCCTGGCCATGAAGACCCACCCAACGGCCCGCGAGGTCTTTGCCTCCACGGTTGCGAACTGGCGCGTTGTCCTTCTTGGCATGATGATCGCGATGCTGACGACCACGACCTTCTATTTCGTCACGGTGTACACGCCTACGTTCGGCAAGCACGTATTGCAGCTGTCGTCGCAGAACACGCTCTTGGTAACGCTTTTGGTCGCCGTGACGAACTTCATCTGGAACCCAATCGGCGGCGCGATTTCAGACAAAATCGGCCGGAAGCCGGTCTTACTGACCATTGCCGGCCTCGCCTTGGTGACTGTATATCCGGCGTTGTCTTGGCTTGTGACCGACCCAAGCTTTGGCAAGATGCTGGTAGTGGAGATGATGTTCTCGTTCTACTTTGGCACCTATAGCGGCGCCATGTTGGGCGCTTTGGTCGAAATCGTGCCGAAGCACGTTCGCACAACCTGCTTTTCTTTGGCCTTCGCACTCGCGGCAGCTCTCTTTGGCACGTTTACCCCACTCGCATCGACCTGGTTGATCGATAGGACCGACGACAAGGCTTCGCCCGGTTTCTGGTTGATGTTTGCCGCCTTGCTCGGCATCATCGCCGCACTCACGATTTATCCAGGAAGCACCAAGAGAGTTGCGAAGCCGTCGCGTCCCGAGCGGTCTAACAAGGCCGTAGCCGCGCAATTTACCACGCATTAGCACGCGCCCACTGGGACGTTGACGGCCCAAGACTGAACTGAACTTGGTGCGTCACTGCCCTTGCGGTGAGTGGGCGGGCCACTCTGCCGGTCACGGTTCGTCCTATGCGATCTCGCGGGACGAACTGGCGTTGACTAGGAATGGCTGAACATTATCGCCACCCTTCGTTCTGTGGTCGAACGGCGCGATGACGCTCGCACTTTGCAGTTACGTGAAACACGGCAGATCTCGCGCGAGGGGATAGATCCCTCGCGCGAGGTCCACGCGTTGAAATTAGCGGCATTCTGTGCGGCTGCCACACAAACTGAACGGGCACGTCTTCAGGCTGCATGAATTCCCCAGTGAATTGGCGGATCGCAGGTCGCCGAACGTTAGCGTAACGAGACGACTGGTATGTTGATCCGATACCGGCCTCTCGGCGCTGAGATACGCAAGTTGAATGCTCACCCTTATCGCATTTCGCGGAGAGCGGTCGACAAGGTTGATCGTGCCTAGTGCAACCGAGCGACGGGCCCATGCATGACCACGACCCGGGCCATCGCCGGCTCCGCTCGATCAGCCGCGACTTCACGCACCGCTAGCTTGCGCAGATAAGGTACCGCGCGCGAGCTGTGCGAGCTCCGTTTCGAGCATAGGGTTGCGCTTGAACATGGCGTCGATCAATGCTTGCGCCGGCTGCTCGGCCGCCTCCACCCACGTCGCCTTCTCCGCTCGCGCGAAGGGCGCGAAAACACGTTTGACGACGGTCGGCGACCCCCTCAGACCGCATTTGGCCATGTCATCCACGCCGGCATTTTGGGCGCTCCATTTTACGATAGTGGCACGGGCGGCACGCAACGCATCTATCATTGCACCGCGGCGAATTTGATTGGTTGCCTCTAACATGCTGACGAGACACGGCAGCTTGGAACGCAGCACCTGGACGCCGCCTTCGCAGCGCCGTTCCGCCTCGATCGTGCGTACTTTGAAGTCCAACGCTTTGATTGTGGAAACATAAGTAAGCTGCTGGACCCCGAGCCTCTTTGCAATGCCAGGCCCCACCTGCGCCGTATCGCCGTCGATCGTCTGCTTGCCAGTGAATATGACGTCCGGTGGGCCATATTCCCTCGCGATATTTCGAATCGCGCACGCCAGCGCGTAACTCGTCGCCAGCGTATCGGAGCCCGCGAAGCTACGATCGGTGAGCAGGACAGCGCGATCGGCACCAAATGTCAGTGCCTTTCGGAGAGATTCTGCGGCCGACAGCGGCCCCATTGTGAGGACGGTAATTTCGCCGCCGAACCTATCTCGTAGCTCGAGCGCAGCTTCCAGTGCGAAGAGATCATATGGGTTGATGATTGTCGGCACGCCCTGGCGCATGATCGTATTCGTAACAGGGTGCACGCGGATTTGCGCGGAGTCGGGGACCTGTTTGATGCAGACGATGCTGTGCATGTACTTTTCCTAAGATGCTGAGCCGGCTCCCGACGAGCAGCAAATGTCATACCACCCCAGGCATTTCGCCGATGAGGAAGGCATGCAATGACTGACGGTTGACGGCGAGCCGGTTGTCGCAATTGCGACGGCTTGAGCATGGGCGTGATCTCAAGCTGATCTGAATTACAGGCAGCAACGGAGCCGCAGCGATCACGCGCCGGCTCGACGCCAAGCCAGTTTTCAGGGCGAATACGTTGCAAACAGACGATGACAAGAGCGGCCGACGCGAAGACGCCCTACACATCGCCGGCGAGCCTGTCCCAACCAAGGCATAAGGCTAGCATCCGCTTTATGCATCAGAGCTGGCAACCGCCTCTTGCCACGCTCTCCTATCCCAGTCGGCCGAGCGCGAGAGAGGAGCGAGCCCGACGCTTTGTTCAGAAGCGCTTGATCTCGATACCGTGTCTTCGCAAGGCATAGCCAATCTGGCGCGGGGTCAGTCCAAGCAGGCGCGCCGCCTTCGCCTGTACCCACCCGGATCTTTCCATGGCTGCGATGACGCGCTCGCGATCGGTGAGTTTCGCAGCCCCCACTACGGGTCGCCCGGGTGGCCCTAGCGGTGTCAACTCGCTACTGACCGGTTGAACGGCTGTCACAGTTTCTGGAGGCGGCATGTTCAGACTCGCGGGCAGTGAGATTGTCGGGCTCGGCCGTCGCGCCATTTCCTCCGGTCCACACTTCCATAGCATGGACGACAGGCATTGCCCGTGGCAGCAGGCAAAATCCTGTCTTACGATCGACGATCCTTGCGCGAGGGTCGCGGTCCGCTGCACGCAGTTCTCGAGCTCGCGAACATTACCTGGAAATTCGCAATTCATGAGGACCTCAATCGCACTTGAATCGAACACCAGAGCACGGCCGTTCTCATTATTGAAGTTCTTCAAGAACCGAGCGGCGAGAAGCGGAATATCAGTGCGTCTTTCGCGCAGCGGCGGCAGTATCAGAGGAACCACGCTGATGCGGTAATAGAGATCGGCACGAAACTCCTTCCTTGCCACCGCCTCTTCAAGATTCCTGTTCGTGGCTGCAATCACGCGGACGTCGACTTTGATCGTCTGATTGCCACCCACCCGCTCGAATTCCTGCTCCTGAAGCACGCGCAGGAGCTTCGCCTGAAACGACGCCGAGATCTCACCGATCTCATCTAGAAACAACGTTCCCTTGTCGGCGAGCTCGAAGCGCCCCTTGCGCACGTTGAATGCGCCCGTAAACGCCCCCTTCTCGTGACCGAACAATTCGGATTCCAGCACCGTCTCAGTCAGGGCTGCGCAATTCAGCTTGATAAAGGGGCGTTTGGCGCGCGCTGAACGCTCGTGAATCGCCTTCGCGACCAGCTCTTTTCCGGTACCCGATTCGCCACGCAGCAGAACCGTGCTGTTGGATTTTGCGATCACCTCGATCTTCTCAAGTAACGCGCGCAGCGCCGGGCTGTCGCCGATAATTCCCTCGACCTGAACCTTCTTACGCTCCCGCCCAAGAGGCTTGAGTTCGGACAGCTGCTTCTGCAGCCGGAACTCCTCGTCCATAGGGCGCCCGCGATCGCGCTCAAAAAAGTAATGTAGCTTCGCCGTCTGGCCCAGAAGGCTAGCGACCATGGTCAACAGGTGGAGGTCGTCCTCAAGCTGCGCGCGCGTCCCGTTGTCCGCGATGCGGTCAATGCTCAGCGTACCCACAACTTTCTCGTCAATGTCTATGGGAACGCCGATGAACGCAACACGCGCTTTGCCGGCGGCATCTAGCATCTCGACGTCCGAAGGACTGAAGGCCGAATGCAGCGCGACGTTCTCGACGATGAGCGGCCGCCCCGACGCCACGATTTGATCAATTGCTCCTTGCGACAAGCGCACCCCGCAGCGGGCATCGCGGCCTTCGTTCCGACCGTCGTCTACGATGATATCGGGCACGCCGTCATGATCGAAGAGACACACGATGCCGCGCCGCATCTGCACGAGCGATTGCAGACGCTCGATGACGCTCTCCAGCTTGGCTTCGAGCCTGGATAGGCCGGCGAGCGTGTGCGCTATTTCAAAGATCGTGCTTAGCGATTTCTCTTGCAACGGCACAATATAACCGGAGGGGTCCGCGTCGGAGGTTGAGTTTGGTTTTTCGCGCAGGGAAACGCTGTCCAGCATAACGACTTCTCCGTTCCTTTCTTGATCCTCCCATCACCTTGATCGGACTTGTTGGACGCGTGTTGCATGCCCCCTCGATCTGACATCCAGTTCTCAGGGCGGGCGAGAGATGACGCCTCTTCATGGCACGTCGGCAGCACCTACAGTGACTAGATTTGCTGCGTTATTCTTTCCAACTCCCTGCGCGGATTCGCCCTGGCCAACATGAGTTCCATCCATGAGGCTCAGATTAGCCGGGCTTCGCCAGGGGGCGAATTCATCACAAGTGTTGTCCGCCATTGATCGGGACTTCGGCGCCAGTGACATAACTTGCCGCATCTGAACATAGGAAGAAAATGACCTTGGCGACCTCTTCGGGTGTACCCACTCGGCGAAGTGGGATCTTTGGCACAAGATGCGCTTCCGTGGCAGGCGACAAAATGTCCGTCTTGATTTCTCCGGGCGCGATCGCATTGACGCGAATGCCATGTGAGGCGTAATCGTGCGCCATTTCGCGCGTAAGACAAGCGAGCGCAGCTTTCGAAGTCGCATATGCCGTGCCTGCAAATGGATGCACCCGCGAGCCGGCGATCGAAGTCACATTGACGATCGAGCCTGAAGCCGCTTTTAGCTCATCGAACAGACCTTGAGCGAGCAGGATCGGCGCCACCAGATTGAGGTGGAACACGCTCATCCAGGTATCGACTGAGGTCGCCAGCGACGTCAGCCGGGCACCGTTCGGCGTTTTTGGTGAATTTCCGGCATTGTTTATCAGTCCGTGCAACGGTGCGCCGGCAAGGCGCTCCTTGATCTCGGCAATCAGGCGCGGCAGCGTCCGATGATCGCTCAGGTCGACTTTGATATAGCTGTCGTCCTCTGAGTCCCATGGGCAGCGCACCGCGTCGAATGGTTGGCGCGCGCAAGAAATGACGCGCCAACCGGCTTCCGAAAACAATTTTCCAGTGGCGCGACCGATACCGCGCGATGCCCCGGTCAATACCAGCGTCTTCCGGTCACGCAGCGGGCGGCCCGCTCGACCAGCGTGAGTGTGAACTGGACCGCCAGGGTCCGTTTCCGACGATTGAGCTGCGACCGCTTTGTCATCTAGTAGACCTCGATTCACACGCCGCTCCCTTCCGCCCCCCTCGCCTGCGCACCTGGTGCAGGATCCGGGCCACAACGATGCAGGTCACAATGGGCGCACTTTTGCGACCCAAATGGCAGGTTCGGAACATCTGGCCTGTTTGCTTTTCGACAGCAGCAACGCCGCAGCAATTGTTGTCGTCGAGCTTTCCGGGCGCGCCGCCCAATGCGCGCGCGCTACGTCTTGGAGCCGAGAGGCTTGTGCTGCTCCCAGGGCGAGCTGACTGGTGTCGCGCTCCAGGGTGGTCGGTGGCTCATTCGGGCTGGCGGAGATAGATCAGCCGCCTTTGGCGGAGGTCAGGAGCGATGACCAGTTCGTCCAAGTTGCTCTCGGCCGTTGGACGCGCGGGCGCACATGCGGCCTATCGATGGGCTGCGGGTCGTGCTGTTCATCGGCTGTGGCCGAAAGGATTTCTGCAACCGGCGCATGAATAAGGCTGTAGTCAAGATAACGAGCTGACCGGAAAAGGATTGCCCAGCAAAGGCCATCCATCTACCGGACGCGCCTCCTTGCTGCTGGGACATTCTGACGTGATTATCTGCTACGTCAGATTTCCTCGGCAGCCCGGACCGCCATTGGCGTGCTCTTCACCGTCTGGCCAGCGATGGCGGTTTGGGCCGGATCAGGACAGGCCATAACCTTTCCGCGCGACTCGACTTACACAGGACGGCCCGAAGCATTGGGGCAAGGCCGCCGGCGCTCGCCGGCATTGGCCTACGTCTCGCGGGCGTTCGCCCTCCCACCCGCACCGCATCCGTGGTAGTGCGCCGGTCAGCCGTCGCTTGCGGACGGACGTCACCATCCACCGTTTCTGCGAGAGGTTGCGAAACTCGATGATGTCCTAGCCAGCAGTGTCAGCCTGATGATCTAGCCGACCATTGCTCAGGCTCAGACTCGCGGCACTTCATGAAGCCGCGAAATGCTCGTATGGGTTATCGATCATGGTCAAATGCTCCGGATTGCTCAGATCAAACTCAATAATGCGTGGCACGAGCAGACGGGCATAGCGCGTGAAGGCGCTGGTTGGGGGAAAGCGGATCACGGTAGCGCATCGCGCAAGAAGATACATGTCGACGAGAGCGGAAGCTCCACCTTCAATTCCCATTTCCGCACTATGCAACGGCCCTGCCCGATCGGCCTGGAAACGTTTTGGTACGGCGAAGACATCGGGAAACATACCCGATACGTGATCGAGCACCTGTGCACTGTCCGTGCACAGGAAGACCTTTACAGGCTTTGGATATGGCAAAGCCTTAGCTTTACGGATTGCCATGCAGACCTGACGAAGGGCGAGCTCCGAATCGGCCCAGTACGGCGCATGCTCCATGATATCTTCGCCATTGCCGTGCCGAACATGAACGCCGATGATGCTATGGCCGCTAAAGTGTTCCTCACAGAACGCGTCGATCCGCGCTCGAATCTCAGGCCTGAGTTTGATGTTCCGAAAGATCAGTCGTTCGGCTTCCTCGCCACAACGCCACATCAGGCAAGCGTCACAGACAATGGTGTTGGCTTCGTTATCTTCTCTTGCCTGGAACAGCTCGGTCAGTTCGTCACGTTCTCGGAAGATCTGCTCATCCGGGCGATTGATGCAGTCGATCGATGGCCTATTCCACCACCGCGGGAAGAACGGTCCGGGAAACGAGAGCTGGTTGACCCGGTCATCGCAAATCACCGGCACTCCAGCGATGTCCTCAACCGGCTCGAAGAACACCGGAAAGGCGTTGCTGAACGGTTGGTCGACGTAACAGGAACCGCGCCAGTCGATGACGAGCGTCCGCCCGGTCCGCTGCGCGTACGACCAAGCCGACGCCAGCGACCAGAGGCAATCACCAAAGCCGGTACGCCTCCGAGAAATAACAAAGCGTTCCTTCGTCAAGTTATCAAACCCTTCTCGTTGCGCAAGATCAGTTTTGTGTGGCGGACCTACTCATCTGCGATTCCGATCCACGCCAATGGACGGCTGGTCACCTGGACGCAAGGCGATCAACCCGCAAGCCTATCCTTCACGGCACCGCGATTGGCAGGTCATGCAAGAGGCGTCCACGAAGCCCTCTTCCGCACGCTCACCTTTTACGACCGCGCTGTCTGTGACGGATGCAGCCGAATACGGCGCTGATCCCAGAGCCCGCGCAGTTCGTTCACGAGAGCTTCGTGCCTAGTCCTGTCAGAGGTGACCCTGGCGAGAAGATCGGCAAGAACAGCTTCCTTCTCAATTTGCATCAGCATCTCGAACAGGTCATGCGAGACGCGCACGCTGTCCTGGCTGGAGTGACCCATACGGATCTCGCAGACTGTCTCCTGGCGTTCTCGGCCCGAATGAGCGCGAACCCGGTAAAGGGATACATGGGGTGGCAGTGATACAGCGAGTGCGGTCCAGCTCTCGAGCGTTGTTGCCCGCTTCTTGACGAGGAATGACCCGACCACAAGGCCATCCAGCTCGGTCGACAAAAACGCCGTAATCGCATCGGCAACGGAATCTACGATCGGTTCGGCATTGTTGTTGAATGACGTATTTAGCAGAATCGGCACGCCTGTCCGGCTCTTGAACGCATTGATGAGTTCCCAATAGGCGGCATTGCTCGTTCGGGAAACCGTTTGCAGCCGGGCCGTACCATCGATATGCGTGATCGCGCCCAGCAAAGCACGCTTGGATTCGCGCACGCGAACGACGAAATTCATGAAGGGATACTCTGCGCGGCCATCCGGCAACTCGAAGAACGCGCCCGCATCCTCCTCCAGAACCGATGGCGCAAATGGTCGATAACTTTCGCGCTTCTTGACCATCGCGTTGATCCGGTCCTTGTTTGCGGCGGGCCTCGGGTCCGCAAGAATACTGCGGTTGCCGAGCGCACGAGGGCCGAACTCGGACCGGCCCTGTACCCACCCGATCACGGCGCCATCAGCGATCCACTCGGCTGCTCTGGCTGCGACGTCAGCGGTCCGTTCAATCTCGAGGTGTCCGGCCCATCCCTTCAGTTCCTGTTCGATGCTGTCGTCGCTGCCGACATCTGGCCCCCAATAAACCGCCTGGAGTCGCTCGCGGGGCGCCGGCTGCCCGGCCTCGTTCGACACCATCAGTGCCGCGCCCAATGCGCATCCGGCATCATGCGCAGCGGGCTGCACGAAGATGTCTTCGAACAGGCCTGAATACAGAAGTTTTCCGTTCAGTGTGCAGTTGTGGGCCACCCCGCCAGCCAGGCACAACCGTTTCATTCCGGTCGACTCACGGTAATGCCGAAGAATGTGAAACACGATCCGCTCCAGCGCCTCCTGCAACGATGCGCTCACATCTTGATGCTGTTGCGTGAACGGCATTCCCTTTCGCCGGACCTCGATATTGCGCAGCAATGCCGGGCCGATCCGGTCGAGGTGAACGCGGTAGCCACCGTTTGCGGAGAGCTCATAGAATTGGGCAAAGAGCTCGCGATAGCGTGCGGGATCTCCGTAAGGAGCCAGTCCCATAACCTTATACTCGTCGAACAAGCCGTAGCCGAGATATCGGATCGTCTCCAGATAGAACAGCCCGAGAGAGTTATTCTCTGGAAACGTCATAAGCTCGGTCATTTCGGTGCCCGACCCGACCGCCAAGAGACCCGAGAGGAAGTCGCCACAACCGTCGATCGCGAGAACCAGGCTTTCTTCAAAACCCGACATCGCCAGAGCGCTCACGGCATGGGCCTGATGGTGGCCTACGAATGATACCCGCGAGGGATCAATTTCGGTGCCGAACTCCGCCGCCAGAAGGTGCCGTAACAGCAAATTAGCATTTAGCGGAATTGAGATCTCAGGTTGTGAGATGAACAGCCGTTCGAGCATCGCGTTGCAATAGGGTTCGGTGGCGTAGAACGCAATACGATCGACGTCGCGAAGCTCCACACCCGCAGCTGCAAGACAGTATTCAATCGCACTGCTCGGGAGCTTGTTTGAGTGTTTGATCCGGTTGAGGCGCTCCTCTTCAACGGCAGCGATCACGCGCCCGTCCTTGACAAGTACTGCGGCGCCGTCGTGCAGAAACGTGTTCGGTAGTTCAAGCGGATTTTCATAGACCCTGTCGAGCCCGCCACTCAATCCTAGACACAGCATCTTGTTCTCCGTTCATCCTGAGAGGCCTGTTGGCCTATTTCGTGTCGCTTGCCTTGCGAGTAGACCGCACATCGCCACGGGGCAGATCAGGCATCGCTAGCGTAACGAGGCTCACATAAGCGTCGCACGCGAATCGCGTTACGCCCGATATCTGATCTCGCACACGCGATGCTTCGCTTGAGGTCTTTTTCCTCTCACCGCATCAGCCGTTGCCGAAGCAGCGCGGCCGAGACGAGGAAGGGAAACGCTGCGTAAATGCAAAGTGCGCCCACATGCAAGCCGACGCTGTCGACCGGCCGACCGAGCATTGCCGGACGAATGAGATCGACCGAATGAGTCAGCGGCAAGAAGGCGGCTATGCGTTGAAATGGCCCTGGCAACTGGCTCATTGGGAAGATCGTCCCGCTCAAATACATCATGGGCGTGAGAATGAGAGACTGGTAGAAGATGAAATAGTCGTGGCTCGGTGCAAGTGCTGAAACGACCATTGCGAGGCTCGCGAACGTAACGCCAGTGAGGGCGATGGCTGGTAACGCATAGGGGATGGATGACCACTCCGCATAACCCAGTGCGACGGCAACAATCGTAATCGCCGTCCCGGCGAGCAAGGCCTTGCTCGCTGCCCATGCCACTTCACCGAGAACAATGTCGCCGAGCGTAAGGGGCGTACAGAGTACTGCCTCCCACGTGCAGTTTGTCTGCATGCGAGCGTAAGCTGCATAGATCGTTTCGAAGGTTGCGGAGACCATCGCGCTTGTGGCCACCATGCCTGCCGCCAGAAACGAGATGTATGAGGTCCCCTCAACGCCACCTATGATCATTCCAAGGCCAAAACCGAGACCGAACAGAGAGCTCATCGGCTCGGCCAGATTCCCAAGAATCGATGCCAGAGCGACTTTCCGCCAGACTAGAAAATTTCGGCGCCATACCGCGATCCAGTTCCATGGATTAGCAGGGAGCGCCGGCGCAAAACGTTGCCACATCGTTCAGTCCTTCATCTCTCGCCCGGTTAGCCGCAAAAAGACATCCTCCAGATTTGGAGGACGCTGCAGAAGGCGGAGATCCGTGCGGTTGGCGAGCCGCAGGCGCACCTGCTCTGGATCCGTGACATAGCAGAACAGCGTCTCCCCGCTCACCTCAGCGCGCTGCACTTGGGGTTTGACCAGCGGCAGCAGTTCATGCGGATTACCACCGTAAATCTCGATCACTTGGCAGCCGATCTGCTGCTCGATCAGCGCGTGAGGCCGGCCTTCGGCGATCTTACGGCCGTGCTCAAGCACGCACAGGCGGTCGCACAATCGCTCCGCCTCTTCCATGAAATGGGTGGTGAGAAGAATCGTTTTGCCGCGCCCTAATAGCGAGCGCAAGCGTTCCCAAATCAGGTGACGGCCGTGCGGATCGAGGCCGGTCGTCGGCTCATCAAGCACCAAGAGCTGCGGGTCGTTAATGAGGGCACGAGCCAGCGTCAGGCGCCGCTTCATGCCACCGGACAGTTCCGCGACGCGGGCATCCGCCTTGTTCTCCAGGCGGGCGAATTCGAGCAGTGACGGCGTCACCGCTTTGACCTCGGTCGCGCTCATGGCGAAGTAGCGCCCGAAAACGAGCAAGTTTTCGCGGACCGTGAGCTGAAGATCAAGGTTGTCGAACTGTGGGACAACCCCGATGCCCCGCCGCGCCAAGCGCGCCCGCGCCGGCACCGGCTCGCCGAGGACGCATATCTTACCTGCGTCGGGCGATGCAACACCCAGGATCAAACGCGCAAGCGTGCTTTTGCCCGCGCCGTTTGGTCCCAGCAGACCGAAGCACTCTCCCGGTGAGACCGTAAACGAAAGAGCGTCCACGACGACCCTGTCGTTGTAGGACTTGCTCACCTCAAAAATGTCGACTGCCGCGGTTGACATTTTCTTACGCCATCGCGACGGACGTCGTTCGCGCCGCTTCCTCGCTCGCGCGCTTCTTTGTCCAAAGCAGGCCGTCACACCAGACGTGATCAACGCGTCCCCACTGGCACGCAGCGGCAGCATCCGGGAAGAAGCCGCGTCCATGCAGATTGGCGCTGGTATTGCAAAGCAGCGGAATGGCTGTGAGCTTCTCGTACTCGACGAGAAGCTCGGCCACTTTATGCTGAGAGGTTCTGGAAACCGTCTGTAGGCGAGCGGATCCATCGAGATGCACGACGGCAGGAATTTTGTCCCGCCATTCCGGTCGCGTCTGGTGATCGAACAGCATGTACGGATCGGGTATTCCAGGGCTAAACATCTCCGCCGCGCGATCCTCCAGGCATATCGGCGCCACCGGCCTGAAATGCTCGCGAAGTTTGATGTCGTTGAGATGATCTTTCATTCCCTCCCAGCTCGCAGCTGCGAGAATGCTTCTGCCACCCAAGGCTCGCGGTCCGAGCTCGGCACGCCCGGCTAGGAAAACGACGGGCTTGTCGCTCGCGAGGATTGCCGCAAGTTCGCCCATGTTGCAGGGCGCGCTCTCCCATTCGGGCGGCACTTCGCTCGGACGAACGGCCGGTCCACTGTAGACCGACCATTCGAGAGCTTTAAAGCCTTGCTGTGCCGCCAGTGCAGAGCAAGCAGCACCGATGGCTGAGCCGCTGTCGTTCGGAAAGGGCGGCACCCACACGACATCGAACAGGCCGGTCGCACGAAATGCGCTATTCCACTTAATATTTAGGCCACAACCGCCGGTTATGCAGAGGTTACGCGCCCCCGCAAGATCCGAATGCCGCCCCACAACATCAGCAATTGTGCGGACCAGCAGACGCTCTAGAAAGACATGAAATGATGCAAGGACGTCTTCGGCTTGCTTGGCCTTCAATCGCAGTGCGCACGCATCGAAGAAGTCGTGCAGAGCTTCGAGTGGCGATTGTGAGCTATTGATATCTTCAAGCTCAGGACAAGCGCCGTCAGCATCCGCGGCAAAGTGCGCCTCGTAAAGTTCCTGAAACGTCTTAATAATGTCCTCGTCGGGCGATCCCAGCGCGATATAGGCCATCAGCTTGCCGGCAATACCGAGATCCCAGCTGGTCCGGTCTGCCCGCCGGTAAGGTCCAAAGTGATGTCCTGCCGTCGCATAGGCGTGACCTATCATCGGAAACAGGCACTCGATGAATCGGATGCCGTGGGGCTCGACATAGTAGAGGCGTGGAAACATGCAGCCGTCCCACACCAAGCAGAAAGCAGATTGTGCGGATTGGGCAAACGAGCTGGCGCAGTACGCGGACGCGATGTGCCCGGTGACATGGGGATAGCTTTGATAGGGATATAGCTTGCCAGCAAGCATGAGGCCGATGCGATCGCGGGACGTCAGGGGGCTGTCGCCTTGCCGTTCGACATACGGCGCGCCCTTGAGCTTGATGGTCGTCGTCCCACTAAGGACTTCAAACTGCGATTCGAACTCTCCATCCCAGCCATCAATGACGAACTGATCAACATCGCTCGGATCCAGCCCGTGCTCCGCCAAGGCGTTAACGACGGCATCCAGGTTGTCTATGGTTTGATAACGCGGATTGTTGTTCAGCTTCTCCTGTTCGACACAAAACACCACCCGGCCGTCCTCGATCAGAGCGACTGCCCCGTCATGCGTCAGCTTGATACCGCAGATACGCATAGTGACTCCCTTTCAAGCTCGCCCGTTGGGGCGGATCGAAGATCGCTCCGGATTGCGAAAACGGGCCAACAAGCAGTCTTCGTCAGCCGACTGCCCCTGGCACTGCACGCGCTCGACCTCAGTGAGCGCTTCAGTCAAAATCGTGATGACCGTCTCGGCGCCAGCGACATGCCCCCATCGCCTGCAGGTGGCATCACGTGCAGATCCGAAGACCAGATGCCCACCTGGAGCAAGCATCTTCACCATGTTGTCGATTGCGGTACGCATCCGTGTTAGGTCCTCGAGATAGTAGAGAACTTCGGCGACCACGATCAGATCGAACAGCTCCGCGGCCGAGAACTGCAAAATGTCAGTCGCGGCCCAGCTGATATGCGACCACCTCTTGGTCCGCTGGCACGCGCGACCGATCGCTCGCGGCATAACATCGATGACCGTGAGCCGTTTGCAGTGAGGAGCAAGCTTCTCTGTGAATGCACCGGCCGCGCACCCGATCTCGAGGCCGTTTGACACAGCACCGCTCGACAGCGACAGCCGCAGCAATTGGGTGTGACGCTCACGTTCAAACGGATTGTCGTCAAGCCGCCACGGGTCGTCGTTAGCCAGCTCCCGTTCCAACGACTGATATGTGTTGTCTACGCTCACGAGTTAATACCCCTACAAAACTGCTTAGTCAGTCTCGGCCGCAATGCCATCCGGCACGATCAGCCGCGAGGAAGCGCGCGAAAGGCCCGCCCTGCGAATTGAGCCAGGCGTTTCCGATGCCGGGTTAAGGCTTGGTCCAGTTGTCGCGTCTTCGATCGAGGCCTTCGATTCATCAACGTCTGCTGATTTCGCTACTTTGCGCGAGAGCCAATCGCTGTTGCTCAAGGTACAGAGCGCATAGGCTTTCATCGGGAGCAGGAGGAAGATATTGATCGGGGTGTGCAGCGAGAAGCCGAGAAATCGAAGCTCGCCGGCACGAACGGCCGCCACGCTGCATCGAATCATGGTCATCGCGACGATGGTCAGACCGGTCCACCAGGGCACGCTGCCCGTGAGTGCGAGCTGAGCGAGCGCAGCAATCGATGAGATGGCGAGCAGCAGCGGCCCGAGGTTCTGTCCGACCACATCGAGCGTGAGGTACCGATCGAGGCCGGGCAGCAGGTGCAAACCGAGCAGCGTGTCGCGGTAGGTGCTCCGCGCCCAGCGAAGTTGCTGCCGCAGATACGGCAAGAGCTTGTCCGGGACCACCGTGGCGGCGATGGCGTCCGGAACGTACTCGGTTCGAAACCCTGCCTTGAGCATGAGGATCGTCAGATGACGGTCCTCACCGAAGTCGCTCGGCTTTCCCCGGAAGAACTGCGTCTCGTACTGGTCGAGCAGCAACATGAGCGCGGAACGGCGGTACATGGCGCACGGCCCGCAGCAGCACATGACGGCACCAAAGCGCGTCTGCGCCGCGCGCTCCTCGTTGCAAGCCAACCAGTACTCCATGTCGATCAGCTGGGTCAGCCAGCTGTCGTTGCGGTTGCTGGCCGTCAATTGACCCATGGCCGCGCCGACGGCTGGATCTTGCATCTTGCGTACGAGCTTGCTGACGACGTCGGGCGCGATTTCCGTGTCGGAATCGACATTGAGCACGAGATCGCCGAATGACCGGCGTATCGCGGCGATCTGTGCCTTGCGTTTTCCAACATTGCTTGGCAGCAGAATGACACTGACCCTCGGGTCATATGCGTAGCTCGCGTGCACGGGTGCCACTGCACCGACATTTGCAGAGCCGTCATCGACCACATAGACCTGCAATCGCCCTGGGTAGTCCTGGCTTGCGATAGACTTCAGGCAGGCCGCCAGCGTGCGCGGGTCCTCGTTGAAGCAGGGCACGATGACATCCACGCTAGGCAGAGCACCGGTGTCGATCGGGTCGTACGGCAGCAGTGAGGCGTCGGTTCGCAGCGCATAAAGCGCCTGCGCGCTCTTATGGACGCTGGAGAGCAACGCGTAGGAGGCAACAGCAGCGGTGCTGATGGTGGCAAGCAGGCTCATGGGAATTGATCTACTCAGTGAGGTTGAGGAAGCGACCGGATTGCAAATCCACGGTCATGCAGTGCTGGAATGAGCTGGGCGAGCGCCGTCACAGTCTGGTCGCGCCGACCAGCATGAGGGCAGCGTCCCAACTCGTTGGGTGGGCATCCGTCGTGCAGGAGGACGATTGCTCCCGGCCGGACCGAGGAAAGCACCGCGGCAACAATCGCCTCGACGCCAGGACGAGACCAGTCTTGCGGGTCGACTGACCAGTGCAGGGCTGCCAGTTCGGCCTTCGCCGACGCGGCAAGGGCCTCCTTGGTCCATATCCCATACGGCGCACGCATGTGCCGCACGGAGGCTCCGGGGCAGGCCATTCCGATGACCTTGTTCGTCGTGAGGATCTCGTATTCCACCTCATCCGGCATGCATTTGGACAATTCCGGGTGCGTCATTGTGTGGTTTGCGATTTCGTGCCCTTCTGCAATGATGCGCTGGATCAGCTCCGGCTGGCCCGCCGCATATGCACCGATCACGCAGAAGGTGGCGGGGGCCCGATGCTGCGCCAGCACGTCGAGGATAGCCGGCGTGCTATGCGGGTTGGGACCGTCATCAAAGGTCAGATAGACGCAGTGCTCTCCGCCGGCCTCGGCGTAGTCGCTCCGCGCTTCAGTCGCGTTGTTTGTTGACGTCACAGTTCTGGCCCGTTCCGTTCAATCATTTCACCGGCCGGCCATTCGCTCATTGGCCTGGCAATCGGCAGAACGAGACCGACCACGTCCTCCACGCGCGTCGGAGGCACAGTGAGATAGATATCCGGACGAGCGGACCGGACGCGGAGCCCTGGTAGAACAGTCGCCAATCCCTGTCGCCCGAGCAGCCTGGTAATATGTTTCTGCAGGGCAGATCGGACCGTGCCAAAGCCGAACGGCACGCCAAGATCTCGCAATACGGGATACATCACGCGGATGGAGTGGCTGATTCCGAGCCCCTCGAGATCCGGGCGTACCCCGTACAATCCAAGTTCAGCCACGAGCAGATCGATCTCACCAACTTTTATGAAGCGGCGCAGTGCGCCGATGTGAATCGCGACGCCACGATCATCGTAGCCGATTGCCCGAATCTCCGGCCTTGCGCCGGCCCAGCTTCGATGACCTTCAAAGGGCTTTGCATTGAATGCCCCCGTCGGACCATAGGTCTTCCGGAAGAAGTCGGACAATTCAATATGGTCGGCAAGTTGAAGCTCATTCTCCCAGCACAGCCTCCAACGAACTGGAGGGCGCGCCGATACACCTCGTGTGGACTCGGGCGCGATCATGTTCATAGAGAGTAGTTCCTATTCATTATCTGGGTCCTGACGCAGGCCAGCAGCTCGCTAGGTTCCAAAGGCTTGCTCAAGAACTGAAGCCCAGCTTGCAGGACTCGCCTCACATCGTCATCGGCGTGGTCTGTGAGCAGAATGGTGGGAATCGCGCCTCCGGATGCAACCAGATGACGGAAAAGCTCAAGACCACTCATCACGCTCGACTGCATGTCCGCGATCAAGCACGACGTGATCAAACGGCGGCCCGATTTCAAGAACCCGTCTGCGCTCTCGAACGGTTCGGGCACGTAACCCGCGGAAAACACCACATCCGTGAGAGCCTCACGCACTGACCGATCTGCATTCACAATGCAGACGACGTCGAGCGTGTGCGCAACTCGCATCAGATTTGCCAAGGACGCCTTCGCTTGCATGTTCCGCTCGATTTCCCCGTAGCAAGGACGCAATCCAATCGACTGCGGCCACAACCCATTCGGCACCCGCAACCGGGAGGGTCCGACTGAACGGAAATCTACGGCCAAGTTGAGCGCTCGCTCAATTCTACGGCGGTACACGGCGGATATAGAATGGGTTGGCAAAGCCAAACGAAGGTTTGCTCGTCTTATACGCCAACGCAAGTTTGCGGATCCCCACCGTGCTGGATCGAGATATGGCTTGCGCAACACGCGCGAAACTGCGACCGCACAATCCAGACGTCTTGATCGATCCCTTGCGCTGGGCTGAGACGCGCAACGATTTGTAACCATTCTGGTAGATCTGACTTCTCGCTAAACTATCGTTTGCTATCCTCACTCGGTACAAATGGTAAAATCGATTGTATCGATAGAACACATTCACACCGTGGATCACTCAGGATCATGCGTTTCAAGGGCCTCGATCTGAATCTCCTCGTCGCGTTCGACGCCCTGGTGACGCAAGGCAATCTCACTGCGGCGGCAAGAAGCATCAACCTCAGTCAACCTGCCATGAGTGCCGCCGTCGCGCGGCTTCGCACTTACTTTCGCGATGAGCTATTCACGATGAGGGGCCGAAAACTGGTTCCAACGCCGCGGGCTGAAGCGCTCGCAGCCCCGATTCGCGAGGCTCTCGCTCACATTCAGCTCTCCATCATTTCTCCGGACGACTTCAATCCGTCCCAATCAAATCGGCGATTCAGGATCATCCTGTCCGACTTCATGACTGTCGTATTTTTTCGACGAATCGTGGACCGCGTCGTGGGGGAGGCTCCTAGAATCACTTTCGAGTTGCTGCCGCCCGCAGAGGAACCCGATGACCTTCTCCGGCGCGGTGAAGTCGATTTTCTCATGTATCCGGAGATGTTCATGTCGAGTGCGCATCCCAAGGCGGCGCTGTTCGAGGACAACTTTGTTTGCGTGGGCTGCCCCATGAACAAGCAGCTAGCGCCGCGACTTACGTTCGAGAAGTACATGTCGATCGGGCACGTGGAAGCTCAGTTTGGGCGTTTCCTGAGGCCCTCGTTCCACGAATGGCTCTTGCTCGAGCATGGTTTCAAGATACGCACCGAGGTCGCCGTGCAGGGTTTTGGTATGATTCCGCCTATGTTATTGGGCACCAACCGCATAGCGAGCATGCCCTCAAGACTCGTCAGCCATTTCGCAAAGACGATGCCCCTGCGGGTTGTCGAACCTCCGTTGCGACTTCTCACATTCACCGAGGCCGTCCAATGGCCCGCCACTCATAATACTGATCCCGCAAGCATTTGGATGCGCAACATATTCTTGCAAGAAGCATCCATGATGGTCTCCCCGTCCGAGACCAGCCAATGTCACGGCGCACGCTAGGATTGTTCGGCCGTTTGCGACCTGCTCTCCGTTAACAGATCTACGCCAGGCTCGAAGCTCCCGTCCTCTGACCGGTGTTCGGCATGGTCGACATTGGCGCGCTTGAGCGCAGTTTGGTCGTTTGGTCGGGTCGCAGGCGCTATTGATCTCGCGCTGCCGTGACGATCTTGCGCATCATACAGACTCGCTCGGCGCGCTCCGCAATGATTTTGCGCTGACCCGGACCGGCTGCATCGCACCGGTCCATGTGAGCCGAGCTCAGAGCTCGCGAAATGATCCGGCGAGTCGGGTGAACAATATCCGGCCTCAGCACTTAAAATTCGCTTGAATCGCACGCCGCGTCAGGTTGTAGAACAGCACCTGCGATCGAGGCTGCAACGTGGACGTTCGAAGCGCACCCGCCGCTCTTCGCCTGACGGTAGACATTCTCCTTACCGTCAACTGTCCCGGCGATCGAAGTAATGCCGAAGCACGCCAGTAGCTAGACGTCTATGTGGCGGGCGACCTACAAGGGCGATGCCTGCTCGTGTGCGTCGAACCAACAACTTGTTCTGCCGAACGCCAACGCCCTCCACTGTCGCGCCCGCGAAGCCCAACGCGAGCTGACGTAAACTCGGGAGAGCGGAGCCGGCAAGTGAGAGGTATTGCGCAAGGCTGGAATGGAGGTTGGGACACGTCATCTCAACGGTGCTTATCTTACTCTTATTGTACTCGATCCGGCATGATCGAGCGCAACCGCAAAGTCGCTGGCCGCAGGCTCAACCTGGATCCGCCGGCCATGAACTCGCGGCATTGTCCCGCTGCGCGCGTGTTTCGGTGATGAGTGTTTATGATGAGAGGACGGCAACTGTACCAATGTCCGCGCACGGAACGGAAAGGCTCGCCGCTCCCATTCGCCAACCCCTGCTCCACCTACAGCTTTTGATCATTTCGGCCGACATGTTCACCCAAGCCAAACCGGATCATGCGTGCGGGGTCCTTCTTTCGGATCTCGCGACAGACACTTTCTTTCGAAAGTGTCGTGGCGTGACGCGCGCGACGCCACCGCCGTCGGTCTCGAGTTGCTGCCCCTCACCGCTGAGCCCGATGGGCTCCTTCGGCGCGGTAACATGATTTGCCTATCTTACCCGAAGCATCTATGTCCAGCGCGCGCGCACGCCAAAGCGATACTGCTCGAGGATGGAATTGAGTGACTGAGCTGCCGGACAAGCAAGCCAATACCGCGAGAGAACTTCCAGCCTTATGTTCGATAGGATACTTGCGGCGAATTCGCCAGACAATGGCCCCCCAGATTCGAGGGGTACCTTCGGCTTGAGCATGGTCTTAAGATGCGCCTTAAGATTCTCGTCCAAGCTATAGTATCGTCCTCCTTTGCTATTGCGACCCGTATAGCGCGGCTGCCAGCACGGCTCGCCAAGCTTTGTGCAAAGACAATGCCGCTACGGATCCTTGCACTTCTAGTGCATTGCATCTGGCGAGGCCGTCCGATGTACTGCGCTCCGCGACACTGACCCGGCACGGGTCTGGATATGCGAGTTATTGCTGTCGGAGCCACGGTACGTCGTCGTTTCGCCGGGCGTGGCCGCTGTGCCGGGGGCACCCGTAGACCCGTTTCGAGCGCCTCCACGTCCAGCGGATGCCGGAGTGCTCCTTCGAGACTCGGTCCTCAATCGCGAACAACGTTTCGCCAGCCGCGCGAGATACGCTTGCGTTGAGATGCATGCCGGGAATGGTTTTGAGGCCCGCTTTCGCTCATCCTCCCGACGCTTTGCGGCCGCGGAGTTGCGCCAATAAAGAGCAGCCATCATCTTGTGGCATTCCAAAAACAGATGTAGCCATGCGCGAGCAACGCCTTCGCGCCCACAATGCCATCTCAACAGCACTAGCAGAGTGTTGAAAACGCTCTTAGGCGCTGAGCCGGCGGCCGCGCCACGACGTGGTGGTAGAACTGATCTGCGATGATTGACCAATCAACGCCCGGCTCAACGATAGACACCACAGCGAGGATTGCGATCGAAATAGGCCCATCAGATCAGATCAGTACTGTGTCTGGGTCCGCCGTTTCGTGACGCAGTATCTTAAGATCAAGCGGAGCTGCATGCACCTGCGCTCGCTTCTCGTGCGGATCAGACAGCAGATGGCTACCGCTGCGGCAGCATCCAGGAGAAATTGCACAGTTTCCGGTTAGCGCAGTCTTGGACAAAAGTAAGCACACGCCGTGTTGCACAACGGCATCACGCGACCCCTCCCTGTCGCATTCTTTCGCGCACGTCGCCGGTCCGTCTCGTTTTTGCCCCACCACGGCCAAACGGCTTCGTCACGTGCGGCGCGAGTGCGACAATGAAAGGAGCCTACTCTTGGATGAGTCGAGTGGAGTCTACGATCCGGAGGATCTCGCGATGTTGGGACACCTTTTTGATCAAGCAATCACATGTTTACCGACATGCATGCGAACCGGCGAGAACCGCGCGGCAATCGCGAGACTCGTTCTGCAACGCGCAGCGAGGGATGAATTGGGGTCACTAGCGAACTTGATGCTTGCACTTGTCTCGGCCGCTTGATCAACAGCATGCTCTCAGTCCTTCTGCGGTCCGCAGCAAGAGACGCACCATCTAGATCATTGAAATAACTTGATTCTCACGTGACGTCAGGTTGTAGGCTTGAAAATTGAGGACCATGACAAACGCCACACCACGACGGCGCCGATGGCGCATTGGAGAGCTTGCAGAGGCGACCGGCGTAACGGTACGCACTCTGCATCACTACGAACATACCGGATTGTTGACGGTCTCGGAACGTACCGATGGTGGTCATCGCATGTACGATCGTGAAAGCCTACAACGCGTCTCTCAGATTCGCGCGCTGCGTGAGCTCGGCTTCTCACTTCCTGAGATCCGCAAAGCAATAGAGGGGCGGACGTCTCTCACGGACCTGTTGCGCAACCATCTGGAACGGATTGAACTTCAAGTCGCGCGGACGACATTATTAAGGGACCGATTGCGCAATATGACGACGCAAGGTGAGACACAAGTCAGTGTCGACGAACTGCCGGCCACGTTAGACGCAATGTCACGGATTGAGAAGCGCACCCCCTCGGCGATCTGCACATGCGCCTCTAACGCTAGCCGCGAAGATCGGTGGCGCAAGATTCGCGACGAGCTACGAAGCTGCATGGATCAGGGTGAGCCTCCATGCAGTGAGCGGGCAAATGCAGTCGCGCGTCAGGCCCGTTCGCTCCTGACTGAGATCGCAGGAGTTGATTCGACTGTCTCAATGATACTCAAGGTGCTGACGCGATTGACCGAACCACACAATCTCGCCGGCTGGGATGCGAGCCTCATGCGATACCTCGATCTCGCCCTCGCCGCGCTGGAGGATCAGCTGGGACAGAATTGACGCGGTTGCGCGCGCTCTCGGTTGTCGGAATGACTCTAAACCCAATGAGTTGATGGTGACCGTTCAATTCTGACTGACAAGATCGTTGGCCTGTAGCAGTTCCTCTCCGACTCTCCATTGTCGGCACTCATTGGGTCTTCTCTCCGTATCTTTTGGCAAACAACCTCGACGAGCAAGCTTCGAAGTACTTGATTCGCACGTAGCGTCATATTGTACCGTCTAACGCATCGTCGCAGCGTCGGGGCGGACAGAGCGTCGGCTAGACCGAGGGAGACTCCAATGAGCGGCACCACTTTCGGAACGTCCCGGTGAGACGCCTCGGCGAGAACAAGTCGGTGGATGATCGTTCGGGCCTTTCAAGCGCCTCGTCGGCACACATCTGCCGAGCACATTGGCGAGTGTACCGGATGCCGGCAGGATGTTCGATATGGGTCCTGTCAACGCCTAGAGGACGGATTCTCCTGACCAGTCCCGGAACGTCCGTTCGTCCGTCCCCGCCCGATACTTATGGCTGAACCTGGCAACAACCTGAGCCTATTCGTACCAATCTGAGATCGATTCAAACATCATTGCGCCGGACTGCTGGTCGCCGCGTCATACCAGGATGGCGAAGCAGACCAAGACGTGGCGCGATATCGGGAGCTCCACATGTCGATCCTTCGCGTTCATAGTCTTGCAACTGCCGCGCTCCTTTCCTTGATCCTGGGTTCGAGCGCCTGGGCAAAAGATGTTTACATTGCGGTAGCGGGCCCAATGACGGGAAGTACTGCGGCGCTGGGCGCGCAGATACGCGACGGAGCGGCCGCGGCCGTGGATTCGATAAATGCATCGGGTCTGCTGCCTGACACAAAGCTCGTATTGAGGATTGCCGACGACGCATGCGATCCCAAGCAGGCCGTCGCTGTTGCCAATCGCTTGACAACTGACGGGATCAAGCTTGTCGTTGGGCACTTCTGTTCATCTTCGTCGATTCCGGCTTCAGATATATACGCCGAAGCCAAGGTGATTCAGATTTCACCTGGCTCGACGAATCCACGCCTGACAGAGCGTGGCCTAACCACGCTGTTTCGGATTTGCGGCCGCAATGACCAACAAGGCAGGGTTGCGGCCGACTACATCGTGCGGCACCACCAAGGCGTAAAGCTCGCGGTCCTCGACGATAAGAGTATAGCAGTCAAAGGCATCGCCGATATCGTTGAATCGCGGCTTCGTGCAGCTGGCGAGCACACTGTTCGACAAAGCTATGTTGCCGGCGAGAAGGATTACACCGCTCTGGTTTCGAGACTAAAGAGAGAGGGAATCCAGATCGTCTATATCGGCGGCTATTACAACGAGATCGGCCTCATCGTGCGTCAAGCTGCGGAGGCGGGCGCACGCCTGACTGTGATCGCCAACGATCCGCTGATGACAAGCGACTTTTTGGCCATTGCCGGCGAGGCCGCAAACGGCACGCTTTTCACCTTTATGCCGGACCCGACGAAGAATGCTGCAGGGGCAGCCGCTGTCGCCAGGCTCAAGGCTTCGAGCCTATCTGCCGCGGGTTACACGCTCTACGCTTATGCCGCGGTGCAAGCAGGCCAGAGTCCGTCAAACGGGCCGGCACCTTCGATGCCACCCGGGTCGCTGCGGCCCTACGCTCGGGCTCAATCGAAACGGCCATTGGCACGGTTCGATTCGACTCCAGGGGAGACAATGCCGCTCCTGGCTTCATCACTTACCGCTGGCGCGACAATACCGTCGAAGCGGTCGAGCAGAACTGATCGCCCGTCCCAACACCGCACGGAGCGTTCGAATGATGAACCATCCTCGATATAGCGATTGCGCGCTGCTCACGTGCCTCGCAGTCGCCGCAGTCGCAGCATTTCTCACCCTCGCGGCGATGCTATCACAGCTGTCGTGCGAGCCCGTACGGCCGTCCGAAGAGTACGTTCCCATTCGCCTGGTGCCACTGCAGTGAGCACCACTTTCACATTCGTAAGGCCAACGAACATCGGCACCTTCTTCCAGCTAGTCAAACTGATGCGCGTCTTGCTCTCGGGAGTGAGCTGTCCGGGCCTCTTCAGAAGGAACGCACCATGTGGCAAGATGTCAGTCGCGCGCAGTCTGTCTGCCGATTACGCGAGTTCAAGCCAAGCGTTAGCAGCGCTATTCGGCCGAGTGGACGTGGCGTTCCATCCCCTCCCAGAAACAGTGTTCGCTGGGATAACGCCGTGCGGCGCCTGATCCGTGCTGATCGCTACCGGACTTTGAGTTGGGCAGGCTCTGATCCGGTGCGGCCCTTAGATCTAAGCCCGCCTATTGAACACCCAACATTCACATTCATGCACGCCTTGCGCTTCCCGGCTCCGAACATAGCACGCGCCACATAGGCTCGATGAACGCCGTCAACTGCTCGCGTCGACAAAAGGGAGAACACCAAATTGGATGCCAAACTGCAAGCTATGCTTTCCTCGCTCTCGCCGGTCGCTCGCGAATTGGATGCTCTGCCGTCCGGGCGGCCCACCCCGGACAATGGTTGCGTTAAACTGAACACGAATGAGAACCCATTTCCTTTGCCAGGCATCGTGATGCGAAGCGCAATTGCAGCTCTTGAGTTGCAATACCTCTATCCAGAGGACGACAATGTCAGCTTGAGACAAGCGGCCGCAGCTGCCTATGGCATTGCAACTGATCGCGTGATGGCTGGCAATGGATCGTCTGAACTCCTCAGTCTCATTTACAGAGCCTTTCTTGCCCCGGGGGACGGTATCGCAATGATGTCGCCCGGCTTCTCATTCAATCGCAAGCTTGCCATGTTGCAAGGGGCCCGCTTCATTGAAATTCCCTGGTCTGAACCTGACTGCTTGCCGATGGACGAGCTGCTTTTCGGTGCGGCTAAACATGCCAAATTCATTCTGCTGGCCAATCCGAACAATCCGACCGGAACCTTTGTTCCGCTCGCTGAGATCGAACGCCTCGTTATACGATCTGACCGATTGATCGTATTGGACGAAGCTTATGTCGATTTCGCACCTGAGGACGGCCTACGCCTTGTTGAGCGCCATTCGAATCTTCTGGTCCTGCGCACGTTTTCCAAGAGTTATTCCGCCGCTGGCATTCGCGTCGGCTTCGGTTTCGGCCATCCCGAGCTGATTGGGCGGCTTCGCAACATCCAGAATGTTTTCAACATGAATGTGGTCGCTCAAGCGGTGGGCATGAGCGTCCTTGCGCATCGCGACGCCTACGAGGAGAACCATCGCCACGTCAGGCTTGAGCGGCAGCGCGTAGCGGCCGCCCTCTCAGACTTTGGGTTCTCTGTAACGCCTTCCCACGCGAATTTTCTCCTCGCCCGTGTGCCGGTAGGCCAGAGTGGCAGTTGGTGGCAGGCGGCGTTGGAAGACCACAAAGTCCTTGTTGCCTTCTTTCCGGATGCCGGCCTGGAAGAGTGCATTCGGGTTAGCATCGGTACAAAGCGCCAGATGGATGCTTTTCTTCCGGCTGTCGGCAGCATTCTTAAGAAAGTGGGATGCCGTGGCTAGTGCCCGTTCCACGCATGTCACGGATCCCCGTTCGTGATCGATCCGGACGAACGTCTGATGCAGCTTCGCGACGCAGCCGGAGTCAGTTTTTATCGAGTCGGCGCATTGCGAGCTGTTGAGAACGGCTCCGCAGCATATGCAGCGCATTCCGAGCGAGCACCTCTTGCACCCCGAAACCCGGCGGACTCCGGTCCTCTCTATATAGGAGATAACTGAGTGAGAAACGTTCTTCCCTCACACCTAACCTGCGGGATCTTTGATCATCTTGACGAGGACGGGCGCGATATCGCACGGCAATACGCGGACCGCCTCACCCTCGCGGAGGCCTACGACCGGCTCGGTTTCTATGCCTATCATCTGGCGGAGCATCATTGCACTCCTCATGGACGGGGTCCATCGCCGAACTTGTTTCTGTCGAGCGTCATACAACGCACACGGCGACTTCGCGTTGGTCCCTTGGTCATGCTGCTCAACCTCTATCATCCGCTGCGTGCATTCGAGGAGATCTGCATGTTGGATCACCTGAGCAGCGGCAGAGTTGAGGTCGGCCTTGGTCGCGGCTCCCTACCGATCGAACTGAGCTACTTTGGGGTTGGAGCCGATGTTGCCTCGAGCCGTTACGAGGAAGCTTCCCAAATCTTCGTTGGCGCGATGAATGGCGGTCCGCTCTCATACCAAGGGCAACATTTTGCGCTGAGCGACGTTCCCTTGACACTTTCACCTCACCAGCATCCTTGTCCCCCGACATGGATTGCTACAAATCGGCCAGACTCAGCCCGCTGGGCTGCAGCAAATGGCGCCAATCTCGCGTGCATGGGTCCCTCTTCTGCCGTTCGCAAGATAACCGATGTCTATCGCGCTCATCGAAACGCGGAGCATGACACCAGCGGTGCAGCACCATTTCTGGCATTGCTCCGCATGGTTGTAATTGCCAGCTCTGATGCAGCGGCCCGCTCCCTCGCGGCGCCAGCCTACGAAACATGGCTCAAGAGCTTTAAGTTCCTGTACGAGCTCAATGACATCCCGCCTCCATCCAACCTGCCGCTGACCTTGGATGCCGCAATTGAGAGTGAACTGTGCGTTGTCGGAACCCGCGCTTCGGTGCGCCAAACTCTTCTCGATCATCTGGAAGAGGCAGGGGCGAACTATCTCCTTTGCCAGCTCGCCTTCGGATCTCTGTCACTGGATGCCTGCCTCAACACCGCGACTGCGATTCACTCCGAGCTCATAGCGGCAGATCGCTGACGGTGACCCAACAGCGGTTCCAATAAATTCGCCCTTGACCCGGCAATAAATGGCGACACCGAGGCCAATGAGTACCGCAGCCGAATGCATCAATCAGGCCGCTCTTATGGTTCAAATGGCTTTTACGCGCATGCGACCTTTTCGACTACATCACCAAACAGGAGGCTTGACGGCAATAAATGGCCTCGCCCTCATTTTGCGTGCGTTGACATTGCCGGAGCAGTGGTTTGCTTGGACAGGTGAGTTGGCTCACGTTCATCCCGCTTTGGCGCGCCGATTCCTCGATCTCATTCCACACGAATCCAAGGTGTGGCTTATCGCCCGAGCGGCCCTGTCGTGACGCGGTCCCGGCAGCGCTCCGCCCAGACGGAGGAGATCGCGCGTAAGCTCGAGATCGTGCTGGCGGAGTTGGCTTCGCTGCGCATTCTGCTGGCCGCGCACGGCATTAGCACCCCGCGACCTCTCGATGAGGACTACCTCACTGTTCAGCGGTTCGCAGCGATGAACCACATAAGCCCCGAAGCCGTGCTCTCTCGGATCCGCCGCGGCAAGTTGCGCGCGGAGAAACGCGGTGGCCGCTGGTGGGTGAAATGCACGGTTTGCACTGCATAGCCGTGCAGTGACGAGAACAGTAAGAGAGACGGGATGAATCAATCCGAGATACGGAATCCGGCACATGGAAATGATCTGTGCGTTTAAGTTGGTATCTCTTCTGGGCTCGACCGGACGGCCGATGAAGACTCAAGAGATCGATCGAGGTCAACGTAGCGCACGACCAACACACCGTCGACAGATCGGGAGGCTCGATCTCGATGCACCCATGCAATCACAAAACGCGCCGGCCCCGAGCACCGGGATATCGAATGACCACCTTTGCGTGACCAGGATCACTCAGCCGATTCCGACTGGTTAACTGAGCGATCCGAGTGAACAACCGGAAGAGCGCGGTCGCGTGGCATAGAAGTCCAGTCCGATTCGCTGGCAATATTGTGGCAACAGAAAACTGCGCACACCCTCCATGTCGGTTTTGAAGGTGAGCCACCGCACGCGCCCAGCTTACGGCCTCGAGCACAGGAGAGATAGATGCTTGCTCGCAATCGCACTCTTTGCGAGTTCCCCTGAGGCATATCTTGAACGTTCCGGCTCACGCCCCCTGGGGCGTAGCAGAGGAAATTAGCCCAGTCATTTGCCTGGTCGCCTCGCGCGCAGGTGTCAAACAGGGACAGATCTGAATTCGCTGGGATGGTCGCCAGAATCTGGCTGGAGAAGGAGATGGCCAATGATGTCACCAAGACTGATGTCAGTCCTCGGGTCGATGGTAGCAGTCGAGCGTATGTTTTGGAAATTTCGAGAATTGATCGATGGCGACAGCTCGATCTCACCTGACATGCGAGATACGCTTCATGTAATATTGGACGCAAAGCTTCTTTCCGCAAAAGATAAGATTATGAGCGACGCGCGCGCCGCGATCGACGCGACTCCTGATTTGCCGCAGGCGGCGCGCGACCGAGCATACGGGTCGCTCGATTTTGCGATGAAAATGTTTATGACCAGCGAAGGGCGCCGCACTCAGGATCCTCTTAGCCAAGTCGGTATCTGCAGCGCTAATCCCAAGATGCATTGATCCATGCCCGCTCAGCCATCGCCCGCCGCAACACTTGGCTGTGCACTGTTGATGTTAGCCGAGGCGCTTCGATTGAACTCCTGATGAGGAGCTTTGAAGCTGGTGGAATCGAGCGACAGCGACCTCGCTAGTTGTTGAATCTAATGTCTTCCTTGGACCGGCAGGCTGGGTTGGAACCCGCCGAAAATGCTGCAGGCTCCGGTTTGTCTCAAGCATCCGGAAGCAGGCTCTCTCTGGCCATCTTTAGCGTCCTCTGCGTCGAGCCAATATGCGATTCCCCTCAGCTCTGTAGCTTATTCATCGCAAGGGCCGGCCACTCGTCGTCATCGGGCAGTGGCGCAGACTCGATTCTGTTCGTGGGACATAGCACTCGAGTTGATCCAGCTCAAGCATCATGGTTCGCGTTTTCGCGCGATGGTTTCGATGTTTGGCGACGACCTTTACCGAACGAAGGTCCCATGTTGAGCCATTCTTCGGTATGCGCCTGATCAATCGGATCAAGAGCATCGGCTCACCCACCCGACGTTGATGTATCCTCTTGGCCCATCCGCAGCATGAATACCTCTCATCAAAACAATAGATTTTACCGATATCCTCCGTATCCACATAGCTAGCCGCCGCCTATAGCAAGGATGATTCAGGATAAGGCGCGTGACGACGTATTCGCGATTTTCAACGCAATGTGCGGATGACGAGCAAGCGCCAGCACATGACCACCCCTTGCGTCCAGATAGAGGCAAGTCTTGGTCTCGCTATCGTGGCACGCGCGAGCTGCTTGCATGCATTCATCTGGCTCCAACACCAGCCTTGAGACAGCGTGGGCAGCTCGCCTTCAGATCTCTAGCCAACGTTAGCAGGAGCAGCGCAGCGCAAGCCGATAGCGACAAGGGCGGTCTAGCGCCGTTTGGTGCAGCGCTCTGGCAGCCTGATCCCGGATGGCTGCGCTTGACGCGCACCGGTCGGTCCGGCGTCGCGCCGATCGAGAGCCCTTTGCGAGCCAACAAGGAACTGTGTTTACGATGTGGGCTCGCGGCCGCGGCACATGCGCGCGCCGTATGGGATATGGACCAAGGAGGCCCTCGCCGCGTCGGCGAAGGCCGAACTGGCACCGCTGCCCTGGTCAGTCGACCCGCAAGACTGGTCTCGTCCTGGCGTCGAGGCGATTGTTGCCGCGGTGCTTTCCTCGGTCCGGCCGGGGGCAATCGTCCTCCTGCACGACGGATGCCCACCCAACGAGTTGGGACGCTGCCCTCATGCTGGTCGGCGCGACCAGACTGTGACGGCGCTCGCCCGGCTTATTCCAGCACTGCATGACCGTGGATTTGCAATCCGGTCGCTTCCTCAACCTCACTGAATAGATCAATTCCCATGAGCCTGCTTGCCACAATCAGCACCGTTGCTGTTGCCTCCTACGCGTTGCTCTCCAGCGTCCATAAGAGCGCGCAGGCGCTTTACGCGCGGCGAACCGACGCCTCACTGCCGCCGTACGACCAGATTGACACCGGTGCTCTGCCTAGCGTGGATGTCATCGTGCCCTGCTTCAACGAGGACCCGCGCACGCTGGCGGCCTGCCTGAAGTCGATCGCGAGCCAGGACTACCCAGGGCGATTGCAGGTCTATGTGGTCGATGATGGCTCTGCAAATGTCGGTGCAGTGGCACCCGTGCACGCGAGCTACGCATATGACCCGAGGTTCAGTGTCATTCTGCTGCCAAGCAACGTGGGAAAACGCAAGGCACAGATCGCCGCTATACGCCGGTCATTCGGCGATCTCGTGCTCAACGTCGATTCCGACACGGAAATCGCCAGCGACGTCGTCAGCAAGCTCGTACGCAAGATGCAGGATCCGGCCGTCGGCGCGGCGATGGGCCAATTGACGGCCAGCAACCGGAACCACAGCTGGCTGACCCGCCTGATCGACATGGAGTACTGGTTGGCTTGCAACGAGGAGCGCGCGGCGCAGACGCGCTTTGGTGCCGTCATGTGCTGCTGCGGGCCGTGTGCCATGTACCGCCGTTCCGCGCTCATGTTGCTGCTCGACCAGTACGAGACGCAGTTCTTCCGGGGAAAGCCGAGCGATTTCGGTGAGGACCGTCATCTGACGATCCTCATGCTCAAGGTAGGGTTTCGAACCGAGTACGTTCCGGACGCCATCGCCGCCACGGTGGTCCCGGACAAGCTCTTGCCGTATCTGCGGCAGCAACTTCGCTGGGCGCGGAGCACATACCGCGACACGCTGCTCGGTTTGCACCTGCTGCCCGGCCTCGATCGGTACCTCACGCTCGATGTGCTCGGACAGAACCTCGGGCCGCTGCTGCTCGCCATCTCATCGATTGCTGCGCTCGCTCAGCTCGCGCTCACGGGCAGCGTGCCCTGGTGGACCGGTATGACCATCGTCGCGATGACCATGATTCGATGCAGCGTAGCGGCCGTTCGTGCCGGCGAGCTTCGCTTTCTCGGCTTCTCGCTGCACACCCCGATCAACATTTTCCTCCTGCTCCCGATGAAAGCCTATACGCTCTGCACCTTGAGCAACAGCGACTGGCTCTCGCGCAGACCGCCAGATTTGCCCGACGAACATGGAAGGCATGGCAAATTTTTGTACCCGGCCCCCACAACAGATAAACCGAAGGAGATTGTTTGCATGTCGCGCATTCAGCACCTTGAACACCGCATTGCTCTACAATTGGAGGTCGTGGCTCAACTGATCTGCCAGGACAAATTCGCGCTCGGAGCGGTCAAGCTGCTCGACGAACTCACAAGCCAACTGGTCGCGGCAAAACTGGAACTTGGCGCAATAGGCGAGGCGAGCGCCAGCAGGCGAACAGTCCCAGCGGAAAAATACGGTGGCCTCTTCTATCCAGAAGACCTCCGCATCCTAGCTAAACTTTTCGACGAGGCAGTCGCGGCTTTACCGCCAGATTGCCGTACTATCGCCAATCGTACGCAAATCGCAAAACTTGTTCTAGCTAGGGGAACGACAAGTGAACTCAAATCCGACCCAAATCATGGCGCCTGCGTTCTTGGCGATTTGATTGATCACACGTTCAACGCTTCCTCTTCTAATCAAATCGAGGTTCCACCTAGCACCTGGCGGAATTCTGCTTAAGGACGTACGTCAAAGCACTCGAACGGTAATAAACTCGAACCGCAATAAGACATCGCCTTGCTTTGAGAACCCGGGGGTTCTTTTGAGATCGCCAAGCGCTGTGTATACAGGCAGCCTCCTTTTCCTAACAGTTTCGTCTCGTCAGCAGGCAGGCCGCGGGAGAGGTGGTAGGACCACTTCTTCGACATCCTCAAGGCAGAATCCTGCAATTCAGACCCTCGGGCTCAGAGGATGAGTGCGGCACCCCTTGCACTGCAGTGCGACCGCCTGCCGGCCGCCCCGACGCGCAAATAGTCCAGGCGTCCTAACAGCACGCCGACTGCGCAGTGAGATGGCTGGTCTCTCGTCCACGTTTCGGCTGCGACCGAAAGTCTTCTCCGTTGCTCCCCGGGAGCTATCGCCGAAAGTTGGTGACGGCGGGAATCGGGAAGGCGGCATATCGTGGGGGTGCTTGACGCCTCCACTTCTCCACCAAAGGAGCGATATGCCGTGCCCAACGATAACGTCACCAGACTGATTCAGCCAGGATTCTTCGACGATCAACTCACCGAAATCTTGCGTAATGGGGCACGAGCCCTGCTCGCCAAAGCGGTCGAGGTTGAGGTCGCGGACTTTCTCGACAAGCATGCCGATTTGAAGACCCAGGACGGTCACCAGCGCGTCGTCCGCCACGGTCACCTGCCGGAACGCGAGGTGATGACCGGTATCGGTCCGGTCGCCGTCCGCCAGCCGCGTGTGCGTGATCGCGAAGCCGCCGCCGGCGATCCCGGCCGCATCCGGTTCTCGCCGTCGATCCTGCCGCCCTACATGCGCCGGTCGAAGTCGATCGAGACGCTGCTGCCGATCCTTTATCTGAAGGGTATCTCGACCGGCGACTTCTCCGAGGCGCTGGCGGCGCTGCTCGGCAAGGATGCTGCCGGGTTGTCGGCATCGGCCATCGGCCGCCTGAAGGACGGCTGGTTCGACGAACACGCCGCTTGGCAGAAGCGCGATCTGTCGGCGAAACGCTACGTTTACATCTGGGCGGATGGCATCCATCTCGAAGCACGCCTGGAGGACGAAAAGCAGTGCATCCTCGTGCTGATCGGCGCGACGCCGGAAGGCCGCAAGGAACTGGTCGGCTTCACCGATGGCGCCCGCGAGAGCGCGCACGACTGGCGCGATCTGCTGCTCGATCTGAAGCGGCGCGGGCTCGATGCTTCCCCGCGGCTCGTCATCGCCGATGGCGCACTCGGGTTCTGGAAGGCCGCCGGCGAGGTCTGGCCGAAAACGCGCGAGCAGCGCTGCTGGGTGCACAAAACCGCCAACGTGCTCGCCAAGTTACCGAAGAGCCAGCAGCCGAAAGCGAAACGCGCGTTGCAGGAGATCTGGATGGCCGAAACCAAGGCCGCCGCCGAACTGGCGTTCGAGGCCTTCATCGAGAGCTACGCGTTGAAATACGACAAGGCGGCCGACTGCCTGGCCAAGGATCGGGATACGCTGCTGGCATTCTACGACTTCCCGGCCGAGCATTGGAAACACTTACGGACCACGGATGAGATCGACAAGCAGTTTTTAGCGGGCTCCGGAAGATGCATTCTTTTGTTCGACCGCGCCGCCGGCATTCTTCCGTCCCGACCGCCCTTCTCGCAGCTGCCGCGCGCAGGGGCGGTCAAGGCTGGCCGCAGTTTGCGGCCACCGCAAGGCTCGGCCTTGACCGGCCCGAGCACGGCGGCATCCTCGATCGGATCGGGCCTGGAAAGAAACAATGACTCACCGGCCCAGTGTCCGAGGGGGATGGGAACTAGCCCGAAACGGCGATTGTTATTGTCGTGCGCGGGTGACTTCGTGGCGAAGAGCGGCGCGTCGGCTGTAAGCGTCGTCGGGCAGCCCTATCTGTGTCCTGCCGGGTTGAGGCGCCCGCGCGCCTTTTCTTTTGGCGGGCGCGGGCGCCAGGCTTCGACAAAGTGCTCATACCTTCTCTGCGCTTGCTCGGCGACGTGCATCTCCTGATCGCGGAGTTGTTTGATATTGTACGCGTAGGCAGGTCCGCGCGTGTTGCCTTTTTTCTGCGCTCGGCCAGCCTGTAACTCCATGCCGCGCATCTTGTGAGCGACAAGACTGGGGCGGGCCCAGAGGTAATCCTCTTCGTTCGTCAGCAGATGCCAGCACAGGACGGTCAGCTTGCGCGCTACGGCGACGGCGGCCACCTGATGGCCCCGTCTGGCGCGGATGCGCACGAAGAAAGCGTGGAGCGGTCCGGGTGTCTTGGCGGCAGCCCAGGCGGCTTCTACCAGCATGGCCCGGGCGTGGCTACGTCCGACCTTGCTGATCCGGCCGTGATGAGCGGCACCGAGGCCCGACTGGTGCACACGCGGATTGAGCCCGAGGTAGCTGACCAGTTTCTGCGGGCTCTTGAAACGCGTGATATCGCCAATTGCCGCCATCAACCCGGCCGCCACCGCCAGATTGACGCCGGTGATCGTCAGCAGCCGCCTGACCGAGCCGTCGTCCAGGCTGTTTGTGGCGATCTCCCGATCGAGGATCGTGAGATCTTCGGCGAGCCGATCGAGCTCGCGCACATGCCGCTCAATAGCATTCCGTTCGTCGTCGGGTACTGGCTGGTGCGCCAGCCAATCGCGGCCGCGGCCGTTGAATAAATCGGCGTGCGGACATTTTGGGATCAGGTGCGCGTGAAGGATTGCGTGCACTTCGTTCTTGATCCGGGTACGATGCCGCACGACCTGGTAACGCCGGGCGATCAGCCTGCGCAGCCGTTCTGTGGCCGCGTCCGGCGTCCAGATTTCCGGCAGATAGCCGGCCGCGTACAAGCTGGCCAGCGTGCCCGCGTCGACCTTGTCGGTCTTCACATGGGCATGCGCGATTGCCTTCACCTGCAATGGGTTGGCGATGACCACCCGCTTCACGAACGGCGACAGCACCCGTGACACCGCCATGCAGTTGCCGGTCGCTTCGATCACCACCTCGTCTATCCGTTGAAGGCTTTTGCCAAAGCCTTCCAGTGCCGTGTGGGTCATATCGACGCGACCGGCCGGTCGAAGTCTGCCATCTTCCCAGAAAACCACCTCGCCGAAAGTTCGGTGGATATCCATTCCGATTATGCGTCGCATTTACACCTCCTGTCATATGACGGGAACGGTGGGCGACACGACAACTACGGATCCGCGCTCACGGCGCAACCGGGCTAGTCGTAGAGGCGGCCAGCTACTAACTCGAGCTCGCAGCTCATCGTACGCATCGGCCTGCCCACACCTTCGTGCTCCCGGTGCCTCTGTCCCGGATGGTCGCACCATACGCCACGATCTTGAAACCGCAGCCGAACATCAGCACCGAGAATCTTATACCGGTTACCAACCCCATTGAAAGCACCTTCGCCACCGTGCGCCACCGCACGATCCGATCGAAGGGCTGTCTATCCAACAAGACTGCGCTCACGATGGTCTTCAAACTGATCGAGGGCGCCCAAAAAAGCTGGCGCCGTCTCGACGGTCATAACCAGTTGCCAAAACTCGTTCTCAGTCTGACATTCAACAACGGGATCGAGGTCATCGCAAAGCCGAATGATCGTCAGCCCGCAACCGCCGCCGCCTGACCGGCCCCCGCCGTCACCAAAATTTGGCGATAGCTCGCTCCCCGGGCGGCTGGGGCAATGCCGCCGAGAGAAACGCGCCACTCTGACCAAATCACAGGTATCAGCCATAAGGAATGTCGTTTCGTGCAATGATCACGGCGTGGGCGGCTCCGCGGATCTGCAGACTATGCCTGGTTCCACGCACATTGCTGCTGCTGGCCACCTCGAGTTAGAATACATTTTGGCTGGGAGTAGCCGAAGGGACTTGAATCGTACGTGGCGTCACGTTGTAGGAAGTAGGCATCCGCCGCCTCGCGCCGACCAACTAGTTAACCACCGATGGCGGGAGTGTGACGTAACACATCAAAGCAATCCTCTGGTTTAGACATCGAGATGACGACAGCACTCCTTTTTCTCACCATGATCTTCTTCGGCGGCTTTGGATTGGGCTACGGTGTGCGCAGCTGGCGTTCCCGCAAGCGACGTGAGCGCGCCCGGCTCTATGGTGCTCTCTTTCATTCCGGCACTTCTGCTCCGCCGCCGCTCCGAGGCCCCGCACGCCGTGGTTCCTAATGCTGCATTCGGCCTTGCTCAAACAAGGAAATTGCCGATCCGCCACGCGAGGGCGAACGCCCTTCACCGCCAGTTCGTCGAGCAGAGATTCGCAAGGCGGAGTGGAGGCCACGCGCGTGCGCTCGTGGAGTCGGTCCCAACAGCACGGCGTAACGTGTGGCTGATCGCCGATCTGACCCGAGACACTGAGCGGTCAAGACTGCGAGTTGACCGTTCACGAATCATCGGGTCGGTAGCGGTGGATTCGCAACCGGCCCCGGCCTGACAACGTACCTCTGTGTGATCTTGGCATGTGCGGAAGCGATTGCCGGACCGAATTCCAATCAGCGCTGGTGGGAAGCGCGGAGGAGATATGTCTGAGACGCGAGCGAGCGCTTGAAACTGAGTGCAACGGCGAGCACGATTGCGGCAGCGTCGACAACAAAGAGCCCCTTTCACTCTCCTTCGGCATCTACAGTGCTTCGATGCCCGTCGCGTTCTGCACTGGACGAGAAGAGAGATCCAGAGCCCTCGCACGACTTCGAATTTCATCTCGCGACAGGATCAACGCCGCGTTGACCGCAACCAATGCTTCCTGGCCGAGTTCGATTTGCTGAACGAGCCTACCTAAACTGAGAGGTTCCGAAGGTGAGACTTCCTTCGTAGAACTCGATCCGCGATAGTCAGTACAGCGGATGCATCATGAAGCCTGACGAGCGCCTCGCCGAAGTCCTTGAGAATAGCGCGTGTTTTGATGATGAGGCATGGGAGGTGTGGGCACAGTGCCTCTCACCCACTGAGCGGCTGGAGTATATTCGTAAGCATCGCTCTCACTTCCGGTTCACAGATTACGATGAAGTGATAGCTGTTGTACGGGGTCGGCGCTTCACCGGTTGCTCATCGCAGCTCCTTCGATGGCGTCACAGGATGAGAGCAAGGACGTTGCAAAGCGCTTTGCTCTTTTCGGTAGCGGTGTGGCTGGGCATCATCTGGCTTGCGATGCGCTTAATCCGCTGAGATCAGCAGCCTGCTTTTCGCTCACGCCTATGCAATCTACACTCGCACGCGACCGAGCATTGCGACGCGGTTGGAGATGATCTGCAACGCCGCAACCTGACGCAGCGTTCGGTTCGAACATTCCTTTGGGCGCGAATGTTGCGATGCAATTACAGCAATTCGCGTGGACGTTGTTAAGACGCACGGGGCACAGGGCACTCAAGAGATGAGAGTAGAAGTGAAGAACCTGTTGCTTGCGACTGTGGGCATGGTGGCGTTTGGCGCAGTGGCGCCCGCATTCGGTGCAGATCTGGCTGCGCAGCCCGTCCAACCTCTCTACACCAAAGCTCCGCAGCCTGTCGCGGCCGCAATCTACGACTGGAGCGGATACTATATCGGCATGGACAGTGGCTTGGGCTCAAGCTCGAATTGCTGGGATTTCAATGGCGGCACGCCCGAGGGCTGTCATGACGCGACCGGCGTGACCGTTGGTGGCCAGATCGGCTATCGATGGCAAGTGGGCCAGATCGTGCTTGGTCTGGAAGGCCAGGGGAACTGGCTGATTTGACCGGCTCGAATGTCAGCGTCGCGTTTTCGGATATCAACCACACCAAGGTTGACGCGTTGAGTTCTGTGGTCATGTGGCTACCCCGTGTTGCCCTAGTGGCTCTGCACAGTGA
>NZ_VSSR01000075.1 GCF_008123515.1 Bradyrhizobium cytisi
TGATCGGCTAACGCTCTAGCGTGGAAGGTCGGCCCTGAAGAACAGAGGGGGCACAGACCCTCCCCGATTTGTGTGCCCCAAGGGAAGATGGCACGGGGGCATGGCGGGGTCATACAAAATGTAGTTTGGTCAGCTGTGGCCTGTTATGGCCGCATATGGCGAAATCCCCTACAATGCATAGACTTATCTACTTTTTACTATGGCTGACGCGGGTTGGCTAGGGACTACGGATTGTGGTTCATGTGGGCCTATCGCAGCGGCCAGGACTGCGCGCAGCCGGTCGTGCTGTTCGATTACCAGCCCGGTCGCGGCCAGCAACATCCTCAGGCCTTCCTGGCCGGCTATCGCGGCTTGTTGATGAGCGACGGCTATGACGCCTGGCGCACGCTGACAGGCGCGACCCATCTCGGCTGTATGGCGCATGCGCGCAGGAAATTTACCGATGCGCTCAAGGCCAGGACAAAGCCCGGCGGTCCGCCATTGCAGGCGCTCAAGTTCTTCGAGGCGTTGTATGAGGTCGAGAGGGTGGCGCGCCAGACGCCGCCCGACGGCGAAACGCGCGCCTCATACACCTTGCGGCTGCGCCAGCAGCATAGCCTGCCGGTATTGGCCGCCTTCCGGACCTGGCTCGACGACCGGGCGCCGAAGGTCCTACCCGAAAGCTTGACCGGCAAGGCGATCGCCTATGCGCGCAACCAATGGGATTATCTGACCCGTTACACCAGTGACGGTCTCGCCCCGATCGATAACAATGTTCTGGAGCGCGACATCAGGCCGTTCTGCACTGGACGAAAACGTTGGCTGTTCAGCGACACCGTTGCCGGCGCCAAGGCAAGCGCCGTGATCTACAGTTTGGTGCTGACATGCCGGGCATGCGGCGTCGATCCCTATGCATGGCTACGTCACGCGCTCACCGAATTGCCCCAGCGCGCGCCAGACGCCGATATCGAAGATCTGTTGCCGTTCAACTGCACCGCTCAAAAAAACCTGCCAGCTGACAACGACAGCGGCTGACGGTCGAACGCTCAGGATCAATCAAGCCGTTCCGATGATCCCGCTGGGGCCCGGCGTCACGCGACGCCGCAGCCAGCCGCGCGCGCAGCCTGTCCAGTAAAGTGCGCGCTTACGTTCGATTGCGCGCCATCTCGGTCACCGTCGGAATTCGTGGCGTCGAGTCACGGCCCGGCTGAAGCAGGGCGGCCGTTGCCATCGCAATGCACTGGACCAAGCACATCGGTGCCGCGAGCGACCTTGAGAACAGATATTCGTCCTCCGGAATCGTGAAGAGTGTCCGGGCGTCTTTCGCGAGGGGCGACAATTGGCTGTCGGTAATGGCTATGATGTAAGTTCCGTTGGCTACGGCCACCTCGGATATGACGACGACTTCTTTTGCATAATGTCGAAATGCGATCGCGATCAGGACGTCGCGGTCGGTCATGGTCGTCGCCATTTCTTGCGCCAGGCCACCGGCAGGGTCGAGAAGGACGACGCGGCGGCGCAGCATCGTCAGAAGATACCTGAGCAATGATGCAATAGGTTCGGATCGAAGTTGTCCGGCAATGTAAATCGTTTCCGCCTGCACGAGCAGTTTGGCGGTGTCGGCGAGGGTTTTTTCCGATACGACTTCGAGAAGATCTTGAAGTGCCGCCATGTCGCGCACGACCAGATCCCGCAAATAGCCGAGACTGCCGTGATCCTTATTTCGTGAAAGTTCACTCTCAAGAGCGCTGATGCGCTCCCGAAATCCGGGGGCGGCAGTGGCAAGTCTTGTCTGAAAAACGGATTGCAGCTGTTTGAAGCCGGAGTAGCCGAGGCTCTGCGCGAAACGGACGAGGCTCGACGGATGCGTCCGGCATTTGGCGGCGACGGCATTGATCGATTCGAGTGCCACCACATTCGGATTCTGCGTCAAGAATCTCGCGATCTGCTGAAATCCGGTCGACAAGTTTGGGTATTCGCGAGTGATCAGATTGACGATCCCCTCATAATTTTTCGGGATTGTTGCTGCTGGTCCGCTGCGCTTGGTTGGCATTCTCATTCCTCGCCTGCGATTCCATCGCCCGCCTGAAGATCAATTTCTTTGGCGTATCTCAGAAACCGCGTGATTCATCGTGTCAAAAAAGTTCATCTGCCGATCGTGAAATTATTGTTGCAAAAGTAGAATTAAGCAACGATAATTGTTGAGAGCGCATGGAGTGCGCCGACAACAAAATTCGAAACCAAGGAATGAGCTGGTCCCGTTTGTCTGAACAGAATCTCCGCGTCGATAAGTGGAGCCTCTGCCAGGGTTACCCCCGATGCCACCTGCCTTACTTTGGCTGGCCATCCCCGGGATATTAACAACCTAAGAGAGACGCGCCTAGGAGCTCATGGCTGCTAGAGCGACCAATTGATGTGTCGCACTTGCCCGCGACCGCTCACCCATCATTCGGCCGCCTCTTACCAAATGCCCGCTCATTGAAGATCGAGGTCTACTATCGCTGCAGCGTGATCTGCCGGCGGGCGTTGCTCAATACTCCCTGAGTGTTTTCTTGCGGAGAAGCATCCACCCACACGGTATGGTCCGTCTTATGGTGAACTTTATTGGCGATGTACATTTGCCAGAAGAATCCGGACCATGCCAAAGTCACCAACCGTTCGACATTCTCCCGCACGCATGCTGGCCTTGGACCGCCGCCGTGAAAACTACCGGTCTAAACTGTTCAACTTGAAATCCCCTGTGCGGCCTTCTTGCATGTTCATTTTAAGAACGCTGAGCGGCGCCGCCGAAGTAGGCTTCAATCTCCCGTCGGATGCGTACGGACCGTGCCTGATAGAGGTCGATCTGCGCCCGTATCGCGATGATCTCGGCCTCAAGTTCATCCATAGCCAAGCCAAACTGCGTGCGAGCCGTAGCAAAGCGATTTCGTTGTTCCTCGATCTCGGCCAGCCTGCTCTCCAGCGCAGACGGGTCCCACTCGGCATGATTGGATGTCTCTGCGGTCCACGCTCTCACCACGTGCGCTGCGTTTTCCGCATGTCGACCCCAATTAAAGCAGCTGTATAATCGCTGCTCAACGCGCAGTTGCGTGGCAGCGTCCGCCGCTGGCAACGCTGTCTGAATGTCTTTTTGATAGGTTGATCCCTCGACGCCAAAACCGTCACCGCGGAACGCTTCAACAATCTCCAAGAAACCATGGGCAACACGATATTGAAGAAACCCGCTTGCGAAATAAGCGGCAGCTCGAAGCCCGGGAAGCAATCGTTCAATCCGATCTTCTTCCCGGCTTAAGATGTTTATCCTGATCTGACGTGTGACATTTCGGACTGCAACACTTGCTGTGAATAAGACGCCGCATATCGCGAACACGCCGACCGTTAGCGTCTGCCACTTCTCAATGCGCGACAGATCGAGCGGACCCCAAAGGCCTAACCAAACGGTGATAGTTGCTGCGAGCATGAGCGCTGCCATCGTCGGCAGTCCGGGCAGTTGAGGTTTCATAGCGCTTCTCTGCCAAAGTTCATCCAGGATCGGACACCCGCGCTTGCGCGGGTGTCCGTCCGAATGAACTCAATATCCATGGCTCACCCTCTTGTTCGAGAAGTACAAAATGAGAACAATAACGCAAGGCCCAAAAATATTTTTGGCACGCGACCACGCCCGTCTTGGCGGTGCGAAATCGGTGCCACGCGGTTTCGGTTGGATGAGAAAAAGCGCGCTGGGGAAATTAAAAAAGCCCTTGCGGGCTAATCGCTTGAGGGTGGTGGGCGCACCAGGGCTCGAACCTGGGACCCGCTGATGAGTCAGCGGGTCCAGGGCGGTAATCTGAGTGTCTGATTCCGATTTCCAAACGACCGTATCAGTTAGCATCAGAAACGATGTTGTCGCAACCACCGGGCCCTGCGATTGCTTGTCAACCTCGTGGCAAAGGCAACGATTCGTCCTATTTGTACGCCACGGCTACCCAGCCGCAATATCTGCGCTCTCGATCCCTTTCCTGCTCGAGAAGCCTCGATCCTAATGCCCCAGACCGATCACGGTTCAGGGCAAAGGCATGAGCGGCAAGGACGAAGCGCCTCGGATCAAGGGATTCCGGGCGCCAGATAGTCTGAAAATGCCGAGTACCACGAAGCGCCGCCGCAAGAACCGTGGTATGCCGCCGCCCGCGACATTCGATGTCGATACGCTGCCCGGCAGTTCTAATTTGACAGCATTAGAGGCGGCCGCGGTTATCCGGCGCACGCCGGGAGCGCTGGAGCAGTGGCGGCGCGATCCGAACCACCCGCTGAAATGGCGCTACGTCGATGGCCGCCCGCTTTATCGTGTCGATGCGGTGCGCGATTATTTGGCCAGAAGCCAAGACCACTAAGCCGCCCCAGCCGCATAATGCTCGCGGAGACGGCCGAGCAGTTCGGCCTTGATCGGGTCGAGCGGATTCGTCCGCTGCAGCCGCACCACCTTGCCGACCCGTTCCGCGCCGACTAACTGCGCGATGTAGTCATGAGCCGCGTCGAACGCCATCTTGCGGATGATCCACTGCTCGTCGTGATTATAGACCTGATCGATTCCACGCGGCTTTTGCCCCACGCATAGCCGTTGGATTTCGTTGTCGTAGCCGCAACGAGACATGATGGTTCGCAAGCTCCGCCTTAAGTCATGCATGGTGAACTTGGGGACAGCCGCTTCCTTGATCAGACGGTTGACCATCTTGGTGAAGCCCGACATCTGGCCGCCGGTCTTCGGTGACGGGAAGACATAGTCGGACGTTGCGCGCTGGAAGTGTTTCGCGGCGGTAAGCACCTCGTCAACAAGATGGGTGCGCGGCACGTCGTGGTGTAGGCCCATTTTGGTCCATGCCGCATCGAAGGTGATGCGATCATCCATGATGTGCTTTTGCCACTCGATCATGGTTGGTTCGCTGCGACGCGGGCCACCGAGTAGGCACATGCGTGTCAACAGCCCAAAAGCCCCGAGTTTGCCGGATGCATGCCAAACCTTGATGATCTCCTCATCGATCAGCGCGCGGCCCTTCGTTCGGCGCCCGACCCTCTGTGCACGGGTTTCCTTGGGCGCGCGATAGCCGGCGAGCACGTTGTGCTCCACATAACCTTCGCCTACACACCATTCGAGGAAGGTGTGCGTGTGCTTGCGCACGTCCTTGGCGGCGCCGCGCTTACCGGTCTTGGCGATCCTGTCCACCGCCGCCATGATTTGCCGTCGCGTCAGCTCGCCGATGGCGAGGTCGAAGTGATCTTTGAGACCGCGTCGCAACGCCGACATTGCCGGTTTCCAGTTGACGACTTGGCGTCCGGTCAGGGACGTTTCGTAGGGGCCATCTTCAATGATCAGGGTCGCCAGCGTAGTGCACTGCCTCTCTGCCAGTTGTTGTCGCTTTGCCTCGCGTTTGGCCTCGTTCGGATCGACTCCAATGACCACCTCGCCGGCGGCGACGGTAGCGGCCTTGCGCGCGGCCTTCTCATTGAACTTCGGCCATGCGCCCAGCGTCTTGCGTTGGGTGCCTCTCGTCCCAGGCTTGGTGAACAGGAAGACCCAGGTCCGCCCGCCAGTCGCGCGCATCCTGATGGCAAGCCCCGGCTGCTCTGTGTCGTGCAGATAGTACTGCGACTTGCCCGGCGGCAGCGTGGCTGCACGTATCGCAGCGTCAGTGAGCCTCAGGTAGTTCGTCGTCACTTCGGCTCTAAGACCCTTCTCGCTGTTTTCCATTGTTTGTGCCCTTACTCCTTGTGCCCCGGGACACGTCGAAGGAGATCCAAGAAACGGATCCTAAACCGCTCACTCCACGTTCCCAGCTCTGTTGTGCCCCACGGGAAAATTCACGCAGGGCACGGCAGGGGCATACAAAATGTAGGAAGGCCTCCTATGGCCTCCTATGGGCCAACATGGCCGGAAATCCCTGCGCTGCAAGGACTTTTGCAATAAAACTATGGCTTGATTAGGTTAGCTAAGGCCTACGGATTGTGGTTCACACGGGAGAGGTCCAAGGTTCGATCCCTTGTGCGCCCACCATTCATCATCCTGAACCCTGCTGGTTGCGGACGATCCCCGACACGGGCGGCTTTCGTCACCGTCCCGTTGAAATGTCGAAAACAACCCCATGCACAGTAGCCGATGTCAGTCGGATCAGCGGATTACGACTTTTCCGAAACACCACTTGCTCCGTCGGGCAAAACAGGGGCAGGATGGCATCCTGCCCGAGAAGTGCGCGGCATGTCTGCCAAAGGCGAAGGAGCAGACGACGACCCAGCTAGTCGTCAACGGCGCAGGATCATGGGCCACGTCGCGAATGACGTGAGCCAACATTTTACTACCGTCCCGCAGCCGAAGCTAATCGAGACGATCAGCACGCTGAGTCTTCAAAGGTTCGCTCGATGCGGATTGGATGAAGTCGCTGGTAGCGCTGACCGGCCGCCGGGCGAAGACACTGAAGAAGGTCGAGCGCGACGCGGGCAACAAGGCGCTCGCCGCGTGGCGTAAGCCAAGCGAAGCCGTTTACAATGCCGCCTACGGCGTGCATGGTACAGCATTCGCACGCATAGGGATTTCATCGTGGCAACCCTTACTCAAAACATTGAAAATCGTGTTCGAAAGCTCCCTAAGCCGTCCAATGCAACGCAGGGCTTGCAGCCCCTCTTCGAGGCTGTGAGCAATTCGATTTACGCGATTGAAGACCTACTGGGGGCAAACGTCGCCAAAGGCAAGATTTCCATCCGCGTCAAGTCACTGTCCGACTCCGACAAGATCGAGATTGTTGTGACCGACACCGGGATAGGTCTCGATGCTAAACGTTACGAAGCGTTCTGTGAAATCGACACAGACTTCAAACGTGCCAAGGGCGGCAAAGGTGTTGGCCGCTTGTTCTGGCTGGATGCCTTTAGCTCGATTCTCGTTGAGAGCGTCTACGACAGCCCAAGCGGGAGGCTTCGTCGGGTCTTTTCATTCGTTTTAGAGCACGATGACCAGGTCAAGCCGAGCCGGGAAGACGAGCCAGCGCCGGGTGCTTCGACCGGTACCACCATAACGTTCCGTGGCCTACGCACAAAAGAATATGCGGACACGTTTCCGAAGCGAGCCGACACCTTCCTTCGGTACTTCAGTGCGCACTTCATCGCAGACTTTTTGTTGGGAAGCGGTCCGACGATTATCGTCGATCTCGATGGCGATGTTACCACCTATCCCAATGCCGTCGCGGAGCTCACAGTAGGCAAGCCACTAAAGACTGGCGCGTTCGAGTTACAAGAGTTTGGCGAACTGTCGATCATTGGTTTCACTTGCAAGGCTGAAGCCAGCACGGGACTTGACGGAAAACATCAACTCCACCTTCTCGCGAATGGTCGAACGGTCGAAACGCGCAAGGTCGATAGTTTGCTCGGAGTGACCGATCTTACACGCGACGCGACCAAAGACCTTGTCTTCCATGGCTGTGTCTCTGGCGAGTAAACCGCTTCGCACGATGATGATCGTTGAGTTCAAGAGGCCTGGCCGCCGAGATTACAAAGAAGCCGAAGATCAAATTGAGGCGCAAATAGTAAAGTACCTCGGGCAACTACGAGGTGGTGAACTTGAGTCGTTCGACCGTACCCGGATCAGAGTGGCGGAAGATTGCATTTTCCATTGTTATGTAGTCGCCGACATCGTTGGAGACTTGGAGCAGCAGTTGTCGAATTGGGAAACGACTGCCAATGGTGAGGGGCGCATTCGACCGTTGAAAAATCACTACCGGGGCTCGATTGAAGTTATCCAATGGCAAGACCTCGTGAACGATGCCTGGGATCGCAATAGGGCGACGCTTCACGCTGCGGGCTTGAGCAGGTCAAAGCCGACCCACATCGAGGCTCCGGCTGTCGCTAAGCAGCCGGAACAAGTATTCGATCCGGCCTTCGTTGCGTAGGGCGCGCCCTACACGACAAGGGGCACCAAGTTTTCCAAGGTGCCCCTCTCGTGGCCACCCGAGTCGAGCAAGTGTCCGCCGTGTAAAAATCGGTGCGTGCAAATGCACGTTCCATCAGCCCGCAGCCTTCGCGCGGGAGAGGTCCAAGGTTCGATCCCTTGGTGCGCCCACCAATCATCATCTTGAACCCTGCTGGTTGCGCACGATCCCCGACGGGGGGTGACTTTCGTCACCTGTTGCTCGAAATGTCGAAAACAACCGCATGCACAGTAGCCGATGTCAGTCGGGGTTACGTATTATCCGAATCTCGATTGACGCGTCGGGCAAAACAGCGGAATAATGGCACCATCCGACAAGAGCCTATCGGACGATGAGACCGACCCATGGCCCGATCGTGTCATCGGTTTCTGCGCTCGCAATGACAGAGCAAGGGGTGAGACTGCGCCCGATTGACGCGCACGCCGCCTTAAACCGCCGCGCCGTCCGCACGGTGCGGACAGCGCCCTCGTCGAACTCACGCCGATGGAAGCGGATTCGCGGCCTTGGTGTATTTCAGCGCGCCGATGCCAAAGCCTTCCTGGCTGCGGTTTTGAATGAATTCCTTGTGCTCGTAGAACGGCGACAATTCGCGCCATAGCTGCGGGACGCCGCCGGCCCAGGCGCTGGTGTTGCCGCTGGATTCGCAGATGTCGTGGAACAGGATGATGCCGCCTTCGCGAACGAAATGCCGGTAGCAGAGGAAGTCCTGCTTGACGCCTTCGTAGCGGTGATCGCCGTCGATGAACAACGCGTCGATCAACCTGCCATTGAGAAACTTCTCGACCCGCTTGACGCTTTCATCCGCGTAGGACGGCATGTCGAAGAAGGTCCATTGCTGCTTCGGCGTCGCCAGCAGCTTCAGCATTTCCTTGTTCTTCACGTGCAGATCGATGCAGATCATCGTCTCCATCGTCGGAAGAAATCGTCCGAACAGCAGCGACGTTCCGCCGTTCAGGGTGCCGATTTCAACGACGAGCTTCGGAGCGGACGCCGCGATGTAGTCGAGGGCCGACGAGATCTCCGTCTCGATCTGGCAGGAGCCGGTGCCCATATGCTGCTTGGTGAAATCGATAACGTCCTGCACGCTCGATCCGCGCTTGTATTCCCCGATGATCTCGTCGCGCTTCTGGGTATTGAACTTGAGGCGCAGTGCCGGTCCGCTATCGGCCAGCCGCTTCTTGATCTGTCTGACCGCGAGAACGGCGGGATGAAATTTCAGTTCCGTTAGACGCTCATTGAAGGCCTTGCTCATCGACATGATCGAACCTCACTTCATGCAGAGTTGCCCGACAGTTCCAAAGCCCAGGATTGCTTCAAATTATGATCGACTTAAGGTTTTTGCTTGACGGCGAGATGAAACGGGGAGCCGGAATCGCTCCGTAATCTCGTTACGCGATCTCGATAAGCTCGATCTCCTGTGTTCCCGAGCCGACGACGTCACCGACGGCCTTCCCCATCAGCGACTTCGCGACCGGCGACACGAACGAGATCGAGCCGGCCTTCGGATCGGCTTCATCTTCCCCGACGATACGGTAGGTCTGCACGCGGCCGTCGGTGCGGCTGAACGTCACTCTGCTGCCAAAGGCGACCGTCTCGTTCGACGCCGGATTGGGAACCAGTTGCGCGGTGCGCAGCCGCTCGGCGAAATAGCGGACATCGCGCAGGGGCGCGGCCGACTGCCGGCGCTTTTCGTTGACATCATCGATGGCTTGCGCGGCTTCATAGGCCTCGCGCGCGTCCTGGAACTGCTTCTGCAGCGCCTGCAAACCTGTCTCGGTCACGAGGTTCGGATGCGGCGAGATCGGGCGATCCGGCAGCAGTGTCTCGGAGGCGGTCTCGGCGCTTTCTTCCTTGGTAAAGGCGACGCTCAATTCGAATATCCTGTCGAACAGTTTCGGGTCACGGCTGTACCAGACCTATATCTCAAGTTCGACGAAACGACGGAGCTTGAACACGAGATCTGGCAATGCCTGACGGAACCGGGTCGCGTTCTGGAACGTGGTCGAGAACGGCGCGAAAGTGATCATCGCGTTCCAGTGCCGATAGCCGTAGACCGTCACCGAGACGCCGGACGCCGGAAAACCCTCGATCTTGCGCAATTCGCCGAGCACGAGACCGGCAATCGCGTCCGCGGGCAGACGCCGCTTGCCGTCCGGTGTCAGGGGTGGACCGGGCGCAACCGGCCTCGGAGCCGCCACCGCTTGATCGGATGCATCCTGGAGCTTCGGAGACTCCGCTTCCGGGATTTGCGCTACCTCCGCTAACGGTGCGGCCGCCGGCGCGACCGGCATGAAGTCAGCAAGCGGCGGCGGGCTGGCGGCCTCTGCGCGTTTGTTGCCTCCCAGGATGCTGCTGATCATGGCCACAAGGCCAGCATCCCTCGCATCGTCACTCATCACGGCTTCCCCCCGGCTTGGCCTACTTTAACACCGGCACCGTAGACCGCCACAGGGGTCGGCTGATCGAGCCGTCGGCTGCTGCTTGGCTGCTGCTTGGCCGCTGCTTGGCTCCTGCTTGGCTGTTGTCCGGTTCCACCACGTCGGGGAGCCCCTCGTGCCGCGGTGCGATCGGTCACTGCTTCTCGAACGGAATATATTGCTGGTACTGCTTCGGCACGGAGCTGCGATAGCGCGCCGGAACGGTGCCGCTGTCGACCGAATGGTCGATCTCCTGCTGCCGCGTCATCTTCTTCTTCGCCGGCTTCTTGTCGGCGCTCTTCTTCGGGCCGGCTGGCGCCGTCGAAGTGTCGGTGGTCGCAGCCGGCGTGGTGGTTGCGGCCGGTGCAGTGGTCGCTGCAGGCGCAGTCGTGGTGGCCGCGGCGGCCGGCGGCGTGCCGCCTGCGGCGGGCGCGCTCTGCGCGAGCGCGAGCGGTGTCTGCATGATGAGCGCCAGTGCCGCAGTCGCAGCCAGCAAATATGATTTTTGCATCAGAACCTCCAAAATGCCTGATCACCAATAACGGAAGCGTAGTCCCGCGGGATCGGCGCGTGCAAGCCCGCCGAACATAGGCGGGCGCCGGGCCGCAAACTGTGGCCGAGATCACAGTGCCCACGAGGCGGCGCGCGCGCGCCAATGCAATTTTTACGCGAACACGATGTTCGCGACGACAAAACACCTGCCGATTAGGTCGGTGAAGCTGACATTGCTTCGGGTCGAGATTTTCGATGACGAGAATGTTATTCGGCATTGCTGCGGGAAAAATTTGCAAAGCGCATCCGCGGCTTGACCGCAACGCGCGCTCGTCGAACGCCATCGACGTCGCGCGATGTGTGAAGCAGCGCATTGCGACGTCGAATTCCGCGATCTAGCCTCACATGCATAGTGTACAACGTACAACTTTAACTTTAGTTGCTTGCCGTCGTAACTTTTCATGGAGGTACTTTATGAGCAGTCGTCACGCCATTACGCCGCGCGGTCTCAACGCCACCCGTTCGCCGCTGTCACAAGGCCGCTTCGGCCGCATGTTCCGCAATCTGACGCCGGCGAAATTCGGCCCGAGCGAGGCCGACAACATCGCAAATCTCGCGGCGCTCGCCGACAACATGGTCGGCGATTTCGACCCTCCCAAAGACGGCCCCGACGCCGAGGAGAGCGGAATTCCCGCGCTCTACACTTATTTCGGCCAGTTCATCGATCACGACATCACCTTCGATCCCGTGAGCTCGCTGACCAAGCAGCAGGATCCGGACGGGCTCGTCGATTTCCGCACGCCGGCGCTCGATCTCGACAATCTCTACGGCCGCGGTCCGAACGACCAGCCCTACATGTACGACAGCAGCGGCAAGTTTCTGCTCGGCGAAACCTTGACCGGCACCGGCGTGTCCAACGCCAGCGACCTGCCGCGCTTCAAGGGCCGCGCATTGATCGGCGATCCCCGCAACGACGAGAACAGCATCGTCTCGCAGTTTCAGGGACTGATGCTGCGCTTCCACAACCGCATGGTCGACGACAATGAGGGGCTGTCCTTCGAGGCCGTGCAGCAGCGCGTGCGCTTCCACTATCAATACGTCGTGCTGAACGACTTCCTGCCGCGCATCGTCAATGCCGGCGTGCTGAACGATCTCAGGACCGGCGGCCATTACGACCGCAGCAGGCTCGCCTACTATCACTGGAAGAATTTTCCGTTCATGCCGGTCGAGTTTTCGGTCGCGGCCTACCGGCTCGGCCACTCGATGATCCGGCCCGGCTATCGGCTGAACGACGCCGACAACATGCTGCTGCAGATCTTCCCCGATCCCAACAACCCCGACAACAATGCGCTGACCGGCTTCCGCGCCATGGGTCCGGGACGCGCCATCGACTGGGGGCGGTTCATCGACATCGACACGCGCGCCTATGGCGTCGAGGACGACAGCACCAATCCGGACAACAAGCGGCGGCTCCAACTCGCCTACCGCATCGACACCTCGCTGGTCGATCCGCTGCGCAAGCTGCCGCCGGAGGTCGCCTCCAATCCGTCGTCGCTGGCGCTTCGCAATCTCGAACGCAGCTGGCGGCTCGGGCTGCCTTCGGGCCAGGCGGTCGCCAGGGCGATGCACCTGACGCCGCTGACCGACGAGCAGATCGTCATCGGCCGGGCCGTCGACCATCCCGACCCGACCGGCGATCCGCAGGTTCCGATCTCCTCGATCGCGAACGGCGTGTTCAGGGGCAACTGCCCGCTCTGGACTTACATCCTGGCCGAAGCACGCCAGTTCCAGACCTCGGTCACGATCCCTGCCACCGGCGCGCCGGCGAGCGGCATCAACACGCCGCAACTCGGCCCGGTCGGCGGACGCATCGTCGCCGAAGTCTTCCTCGGCATGATGTTCGGCGACGCCTCCTCGATGCTGTCACTCGATCCGAACTGGGCGCCGGTGACCGGCCCCGATTTCCGGCTGAGGGATCTCGTGACCTACGCGCTGGGCCAGGGCGCTGCGCTGCATTGAGCTGGTGACGGTTGACGACGCAAAGGCCGCTCGCATCGCGCGGGCGGCTTTGTGTGGTTCATCGCTCCCCGACGGGGAGAGGTGAATCGAGTCCCGAGCGCGCATCGCTTCAACCAAAACTCATCCGTCTCCAGCGCGTGGACTCACAAGCGCGTCGCGTCCGGTGTGCGCTCAGAGGGCGACATTGAAACCGACATGCCGCCATATCGGCCTTGTCACAACAACGGATTCACGCAGGCGCCCTGCCGGCATCACAGCTCCAAAACACCGCGCCCGACATAAACCTTTGGTTGAACTTTCATCCAGAAAGGAGAAGGGTATCCGGGAGCCGAGAGAACCGGCTCGAAACAAACAAGGGAGCGAAGCAATGCTTGGATACCGAACATTGTTGTGCACCGCTGTCAGCATCATCGTGGCAGTGATGTTTGCAACCGACGCATTCTCGATGGAGGGTCAGGGAAGGGACGGGGCGGTCCGTTTGCTGACGACCGTTCCCATCCCTGGAACGAAGGCGAACATGACCGGCGGCAACATGTACGTGTTCGACATCAGCTTCGTCGATCAGACGACGCAGACGTATTATCTTGCCGATCGCTCCAACGCCGTCGTCGATGTCGTCGATGCAAGAACAAACGCGCTGATTTCGCAGATAAGTGCCAAGCCGGCGTTCAAGGGCTTTACCGGCGACAACGGCACCTCCGGGCCCAACGGAGTGGTTGCGGCGTTTCCGTGGCTCTTCGTGACCGACGCCAACAGCCGCGTGGTCTCGATCAATCTCAGGACCGGCAATACAGTGGGCGACGTATCTACCGGCGGCGCACCGGGCCTCCGTGCGGACGAATTGGCATATGACGCCAACGACGGACTGCTGCTTGTCATCAACAACGCCGACACGCCACCCTTTGCGACGTTGATCCACGTCAGCAAGACGACCGGTGCCCTCACAGTCGGAAAGCGAATAACGTTTGACACGTCGCATACCGGGGTCGACGCGACCAATGGTGCCGAACAGCCGGTGTGGGAGCCGGTGACGGGCAAGTTCTATCTGTCGATTCCGCAGGTAGGCCCGAATGCCAAGGATGGGGCCGTCATTCGGATATCACCTGCCGGCACCGTGGAAGTGCAATATCCGATCGAGTTCTGCCAACCGGCAGGCCTTACCGTAGGCCCCAACGTCGATCTGCTCGCTGGCTGCAATACGGTTTTTGACACCGCGGGCAATCTCTGGAATTCGACCAAGAACGTGACGGCGGCGCCGATTCAGGTAATTCTCGACGCCAGGACGGGTGCAATTGACAAGATCGTGCCCGGCGTCGGTGTTGGCGACGAGGTATGGTTCAACAAGGGTGACGGAAACTACTACACGGCCTCCTCGACCAGCCCGTTGCGTCCGACCGAGGTCATCGGCGCAACCCCCCTGACCGCTCAGGGAGCTGCGATACTCGGCGTCATCGATGCGCGCGATAAGACCCTGAAGCAGCTGGTGCCTACCTTCAACGAGCCTGCGGTGACCACGGGCCCGCTCGTTCACGCAGCGAGCACCGCCCATTCGGTTGCTGCCAATGCGGAAAACAATCATGTGTTCGTTCCGCTTGGCGCCAATAATGTGTTTTCCAACTGCTTGACAGGATGCATTGCGGTATACGGAACAGGGGCACGCGCGGACGAAAGAGCCGAAAGATAGCCTTAGAAAGCCAACGATGAGGTCGCGGGTTAGCGCGCCCCGCGACCTCTTGCTGGTACGGAATATCTGACGTTTAGGAGTACACGCGCTAATGCGCGCCCGCGAGACCGCTCTCCGCGAGTCGCGTCGCGAACCAGAGCGACAGCGCCTGATCGACGACGCCGCTGACATAGACCTCCGACATCGTCACGTTGTGCCGGTCCAGCACCAGCAGCACGCCGATCCAATAGGCGAACCAGACATGCGGGTCGGTCAGCGCTCTCAGCTTGTGCTGATCGTGCTCCAGCGGCGTGTGATTGCTCGCCTTGCGGATCTCGACGGTGAGCAGATTGTTCGGAATCTCGCGCTGGTGCACGACGACGTCGGGGTAGATCGACTTGCCGAGATGATCGTCGGTCGAGATGATCGTGCCGTGCGGCAGATGCAGCGTGCGCTCGCCGAGCCGGTCATAGTTACAGTCGACCGCCCAGCCTGAAAACTGCCGCTCGAGATAGACCGCGAAGCGGTGCGTGATGGCACGCTCGCCGATATCCTTCTCGAACAGGAATGCCTCGTGGGCGTAGAAATCCCGGAGCGCCGCGATCACCTTGTTCAGCTCGGTCTGCATCGTGCCTCCGGGCTCTCGGCGCTCCGTTGTACGTGCGCCTCCCCTACATCTGGACTTCGATCAGGCGCGGCCCCGGCTCGGCGACGGCTTCAGTCAGCGCCTTGTTGAACTCGTCGGCATTGGCGACGACGCGGCCGGGCACGCCCATGCCCTTGGCCAGCGCGACGAAATCGAGCGTCGGGCGGTCGAGGCGAAGCATGTCGTTGGCGCGCTGGCCGGGTTCGCCGGCTCCGACATTGTCGAACTCGCCGCGCAGGATCTGGTAGATGCGATTGGCGAACACGATGGTGACGATGTTGAGGTTCTCTCTAGCCTGCGTCCACAGCGACTGGATCGTGTACATCGCGCTGCCGTCACCGACCATGGTGATGACCTTGCGGTCCGGACAGGCGATCGCGGCGCCGATCGAGAGCGGCGTGGAGAAGCCGATCGAGCCGCCCATGTTCTGGAGCCAGTCGTGCGGCGCGGCGGCCGCCGTCGGGGGGAAGAAGCCGCGGCCGGTGGTGAGGGATTCGTCGACCATGATCGCGTTCTCGGGGATCGCGCATGCGATCGCCTGCGCGATCGAGGCGAAGGTGAGCGCGCCGGTCGGCTTGACCAGTTCCTGCAACGCCTGCGGCTTGACGTCCTTGGCGCTGGCCTTCACCGCGCCAGCGAGCGCTTCGAGCGCTGCGACCGAGTTCTCGCCCCAGGAGGTCATGCGATGGACGTCGCAGCCCTCCGGCTTGAGCATGCTCGGCTTGTTCGGATAGGCGAAGAACGCCACGGGATCGTCGGACTCGACCAGCACGATGTGACGGAATTTCGCCAGCATCGGCAGCGCGTTCTCGATCACGTAGTGAATGCGGTCGATCGAGTAGCGGCCGCGGCCACGCGCCATTTTCGGGCGGAAGGTCGGGCCCATCACGGTGCACCCGGTCTTGGCCGCGATCCGCTCGGCCAGCGCCAGGCCCTTTGCGCTCAGCGCGCTGCCGGTCATCAGCAGCAGCGTGCCCTCGCCGTCGCCGTGCAGGATCCTTGCGGCCTGCTCGACCGCCTGCGGCGAATAGCCGGCGCGCTGCTGCTCGGCCGGCACCTCGGCGATGCCGTCGGCCTCGTTCCAGGCGGTGTCGGCGGGCAGGATCAGGGTCGCGATCTGCGGCGGGGCGCTCTTGGCGGCGGCAATCGCCGCGGCACCGTCAGCGGCGACCGATTTGGAATCCGGCGAGGTGCGGACCCAGGACGACATCGGCCGGGCCAGCCCCTCGATGTCGGAGGTCAGCGGCGCGTTGTAGCCGATGTGGTAGACGGCGTGCTGGCCGACGATATTGACGATGCCGGAATTGGCCTTCTTGGCGTTGTGCAGATTGGCAAGGCCATTGGCGAGGCCGGGGCCGAGATGCAGCAGGGTCGAGGCAGGCGTGCCCTTCATGCGGAAATAGCCGTCGGCCGCGCCCGTCACCACGCCTTCGAACAGGCCGAGCACGCAACGCATGCCCGGCACGCGGTCGAGCGCCGCGACAAAATGCATCTCGGAGGTGCCGGGGTTGGTGAAGCAGACGTCCACCCCGCCGTTGACCATCGTCCGCACCAGGCTTTCCGCACCGTTCATTCTGTCTGCTCCCGCAACCGGCTATTTCCAGCGATCCATGTTCCAGCGATCCATATCCCAGGGATCGGATCAATCATTGTTCGCGGGCCCCGTCAAAGCAAGAGCCGGCGTTGCGGCCCTGCCCCGCACCGGCAAGTTGGCGTGGTTGCCGATTTGCTAACGCCAATCGCAGCAGACGACGTCCCTCACGGCCCCGTGGCTTGCAGAATGCGCGCGAATATGGCCTCTGGCTTTGGTTGAATCGATTTTTTTCTGGGGGAAACAATGATCCGGTTTTTTGCCGCGCAGATCACCGCAATGGCGCTGTTGCTGGCTGGCGCGGCCGACGCATCCGCGGCGGGGATGATCGACTTCACAGGCACCAGCTCCACCGGCTTTCTCGGCGGCGGCTCGAGCCCGATCCCCCGCACCACCGTCATGTATAACGGCAATTATGCCCCCGGCACGGTCGTGATAAACACCGCCGAGCGCCGGCTCTATCTGGTGCTCCAGGACGGCCAGGCGCTGCGCTACGGCATCGGCGTCGGCCGCGACGGCTTCCGCTGGGGCGGTGTGCACAGAATCACCGCCAAGAAGGAATGGCCGGATTGGACGCCGCCGTCGCAGATGATCGCCCGCCGGCCCGACCTGCCGCGCCACATGAAGGGCGGCATCGAGAACCCGCTCGGCGCGCGCGCGATGTATCTGGGATCGACGCTCTACCGCATCCACGGCTCCAACGAGCCGGAGACGATCGGCCAGGCGGTATCCTCCGGTTGCTTCCGCATGACCAATGACGACGTCACCGACCTCTACGGCCGCGTCGGGGTCGGCACCACCGTGGTCGTGATCAACAACTAGGCCGGCAGCGACTGCAGCCGGAACCCGCGGGCGCTTGAATATGCGGACTTGTGCGCAGCCACCGAATACGGCAGCGTTGCGCAACGATGAGCGCATTGGTCCCGCCCTCGGCTGCCCTTCGCTTCGCCCTGCTGGCGTTTGCAGCGCTCACATGTGCGCCTGACATCGCACCCAGGGCGACCGCCGGCGAGTTGCCCGCGATCGCCTCGCGCCAGCGCGCCGAGAAGAAGAGCTTTACCGACGCCGAGATCGTCGACGGCTTTCTGAAGACCGCCTTCGGCGCCGAATACCACCTCGCCGGCCGTGTCGACCGCATCCGCAAGTTCGACAGGCCGGTGCGCGTGTTCGTCGAGAGCGACCGCGCCGACCGCAAGGTGCAGCTCGCGAAGGTCGTGGCCGACATCGGCACGCGCGTGCAGCATCTCGACATCGCCATGACCGCGACCGCAGAGGCGGCGAATGTACGGGTGAAGCTCGTGCGCGACCGCGACCTCAATCGCACCATCGCGAGTTTCTACGGCGCGGAGAAGGCGCGCGAGATCCGCACCTCGCTCGATCCGCAATGCCTGTCCGGCTTCCGCAAGAACGACAATTTCGAGATCGAGCATTCCGACGTCATCCTCACCGTCGACAATGGCGACTTCACCTTTCTCGATTGCGCCTATGAGGAGCTGCTGCAGTCGCTCGGCCCCATCAACGACACCGCCAGCGTGCCGTGGACGATGTTCAACGACAATGTGTCGATGGGCTATTTCGACGTCTACGACCAGTACATCCTCAACCTGCTCTACGATCCCCGCATCAGGCCCGGCATGACCGTGCTGGAGGTGAGATCGGTGCTGCCCGAAGTGCTCGCCGACGTGCGGGCGTGGGTGAAGAGGGTGAACGATCTGAAGGAGTGAGGACGGCGCTTTCGTCATTGCGAGCGCAGCGAAGCAATCCAGAGTCTTTCCGCGGTGACGACTGGATTGCTTCGCTGCGCTCGCAATGACGGAGCAACGCGCAGCGTCCTACCGCACCAGATCGGCCACCGTGGTGGCGGCCTTCAGGCCGGTGCCGGTGAGGACGGCTACCGTGGTCTCGCTCGCCTTGATGGCGCCGGTGGCGGAGAGTTTCTCCAGCGCGGCGGCCGCGCTGGCGCTGGTGGGTTCGGTGAACAGGCCCTGCCGCGCCAGACGGCGCAGGGCGGCGACGATCTCGTCCTCGGTGAGCGCAACCGTGGCGCCGCCGCTTTCGCGCAGCGCGCCGATGATCTCGCGCAGCCGCAGCGGATGCTTGATCGCCGTGCCTTCGGCGATGGTCTTGTTGACCTCACGCGCGACAGGAATATCGACGCCGGCCTTGAAGCTGGCATCGATCGGCGAACAGTTCAGCGGCTGAGCCGCGAACAGGCGCGGCAGTTTTGCAATCTGCCCCGCCTTCAACAACTCGCGGAAGCCGAAGGCGCAACCGAGCAGGCTGCTGCCGGCCCCGACGGGAACGATGACGTTGTCGGGCGCGACAAAACCAAGATCCTCCCAGATTTCATAGGCGAGCGATTTTGTGCCCTCAAGGAAAAACGGCTGCCAGTTGTGGCTGGCATAGAAGGTCTGGCTCGACTGCCGGATAGCTTCGGCCTCCGACTCCTCGCGCGGGCCCTCGACGAGCTGCACTTCGGCGCCGTAGGCGCGCACCTGTGCGATCTTGGCCGGCGAGGTCGAGGCCGGCGCCAGGATCTTCACGCGCATGCCGCCGGCCGCACCGAGACCTGCCATCGACGAGCCGCCATTGCCCGAACTATCCTCCAGAATGGCGTCGACGCCGATCTGCCGCAGGAACGACAGCATCACCGCCGAACCCCGGTCCTTGAAGCTGCCGGTCGGATTGAACCATTCGAGTTTGAAGAACGGCCGCAGATCGCCCCAATCCTGCTGCACCAGCGGCGTGCAGCCCGCGCCGAGCGAAATCGGATGCTTGATCTCCACCGGCAGCGCCGCCCGGTAGCGCCAGAGCGAACGCGTGCGGCTGTCGATGTCCGCGCGCGAGATGCCCGCCCCCGGCGTCACCAGCAGCGGCGTGCGCTCATCCGAGCACCAGCGCGGCTCGTGAAGCGGATAGCGCTTTCCATTGCGGGGATCGATGTAGCTGGCGGTGGGCATGGCAGTCTCCAGGCGATAGGCGATCTCTACGATTTGTCCGATTATGTGGGTCTGGTCCAGCCCACGGCACCGCGGTGGGGCCGCCCTCTTGAAAACATGAAAAATAAAACTATTTCAAACCCTTAGGCCTATCGTGCAGATCGAACAGGAAGGTTCGGCCCTAGCGAAGGCGCGGCATGCAGGCGAGCCGGCCTGCCCGTCGATGACGGGAATTTGGCGATGATCACCTGCCCGGCGCGGCACGATTAACTTGTCTGTCGCAGCTGGCCGCTACAATATGTTGGATTGCGTCGCCGGGGCTCTGTTCCGGCAACGCCGCAGAGCCAGGCCCGTCCGAGCGGCGGGCCGTTGGCTTTTTGGGAGTTTGGCCATGAGCCGCGCGAACCGTACCGACCACATCCGCCTCACCTCGCACCCGGAGCCGGGCAAAAAGGCCGCCTTCCCGATTCACTGGGGTGCTGCCGATGCGCGCGCCCGCGGGCCGATCATCGGCACGGTGTCGCGCGCCGGGGATCGCAATGTGATCGGCAGCCATGGCGGGTCCTACGCGATGTACCGTGCGCTCGCCGTCTCCGCCGGTGCGCTCGATCCGATCCGGCGCCCAGATCTCACCAACACGTTTCCGGCCGCGACCATCGGACCGTTCGAGCAGTGGCGCGATCCCGCAAAAATCGTCGCGCTCGATCCCTGGGGTCATCTCGTCGCCGAGAATTTCGGCAAGGACATCGCCGAGGGCGTCGACATCCGCCCGAGCATCGCGGTGACGCGGGCGAGGCTCGACCTGCCTGAAATCCGCGAGGCGCTTGCGGCCAAGCGATTGCGCGCCGACGGCGAGGTCGTCCATGCCAATGGCAGCGTCTCGGTGGTGAAGATCGCGATCGATCCGGTCTGGTACCTGCCCGGCCTTGCGGAGCGCTTCGCGACCGGCGAGACCGAGCTGCGCCGCACGCTGTTCGAGCAGACCGCCGGCATGTTCCCCGAGCTCGTGACCCGGCCGGACTTGAAAGTGTTCCTGCCGCCGATCGGCGGCACCACGGTCTACATGTTCGGCGATGTGACAAAACTGCCGGACCACCGCACCAAGATCACCTGCCGCGTGCATGACGAGTGCAACGGCTCCGACGTGTTCGGCTCTGACATCTGCACCTGCCGGCCCTACCTGATCCACGGCATCGAGGAATCCGCACGCGGCGCGCAGGAGGGCGGGCTCGGGCTCGTCGTCTACAACCGCAAGGAAGGCCGCGCGCTCGGCGAGGTCACCAAATTCCTGGTCTACAATGCGCGCAAGCGTCAGGAGGACGGCGACGCCGCCGCCGCCTATTTCGAGCGCACCGAATGCGTCGCCGGCGTCCAGGACGCGCGCTTCCAGCAATTGATGCCGGACACCATTCACTGGCTCGGCCTGAAGCGCATCGACCGCTTCCTGTCGATGAGCGACATGAAATACGACGCGCTGACCTCGCAAGGCATCGACATCGTCGAACGCGTGCCGATTCCGCCGGAGCTGATCCCGGCCGACGCCTATGTCGAGATCGCCGCGAAGAAGGCCGCCGGGTATTACTCCGCCGACGACGTGACTGAAAAGGACGTGAACGACATCGTTGGACGTTCGCTGGAGAAATACTGAACGCCATGGCGGACGCCACAGAACAACAGACCCGCTCGCTGCTCAGCGCAGCGGCGGTCCGCGCGCGCGCCGGGCAAATGCTCGACATCGGCCTGCACGACGGGCTCACGCATTTCACCATTGATCTCGATCGCATGGATGGCGTTGCGGACGCCGTGCTGGCCGTCACGCGAAAAGCCTACCCTACGGCGGAGATTCCCTTCCACGCGCGGTGGCGGCATTTTGTGCTCGGCGGCGTCGACCGCTGGGCGCAGCTGGCGGACGCGGCGTCGTGGCAGAATCGCGCCGCGCGGGCGCGCGCGGAGTTCGACCTCGCCATCGTCAGCGTGCTGCTCGATGCCGGCGCGGGTGCGAGATGGCGCTATCGCGACGCCGTGACGGGTGAAAGCATCGGGCGGTCCGAGGGGCTTGCGATTGCCAGCCTCGACATGTTTGCCGGCGGACTCTTCTCAGCCGATACGCGCGCGCCGTTCAGGGTCGATGCCGGCGTGATCGAAACGCTGCCGCTCGCCGCGCTCAATTCGGCCTTCCAGGCGAGCGACGCCAATCCGCTGCTCGGCCTCGAGGGACGCACCGATCTGCTGCGGCGCCTCGGCAAGCAGGTTGCGGCGCGCGCCGATGTCTTCGGCATGCACGACACGCCACGACCGGGCGGCCTGTTCGATCATATCGCCGCGCAGGCAACGAACGGCGCCATCCCCGCGCCCGCGATCCTCTCCGCGGTGCTGAACCAGCTCGGGCCGATCTGGCCATCGAGGCTCGAGCTCGCAGGCGTCCCGCTCGGCGATTGCTGGCGTCATCCGGCGATCAAGGCGGATGATGCGACCGCAGGCCTCGTGCCGCTGCACAAGCTGTCGCAATGGCTGAGCTATTCGCTGATCGAGCCGCTCCAGCGCGCCGGCTTTGAGGTCATCGACATCGACGGCCTGACCGGGCTCGCCGAATACCGCAATGGCGGTCTGTTCGTCGATCACGAGGTGCTGCGCCTGCGCGATGCCGAGGATGCCGGTCGTGCGCACGCGGTCGACTCTCTGCTGGTCGTGGAGTGGCGCGCTCTCACGGTCGCACTGCTGGATCGTGTGGCCGAATTGGTTCGCGCCAAGCTCGGCCGGACGCCGCAGTCGTTGCCGCTCGCCAGCATCCTGGAGGGCGGCACCTGGGCCGCCGGCCGAGCCATTGCCTTTGCGCGCCGTCCCGACGGCTCGCCGCCACTCAAGGTGATCAGCGACGGCACCGTGTTCTAAACCTTCTCCCCTCATCCGGCGCTTCGCGCCACCTTCTCCCACAGGGGGAGAAGGGAAAAGCAAGAGCAACCGATCATGGAAGGCGTCACGATCGTCGATCATCCGCTGGTGCAGCACAAGCTGACCCTGGTGCGGGACAAATCGATCTCGACAAAGTCGTTCCGCGAGCTGATCAAGGAGATCGGCATGCTGCTCTGCTACGAGGTGACGCGCGACCTGCCGCTCGCCGACACCGTGATCGACACACCGCTGGCGACGATGCACTCGGCGAAGATCGCCGGCAAGAAGCTGGTGTTCGTGCCGATGCTGCGCGCCGGCACGACCTTTGTCGACGGCATGATGGATCTGGTGCCGACCGCGCGCGTCGCCCATATCGGCCTCTACCGCGAGCCGCACAGCTTCGCCGCGGTCGAGTACTTCTTCAAATCACCGTCGGATCTCGGCGAGCGCCTCGCGATCGTGGTGACGCCTGTGGTAGCGACCGCCAACACCGCGGTGGCGGCGGTCGACCGGCTCAAGGAGCGCGGCGCCAAGGACATTCGCCTCGCCTGCCTGATTGCGGCGCCGGAAGGATTAGAGCGCTTGCGCGGCTTGCATCCGGACGTGCATATCTGGACTGCCGCGGTGGATGAAGGCCTCGACGAGAACGGCTTTATCGTGCCGGGCCTCGGCGATGCCGGCGACCGCGCTTACGGGACGCGATAAGCGGCAAGCTCAGATCTTCGCGCTGCCGCAAATGCCTTTCAGCGCCTGCCATTCCTTGTCGGTCAGCAGCGGCGGACCGCTGGCGGGATGGTCTTCCTTTGTCATGCGCGCAAGGCGATCCTCGGTGAGCGGATGGCTCGCCAAAATGGTGAAGCCTGATCCGCCCTCCTTGCCGGTGATGCGGAACATCAACTCGGCCGCGGGCTTCGGCGAGCGGCCGAGCTTGTGCATGATGTCGATCGCGAAGGTGTCGGCATTGGTCTCGGCCTCGCGCGAATAGGAGGCTTCGACCAGGCTGCGCGAGGCGAAGATCACGGCGGACGAGCCGGTGACGTCGCCGAACAACAAGCCGATCAGGAACGAGGTGCCGCCGTTGTAGATCAGGCCGCGCATGTTGTCGTGATGCTTGAGATGGCCGAGCTCGTGGGCGAGGATGCCGGCGATCTCGTCGGGATTGTCGGCCTTGTCGAGCAGGGCATTGAGCACGAAGACCTTGCCGCCCGGCAGCGCGAACGCATTCGGCACCGAGCTCGGCAGCACGCCGGCCGTCATGCTGTCGTCGTCAAGGCCTGCGGCGTCGCGCAGGCGATTGACCAGCTTGGAAAACGCCGCCTGCCCGGCCGGATCACTGCAGGACTCGCGGCCGAAGATGGTTTTCACCTGGACCTCGGACGCATCGCCGATCCGCCGCTCGATCGGTTTCGGCACCAGCGGCGCCAGACGATCCGCGGCGAGCGGCACGCCGAACAGCACGACGCAGACGATGGAGACGGCAGCCGCAACCGACCAGCCGACGATTTTTGCAACACTACGGCGCGTGGTCTGGTGCTCGTCGAGCCGCAAACAGCGCGCGACGATCTCCGCCGCGAGAGCAATGTCGCGGATTTCGAGCCGCGCCAGCGGCGGCGCGGACGTCGAGGTCAGACGCAAGATGGCGGGCGGACTGTCGGCGCGGCGGATGTCGGCGTAGACCCAGCGAACCGGCGTTACGCCGGGTTCGAGGATATCGAGCGCATCACCAAGCGTCAGTGTCACCTGCCGCCTGCGGCTCGATACGCCATCGAAGAAAACCGTCGGTTTTGCCGACTGCGGCGGGGCCTCGGCGGACGCATCACTCACAGCTCAGAATCCCGCGACATCGAGACCATCGGCAAAGCCTTCGCCGAGCGCGCTGGCGAGCTCACCGCTGGCGCGGACATCCGCCGCGGCTCCGATGTTATGCACCTCGACTGTCTCCAGCACTTTCACCCAGATATCGCGCTGGAGATACATGCGCATGACGACGTTCAAGGCAAGCGCCAGGGCAAAATAGCCGATGACCATCATGGATAGAAGCGGAATGCTCCGCCCGATTGCGTCAGGTCCGGCGATCGACACGCCGGCCGCAGCGACCAGTCCGGCAGCACCGGCAAGGTAAAACCCGAACAGGACGCTCAGCAGCAGCCACCAGCCGATCACCTTCCAGTAAAGGCCGTAGAACGCGTTGTGCGGCAGCGACGAGGACAGGCTGACGCCGCCGATGCGGATGCCGTCGAGCCACCAGCGCCATTCGCGCGCCTTGAACTCGGCATAGAGGAACGGTGCAGCCGGGAAGATGACAATTGCAAGCGGGGTCAAGAGCCACAGCCACCAGCCGCGCTTGAAGAACGCCCAGCCGTCGCCTTCGAAATCGCCTTGCAGATCGCCGAAATGGGTGTGCCGCATCTTGTAGCGCTCGAGCGAGGCCTCGCGCCACGGCAGCGCCAGGCCCAGCGTCAGGAACACCAGCAAGCCCCACAGCATCGCGCGGAACGAATAGGCCCAGCCTGAACCGTCCATCCAGAACCGCACACCGCGCCAGACCGTGCGGGTCAAACGATAACGTCGTGCGCGAAAAATCGCGAACTGGCCGAAGGCATAGAATGAGATGAACAGCGGCGTCGAGGCAAAACCCTGCCAGCGCTCGAACTCGATACCGACGAGGAAATAGGCCAGATAGATCGGCATCAGGATCGCGAGCGCGAACAGGAAGCCGATCAAGAGCTCTTTGCCGCGGCCGGTATATTCGGCGGCGTCGCCGTCGATCGCGGTATTCGACCATAAATGGCGGCGGATGTCGGTGACGAGCCAGAACCGGTAGAAGCCGAAGGTGACGAGCTCCAGCATGGCACCCTTGGTGACCATCTTGCGGAACCCGGTGCGATTGCCGCTGAAGTCGACCCGCGAGGGCGGCAGCGGCGGCGGGACCGGTTCGGAGGGGCCGATGGGCGTCCATTGCATGTCGTTCACGGCAGCAACCTCGGGATGCGGATCTGATCTGCTCAAACTATAGATCGGAGATTGGTCGATCCCCAAGACGAGCGGGTTCGATTTACCTCGGTTTCGAGCGATTTCTCGCACGATTCCGCTGGCTGAGGCGTGCGGGAGGTCACGTTCACACAAGAACGCGACGGCCGCCCGACGCTCTCGCGAAGGTTGGATGTGGCAAAACTCGCCCTTGCTCCGGCGCAGACAACGCGCTGTAATTGCAGCCAAATACCGCAGCGCAGAATTCAAGAAAATCGCGCGGTTCATGTCAGGGAGAGCGGTCATGCACGGGACCATCGAGAGCGCGACAAAACTCGACGCACTGCGCGAGCGCGCGTCGTCACTTCCGCTGGACCAATTCGATCCGGGCGATCCCGAATTGTTCAGGACCGATACGTTCTGGCCCTATTTCGACCGGCTGCGCCGCGAAGATCCGGTGCACTATTGCAAGGACTCGATGTTCGGCCCGTACTGGTCGGTGACGCGCTACAACGACATCATGGAGATCGAGACGAACCATTCGGTGTTCTCCTCGGCCTCCGCACTCGGCGGCATCACCATTCGCGACATCGACCCCGACCTGCGCCGCGAGAGCTTCATCTCGATGGATCCGCCGCGCCATGCAGCGCAGCGCAAGACCGTGGCGCCGATGTTCACGCCGACACATCTGGACAATCTCGCGCTCAACATCCGCAAGCGCTCGGCCGAGTGCCTGGACAATCTGCCGCGCGGTGAGGTGTTCGACTGGGTCGACCAGGTCTCGATCGAGCTCACCACCCAGATGCTCGCGGTGCTGTTCGATTTCCCCTGGGAGGACCGCCGCAAGCTGACGCGCTGGTCGGATATTGCCACCACCATTCCCGGCCCCGACGGCCTGGTCGCGACCGAGGACGAACGTCAGGCTGAGCTCGCGGAATGCGCCGGCTATTTCGCGCGGCTCTGGAAGGAGCGCATCGAGCAGCCGCCGAAGAGCGACCTGCTCTCGATGATGGCGCATGGCGCCGCGACCCGCGACATGGACGCGCGGAACTTCCTCGGCAACCTCATTTTGTTGATCGTCGGCGGCAACGACACCACCCGCAACACCATGTCGGGCTCGCTTCTCGCGCTGAGCCAGCATCCCGAACAATATCGCAAGCTGCGCGAAAACCCCGCGCTGCTCGACAGCTTCGTGCCCGAGGTGATCCGCTGGCAGACGCCGCTTGCGCATATGCGCCGCACGGCGCTTGCCGATTTCGAGTTCCGCGGCAAGCAGATCAAGAAAGGTGACAAGGTCGTGATGTGGTACGTCTCGGGCAACCGCGACGAGGAGGCGATCGAGAAGCCCTACGAGTTCATCATCGACCGGGCCCGCCCGCGCACGCATCTCTCGTTCGGCTTCGGCATCCACCGCTGCGTCGGATTGCGGCTTGCCGAACTCCAGCTCAAGATTATCTGGGAGGAGATCCTGAAGCGATTCGACCATATCGACGTGGTCGGCGAGCCGAAGCGGGTGTATTCGAGCTTTGTGAAGGGTCTGGAAACATTGCCGGTCAAGATTGCGACGTGACGCGTGAGAAAACTCCCTCTCCCCGTTCTTACGGGGAGAGGGTTGGGATGAGGGGCTCTATCCGCGAATACGGTGAGAGCCGAATCGCGGACAGTCCCCCTCACCCGGAATTCGAGCTTCGCTCGAATTCCGGCCTCTCCCCGCACGCGGGGAGAGGCAAAGGAAGAGTCAACTGGAGCGACCGCCCATGAACATTCAGGCCCCGGTCAAGGCCGACACGACCGAACGCATGCGGCGCGCGCGCGAGGAAGCCTATACGACGCCGCTGAAGAATTTTCATCCGGGCGCGCCGCGGCTGTTTCAGGACGACACGTTGTGGCCGTGGTTCGAGCGGCTGCGCAAGGAAGAGCCGGTGCATTACTGCACCAACGCGCCGATCGAGCCGTACTGGTCGGTGGTGAAATACAACGACATCATGCATGTCGACACCAATCACGGCCTGTTCTCGTCCGACTCGACACTCGGCGGCATCGGGATCCGCGACGTGCCGGACGGCTACGACTGGCCGAGCTTCATCGCGATGGACCAGCCCAGGCACTCGTCGCAGCGCAAGACTGTGTCGCCGATGTTCACGCCGACGCATCTGGACGACCTCGCAAAGCTGATCCGCCAGCGTTCGCAGACCGTGCTCGACAATCTGCCGCGCAACGAGACCTTCAACTTCGTCGAGCGGGTCTCGATCGAGCTGACGACGCAGATGCTGGCTACCCTGTTCGACTTCCCCTGGGAGGAGCGGCGCAAGCTGACGCGCTGGTCGGATGTCGCGACCGCGCTGCCCAAGAGCGGCATCGTTTCATCCGCCGAAGAGCGCCGCCGCGAGATGGACGAGTGCTACGCCTACATGTCGAAGCTGTGGAACGAGCGCGTCAACTCGGCGCCGCGCAACGACTTGCTGTCGCTGATGGCGCACAACGACGCCACGCGCTTCATGGACCCCGACAACCTGATGGGCAACATCATCCTGCTCATCGTCGGCGGCAACGACACCACGCGCAACACCATGACCGGCTCGGTACTGGCCCTGAACGAGAATCCCGAGCAGTACGACAAGCTGCGCGCCAACCCGGCGCTGATCGACACCATGGTGCCCGAGGTGATCCGCTGGCAGACGCCGCTGGCGCATATGCGGCGCACCGCGCTTGCCGACACCGAGATCGGCGGCAAGCACATCAGGAAGGGCGACCGCGTCGTGATGTGGTACGTCTCCGGCAACCGCGACGAAGAGATGATCGAGCAGCCGAACGAGTTCATCATCGACCGCGCCCGGCCGCGCACCCATCTCTCCTTCGGCTTCGGCATCCACCGCTGCGTCGGCATGCGGCTCGCCGAACTGCAGCTGCGGATCGTCTGGGAGGAGATGCTGAAGCGGTTCGACCGTATCGAGGTGGTCGGCGAGCCGAAGCGGATCTATTCGAGCTTCATCAAGGGATATGAGTCGCTGCCGGTGAGGATTCCGGGGTAACGGCTGCATCCTCCGTCATTGCGAGGAGCTCTTGCGACGAAGCAATCCAGACTGCCACCTCGGAGGGATTCCTGGATTGCTTCGCTACGCTCGCAATGACGAGATCTTGAGTACACCTGCGCGTCAAACGCGCAGCGCCCGAGCCCAGCTATAAAATTCCGGCATGACAGGTCGCGCCAGATGCGAAGGCAACACGGCGCCCGACTGGTCTACGACACCAGCGCATCTAACTCAGCTTGATGTCCCACACGCCTTCCTTGCGGCAGGCGGCGACCTCATCGCGCAGCAGTGCGGTGACGGCCAGCGAGGCCGTGGAGGGCGGGCGGTCGATCGGAGAGGCGAAAATGAGCTCGCGTGACATCGGCTTGGAAACGGCAGCGGTTTCCAGACGTCCGTCCGCGACTTCGGCGTGGACCGACGATGGCGGCAGCAGCGCGAAGCCGAGCCCCTCCTCGACCAGGCTCGTCAGCACGCGGAACGAATCTGCTTCGAGCTGGACGTTGAGCTTGATCTTGCGCTGCGCGGCCGCTTGCTCGATCAGCGCACGGAGGCCGTGCGAATGACTGGGCAGCACCAAGCGCTGCCGCAGCAGCCAGCCGATGTCGATATTCTTCTTGCGCGCGAGGCCGCAGCCGCGCGGACCGACCGCGACGATGTTGTCGCGCCCGAGGCTCTGCACATTGAGATGCAGGTCGGCGGAGCGGCCGTAGAGGATGGCAAGGTCCATCTCGCCGCGATGCAGCCATTCGACGATGTGGCCGCTGTAGCTTTCGACGATGCGCAGCGAAATGCCGGGATATTTTTCGACACAGCGCCGCGCAAACCGCGCCGACAGCACGCAGCTCACGGTCGGAACCAGGCCGAGCACGACCTGGCCCGACGGCGGCCCCTTGGCCGACTGGATGTCGTCGCGAATCTGGTCGATCTGCCGCACGATGCCGGAGGTGCGCGCCAGCAGCAGGCGCCCGGCCTCGGTCAGCACCATGCCGCGGCCGTTGCGAGTGAACAGTTCCGTGCGCAGCTCGTGCTCCAGCAGCTTGATCTGCCGGCTCAGCGCCGGCTGTGCCACGCGCAACGTATCGGACGCTTTGCTCAGGCTGCCGAGCTCCGCCACACAACTGAAGGTCTTGAGCTGCCGGAAATCCATGCTTGCCAATCCTGGAAGGCTACTCCATACGCTATAGCAAATGAGCATAGGGGGATGGCGTTGTTTTCACAACGCCAGAGGATCGGCCGGCGTTATCTTAACTGCCGCACATTCGGGAAACGCCATGAGTGAAGAACACCACAGCGAAGATCACGCCGACATCCGCGAAGCCGTCACAAAGCTCTGCGCACAGTTTCCCGGTGAATACTGGCGCAAGCTCGATCGCGAGATGGCCTACCCCAAGGCATTCGTCGACGCGCTGACGCAGGCCGGTTACCTCTCGGTGCTGATCCCCGAGGAATATGGCGGCGCGGGCCTGAAGCTTTCTGCGGCGGCTGCCATCCTCGAAGAGATCCAGCGCGCGGGCTGCAATGGCGGCGGCTGCCATGCCCAGATGTACACGATGGGCACCGTGCTGCGGCACGGCAACGACGAGCAGAAGGCGAAGTATCTGCCGAAGATCGCGAGCGGCGAATTGCGCCTGCAAGCCTTCGGCGTCACCGAGCCGACCAGCGGCACCGACACCTCCTCGCTCAAGACCTTTGCGCGCAAGGAAGGCAACGACAGCTACATCGTCAACGGCCAGAAGATCTGGACCAGCCGCGCCGAGCATTCCGACCTGATGGTGCTGCTGGCGCGCACCACGCCGAAGGAGCAGGCCAAGAAACGCACCGATGGCCTCTCCGTGTTCATCGTCGACATGCGCGAGGCCAAGAACAACGGCCTCGAGATCCGCCCGATCCGCACCATGATGAACCACGCCACCACCGAGGTGTTCTTTACCGACATGAAGGTGCCGGCGGAGAATCTGATCGGCGAGGAAGGCAAGGGCTTTCGCTACATCCTCTCCGGCATGAACGCCGAGCGCATTTTGATCGCGGCCGAATGCATCGGCGATGCCAAGTGGTTCATCGCCAAGGCCACCAGCTACGCCAAGGAGCGCGCGGTGTTCGGCCGGCCGATCGGCCAGAACCAGGGCATCCAGTTCCCGATCGCCAAGGCCTATGCCGCGATGCGCGCGGCCGAGCTGATGGTGAAGGAAGCGACACGCAAATACGAAGCCGGGCTCGACTGCGGCGCGGAGGCCAACATGGCCAAGATGCTCGCGGCGGATGCGTCCTGGGAAGCGGCGAATGCCTGCATCCAGACCCATGGCGGCTTCGGCTTCGCCGAGGAATACGACGTCGAGCGCAAGTTCCGCGAAACGCGGCTGTATCAAGTCGCGCCGATCTCGACCAATCTCGTGCTGTCCTTTGTCGCCGAGCACGTGCTCGGCATGCCCCGCTCGTACTGAGGCAGCAATCATGGGAGCATTGGACGGGATCAGGGTGATTGCGGTCGAGCAGGCTGTGGCCGCACCGTTCTGCTCCTCGCGCCTGGCGGATGCCGGCGCCGAGGTGATCAAGATCGAGCGGCCCGAAGGCGATTTCGCCCGCGGCTATGACGCGGCGGCCAAGGGCCAGAGCAGCTATTTCGTCTGGCTCAACCGCGGCAAGCAATCGGCGGTGGTCGATCTCGCTACCACGGAGGGACGCGCCGAGCTGGAAAAGCTGATCGCGAGCGCCGACGTGCTGGTGCAGAACCTCAAGCCGGGCTCGATGGACAAGCTCGGCTTCTCCCGCGAGCGGCTGCTGCAGGACTATCCAAAGCTGATCTCCTGCACCATCACCGGTTACGGCGACGAGGGCCCCTACGCACACCGCAAGGCCTATGATCTCTTGATCCAAGCCGAGAGCGGCCTTGCCTCGATCACCGGCAATCCCGACGGCGCCTCGCGCGTCGGCATGTCGATCGTCGACGTCGCGACCGGCGCCACCGCGCATGCGGCAATTTTGGAGGCGCTGATCGCGCGCGGGCGGACCGGCAAGGGCTGTGACATCCGCATCTCCATGTTCGACGTGATGGCGGACTGGTGCACCGTGCCGCTGCTCAACGCCGAGGCCGGCAATCCGCCCAAGCGCATGGGCCTGCGTCATCCCTCGATCGCGCCCTATGGCGTGTTCACCTCGAAGGACGGCAAGGACATCCTGATCTCGATCCAAAGCGAGCGCGAGTGGAAGACGCTCTGTGCCGAGGTGCTGGACCAGCCCAACCTGCCAAACGATCCGCGCGTCGCCAACATGGTCGAGCGCGTGCGCAACCGCGATTTCACCGACAGGACGGTCGCGGATATCTTCGGCAAGATGACGCGCGACGAGCTGTTGAAGCGGCTGTCGGATGCCGACATCGCGTTTGCCGAGGTCAACACCATGAGCGACCTCACCAACCATCCGCATCTGCGCCGCATCGAGGTGGATACGCCGAACGGCCGCGTCAGCTATCCCGCGCCGGCGCCGATCATCGTCGGCGAGACCCGTGCTTACGGAGCCGTGCCGGCGATCGGCGAAAATCCCCAAGCCAGGACATAACAGAGCGAGGCGTCATGACCGGGAAGCTCGACATCGATCACTTGCGGCAATGGATCGGCCGCAGCGAAGAGGCGACCGACATCGTCACCGCGCAACTCGTCAGAGGCCTGCGCGCGACGCTGTTCCAGGAGATCGGCGAACCCAAAGCGGGCGATGCCGCACCGTTCACGGTGCATTGGTGCCTGGCGCAGCCGGTGTTTCCAATGTCGATGTTGGGGCCCGACGGCCACCCCACCCGCGGCGGCTTCCTGCCGCCGGTACCGCTGCCGCGCCGGATGTGGGCCGGCGGCGAGATCGAATTTCTGCAGCCCTTGCGCGTCGGCGATGAATCGACCCGGACCTCGCGCATTGCCGACCTGCAGGTGAAATCAGGCTCGACCGGCACATTGTGCTTCGTCGCGGTGGAGCACAGCATCTCCTCGCCACGCGGCGTTGCCATCCGCGAGCGGCAGGACATCGTCTATCGCGAGATGACGGGCATCGCGCCTGCGACCGCAAAGACCCCGCCGCCGAAGGCACAGCACCGCGAAATCCATGTCTCCGATGCCGTGCTGCTGTTTCGCTATTCCGCGCTGACCTTCAACGGCCACCGCATCCATTACGACCGCGATTACGTCACCAGGGTCGAGGGCTATCCGGGCCTGATCTTCCACGGTCCCTTGCAGGCCGCGCTCATCATCGAGATGGCGGCGAAGTTGCGCAGCGGCAAGCCGCCGAAGACGTTCACCTATCGCGGTCTGCAGCCGCTGTTCGAGGGCAGCGAGTTCTCCATCAACGCCAACGAGACCGCTGATGGCATGGAGCTGTGGACGGCGAACGCGGAAGGGCAGCCGACGATGAAGGGGACGGCGGTGTGGTAAACCACCGCTGCCTCCTCCTCGTCATTGCGAGCGCGCGAAGCAATCCAGAGTCTTTCCGCGGAGATAGTCTGGATTGCTTCGTCGCAAGGGCTTCCTCGCAATGACGGGTGGGGCCGGGAGCGTCGATAAACAACAGGGGACGGAAACTATGGCAAAGAACGGCAAGACCGGCAGCAAGTCCGTCACCGTCAAGCAGGCAACGCTCGACCTGCTGCGCTCGTTCGGCATCAGACGCGTCTTCGGCAATCCCGGCTCGACCGAGCTGCCGTTCCTGAGCGACTGGCCCGACGACATCGACTATGTGCTGGCGCTGCAGGAGGCCTCCGCGGTCGGCATGGCCGACGGCTATGCGCAGGCGACGCGCAATGCCGGCTTCGTCAATCTGCACTCGGCGGCCGGCGTCGGCAACGCGCTCGGCAATATCTACACCGCGCACCGCAACCAGACGCCGCTGGTGATTACCGCCGGCCAGCAGGCCCGCTCGATCCTGCCGTTGCAGGCGTTTCTTTACGCCGAGCGCGCCTCCGAATTTCCGCGGCCCTATGTGAAGTACAGCGTCGAGCCGGCGCGGCCCGAGGACGTGCCGGCCGCAATCGCGCGGGCCTATTACACCGCGATGCAGCCACCCTGCGGGCCGACCTTCGTGTCGATCCCGATCGACGACTGGGCGCATGCGACGGCGCCGATCGAGGCGCGCAAGGTCAGCCGCGAGATCGGGCCCGAGGCAGAGGCGATGAAGACGCTGGTCGCAGCGCTCGGTTCCGCAAAACACCCTGCCCTCGTCGTCGGCCCCGGTGTCGACCGCGCCGGCGCTGTCGATCTGATGGTGCGCGTCGCCGAGAAGGCGAAGGCTAGCGTCTGGGTCAGCCCGTTCTCGGCGCGCTGCTCGTTCCCCGAGCGGCATGCGCAATTCGCGGGCTTTTTGCATGCCTCGCCGGCGCAACTCTCCGACGCGCTGCGCGAGCACGACGTCGTGGTCGTGATTGGCGCGCCGGTGTTCACGTTCCATGTCGAGGGCCATGCCGCGATCTTTGATGGCGGCGCGACGATCTTCCAGATCACGGATGATCCGGATGCTGCCGCTGTGACACCGGTCGGCACCAGCATCATCGCGACCATGAAGCCGGCGCTGAGCGCGTTGCTCGAGCTCTTGCCGGAGAGCAAACGCGCCACGCCAAAGGGCCGCAAATTGCCGCCGGCGCCGCAGGCCTCCGATCCGCTGCCGGTCGATTTTCTGCTGCACTCGCTGTCGCAGGCGATGCCGGATGGCGCGTCACTTGTCGAGGAAGTGCCCTCGCACCGGCCGGCGATGCAGAAATTCCTGCCGATGCGCGGCCAGGACAGTTTCTACACCATGGCGAGCGGCGGCCTCGGCTATTCGCTGCCCGCCGCCGTCGGGATGGCGCTGGGCAAGCCAGACCGCCGCACGGTGTGCCTGATCGGCGACGGCTCGGCGATGTATTCGATCCAGGCGCTGTGGACCGCCGCGCAGCGAAAACTGCCGCTCACCATCGTCGTCATCAACAATTCCGGCTACGGCGCGATGCGATCGTTCAGCCAGGTGATGCAGGTGCGTAACGTGCCGGGCCTGGAGCTGCCGGGAATCGATTTCGTCCGGCTCGCCGAAGGCATGGGGTGCCATGCGGTGCGGGTGAGCAAGGCGGCGGAGCTCGGCGAGGCGCTCAAGCGCGGAATGGCGCACGATGGCACCAGCCTCGTGGAGGTGGTCGTGGATTCGGCGGTGCCGGTGCTGTATGGGCAGAAGCATTAGGCGCTACGCCGCCAGAAATCCCCCGTCCGCCGCCAGCACATGGCCAACCACGTAGGACGACGCATCCGACGATAGCCACACCACGGCCTCGGCCACCTCTTCCGGCGTGCCCATGCGCCGCAGCGGCAGGCCGGCGCCCACGGTTGCGACATCGCCGACGCCGGCGCTGAGCATCATGTCGGTGATGACACGTCCTGGCGCGACGGCGTTGATGCGGATGCCACGCGGGGCATTCTCCATCGCCGCCGAGCGCGTCAGCGAGATCGCGGCCGCCTTCGAGGCCGAGTAGAGCGAGAAGCCGGGATTGGGATTGCGCACGCCGCTGACGGAGGCGTTGACCACGATGCTGCCGCCGCCGGCCGCCAGCATCGCCGGCAGTTGATGGCGCAGGCACAAAAACAGCGCGCGGACATTGGTGTCGAACACGCTGTCGTAGACGTCCATGCCCTGCTGTTCCAGCGGCGCACGGCGCTCCTGGAAGCCCGCATTGTTGAAGGCGACATCGAGACGGCCGCAGCGTTCATCGGCCGTGCGGACCAGGCGTTCGACCTCGTCGTCTCGCGTGATATCGGTCTTGATCGGGATGGCCTCCGCACCGAGCTCGCGGCAGGCGGCTGCGGCGGCCTCGATCTCGACCTCGCGCCGGCCTGCGACAACAACCGCCTTTGCACCCTCGGCCGCCATCCGCAGTGCGGTGGCGCGACCGATGCCGCTGCCGCCGCCCGTGACGAGGCAGACCTTGCCCCTCATCCGCTCACCGGTTGGCAAAGTTCCGCTCATGGCTCACTCCAAAAACGCTTGCGCGCGCCGTTGCGTGCATATAGTTGTATGATACAACTATATGCCGAGAGTCAAGATGGCTGAACTCGCTCTGATCGACGACATCCGCGCTGCCTCGCGGTTGATGGTGCGCGAGCTCGGCTTCATGGATGTGACGGTGGCGGCCTCGGACTATCCGCCGTCGGCGGTGCACACGATTTTGGAGATCGGCATCCGCGGCCCGCTGACCTCGGGCGAGCTCGGCGATTTCCTGCGGCTGGAGAAATCCAGCGTCAGCCGCCTGGTGCGCAAACTGATCGATTGTGGCGAGCTCAGGGAGACGCCGGATGAGCTTGACGCACGCAGCAAGCTGTTGTCGCTGACCGCGAAGGGCCGGCGCACGCTGGAGGCGCTGCATGCATTCGGCCGGCAGCAGGTGCGCGGCGCGCTGGCGGCGTTGACGGCCGCCGAGCAGCGTACGGTGCGCGAGGGGATGATGCTCTATGCGCGGGCGTTGCGGGAGAGTCGGGTAGAGGATGAGGCGCAGTCGGTGGCGTAGCGGCACACTCGGTGTCATCGCCCAGGCGGGCGAATCCAGTACTCCGAGGCGGTCGTGGGGGATGGAGAAGCTGCGCGTACTGGATTCCCCGCCTGCGCGGGGAATGACAGTGTCGCTGGGGCTGCCGTCTCAATCCACCAGGATCACCCGGATATCATTCACATTCGTCAATGTCGGGCCGGGCATCAGCAGATCGCCCGTCGCCTCGAAGAACGTCGTCGCGTCGTTGTTGTCGAGATACGCCTGCGGCTGAAGCGCTAGCGCCTTCATCTTCGCGAATGTCGCGGCGTCGATCAGGGCGCCGGCGGGGTCGGTGGGATGGCCGGCGCCGCCATCGGCGCCATCGGTGTCGCCGGCGAGTGCGGAGATGTTGGGCGTGTCCTTGAACAGCCCAGCGAGCGCCAGCGCATATTCCTGGTTCGGGCCGCCGCGACCATGGCCGCGCACGGTGACCGTGAGTTCGCCGCCGGAGAGGATCGCGACGCGCTTGCCTTGCGCGCGGGCCTGCAGCGCGAGCCTGGCGTGATCGGCCGCGACGTCGCGGGCCTCGCCTTCGAGATCGGCGCCGAGATCGATGGTCTCGTAGCCGGCGTCCTTTGCGAGCTTCACCGCGGCGTCGAGCGACTGCTTCGGGCGCGCGATCAATTCGAAACGCGCGCGCGCAAAGGCGGCATCGCCCGGCTTGGCGCTTTCGTTGGCGGGATCGTCGAGCGCACGGCGCACGGCATCGTCGATGGCGAGCTTGTACTTTGCGACGATCGCGCGCGCATCCGCAAGCGTAGTCGGATCGGGCACGGTCGGGCCCGAGGCGATCGCGGACGGATCGTCATGCGGCACGTCGGAGATCGCGAGCGTCACGATCTCGGCGGCGTTTTGGCCCGCGCGCGCCAGACGCCCGCCCTTGATCCGCGACAAATGCTTGCGCACGGTATTCATCTCGCCGATCGGCGCGCCCGAGCGCAGCAGCGCCTTGTTGACCGCCTGCTTCTGCGCAAAGCTGATGCCGTCGACCGGCGCGATCCAGTTGGCCGAGCCGCCGCCGGTGAGCAGCACCAGCAGCAGATCGTCAGGCCCGGCTTGGCCCGCGAGCGCGAGCGTGTCGGCGGCGCCCTTGAGGCCAGCCTCATCCGGCACGGGATGGCCGGCCTCGACGACGCGGATGCGGCGCGTCGGCACGCCATAGCCATGGCGCGTGGTGGCGATGCCGACGAGCCGCTCCGGCGCGAGCGCGAGCGTATCGAGATAATGCCGCTCCGCAGCCGCGGCCATCGCGGCGGCGCCCTTGCCGGCGGCGAGGCAGATCACGCGCCCCTTCGGCACAGGGCGCAGATGCGGCGCCAGGATCGTGTTGGGATGGGCGGCGGCAACGGCGGCGGCGTAGAGCGCGCGGAGCAGGGGGCGGCGGTCGGTCATGACGATGGCCTTCGGCAAACTCGTGAGCAGACTAAAGCGAGGGCGAGAGGGCCGCCCATGACCTGCCTACCGCATCAGGCGCCAAAGCGTAAGCCGGCTTTGCCATCATTCGATTGTGCAATCGCGTGATCATAATTGGCGCGCAAACGAAAACCTCCTGCGATAGCTTCGCGGGAGGTTTTCTGTCCGCCGTTTCGGGCTAGCCGCCGACGTCGGCGCTGATCACGTCGCCGAACAACTCAAACTTCTCGCCCTTGAACTTCTCAAGCTGAAGCTGGCTGATCGGCGCGAAATCGGTCGGCGAGGTGTTGATCTTCACGCCGGGCAGCAGCGCCTCGGTGCGGAAGTCCTTCAAGTTCGCCGCCTGCTTCATGATGTTCTCGCGCGTGAGATCGTCACCGCACTGCTTCAGCACCTGGACCAGTGTCTGCGCCACGGCATAGCCGACGATGGTGCCCTTATCGAGCTTGTCGCCGTCGGGGAAGTATTTTCCCATGAACGCCAGGAATTCTTTCATGCCGGCATCATTGGCCCATGCGGGATCCGACACGTCCTTCAGATAATCCGCCGAGATGACATCCTGACCGTTCTCGAAGCCGGCCGGCTTCATCACGCTGCCGACGGAGGCCGAGACGTTGTTGAGGAAGTGCAGCGGCTTCCAGCCGATCTCGGCCACCTTCTTGATCGCTTGCGCGGCAAATTTCGGCGTCGTGATATTCATGAAGACATCGGCGCCGGTCGACTTCATCTTGACGATGTGGTTGTCGATGGTCGGCTCGGAGGTCTCATAGCTCTCCTCCATGACGATCATCGAGGCGGCCTTGGCGCCAAGGCCGTCCTTCAGGCCCTTGAGATAATCCTTGCCGTAGTCGTCGTTCTGGTAAAGCACGGCGATCTTGGCGTCCGGCTTGTTCTTCAAAAGCCACTTCGCATAGATCTGTGTCTCGCTCTGGTAGTTGGGCTGCCAGCCCATCGTCCAGGGGAAGTTCTGCGGGTCGTTCCACTTGGTGGCGCCGGTGGCGACGAACAGCTGCGGCACCTTCTTCGAGTTCATGTATTTGTGGATCGCCGAGTTCGGCGGCGTGCCGAGCGAATTGAAGATGAACAGCACCTCGTCGCTCTCGACCAGCTTGCGCGCCTGCTCCACCGTCTTCGGCGGCGAATAGGCGTCGTCATAGCTGATGTAATTGATCTTGCGGCCGTTGATGCCGCCTTCGTCGTTGATCTTCTTGAAATAGGCGGCTTCGGTCCGCCCGATGATGCCGTAGGCGGAGGCCGGTCCGCTGTAGGGCATGATGTTGCCGATCTTGATCTCGGTGTCGGTCGCGCCGGTATCGTATTTCTTCTGGGCCGATGCGACGGAGGTCGTGGCCGCGATGAGCGCGAGCGCCAGTGACGCGGCCGCAAGCTTGCCGGTGACAGCGGGCATTCAAATCTCCCTATTTTCTTGGTGTGTGTGCGCTCCTTTTCTTGTCTTGACTGTTTTTGGCGACGCGACCGCAATTCAATACGATTTACCTGATGCCTTCAACAGAAAGCCCCCGCGACAACGTCGCAGGGGCTGCGTCTTTAGTAGTCAGGAAGGACGGCGCCGTCCTGTGCAACTGCGAGAAGGCGAGACCGCCTTGAGTTGCCTGAATGGCATCAAGCTATTCTGAGTTGCTCAGTGACCGGGGTCACTCGAGATGATATCGCCGAACAATTCCCAGGTCTTGCCCTTGAATCGCATCATCTGGAGCTGCTCGATCGGCGCGAAATTGTCGGGCGCGGTGTTGATCTTGATGCCGGGCAGCAGCGTGTCCGGCTCGAAATCCTTCAAGGACGCCGCCTGCTTCATGATGTTGTCGCGGGTGAGATTGTCGCCGCACATCTGCAGCACCTTCACCATGGTCTGGGCGGCGGCATAGCCGAACACCACGCCGGCATCGAGCTTGTTGGCCTTCGGATCAAACTGCGCGAGGAAGTTGTAGAACCTCTTCATGCCGTCATCGGCGTTCCATTGCGGGTCGGAGCCGTCCTTGATGTAGCTCGCCGACAGGATGCCTTGCGAGATCTCGAAGCCCGCCGGCTCGATCACGCCGCCGACGGAGGCCGAGACGTTGGAGATGATGTGCATCGGGTGCCAGTTGATCTCGGCCGCCTTCTTGATCGCTTGCGCCGCGAATTTCGGCGTAGTGATGCTGATGAAGATGTCGGCGCCGGCGGCCTTCAGCTTCACGACGTGCTCGTCGATCGCAGGCTCCGAGGTGTCGTAGGGCTCCTCCATCACGATCATCGAAGCCTTGGCGCCGAGCCCGTCCTTCAGCCCCTTCAGATAATCCTTGCCGAAATCGTCGTTCTGGTAGAGCACGCCGATCTTGCCGTCCGGCTTCTCCTTCAGGATGTACTTGGCGTAGATCTTGGCCTCGCTGGCATAGCTCGGCTGCCAGCCCATGGTCCACGGATAGTGCTCGGGATCGTTCCATTTCGAGGCGCCGCTCGCGACGAACAATTGCGGCACCTTCTTCTCGTTCATGTATTTCCGGATGGCGCCGTTGGTGGAGGTGCCGAGCGAGCCGAAGATCAGCAGCACGTTGTCGCTCTCGACCAGCTTGCGCGCCTGTTCCACCGTCTTCGGCGGCGAATAAGCATCGTCATACGAGATGAACTTGATCATGCGGCCGTTGACGCCGCCCTCGGCATTGAGTTTGTTGAAATAGGCTTCCTCGGCCTTGCCGATCACGGCGTAGGCCGAGGCCGGGCCGCTATAGGGCATGATGTTGCCGATCCTGATTTCGGTATCGGAGGCGCCGCTGTCGTAGGACTTCTGTGCCAGCGCGGGATTGCTCATCGCAGTGCACAACGCGAATGCGGCCGAAAGCGCCGCAACCTGAAATCGAACGACAGCCATTGCTCTCCTACCCCAACTGGATCGGCGTCGCATTGAACAAGATTGATGCACGACGTCAACAAAAAGCCCCCGCGGGAGAGCGCGGGGGCCTTTCAACCTTGGACTACAGCGTCAGCGTGTCACTCCGTGGCGACGTCGCCGCTGATGATCTCGCCGAACAGTTCCCACTTTTCGCCCTTGAAGCGCTGCATCTGCAGCTGCGAAATCGGGGCGAAGTCGGTGGCGCTGGTGTTGATCTTGACGCCGGGCAGCAGGGTGTCCGGTGCAAAATCCTTTAAGGAAGCGGCCTGCTTCATGAGGTTGGCGCGGGTGAGGTCGTCACCGCACATTTCCAGCGCCTTGACGAGGGTCGAGGCTGCGCCATAGCCGTAGACCGTGCCGGTATCGGTCTTGTCGGCGCCCGGCATGTACTTGTCGATGAACTCGTTCCACTTTTTCATGCCGGGGTCGGTGTTCCACTGCGGGTCCGTCGAGTCCTTGGCATAGGCCGCCGACAGCACGTTCTGCGAGGCTTCGAAGCCGGCCGGCTTCATCACGCTGCCGACGGAGATCGACACGTTGGTGAGGATCTGCAGCGGCTTCCAGTTCAGCTCGGCTGTCTTCTTGATGGTCTGGGCCGCGAACTTCGGCGTCGCATAGATCAGCAGCACGTCGGGATTGGCAGCCTTGATCTTGACGATGTGGCCGTCGATCGACGGCTCGGAGACCTCATAGCTCTCTTCCAGGATAATTGCGGACGAAGCCTTGGCGCCAAAACCGTCCTTGGTGCCCTTGAGGTAGTCTTTGCCGAAATCGTCGTTCTGATAGAGGATCGCGATCTTGGCGTCGGGCTTCTCCTTCATCAGCCATTTCGCATAGATCTGCGCTTCGCTCTGGTAGGACGGCTGCCAGCCGATGGTCCAGGGGAAGCTCTTCGGGTCGTTCCACTTGGTCGCGCCGGTGGCGACGAACAGCTGCGGGATCTTCTTGGCGTTCAGATATTTCTGGATCGCGGAGTTCGAGGGCGTGCCCAGCGGGTTGAACACGGCGAGCACCTCGTCGCTTTCGACCAGCTTGCGGACCTGCTCGACGGCCTTCGGCGGCGAATAGCCGTCGTCATAGGTGACGTAGACGATCTTGCGGCCGTTGATGCCGCCCTTGTCGTTGATCATCTTGAGATAGGCTTCTTCGGTCTTGCCGATGATGCCATAGGCCGAGGCGGGGCCGCTGTACGGCATGATGTTGCCGATCTTGATCTCGGTATCGGACGCGCCGGTGTCGTATTTCTTCTGGGCGAGTGCTGCGCCGGAGGTGAGGGTCGCGACCGCCGTTACGAGCGCGGTGGTCCGCAGTGTTCTTCCGAAAAACAAATCTGGTCTCCTTCCTTAATTGATTGATTTCAGTTCTTTCTGAGCCGTCCGGCGAGTTGCTGGCCCAGGATTGCGACTTGCCTTGCGCCATGCGGCACGAGGTAGATGACGGCGAACAGGAGCACGCCGAACACGGCGCCGGACAGGCCCTTGGAGATGCCCTCCGCGATGTTCGGCACAAAGATGATGAAGGCCGCGCCGACGATCGAGCCGGGCAGCCAGCCGACGCCGCCGACGACCATGCCGAGGAACAGCTGGATCGCGAGCGTGATGGTGAAGCTGTCGGGCGCGACGAACTGCACCGCGATGGCGCTCAGGCCCCCGGCGACGCCGGTGACGGCCGCGGAGACGCCGAAGGCGAGCGTCTTGTACAGCGCGACGTTGATTCCCATGGCGGACGCTGCGATCTCGTTGTCGCGGATCGCCATGAAGGCGCGGCCCGAGCGGGAGCGCAGCAGGTTGACCGAGAAGATGTAGATCGCGAGCACGACGACGAGCGTGAAATAATACAGCCACATGTCCTGTGACATCGGCAGGCCGAACGGCGCATCGGGCTTGGTGACGACGAGGCCCTGCACGCCGCCGGTCCAGTGCTCGAGGAAGTTCAGCTTGAGCAGCTGTGGCATCGCGGTGGCGAGCGCGAAGGTCGCAAGCGCGAGGTAGACGCCGGAGAGCCGCAGCGCCGGCTGGCCGAACAGGAAGCCCGCGCCGAAGCAGACCACGGCCGCGGCCGGCAGGCAGAGGAAATAGGGGACGTTGAACTGCTCCATCATCACAGCGGTGACGTAGGCGCCGATGCCGTAGAACGCGCTCTGGCCGAGCGAGAACTGGCCGGACCCGCCAGTCAGGATGTTCAGCGCCAGCACGGCGAGGCCCAGATACAACAGCTGGGTCAGCTGGAAGATCACGAAGTTCTTCGCAAACAGCGGCACGGCGATGAGAAGCAGCAGCACCAGCAGCGAGGTGCCCGTGCCCAGCGTCATGGCCCGCTTCGGAACCGCTTCGACGGCCGGGGCTTCCGTGACGACGTCTTCTGCAGCGCTCATGATCAAACTCGCTTGACGATGTGCCGGCCGAACAGACCAGCGGGTTTGACGACCAGGACGGAGATGATCAGCGCGAGCGCGATCGGGAGTTTGAGCTCGTTGCCGACGCCGGGGATGTAGGTGCCGGCGAGGTTCTCGAAGATGCCAACCAGGAAGCCGCCGACCACGGCGCCGAACGGGCTGGTCAGCCCGCCAAGCACGGCGGCGGCGAAGCCGTAGATCAGCACGCCGCCCATCATGTTGGGCTCGAGGAACACGACCGGCGCGATCAGCATGCCGGCGATGGCGCCGATGGCAGACGCCATGCCCCAGCCCAGCGCGATCATCCAGGAGGTGTTGATGCCGACCAGGCGGGCCGATTCAGGCACCGAGGCGGCCGCCCGCATCGCAAGCCCGATCCGCGTGTACTGGAAGAAGAAATAGAGCGCGATCAGCAGCAGCACGGTGACGCCGATCATGCCGGCCTGGTGGGTCGAGATCAGCTGGCTGCCGAGGAACGGCGAGGAGCCGAACGGGGTCGGATATTGCTTGATGGTGAAGTCCCAGATCAGCCCGGCCGAGGAGTTGATGATCGCATAGAGTGCGATGAAGCCGGCGACATTGGTCAGGATCGGCGCCTTGGCCAGCGGTTTGAACAGGATGCGCTCGATGGCGATGCCGCCGACGAAGGAGAGCACCAGTGCGATGATGAACGCGCCCCAATAGGGCACGCCCCACTGCATCAGCTGCCAGGAGATGAAGGTCGAGAACATCGCCATCTCGCCTTGCGCGAAATTGAGATGGTCGATCGCCTGGTAGATCATGACCACCGCGAGCGCCATGCAGGCGTAGATGGCGCCCGTGGCAATCCCGGCCAGGACCTGGTTGGTAAACAGTTCCATTGTCCCGGCTCCTCAGTAACCCAGATAGGATTTGCGGATTTCTTCGTTGTTCGCGATGTCCTTGGCGTTGCCGGACATCACGATACGGCCGGTCTCGATCACATAGGCCTGGTCGGCGAGCTCGAGCGCGAGCTGGGCGTTCTGCTCGACCACCAGGATCGACACCTTGTCCTCGCGGTTGATCTTGCCGAGGATGCCGAACAGGTCGCGCACCACCAGCGGCGCGAGGCCAAAGGACGGCTCGTCGAGCAGCATCAGCCGCGGCCGCAGCATCAGCGCGCGCGCGACCGCGAGCATCTGCTGCTCGCCGCCGGAGAGCGTGCCGGCTTGCTGGGTGTGGCGCTGCTTCAGCACCGGGAAATGCGCATACATGCGCTCGATGTCGGAGACGATGCCCGCATTGTCCTTGCGGGTGATGGCACCGAGCTGGAGGTTCTCCTCCACCGTCATGGTGGTGAAGGTGCCGCGGCCCTGCGGCACATGGGCGATGCCGAACCGCACGATGCTCTCGGTGGAGCGGTGGTTCAGCGGCTTGCCGTCGAACTCGATGCCGCCGGTCGAGCGCACCATGTTGCAGATCGCGCGCAAGGTCGTGGTCTTGCCGGCGCCGTTGGCGCCGAGCAGCGTGGTCAGCGAACCTTCGTTGAGCGAGAAGGAGAGGCCGTGGAGCGCCTGGACCTGGCCGTAATAGGCGCGCAGGTCCTTGACGTTGAGCAGCGTCGTCATTGGTCCTTGCTCCCGAGATAGGCCGTGATGACGTCGGGGTTCACCTGCACCTGGGCGGGCGTGCCTTCCGCAAGCTTCTTGCCGAAATTCAGCGCGACGACGTGGTCGGCGATCGACATCACGAGACCCATGTGGTGCTCGACCAGCAGCACCGTCATGCCGCGCTCGTCGCGGATGCGGCGGATGAGGTCGCCGAGCACGTGGACCTCCTCGTGGTTGAGGCCGCCGGCGGGCTCGTCGAGCAGCAGGATCTTCGGATCGGCCGCGAGCGCCCGCGCCAGCTCAACGCGCTTCTGCGTGCCGAAGGGCAGGCCGGAGACGGTGGTGTGGGCGACGTCCTCGAGGTCGAGATAGGCGAGGATCTCGTGCACCTTCTTGTTGATGCTGCTCTCGCTGCGGCGAATCCAGGCCAGCCGCAGCGAGTCGCTGATGATGTCGGAGGAGGTGCGGGCGTGCGTGCCGACGCGGACATTGTCCATCACCGAGAGATTGGGAAACAGCGCCACGTTCTGGAAGGTGCGGCCGATGCCGATCTCGGCGATCCGGTGCGGCGGCCGCGTCAAGATGCTCGCGCCGTCCATCAGGATGTCGCCGGACGACGGCTGGTAGAGGCGGGAGAGACAGTTGAAGAGCGTGGTCTTGCCGGCGCCGTTGGGGCCGATCAATCCGAGGATCTGGCCCTTGTGCATGTCGAACGACACGCCGTTGAGCGCGACGATGCCGCCGAACACGACGCTGACGTCGCGAACAGCGAGCAGGGGCGATATCCCCTGCGCGAGCTGTGCCTGCGTCATGTCGTCTCGCCCACACTATTCCGCGGGCGAAGGGGCGATGCGAACCGCTCCCGATGATGACAAAGGCTATCTGAATCCCTCGGCCACACGCGCAACTTTTCCTCCTGATTTCAGCTTTTTGCTGACTTCTTTTTTGGATTGCGGCATCAGACCCCCAAGTGCCGCTTCGATGTTCCTTACCATCGCCAGCAGTCGCGGTCCAATGTCGTTGATCAAACGCTCTTCCGTGAAGCGGAATGCGGGCGCACCGCAATTGAATGCGTAGGGACCGGTTCCGTCGTTGAGCTTGAGCGCGACGCCGGCGGCGCCGATATCGTCGTGCCAGTCGCCGACGGACATCGCGAAGCCGTATTTCGCAACCGTCTCGCCTGAACGCTCCAGTCCGTCGCGCATCTTGGGCCAGCGGCTGCCGTAATGTTCGCGCAGAATGCGGGAGACTTCAGCGCGGCCTTCTTCGTCGAGTGCCCAGAAGTAGGCGCGGCCCATCGCACTGGTTGCAATCGGCACGCGGGAGCCGACGTCGAGTTGAACGCCGACCGTCTCGCTGCCACGGCTCTGCCCGAAATAGATCATGCTGTGACGGTCGCGGCCGCCGACGGCGACGGCGCCGCCGGTCGCGCGCATCATTTCTTCGCGAAACGGTTCGGACAAATGCCGAACGCCGAGATTGGCGAGCGCCGCATAACCAAGCGACATCGCCGCCGGTGTGAGCTGATACTTCTCGAAGCGGGGAACCGGCGCAAGATAACCGAGCTTCGTCAACGTATAGGTCAGGCGTGATACGGTCGGCTTGGGCAGATTGGTCCGCGCCGCGATCTCCTGGTTGCCGAGCAGGCCGTCATTGGGTTGGAATGCGCGCAATACATCCAGTCCGCGGGAAAGCGCGACGACGAAATTCCGATCGGTCGCGGTCTTCTTTGCTGTACGCTTCATCCCGGATCTGCTCTTGCGCGGAGTCGTTGACAAGCCACGTGCTTCAAAATAACCCTGCCGTCAAGATGCGGAATTAAATTCCGCACTGCGAAATCGAATAAAAGTAAATCCCCACCAAGGAGGGAAACCGTGAGCGAAGTGGTCAAGTTAGAGCGTCATGACGAAGTCGGGATCGTCACGGTCAACAGCCCTCCGGTCAATGCGCTGAGTGCCGCAGTCCGCGGTGGTATCCTGGAGTGCATCAAGGCCGCCATCGCCGATCCCGCGATCAAGGGCATCGTGCTGACCTGCGCCGGCCGCACCTTCATTGCCGGCGCCGACATCACCGAATTCGGCAAGCCGCCGAAGCCGCCAGGCCTCAACGAAGTGCTGGCCGAGATGGAGAATTCGCCGAAGCCGATCGTCGCCGCGATCCACGGCACCGCGCTCGGCGGCGGCCTCGAGGTCGCGTTGGCCTGTCATTTCCGCGTGGCTGTCAAAGAGGCAAAGCTCGGCCTGCCCGAGGTGAAGCTCGGCCTGCTGCCCGGTGCCGGCGGCACCCAGCGCCTGCCGCGCGCGGTCGGGCCGGAGCTCGCCGTCAAGATGATCGTCGGCGGCGATCCGATCGGTGCGGCGGAAGCGCTGAAGAATGGCCTGATCGAGGAGATCGTCGAAGGTCCGGCGTCCGGCGGCGAGGCCTTCGTCCGCAAGCTGCTGGCCGAGAAGCGTCCGCTACGCCGCCTGCGCGACGACGATTCCAAGATTGCGGCGGCCAAGGCCGACCGCTCGATCTTCACCAATGCGGTTGCCGCCATGACCAAGAAGTCGCGCGGCCTGGAAGCGCCGTTCGCGGCGGCCGACGCCGTCGGCTACGCCATCGACCTGCCGTTCGACGAAGGTTTGAAGAAGGAGCGCGAGGGCTTCCTCAAGCTCGTCGCCAGCGACCAGTCCAAGGCGCAGCGCTACGCCTTCTTCGCCGAGCGTGAAGCCAGCAAGATCGCGGGCGTCCCTGAAGGCACCAAGTCGCGCCCCGTTAACCGTGTCGCCATTCTCGGTGCCGGCACCATGGGCGGCGGCATCGCGATGTCTTTTGCCAATGCCGGCATCCCCGTCACCCTGATCGAGACCGGCGAGGAGCAGCTCAAGCGCGGCATGGGCATCATGCAGAAGAACTGGGAAGCGACCGCCGCACGCGGCGGCATCCCGGCGGATGCGCCGGCCAAGCGCATGGCGCTGATCAACGGCGTGGTCGGCATCGAGAACGTCGGCGACGCCGACCTCGTCATCGAAGCCGTGTTCGAGACCATGGCGGTGAAGCAGGAAGTGTTCGGCAAGCTCGACCAATACGTCAAGCAAGGCGCTGTGCTTGCCTCCAACACCTCGTACCTGAACATCGACGAGATCGCGAAGGCGACCAAGCGTCCGCAGGACGTGCTCGGCATGCACTTCTTCTCGCCGGCCAATGTCATGAAGCTGTGCGAGATCGTGCGCGCCGACAAGACCGCGCCGGATGCCCTCGTGACTGCAGCCACGATCGCCCGCAAAATTGCAAAAGTGCCGGCCGTGGTCGGCGTCTGCGACGGCTTTGTCGGCAACCGCATGCTGGCGCAGCGCGGCAAGCAATCCGAGAAGCTGTTGTTCGAAGGCGCGCTGCCGCAGCAAGTGGACGCCGTGGTGACGAAATTCGGCATGCCGATGGGCCCGTTCGCGATGGGTGATCTCGCCGGCCTCGATATCGGCTGGCGCTCGCGCAAGGACCGCGGCATCAAGTCGGAGATCGCGGACGCGCTGTGCGAAGCCGGCCGCTTCGGCCAGAAGACCGGCAAGGGCTATTACAAGTATGAAGCCGGCTCCCGCGCGCCGCTGCCCGATCCGGAGGTCGAGAAGCTGATCGACGAGACGCTGCTGCGTCTCGGGCGCAAGAAGCGGATCGTCAGCGACGACGAGATCCTCGAGCGCATGATGTACCCGATGATCAACGAGGGCGCGAAGATCCTCGAAGAGGGCATCGCGGCGCGTCCCTCCGACATCGACGTGGTCTGGCTCTATGGCTATGGCTGGCCGATCTACCGCGGCGGCCCGATGTTCTGGGCCGACAGCGTCGGCCTCAAGCACATCGCCGACCGTCTCGCCTTCTACGCCAAGGAGACCAACGACCCGAACCTCGAGCCCGCGCCGCTGCTGAAGAAGCTCGCGGCGGAGGGCAAAACGTTCGCCTCGCTCGCTGCGGCGTCAAAGGCGGCGTGATGGAGGCTACCTCCCCGCTCGTCATTCCGGGATGGCCCAAAGGGCCAGACCCGGAATCCATTTCACCCCTGATTTCGTGGCCTGATGGATTCCGGGCTCGCGACTTTGTCGCGCCCCGGAATGACGACTGATTGTGATGTAGAAAATGGCCCATCCCGGCGAACAGTTTTACCCCGAGGGCGTGCATTGGGACGACTCCATCGTCCAGGGCACGCTGCCTGACCTGCTCTCGACGGCCGCGGCAAGTTACGGCCCTCGCACCGCGCTGGAATTTCGCGATCGTCCGATCACCTATACCGAGCTCGCCGCCATGGCCGAGCGCGCGGCGGCTGCGTTCCTGCGTGCCGGCTGCGGCAAGAGCAGCTCTGTTGCGCTATTCCTCGGCAATACGCCGGATCATCCCGTCAATTTCTTCGGTGCGCTGAAGGCAGGCGCCCGGGTCGCGCATCTGTCGCCGCTCGACGGCGAGATCGCGCTGACGCACAAGGTTTCCGACTCCGGCTCGCGCCTGCTGGTCACGTCGAACCTGCAGGCGTTGTTGCCGACCGCGTTGAAATTTCTCGAGAAGGGGCTGATCGATCGCCTCGTCGTCTGCGAGGACGACAGCTGGGGCAAGGTCGGCACGCCGCAGGCGGCGATCCCAAGTGATTCCCGCATCGTCACCTTCAAGGCCTTCGTCGAAGCCGCGCCGCTGCCGGCGCAATGGCCGACTGTGGCGGTCGATGACGTCGCGCTGCTGCAATATACCGGCGGCACCACCGGCCTGCCGAAGGGCGCCATGCTCACGCACGGCAATCTCTCCTCCGCGGTGTCGATCTACGACGTCTGGGGCAAGCCGGCACGCGCGGCGCGCGGCGACGTCGTCGAGCGCGTGATCTGTGTGCTGCCGCTGTTCCACATCTATGCGCTCACCGTCGTGCTGCTGTCCTCGCTCAGCCGCGGCAATCTGATCTCGCTGCACCAGCGTTTCGATGTCGAAGCCGTGATGCGCGACATCGAGGTCAAGCGCGCGACCTATTTTCCGGGCGTGCCGACGATGTGGATCGCGATCGCGGCACTTCCCGATCTCGACAAGCGTGACTTCTCTTCGCTCGCCGCGATCGGCTCCGGCGGCGCGCCGCTGCCGGTCGAGGTCGCGAGCTTCTTCGAGCGCAAGGTCGGCAAGAAGCTCAAGAGCGGCTGGGGCATGACCGAGACCTGCTCGCCCGGCACCGGCCACCCGCCTGTCGGTCCCGACAAGCCCGGATCGATCGGATTGATGCTGCCCGGCATCGAGCTCGACGTCGTCTCGCTGGAAGAGCCCACGAAAGTGCTGCCACCGGGCGAAGTCGGCGAGATCCGCATCAAGGGCCCGAACGTCACCAAGGGCTATTGGAACAAGCAGCACGACTCCGCGGAGTATTTCTCCGAAGGCCGCTTCCTCACCGGCGACATCGGCTATGTCGACACCGACGGCTATTTCTTCCTGGTCGACCGCAAGAAGGACATGATCATCTCTGGCGGCTTCAACGTCTATCCGCAGATGATCGAGCAGGCGATCTACACCGTATCGGGCGTGCACGAGGTGATCGTGCTCGGCATTCCCGATCCGTATCGCGGTGAGGCCGCAAAGGCCTTCATCAAGCTCAAGCCGGACGCAAAACCGTTCTCGCTCGACGAGCTGCGCGCGCAGCTCGCCGGCAAGGTCGGCAAGCACGAATTGCCGGCGGAGGTCGAGTTCGTCGACGATCTGCCGCGCACGCCGGTCGGAAAGCTGTCGCGCCACGAATTGCGCCAGCGGCAGAAATCAGGTCAAAAGCACGATATAAACCAGGAATAACGCTTCACAGGAGGATCCGATGGATCTCGCATTCACGAAGGAAGAGCAGGCGTTTCGCGAGGAAGTGCGTTCATTCTTCCGCGACAACGTGCCGCCGGACACGCGGCGCAAGCTGGTCGAGGGCCGCCACCTCTCGAAGGACGAGATGGTGACGTGGTGGCGCATCCTCAACAAGAAGGGCTGGGGCACCAGCCACTGGCCGACGCAGTATGGCGGCACCGGCTGGACAAGCGTGCAGCACTACATCTTCAACGAGGAGCTGCAGTCCTATCCGGCGCCGCAGCCGCTCGCCTTCGGCGTCAGCATGGTCGGCCCGGTGATCTACACCTTCGGCAACGAAGAGCAGAAGAAGAAGTATTTGCCGCGCATTGCCAATGTCGACGATTGGTGGTGCCAGGGCTTCTCCGAGCCAGGCTCAGGATCCGACCTCGCCTCGCTGAAGACCAAGGCCGAGCGCAAGGGCGACAAGTGGATCATCAACGGCCAGAAGACCTGGACGACGCTCGCCCAGCACGCCGACATGATCTTCTGCCTCTGCCGCACCGACAACAATGCGAAGAAGCAGATGGGCATCTCCTTCATCGTGTTCCCGATGAAGTCGAAAGGCGTCACCGTGCGCCCGATCCAGACCATCGACGGCGGCGTCGAGGTCAACGAAGTCTTCTTCGATGATGTCGAGGTTCCCTACGAGAACCTGATCGGCGAGGAGAACAAGGGCTGGGATTACGCCAAATTCCTGCTCGGCAATGAACGCACCGGCATTGCGCGGGTCGGCGTCTCCAAGGAGCGGCTGCGCCGCATCCGCGATCTCGCCGGCAAGGTCGAATCCGGCGGCAAGCCGATCATCCAGGACGCCGCGTTCCGCGAGAAGCTGGCGGCCTGCGAGATCGAGCTGAAGGCGCTCGAGCTGACCCAGCTCCGCGTCGTCGCCGACGAGGGCAAGCACGGCAAGGGCAAGCCCAATCCGGCGTCGTCGGTGCTGAAGATCAAGGGCTCCGAGATCCAGCAGACCACGACCGAGCTGCTGATGGAAGTGATCGGCCCGTTCGCCGCACCCTACGATGTGCACGGCGACGACGGCTCCAACGAGGCCATGGACTGGACCGCCCAGATCGCGCCGAGCTACTTCAACAACCGCAAGGTCTCGATCTACGGCGGCTCCAACGAGATTCAGCGCAACATCATCGCCAAGGCGGTGCTGGGACTGTGATCGCGCACTATCACCACGCACTCACCGTCATGGCCGGGCTTGACCCGGCCATCCACGCCTAGCGGCACGAAAGAACGTGGATGCCCGGCACAAGGCCGGGCATGACGAAATCGATACCGGGAGAGCAAAGAACATGGATTTTGATTTGACCGAGGAGCAGCGGCTCCTGAAGGACAGCATCGACGGCCTGCTGACCGATTGCTACGATTTCGAGAGCCGCAAGACCTACATGAAGGAGAAGGGCGGCTGGAGCAAAGCCGTCTGGGGCAAGCTCGCCGAGCAGGGTCTGCTCGGTCTGCCTTTCGCGGAAGCCGATGGCGGGTTCGGCGGCGGCGGCGTCGAGACCATGATCGTGATGGAAGCGCTCGGCAAGGCGCTGGTGCTCGAGCCGTATCTGGCGACCGTCGTGATCGGCGGCGGCTTCCTGCGCCATGCCGGCACCGATGCGCAGAAGGCCGCGCATGTGCCCGGGATCGTCGACGGAAGCAAGACGCTGGCGTTCGCCCAGCTGGAGAAGAACTCGCGCTACGATCTGTTCGACGTCGCCACGACGGCGAAGAAGAAAGGCGAGGCTTACGTCATCGACGGCGAAAAGTTCGTCGTGCTCAACGGCGAGAACGCCGACACCCTCATCGTCACCGCGCGGACCAAGGGCAACCGCCGCGATACGACCGGCATCGGCGTGTTCCTGGTGCCTGCGAATGCCAAGGGCGTGACCAAGAAGTCTTACCCCACGCAGGACGGCCTGCACGCCGCCGACATCACCTTCACCGGTGTGGAGGTCGGCGCAGACGCCGTGCTCGGCAACCCCGATGACTCGCTCGCCCTGATCGAGCGCGTGGTGGACGAGGCCCGCGTCGCGCTCTGTGCGGAAGCAGTCGGCCTGATGGACGAGTCGCTGAAGACCACCGTCGAGTACATCAAGACGCGAAAACAATTCGGCGTCGCGATCGGCTCGTTCCAGTCGCTGCAGCACCGCGCCTCCGACATGTTCGTCGCGGCCGAGCAGGCGCGTTCGATGTCGATGTTCGCGACCATGGCGGCCGATTTCGAGAACGCCAAAGAGCGCTCCAACGCGATTGCCGCGGCCAAGGTTCAGATCGGCAAGTCGCTGAAATTCGTCGGCCAGCAGTCGATCCAGCTCCACGGTGGCATCGGCATGACCATGGAGGCGAAGATCGGCCACTACTTCAAGCGCCTGACCATGATCGAGAACACTTTTGGCGACACCGACTACCACCAGCGCCGGGTCGCGGATGCGGGCGGGTTGGTCTGAGTGATCTAAACCACACGAAGACTGTCATGCCCCGGCTTGACCGGGGCCCAGTACGCTGCGGCAGCAGTTCGTTCACGCAACATCCGCTGCGGAGTACTGGATCGCCCGGTCAAGTGGCCGGGCGATCCAGTACTCCGAGACGGTTGTGATTGAACCGACAGGCCGCGGCGTACTGGATGCCCCGCCTTCGCGGGGCATGACAGCGTCGCCTACTTCCCGAACTCCTCCCGCATCTTGGCCTGGATCTTGGCCATGCCGCCGATCCAGCGATCGTAATTCTCGGACTTCTTGCGCATATAGCCGAGCACCTGGGGGTGCGGCAGGATCAGGAAGGTTTCCTGCTCGAGGCCGGCCAGCACGTCCTTGGCGACCTGCTCGGGCGTGAGGTCGCCGTCGCCGGATTGCGGGCCCTTCGGGATCGAGCGCAGCATGTTGGTGTCGACGCCCTGCGGGCAGAGGATCGAGACCTTGATGTTGTGGGCTTTATGCGAGATCGCGAGATTCTCGGCAAAGCCCACCGCGGCATGCTTGGTGGTGGAATAGGCCGGGCTGCCGACCTGCGACAGCAGGCCCGCAGCCGAGACGGTGTTGAGGAAATAGCCGCCGCCGCGCGTCTTCATGCGGGGGATGAGATGCCGCGCCGCATAGACATGCGCCATCACGTGGATCGCCCAGCTGCGCTGCCACGGCTCGTCGGAGGCGCCGCCGGCATTGACCGACATCGGATCGAAGCCGCCGCCGATGCCGGCATTGGAGCAGAATAATTCGATCGGGCCGAACTGCCGCTCAGTTTCCTCGATGACGTGAGAAATGTCCCTTTCCTGCGCGACGTCGCATCTGAAGGCTGCGCCGTCCACCTTGGCGGCGACGGCGCGCGCGTTCGCAGCATCCATGTCCGCGACCACGACCTTGGCCGCACCCGCCTTGTGAAAGGCCTCGCACAGCGCCTTGCCGATGCCGTTCGCGCCGCCCGTGACGACCACGACCTTGCCGGTCACCTGCATGCGACGTCCCCTCTTTTCTTGATTGGTCTTTATCCCGCTTCGCGGAACTTGCTCAGCTCAACACGAGGTCGAGCACCGCGGTATAATGGCACGCCGCGCCGGCCAAGACAAAGCCGTGCCAGATTGCGTTCTGGAAGCGCAGCCGCCGCCAGGCATGGAAGATCACGCCGAGGCTATAGAGAATGCCGCCCGCCAGCACGAAACCCAGCGCCAGCGCGGGCAGCGCCCGGACCACGGGGCCGTAGAGCATCACGCCGCTCCAGCCCATGGCAAGATAGATGCCGATGGCGGCACGGTCGAACCGGCCGGGATAGCGCAGCTTCAGCACGATGCCGACGATCGCGACACACCAGACGCAGACCAGCAGCGCCAGCGCGAACACGCTGTCCTTCACTTCAAGGATGAACGGCGTGTAGGTCGCGGCGATCAGGAGGTAGATCGCGGAATGGTCAAACCGCCGCAGCAGCCATTTCACCGGCGAGACCGGCCAGAGATTATAGCTCGCCGACAGCACCAGCATCGCGAGCAGGCCGGCGACATAGATCGAGACCCCGACGATGTCGGCCGCATCGGCGTAGACCGCCGCGAGCACGACGAGAACGGTCGCGGCGATAATGCCGGAGAGCACGCCGATGGCATGGATGACACCGTCGGCGATCAGTTCGGCGCGATCGTAGTGCCAGCCGACCGCATCGGCCGCGGCATGGACGGAATGGGAGGCGAGCTGCTTCAGCTGGAAGACGGTCATGGCAATCCGCAAAGGCTTAAGACAATGTCTTCTTCTATGGGTGTTTCGGGACGTGTTTCGGGATCTGCGCGTCGTTCAATCGGCTGATTTGCCGACAAAGGCGGTGGAAGTATGAAGCTTGATTTTCCTCACGCAATTGCCACTTTGGTGAACGGCTTCACCGTTCCGCCCGCCTGGGATTAATCACGTTCATATGGCATTCAGTTTCCAGGATATGGTCGAAGAGGCGCGCCTGTCGGCGCGGGCGATAATCGACTATGGCGAGCACTTCTTCAACCCGACGGTGCGGCTTGGCGTCACCGGACTGTCGCGGGCCGGTAAGACCGTATTCATCACCGCGCTGATCCACGGGCTGACGCGCGGCGGCCGGTTTCCGGTGTTCGAGGCCTATGCCTCGGGACGTATCGCGCGGGCGCATCTGGCGCCGCAGCCGGACGACGCCGTGCCGCGTTTTTCCTATGAAAGCCATCTGCGCGCGCTGATCGAGGAACGGCGTTGGCCGAGCTCGACCGTCGATATCAGCGAGCTGCGTCTCGTCATCGACTATCAGCGCCCGAACGGCGCCGACCGCACGTTGACGCTCGACATCGTCGATTATCCCGGCGAATGGCTGCTCGACCTACCGCTGCTGCAGAAGAGTTTTGAGCAATGGTCGGCGGAAAGCCTGGCGCTGTCGCGCGAAGCGCCGCGCGCGCATCTGGCCGCGGACTGGCACGCCCATCTCGCAACGCTCAAGCCCGAGGCGCGCGAGGACGAGCAGGCGACACTCACTGCCGCAAAGCTCTTCACCAACTACCTGCGCGCCTGCCGCGACGAACGGTTTGCGATGAGCCTGTTGCCGCCCGGCCGCTTCCTGATGCCCGGCAGTCTCGCCGACACGCCGGCGCTGACTTTCGCGCCGCTCGAGGTGCCCGTCGGTGGCCAGGCTCCGGAGGGATCGCTGTGGGCGATGATGGTGCGCCGCTACGAGGCCTACAAGGACGTCGTGGTGCGGCCGTTCTTCAGGGATCATTTTGCCCGGCTCGATCGCCAGATCGTGCTGGCCGATGCGCTTTCTGCATTCAACTCGGGTCCCGAGGCGCTGCACGATCTCGAAGCGGCGCTCGCCGGCATTCTCGACTGCTTCAACATCGGCCGCAGCACGATCCTGTCCAGCCTGTTCCGGCCACGCATCGACCGCATCCTGTTCGCGGCGACGAAAGCAGACCATCTGCATCATTCCAGCCACGATCGGCTCGAGGCCGTGCTGCGCCGCGCGGTGACACCGGCGCTGTCGCGTGCGGAAAATACCGGCGCGCAAATCGATGTGGTGGCGCTCGCCGCCGTCCGCGCCACCCGGGAAGCCCAGGTCACCCGTGGCCGCGACAAATTGCCCTCGATCCTGGGAACGCCGGCCGCAGGCGAAAGCGCCAATGGCGAGTTCTTTGACGGCACCACGGAAGTCGCGACTTTTCCGGGCGATCTGCCGCTCGATCCCGAGCCGCTCTTCAACGGCACCGATGCGTTCCGTGGACTGTCAACGGAAGCCGCCGAGAAAAGCGATTTCCGCTTCCTGCGCTTCCGTCCGCCAAAGCTCGAACGCGAAGGGACGGAAGAGCCCGCACTGCCTCACATCCGTCTCGACCGTGCCTTGCAGTTCCTGATCGGAGACAAGCTCGCATGAACGACCGATCCCAGCCGCGGCGGCCGGCGACGTTCCGGCTCGACGATCCCGGCGTCGTCGTGACCGAAGCCGACGAGACGAGCCGCATCAGTCGCGCCACCATCCAGATCACGCCGGAGCCCGATCCGGCGACATTGCCGGTGCCGATCGAAACGGCGCTTCCGGCGCGGCGCGGCTTTCCCTGGGGCGCGCTGTTCTGGTCCGGCGTCGCCGGGTTGACGCTGCTCGGCACCGGGCTCGGCGTCGTCCGTCTGATCGAGGATCTGTTTGCGCGCAGCGAGAGCCTCGGCTTCGTTGGTCTGGCGCTCGCCTTCGTCACCACGCTTGCGCTCGCGGTGGTGATCGGGCGCGAGGCGTTTGGCCTCGCACGGCTTGCGACGATCGAAAAGCTGCATCGGCGTGCCGCCGAGGTGCTCGCCAGCGACGATCGCAAGGAGAGCCGCGTTATCGTGCAGGATCTGATCGCGATTGCGCACCAGAACCCGCGGCTTGCCCGCGCCCGTGCCGCACTCGAAAGTCATTCCGGCGAGATCATCGACGGCGCCGACATGATCCGGCTCGCCGAGCGCGAGTTGATGTCGCCGCTGGATGCGGAGGCACGGCGGCTGGTGTCGTCGGCGGCGCAGCGGGTATCGATTGTTACCGCCGTTTCGCCGCGCGCGCTGTTCGACGTGCTCTTCGTGCTCGTGGCCTCGCTGCGCCTGATCCGCCAGCTCGCCCGGCTCTATGGTGGCCGGCCCGGCGCGCTCGGCATGATCCGCCTGCTCCGCCACGTCATCGCCCATCTCGCCATCACCGGCGGCCTCGCCGCGAGCGACAGCCTGGTGCAGCAGATGCTCGGGCACGGGATTGCAGCAAAACTGTCGCAGCGGCTCGGTGAAGGCATGCTCAACGGGCTGCTGACGGCGCGGCTGGGATTGGCTGCTATCGACGTTACAAGACCGCTGCCGTTCGCCGCCCTGCCGCCGCCGAAGCTGTCGGATCTCGCGACGGATCTGCTGCGAAGGAAAGAGGACGAGGCGTAGCTCGCAAGGCCAGCACGCGCCACTGGAACAGCGGCGAGTCCTTTGGCGGAGACAGCTCAGGCGTCCATCCGGAGAGCTTGTCGATTGTGTAGGTGTCGATCAGGACACCGCGCCAGCGGCGTTCGACCCGTCCCAACGTCTCGCGCCTCGCGGGGATCGACTCCCAGAGAGGCGAATGATCGTCGGGCTGGCGGCCGATATAGATCCCCGTCTGCCCCCGGATCCGGTCCATGCCGGGATCGCGAAAACCCTGAAAGCGGCCGCGCTCGTTGATTTCGACTACGGGGGCGCGGCCGCGGAACAGCCAGCGCATCATGGCATAGGTGCGGTAATCCGTGGTCGCGATCCAGGTCGCGCCGGTTTCATCCAGTGCGGCCTGTGCGCGCGCGGCGACCTGCTCGTAGCCGGCCTCGGCGCCGATCGGATCCATCTTGCCGATGAAATTCCAGGGCGCTGCGACGTAATAGAGGAATACGATCACGACGAAGGCGATCCCCGACACCAGCGCCGCCTTCGCCCAGAAGATGCTCGACCGGATCATCCACGCCGAACAGCCTTCTCTGGGCATCATCGCAAGATTCACCGCGGCGGCAGCGAAGCCGATCGGCCACATGAACATCGGCCAGGTGTCGCCGACCCTGAGCGTCAGCGACTTGAAGAAGAAATAGCCGAACGGCACCAGCACCGCGGTCGACAGCAGGATCGCAACCGGCTCGCGCCTGCGATAGCCGCGCCAGGCCGTCATCGCGAGGCCCAACAGCACCACGGGCAACAAGACGAAACCAACGAGGCCAAATTGCAGGCCGATATAATCGCCGATGGTGCGCAGCGAGATGCCGTAATTGGCGGTGGCGCGCACGCCCTGGAAACGGAACGAGGCCCAGTCGTGCTGCGCGTTCCAGATCAGCACCGGCGAGAACATTGCGATGGCGATCAGCACCGCGAGCCAGGGATAGGGGCTGCGCAGCCAGCGCCAGCGCCAATCCGGCACCAGCAGAAACGCGGCGACCGCAGGCGCGAACATGATCGCGGTGAATTTCGACAGCAGCGACAGGCCGGCGAACAGGCCGGCGGCGAGCCACCAGCGTCCATCCCCGCTCTGCGCCAGCCGCACCAGCGACCACGTCATCGCCACCGCAAACGGGATCATGACGACGTCGGGGGCGACCTTGGCCATCAGCAGTCCGTAATACAGCGCGGCCTCCGGCATCAGCACCGCAACCACGATCGCGCGCACATCATGGGTGAGGCGGCGCACGATGTCGGCGAGCAGGCACTGCGTCACCAGCATCGCAACGATCCCGCCGAAGCGGACCCCGAGCACGGTGTCGCCGAAGATCGCGGTGCCAAAGCGGATCAGCCAGGCGACGCCGGGCGGATGATCGAGGAAGCTCAGCGTCGCCTCCTTCGACCAGGTCCAGTAATAGGCCTCGTCGGTGCGCAGCTCGATCGCGGAGGCATAGACGATGCGCAGCACCGTCATCGCGGCGATCACCAGCGCGGCCATGACGAGCGGCCGGCGCGACGCGCCGTCGGGCTTCACGGTGATGTCGGGAGCGATCGTCACGGCCGCGCTTTTCCCTGAGTTGGGAGGGGGAGTCAACGTGGGGGGGTGTTGCCGCCGATGTCCTGGCGAGAATCGTGGGGTGGGCAAAAGGCGCTCTGGCGCCGTGCCCACCATACCACCGTCACTCCCCGATGGTGGGCACGCTACGCTTTGCCCACACTACAATACTTACCGTTACGTAACCTTGCCGCGCATGTGATCGAAGGGGCCGTTCGCCTGCGGAATTTAACTCTCCGCTGGCTGTTCTCCTCAGTGAACTGGTACAACCGAATCATGGCCACGACCGCTCTTTCACGCTTGACCGAACTCGTCCGCTCGACCAGCGCGCGGCAGGTGCGGCTGGTCTGCGGCGTGATCCTGTTCGCTTACGTGGTCAGCCATTTCCTCAACCATGCACTCGGCAACATCTCCGTCGATGCCATGCAGATCGGGGTCTATTACCACACGTCGTTCTGGCAGTTCCTGCCCGTCGCAATCGTGTTCTATGGCGCAGCCCTGACCCATATGGGGCTCGGCGTCTATGCGATGTACCAGCGCCGCCAGTTCCGCTGGCGGACGATCGAGCCGCTGCAGCTCGTGCTGGGGCTGAGCATCCCGGCGCTGGTGATGGCGCATGTGATCGGCGTGCGGCTCGGCCAGACGCTGTACGGGCACGAGAAGCTGTATCCGCAGGAGCTCTATCTGTTCTTCGTCGCGGCGCCCGGCCGGCTCTGGACGATGACGATCCTGCTCATCGTCGCCTGGGTGCACGGCTGCATCGGCATCTATTTCTGGCTCCGGCTCAAGCCGTTCTTCATCCGCGCGGCGCCGTACCTGCTGGCGGCAGCCGTGCTGACCCCGACGCTGGCGCTGCTCGGCATCTACCAGGGTGGCCGCAGCATCGCCGCCGAGAGCGAGGACGGCGAGTGGCGCACGCATAATTTCACGCAGCGCCAGGTCGGCACGGTCGCCGAGGCCGATACGCTCGATCGCATCACCGGCGGACTGACGATGGGCTACATCGGCCTGCTCGGACTGGTGCTGCTCGGGCGCGGTGTGCGCGGCTGGCGTGAGCGGCGCGGCGGCATGATCGCCTTGTCCTACGGCAACGGCAAGACCGTGCGCGTGCCCAAGGGCCTCTCCGTGCTGGAAGCCAGCCTGCGCCACAACGTGCCGCATGCCAGCGTCTGCGGCGGCCGCGCCCGCTGCTCGACCTGCCGCATCCGCATCATCGGTGACCACGGCACCTTGCCCGAGCCGTCGCAGCGCGAGGCCTTCGTGCTGGCCCGCGTCGGCACCGCCGATCCCTCGATCCGGCTTGCCTGCCAGCTGCGACCGAACTCAGACCTCTCCTTCTTCCAGCTGTTCATGCCGCATATGCTGGCGGCCAGCGCGCATGCGTCCTCGCCTTCGAGAATTGGGCAGGAGCGCTATCTCGTCAGCCTGTTCGTGGACATGCGCGGCTCGACGCAGCTCGCCGAGAAGCGGCTGCCGTTCGACACCGTCTTCATCGTCAATCGCTTCCTCGGCGCCGTGTCGCAGGCCGTGATCGAGAATGGCGGCCAGCCCAACCAGTTCGTCGGCGACGGCATGCTGGCGCTGTTCGGCCTCACCAGCGATCCGCAGACCGCCTGCCGGCAGGCGCTGAAGGCGGTGGCCGCCATCGCAACCCATGTCGACGAGCTCAACGAGCTCCTGAGCCACGATCTGCGCCAGCCGATCCGTTTCGGCATCGGCGTCCACGGCGGCGAGGTCATCATCGGCGACATCGGCTACCGCGACCACATCGTCTTCACCGCGCTCGGCGACGCCGTGAACGTCGCAGCCCGCCTCCAGGACATGACCAAGACGCTGACCTGTGAGGCGATCGTCTCCGAAGAGGTCCGCCGCACCGCCGGTCTTCACGACGATGCGCTGCCGCAACAGGAGGTCGCGATCCGCGGCCGCGACGAGCCGATGCTGGTGCGCGTCATCACCGACACCAGGACATTGTCCGCCCTGATCGCCGGCGGCGAGCGCGTCGCGGCGTAACACCGGCTTGCTGCAGCGCAACGGCATGGGCTTGCTGCGAAAGCACGAATTGACTTCGCCCGAGTCGTTGCGACAGATGAGTATGGGATCGCGGTGATGACCGCCATCCAACGAAAAGCTCCGGGAGGAGACGACATGTTCGACCGACGCGACCTGCTCAAAGGAGCGGGCCTTGCTGCTATGACGGCCACACTGAATTCAACCAGAGCGCTGGCACTCGACACCGTTACGCTCCCCTTCGCCAATGGCGAACGGCCGCTGGTGAAATATCCGCAGAAGCGGCCGATGATCGGGCTGACCAGCCGGCCACCGCAACTCGAGACGCCGTTCGCGGTATTCAACGACGGCCCGATCACGCCAAACAACGCGTTCTTCGTGCGCTATCACCTCGCCGACCTCCCCTACAATCTCGATCCCGACACGTTCACGCTCGAGGTCAAGGGCAAGGTGGACAAGCCGCTCAAGCTGTCGCTGAAGGACATCAGGAAGATGAAGGCGGCCGAGATCGTCGCCGTCAACCAGTGCTCCGGCAACAGCCGCGGCTTCTTGGAGCCGCGTGTCGCCGGCGGCCAGCTCGCCAATGGCGCGATGGGCAATGCGCGCTGGCGCGGCGTGCCGCTGAAGACGGTTCTGGAGATGGCGGGCGTGCAGGCCGGCGCCAAGCAGGTGGTGTTCGGCGGCATGGATGGCCCGGTGAGCGACAAGACGCCCGACTTTGCCAAGGCGCTCGACCTCGCTCACGCGGCCGACGGCGAGGTGATGCTGGCCTATGGCATGAACGGCGACGATTTGCCGTTCCTCAACGGCTTCCCGCTGCGCCTGGTCGTGCCCGGTTATTACGGCACCTACTGGGTCAAGCACCTCAACGAGATCACCGTCGTCGACACCGTCTATGACGGCTTCTGGATGAAGTCGGCCTATCGCATCCCGGACACGCCGAACAATTCGATCGAGCCCGGCACCGCGCCGAAGGCGACGATCCCGATCAACCGCTTCACCATCCGCTCGTTCATCACCAACGTGACCGACGGCGCCAAGCTGAAGGCCGGACGCACGATGCTGCGCGGCATCGCCTTCGATGGCGGCAAGGGCATCAAGGACGTCCAGGTCTCCGCCGATGGCGGCAAGACCTGGACCAGCGCCACGCTTGGCAAGGATCTCGGCAACTACTCATTCCGCGAATGGAAACTGCCGGTGAAGCTTGCCTCGGGCCAGGTCGAGCTCAGGGTGCGCGCGACCAGCAATTCCGGTGAGACGCAGCCGGAGACGCCGCGCTGGAACCCGGCGGGCTATTTGCGCAACGTCGTCGAAACCGTCCGCGTCAGCGTGGCCTGAGGAGAATGATCATGCAGCGCACCGTTCTCATCGCCATCACACTTGTCGCCGCCGCTGCTGTGGGTTCGGTCCTCGCCGCCCCGGTCAACTACAACACGCCGGACGAGGTCGCAGCCTTCAAGCCCGGTCCCAATCTCGAGGTGGTTCAGGGCAATTGCGCCGCCTGCCACTCGTCCGACTACATCGCTACGCAGCCGCCGATGAAGGACAAGAAGGGATTTTGGCAGGCCGAGGTGACCAAGATGATCAAGGTCTATGGCGCGCCGATCGACGACGCCGACGTCGGCAAGATCGTGGACTATCTGGCCGCGACTTATTGACGGAGGTCGGGATGCGCCCGGAGAATTGACCGCGAAACGGGCAAAACCGGCAAAAACGCCGCGAAGTTGAGCGAATTTCCGCGAGATGCAGATGTGGTTTGATCTACCAAGCCCGCCACATTCCGCGTATCCTGTTAGGACCGAACCGGCCGGTTGGCGGGGACTGGCGGTTCGCGATCTCGGAGGAAGACCCGCGGAGAAGACGTGATGGCTAAAGGTACGGTCAAGTGGTTCAATCCGACGAAGGGTTATGGATTTATCCAGCCTGCGTCGGGCGGCAAGGATGTGTTCGTGCATATCTCGGCAGTGCAGAAAGCCGGTCTGTCCTCCCTCAACGAGGGCCAGACGGTTGAGTATGAAGAGATCGCAAACCGGGGCAAGACATCCGCAGAGAACCTCAAAGTATAAGCCCGCCAGCCTTTGCTGCCTTCCGGATCTGTCCGGGAGTCGGGCCAAGAAAATTTTAGAAAACGATCAGTGCATTCGACGACAGGCGTTGCGACTGCGCGCGGACACTATTTGCCCATAGAGATCGCCAATCAACGCCGCAGCAGTGACAATCGCGACCGCATTTCGTCAGCCAACCGGCAACGGTGCGTCGCGCTTGATCTCCTCCATCACCGCATAGGTGCGCGTCTCGCGCACCCCCGGCATCGACAGCAAGGTCTCGCCGAGGAAGCGCCGATACGCGGTCATGTCGGCCAGCCGCGCCTTCACTAGATAGTCGAAGCCTCCGGCAACCATGTGACACTCCAGCACTTCAGGCGCGAGTTTCACCGCGCGCGCAAAGCGCTCGAAATTGTCTGGCGTGGTCTTGTCGAGCAGCACCTCGACGAACACCAAAAGGCCGAGGCCAAGCCGGTGTGGATTGAGCCGCGCCCCATAGCCCTCGACGAAACCCTCGCGCTGCAGGCGCTTCAGCCGCTCGCCGATCGAGGTCGGCGACAGCCCGATGCGCTCGGCCAGCTCGACATTGGCGATTCGCCCATCCTCCTGCAGAATAGAGAGAATCTTCCGGTCGATTCGGTCCAGTTCCATATTTTGTACGGCCAATATGCCAGCGACCTTCATTTCCTAAGGCAAAATGGCTATCTTGTCTATCGAACCACGGTCATGCGGGCTTTATCCTGAATTTCAGCCACAGGACACGCCATGCCGAACATCCCGCCTCCTTTCTCCGCCCCCTATGCGCCCGACGACGCCGACATCGCCGCACGGCTCTTTCCATCGGCACATCTGAGCCCGCCGCAGGAGGCGCGGATCGACCGCACCGCGACCCGGCTGATCGAGGCGATCCGCAAGCGCGACGACCGGCTCGGCGGGGTCGAGGACATGCTGCGCGAGTTCGCACTCTCGACCAAGGAAGGCCTGGCGCTGATGGTGCTGGCGGAGGCGCTGCTGCGCGTGCCCGACGCACGTACCGCCGACCAGTTCATCGAGGACAAGCTCGGCGAGGGCGATTTCATCCATCACGAGACCAAGTCCACGGCGTTCCTGGTCAACGCCTCCGCCTGGGCGCTCGGCCTCTCCGCGCGCGTGATCCAGCCCGGCGAGACACCGGACGGCACCATCGGCCGTCTCGTGAAGCGGCTGGGCGCGCCGGCCGTGCGCACCGCCACACGTCAGGCGATGCGGCTGATGGGCAATCATTTCGTGCTAGGGGAGACGATCGAGCAGGCGCTGGAGCGGGGCCGGCCGCGCTCAGGCCAAAAGCCGCGCTACTCCTTCGACATGCTCGGCGAAGGCGCGCGGACGGCTGCCGACGCCAAGCGCTATTTCGACGCCTATGCGAGTGCGATCGAAACCATCGGCAAGGCGGCAGGCGACCATCCCCTGCCCGACCGGCCCGGCATCTCCGTGAAGCTCTCGGCGCTGCATCCGCGCTTCGACGCGATCAGCCGCGCGCGCGTGATGGCCGAGCTGGTGCCGCAACTGCTGGATCTGGCTCGGCGCGCCAAGGCGCACGATCTCAACTTCACCGTCGATGCCGAGGAAGCGGACCGGCTTGAGCTGTCGCTCGACGTGATCGCGGCAACGCTCGCCGATCTCTCGCTCAAGGGCTGGGACGGGTTCGGGCTTGCGATCCAAGCTTATCAGAAGCGCGCCAGCGCGGTGATCGACTACATCCACGAGCTTGCGCGGGCGCACGACCGCAAGCTGATGGTGCGCCTGGTCAAGGGCGCCTATTGGGACACCGAGATCAAGCGCGCGCAGGAGCGCGGGCTCGACGGCTATCCGGTGTTCACCCGCAAGGCGATGACGGATCTGAATTACGTCGCCTGCGCCTCGAAGCTTCTAAACCTGCGGCCACGCATCTTCCCGCAATTTGCGACCCACAACGCGCTCAGTGTCGCAACCGTGCTGGAGCTCGCCGGCGACGCTGGCGGCTTCGAATTCCAGCGCCTGCACGGCATGGGCGAAGCGCTCTACGAGCAGCTCGCCAAGGATCACCCCGATATCGCCTACCGCACCTATGCGCCGGTCGGCAGCCATCGCGACCTGCTCGCCTATCTGGTGCGGCGGCTGCTCGAGAACGGCGCCAACTCCTCCTTCGTGGCGCAGGCGGCCGACTACCGCGTCCCCGTCCCGGCGCTGCTGAAGCGTCCGGTCGATCTCATCGTCCGGCCTGATCACGCGCATCATGCCAAAATCCCGCTGCCGGGCGATCTGTTCGCGCCGGAACGGCATAATTCGGGCGGCATCGAATTCGGCGAGCGCGCGGCGCTCGACCGGCTGCTCACCGACGTCAAGGCCGCAACGACCGAGCTCGAGCCGGTCACGGACGCAACACCCGAGCAGGCGGGCGCGGCGGTCGCCGCGGCCCGCGCGGGCTTTGTGGCCTGGAGCCGGACGCCGGCGGCCACGCGCGCCGCGGCGCTGGAGCAGGCCGCGCATCTGCTGGAGAGCCGCAGCGCGCACTTCATCGCGGCTCTTCAACGCGAAGGCGGCAAGACGCTCGACGACGCGCTCTCCGAGCTGCGCGAGGCCGCCGATTTCTGCCGCTACTATGCCGCACAGGGCCGAAAGCTGTTCGGCAGCGAGGTCGCGATGCCGGGCCCGACCGGCGAGAGCAATTCGCTCACCATGCGCGGCCGCGGCGTGTTTGTCGCGATCTCGCCGTGGAATTTTCCGCTGGCGATATTCCTGGGCCAGGTCGCCGCGGCGCTGATGGCCGGCAACAGCGTCGTTGCAAAACCCGCCGAGCAGACGCCGCGCATCGCGGTTGAGGCCGTCGCCCTGCTGCACGAGGCCGGCATCCCGAAAAGCGCGCTGCATCTCGTCACCGGCGACGGCCGCATCGGCGCCGCGCTGACCGCGCATCCTGAGATTGCAGGCGTCGTCTTCACCGGCTCGACCGAGGTCGCGCGTCACATCAACCGGACGCTTGCCGCCAAGGACGGCCCGATCGTGCCGCTCATCGCGGAGACGGGCGGCATCAACGCGATGATCGCGGATGCGACCGCGCTGCCCGAGCAGGTCGCCGACGACGTCGTCACTTCGGCGTTCCGCTCCGCGGGCCAGCGCTGCTCGGCGCTGCGGCTCTTGTTCGTGCAGGAGGACGTCGCCGACCGCATGATCGAGATGATCGCGGGCGCGGCGCGCGAATTGAAGATCGGCGATCCCGCCGACGTCGCTACCCATGTCGGCCCGGTCATCGACGGCGAGGCCAAGCAGCGCCTCGAGGCGCACATCGCGCGGATGAAGACGGAGGCGCGGCTGCACTATGCAGGCGCAGCTCCAGAGGGCTGCTTCGTCGCGCCGCATATCTTCGAGCTCAAGGACGCCAGCCAGCTCACCGAGGAGGTGTTCGGCCCGGTCCTGCATGTCGCGCGCTACCGCGCCGAGACCCTCGAACGTGTGCTGCAAGCGATCGCGCGCACCGGCTATGGCCTGACGCTCGGCGTCCACTCCCGCATCGACGACACGGTCGAGGCCATCATCGACCGTGTCCAGGTCGGCAACATCTACGTCAACCGCAACATGATCGGCGCCGTGGTCGGCGTGCAGCCGTTCGGCGGCAACGGCCTGTCCGGAACCGGCCCCAAGGCCGGCGGCCCGCATTATCTCGCGCGCTTCGCCACCGAGCAGACCGTGACCATCAACACCGCGGCGGCCGGTGGCAATGCCGCGCTGCTTGCGGGCGAGGAGTGAGGCCTTGCGCCCGGCGCCGTTGCATCCCGGCAAAACATCGGTCTAATGGCTCCCATGACGTGCCCGCGCCAATTCCAGCCAGCGGGAAACAACAAGAGCGAGGGAGCAACGCCGCGATGGAGAAAGGCATTTTTGCAGGTCTCAAGGTTCTGGACTGCGCGAGCTTCATCGCAGCGCCCGCGGCTGCGACCGTGCTGTCCGATTTCGGCGCCGACGTCATCAAGATCGAGCCGCCCGGCGCCGGCGACCCCTACCGCAATCTGCCGAACCTGCCCGGCTATCCCACCGGCGAGCACAATTTCGCCTGGCTGCTGGAGGCGCGCAACAAGAAGAGCCTCGCGCTCGACCTCTCCAAGCCCGAAGCCCAGGCCGTGCTCTACAAGCTGGTCGAGGAGGCCGACGTCTTCATCACCAACATGCCACCACCGGTGCGCGGCAGGCTCGGCATCACCTATGACCACCTCGCCCATCTCAACGACCGGCTGATCTATGCCTCCTTCACCGGCTATGGCGAGAAGGGCGAGGAAGCCAATAAGCCCGGCTTCGACAGCAACGCCTATTGGGCGCGCTCCGGCCTGATGGACCTCGTCCGCGCCGACACCAACACCACGCCGGCCCGCTCGGTCGCCGGCATGGGCGACCATCCCTGCGCCATGGCGTTGTACAGCGCGATCGTCACCGCGCTCTATCAGCGCGAGAAGACCGGCAAGGGCTCGCATGTCGCGTCGAACCTGATGGCGAACGGGGTGTGGGCGGCGGGCGTGCTGGCGCAGGCAAAACTTTGCGGCGCCAAGTTCGGCGAACGGCGGCCGCGTGAACGCGCGCCGAATGCGGTGGGCAACCACTACCAGTGCAAGGACGGCCGCTGGCTGATCCTGTCGCTGCTCAGCGAGGAGAAGCAGTGGCCGACGCTCGCCAAGTGCCTCGGGCGCGAGGACCTGATCGCCGATCCCCGCTTCGCCACCAAGCCCGACCGTCACGCCCGCTCGATCGAGCTGATCAGGATCTTTGACGAGACGTTTGCCACCAGGGACCTCGCCGAATGGCGCAAGATCCTCGACGGCAACGGGCTGGTGTTCGGCATCGTCGGCATTCTGGACGACATCCCGAACGACAAGCAGATGCTCGACAACGAGGTGCTGGTGCCGTTCGAGAACGACACCATGCTCACCATCTCCAGCCCGATCTGGATCGACGGCACCAGGAAGGTGCAGCCGCGCAAGCCGCCCGGCGTCGGCGAGCACAGTGACGAGATTTTGCGTGGCGCGGGATACGACGAGGCCGCGATCAAGCAGCTGCGGGGATCGGGGGCAGTCGGCTAGGGTCGGCACGCCGCCGCAATCCAGAATCTCACCGCGGATGCATTGCTGGATTGCTTCGCTCCGCTCGCAATGACGACGCTGGACCAGCGCGATATAAGGATTGGCAGAACACAATTCTCGCGTGAGGTCACATGCCCCTCTATCGCCTGCACTACTTCCCCGAATCCGGCAACAGCTACAAGCTGGCGCTGATGCTCACGCTTTGCGGCCAGACGTTCGAGCCGATCTGGACCGACTTCGGCGGCGGCGTCACGTGCACGGCGGAGTGGCGCAAGGCCGTCAACGAGATGGGCGAGATTCCCGTGCTCGAGGTCGACGGCGTGAAGATGACGCAGACCGCGCCCCTCCTGCTCAAGCTTGCCGAGCAATATGGCCGTTTCGGCGCCGAGACAGAGGACGAAAAGTTCGAGCTGCTGCGCTGGCTGTTCTGGGACAACCACAAGCTCACCGGCTACATGGCGACCTATCGCTTCATGCGGGCCTTCACCGAGAACAACGATCCGCAGGTGCTGAAGCACTTTCGCCGGCGGTTGGAGGACTTCCTCGGCATTCTCGACGGACATCTCCAGCACAATGCTTTTGCGATCGGCACCAAGCCGACCGTCGCCGATATCTCGATGATGGCCTATCTGCATTATCCGAGCGACGAGCACGGTTTCGATTTCGCGGAAACCCATCCCGCCATCCACGCCTGGCTCGGCCGTATGGCCGCGCTGCCGGGCTGGAAGCCGGCCTATGAGCTGCTGCCCGGCAAGCGGATGACGAACTACGCGAAGTGAGGCGCCGCCTCTTCTCCCTCTCCCCGTTCTTACGGGGAGAGGGGCCTCTCTCCACGAGCGAGATCGCCGTGATACCTGTACCCCCTCACCCGGATCGCAAGCGCGATCCGACCTCTCCCCGCAAGCGGGGCGAGGTAAACCCGCAGCTCACTTCGCGATTCAATCGAAAGAGTTCGCGGCGGCTATCGCAGTGCCAGCCAGCCGAGCGTGAACAGGATGCCGCCGATGATGACGACCACCGCGACCGCCCAGGTGCTGACGCGGATGCTGCCGGTGACCTGTTTGGCTTCCTCATTGCGCGCGATCTCGCGATTGCGCTCCTTGTTGGCTTCGCTCGTGTCCGTCATGGGTCGTCCCGATCGGTTTAGCGCGTCTTGATGAAGCACATGCCAATGCGGCTCGAGGCCGCGGCGGCCTGACAGGTGAGACCTTTAGCACAGGTCCATGACGTAAAACTCTTATCGGGCGTTCCCGATCCCGCGTTTTGTAGAGAACAATGGGCGCCCCAGCCGTCCTGATATTCGGTGCCGGCGAGCTCCCGGCTGCCGCGGGTCTGCGGCCGGCTGGCAAATCCGCGTGAGAAATCAGGGCGTTTGCCCGCTGCAAAAGCGGTCAGGATGTCGCGGCGACGGAGCTGGTCGCCTACGAAATGCGGCGAGGCCGGCACGATGGTGGCATTCGACGGCCTGTCCGCAAGCCAGTCCACGCCCGGGAAATGGAAGCCGCCGATACCGCGGGTCTGGTGGCAGCCCGAGCAGGTGACATCGTTGAGGCGGCGCTGGAAGCCTGCGACCGAGCGGATGTTCTCCATGGCGATGCCGCGTGCCGCGGCCTGCTTCAGCGCGCCAACGACGTCGTTGTCGGTGAAGACGGGATCGCTCTTGCCCTCGCCTTTCTCTTCCCCTTGCATCAAACCGAACTCCGGCTGCATCGCCGAGGCGTCGAGGCCCGCAGGTGTCGGCGCCACGGCGGCCTTGGCGAGAAATTTATCCGGGATCAGCACGGTGCCGCGATCGAACTCGCGAAGATTCGCAGGCGCAAGCAGCCAGGCCTTGAAGTCGCGCCGGAGCGCATCATCGGCAAGGATGCGGTCGCGGTCGATCTGGTTCTCCAGCGTCGATTCCTCGAACGTCCTGGTGGCCGCGTCGTATTTGAACACCTTGAGCAGATAGTCGGAGCGGAAATCGTGCAGCGCCGATTTCGGTGCGATCGAGATCTGGATGTTGGTTTCGATGCGATCGATCATCGCATCATAGGGAACTGTGCGGCTGCCGAGCAGCCCTTGCCAATCGCCATTGTCCAGCCAGCGCCGCGCGACCTCGGCGCAGGTGACAGGCTTGCCGTCGCCATCGGTCTGGCGTGTGTCGTGCGCCTTCATCACCAGATTGAACGTCATCGGCAGGCGCGTCGCGGTGTTGCTGCCGTCCGGCCTGGTCTCGAACCGTGCCAGCCGATAGATCAGCCGGATCTCGCCGCAGGACTCCTCCGAGACATAGGCGCGGTCCATGCGATTGACGATGCCGGCCAGCACGAAGCGCGTGTCGGGGGATTTCAGCGCGGCGCGATCGAACAGCTGGACGTCGAAACCTTCGCCGACGCCGATGGTCTCGCCTGGCGAGGCCGCCTTGTGCTGCGCGATGTAGCGATCGAACTCCGCATCGATCGCTGGCGGAATTGCGTTCAGCTGCGGCAGCGAGGCGAACAGCAGATCGCTGGTCAGCGGAACATTCGCGTTCCGCTCAGGCTGCAGCAGGCGGGAAATCGACACAACATCGCTCTGGTCAAGCTTGCGGAGGAGATCGGGATCGGTGATCGCGGTGCCGCGCGCGAGCGGCGCGTTCTCAGCTGCCGAGAGCGACATGACGCCGCCAAACAACAGAATGGCAGCCAGGAGAATTCGCGGCGCGCGGCTCATGCCTCCAGTAACACCGCGCGTGACAGCCTATTCAAGTAAAAAGGCGCTTCACGCGGTGGTGAAGCGCCTCCTCGAGAAGTCGAATATCGAACGCTTAGCGCCCGACGATCAGGCCCTTCGCGGTGACAACCACCCATCGGCCATCCTGGCGGCGGATCGCATCGACGCGGCCGATGCCGGGAATGGGATCGCCGGCATAGACCTCGTACAGGCCACCCCGGCCCTCGATCAGCGCGCCGCCATTGGCGACGTCGCGGAGCCTCCAGCCGTCAATCGTCGGCAGGCGACCGACCTCGGTCTTCGGCGCGGCGGGCGCGGGCGCCGGGGCAGCAGCGGCCGTCGCGACCTGGGTCGGAGCCGGCGCGATCGAGCCGGTGGTCTCCTTCGCCGGCGCCGCGGCTACGGCCTGCGCGGGGGCGGCCGGCGGCGTAGTGCGGAGCTTGTCGACGGTCTCGGACAGCTTTGCGAGCTTGGCCATCGGTTCGGCCTGTGCCTTCTCGAGCTTATCGAGGCGATCGTTGGCCCGATTGAATTGGCTGACGCCGGTCTTCGAATTGTGCTCGACATTGGCCTTCAGCGCGACGATGTCGGCATCGATCCGCGAGACCGACGCATCCAGCGCGCTGGTGTCGGCGACCTGCGCCGGCGCCGGGCTGGCGAAATGCATCATGCCGGCGGTCGCGAGCGCGCCGCTGACGGCGCCGACGCAGGCCGCGATCGCCACCACCGCGGCCATCGCCGACAGGCGGCGCTTGTTGCCGGTGTCCCGCACCTCGTCGGCCTTCACATGCGGGGCAAACTCTTCGCGGTCCCAGGACCGTTCCGAGGGCGCCATGACGATCAGCTTGCCGTGTTTAGGTTCGGGCTTGGTTTCAGCCTTAACGTCAGTCTCAACGTCAGTCTCAACGTCCGTCTTGGTTTCGAATTCCGGGACCTCGATCCTTGAAGCGTCGATCTTTGGCGGCTCGACCTTCGGAATGTCCGGCTTGGGCGGCGTCTCATGGTCTGGGGCGATCGAGGGGGCCTCGATGCCGGCGGCAGCCTCGACGGCCTGCGGCGCAGCGGCGTCGCCAGTCCGGTCACCCGTCTCTTGGCCGGCCAGTTCGGGCATTGATTCGCTCACGGCTCAAATACTCCAGTCCAGGTTGACTTTTTGGTAACTTTCATTGCTTGCGAATTCCTTACCTCGCGACCCGCTTACCGAAATTTTAGGAACTCGTCGGAGGCCGAATTGGGTCGGGAAAGTGGAACCGGCGTGGCGGCGTACAACAAATTGTCAGCCCATGTTGCCCTGCGGCAGACCCGCGGGGCTTAGCCGAAGGGGTTGTTTGCCCGTCACTGTTCCCCGGCTAACATAGGCCGTCCCGTCAGCCAGAAGGCGTTTGGGGGTGCCATGACGATCGAGAAATGCATCAACGTGTTTGGTGTCGATGACGTCATCTTCGAGGAGGGCTCGACCGGTCGCGAGCTGTTCGTCGTGCTCGACGGCGAGGTCGAGATCGCCAAGGTCGACGGCGCGCGCAAGACCAGCATCATCAAGCTCGGCAAGGGCGAGTTCTTCGGCGAGATGGCCGTGATCGACGGCTCAGCGCGCTCGGCAACCGCGATTGCTTCCGCTCCGAACACGAAGGTGATGCGGATCAACCACGCCCGCTTCGTCTATCTCGGCAGCCAGCAGCCGGCGTTCGCGCTGATGGTGATGGACGCGCTGTCGAAACGACTGCGCGCCTCCAACGCGGTCACCTACCGGGCAGCGCAATCATGAGCGAGCGAAAGCCGACCGCATTCCCGATCCTGATGAAGAACGACATCTGCTCGCTGATCCAGGCGACGGACGACGTCTACCAGATCCGCTTCTCCAACCGCGCCGCCAATGCCTATCTCGTGCGCGGCTCGGCGCGCACCATCCTGATCGATGTCGGGTTGTCCTCGAACTATCCGGCGATGGTCGAGTGCCTGAACTTCGCCGGCTGCCCGCCAGAGAAGATCGACATGGTGGTGCTGAGCCACGAACATCTCGACCATATCGGCGCCGCCTGGCACTTCAACGAGCGCCGCACCTATGTCGCCGCCCATCGGCTTGCCGCCAACAAGATCATGCTGCGCGACGACTTTTCCATGCTGCGCAAGATGTTCAACGAGCCGAACGTCCCAATCAACATCGACATCTGGCTCGAGGAAGGCAATCTGATCGACCTCGGCAATTTCCGCCTCAACGTGATGTACACGCCGGGCCATACCTCGGCCTGCATCACGCTGTTCGACCAGGACAAGGGCTTGCTGTTCGCCGCAGACACCCTGATGCCCGGCGGCGTAATGGGCGGCGTGTTCGGCTCCGGCAGCATCTCCGACTACATCCAGTCGCTGGAGCGCATCAAGGGGCTGAACACGAAGATCCTGCTGTCAGGGCACGGACGGCTGTCGGACACGCCGCAGGACGACGTGCGTATTGCCATTGCGCGCTCGCACGGCCTGCTGGAGGACACAGCGCAATTGTTCGACGCGCTGGATGCGCGCTCGAACTTCGAGCCGATCATGCAGTCGGTGCGGGATTTGAACAAGCTGGATGATTGATTCGTCATTGCGAGCGCAACGAAGCAATCCAGAATCCCGCCGCAGTGACAGTCTGGATTGCTTCGCTGCGCTCGCAATGACGCAGTGTGGGTTATCAGCCCGGCTCACATCACCACCGGCTTATCCGGCAGCTCGTTCGGATGCGGGCCACCCGGCGGATAGTACTTGGCCAGCTCCTTCGACACCGCAGCAATGCCGTCAATCACGCCGCGCTCGAACTGGCCCGCGCCGAACTCGGCCTCCATCGCGCGGCAGATCGTCTCCCAGCCCTCGCTGCCGACCTTCGCGTCGATGCCGCGATCGGCGATGATCTCGACATCGCGGTCGGCGAGCAGCAGGTAGATCAGCACGCCGTTATTATGCGCGGTGTCCCAGATCCGCAAATGCGAGAACACGTCGAGCGCGCGCTCGCGGGCATGCTGATTGCGAAACAGCGGACGGCCGTCGAGCGCGCCTTCGGCGACGAAGCGGACCTGGCCGGAATGCGTCGCCTCGCTTCGCTTGATGGCCTGCTCGATGCGGTCGAGCACGCCTTGCGGAAACACCTGCCTCGCACGCCAATGATGCTGCACGAGATGCCTGACGATGCGCCCAATGCTCATGCCTACCAGCTCCCCGAGGCGCCGCCGCCACCAAAGCTGCCGCCGCCGCCACTGAAGCTGCCATTGTCACTGGACGATGACCCGCTGCTCCAGCTGCTTCCCGACGAGGAACCGCTCGACCACGAGCCGCCGCGCGACGACCCCGTCGATGCCGGAAACAGATCGGCGATGAAGGACAGCACGAACCCGATGATCCCGGCGAGCAAGGCTACCCCTGCGGATCCGATGATGAGCAACGCCAGGATGGCGATCACGCTGCCGGTTGCGACCGAACCCAGCAATCGCCCCAGCAGCGCGCGCAGGAAACCGCCGACGACGAGCGAGGCAAACAGGACGACCGGGGCGAGCGGCCCGATCTCGTCCAGATTGGCAAAATTCACGCTGCGTGAGGGAACCGGCAGTGGCTCGCCGTTGACGACGCGCATCATCCGCTCGACGCCGGCCGAGATGCCGCCGGCGAAATCACCGTCCCTGAATTTTGGCGTGATGACCTCGTCAATGATCCGCCGCGACGTCACGTCGGTGAGCGCGCCTTCGAGGCCGTAGCCAACCTCGATGCGCAGATGCCGGTCGTTCTTCGCGACCACGAGGATCGCGCCGTCGTCGACCTTCTTGCGGCCGATCTTCCAGGCCTCCGCAACGCGGATGGAGAATTGCTCGATCGTCTCCGGGTCCGTGGTCGGCACGATCAGCACTGCGAGCTGGCTGCCCTTCCGCGTTTCGAAGTCGCTGAGCTTCTGCGACAGAACGGCAATGTCACTGCTCGACAACGTGCCGGTCCGGTCGACCACGCGACCGGTGAGCTGCGGCACGGCGACGTCGGCTGACGCGGAGAACGCCCAGCCAAGGACGAGCGCGAACACGACCATCGCTCGCCACAACGTAGCTGTCATCGCCCGGCTCGACCGGGCGATCCAGTATTCCAGGGACGCCAGCGGGATACGGAGAGGCCGCGGCGTACTGGATTCCCCGCCTTCGCGGGGAATGACAGTGGTGGGCGGAGCGCGCATCGGGAGCGGACGCGCTTACTTCGACGGCGCGGGGGCAGGATTGAAATCGACTTTCGGCGCGGTCGAGATCTCCTTCTCGTTGTCGACCGAGAAATTCGGCTTCTCCTTGTAGCCGAACATCATCGCGGTGAGGTTGTTCGGGAACGATCGGACGGTGACGTTATACTCCTGCACCGACTTGATGTAGCGGTTGCGCGCGACCGTGATGCGGTTCTCGGTGCCTTCGAGCTGGGACATCAGGTCCTTGAACAGGGCGTCCGATTTGAGCTGCGGATAATTTTCCGTGACTACAAGAAGCCGCAACAACGCGCTGGAGAGCTCGCCTTGGGCGGCCTGGAACTTCTGGAAAGCGGAGGGATCGTTGAGCACCTCCGGCGTCGCCTGGATGCTGCCGACCTTGGCGCGGGCATTGGTGACCCCGAGCAGCACGTCCTTCTCCTGCTGCGCAAAGCCCTTCACCGAGTTGACGAGATTGGGCACGAGATCGGCGCGGCGCTGATACTGGTTCACCACCTCGGACCAGTTGGCCTTGATCTGCTCGTCCTCGCTCTGGATCGCGTTGTAGCCGCAATTGGTGAGGCTGAGCGAGGCCAGCGCTGCCAGCACGGTCAGGATCTTGCGCATCAAAATTTCTCCCGGTGGAATCGGGTGCAAATTACCAGATTTTGGCGCTACACACTCAACTGTCGTCCCGGACAAGCGCAAGCGCAGATCCGGGACGACGAGGAGAGTTAGCCGCCCACCTTCGCGTCCTTGATCGCCTTCCAGATCTTCTGCGGCGTCAGCGGGGTGTTGAGCTGGGTGATGCCGAGCTCGGCCAATGCATCCATCACGCCGTTGGTGACGCAAGGCGGGCCGCCGATGGCGCCGGATTCGCCGCAGCCCTTGGCGCCGAGCGGATTGGTGCGGCAGGGCGCGGAATCGTCGAGCGTCACCACGATCGGCGGGACGTCATCGGCGCGCGGGATGCAATAGTCCTGATAGCTCGCGGTCAGGAGCTGGCCGTCGGCATCATACGACACGCCCTCATACAGCGCCTGGCCGATGCCCTGCGCGACGCCGCCATGGATCTGCCCCGTCACCAGCATCGGGTTCACGGCCACACCGACGTCGTCGACGGTGGTGTAGCGCACGACCTTGGACACGCCGGTGTCCGGATCGATCTCGACCTCACAGATGTGGGTACCGTTGGGCCAGCTGGGACCGTCGACCTCGCCCTCGGAATCGACGCTGAGCTTTGCGCTACTCTCCTTCTCGGCGATGTCAAACAGGCTGATGCGACGGTCTGTGCCGACCACGGTGAGCATGCCGCCCTGGTACTCGATATCCTCGACCGAGGTCTCCAGCATGTTCGCCGCCTTCTCGCGCGCCTTCTGGATCAGATCGTTGGAGGACACCGCCACGGCCGTGCCGCCGACGAACAGCGAGCGCGAGCCGACGCTGCCAAAGCCCATCGCGAGATCCGTGTCTCCCTGGATGACGTCGATCTTGTCCATGGGGATGCCGAGCGTGTCGGAGATCATCTGGGTGTAGGTGGTCTGCAGCCCCTGCCCCATCGCCATGGTGCCGGAATGCAGCACGACCCGGCCTTGCGACGTCGCATGCAGGCTGACCTTCTCGGTATGAGCGCGGCCGCCGGTCCATTCGATGTAGGAGGTGAGACCGCGGCCGTAGAGCAGGCCCTTCTTCTTCGCCGCCTTCTTGCGCGCGGCAAAGCCGTCCCAGTCGGCGAGTTTTACCGCGCGATCGAGCATGTGGGCGAAGGCGCCGGAATCGTACACCTGACCGGCGGCGTTGGTGTAGGGCAGCTGCGCCGGCTTGATGTAGTTCGCTTTGCGGATCGCGCGCGGATCCATGCCGATTTTTCGCGCGGCAGCGTCGAACAGGCGCTCGACGATAAAGACGGCTTCCGGACGACCGGCACCACGATAGGCACCGACCGGCGCGGTGTGGGTCATCACCGATTTGACCTCGAAATGCACTAGCGGCAGGTCGTAGACGCCGGTCTGCACGAATGGCCCGAGCACCAGCGGGATGATGTTGGCCGCGCCCGAGGAATACGCGCCGGTGCAGCCGATCGAGGTGACGCGATAGGCCAGCACCTTGCCTTTCTCGTCGAGCGCGAAGGACGCCGTCGAGGTGAGATCGCGGCCGTGGGTGCCGCCGACGAATTCGTCGGTGCGGTCACCGCGCCAGCGGATCTTCCGGTTCAGCTTGGTCGCGACATAGGCGACAATGCCGTCTTCCGGATAGAGGTTGGTCTTCTGGCCAAAGCCGCCGCCGATGTCGCCGACCAGCACGCGCACGCTGTCCTTGGGGCGCTTGAGCACGGCTTCGGCCAGCACATCGCGGGTCGAGGCCGGGGTCTGCGACTGCACGTGCAGGAGGAGGCGGCCGGTCTTCTGGTCGATCTCGGCAATGGTCGAGCGCGGCTCCATCGCCGACGGCACGAGGCGCTGGCTGACGAGATCGAGCTCGACTGTGTGCGCGGCCTTGGCGAAGGCCTCATCCACCTTGGCGGCATCGCCATAGCTCATCGCACCGACGATGTTATCAGGGGCGTCCGGCCACACCACGGGCGCGCCGGGTTTCACGGCCGCGACGGGATCGACTACGGCGGGCTGCACGTCGTATTCGATCACGATCGCTTCGGCCCCGCTCTGGGCCTCCGCACGTGACGAAGCCACCACGGCCGCCACCGCCTCGCCGGTGTAACGCACGACCTCATGGGCGAGCAGCCGCCGCGGCGGCACCGTCATCGGCTTGCCGTCGGGGCGCTTGAAGATGCTCAGGGTCGGGATGGTGCCGACATCGTCCTTGATCAGGTCAGTGCCGGTGTAGATCGCGGTGACGCCAGGCATCGATGCCGCAGCGCTGGTGTCGATCGAGACGATCTTGGCGTGCGCATGCGGTGACCGCAGCAGGTGCAACCACAGCGCGCCGTCCTCCGGCTTGTCGTCGATGAATTGCCCCTTCCCGGTGAGCAGCCGCTGATCTTCCAAACGCTTGACGGGCTGGCCCGCTCCGAAACGCAAATTGCCGGGAAGAATGTTCATTCCGCTGGATCCTCGGGGTCTCTTGAAATTCGGGCTGCCTTTTAGCGGAACGAGCCATGCGAGACCAGCCGCGCTTTTGGGCGGCGGGACCATGGATTCGTCATGCCCGGAGGGGCCTACGCCAGCTCTCTGAGAGCCGCTTCCACGACCTTGCGCGCGTCGGCGGTCAGCGGGGCCTGCGGCGGGACCGGATCGCCCACGTCATAGCCCTGGATCGCGAGCCCGGCCTTGATGCAGGCGGCGAGGTTGAAGCGGGCGAAGGCCTCGTTGATGCGCCACAGCCTGCGCTGGAGCGCCATGGCCTCGTCCCAGCGGCCGGCCTGGCAGAGGTCGTAGAGCGCGACGCTGTGGCGCGGGATGATGCAGGCCGGTCCCGCCATCCAGCCGAGGCCGCCGATCAGCATCACCGCAGCCGGGATGTGGGCGGAGGCCGAGAACACGCGCAAGCGATCGCCGCAGCGGTTCATGATCGAGAGCAGCCGCCCGGTGTTGGTCGAAGCATCCTTGATGTAGCCGATGCGCGGATGCTCAGCGAGGCGCGCGATGATGTCGAGGGTCAGGTCCGAGCGCTGGAATTGCGGATTGGTGTAGATGACGACCGGAATATTCACGGCGTCCGCGATGCTGCGGAAATAGGACTCGACCTGGGCATCGGCGAGCGGGAAGTAGGCCTCGAGGATCGCCAGAATGCCGCTGGCACCGAGCCTCTCATAGGCCTGCGCCTGTGCCACCGCATCGGCCGTCGAGGTCGACGCGACGCCAGCAACCACAGGCACGCGACCCTTCGCAGCCTCGATCGTGGTCTGCACCACCGCCATGCGCTGCGCGGCGCTGAGATAGGCGAACTCACCGGTCGAGCCGAGCGGCGTCAGCCCGTGCACGCCGGCGCCGATCAAATCGTCGCAGAGCTTTGCGAGCACGTTGGTGCGCACCTCGCCGTTGGCATCGACGGGCGAGACGAGATAGGGAAAGACGCCGCGAAAGTCGGTCATGTCAGGGTGACCCCCGGAAAGCTGGGTGACGGGTATTAGCAATGCCCGCGCCGGCGATCAAACCTTGAGCAGCCGCACCCGCGTGCCCCAGGGATCGATCGCCTCCACGCCATCCGCCAGCGCCGTGACCCGCGCGCCGGCCTCGCGCAGGCGCTCTTCCTGCGCGGCGAGCAAATCCTGCTTCTCCGTCACCAGCGAAAACCAGACGAGCCCCGTCGTGGCGTCGTCGCGTTGGCCGGCGCCTTGGCTCTGCCAGACATTCATGCCGAGATGATGGTGATAGTGGCCCGATGAGAGGAACGCGGCACCGCCACGGCGGCGGGTCGGATCGAGGCCAATCGTGCCATGATAGAAGCGCTCGGCCTGTGCGAGATCGCCGACGCGCAGATGCATGTGGCCGACGCGGAGGCCGTCCGGCGCCTTGGCATAATCGGCAACGCGTGTATTCGTCAGCGACAGCAGGTCGGGGATGTTGAGCTCGTCGGCCGCCATCTTCACGCTGCCCTCGCTCCACTGCCATTGCGAGGGATCACGGTCGGCATAGACCTCGATGCCATTGCCTTCGGGATCGTCGAGATAGACGGACTCGCTGACGAGATGATCGGCAAAACCCGACAGCTTCACGCGATGCGAGGCGGCGTGCACCAGCCAGCGCGCCAGGTCCTTGCGCGTCGGCATCAGGAACGCAGTGTGATAGAGGCCGGCGGCGTTGCGCGGCTCGATCGCGGCGTCGGGATGGGCTTCCAGCACCAGCAGCGTGATGCCGGCCGTGCCGAGTGTTGCGACGTTGGCGGAACGCGCCATCACGGTGAGGCCGATGACGTCGCGGTAGTAGTCGGCAACCTTGTCGAGATTCTTCACCCGCAGCGTCACCATGCCGACCCGCATCGGCGTGCGGCTGGCATAGGTCGGCCCGACGCCTTGCGGATTGCCTTCGGCGCGCGCGGCTGCCGCTGCAGCCATAACGAGCGAGGCTGCTCCGGCGAGTTGAAGCAGGGTGCGGCGGGTGAGGTCGATGGTCATCGGTCAAGGCTCGCTGGAAACGTTTAAGGCCGTACGGCGCAACTCTCTGAGTGCTACACGTTCCCGTGAGCGGCTCCCAATCACATGTTCGTCGGCCGCCGCCTGGGAGGACTGGCCAACCGGCCAGTTTCGCCAGGGGCCGCGACATCCCAGATTGTGGACAGCTTACAGGAGCCTTCCATGACCGACTTACCCCCCCTCACCTCCCTGTCATCCGCGCTCGCGGATGTCGTGGCGCACATCGCGCCGTCCGTCGTCTCCGTGCATTCGTATCGCTCCCGCTCAACCGGCTTCGTCTGGAAGCCCGGCCTGATCGTGACCGCCGACGAGGCACTGGCCGATGAGGGCGACGTCCAGATCGTTCTTCCCGATGGCAGCACGACGGCCGCCACGATCGTCGGCCGCGACCACACCACCGATATCGCGCTGCTGCGCGCTGATACCGGCATCGCCCCGGTCAAGCTGGCCACGATGGTCCCTGCCCTCGGCAGGCTGTCGGTCGTGGTCGCCACCAATCGGGATGCGCCGAGCGCAGCGCTCGGAATGGTGTCGGTTTCAGGCAAGAGCTGGCGCTCCTTGCGCGGCGGCGAGATCGATGCGCGGATCGAGCTCGATGTCCGCCTGCGTCCCAGCCAGGAAGGCGGCCTTGCCCTTGACGCATCCGGCGAGGCCTTCGGCATGACTGTGCTCGGACCACGGCGGGTGCTGGTGATCCCGACGGCCACGATCGAGCGCGTCGCGGCGCAGCTCGAGACGCGCGGCCGCATCGCGCGCGGATATCTCGGGCTCGGGCTGCAGCCGCTGCGGCTCGACGACGGCATCGGCGCGATGGTGATGAATGTCGACAAGGCCGGTCCGGCGGCCGCGGCCGGCATCCGCCAGGGCGACGTGATCGTGGCGGTCAACGACCAGAAGCTCTCCGGCGTGCGCGCGCTGTTGCGAACATTGGGACCCGCGAGCGTCGGCCAGGTGGTCGATGTCGCAGTCCGCCGCGGCGGCGAGCCTGTGAGCTTCAAGGTCACGATTGGCGAGAGGCCGGAGGCGTGAGCGAGGACAACGCACCCGAGATCGTGCTGTCCCTCGAGATCGACGATCCTGCGCTGGCCGACCGCCTCGCGACGCTGCTCGGCAGTGTCGCGGGGCTTCGCCTTGCCGCCCCCGGCGAGACCGCCACGGCGAGCGTCGTCGCGCGCGATCCGCGCGTCATGCCGGAAGATATTGCGCTGACGCAGCGCGAGCTCGACGTGCTGGCATTGATGGCGGAAGGTGCCTCCAACAAGATGATCGCGCGGCAGCTCAACATCTCCGTGCATACCGTGAAATTCCACGTCGGCTCGCTGCTCGACAAGCTGGATGCCACCGGCCGCACCGATGCTGTCGCGCATGCGGCGCGCCGCGGCGTGATCGAGCTATAGCGCGATCGGGAAGCTGAGCTGGACGGTCAGGCCCGGCGCGTTGTCATACAGCGCGATCTCGGCGCCGTGGAGCCGCGACACCGCCGCGACCAGGCTCAGGCCCAGGCCGTTGCCCGGCGTATAGCGGCTCTGCTCGAGCCGGTAGAAGCGCTTGAATACGTGATCGTGCTGGTCGGCGGCAATGCCCGGACCATCATCGGCGATGGCGATCGTCGCACTGTTGCCGGCATTGCGGCAGGTCACCGTGACCTTTCCGCCCGGGCGGCCATGCTTAATCGCGTTGTCGACGAGATTGGCGATGGCATCGAACAACAGGTCGCGATCGCCTGTTACGGCGACCTCGCGGTCACCGCCGAGACTAAGGCGCGTCGCGACCTGCTCAGCGGCGGCGTCGTAGAGCTCGACGACCTCGCCGGCAATCTCGGCGAGGTCGAGCGCGCGAAATGCGCGCCTGCGGGCGCGGGTCTCGATCTCCGAGATCCGCGTGATCGAGGCGAACATGCCAAGCACGGAATCGAGGTCGGCGATGGTGTCGCCGATCAGCGCGGCATCGGCCTCACTGCTGCGCTCGTGGTGATAGGCCTTTTCCAGCCGGCCCCGCATGCGCGTCAGCGGCGTGCGCAGATCGTGGGCGACGTTGTCGCTGACCTGCTTGACCTCCCCCATCAGCGTCTCGATACGATCGAGCATCTGGTTGAGGTTTTCGGCGACACGGTCCCACTCGTCGTGGCTGCCGCGCAGGGGAATGCGGCGATCGAGGCCGGACAGCATGATGGCGCGGCTGGTGGCATTGATCTCCTCGATCCGCCCGACCGTGCGCCGCGTCACCAGCACGGCGGCGAGCCCGGCCAGCACCACGAGCAGCACGGCGACCGCGACCATCGCGAGCTCGAGCATCGCGATGAAGCCGCTGTCGTCGCCGACATCGCCGACCCGGCTCCGCACATAGGCGAGCGTGCCGAAATAGACATACGCCATGATCGCCGCGACGATCAGGCCGAAGATCGCGATCGCGATCAGCGCGAGGCGGAAGGTCGAGGAACGAAGCGTGTTAGCCAGGAGCACGGAGGCAATATCCGATGCCGCGGATGGTGTGGATCAATGGATAGGCCTGGGCATCGTCGACCTTGCGGCGGACGCGTCCGACATAGACGTCGATGATGTTGGTGGAGGGATCGAAATGCAGATCCCAGACATGCTGGAGCAGCATCGCGCGGGAGACGACGCGGCCCTCGTTACGAACGAGATATTCGAGCAGCTGGAACTCACGCGGCAGCAGCGGAATCTTGCGGCCGCGGCGGCTGGCGTTGCGCGCGATCAGATCGACCGCGAGATCGCCGACGCGCAAGATGGTTTCCTTGGCGATGGTCTCGCTGCGGCGACCAAGCGCCTCGAGCCGCGCGAGCAGCTCGACGAAGGAGAACGGCTTGACGAGATAATCGTCGCCGCCGGCGCGCAGGCCGCGCACGCGGTCGTCGACCTCGCCGAGCGCGGAGATGATCAGGAACGGCGCGGCAACGCCATCGTCACGCATTTGCCGCATCACGGCAATGCCGTCGATGTCGGGCAGCATGCGGTCGATCGTGATCACGGCATAGTCGCGCGCGACACCGTGGCTGAGGGCTTCACGGCCCGTCGCGGCGAGATCGACATCGTAGCCGGACGTTGTCAGCTCCTCGACGAGCTGGCCTGCGGTTTCCGGATCGTCCTCGACGACCAGGATGCGGCGGTGGCCTCCGGTCATGACAAACTCCGCGCGACGATCGCCACCAGACTATCCCGTTCCGGGGCTGAGCGGAACCGCCCGGTGGCGATCGCGACAATGGTGCGGTACGGCGATGCTAGTACCAACTATCCCCGCACACATTGACCCATTGCCACCCATACGGCGTCAAGCTCCTGCGCCAGCAGCCATCGTCGTAATAGTTGGCGTAGTAGGGCGCGCCGAAGACGGCGAAACGGCGAAAATGGTGATGGCGGAAGAAGAAGGCGTGACGGCCGATGAAAGGCCTGCCGTGCCAGCCGGCGCCAGCGAAACGCGGTCCGATCGCCGCATGCGCGAAGCGCGCGCCGCCGAAGGCCGGTCCGCCAAAGCCCGGTCCACCGACATGGGCGAAGTGCGCACCGCCGCCCATGCCGCCGACATGCATGCCGCCGAAGCCGCCTGCGTGCATGCCGCCGCCACCGAAGCCACCGCCGTGCATCCCGCCGCTGAAGCCGCCGCCAGCACGTCCGCCGCCGCCGAAGCCACCACCCCCATGGCCGCCGCCCCCGCCTCCGCCACCGCGAGCGAGAACGGGCGAAGCGACCGCCATCGTCGCAGCCATAGCCGCCGCGACGATGCCAGTGAGAAGCCTGTTGTTCATCTGACTATCCTCCTTGTCGCGGCGACAGTCTCGCCGCTCCAGGGATCAGATGAGGAAAATGCGCCCTCACCTTCAACTTACAAATGCGCCAGATTCTGACGCGGAAGTTAGGGAAGCGAAGCTCTCTCACTCCCTCTCCCCGTCCTTACGGGCAGAGGTAAGGACTCACGCCCGCTTGCCGCCGTTCTTCTCCGCCGCACGACGCATCGCCTCGGCGAGGGCGCCGCCGCCACCGGAAGAGTCCTGGTTGCGCGGCGCCGACGAGGTCATGCGAGCGCTGTTGCGTGTGTTGTCGCGCTGCATGCCGGGGGCGTCCTTCTTGGCGCCGACCTCGTCGTCGAGGCGCAGGGTCAGCGAAATACGCTTGCGGGCGACCTCGAAGTCCAGCACCTTCACCTTGACGATGTCGCCGGGCTTCACCACCTCGCGCGGATCCTTGATGAAGGTTTTCGACATCGCCGAGATGTGCACGAGGCCATCCTGGTGCACGCCGATATCGACGAAGGCGCCGAAGGCGGCGACGTTGGTCACGGTGCCCTCGAGGATCATGCCCTTCTGGAGATGCTTGATCTCCTCGACGCCCTCCTTGAACACCGCGGCCTTGAACGCCGGACGAGGGTCGCGGCCGGGCTTTTCCAGCTCGCGCAAAATGTCGGTGACGGTCGGTAGACCAAAGGTCTCATCGACGAAATCCTTCGGCTTGAGCGTACGAACGACCTCGCTGCTGCCGATCAGCGCCTTGATGTTGCTCTTGGCCGCTGCGAGAATCCGGCGCACCACCGGATAGGCTTCCGGATGCACGCCGGAGGCATCGAGCGGATCCTCGCCGCCAAGGATGCGCAGGAAGCCGGCGCACTGCTCGAACGCCTTGGGGCCGAGCCGCGGCACGTCCTTCAGCGCCTTGCGCGACTTGAACGGGCCGTTGGCGTCACGGTGCGCCACGATGCTCTGCGCCAAGCCGGAGCCCACGCCCGACACGCGGGCGAGCAACGGTGCCGAAGCGGTGTTGACGTCGACGCCGACCGCGTTCACGCAGTCTTCGACCACCGCATCGAGCGATTTTGCAAGCTTGGCCTGGCCGAGATCGTGCTGATACTGGCCAACGCCGATCGCCTTGGGCTCGATCTTGACGAGCTCGGCAAGCGGATCCTGGAGACGGCGGGCGATCGAGACCGCACCACGCAGGGTGACGTCGAGATCCGGCAATTCCTCCGAGGCGAAAGCCGAAGCCGAATAGACCGACGCGCCGGCTTCCGACACCACGATCTTGGACATCTTCAGCTCGGCGAGGCCCTTGACGAGATCGCCCGCGAGCTTGTCGGTCTCGCGCGAGGCGGTGCCGTTGCCGATCGCGATCAGTTCGACGCGGTGCTTGATCGCAAGCTTGCCGAGGGTCGCGAGCGATTCGTTCCACTGCCGCTGCGGTTCATGCGGATAAATCACGGCGGTATCGACCACCTTGCCGGTCGCATCGGTCACGGCGACCTTGACGCCGGTGCGGTAGCCGGGATCGAGCCCCATGGTGGCGCGGGTGCCGGCGGGCGCGGCCAGCAGGAGGTCGCGCAGGTTCGAGGCGAACACGCGCACGGCTTCGGTCTCGGCTGCATTCCATAACCGCATGCGCAGGTCGATATTGAGATGTACCTGGATCTTGGTGCGCCAGGCCCAGCGCACGGTGTCGATCAGCCAGCGGTCGCCGGTGCGCTTGAGGTCGGCGATGCCGAACCGCTTCATGATCTTCAGTTCATAGGCACCTGGCACGCCGGCTGGCGGCACTTCCGCTTCGGCCTGGATCTGGAGATCGAGGATCTCTTCCTTCTCGCCGCGGAACATCGCGAGGATACGGTGCGAGGGCAGCTTGGTCAGCGGCTCGGAGAAATCAAAATAGTCGGCGAATTTTTCGCCCTCGGTCTTCTTGCCGTCGCGCACCTTGGAGGCCATGCGCGCGTTGGTCCACATCTCCTCACGCAACACGCCGATCAGGTCGGCGTCTTCGTCAAAACGTTCGACCAGGATGGCGCGGGCGCCGTCGAGCGCGGCCACGGCATCCGCGACGCCCTTCTCGGCGTTGATGAAGCCTTCGGCGGCGACCTTGGGATCGTTGCCGGGCTCAGACATCAGCTGGTTGGCAAGCGGCTCGAGGCCGGCCTCCCTGGCGATCTCGGCCTTGGTGCGGCGCTTCGGCTTGAACGGCAGATAGATGTCTTCGAGGCGCGCCTTGCTGTCGGCGGCGAGAATGGAGGCTTCTAGCGCGGCATCGAGCTTGCCCTGCTCGCGGACTGATTCGAGGATCGCCTTGCGGCGGTCTTCGAGCTCGCGCAGGTAGCCCAGGCGCTCCTCCAGGGTGCGCAATTGCGCGTCGTCGAGCGCACCGGTCGCTTCCTTGCGGTAGCGCGCGATGAAGGGAACCGTGGCGCCGCCATCGAGCAGCGTCACCGTCGCCTCGACCTGCTCCGCCCGTACCCCAAGCTCCTGCGCAATTTTCTGGTTGATATTTGCCACGCGAGAATCCCTCTATATCCAAGCACGCGACGCAAACCGAAATCCGGCCGCGGGACGCCGCTTATGGACCAACCGAGGTTGATTCATCAAGGTGCGGTGCGCAACCGTCGACAGAGGATTTTTTGTTGAGCCGATGCGATCTCCCACAATCGTGGGGATGTCGCGGCCTTGGTCACCATTGTTTGTGTCCCGGACGCGCTGCAACGCTCTTGCGTTGCTGCGCAGAGCCGGGACCCAGAAGGCGGCACGGTCCGCGGAGAGATGGGCCCCGGCTCTGCAGCGCACCGCCGAAGAGGCGTTGCGCTGCGTCCGGGGCACGAGAACGGACTATGGCGCACGCTGTCTCCACAATCGTCATTGCGAGCGCAGCG
>NZ_VSSR01000076.1 GCF_008123515.1 Bradyrhizobium cytisi
GCCCTTCGGCTTGGCCTTCTTTGCAGCCTTGGCTGGCTTCGCCGCCTTCACTGGCTTGGCGGGCTTCGCCACGGCCTTCGGCTCTGGCTTGGCGTCGGCCTTCGGCTCTGGCTTCGCTTCGCTGCCATAGCTGGCGGGCACGAGGATCGCGCGGCCTTCATCGGTGATCGCGTACACCAGCGCCTTGCGGCCATTGTTCGCGGTGGCGTTCAGCCGCATCGCTTCAATGCGCGCCGCAGCGAGCGAGGGGTGCTCGGTGGTCTGCGGCTTGTTGTTCTTCAGGATGGTGGCGGTAAACTTTTTGCAAGCCGGGATCAGCGCGAGATCGGCGGCGTCTGCGGGGTGGATTTTTTTCGAGGTAGCCATGAGTGATCGTTCCTTTTTTTCAGAAGCGCTTCGCTGAATTGCTCGGCGGTTCTGACACCTCAACCCCAGCACCATGCGGTTGCCGGGGCTTGCGGAGCGGCTCGGATTATCCGAGCCGAAGGAAGGCGCTCATTTGCTCTCGCCTTCCGTAGTAAAGGCGGGCGCATCGCCGTCAGCGCAAACGAAGCAGTAGCCAGAGTCACCGGGCATGCCGCCCATGATCCAAGCGCCGCGCCAGCCGAATTTATTTGCGGGGGCCTCGGCGGCCTTCGCGTGGTTGCCTTCGGCATTGAGCGCGTTGTCGAGATGAATGGTGATGCTCCCGGCTGCAGCGCTCGCCTTGATGCGCGAGCCCTTGACGTTCGACGCGGGGTAGATACTTGGTGATGATCGCCTGATAGCTTCGGATCGATTTAGCCATGGTGATGTTTTCCTTTTTCAGAAGCCCTCGCGGTGGGTGCGAGGTTCTGACCCCCTAACCTCGGCGGTCTGGCCGAGGCGGAAAGGCAGGGGGCTTTACAGCTGATCAGCTGGTCGAGATCGCGCGCGTCATTGTCGTCTTCCTTTCGATCCGCTGGGGCCTAGCCCCGCGCGGCGGGCTTGCGAGCAAACGCCTTGGCCTTGAAGAGCCAAGGTTATTCCTGAAAGAGCCTATTTTGTAGGGGTAAAGATCGGCTCAGCGAGGGCCATATCCGCTCGCCAAGGGCCACAATAGGGCCCACACGATTTTGCCGTACGCGCTCAGCGCCGTCCGTCTACACGTGGCCGCGGACTCACGGGGACTACCCGCCCTGCCCTTAGCCTCTCGTGCCGACGCTGCCGCGTCCACCGCAAGTCCGGCTCTCGATCAGTGACGACGTACGATCGCCCCTCCAGGTCGAGCCGGGATGGGCGATACATACGTCATTTCCGAATTTCGGTAAAGCGGAATATTTTTACCGGGAGAGGTCGACAGGTCGCGCAGGTGTTTTGCCCGTCGGGCAACCCTCAATACGGATTGTAGTAGCGCGGGCCGCCATAGTAGCCGTAGCCGGGACCATAATAGCGCGGGCCACCATAGTAATAGTTGTCGTAGTACTCCTGGCGCCGGCTCTCGGCGATCGCGCCTCCGATCAGACCGGCCGCGACGCCCATGAAGGCGAGGCCCGCAGCGTTCGGTCCGCGCCGGTAATAGTGGCGACGCCGCGCAGAGCTGAAATCGGTAGCATTGGATGAGCCTTGCCCTGCCACGGTCGAGGGCGCTGCCCTGGCCGGCGTGGGGGACGCGGCGGCCGACGGCGAGATAGACGCCGCGACCAGGGCCAGACTGGCGAACGCGGCCAGCGCAGCGTTGCGGCCAAGTTTCGAATTCACGGACCTGTCACTCATCTTCACGTCCTCTGTTCTCGCCCAATGAAAGATATGGAAACAGCATATAATGCGCAAAGCACTGAAATGGTTTCATGATCGCGGCAATCTGCCACGATTGAACGATTTGGATCAACCCGGATGACACCACGCACGACCTCTAGCTAGGCCCGATAGCTCCAGTATTTCCGGAGCGCATCGCCTGAGGCCTGGAGGTCGAAGCGCCGGTCGGGGGCGAGTTGCTGTGCGATCAAATTGAACATGTCGTTCAGGATCGAACGCTTTTCGCCGAAATAGGAGTGGTGCAAGCCGACCAGGCTGGTGTCGACCAGCGATGCATCGATCGTATCGATGCCGTCGACGACCGTCAGGGCATCGCCGGCCTCGCCCGCCCGGGGATAGCCGTGCACGAACTTCGAGGCCAGCAGCGCCACGTCGCGCGACGAGGCATAGAGCGTGACGCGCGCAGCACAGCCTTTGAACTTCGCCGCGAGCTGGACGAAGCGATCGCGGTCGATGTCGGGCGCGGCAAAGATGATCTGACCAAGCTTTGCGGCGCCGGCCGGCAGCTGCCAGGAGGTGACGCGTTCGAGCGTGTTGATCACCGCGCGGTTGCCCATGCTGTGGGCGATGATGTGAACCTTGCCGGCCCCGATTTCGCCGAGCGCGAGCTGGAGAAACGCCTCGAAATGATCGCGCGACCAGTCGATCGTGCTCTCGTCGACCGTGTACTTCCTGGTGTCAGCCGCCGACGCCCAGCTATACAGCAGCGTCCGGCCTGCGAACTTTAAATCCACGGCAAGCTGCCCGGCCCGCCGCGCCGCATCCTCGAACGTCACGTTGTAGCCGTGCACGAAGATTAGGACGTCATGATCGCTCGCCGCGGCAAGCGAGTCCTTCAGGCTCGTGACGAAGGCATCCCGGCCAAGCGCCCCGACAGTCTTGAGGATCACATGCTTTTCGGGATTGGCCGAGAATTCGAAGTGCCACCAACTGGGACTGGTGAGCTCGCCGAGGTCGCGGCCGCGTGTGGGCACGCTGACCTCTGCGACGCCCAAGGACAGCGTGCCGCGCGCGCCGCCAAAATAACGCGCCGGCGTGTCGTCGCCCCGGGCGCGGTCGGTGCCGTAGAAGACCGGGATGGTGACGACGCCGGTCGTCTCATCCGTGGTCGGCCGGACTGTGTCCGGGACGACGGGCGGCGACACCCGGCCGCGACGGGTCACGGTCTCCCTGGCGGCGGTGGGCGCCGCCATGTCTGCCATCAAGCGCTCGACAAGCTCCATGGCCGGCGGCTCCGCAAGCAGCCGTACGACCAGCAGGTCGAGCGACCGGCGAAGCTTGTCCGGATCTTCGCCGCGGCCGGCGCGCCCGGCGAGCTCCTGCAATTCCTCGCCGTAAGGCGGCCATTTGTCGCCCAGCAGATCATTCAACCGGGGCCCTAGCTCGAGCAAGGCAAGCAACAGGCGAAGCGTGTCCGACATCGCACGTCCCTCGTCGCTGAATGCGGCCAGGCACCAGCCCCGCCGTCCATCGCTAGCCTAGAGGTTGTGAACGATCTGGCAAGTCCGCTGCGCGTGCCAGCGTCAACTTGCCCGGGGCGCGGCGCGCGCTTTACGACAATGCGCCCAGCACGCCGCGCGTGGCCTTGTCGATTTCCTCGACATAGCGGCGGCGGGCAAAGGTCTCGGTGAGAAAGCCGACGACCTTGCGGCTGTCGGTGGAATCGACCACCGCCAGCATCTCGGCCTCGGCCTCGTCGAACACCGCCATCGCGCTCTTCACGTTCATTTCCGGGATCAGAACGATCTCGGTCAGGCGTGCGAGCTCGATGACCTGGATATCGTCGGCGATGGCGTCGAGGTCGCTGGAGAACAAATCGGGCAGCAGGACGAGGCCGACATATTCGTCAGCATTGTTGACGATGACGATGCCGGGCCGCGACCCCAACGCGAATTCCCCCCGTGTGGCGGCGATGGTGGTGGTCGACGGCACCTTGCCGACGTCGGAGCGCATCAGCCGCTCGACGGTGAGGTTGCGCAGCCAGCCGACGTCGTTGGCGCTGCGGATGGTCTCGCCGCGCAGATGCAGGCGCCAGGTCGAGAAGGAGTGGCCGAACATGAAGCGGACGCAGATCGAGGTGACGATGCAGCCGGCCAGCACCACGGCGGTAACGTCGACATTGCGGGTCATCTCGAGCACGAGGAACGACATGGTCAGGGGACCGCCGACGATGGCGACGCCGAGCGTCGCCATGCCGGTGAGCATCGCCACCAGCGGATCGATCACGAAATTCGGGCTGATCAGCAGCAGGACAGCCGAGAAGAACTTTCCGATCAGGCTGCCTACGAACAGCGAGGCGAAAAAGAGACCGCCGCGGAAGCCCGAGGCCAGCGAGATCAGGCAGGCCGTCACCTTCAGCGCGATGATGATCGCAATCAGGCCGATGGTCATGTCGTGGAAGAGATCGAGCACCATGGCGCCGTGGCCGGCCGCGAGCACCTGCGGCGTGATGATCGCAAAGCCGCCGACGATGAGGCCGCCGATCACCGGGCGCAGCCAGACCGGCAGCCACTTGAACAGCCGCTCGAACACCGAGGACGAGCGCATCACCGCGATGCCGACGCCGCTGGTGACGAGTGCGAGCACGATCAATGCGAGATATTGCTCGACGCCGACGGCGCTGACCTTGGGGATTTCGAGCGAGTAAGGCGCACCGCCGAGCCATTGCGCGGTCAGCGCGCCCGCAAGCGAGGCCGCCAGGATCGGGGCTGCGCTGCCGACCGAATAGACGCCGACGATCAGCTCGCAGGCGTAGAAGGCGCCGGTGATCGGCGCGCCGAAGGCCGCCGCGATCGCCGCCGCAGCGCCGCAGCCCACGATCAAGCGGAGGTCGTTCCGGCGGAGATTGAAGAACTTGCCGAGCAGCGAGGCGATGCCCGAGCCGATCTGGGTGTAGCCGGCCTCAAGGCCGACCGAGGCGCCGCAGCCGTTCGAGATCAGGGTCTGGCTCGACACCACCACGCTGTCACGCATCGATAGATTGCCGCCGCGCAGCGCATTGGCCTCGATCGGGTCGACTGCGCTCGAGAGCTTCAGCCGTCGCCGCCACCATTCCATGATGCCGAGCACCAGGCCGCCGAGCGCCGGCGCGATCATCGCCGCCCAGGGACTGATATAGGTGTTGGCGGAGAGGCGAACGTCGATCGGAATGCCGTAGATCACGACATGGGCGATCTGCGCGATCTCGGCCATCAGCGTCACGATCGCGCCGGCCAGCGTGCCGATCACGAGCGCCAGCGGGATCAGGTAGAACTCGTTGCTGCGCAGGAGCGCGCGCAGCCGGACCATGGTGCGGTTCGTCCCCTTGCCGTCGACGAAATATCTGATCCGCGCGAACACCGCCTGCCCTACCCCTCCGACATGCCGTAGCCGGCCATGCGTTGGCGGACCCGTTCGATTTCGGCGCTCGACAGCAGCGGCGGTTTGCCGATCTGGAGACAGCCGTGATATTGCCGCGCCAGCGTCTCGACCTCGACGGCGAGCCACATCGCCTTGTCGAGCGTCGCGCCGATCGCGATCATGCCGTGATGGTCGAGCAGGCAGGCGAGCCGGTCGACCAGCGCGCGCACCGCGTGCCCGGACAGGTCCGCCGTGCCGAAAGTGGCATAGGGCGCGCAGCGGATGCTGTCGCCGCCGGCGGCCGCAATCATGTAGTGCACGGGCGGGATGTCCATGCCCATGATCGCCAGAATGGTGCAATAGGTCGGATGGGCGTGCACGACGGCGTTGACGTCGGCACGCGCCTTCAGGATGTCCAGATGGAAGCGCCACTCGCTGGACGGCTTCTGGCCGGGGGCATGCGAGCCGTCCATCGCCATGAAGACGATCTGGTCCGGCGTCATGACGTCATAGGGTACGCTGGTGGGCGTGATCAAGAGCCCGTCCCCATGCCGCAGGCTGATATTGCCGGACGTGCCCTGATTGATGCCGAGCGCGTTCATGCGGCGGCAGGCGTCGATGATGGCCTGTCTCTTGTCGAGCTCGTCCGTTGTCATCGACATCCCGATTTCATCTGGACCTGCTTGTCGACCTTCTTGGCGATGGGCGCTTGTTAGACCCGAAGTACGTCAAAGCAACATGGCAGTGCAAGCGAAAGCGGATCTGTTCAGGCGCCGTCGTGCCCGGCGGGCCCGCAACACCACGAAATCTATCGTAAAATCAACAGATTAACAGATTGCCGCAGCCCCAAGGAGACTCTAAGACAGACTCGCCCGGACGGCCGCAATCCCGTTGATCACAAACTGCACCGAATAGGCCGCGAGCAGCATGCCGAGGACGCGCGACAGCACGGCATTACCGGTGCGCCCTAGCGTCCGCGCGATCAGGCTCGCCGAGACGAAACAGAGCATGCAGAGCAGGCAGACCGCGAACACGATCGCGATGATGATCGCGAGCCTCGCCCCATAGCCGGCATTGCCAGTCAGCAGCAGCGTGGTCGCGATCGCTCCGGGGCCAGCCATCATGGGGATGGCGAGCGGAAACACGGCGACATCGGAGGCATGCTCTGCGGTCGCCTTGTCGGCCTCTCGCGCCTCGCGATGCGGCCGGTCGCCGAAAATCATCTGGTAGGACACGCCGAACAGCAGCAGTCCGCCGGCGATCTGGAACGCGGGGATGCCGATCCCGAGCTGGCGCAGCAGCCAGTTTCCGGCCAGCGCGATCACGACCAGGATCGAGGCCGCGATGAAGGGGGCGCGCAGCGCGACCGTTCGCTTGATCTTGTCGGGCATGCCCCCGGTCGCGGCCAGAAAGGCCGGCGCGAGGCCGACGGGATCGACCACCAGCAGCAGCGTGACGAAGGCGGACAGGGCGAAATCGAGCATGCGGAAAGGTCTCACGGAAGGTGCAGCCGCAATCCATAGCGGCTCGACCCAGCCTTCGCGAGGAACATTTGCCCTCACAGAGTCTTGGTCGCGCGAGGATTAGGAGGGCATCGCCTTCCCGTGTCGCCTCAAGAGGAGGATTTATGGCTAAGAAAGCAAAGAAACGTGCGAACACGAAAAAGACCGCAACGCGCCGCCCGCGTCAGGCGCCGAAGATGCTGAGCGACCTGTTTCACGAGACGCTGAAGGACATCTATTACGCCGAGAACAAGATCATCAAGACGCTGCCCAAGATGGCGAAGGCCGCCCACTCGAAGGACCTCGCGGCCGCCTTCAACAAGCATCTGCGGGAGACGCAGGGCCAGGTCAAACGGCTGGAGCAGATCTTCAGGATGCTGGACAAGCCTGCACGCAGCAAGCCGTGCGAGGCGATCAACGGCATCACCGACGAAGGCGCCGAGATCATGAAGGATTTCAAGAACGCCCCTGCCCTCGACGCCGGCCTGCTTGCCGCCGCGCAAGCCGTCGAGCACTACGAGATCTCCCGCTACGGCACGTTGCGCACCTGGGCCGAGGAGCTCGGCATGCCGGAGGCAGCGAGGCTGCTTCAGGATACGCTGGACGAGGAAGAGGCAACCGACCACGCTCTCACCGAGCTCGCCACTTCTGTGATCAACCTTGAAGCGGAGGCCGAGTACCGCGAAGCCGCCTGATCCCGTACGTCCCGCCCCACTATTGCCTTCGACGCCGCGGAACATCTCCGCGGCGTCGATGCGTCTGAGCGCAAGGGCCTCCTCTCCTTCAAGAGGCCAGGCATGCTCCAAGCGCGCGATGCTGGAATTTGCCGGAACCATCACCATATCCTCGTTTTCCAACCGCAGCGCCTTCCCCGAGTTTTTGTCATGCAACCCAAAAACCCCTTCGACTGGATGCTGTCCGAAGCCCTGGACCAGCTGACCCGCGGCGAACGGCTGCGCCAGCAGTTCGGCCGCCAGGAAGCCTGCTGGGAGCCGCCGATCGACGTGCTCGAGACCGAGCATGAGCTCCTGATCCTGGTCGCGCTTCCCGGCGTCGGTCCGGACAATGTCGAGACGGTGATCGAGGACGGCGTGCTCGTCATCTCCGGCCGGCGCACGCTTCCGCCGGAGCTTCGCAACGCCCGCATCCACCGGCTCGAACTGCCGCAGGGGCGTTTTGAGCGACGCATTGCATTGCCCCTTGGCCGCTACGCCATCAGCCGCTTCGTGATGGACGGTTGCGTCGCTCTGCGCCTCGCCAAATCCTGAGGTCGATCATGGCTACCGAACAGATGACTACCGCACAGACCAGTCCTGACGTGAAGATCCCCCAAGACGCACTGATCATCATCCCCGTGCGCGAGATGGTGCTGTTCCCCGGCGCCATCGCGCCGATCGCGATCGCGCGGCCGAAGTCCGTCGCCGCCGCACAGCAGGCGCTGCGCGAGCAGCGGCCGATCGGCATCGTCCTGCAGCGTAGCCCCGAGACCGAGGAGCCCGGCCCGGACGATCTCTATCGCGTCGCGACCATCGCCAACATCGTGCGCTACATCACCGCGCCCGACGGCAGCCATCACATCGTCTGCCAGGGCGTACAGCGCGCGCGCATCCTCGACTTCCTGCCGGGGACGCCGTTCCCGGCCGCGCGCATCCAGCAGATCCCCGAGCCGATCACGAATTCGCCCGAGATCGAGGCGCGGGCCCTGAACCTGCAGCGCCAGGCCATCGAGGCGATCGAGCTGCTGCCGCAGGCGCCGCCCGAGCTGGTCGCGATGTTCCAGAACACCACCGCGCCCGGCGCGCTGGCGGATCTGGCGACCTCGTTCATGGACATCAAGCCGCAGGACAAGCAGGAGGTGCTGGAGACCATCGACCTCGCCCTGCGCGTCGAGAAGGTGTCGAAGCATCTGGCCGAGCGGCTGGAGGTGCTGCGCATCTCCAACGAGATCGGCCAGAAGACTCGCGCCAGCTTCGACGAGCGGCAGCGCGAGGCGATCCTGCGCGAGCAGATGGCGACCATTCAGCGCCAGCTGGGCGAAGGCGACGGCAAGGCCGCCGAAGTCGCCGAGCTGACGGCTGCCATCGCCAAGGCCAACATGCCGCCGGAAGCGGATGCGCATGCGAAGAAGGAGCTTCGCCGCTACGAGCGCATGCCCGAGGCCGCCGGTGAATCCGGCATGGTCCGCACTTATCTCGACTGGCTGATCGAGCTGCCGTGGGCGCTGCCCGCGGAGAAGCCGATCGACATCAAGGAAGCGCGCCGCATCCTGGATGCCGATCATTTCGGCCTGGAGAAGATCAAGAGCCGGATCATCGAATATCTGGCGGTGCGCAAGCTCGCACCGCAAGGCAAGGCCCCGATCCTGTGCTTCGTCGGCCCGCCCGGCGTCGGCAAGACCTCGCTCGGCCAATCCATCGCGCGCGCGATGGATCGCCCCTTCGTGCGTGTCAGCCTGGGCGGCGTGCATGACGAGGCCGAGATCCGCGGCCACCGGCGCACCTATATCGGCGCGCTGCCCGGCAACATCATCCAGGGCATCAAGAAGGCTGGCACGCGGAACTGCGTCATGATGCTGGACGAGATCGACAAGATGGGCCGCGGCGTGCAGGGCGATCCCTCTGCCGCCATGCTGGAGGTCCTCGACCCCGAGCAGAACGGAACGTTCCGGGACAATTATCTGGGCGTGCCCTTCGACCTCTCGCGCGTGGTGTTCATCGCGACCGCCAACATGCTGGACCAGATTCCGGGTCCGCTCTTGGACCGCATGGAGCTGATCAGCCTTGCCGGCTACACCGAGGAGGAGAAGCTGGAGATAGCGAAGCGGTATCTGGTACGGCGGCAGCTGGAGGCCAACGGCCTGACGGCCGAGCAGGCCGAGATCGAGCCGGAGGCGCTGAAGCTGGTCGTCAAGGGTTACACCCGCGAGGCCGGCGTGCGTAACCTCGAGCGCGAGATCGGCAAGCTGTTCCGCCATGCCGCGGTGCAGGTCGCCGAAGGCACGGCTGCGAAGGTCGTGGTGACGCCGAACGACATCGGCACCGTGCTCGGCCAGCCGCGCTTCGAAGGCGAGATCGCGCAGCGCACCAGCATTCCGGGCGTGGCCACCGGCCTTGCCTGGACGCCGGTCGGCGGCGACATCCTGTTCATCGAGGCCTCGCGCGTGCCCGGCCGCGGCGGGATGATCCTGACCGGGCAGCTCGGCGACGTCATGCGCGAGAGCGTGCAGGCGGCGATGACGCTGGTGAAGAGCAGAGCCACGCAACTCGGCATCGATCCCCAGGTGTTCGAGAAGAGCGACATCCACGTTCACGTGCCGGCGGGTGCAACCCCGAAGGACGGACCGAGCGCGGGTGTGGCGATGTTCACGGCCCTGACGTCGCTGCTCACCAATCGCACGGTGAGGAGTGACACCGCCATGACCGGCGAGATCTCGCTGCGAGGGCTGGTGCTGCCGGTTGGCGGCATCAAGGAGAAGGTGGTGGCCGCCGCCGCCGCCGGACTGAAGCGGGTGATGCTGCCGGCACGCAACAAGCGGGACTACGACGACATCCCGAAGAGCGCCCGGGACAACCTCGAATTCATCTGGCTGGAGCGCGTCGACGAGGCCATCGCGGCGGCGCTCGAGCCGGCTGAGGCCAAGGTCGAAGCGGCGGAGTGATGTGATGAAGAAACTGCTGGAAGAAGCGAAGCGATCGCGGAAGACGCAGCGGCTGCGTCAGTTGCTGGATCGGGCCATCGACCGGGTGCGCGATGCGCTCGCAGGACCCGAGCCGCGGCTTCAGCCGATCCCGGTCCTGGTGAAGCGCCGCAAGGGCTGAACCCCTCCGCCTCAGCCCTCGCGGTCACGTACTCAGTACAAAAGGCCCCCTCTCATCGAGGGGGCCTTTGCGTGATCAGGCCACGGCGTCCTTGGCAGCCTTGACCGGGCGGGCGCGGACGATCTTCCGGGCCGGCTTGGCCTTGAACATCATCTCTTCACCCGTGAACGGGTTGGTGCCCTTGCGCGCCTTGGTCGCGGGCTTCTTGATGACGACGAACTTGGCGAAGCCCGGCACCAGGAATAGGCCGTTCTTCTTGAGCTCCTTGTGGCCGACGTCGGTCAGCGTCTCCATGACGCTCTTGACGTCGCGCTTGGAAAGCTCGGTGGCGGTCGCAATCTTTTCGATCAACTGCGATTTGGACATTTGGGCTGGCATCGTGTCTCCTCTGATTCGTTGCCGGTTGCATATTAGACCAACCGGCGAAGGCCTAGAGCCTTCTGCACAGTTTTGTCGCGGTTTTACGGGCTTTTTTGGCCCCCTCAGGCAAAAAACCCTGCATTTTAGCGGCTTCCTGAGCGGAAGGCGCCTCGGGCAGCGGTTTTTGCCTTGTTTCAAAGGCCCGCAAGCAGCCTTGCTAAAGCTGATTCGATGCTTTCGACAAGCGACGATCGGCCTCTTTGCCCGAGGAGGAGCGCGTTTCACCCTAGAAAATAAGGCTAGATCCGTTCGATGATGATAGCCGGTGCCATGCCGCCGGCCGCGCACATGGTGACGAGACCACGCTCGAGGTCGCGCCGTTCGAGCTCGTCGAGCACGGTGCCGATCAGGATCGAGCCGGTCGCGCCGATCGGATGGCCGAGCGCGATCGAGCCGCCATTGACGTTGACCTTGGCGCGGTCGAGCTTGAGATCGCGGATATATTTTTCCGCAACGACCGCAAAGGCCTCGTTGATCTCGAACAGATCAATGTCATCAATGGTGAGCCCGGCCTTCGCCAGCACCTTGCGCGTCGCCGGCACCGGCGCGTTCAGCATCAGGGTCGGCGAGTCCCCCATATTCGCCATCGCCACCACGCGGGCACGCGGCTTGAGACCATGCGCCTTGGCATAGGACGGCGATGCCAACAGGATCGCAGCGGCACCATCGACGACACCCGACGAGTTGCCGGCGTGGTGCACGAAGTCGATGTTGAGATCAGGATATTTCTGCAGGATCAGGCCGCGATAGGTCGTGCCCTTGTCGTCCAGCGCATAATCGGCAATCGCGGGGAAGGCGGGCTTCAAGCTGCTGAGCCCTTCCATCGTGGTCTGCGGCCGCGGATATTCTTCGTGGTCGAGCGCGAGGCTGCCGTCCTCGCGATGAACGGGCACGAGGCTCTTCTTGAAGTGGCCACCGGCAATCGCCTGCGCCGCCCGTTTCTGGCTTTCGAGCCCGAGCGCATCGACGTCCTGCCGCGTGATGCCTTCCAGCGTCGCAATCGCATCGGCGCAGACGCCCTGATGCGACTGCGGGTGCCGCGCACGCAGGCGCAGATTACCGCTATCCATCATCATCGGACCGCCGCCGCGACGCCCCTCCATCGACATCATCTCGCATCCGCCGGCGATGACGAGATCTTCCGCGCCAGCCATGATCGAGGACGCCGCCATGTTGACGCTGGTGATGCCGGAGCCACAAAAGCGATCGAGCGTCACGGCGCTGGCGCGCACGTCATAGCCGGCATCGAGCGCCGACATCCGCCCGAGATCGCCGCCCTGCGTTGCGACCTGTGCGCTGCAGCCCCAGACGATGTCGTCGACATCGGCGGTGTTGATGCCGGTGCGATCGGCGAGCGCGCGCAGCACGGTGGCGCCAAGCTGCTGCGGATGAATGCCGGAGAGTGCTCCCTTGCCCGCCTTGCCGACGCCCCGCGGGGTGCGGCAGGCATCGATGATCAGCGCGTCGGTCATGGCGTTGTCCTCTTGTCATGAGCGTTGAAGGCGGTTTTGAATCACGGGGAGAGCGGAGTCAATGCGCGGCGTTTACGCCCCCGCCGCGTTGTTTGCGATCACGTTGCGGTAAAAGCTCGCGCTGAGTTTTGGCGTACGCACCTGGGTGTCGAAATTGACGTGATAGAGCCCAAAGCGCTTGTTGAGCCCGAACACCCATTCGAAATTGTCCATCAGGCTCCAGAGGAAGTAGCCGCGCACCGGTACGCCCTCGGTGGTGGCGCGCTGGAGCTGGGCAAGATAATTGCGCAGATACATGATGCGGTCGGTGTCATAGATCTTGCCGTCCTGCATCACCTGGTCGTCGCCGGACGTGCCATTCTCGCTGATATAGATCGCATCCGTCTTCCAGATATTTGCAGCCAGCTTCGGCACCCAGTAGATCGTCTCGGGGCCAACGCGGAGCCAGTCCGAATTCATGTGCGGAAACGCTTTCGGGATCGGCAGCGGCATGAAGCCCGCACCCTGGTCGGACGCAACGATGTAGTGCTGCGGCGCGTAGATGTTGAGGCCGAGGAAGTCGACCGGCGACGAGATGATCTTTAATTCCGCCTCGGTGTATTTCGGCGCGGCGGCGCCGGCATATTTCAGGAATGCGTCGGTGTAGCGGCCTGTCATGATGACGTTGAGATAGCCGGCATTCAACTCGCGCAGCGCGATCTCGGCGGCGCGGACGTTCTCGGGCGTGTCGATCGCGGGAATGCAGGCATCGATATTCTCGGCCGGCCCGACGCGCGTGCCGCGTCGGGCATGAGCGCGCACCGCCTGCACCGCAAGCCCGTGCGCGAGCGCGCTGTTGTGCCGGATCTGGTTCAATTCTACCTGCGGCAGGGTCAAGCCCGGCGCATCGATGCCGATGCCGTAGCCGAAATACACGAAACGGCCACTCTCGTTCAGCGTAAAGACGTTCCTGACGCGATCGGTCATGTGCTCGGCGACATAGGCCGCGTAGTCGCCAAAGATCTTGCAGGTCTCGCTCGAGCGCCAGCCGCCAAGACGGTCCTGCAGCGATTGCGGCAAGTCCCAGTGATAGAGCGTCAGCCACGGCTCGATGCCGTTTTTCAGGAGCTCGTCGACCAGGCGATTGTAGAAGTCGAGCCCTTTCGGGTTCGGCTTGCCGTCGCCGTCCGGAAACACCCGCGGCCAGGCCACCGAGAAGCGATAGGCCTTGCAGCCGAGCTCCTTGATGAGTGCAATGTCCTCCTTGTAGCGGTGATAATGCTCGTTGGCGCGGTCGCCGTTGGTGCCGTCCTCGATCTTGCCGGGGATGCGGACGAACTTGTCCCAGATCGAGGCCCCTCGCCCGTCCTCCTCGACCGCGCCCTCGACTTGATAGGACGAGGTCGCCGTGCCCCAGAGGAAATTTTGCGGAAAGCCGCCGGCGCTATGCGGCACCGCTGCCGGCATGGCGTCGGCGAGCTCCAGGGGGGCCGTCATTCCGGCTGCGGACAACCCCGCGATTTTCGCGAACTGGCGACGCGAGACCTTGTCCGACATTGGTACTGCTCCGCTTCCATCGTTTTCGGACGGCACAATGACGAGTTCCGGCCGATTTGAGAAGCAACCTCCCTGGTGTCTCGACTGCAATCGGCGCTCACACCTGTCGTCTCCGACGTGGAGCGCCGATAAAGCGTTATCGGACCAAACCATGGTTTAGCTTGAAGAGAACCCGGTTCCTGAGGTCTCATCCGGACGGCTTGCACCGAAGCGGATCGGACGTTCCCCCGTTGTGGATACCGGGACTTATCTGTGTCCAAGGCATGAAACTCGCATGACAAGGTACCGGGAGACCCGTAACTTTTCGCCTTGAAGGCGCACGAGGGGACAGGGATGATTCACGCTGGCGTAAGCCTGATGGCGTTGCGTGGTGATCGGCCCGGCCAGGATGTCGCTGCCGGCCTCACCCCAGGCCTTTCGTTCGCTTTGGTGCGACTTGCGCCGCGAGAGATGCTGCGCGTTTTACGGCGCGGCTCTACCGTCACCGTGGAGATCCATTGGCCGTCCGGAGAGGCAGGCCTCTTCCTGCGATGCCGTATCGAGCTGAACGCGAGAGACCAGTGGCGGGTGCAGCATCGGTGGCACGCCCATCAGGCTGCGAACCATCAATCTTCTCAATTGGCGATCCTTGCAATGACATTGCTGCTGGCCATCTGCGGCTGGATCGCCGGCGGAGCCGAGGGCATGCAACGGGCGCTGTTGGGAAGCACGCCCCGTCCCGACGAAACGGTCCTCTCGCGCGAGAATGTGTATCGCTGGTTCGGCGCCCGCCTGCTGTCCCCTGCCGCGGTGCCGGACCTGTTCGCCATTCTGACGAAAGTTTGCAGCCGGGCCGGCCTGGTGCGATTGCCGGATCTCTATTGTCTGCCGGCACCGCGCGACATGAATGCCTATGCACTCGGCGGACCGGAACGCAGTGCGATCGTGTTGACCGAAGGCCTGCTACGCGGCCTGACGCACGACGAGATTGCCGGGATATTGGCCCATGAAGTCGCTCATATTCGCAACAATGACGCCCGGACGATGGGTTGGGCGACAGCGTTGCGACACGCAATCGATTGGACCTCGCTCGCCGGTCTCGCGCTGCTGCGAACCAGCCATCATCACGGTGGCATGACGTCAAGCCGGCCATTGGCGATGCTGCTGAGCGCAGCACCGACTCTCGGCCAGCTCCTTGGACTTGCTCTGTCGCGCGTTCGCGAACTGGATGCAGATGCAACGGCGCTCGAACTGACCGGCGACTCGCGAGCGCTCATCGCCGCACTCGACAAGCTGGAGCGCCATCACACCGGCTCTGCACCAAGCCGCACGTCCGCATTCGTGCATGATCCGATGCGCTTGCTTCGCAGCCATCCCGCCACCTCCGAGCGCGTCGGCACATTGCTCAACCTCGCCTATTAGCATTCGCTGAAGTTGACACAGATGCACATCGGAAGGCTCGCTAACCAGGCAAAGAGTGCTGACGAAAATCCGCGCGGCTTGAAACTTTTGTGAAATTTGATTGCCGCCAAAATATCGCCGCGCTTGCGCGAAACCATTTGGAGGTGAGTACGTTTTCCGCGTCTCTGCTCATTGCAGAACCGGGGAGAAACCAGCGTAATTGCCGAACGCTTGAGCGGGACGTAAGACATAAATGGCTGGCCACCATGCCAGCGAGGAAAATCCGCTCCCATATCTCTCGACGGCTATCATTTTGCCGCTCTAAAACATTTCACCGTCGGCTTGTCATCTTGAGGGGACGCAGCTCGCGCCTCCCAAGCGGGTGATATTGCTTGCGGCTGAGACTTCCGTGCCAAGCATTTGAACTTGAAGGTCCAACGCCGACTCACCGGCGTGATGGACGGCCATTTCCAGCGAAGGGGTCGCGCATGCGACCGGCCTGGGCAGGATTTTGGGCTGAGGGCACCAACCATCGCAAGGAGATCAAGCGATGACCTACTATGACACCCTTCAACAGAACCTCGCGCATGGTTCGCCATTTGGACAGTTCGGTCCGCAACAATGGGGATCCGGAGCTTTCGGTTCGCAAGGCGGCCAACAGTATGGAGGAGGCGGTCTTGGACTGGGCCAGGCTGCCTATGGACAGCAATACGGGCAGTTCGGCGGTCAGCCGCCCTTTGGCGCGTCTGGATATGGCCCCGGCTGGGGCGGGCAAATGGGTGGGGGTCAGCAGCACTGGGGCGGCCAACAGCGCCAGCTTTCGCCACAGGACGTGAATGAGGTCGTGCGCCAATTGGTACCCGCGCTACCTCAAATTCTCGCGCAAGCTCAGACTCCGTTCGCGGGAATGGGCTATGCGGCTTACGGCCAGGCGCCGCGGCAGCTAAGTCCGCAAGACGTGAGCGAGGTCGTGCGACAGATCCTGCCCATCGTGCCGCAGATCGTGGGAATGCTGCAGGGCCAGCCCCAAATGCAGCATTCGGCCATGCACGGCGGTCCCGGTCAGGGTCAATTCGGAGGCCTTGGTCAATTCGGTCTCGGCTATCCGACGCAGACTCAGCCGGCGCAGATGTGGGGTGCGCAGTTCGGCGCGCCGCAGTTCCAGGCGGCATTCGGCGGTCCGACCGGCTTTGGCCAGCAGCGACAACTAACGCAGCAAGATGTCGCCGACATCACCCGCCAGTTGATCGGCGTCATTCCCCAGGTCATCGGTAACCTTCAGGCCTACGGCCAGCAGCGGATGATCTGACCGTGCGGTAAGGCGCGACCGCCGCCAAAAGCGGCGGTCGCGCCTGCCGTTGCGAACGTTTCCTCCGAAGGAGAACCCTCATGTCGGATTCCAATCCCTCTGCCGCAACCGCGTCACAGCGGCACTCGTCAGACATTCAGCAACTCGTGGGCCTGCTCAGCAATCTGATGCCGCTGCTCTTGCGCCTGCAGTCCCAAGGGTTCGAGCAGCCGTTCCGGACCATGCCCGGCACCTTCCCGATACCGAACCCGGTGCTCGATCATCAGGCTGCGGAAAACATGATCGGAGACATGACCGCAGAATCGCTGCGTTCGCTCTCTGCCTATCTCGAGGCCAACGCCGCACAGCATGCGGGCCTCGAAAACTGCGTCTCGATCGTCACCCAGGCAGCCAACAAGTTTACCGAGCGGGATTTTGCGCAGGCCTTCAACCTGATCTATTTCGCCTATCGCGCGATCGAAGCCGCCCGCGCAGCCGATCCCCACCTTCCGTTGCTGCGACAGGCTTCGATCGATCGCACGCAATCTTCTATCCACTGAAATCAAAGGAGGCGACGCCATGGCAACGAGTCCAGATGATGCGCGACCGACCTCGAGCGACAATCGACGCAAACCAGTGCGCACCACTCAATACATGATCGCGCCGGCGGGCGCCGGCATCAGCGCTCAAACGCTGGCCGAACAACTGAACCAGTTCGGCAACATCCTGTGGACCCACGACCAGCGCGGCGTCAGTGGCCCGCCAATTGCGATCGTGCGCATGCCCGACGAAGCCGCCGCCGCCTTGCGCCGCTCCACGGCCGGCAGCCTGATCATCGAGCCGGACAGCCATCTGCGGGCTGCATCCTTTGCCGGCCCGGCCTCCTCTTTCATCCCGGCGGCCACGACGATGACCGCGCTCGGGCCGGACTTGAAGGTGACGATCCGGGTTCTCGGCGAAGCAGGTGCACCTGTGGAACATGCAACTGTGCGGCTCGTTGGCGAGCAGGCGTCAGCTCAAGGACGGACCGACCGTGATGGCAACGTCGATCTTACGCTGCTGGGCGAAGTACCGGAAACAATCGCCGCCATTTTCGTCAGTGCACGCTCCGGCCATTGGGGCTTGTGGCAACAGCGGCCCTATATCGAGGCCGATGCGGTGAACACCCTCACCCTGAAACCGTTGCCGCTACATGGCCGGCTGGATTGGGGCGGCGAAGCGATGCACTTCGATCAGGTTCCTGACCACTGCCGTGGAGCTGACGTCAAGATCGCGCTCATCGACAACGGCGTGGCGACCAGCCACAAGCAATTGGCTGACATCAAACACGGTACCGATGCCCGAAGTGGCGAAGATCGCTCATGGTCAAAGGACGTCACCGGCCACGGCACGCCTTGCGCAGGCATCATCAATGCGGCCGCACAGGCAGATCACGGCGTCCGCGGCTACGCCCCGGACAGCGAGCTGCATGTTTGCAAGCTTCCCCTGGATGCCCGTTGCAGCGACCTGATCGCAGCGCTCGATGATTGCCTGCAAAACGGCATCGACGTGGCGTGCGTCGGAGTCGGTTGCGAGCGCGGCTCCGTGCTGGTTGAGCAGCACATTGCCATGGCCAAGCAGCAAGGCGTCAGCATCATCGCGGCCGCCGGCAACGCCGGAGAGGGCATGCTGTTTCCGGCCTGTTCTCCGCATGTCGTGGCGGTCGGTGCGGTCGGACAGATGGGAAGCTTCCCGGAAGACAGTCCGCAGGCGGCGCAGGCCGCAGCCGCCACTGCGGCGGCGGGCGGGTTGTTTGTACCGCCGTTTTCTTGCCGCGGGTCCGAACTCGACCTCTGCGCGCCCGGTGTTGCGGTCATTGCCTGCCAGTCGCCGGACGGCTACGCGGTCTGCGATGGCACCTCGCTTGCAGCGGCTTACGTCGCCGCGCTCGCAGCCTTGATCCTCGCCGACCACATCGACTTCAAGGGCAGCTTCGTCGCCAAGGATGCCCACCGGGTCGAACGCCTGTTCCAAATTCTGAAGGATACGGCGCAGCCCATCGGCCATCCATGGCAGACCGGGGCCGGGTTGCCGGATGCAGCCCGCGCACTCGGCGTCTGGTCCGATCAGCGGCCCCTCGCCATGCCCCTGAATTCGGGATTGCGCGAGATGCGCAGCGCCATTCGGGAGCTCGACCGGATTCCATTCGGCGCAAGCCAGGCGATGATGTTCGAGCCGCTGCGCGGCCCTGCCAACGTGACGCGGCTTCCGCTGAATCCGGCCCCTCTGGCGTTCCAGGCTGCCGGCGGGGGAACAGCCGGGGGAACAGCGACGGTGCATGAACTCAGAGCAGCGATGGCGCTCGCGGGTCTAGCGGAGGGACCTTAGAGAATGATCGGGACCCCGCAGTCCTAGAGCGTTAGCCGATCAGG
>NZ_VSSR01000077.1 GCF_008123515.1 Bradyrhizobium cytisi
CCATGTGAGCAATCCAGAATCCCTGCGCGGAAATACTCTGGATTGCTTCGCTGCGCTCGCAATGACGGAGTATGGAGCAACAGCGTCACTCTTGCAGCTCTCTTTTCATCTGCAGAACACCTTCGCATCCTCCGAATTTCGGTAAAGTGGAATATTTTGGCAAGCGTTGATTGACCCAGCGGTCGTGTCTTGCCTGGTGGAGGACACATGATCTTTTTGCCGCTTGACAGATGCCCCCTTCCACGGCTGGTTGCCCCCTGCCGGACCACCGAACTTCCCACGAGGACTATCCATGCGGACAATATCGGTCGGCGTCTTCAAGATCGCCACCAGGGGCCCCGGCGACGTTTCCGGCCTCATGAGCCTGATCGGCTCGGGCGCGATCGATCCGACATCCATCCTGGCGATCCTCGGCAAGACCGAAGGCAATGGCGGCGTCAACGACTTCACCCGCGAATATGCCGTCGCTGCGCTGTGCGCGGCGCTGGCGCCGAAGCTCGGCTTGACGCCGCATGAGGTCGAGCAGCGCATTGCGTTTGTGATGTCCGGTGGCACCGAGGGCGTGCTCAGCCCGCACATCACGGTGTTCACGCGCCAGGAGGCGGCGGCGCGTCCGGCAGGCATCTCCGGCAAGCGCCTGAGCATCGGCATGGCTCAGACGCGCGATTTTCTGCCTGAAGAGCTCGGCCGCTCGGCACAGATCGCCGAGACCGCCAAGGCGGTGAAGGCCGCGATGGCGGATGCCGGCATCGCTGACGCCGCCGACGTCCATTTCGTCCAGATCAAGTGCCCGCTGCTCACCAGCGACCGTGTCGAGGCGGCGGCCGCGCGCGGCAACAAGACGGCGACGATCAGCGCCTACAGCTCGATGGCCTATTCGCGCGGCGCCTCCGCACTCGGGGTTGCGGTTGCGCTCGGCGAGGTCGCGTCCGACATAAGCGATGACATCATGCTGCGGCGCTACGATCTGTTCTCGAAGGTCGCCTCGACCTCATCAGGGATCGAGCTGATGCACAATGTCGTCATCGTGCTCGGTAATTCGGCCTCATCAGTAAGCGAGTTCGAGATCGGGCATGCCGTGATGAGCGATGCCATCGATTCCGCGGCGGTGATGTCCGCATTGAAGAGCGTTGGGCTTGACGTCGATCTTGGCACCACGCCGCAACCGGGCCGCGAGCTCGTCAATATCTTCGCCAAGGCCGAGGCCTCGCCGAACGGCAGCGTCCGCGGCTTCCGTCACACCATGCTGGAGGACACCGATATCAGCTCGACACGCCACGCCCGCGCGGCCGTCGGCGGCTTGATTGCGGGCCTTGCCGGCACCAGCTCGGTCTACGTCTCCGGCGGCGCCGAGCACCAGGGACCTGCCGGCGGCGGACCAGTCGCGGTGATTGCGAGGCTTACGGACTGAGGTGGCGACCTCTCCGCCCGGCGCAACCCTGCCCTTCGCGCCGGCTCAGTTGATTCACGCGAGCGCTTGCGAAAAAGGTGGCCCCCGCACCTTGAGGGATTTGATTTCATGACTTTGCCGATGAGCTGGAACGAATGGGCGCAGCAGGATGGCGTGGGCCTGGCGGCGCGCGTCCGCAAGGGCGAGCTGACGGCGAAGGAACTGGCACGTCAGGCCGCAGCGGCCGTTGCCAAGGTCAATCCGACGCTGTCGGGCGTGGTCGAGCTGTTCGATGACGTGATCGCCGATCCCGCCAAGGACGGCGCCAATCTCGCCGGTCCGTTCGCCGGCCTGCCGTTCCTGATGAAGGATTTGGGGCCGACCATGAAGGGCCGTCTGCAGGAGATGGGATCGCTGCTGATGCGCGGCAATCGCGCTGCGGCAGACACGTTCCTGACCGGCAAGTTCCGCCACGCCGGCCTCAACCTGATCGGACGCACGACGACGCCGGAATTCGGCGTGTGCAGCTCGGCCGACAATCCCGCCGTGTATGTCACCCGCAATCCCTGGAACACCGACTACACCACCTGCGGCTCGTCCGCGGGCAGCGCCGCGATGGTCGCGGCCGGCGTGGTGCCGATCGCGCACGCGACCGACGGCGGCGGCTCGATCCGCATTCCCGCCGGCGTCAACGGCAATATCGGGCTGAAAGTGTCGCGCGGCGTGTTCTCGCTGGCGCCGCAGATGTCGGATCTCACCGGCCTGGTCTCGATCCAGGGCTGCCAGTCGCGCACGGTGCGCGACACCGCCGCTTTCGTCGACCATGCCCGCGGGCCGGCGCCCGGCGAGTTCATGCCGTTCTGGACCACGGCACAGCCCTACGGCGAGATGATCAAGCGCGACCCGTCAAAGCTGCGCATCGCGCTATCGCACACCTGGGGCGATTACACCGCGACGGCTGAGATCGCCGCCGAGCTGGAGAAAACCGGCCGCTTCCTCGAAGGTCTCGGCCATCACGTCGAGTACGCGCTGCCCGAGCTCGATTTCCGCGCCGCCTTCGCGGCGCAGACCACCTGCTACATCTCGAATTTTTCCGTGGTGATCTCCAACATGCTCGCCGCGCGCGGGCTGGAGCGCCCGCCGGAGGATCTGATCGAGCCGATGAACATCCGGATCTGGGAAGCCGGGCTTCACACCAGCTTTGCCGATCGGGCGAAGATGCAGGCTGTATTCAATACGACCTCGCGCGGCTTCGGCAGCTTCTTCGAGCAGTGGGACGTGATCCTGACGCCGATCACGGCGCTGCCGACGCCGAAGGTCGGCACCAGGGAATATCTCACCATCTCCGACAATCCCGATGTGCTCGACTGGTTCGGCAATCTCTGGCGCTTCTTCGCCTTCACGCCGCTCGCCAATCTCTGCGGCATGCCGGCGATCTCGATGCCGATGGCAGCACAAGAGCACGGCCTGCCGCTCGGCATCCAGGCGATTGCGAAGCAGGCCAATGACGGCCTGCTGCTGCAGCTCGCCGCCCAGATCGAGCGCGCGCTCGACGGCAAGTGGAACGGCGGCAACACGGCAAAGGTTCACGTGGCGAAGGGATGAAGTAATATTACGCTGATCCATCGGAGGACACGACGTGGACCCGTTACAGATCCTGGACAGCCTCAACAAGAAAGAGGGTCTTCGGACCGAAGCGATTCAAGCGGCGCGGGCCGATAAAGACTCGGTCATTCCTGTCTTTTTACGTGCCTTCGAAGAAGTCGAATCTCCTGGTCAAACGGATTACAAAGCAGCCTTGTTCTTCGCGTTTCACCTCCTTGGCGAATGGCGCGTGAACCCTGCCTACCCCGAGCTTGCAACATTCTTGCGCAAGCCCCCGACATCGTCAAGTCGTCTTGGGCGGTGCAATCACCGAGACGACTCACCGCGTGATGGCCTCCGTGTTCGATGGCAACCCGCAGCCATTGTGCGAGATCATCCATGATGAAAATGCTGATGAGTTCGTTCGTTCACGCATGATCGAGGCGATCGCACTGTTGACCTTGCGCGGAGACGTTTCGCGGGGGATCTGCAATACATGCTCGACAATCCCGATGCTCCGCCTTTCCGCGCCGAAAATGATTTGACCTTATTCGACGACACGATTCTGGAACTGTCCACATGGGCCGCCTTCAATCGGGAGCCACCCGCAAGGAAACCAGCCCCGGTCTCTTTCTATCATCCCGAACGCAATCCGTTTCGTCACGTCGGCCGCAACGATCCCTGCCCCTGTGGCAGTGGAAAGAGATTCAAGAAATGCTGCCTTAATGCGAGTCCCGCCGGCTGAGTTCCGGCCTCAGTTCTTCACGGTCGGAATCGCTTCGTCGGGCTGCTGCTGTCCGAGCTTGAGCATTGCAAGCGCCTTGTCGAGCGCTTCGCGCAAGGCCAGCGCCGCTGCCGGGCTGCAGCGCAGATGCGCGGTCTGAACCACGTCGACCCTGACGGCGGCGCCGATCGGCATCAGGAGGTTCGCAGCGAGCTCGATCTGGATCGCACCGTTGTGATGGCCGAAGCAGGAGGCGCCGTCGAAATAGATGATCGGCGCCCGCTCGGAGCTCGAGCTGGAAATGGTCACAGGGCCCTGGCTGGTGGCGGGCGTTTCGGGATCGGCCATGGGCACTCCTTGGGCTAGTCGACGGGCGAAGCGCGCCCACCATCGTTGCTTCGGCCGGCTCTGTCGAGGCCAAACCGGCCGCAGGGCCGCCGCGGGGCACATTCAGAGTTTTGCGCCGTTCCCGACACTGGTCTAAAACGTCAGCATGTCCACCACACCGACCACACTTCCCTTCGAGGAACTCGCCGAAGCCATCAAGGGCCGCCGCTCCGATTACGGCCATATCAGCGGGCTCCAGCTCGACCGGTTCGCGCCGGGCGAAGCCTGGTCGAGCCTGCCCTACCGCCCCGTCTTCGTCGGCGACACCGAGACCGGCGTGCTGCATGGCGGCGTCGTCACCGCGATGCTGGACGAGAGCTGCGGCATGGCGGTGCAGCTCGCGCTCGACGGCACCAGCGCGATCGCGACGCTCGATTTGCGCATCGACTACCAGAAGCCGGCTACGCCCGGCCTCGACATCAAGGCGCATTCGGTCTGCTACCGCACCACCCGCTCGATCGCCTTCGTGCGCTCCACGGCTTACCAGGAGTCGGAGGACGATCCGGTGGCGACCGCCACCGCCTGCTTCATGATCGGCGCCAACCGCACCAACATGCTTGCAGACCGCAGGATGGAGTCGCGCAGCATTCCGACGCTGGAGGCGCCGGAGGATCCGGATGGGCCGTTCGCCAACAGCCCGTTCGCGCGCTGCCTCGGTATTCGCCTGAATGATGACGGCACGTTGACGATGCCGTTCTCGCCAAAAATCATCGGCAACCCGATCCTGCCGGCGATCCATGGCGGCATGACCGGTGCCTTCCTCGAGACCACCGCGATCCTCGGCGTGCGGCGCGAGCTCGGGATCGCGACGCTGCCGAAGCCGATCGGGCTGACCGTCAACTATCTGCGCTCCGGCCGGGCACTGGACACAATTGCCAATGTCTCCATTGTGAAGCAGGGCCGGCGTATTGTCGCTTTCGAGGCGCGGGCCTGGCAGGACGATCCGGACAAGCCGATCGCCTCGGCCTTCGGTCATTTCATGCTGCGCCAGAGCCCGGGGATGGAGCAGGATCAGGCCGAGATCTCGCGGTGACGAACACGAGGCTGCCATGCGGCCACCGCGACAATGCTCCGTAGACTCCCGGAGGTACCGAAAACCGATCGTCTCCTTCACGAGCGCTTAAGTTGCACGTCTTATGATCGCCCATCATTGATCAGCGGGCGGTGCAGCACATGAGCATGCGGGAAAAGCGCCGCAAGAAGCGCGTCGCGTTCGACATTGCATCGCTCGCGGAATCCATTGATGCGGTCATTGCCGGACTCATCGCCGAGCGGACCGGTTTGATTCGGCGGGTGAAGCGACTTCTGGATGAACCCGAAACTCTCGCGAAATGGAGTTCCGCCAGCAACGTGCAGCCGTCCAAGTCGGAGTTAAAACGTGTCGAGAACCGTCTCCGATCGCTCGACCTTCAGCTCTCGGAATGCCGGCACATCGAGGGCGCAATCGCGAATTTGCGCGGCCTGACAGGTGGCACGGGGCGAGCCGCAGGCGTATGAGGCGCCAACAGGCTTGCGGGCCGGGTAACGCCGCGCGGATCGATACGCCCGGTCCTCGCCACATTGGGACTTGACGGGCGACACCCGCGCCTACAACGATACCGCGGTTTCCACGAGAGGTACCGTCCGTGCGGCATCCGATCGACATCGTCGCCATGTTCGCCGCCATCTGGCTGTTGGCGTCGATGGTGCTCGACGCGCTGACGCCGAAGGAGCTGACGGCGGTCATGATCGCCATCGCGATCGGGCCCGCCGTAGTCATCACCGCCGTGTTCTATTACCTGCGCTGCCCGCGCATGGATTTCGCGGTGATCTTCGCAGCGCTCTGGCTGATCTCGGACATCGGCATTGCCTTCATCTCGCCGAAGGAACTGCCGCATTTCCTGATCGTGCTCGGCTTCGTGCCGGCGGCGCTGATCGGCATCGTGCTGCACTGGCAGCGCTTCCAGCGCCGCCATGAGCGGTTGCCTGTGCCGTCGGCGAAGCGCGGCTAGCGCGGCAGCAGATTCGTCTTCGCGAGATCCACGACCTCGTCGCCGCGGCCGTTCATCACCGCACGCAGCACCCACAAGCTAAACCCCTTGACCTGCTCCGCGGTGATGGTCGGCGGCATCGACAGCTCCTGCTTGGCGGTGACGACGTCGAGCAGCGCCGGACCGTTGTGGGCCAGCATCTCCTTCATCGCGCCCGGGAGCTCGCCGGGGTCCTCGACGCGCTTGGCGAAGATACCCATCGCACGTGCCATCGCGGCGAAATCGGGATTCTCCAGATCGACATTGGTGTCGACAAAGCCCGCCGCCTTCATCTCCAGCGCGACGAAGCCGAGCACGCCGTTGTTGAAGACGACAATCTTCACCGGCAGCTTCATCTGCGTCAGCGTGATCAGATCGCCCATGAGCATGGTGAAGCCGCCGTCGCCCGAGAGCGAGATCACCTGACGGGCGGGCTGCGAGGCCTGCACGCCGATCGCCTGCGGCATGGCGTTGGCCATCGAGCCGTGCACGAAGGAGCCGATCAGCCGGCGGCGACCGTTCATATTGAGATAGCGCGCAGCCCACACAGTGGGCGTGCCGACATCGGCGGTGAAGACGGCATCGTCACTCGCGTGGTCGCTGATGACTTTTGCGAGATATTGCGGATGGATCGGTTTGCTGCCCGGCGTGCCCTTGGCAAGCGAGTCGAGGCCCTCACGCGCCTTCTTGTAGTGCGCGACGGCATCGTCGAGATGCTTGCGCTGCGTCCTGGTCTTGAGCAGCGGCAGCAGCGCCTCGATGGTCAGCTTGACGTCGCCGACGAGGCCGAGATCGATCTTGCAGCGCCGTCCCAGATTTTCCGGGCGAATGTCGATCTGCGCGATCTTCGCATCATCAGGGAAGAACTGCCTGTAGGGAAAATCCGTGCCGAGCATCACCAGCGCATCGCAGGCGCGCATGGCGGCGTAGCCCGAGGAGAATCCGATGAAACCGGTCATGCCGACATCGTAGGGATTATCGTATTCGACATGCTCCTTGCCGCCGAGCGCGTGAACGATCGGGCTCTTCAGGGCTTCGGCAAGCTGCATCAGCGGCGCATGCGCGCCGGCACAGCCGCGGCCGCAGAACAGCGTGATGCGCTCGGCGCCGTTAAGGAGATCCGCGAGCGTCCTCAGCTCGTCGGCCTGCGGTACGACCTTTGGCGCTGCGAGCGCAAGCCCGCGGGTCGTCGACAGCGCGCGCTTCGGCGGCGTGCGGAAGGCGACATCACCGGGCATGGCAACGACGGCGACGCCACGCAGGCCCACCGCCGCGCGGATCGCGTTCTCCAGCACGAAAGGTAGCTGGCTCGGATCCGAGATCAGCTCGCAATAATGGCTGCATTCGCGAAACAGGTTTTGCGGATGAGTTTCCTGAAAATAGCCGCCGCCGATCTCAGCCGAGGGGATCTGCGCCGCGATCGCCAGCACCGGAACGCGGCTGCGATGGGCGTCGAACAGGCCGTTGATCAGGTGCAGATTGCCCGGCCCGCAGGAACCCGCGCACACCGCAAGGCTGCCCGTCATCTCGGCTTCGCCGGCGGCCGCGAAGGCCGCGACCTCCTCGTGGCGGACGTGCACCCATTCGATGGTACCGCGGCGGCGCAGCGCCTCGGTAAGACCGTTCAGGCTGTCGCCGACAATGCCATAGATGCGCTTGACGCCGGCCTGTTCGAGCGTTGCCACGAACAGATCGGCTATGTTGTTGATCGCCATGTCGGTCTCCTGATCTCGCGGATAGCAGCAAGATAGGACAACGCACGACCGTGACGACATCACGGCTTGTTTATTGCGGTTTCAGTCTTTCACAATCGCCCGATCATAGGCGTCGATCGTCGCCTTCGCGCGCGCCGCGACATCCGTAGCCGTCATGCCGGGCTTGTAGAGGCTGGAGCCGAGCCCGAACGCGGTGACGCCGCCCTTGATGTATTCCGCAAAGTTCTGGTCGGAGACGCCGCCGACGGCGGCGATCATCACACCGGCCGGCAGCACGGCGCGGATCGCGGCGATGCCGGATGCGCCGAGCACACTCGCCGGAAAGAATTTCAGGCCGGACGCGCCGGAACGCGCCGCAAGCAGCGCCTCGGTCGGCGAGAACACGCCCGGCAGCGTGATCATGGCGTACTGATGCGCACGCGCGAGCACCTGTGTATCCACATTCGGCGAGACCATCAGCGTGCCGCCGACGTCGTTGAGACGATCGACATCCGCCGTGGTCAGCACGGTGCCGGCGCCGATCAGCACGCCGGCGGGTGCGAGCTTCACGGCGGTGCCGATCGAGCGGAATGGGTCCGGCGAGTTCAGGGGGATCTCGATCGCGGTCATGCCGGCCTCGATCAGCACGCCGACGATGGCCTCGGTCTCCTCGGGCTTGACGCCGCGCAGGATCGCGACCAGGGGCCGTTTCATCGGCGGAAAGGGAACGCTCATCTCGAAGGTCCTTCTATGTCGTCCAGATTGCCGCAGCGGCCATCGACAGGCCGCGGCGCACCGCGTCATCGGCATCGATCGGGTTCACGTCGACCTTCAGCGCGTCAAAGGCCTGCCGGTACAGAGCCGCCAGCCGCCCGGACGCGATCAGCGTGATGCCGGCTTTCGGCATAGTGCCTGAGAGACCCGCCGCGAGCTCGACACCGATCAACGTGCCCGACAGCGTCTCACGCGCCGCCGCCGGCGTGCCGCCGAACAGCAGCTGACGCGACCGCGCACCGAACAGGAGGTTTGCGGCGAAGGCCGGCGCCCCGTAGGCGGCTTTCACCGCCGCATTGAAGCTCGCGACATCCTCGGCCTCATCGGCGCCGGCCACCGCGAGCGACAAGATCGTCTCGCGCGATACGACGCTGAAGAGCTCACCAGTCATGAAGGTCGAAAAATGCGCGACCGTGCCGTCCTTCACCCGCACCCATTTGGAATGCGTGCCGGGCATGCAGACCAGCGCCTCGCCGGCGGGTTCCAGGCCGAGTGCGCCGAGCAATTGCGTCTCTTCGCCCCGCATCACGTCCGGCGCGGCTGTGTCGCGCTGCGCGATGCCCGGCAGGATGCGGATGTCGCGCCCTTCGCCCGGCACACGCGCGGCCTGCTTGAGGATCGCCGGCAAGGGCGCTGGCGTGTCGACGTAGCCGGCCTCGACCCAGCCGGTTTTGGCGCCGGCCATGCCGCAGACCAGCACCGGCAGATGATCCGGCGCGGCAACCGCCGCCAGGTGCGATTGCAGCACGCCGGGAAAGCCGGTCCTGGCGGCCGCCATCATGCCCTCGTCGCTGCGGCGCTCGGCCAGCACGTGACCTGCGCGATCGACCAGCCAGAGCCGAAAGCTGCTGGTGCCCCAGTCCACCGCGACAAAAGCGGGTTCGGTCATTTCGAATCGTATCCCTTGGTCTTCCCTTGGTCTCACGGCCAAGACGTCGTCTCGCGACAATGAGACGGGCGCTTCGCAAATCTGCCCCGGGATATCGGCAATTGGTGCCCCAAACCAGCCTTTTCTCGCAGGTCTGGGGCACGGCCCACGCTGGCACACCGCTTGCTGAAGCTGTTCTTGTTTACGTCCCGGAACGCGCAGCAAGACGCGTCAACATCAGATGAGGAAACCCATGGAGATCGGCTATTTCACGATGCCTTCGCACCCGCCGGAGTGTGGCCTGAAGGAAGGAAACGACTGGGACCTGCAGACCCTGCGCTGGCTCGACGAGCTCGGCTATCAGGAGGCCTGGGTCGGCGAGCATCACACTGCGCCGTGGGAACCCAATCCCACCCCGGACCTTCTGATCGCGCAGGCGCTGATGCAGACCAAGAATATCCGCATCGGCCCGGGCGGCTTCCTGCTGCCCTATCACCACCCGGCCGAGCTCGCCAACCGCGTCGCGATGCTGGACCACCTCTCCGAGGGCCGGCTCAATTTCGGCGTCGCGGCGAGCGGCCTGCCGAGCGACTGGGCGATGTTCAACGTCGACGGCATGAGCGGGCAGAACCGCGACATGACCCGCGAGGCGCTGGAGATCATCCTGAAGCTGTGGTCCGATCCCGCGCCCTTCACCTACAAGGGCAAATTCTGGACGGTGACCAAGCCGGACACGATGTTCGATTTCCTCAAGCCCCACATCAAGCCGTTGCAGGCGCCGCATCCGCCGATCGGCGTTGCCGGGCTGTCGAAGAACTCGGATACGCTCAAGCTCGCGGGCGAGCGCGGCTTCATCCCGATGAGCCTCAACCTCAACCCGGCCTATGTCGGCAGCCATTGGGATTCGGTCGAGATTGGCGCTGCCAAGACCGGACGCAAGCCGAACCGCGCGGACTGGCGTCTGGTGCGTGAGGTGTTCGTCGCCGACACCGACGAGGAGGCCTGGAAGCTCTCGACCGGCGACATGATGGGCCGGATGATGCACGAGTACTTCCTGCCGCTGCTCGGCCATTTCGGCTTCAAGGATTATCTGAAGCACGCGCCCGACGTGCCCGATAGCGACGTCACCGTCGAATATTGCGCCAAGCGGAACTGGGTCGTCGGCTCGCCCGCGACGGTCGCCGAGAAGATCGAGAAGATCTACGACGAGGTCGGCGGCTTCGGCGTGCTGCTGGTGTTTGGCTTCGACTACAAGCACAAGCCGGAAGCCTGGCACCACTCGCTCTCGTTGCTCAAGAACGAGGTGATGCCGCGCCTGAAGCATCTCGGCTCCGCGAAGAAGGCGGCTTGACCGAATGCGGGTGCGGCGCGAACCTGCCGCACCCGTATTCAATTCGGAGATTTTCGCGTGAGCGTCGACGCCAAGGATTTCAAGCAGGCGATGCGCCAATGCGCCGGCGCCGTCGCGCTTGTCACGGTCGGCTCCGAGCACGGCAAGCGCTCGGGATTGACGGTGACTTCGGCCTGCTCGCTGTCGGATAATCCGCCCTCGCTGATCGTCTGCGTCAACCGCAACGCCAGCGCGCATGGGCGCATCCGCGAGGAAGGTGCGTTCGCGATCAACTTCCTGCACGAAGACCACGCGCTGCTGGCGCTGACCTTCAGCGGCCAGAAGGGCATCAATGGCGACGACCGCTTTGCGTTCGGCCAGTGGACACGCGGAGCAACCGGGGCACCGGTGCTGACGGATGCGGTGGCCGCGTTCGACTGCGTGCTGACGCAGGAATTCGAGACCAGGACGCATTCGATCTTCGTCGGCGAGGTGCGCGGCGCGACGCATTCCGACGGGGCCTCGCCTCTGGTCTATCTGCGCAGCAGTTTCCACAGCCCGCACGAAATCCGCGGCACAGTTTCAGTCGGCGACCTTGATTCGCGGCATCTGAGCTGGAGCGATTTTTCGTAGTGTCTTCCCTTCTCCCCTTGTGGGAGAAGGTGGCGCGAAGCGCCGGATGAGGGGTATCTCTCCGCGCACACAAGTGGCGATGTGAATTCGCGGAGCCAGACCCCTCACCCGTCTCGCCGCTGCGCGGCGAGCCACCCTCTCCCACAAGGGGAGAGGGAAAGAAAAGCGCTATTGCGCGGTCTCGATCTTCAGCTGCTTGATCTTGCGATACAGCGTCGCGCGGCTGAGCTTCAACGCGCGTGCCGCTTCGGTGACGCGGCCGCCATGCTTGCGCAGCGCCTGGACGATCGTCGCGCGTTCGGCCGCTTGGAGATCCGTCTCCGCGGCCCTTCCGCCAAACGGCGGCAGGTCGAGATCAGCGTCGGTGATGACGCCCTCCTCCGCCGTGCAGCCGGCGAGCCGCAGCACGTGGCGGAGCTGGCGCATATTGCCGGGGTAGGGATAGGCCGACAGCAGCGACCAGGCTTCCGGCGACAGCCTGCAGTCCGGCGCCTCCTCGCGCGCGATCTGGCGGATGATGTCATCCCGGTCGGCGCGCTCGCGTAGCGCCGGCAGCCGCACCTCCATGCCGCGCAAGCGGAAATAGAGGTCGGCGCGGAAGGCGCCCTGCTCGGCCATGCGGCCGAGATCGCGATGGGTCGCGCTGATCAATCGGATATCCACCGGCACCGGCTTGAGCGCACCGAGCGGCCAGACCTCGCGATTCTCCAGCACGCGCAAGAGCCGCGTCTGCAGCGCGATCGGCATGTCGCCGATCTCATCCAGGAACAGCGTACCGCCGTCGGCCTGCACGATCAGGCCCTTCGAGCCGTCGCGGCGTGCGCCGGTGAAGGCGCCGGCCTCGTAGCCGAACAGCTCGGCGTCGATCAGGCTCTCCGGCATCGCCGCGCAGTTCAGTGCAACGTAGTTGTTGCGGGCACGGTTGCTCGCGGCATGAATCGCGCGCGCGAACACATCCTTGCCGACGCCGGTCTCGCCATGCAGCAGCACCGGCAGATTGTGATCGCCGATGCTCCTCAGCCGCTTCATGCTTTTGACCAGGCCGGGATCATTGCCTGCTAGCCGATGCAACGCGTCGAACCGATCGACGGACGCATCACGGCGCAGCGTCGAGGATTTTGCACGCAGCGGCGGCGCAACATGGCCCTGGCCCAAAGGGCGGCCATCGGCGCGGCGGAGCTCGACGATCTCGTCCGCATGGCGCGAATGGTCGATCTTGACGTAGCGCGACAGATCGATGCCGGATGCAATCAGGCCATCGGTCAGGCCCAGCAAGGCACGCGCCGATCGGCAGGCGCCGACGATGCGGCGATCGTCATCATAGGCGAGCAGGCCGCTGCCGCCATCGCCCGGCACAGTCGCGATCCACGCATTGCGGAAATGATCGCGGAAGATCGCGCCCTCCATGCGCCGCGTCGCCTCCATCGTCACCGCAAGTGCAAGCTGATGCGCGGCGCGTTCGAGATCCTCGCGGCAGGAGGTGATGTTAACGGCGCCGGCGAGGCGCCCGGCCTGATCGAACAGCGGAGCCACCGCGCAGGAGAACATGTGCCACTGTGCACGAAAATGCTCATCGCGATGCACCAGGATCGGCTTCCGCTCTGCGAGCGCGGTACCGAGCCCGTTGGTGCCCTCAAACGTCTCGGCAAAGTTCGAGCCGGTGTAGATCTTCCAGTCCATGAACATCCGCGCGTCGGCCTCGCCTGGCAGACGACTGAACAGCATGGTCGCATTCGCGTCAGCGAGATTGACGCAATAGCCGGCATCGCGCAGCACCCGGGCGAGATCGTCGAGCTCGGGCGTGAGCAGCCTGATGGTCTGTTCCAAGGGCTCGGCGACGTGACGGACTTCGGCTTCAGTGAGCGTCTGCGGCGGGCCCTGGCGGGCGGGATCGAGCTTGTGGCTGATCAGGCAGCGCCGCCAGGAGGTCGCGATCCGCGACTCCGCGTCGACGTCAGCCGCATGATTGGCCACGGACAAGACACGGGCGACATGATTCGAGGCCGAAAGGCTGGCCATCGCGGACGTCTCCACCCTGTATTATTGTGCAAAGTCTGGCACCACAGGCGGGGATGTCAATCCGGAACCGGGACGACCCAACGGCGCACATCGCCGTCATGGCCGGGCTTGTCCCGGCCATCCACGCCTCTGCCGCGCATGCGAAGGAACGTGGATGCCCGGGACAAGCCCGGGCATGACGACGTGGAAGCAGATTGTCTCAAGCGACTCTGATTTGCTGCACCGCCGTCACCACGTGTCGATACACGGCCGCTTCTTCTCCGTCCGCACCGGCGGCTTGGGCACCGAACGGAGCCCCGCCATGATCCAGCGCCGCGTCTCGGCGGGGTCGATCACGTTGTCGATCTCGAACACCGAGGCGATCGAGACCGCCTTGCCGTTGGCGTAGAGCTCGGCGACCTTGTTGCGGTAATAGGTCTCGCGCTCCTCGGGATCGGCGATCGCCTCCATCTCCTTGCGGAAGCCGAGGCGAACATAGCCCTCCAGCCCCATGCCGCCGAACTCGCCGGTCGGCCAGGCCGCCGTGAAGAACGAGGCGTGGAAGCCGCCGCCGATCATCGACTGCGCGCCGAGGCCGTAGCCCTTGCGCAGCACGATGCCGAACAGCGGCACGGTGAGGCTCGCACCCGTCACGAACATGCGCGAGACGTGGCGCACGATCGCAGTCTTCTCGGCTTCCGGGCCAACCATGAAGCCGGGCGTGTCGCACAGCGAGACGATCGGCAGATCGAAGGCGTCGCAGAGCTGGAGGAAGCGCGCGGCCTTGTCGCCGGCATCGGCATCGATCGCTCCGCCGAGATGGCGCGGATTGTTGGCGATCAGGCCGAACGGCTTGCCTTCGATGCGGATCAGGGCGGTGATCATGCCGACGCCGTAGTCGCGGCGCAGCTCCAGCACGGAATCCTTGTCCGCGACGAGATCGATCACGCCGCGGATGTCGTAGACGCGCAAGCGGTTCTCAGGAATGGCACGGCGGAGCAGGCGCTGGTCGGCCGCCTGCCACTCCGTTACCGCGCCCTGGAAGTAGGACAGGTATTTCTGCGCGACGGATGTCGCCTCTTCTTCGTCCTCAACCACGATGTCGATGACGCCGTTCGGCGACTGGAACGAGACCGGACCGACCTCGGCCGGGTGATAGACGCCGAGCCCGCCGCCCTCGATCATCGCAGGACCACCCATGCCGATCGAGGCGTTCTTGGTGGCGATGATGACATCGCAACAGCCGAGCATCGCGGCGTTGCCAGCGAAGCAATAGCCGGAGACCACGCCGATGACAGGCACGAGACCGGAGAGCCTTGCGAACTGCACGAAGGATGGGCCGTCGAGGCCGGTCATGCCGAGCCGGTCGGTGTCGCCCGGACGGCCGCCGCCGCCCTCGGCATAAAACACCAGCGGCACGCGCCAGTCTTCCGCCAGCGTCAGCATGCGGTCGATCTTCTTGTGGTTCATGTGACCCTGCGTGCCCGCGAGCACGGTGTAGTCATAGGCCATGACAATGCAGCGCGCGGCATCACCGCCGAACTTCTCGGCGTTGACGGTGGCAACGCCCATGACGAGGCCGTCGGCCGGGGTGTTCTTGATGAGATCGTCGAGCTTGCGACGACGCCGCTGGGCGGCAATGGCGAGGCTGCCATATTCCATGAACGAGCCGTCGTCGACGAGCTGCGCGACGTTCTCGCGCGCGGTGCGCTGATTGGTGTTGCGGCGGCGCTCGACCGAGGCCGGGCGGTTCGCATCGAGCGTGTTGGCCTGGCGCGCGATCAGCTCGGCGAGATCAGGGCGGATGTGGTCGAGATCGACATCGGCTTCGACCGCCGACGCATCCGCGGCGACGTCGAGCGGCTCTATATAGAGGATCGCCTCGCCATGCAGCAGCGTGACGCCGTCGCCGGCCGCGAGCTTCATGACGCGGCCGCCCTGTTCGGCCATCACCAGATGCTCCATCTTCATGGACTCGATCACGGCGAGCTGCTGCCCCGGGCGCACGATCTCGCCTTCCTTCACCTGGATGGTGACGATGGTGCCTTGCAAGGGCGCGGCGACCATCACCGTACCCTCTGGCACGATCTGCGCGACGTGGGTCTCGGCGGCGTGAGCGCCGCCTCGCTCGGCCGCAGCAAAATAGAGCGGCTTGGCCACGCCATCGGCCGCCTCGACCAGCTTTGCGACATTGCGATCGATGAAGTCGGTCGCAATGTGATTGGTCTGGAAATCCGGGTGCGCCAGCACTGCCTGGAGGAAGGCGATGTTGGTGACGACGCCGTCGATCCGGAACTCCCGTAGGGCACGCGACGCCTTAGCGACGACATCGTGCCAAGCTTCACCCGGCGTATGCACGATGACCTTGGCCAGCAGGGAGTCGAACGCCGCGCTGGTCTTGTAGCCGGCATAGCCAAAACTATCGACGCGGACGCCCGGCCCTGACGGCGGCTCGAACACGGCGAGCACGCCGCCGGTCGGATGCGTCGCGCCGGTCTCGTCCAGCGTCTCCATGTTGACGCGGAGCTGCATGGCATAGCCGCGGGGCTTCGGAATTGAGCCCTGCGCCAGACCGAGCGAGGCCAATGTGCTGCCTGCAGCAATCGCAAGCTGGGCGCGGACGAGATCGAGGCCGAGCACCTCTTCCGTCACGGTGTGCTCGACCTGGAGCCGCGGATTGGCCTCGATGAAGGCAAAGCTGTCCTCGGCCGTGCCGTCGACCAGGAATTCGAAAGTCCCGAGATTGTCATAAGCCGCCGCCGTCGCGAGCTGCCTGGCTGCCTCGATGATGCGACCGCGCAAGCCCTCGCTGAGCGACGGGCTCGGCGCGACCTCGATCAACTTCTGGTGCCGGCGCTGAATGGTGCATTCGCGCTCCCAGAGATGAGAGATCGCGCCGTGGCGGTCGCCGATGATCTGTACCTCGATATGGCGCGCCTGCCGGATCAGCCGCTCGGCATAGACGCCGTCATAGCCGAACGCCGCCTTGGCCTCGGACTGGCAGCGCGCATAGGCTTCCGCGAGATCGGCTGCGTTCTCGACAACACGCATGCCGCGGCCGCCGCCGCCGGCCATCGCCTTGATCACGATCGCCGCGTTGCTGCCGAGCGAGGTGAAGAACGCCGTGATCTCGTCGAGCGACGACGGACCGCTGGTGCCCGCAATGATCGGCACGCCGCAGCGTTTTGCCAGTTGCCGTGCCGCGACCTTGTCGCCGAACAGTTCGAGCGCTGCCGGCTTAGGCCCGACAAAGACGATGCCCGCGTCCGCGCAGGCCTTGGCGAACGCGGCATTCTCGCTCAGAAAACCATAGCCGGGATGCACGGCATCGCAGGAGGCAGCCTTCGCCGCCTTCACCACCGCTTCGATGTCGAGATAGGCCCGCGCACCGCGGCCGGAAATTTCCGCCGCCTGGTCGGCCACGCGCACATGCAGCGACAGCGCATCGTCGGCCGGGTGGATCGCGACCGTGGCAATGCCGGCATCGGCCGCTGCGCGCGCGATGCGGATGGCAATCTCGCCGCGATTGGCGATCAGGAGTTTTTTGAACGACATGCAGCGGTCTCCATGGCCCCGCAGCCAGACGCCGGGCGGCAGGTTCGATGATCCTGCTTCTTCACTTTAGCCGCAGTCGTCAAGGGAGAGGAAGCGGTCGCTGTGATAGCTCCCGCGGGCCGGAATATCAGTTGGCCGGTCGCGCTTCGATGAGGCGAATAATCCGCATCACGGCGGACGGGATCGGCGCGATGACCGGCACGGTGAAGATCAGCCGCAGGTCGCGCGCGGCCTCACCGAGCGGCCCGCCGCCGATGATGACCGCCTCGGCACCATCCTGCGCGTGCAGGCTTCGACCGTGCCGGCGAGCGCTACGCGCAGCCGCGCCGGATCGCGCATCAACTCTTGCGGATCGCCCTCGGCGAAGCGGGTACCGGTGTAGTGGGATCGCAATCCCAACGCGACCGGTAGCGCGTCGATCTTCGCCTTCAGCAACGGCGTCGTGGTCGCCACGCCGAAGCGGCGGCCGTTCTCTGCGGCTTCCAGCATCGAGGACTCGCCGATGCCGACCGCGGGCAGCGTCATCGCCGACTTTATTCCCGCGAGGCCGGGATCTCCAAACGCGGAGACGATGATGCCCTCGCAGGAACTTTGATGCGCCCTCGCGATCTCCTCGACCTCAGGGGCGGTCGCCTCGAGCGCGTGCGGCGTCACGATCATCGACGGCGCGCGCTCTGCCGTAGCGCCGACGACGTCGAACCCGCCTATCGCGACGGACTTCGCGATGGCGACCATCATCGCGGTGGTCGCCTCAAGGCTGTTCGGATTGATCAGGAGGATGCGACGAGGATTGGAGACCATCCCCCGGCTATACTAGGCCGCCCGCACGCCGGCAACGAAAGTGCTGACCTCGTTCTCCAGCGATTGCAGCTTCTCGGTCAGGCGTCCGCTCGACTGCAGCACGAGGCCAGCGGCCTGGCCGGTCTCCGCCGTCGCATCGGTGACGCCGGAGATGTTTTGCGAGACCTGGTCGGTGCCGGAGGCCGCTTCCTGCACGCTGTGCGCAATGGCCTGCGTCGCGGCGCCCTGCTCCTCGACTGCGGCTGCGATCGACGAGGAGATCTCGTTGACCTCCATGATGGTCTTGCGAATGTTGTCGATGTTGCCGACGACCTGGTTGGTCTCGGCCTGGATCGCACTGATCTGCGCGCCGATCTCGTCGGTCGCCTTCGCGGTCTGGCTCGCCAACGACTTCACTTCGCTCGCCACCACGGCAAATCCCTTGCCGGCCTCACCCGCGCGGGCGGCTTCGATCGTGGCATTGAGCGCAAGCAGATTGGTCTGCGAAGCGATCTGGTTGATGAGGTCGATGACCTCGCCGATCTTGTGGGCGGCCGCGGCCAGACCCTGCACGGTGTCGTTGGTGCGCTGGCCGTCGGCGGCCGCCTTGTCGGCCACGGACGCCGCCTGCGCGACGCGCTGGCTGATCTCGGTGATCGAGGACGACAGCTGGCCGGCGGCCGAGGCCACCGTCTGCACATTGCTCGAAGCCTGCTGGCAGGCGGTGGCGACGAAGCTCGCGCGATCGGTTGCCTTGTTCGCGGTCTCCGACATGCCTTGCGCAGCCTGCTGCATCGTCCGCGCCTCGTTGAAGACGTCGCGGACGACGGCCTGGACGCTCGCCTCGAACCTGCCGGCGAGATCGGTCATGGTCTTGCGCTTCTCGTCGTCGGCCCGCTGCTTGGTCTCCTGCTGCTCGGCATGCATCCGGCCTACCGCCGACGCATTGTCCTTGAACACGGCGAGCGCCCTGGCGAGCCCGCCGACCTCGTTGCTGAGGTTGGTGTAGGGCACCTCGAAGGCGCCGTCGCCAGCGGCGAGGCGCTCGGTCAAGTCGGTGATTTTCGCCAGCGGCCGGGTCACGCTGCGGCCGATCACGAAGGACGCACCGAGCACGAGCAGGAACACCGCGAGGCACACCAGGCCGAACGTCATCGCGTCCTGGCGGAAGACGGCATCGACGTCGTCGAGATAGATACCTGTGCCGACGATCCAGCCCCAGGGCGCAAAGCCCTTTACATAGGAAATCTTGGCTACGGGCTGGTCGAAGCCGGGCTTCGGCCAGAGGTAGCTGTAGAAGCCCGCACTCTGCGTCTTGACGACGTCAACGAACCCCATGAACAGCGCGTTGCCGGCCGGATCTTTCATCCCGGAGAGATCCTTGCCGTCAAGCTCGGGCTTGATCGGGTGCATGACCATCTTGGGGGCCATGTCGTTGATCCAGAAATACTCGACCTTGTCGTAGCGCAGGCTCTTGATTTCGGCCATCGCGGCGGCCTGCGCCTGCTCGCGCGTGAGCTTTCCGTCGCTCTCGAGCTTCTGGTAATGCGCCAGGATGCCGTAGCCGACATCGACCATGTGCTGCGTCTTGGCCTGGCGGTCGGCGACCATCTGGCTACGCAGGGTCGACAGCGCGATCGGCACCAGCGCGATCATGCCGAGGAGGCTGATGCCGACAATGAGGACCAGCTTGAAACTGATGCGGGAGAAAATCATCGGTGCTCACAAAATTGGCGGGGCTGATATGCCATTTTATCCTGATCGTCTTAGCAAAGCCTTAAGCATTCAGGTTCCCGAACTCCCGCAAAAGGTGCCCGGAAGCCGCCAGGGCTGGTCCGTCTGATGCGTACTTTGGAATTCGTCGACATTTTGCAATCGTATTGGAATGGCTCCAAAGACCGAGCGTCCAATGCTTGCGCGTTTCTAGAAGACCTCGATATCGGTCTTGCCGGCGTTGACTTGCGCGTTCCCCTGGCAGAACGATCGGCGCAAGGCGTAGCCATTTGCCAGAGGCTCCATGCATCAATCGACAGACACCAGGACGCTTGACCTTCCCGCGCTGAGCGCGGCGGAGCGGCTCTTCATCTGGGGATTTCGCGCGAAGGCGCGAAGCGGGACCGCCGTTCCGACGGCGGCCGACATCCAGCAGGTCTACGACCATTTTCGCGTCGGCGACGCCGTGCCCTCGCTGGAAGCGATCATCGAGATCTTTGCGTGCACGGCACATACGGCCATTGAGGTTCATTGCCCCACTTGCCCGAAGATGTCGGAGAGCGAGCACGGAATTTTGCACGCGATCGCCGCGGCGCAAGAGGAGCGCATCGATGTCGCGCGCGAGCAGTTCGAAAGCTGGCTGCCTCCAGTTTGCGCGGATTGGGCGCTCGCCCCTGTCAGAGGACTTGCGACGATCTTCCGCATGGCCGGTCTCATCTTGCCGGATCGACACGTCCGGACTCCCGGCGTTATGCAGACGATGGCGATGAAGAGCTGGTTCGTCGGAAGCCCCACACTGCACTGACGAGATCGTTCATGATGCAGGACAATCCGCGAGGCATGGAAGGCTGCGATGATTTCTGCCGCACTGCGCTCTCGCTGTTCCGGTTCATCGGCGCGGCCTATGCGACCGGCGCGTCCGATTGCTGGGAGGCGGCCTATCGCTTCGCGGACGAGGCGCCCGGCATTTCCGACAGCCCGCTGCTGGTCGCACGCGTTGCCGCGCTGGTCCGAATCCTGCGCTGCGGACGTGCCTGCGATCTGTGCTTCATGCCGCCGTCGTGCCGGCGGCTGTCAAAGGACGAGGCGGAATTGATGCGACTCCTGGCTGTTGCGCGTCGCAGGGACCCAGGTGAACTCAAGACCGCCGTCGGCCAGCTCGTCGGGATCGAGCAGGAGAGCGCGGCCACGCAGGCCGTCAACGCGCTTGCATTCTGCTGAGGCCTAGCGGGCACCCCTGCCGAGCACGAGGTCGATGGTGTGGGCAGCAATCTTGCGCAGCTGGGGCTCGTCACCGAAGGCGCGTTCGAGCACCGCGAGACCGCGCGTGACCGTGATGATGTGCAGCGCTGCGGCCGCCGGGTTGCCGCTGAACTCGCCGCGCTCGGCGCCCGTCGACAATGTGTCCTCAACCAGCGCGGTGATGCGCGACACCAGGTTCGCAAAAGCTCTCCGCGCGTCTTCGTCGAGCCCCTCGCCTTCAGCGGCGCCGAGCTCCATCAGCCCGCGCGTCGTCGGACATCCGCGCGGCGGCGAGCCGGATCGGAAATTGGTGATGGTCAGGTCGAAAAATGCGATGAGGCGCTTACGCAACGAGCCCGCGCCGAGCGCCTTCTGCAAGGCCAGGAGATAGTCGCCGGCGTAGCGCTCATAGGCCTGGAGGAACAAGGCCTCCTTGCTGCCGAACGCATTGTAGAGGCTGCCGCGCTGAACGCCGGCATCGCGCGCGATGTCGGACAGCGAGGTGCCGCGCACGCCCTTGCGCCAGAACTGGTCGAACGCGATGCGCAAGACGTCGTCGTGATCGAACTCGCGCGGCCTCACATCATGCTCCCTGTCGACGGCATATTTGACACGATGTCAAAAACATGCTTTCTGGACATCGTGTCAAAAATAAATTGAGATTGATAGCCCGTCTCGTCAATGGGCCGAACGGCCGGCGCTTGCATGCGCCCGGTCGATTGGCTCGCATGCAAAGGGACCAGCTGATGCCTCTGCTTCACATCTCCATGCGCGCTGGTAAGCCCGAAGCCTACCGGCAGGCAATCCTGGACGGCCTCTATTGCGCGATGCGCGAGGCGCTGAACGTGCCTGAAGGTGACGAGTTCATGACCATCAGCGAGCTGTCGCCTGCAAACTTCCGTTGCGGCAACGCCTATGGCGTCAAGCGCAGCGACGACGCCGTGCTGATCCAGATCACCGTGTTCGCCTCGCGTACCCCCGAGCAGAAGAAGGCGCTGTACCGCCGGATCGCGGAACTGCTCGGCGACAACCCGGGCATCCGCCCCGAGGACATATTCGTCAACGTGCTCGATGCCCCCGCGGAGAACTGGTCTGTTGGGAACGGCGTCGCGCAATTCGCGTGAGGCCGCCGCGGCCTGTGACGCCCCCGAGCTCCGGGGCACATGTCCCCAAATCCCTGTCTTTGCGTGAAGTCGACGTAGTCGCAGCTTACTTTTCCCGTGATCAGACGGATCAGAGGCTCTTGTGCGTGGAAGACGCTCCGTGGCCGCGGTGATATCCACTTGGCGACGGCCAGCTCCAGGCCTTCAGTGTCGCTCGGTCCGGCTCAAAGATCTCGATCTTGAGCGGATGGCATGCCGCAGCGTCGCTGGAATGGGTTGCGCTACAGTCTCCACCGGGACAGGCCGACAACGCGCCGAGCAGATCGATCTCCGCGAAGAACTCGATGAAGTCGCCGGGACGGACGGGGCTTGCCTTCATGAAATATTGGTGCGTGTCCCTGGTGAAGCCGGTGCACATGAAGACGTTGAGCACATCGTGGACGTGGTGCTCGACCGCGCGCGGCTCCATCCTCAGCTCGGCGGCAAGCGCGCGGGACAGGTTGGAATGGCAGCAGAAATCATAGCTGCCGCCGTTGAGCATCAGATTGGTGTAGGGATCGCAGCGCGTGCCGATGACATCGTGAATGCCGGCGCCGTCCTCATCGAAACCATACCAGCCGAGCGTGTCGTGGCTGATGGTCGCCATCGGCCTAAGATAGGGCATGTTGCTCCAGAGCCGGTCGCCGGCACCGACATGCGTGCCATGAAGCGCCCGCGTCTTGCCGCTGAAGAAACGCTCGGAGAGAACGTCCGCGTTCCAGAGATTGAGGTCGCCGACCTGAGGGCCTTCGATGCTGACGATGCGGAAGAACTGGCCGCGCGCCACGCGAAATGTCCTGGCGTCGCGAGGCGGCACGGTGAGCTCGTGCGCCTTGACCATCGTGCTGCGCGCTTGCTCGAGCGCCGCCATGTCGGGCTGGGGCATTGTGCCCGCCGGATAGACGATCGTCGGTTTGGCGGCGCGGCGCGAAGCGGCGTCTGCGGGTGCGATTTTGGGCGACATGCAAGGCTCATCCCTGTGACTGCAATCCATCCTATCGCCTCACCTCAGCCGCTCGCAACGCACCCCTCCATGATTCCGTCGAGCTCGGCTTTCGATAGCACCCCGAGCTCGGCGATGAAGACGATTCGTGCGCGCGGCACGCCTGGTGTCGGCGCATCGCCCGGCGCCAGCGTCGCCCGGCCGCCGGCGAACTGAAACACCATCGGGCGTCCGGGCTGCTCGATCGTCTCGAACAGGCCTTTCGCGCGCGCGAGCTTCGGCGCCAGCTTGCCGATCGCCTGCTGCAAGCGCGGCAGCGAGAGCGGCCGGTCGGAGGTCCAGCTCAGCGTCTCGAAGCGTTCTTCTGCCGGCCGTTTCGGCCCCGGCTCGCGCCGTGCCGGCGCGCGCTCGGTGCTCGCGGGAAACAACAATGCTGCGGGAATTTCACCATGCCGCGCGTCGACCACCACGGCAGGTGAGCGTAGCGCGCGGATAGCATTGCGTATCCGCTCCCCCGCCTCCTCGTCCGCCAGATCGAGCTTGCTCAACGCCACGATATCGGCGACGCGCAACTGCGATCGCATCAGCGCGTCGTCCAGGGCGGCCGGCGGCGTCGCCGCGTCCATCACGCAGAGCACGGTTTCCAGCGGCGCCTCGCGCAGGATCACGGGGTCCAGCAGATTGCGCACGATGTCGGCGGGATCGGCGACGCCGCTGGTTTCGATCACGATGTACTCCGGCTTCGGATCACGCCGCAGCAGCGTCGAGAGCGTGCGCAACAAATCGCCTTCGAGCGAACAGCAGATGCAGCCATTGGCAAGGCTGACCACGCCGTCGCTCGCGCCCGCGATCAGCTCCGCATCGATGTTGATCGCGCCGAAATCATTGACGATTGCGGCGATGCGCCGTCCGTCCGCGTTTGCCAGCAGATGGTTGACGACCGTCGTCTTGCCTGCCCCCAGAAAGCCCGTGACCAGGAGAATGGGGACCGGCATGGCTCAGCTCTCGACGACGGGGCGGCGGACGGGCTTACCGGGCCGCGCGGTCACATCCAGAATGCCGTCGCTGATCAGCGGCTGGCCACTGACGACGAGATGCCGCACGCCTTCGGACGGACGGTTCATCGCCGTGAAGGTCGCGCGGTCCGAGAGCTTCTCATAGTCGAACACGACGATATCGGCATCGGCATCCTTCGTGAGCCTGCCCTTGGCCCGCATCGCCGGTGTGCTCGTCGACAGGATCTCTGCGGGGATCAGCGCGCATTTGCGCACGCCTTCGAGCAGCGACACGGCCTTGCGCTCGCGGACCCATTCGCGGATGAATTTTGTGAAGCAGCCGGCGGAGCGCGGATGCGAGGTGGCGTCACCGGGCAGCGGCCAGGCATCACCGGTGTAGGTCTTGCCGTCGGACGTAGTCCACGGCATCGCATCGGATGCGATCGCGCCGCCGGGATAGAGCACCGACATGTCGAGAAGGTCGCGATGATGCGCATTGTTCTCGGTATCGAGGATGTGCCAGAGCACCAGCGAGGACGGCTCCTCGGCTTGCGCCTTGAGCAGCTCCTCGCGGTCGTGGAAGCGATAGCCGTCGGTCACGCGCTGCACGGAGTCGTAGCCAGTGCCGTTGCGCTCGACGAACTCGGGATCGCTGAAGAAGGCCGCCGCCAGCACGGTCGAGCCGGTGCCGTAGGGGTAAGCCTCGACCGTGATCGGCAGGCCCTGGGCCTGCGCCTTCTCGATCAGCACGCGGCAGCGTTCGATGTCGGTCTTGCTGGACGAGTTGAAATGGCAGATGTGCATGTGCGCGCCGGTGGCGCCGGCATAGCCGATCAGGCGGATATAGGCCTCCGCCGCGCTTTCGGGGTCGATGCGCGACATGTAGGCGACGTGGGTGAAGGTCGGCACGTCCTGCTTGGCCGCGAGCTGGCACACCGCGGTCAGCTCCTGCACGCCGGCGCCCGGCGCGTAGGCGTTCAGGATGCCAATGCCGATACCACCCTCGTTCAGTCCGCGCGCGAGGCGTTCGAGGATGCCGGCGACCTCCGCATCGGTTGCGACGTTGTCCATCCAGCGGCGATCGCGCATGGCGTTGCCGAACGCTTCGAGCGAGCTCTCCGCGTTGGAGCCCGTCATCGCGCCGATGCGCGCAAACGCCCAGTTGGTGGCGGCGCCATAGTTCAGCACCCGGCCCTTCCGGGCCTGGCGCTCATACCAGGAGGCGACCGGCAGCACGCCGGCCTCGAGATCGAGCGTCGTCGTCACGCCGTCGAAGGCCTGCATGCGGTCGGCCGGGATCGACTGGCCATGGGCGTGCAAATCGATGAAGCCGGGCGCAACCACGAGCCCGGTCGCATCGATCACCCGCTCGGCGCCGCCGAGCGAGGAGCCGACGGCGGCGATCCTGCCGTCCACCACCGCCACGTCGCCGATGGCGTCCATTCCGCTCGCCGGATCCACCACCCGGCCGCCAGAGATCACCAAACCGCTCATATCGTCACTCCCGAAAGCAGAATGCCAGAACCTCCGAAGGCCCGGCAGCAGCTTCGGAGGCAGGTTCGGTCACATAGAGGCAGATTCTGGCAACAACGACCACCTCCGAGGATGCCGATGCATCATGCTTGCATGGGAGGTCCGGACGCGCGTTCTCGTCCTCGCGGCATGTTTTGCCCGAGCTATGCGCTCCTCTTCACACCCTCGTCCTGACGGAAAAGGGCGCAGGGAAGACCGGGCGCCGGCTGGCACCCATAAAACCCCCATGCGAAAATGATGCACACGCAATGCACAGGGGAGACACAGGGCAACCGAAACTCGGCCTGGTTGACGGCTTATGCGCGCTCTCCCCGGAGACGAATTCCTTTTGCCTCCGTCGCGATCGCGAAATTCACGACCATCGCGCCGGTTGACGCGATGACGCCTTCGCAAACGCTTGACCGTAGCGACGACGGCCAGGACCACGCGGTTTCGCCGTACGCAGGCATCCTGCTTCGCCAGGAGGCTTCGCAGGATACGGTCCTGCTCTGCCAACAACTCCGCAAGTATGGGCGCCGTTCGTCGACGCGGTTCGCGCCATGCTCACGAGGTTCATCTCGCCCTGCACGCTCGATTCCGCCTTGACGCCGCCCGCGTCCACCGCAACCCAGCCCGCGTTTCGTGACGACGTACGACCGCCCCTTTTGTGGACTGGGATGGCCGACACATACGACATTTCCGAATTTCGGTAAAGTGGAATATTTTTGATATAGCGGCTTGACAGCGGGTTTACTGTTTCGTCCGACTGCACGCTGGTGCGGCCGAACCGGATCAAGCTGCAGGCCTTTCGGGAGCCTCCCCGCTGAGTTCCCGGCTTTTGCGCCACTGAGCCGGCGTGATGCCCATGTGGCTCTTGAAGGCGCGCTGGAACGCCGCTTCGGATTGATACCCGACAGCTTCCGCCACGGCGCCCGTCGAAAGCGAAGATTTTTTCAGTTCGTTCGCGGCGAGCGCCATCCGGATATCGGTCAGGAGATCAGCGGCTGAGCGCCCGAGCTTCTCCTGGAATTGCCGCGCGAGCGTGGCTCGCGACATGCCGCACAGACGCGCCAGTTCGGGCAGCGACCATGCGCGCGCCGGCTCCTTGAACAGGGCGGCTACCGCCGGCGCGAGACGCGGATGACCGGCTAATGCGAGCAGACCGCGTGGCGCGTCGTCCGTCAGGCTGGCGAGCCGCAGCACCAGCGCGAACATCGCGCTCGACAGCGCGTTCAACATCGCACGTCCACCGAGGCGATCGCCTGCGGACTCGCTGCGCATCAAGGCGACGAGACCGGCGAGTTGCCCCGCCGTGTCTCTGTCGCCAGCGTCAGAGCCGGCATGCACGACGAGGCGCGGTGGCAGATAGCTACGTAGCAGGCGGTCATGCGGCGGCGCGATGGCAAAGTGTCCGCACAACAGATCGAGCCGTTCCTCCGAGCCGGGATTTTCGCTGATCGTGAAATTGAGAGATGCGCGATTGCGCGCCGGCAGCGGCACGGCCCCGCTGCCATCGTGCATGACGTGTCGGGGATTGCCCGGAAGCAGCAGGATGTCGCCGGGCTTAAGCTTGAGCGGCCGGCCCCCCGCCGGATCGTCCAGCATCGCCGAGCCGGCAAGCACGGCGTGATACGGAATTTCGTTCGGCTCGCCCGGCCCCTGGTCGATGCGCCACGGCGCGCCGTAGGCGCAGCGCAGGTCGAGCCGTCCGCGCACGGGCATCATCTCGAACAGCCGGCTCAGCCAATCCATGCGGTCTCCTAAGACCATCTCATCTCGAGACGTTTGAGCATATAATCGAGATTTATTGACATTCAAAGTATCAGTTCGCGACCCTATTGTCACTCCGCAATCGTTCACCAACCCGAACCAAGGAGTGGCACCATGTCCCGTCTTTCCGTTCCCCGTATCGACTCCGCAACCGGCGCGACCGCTGAAATCTATGCTCAGATCAAGAAGGCGATCGGTAGCGTGCCCAACACCTTTGCCGCGATCGGCGCCCATGGGCCGGACGCGCTCAAGGCCATCCTGCTTGCCGACAGCGTGCTCGCGTCGGGCACGCTCGCGAAGCGCGACCAGGAAACCATCAAGCTTGCCATCTCCGAGGTCGCCGGCTGCGACTACTGCGTCGCCGCGCACAGCCTGCTTGGAAAACTCGCGGGCCTGAAGCCCGACGAGTTGAAGAAGATCCGCGAGCGCCGGGCGACCGGCGATGACAAGCGCGATGCGCTGATCCGCTTCGTCCGCAAGCTCGCGCAATCCAGTGGCACTGTCAGCGACGCGGATTTCGCCGCGATCAAGGCTGCCGGCTACACCGACGCGCAACTCGTCGAGATCAGCCTTGCCTTCGCGACCACCGTCTTCACCAACGTGTTCAACCGCATCAACGACACCGAGATCGACTTTCCCGCGCTCGCCTGAAGCGACTGCGCCAGTCAGATCTTGAATGAAAGGATCACGACAATGACCGCGATAACCAGCAACATGCAAAATCCGTTTGTCCGCGCACTGCAAAAGTCCGGCCTGCTTGCGAAGGATCTCGACTACCACGTCGTTCGAGCGTCGATGGTGATCATGTTTCTCTTCTTCGGTTACCAGAAGTGGTTCCCGTATGAATTCGAGCGACTGGTCCCGTTCATCAGCAACGGGCCGCTAATCTGGTGGCTCTATCCCGTCTTCGGTCACGCGGGCGCCAGCTATTTCCTTGGCGCTTCGGAGTGGACGTTCGGGACGCTGTTGCTCGCCGGCTTCTGGAACACGCGGCTCGGCGCCCTCGGCTCGACCGGTACCTTCATCGCGACGGTCACGATCATTCCGTTCATGCCGGATGGCTGGGACGTCGCTGCGGGAGGATTCCCCGCGATGACCGGCAACGTCCCCTTCCTGATGAAGGACGTCGTCCTGCTGGCGGTATCGTTCTATCTGCTGAGGCGGGATGTGGTTCGGCTGATCCGGCAATAGGATTTGGGATCTATCATTCGGTGGCGGCGGTCCGTTCGCTCGGCGGGCCTGCCGTCACGGTAGACACTGCGCCGCGGCTCGACAAATTTTTCAAGACTGGCGCCGTGTTCCGGATGAACATTCAGACACGCTTCGATCTCGAAACCGCAGAAGACGCGCTCGCATGGCGAATCAAGAAGATCGCGGCTTACGGTTGATCGGGAGATTCTCACTCCGCGAATCGGTGAACAGCGCTTATCATGCGGAGCAATATTCCGCCTCCGGAGAGTTCCATGGCGTTGCTCCACACTCAACGGCAATTAACGCTACCCTGGGGCGGCGAATGTCGCTCGACACGCGATGATCTTCTCGCCCGGTATCTTCACCTGCGGGAAATCTCGAAACGCCTTCATGACGAGGTGCTCAAGTCGATATCTGATGACACGCTGCTGGATCGTGCACGTCGCCTGGAATTGGCGCAAGGGAGGACATTGGCTCTCGAAGACCCGGACGAGGTGTATTATATCTATGACTTGGCGATCTACACCGCACCGGCCGATCGTTCCCGCGCGATCGATCGCTATGCGAAATCGGCCAGGTTCGAAGCGCAGTCTGACGAGCGGCGAATGCTGGAGGCGATGCGCGCCTCGCAATTCGCGATACTCATGGTCGAGCGACGTCACGACACGGTAGGCCTGATCGCAACCGATATCCTTCGGAATTCCAAGGTATGGCTGATCGACGTCGGGCTCGAGCATTCGATGGACAGCGGACAATTATTCGCGACCCGGTTGCTCACCGTCGAGACGTTCTCGATGACAGCCGGCGTCAACGTGCCGTTCGAGATCGATATGCTCGAACCGATCTGCATGATGCTGCCGCGGCGCGTGGCCGACAGCAAGCTGAGCCAGGTCGCCGACGACAGACGTTTTGCGGAAGCCGTATACAAGGTGGGGTTGGCCGACGGCGTCATGGATCGCCTGGCCTACGTCGAGCCCGGCTGAGCTGGTTGATTCATTCAATGCCCTCTAGTCGAAGAACTCGCTAATCTGAGGCTCTCGGTTCACCCGGCGGAGCGACATTGCGGGGTCGCTCGGGCAGGATGTGTGAAGGCGTGCTCCATGGTCAATCCTCAGAGAAGTGTCGGACGAAACGACCCCTGCCCCTGCGGCAGCGGCATGAAATTCAAGAAGTGCTGCCTCAATTCACAACGCCTGGACGAGCCGTCGTCCGGATTGCAGCGAGCTGATCCGCAAGCGCGCGACGTTTCCCGAACAGCGATCGAGCAAGAGAAAGGCGCGACCTGGCGATATGATCCATTCGTGGAGCCACGCCCGGATCGGTGGCTTGCGCTGGAAGAAGAAGAGCGGGTCGATCTCGTATTGGCGTATCATCGACATGCTGGCATCCGCCTCCCGCGGGAGAAATTGCACGCTGTCATTCACGCCGTTGTCGAGAGCCAGATTGCGGATGCCGAGCTGCCGGTGCGAGGAACCGCGCAGCGATTGATGTCCGAAGGGCTCGATCGTCACGAAGCCATACATGCGATCGGCTCTGTGCTTGCCGGACATATCAACGATCTGATGCGCGGCATCAAATCGGACGGCAACGACCTGGACACCACGTCCGGCCACGATCCGAATGAGGCCTATTTCGCTGAGCTCGAAGCTTTGACCGCAGAAGGGTGGCGCCGGTCGGCCTGATCGGCGCGTCAACGCCTCGAAATGGCGCGCCCTCGAGGAATCGACTTCGGTCCCAACCTTCAGGGGACGAGGTGAACAACGTGCAGCTCCCCAGGTTCTCCGCGCAGTCAAAAGCTCCGGGCCAAGGCCCGGAGGTCGCGACGAGGGAAAAATTGTCGCCCGGTTGTGAGGCGACAACCAGCTACTGCGCCAATCTCCGCTCGGCGACGATCCGTACAGGCGGAAACGCAACGCAATCCACCACGTCGAACATCACTTCGATGCTGCGATCGAACGCCTGAGCAAAGGCAATCGCATCGTTGCGCCGTTCGTCGGCGATATGCATGCCGAGCGTGCAGTGCGGGGTCCATGTTCCCGGCCGGTAATGCGGACGGCAATGCGCCGGGTCGATTGCGGCGCTGATGGAGCTGTGGATGCGGGTTAGCGCCGCATTGGAGATCGGCTCCGCCCAGAGAACGAACGGCGAGCCTTCGAACCAACGAAGTCGTTTGAACTCGATGCGCAACTGCGCCTCGTCGGCGACAGCGGCCCGCATCGCGCCCCATGCGGTTTTCTCGTCGATCTCAGGCGCATCGTAGATCGCAAATGTAAGATGCGGCCGGTAGCCGAGCGCACGCATCGACGGCTCGGCTTCGAACGCAGCGACGTGATCCCACAGCCGCTCGATCTCCCTGGCTGAACCGTTGTCGGCTCGGATGTTGATCGCTAACGCCACCGGCTTACCCGACGGGCGAAGCGGGGACGCAGAGTGCTGCCGGCCATCAGCCGCCTCCGGGCGCGGGAGTTGGTCGGGCCGCATCCGCTGCGGCCTGGGGCTCGACCAGCAGCCCCTGTCGTTCGTAGCGGCGGCGGGTCTTGCTGAAGCGTACGACGACGGCATATCGGGTGCTCCTCGCCTTGGCGCGCCGCGTCAGCAGAGCCTCGCCCGCGGGAAGAAATTCGAGATCGTCGAGGCCAGCGCAGCGCAAGCATGCCGGGCCGGGAGTCTCCATCATCAGGAGATCGCCGGTGCCGCCGCACCGATGGCATGTCCAGTCCGCTTTCAACGGTTGAACAACGACCAGCTCCGGGGCACGACTCACCTTTTCCGCCAGGCGCTCGCGCTTCTTCTCGGAAAGTTCCGGCGACACCCAATGTGTGCGGTACGACTCCTCGAGAGCCGGATCACCGCTGCGGCTGAATCGGAGCGGTTGGCGACGCGGCGTACGCGCGACATATTCCGTCGGGTTTGCGAGCAGTCCCTGCGCGGTCGCCCAAGACCGGAACAGCCGCATGGCTTCCGAGACGCGCGCCGGATCGGTCGGGATAGCCTCCTCAAGGCAGTCGACCTGGCCACGGCGCCAACGCTCCGCCGCTCCAGGGTCAAGCCATCCGATCCCGACGAGAATATCGATGGCACTTGCAAAGTGCCGGGCGGCAAGCGAGGCCTCAGCCGACCTGACGACGCGATCAGCAAGGGGAACCTTATTCTTCCGGCTCATGGTGACTCAACCAAATCCGCTGCAAACCACGACCAGCCCGCCATTCCGGGAAAAACGAGCTACGAAAGCCCTGCCACACGCCATCTTGCCGGGATTCAAAGGCTGATGATCGGGAGTTTCAAGTGGAAATTTTCCGAGCCGCTCGTATCTCGGTCAGCCACTACGAAGGATCGGTTTCGAACCCATGCAACCCGCCGTGAAGCTGCTCCGCCGTCTTCTCGCCCCCATTGTCATTCAGTGAGCTAGGCGGGGTGGCGCTACGGTGGGCAAAGTTCCAAAGGTTCCGTGTGATCGTCCGACGTATTCTGCAACGCGACTCCTGTCATTCTATTTCGCGCCGCGCGCTCCTCGGCGGAATTTTGTCGGCGGGAAGTGCCCTCGCGCTCGGCGGATGCGCCGGCCTGAGTGCGGCCGGCGCGCGCTTCGACGCGTCGTCCCTCTCGGCTGACCCCACATTGCTTGTCACCACCACGCGCAAGCCCGTGAACGGCGGTCGCACGAAACCCTGGTTCGGGCCGGAGCGCGCCACGACCATGACAGTCGCGCGAGCGAAGCTGGTGGCGCCGGACGAGGGCCGTCTTTCTCTCGCGTCGGTTGGAATTGGCGATTGGCGCCTTGACCGGGTCGAACCGGTGTCGGCCGACGTTGGCGATCTCGTTGCGCAGGCCGGCGGAGGAGACGTGCTGATCTATGTGCACGGCTTCAAGCAGACATTCGAGACGGCGGTGCTCGATGGCGCCCATCTCTCCGATGGGATCAAGTTTCGCGGCCGGACCATGGTGTTCTCCTGGCCCTCCAAAGCAGGACTATTCGACTACGCCTACGACCGCGACAGCGCGATGTGGTCCCGCGACGATTTCGAACGCGTGCTCTCTGCGCTGGTGTCGGCGCCAGGCGGCGGCCGCGTGCACATCGTTGCGCACAGCATGGGAACCATGCTGACGCTCGAAAGCCTGCGTCAGCTCTATGCGCGATACGGCGACACAGTCACGGGCAAGATCGGCGCGGTCGTGTTTGCCGCGCCTGATATCGACATGGATGTGTTCTCGTCGGCGATCCAGCGCATCGGTCCGCTTGCCGGAAAGATTACCGTGATCGCCGCGACGAACGATCGCGCGCTGGCACTGTCGGGACAGATCGCAGGCGGAATGACCAGGGTCGGCGCCGCCGAGAAGGCCGCCATCGCGCGGCTCGGTGTGCGCGTGGTCGATGCCTCGCAGGAAGGCTGGGGCATCATCAACCACGATCTGTTTCTGTCCAATGCGGAAGTGCAGCGGGTGATCCGCCGCTCGATCGACGGCACGACCGCGTAAGAGAGCGCCTGGACGGCGAAAGCTCGTGGGCACGCTGGTTGCGGCTACAAGCGGAAAAACGGCCGGGTTTCGGAATGCCCGGTCTCGTACGCAAATGGCGCGCCGTTCAGAATAAAACTACGAACTCTTATGTAATTGAAATCGCTACATAACCTCGACGCAAACCCTGCATGCGATGCTCGCATGTGCTCAAAGGACAGCAGCCAGAGCCCGTCAACGAATTGCGGCTTGCCGATGAAAGACCTATGTTGGATTCATAGTCAGGCAGCCGCCCATCGCGTGGTGAGAGTCTGCTGGGATGACCCTCACGGTGGATGGTTTGCATTCCGCATCGGAGGTGATGTCATGGCCATTGCTCCCACGCTCCAGAAATACCTAGCCGCTGAAAACATCCAATACGAGGTGATACCGCACGAGCTCAGCATGACGTCCGCTCGGACGGCCGAGGCATGCCATATCTCGGGCGACCGCCTCGCCAAGGGCATCGTATTGCGGCGCGACGGCGGATACATGCTGGCCATCTTGCCCGCATCGCATCATCTCCGCCTGTCGGACTTGAGGACAAGTCTCGGCGACAATCTCCACATGGCCGATGAAACCGAGATCAATCGGCTGTTCAGCGACTGTGCACACGGTGCGGTTCCTGCCGTCGGCAAATGCTACGGATTGGATATCATCGTGGACGACAGCATCGAGGCACAGCCGGACATCTATATCGAAGCCGGCGATCACGAGACGCTGCTTCATATGGGTCATGCGCAGTTCGCGCGCCTGACGGCCAATGCGCCGCACGGGCGGTTCAGCGCGCACGATTGAGCATTTCGCACACTGCCTGTTACGGTCGTACAATTCGGAAGATGGGGTTGGGGGCGCCGCTGCATTGCTTCAATGCACCTGAAACCCACGAACGGAGGTTCGCCATGAAAGTCAAGGACGTGATGCACAAGGGTGTCGACTGGGTCAGCCCCAACACCCCAATCACCGAGCTCGCCAAGTTGATGCGGACGCATGACATCGGCTGCATTCCGATTGGCGAGGACGACAAGCTGGTCGGGATGGTGACCGACCGCGATATCGTCTGCAAAGGGCTCGCGAGCCACAGCTTCGACGCCGGCCGCGCGACGGCGCGCGACGTGATGACCGAGGGCATCCATTGCTGCCGGGAGGACGATGACCTCGCAAAGGCGATGCATCATATGGAGAAGCTACAGGTCCGCAGGCTGCCGGTGATCAACAAGAGCAAACGGATGGTCGGCATCATCAGTCTGGGTGACGTCGGCCATTCCGCGGCAGGTGATTTGCTGACCGAGACCGTCAGGAGCGTTTCGGCGCACCACTGAAATACGGCCAGGGCTCCGCTCGCGATCGCCGCTCGGTCAGGCGTCGAGCTGGGCCGGAGCTATGCCTTCAAGGAGCTATGCCTTCAACATGCAACCATCGCGCGGCACAAAGGCGCCGGCGCGAAGCGCTTTCCATTACGCCGGCTTGAACGCAAGGCGATGTGGGTGGACGTCGATCTGGAATATCGCGGATTTGGCGCTCCCTAGGGGAATTGAACCCCTGTTTCAGCCTTGAGAGGGCCGCGTCCTAACCGCTAGACGAAGGGAGCGTGAGGGCTAGCCAATAACCTCGAAATTTGTCCGCCGCAAGGACCCGAACGGGCCTTTTACGGCTCATTGGCAAATTTCAGCTTTCCGGCCGGCTTGAGCGTGTGGGCATCGAAGGTGCGGATCTCGATGACCCCACCGATATCCAGCGTGACCACGAGACGGTCGCCGGCGACCCCGGTGGAAACGATCTTGGCGCCCTTCGGCAGGGTGGCGGCGATGTCGCTCACGGGATCAGTCGCCCTTCCCTCCGACTTGAAAAGGCGGTAGCCCACCGCGATCAGGACGGCGCAGATGGCCAGCGCCGAGGTCAGCCCCGCGATCAGCATCATCCGCCGCACCCGTGCAAACAGCGCGGCCTGCTCAGGGGTCGGTTCGGGAACAGCGGTATCAGACGTCGTCATGGATAGCTCAGGCTCTGCGCAAAGGTTGGAGGTCACGGTCGAAGGCGACGAGGGCTCGGCCCGGCTCGACCGCGTGCTGGCGGCGCGCCTTCCCGACCTGTCGCGATCAAGGCTCAAAACCCTGATTCTGGCGGGTGCCGTGAGCTTGAAGGCCACCGCGGTCCGCGACCCCGCTTATCACGTCGCATCCGGCGATACGATCATAATCGACGTGCCGGAGGCGGCCCCACCGGAGCCCAAGGGCGAGGATATCGCCCTCGATATCGTGTTCGAGGACGACGACATCATCGTCATCAACAAGCCTAGGGGGTTGGTGGTGCACCCCGCGGCCGGGCACGAGACCGGCACTTTGGTGAACGCACTGATCGCCCATTGCGGCACCTCGCTGTCGGGGATCGGCGGAGTGCGCCGGCCCGGCATCGTGCACCGGCTCGACAAGGACACGACCGGACTGATGGTGATCGCCAAGAACGACCTGGCGCACGCCTCGCTAACCGCCCAATTCGCCGACCATGGCCGCACCGGGCCGATGCGGCGCGGCTACATGGCGTTCGCCTGGGGGCTGCCCGGCCGCCATCGCGGTACCGTCGACGCGCCAATTGACCGCCACCCGTATGCGCGGGAGAAGATGGCGGTGCGCCAGGGCGGCCGCGAGGCGGTGACGCATTGGGAGCTGCTCGAGAGTTTTACAGGGCGCGACGGCAAGCCGATCGCGGGGCTGCTGGCCTGCGAGCTCGAGACCGGACGTACTCACCAGATCCGCGTCCACCTCGCCCATATCGGCCACCCCCTGATGGGCGACGCGGTCTATGGCCCGCATTTCAAGACCAAGGCGAACCAGCTCGGACCGGAGTCGCAAGGCGCTTTGACGGCGCTTGGCCGTCAGGCCCTGCATGCTTATTTGCTGGTACTTAAGCACCCCCGGACCGGAGAACTTCTTCACTGGGAGGCCGGCCTGCCGGAGGATTTGCTTCTCCTGGAGCGCGCTTTGAAAGCGGCGCTATGACGCAGGGGTTTTGAGAAAACCATTACCTTACAAAAAGTTATAGCTGCCACACGGGGACGTGACGTCAGCAATCCTTCCCTTTTTGACCCCCGATAGGGTATATTGCGCCTGCGTTGGAAATGACCAACGTGGAACATCGCAGCTACGACCGGCTTTAACCAAGCGGTCGTCTGCCTGGCCCGCCGCTATCGGGGGCCTGAACCTCTGGAGGGCTTCACAATGGCCCGTACCGCTGCTTTGCCGGTCCTCAATGGAGAATCCGGCCTCTCTCGCTACCTCGCCGAGATCCGCAAGTTCCCGATGCTGGAACCCCAGCAGGAATACATGCTCGCCAAACGTTGGCGCGAGCATGACGATCGCGACGCGGCGCACCAACTCGTGACCAGCCATCTCCGGCTCGTCGCCAAGATCGCCATGGGCTATCGCGGCTACGGCTTGCCGATCTCCGAGGTCGTCTCGGAAGGCAACGTCGGCCTGATGCAGGCGGTCAAGCGCTTCGAGCCCGAGAAGGGCTTCCGTCTCGCCACCTATGCGATGTGGTGGATCAAGGCGTCGATTCAAGAGTACATCCTGCGTTCCTGGTCGCTCGTGAAGATGGGCACCACCGCGAACCAGAAGAAGCTGTTCTTCAACCTGCGCAAGGCGAAGAGCAAGATCAACGCGCTGGACGAAGGCGATCTCCGCCCCGACCAGGTGAAGATCATTGCCAAGCGCCTCGGCGTCACCGATCAGGACGTGATCGACATGAACCGCCGCCTCGGTGGCGACGCGTCGCTCAACGCTCCGATCCGCGACGACGGCGAAGCCGGCGAATGGCAGGACTGGCTGGTCGACAATACGCCCAACCAGGAAGCCATGCTGGCCGAGCACGAGGAGTATGATCACCGCCGTGACGCGCTGAACGGCGCCATGGGCGTGCTCAACCCGCGCGAACGCCGCATCTTCGAGGCCCGTCGCCTCGCCGATGAGCCGATGACGCTGGAAGACCTTGCCGCCGAGTTCGGCGTGTCGCGCGAGCGCGTCCGCCAGATCGAGGTCCGCGCCTTCGAGAAGGTGCAGTCCGCGGTCAAGGGCACGATCGCAAGGGCCGAACAGGCCGCGCTGGAAGCCGCGCACTAAGCGCAGGCTTCCGCGGCCCACGAATTGGCGGATCGAGACAAGACGAAAAGCCGGCGGCAACGCCGGCTTTTCTATTGTGTGTGAGCTGCAGCATGTTCGCGAGAGGCGCCGGCGGGGCATCTTGAACGCACGCGACGGGTCAGACGACCAATATGACCGGGCCACATCCAGAGAACGGGCACACATCGTGTCGATCATCCTGCAATCCACCGTCGGCGGCTTCTCCGCCCAGTTCATGCGCAAGCTGCCGCTGGTCGAACAGGCCATGCGCGACCACGAGCTCGATCCATCGGAATTCGTGATCTCCAAGGACTATGCCTCGACCGCGACGATCCCGATCATCGGGCCGTTCTTCTTTAACTACAGCGTGTATTTCGGCGAGGAGACATTCACCGTCACCGAGCCGAATGACATGGTGTTCCTCGACTACTTCCTCAAGCGCGTGCTGGCCGCAGACGGGCCGCCGGAATTGCCGGAGCAGCCGGGACTGATCCGGCGCTTGTTCGGCTGGATGACGCAGCCGGTGTAGTCTCGACCGTCACTCCCCCCACGTCCGCGCCAGCGTCGCGAGCCAGCAGCCTTCGCAATAGCGCGCGTCCTTGAAGTCGATCCAGTTGTGGGCATAGACGTGGTCGAGCGGGATGCCGTAACGCGCGCGCAGGACCTGGACCAGGATCTTCCAGGCAGCGACCTGCGCCGCCGTCGGACCGATCGTGACATCGGGATAATTGCCGGCGAACTCGACGCCGATCGAATTGTCGCGAACGACTTGATGATAGGTGGCCGTGTTATCGACGTACTTGTTGTCGTTGCGATTGGCGCCGTCGGTGTGGGTCGGCACCAGATTGTCCGCGACCGACCAGTATACCGTGCCGTCGGTCTCGACCCAGACCATCACGCCGCGCCGGGTGGGGTTCTTCGACTGCGCCTCGGCGCCGCCGTGCGCTGACCCGGCTGGCCCTTCGGTCTGGTGCACGATGATGTTGCGCCAGGCATGAGCATCACGGACATCGCCCCATGGCGCGAGCCAGACGATCTTCAGCCCGGGAATGTCGGGCGTGCCGGAGCTGCGCGCGAGCTTTGTGAGCTCGGCGTCCAGTGCGGCGGCGGGAGCGATCAGAAGAGCGGCGAGAATAGCCGCGACAAGGCGGGACAGCATATCGGGATCCAACAACGGACCCGAGCCTAGCAGGGTTCAAGCGAATTTGCGCGCGGCTTCGACCGGCTCGGGCGAGAGCGGCGGCGCCGGATCAAAGACCGCAAAGTCGTTCTTGCCGTTCTTCTTGGCGGCATAGAGGGCGTGGTCGGCATGGGCGATCAGCCGGTCCGGGAATTGGGCGATGCCGCGATCCCATTCCGCAACGCCGATCGAGATCGCGATCGGGATCTCGTTGCCGGAGCAGGCGGCGGCATCCTGGCGGCAGACCTCGAGCACGCGGCGGGCGATCAGCGCGCCTTCGCGCAAGGAGGAGGACGGCAGAACGACGCAGAACTCGTCGCCGCCGGTGCGGGCCAGCATGTCGCCAGGCCTCAAGCGCGTCTGCGCCATCAGGGTGAAGTGCTGGAGGCAGGCATCGCCCGCGGCATGGCCATGGGTATCGTTGATGGTCTTGAAGCCGTCGAGATCGATCACCAGCAGCGAGAACGGCTCGCCGCTGCGCTCCGAGCGGGCGCATTCTTCCGACAGCCGCTGCAACAGATGGCGGCGGTTGGCTACTCCCGTGAGATCGTCGAGCAGCGCGAGGTCGGCGACCTCGTTGCGCAAGCGGTCCATCGCCATCAGCAGGAAGCCGAAATTGAGCGTCATCGACAGGAACATGAGCCCCAGCACCATGACGGCATGGGACTGGCTGCCGGCGATCGACGAGAAGTCGCCCCCAAGCAGATTGCCGACCGTGCGCGCCACGAAGATCGCGATCATGGTGATGATCACGATGCCGGACAGCCGGGCCCCCGGGCTGGCGCGGCCTTCCGGCGGCGACAGCAGCAGATTGAGCGTCAGCAACAGCGGCAGTGCCTGACCGATCGTGTAGCAGAGCATGCGCAGCGGCATGTGGTCGAAGACGAACCTGAAGAACACGACGCCGCAGATGCTCAAGACACCGGTCGCGGCCGTGACGCGCCAGGACACCGGCCGATCGTAGAAGCGCTGGATGCCCATCGCGGCGAAGCAGGTCGCCGCGATGATGCCGACGCCCCCGATCAGAAGCGGCAGAGGAGACATCACGAACAGGCGGACCAGCGCCGTCGACGCCCCCGCCGCGCCGACGAAGGCCGATGCCATCCAGAACCGCGCGGCCTCAAATTTGGGATAGGAGCGGATCACGTAGGCCCAGATCAGGCCCAGCGCCAGGAAGTTGACGACGAACACCGTCCAGAGTGTCGGCACGTTCAGCATGACGCCCGCGATACGCGCAGCGTCCCGCCCCCTGTCTCTGGCAGAAGTTCGTCCATGACCCGTCCCCGTGTTCTTGCGGAGGATCATGCGCGGGTGCGCTTAACGGAACCTCACTGCGATCGTCGAAAGCGCGCCCTTGGTTTTGGATTCATGAACGCCGCGTCTCGATTATCAGATCGTTAGGTACGTCACCGGCGCATCGCGCGATCAGTCGATCGCGCTTCGCGAAGCGGATTCGCGGAGCAAAATCACCCAAAAATGCATCTGAGCTGTGGATAACGGGATGACACGGATGTGACAGCGCGAGGCAGCGCCCCGCGAATCTGCTGAGCTTGTCGTCGAGGATGTTGCGAGGCTGGCCCTCCGCCGAGCGTTCCTCGTGTCGCGTTTCACCATTAACCCTTAAGAGGATCCTATGGCTAAGAAAGCGAAGAAGGCGAAGAAGGCGACGAAGAAAAAGGCCAAGAAGGCGAAGAAGAAGTAACGCAGCTTCTTTTCATTTCGCCCGGGTGGAGCCTCGCTCCGCCCGGGCTCCGGGTGAGGCTGAAGGTAGCGGGCGCGAGGCCCGCTTTTTTATTGGCTACCGCTCGGCGAACGCGAGCTTGGCGCCCAACAGGGCAAAGCCAGCCGCAAAGGAGCGGCGCAGCCAGGCCATCACACCTGGACGGGAGATGACGCGCTCGCGCACCGACGCCGCGCAGAAGCCGTAGACGACGAACACCGCAAAGGTCATCGCCATGAAGGCGCCGCTCAATTCCAGCATCCGCGCCAGCACGGAAGCCTCATCCGCCGCAATGAATTGCGGCAGGAAGGCGAGGAAGAAGATCGAGAGCTTTGGGTTGAGGATGTTGATCAGGAAGCCGGTGACGATAACCTGGCCGCTGGAGCGCGCCTTGATCTCGCCGTCGACTGCCAGCGCACCGGTTTCGCGCAGCGCCTGCCAGGACATATAGAGCAGATAGGCCACGCCGCACCATTTCAGGGCGGCAAAGGCGAGCGCGCTGGTGTGCAGCAAGGCGGCGAGGCCAAGCATCGCCGCAATCATGTGCGGCACGATCCCCAGCGTGCAACCGAAGGCCGCCGCGACGCTGGCGCGCGAGCCGTGCGTGAGTGCGGCTGCCAGCGTGTAGAGCACGCCGGTGCCTGGCGAGGCGACAACGATGAGCGAGGTGAGCAGGAAGGACCAGGACATACCTCGTCCCTACCACCCCTGACGCTTGCCGAGAAGTCACGACCCGGTCAGCAGCGCCACCAGGCAGGAAGCCAAAGCGCGAATGCGTCTCAGTTCAGCTGGGCGATCTCGGCTTCGCGCAGGACGTCGAGCGGCGCCCATGGCTTGGCCCAGAACTTTGCGCCGTCAGGCAGGGGCTGCATCAGGGGGCGGCCCGAAGTGACGACGACGTCGAGCTTCGGATTGCGGTCCTTGGCGACGTGCGCGAGCTCAACGCCGTTCATACGGCCGGCGAGCTGCACGTCGGTCAGCATCAGGCAGAGCGCACCGGCACTCTTGTCAAGCACAAGCTCGGCCGCTTCCGCGCTTTCGCATTGGATGACCTGGTACCCGCTTTCTTCCAGCAGGAGACAGAGCATCTCCCGCTGCATGGCGTCGTCCTCAACGATCAATGCGGTCGCTTGATATGGCTGGGCCTGTGCCATTTGGCTGCTCCATGCTCGCATCCGCTCTAACTAACCTGGGTTAAGAACGCGAGAGGCGATATGGTTCGGTTCCATACTGAAAATATGTACATTGAAGTTGCATCTGGGATTGCAGCGCTTCCGCCCGGGGACGCGCCGACCGCGCCACAAGCTCGTCATTGCGAGCGGAGCGAAGATTCCATGGGGGGT
>NZ_VSSR01000078.1 GCF_008123515.1 Bradyrhizobium cytisi
CTTTAGATTCACGTGACTAGGGTACCGGCTACTCCGGCACCGGCACGTCGAACGTATTCAGCGTGACCGAGACCATGCAATAGACCCCGACGAGATAGGACAGCTCGGCCGCGCCGTGCTCGCCGAATTCCTTCACCGCAGCCCGATAGGTCAGCTCGGGCAACACGCCGCCGCTGACCAGCGCAGACGCCATGTCGTAGGCAACCGCTTCCTGCTTGGTCAGATCGACCGGCCGCTGTCCCGCGACGATGGTCGCAAGCTTCTCGTCGGAGAGGCCGCGCTGCTCGGCGACCAGCACATGGGCATAGAGCTCGTAGCCGGAGCGGAAATGCGAACCGGTGACGAGGATCGCGACCTCGCGCACCGGCGCCGGCAGCAGCGGGTTCGACGCGATCGCCTTGACCAGCTCCCACACCGGCTTGCCGAAGCGCGGCTCGCGGACCCAGGGATTCCAGGGGCCGAGCAGCGCGCCGTCGTCGCGCATGTTCACAAAGCCCTTGAAGTGGTCCTTGATGCCGGCTTGCATGTCGGCATAAAGCGGCTTCTGTTCGTCGCTCAGCTCTTTCGGATCGAGAATGGGAAGGCGCACGGCAGGATCTCCTCGTTGAGAAGATGGAAAGCTCGCCCGCATGCGCGCGCAAGGCAAGTGAAGTTGCCGTGACGACCGTGCAATTTCGCAAATGGCAGAGAGGCGCCGATCTGAAGCCTTCGGGGCGTCATGGGCTCTGCGGATTGACGATATCGTCGACCACGAGCGCCAGTGGCTGCGCGGTGTCGAGGAACGACGACAAGGCCGCCTCGAACGGCGCCGGATCGAGACCGCGCGCGGCGAGCCAGGCGGGCTCATAATAGGTCTGCCGATAACGCTCGCCGGAATCGCAGATCAGCGTCACCAGCGATCCCGTCTGGCCTGCCTTGCGCATCTCCGAGGCGAGCCGGCACAGCGCCAGGAAATTGGTGCCGGTAGAGCCGCCGACCGCACGCCGCAGCCGGCGCGACAAAACGTTCATCGCGGCAATCGTGACCGCATCCGGAATCTTCATCATGCGGTCGACCACGCCCGGCACGAACGACGGCTCGCACCGGGGACGGCCGACGCCTTCGATCAGCGAGGGACGTTCGCAGAGATGGGAGCGGTCCTGCGAGCGGAAGCAGTCGAAGAACGCGGAATGCTGGACATCGGCGACGCACAGCCGCGTCGGATATTGGCGATAGCGCAAATAGCGGCCGATCGTGGCCGAGGTGCCGCCGGTGCCCGCCCCCATCACGATCCAGTCCGGCAGCGGGTGCGGCTCGCCCTTCAGCTGGGTGAAGATCGATTCGGCGATGTTGTTGTTGCCGCGCCAGTCGGTGGCGCGCTCGGCGAAGGTGAACTGGTCCATGTAATGGCCGCTCAGCCGGGTCGCGAGCGCGGCAGCCTCCGCATAGAGCGCGCGGCCGTCGTCGATCAGATGGCAATTGCCGCCATAATGCTCAATCGCGGCGATCTTTTCCGCCGAGGTCGTGCGCGGCATCACGGCGTAAAAGGGCACGCCGATCATCTGCGCGAAATACGCCTCCGACACCGCGGTCGAGCCCGATGACGCCTCCACAACGGGCGTACCTTCGTGGATATGGCCGTTGCAGAGGGCATAGAGGAACAGCGAGCGCGCCAGCCGGTGCTTCAGGCTGCCGGTCGGATGCGTGGACTCGTCTTTCAGATAGAGGTCGATGCCCGCCAGCGCCGGCACGATCAGCCGGATCAGGTGGGTGTCGGCCGTGCGGCACTGGTCGGCTTCGATCGCAGCTATGGCCTCGTCGACCCAGCCGCGCCGGTAGGCCGGGGCGACAGGTTCATGCGGGCGAAAGGGAAGCGGCTGCATCGGACGAATCTCTCACGATGCGTATCGCGCATCAATAGCCCTGCATTATTGTTTGACGCGTTTTCATGCCGCGAACCGGTTTCCACTTCGCTGGAAAACGCTCTGGCTCAAAACTCCAGTGGCGCGTTGTCGACGACCTCCTTCATCACGAAGAAAGTGCGGGTCTGGCGAACGCCGGGAAGCGCGATGAGCTGCTCGCCATGGATGCGGTTGAAGTCCTCCATGTCGCCGACACGGATTTTCAGGAAGTAGTCGAAGTCGCCGGCGACGAGGTGGCAGTCGAGCACGAATTTCAGCCTCGCGATCGCCTGCTCGAAGGTCGCAAAGCTCTCCGGGGTCGAGCGGTCGAGCACGACGCCAACCATCACCAGCGTGCCCTTGGCCACCTTCTTCGGCGCCACCATGGCGCGGACCGCGGCAATAAAGCCGTCCTCGAACAGGCGCTGGGTGCGACGGTGGCAGGTGGCGGGGCTGATCGCGACGGTTTCGGCCAGCTCGGCGTTGCTTAGCCGGCCATTATTCTGCAGCAATCTCAACATCTTGAGGTCGATACGGTCGAGACGGGCGGACATGGAAGAAGCTTCCGTAAATTGATGCCAGTACGGAAGGAATATTAGCTCTCGAGATAATATTTGCAAGATTATGTGCAACATGGGCGCAATATTCGAGAGCACCTTCTTGCTGTGCAATGCTAGCCACATCCCAGACACCAACGCCAATCGGGATGATCCAATGAGACTGGACAAATTCGCGCGCTATCCGCTGACCTTCGGCCCGACGCCCATCGAGAAGCTGGAACGGCTCTCGAAGCACCTCGGCGGCAATGTCGAGATCTACGCCAAGCGTGAGGACTGCAATTCCGGTCTCGCCTATGGCGGCAACAAGCTGCGCAAGCTCGAATACATCATCCCCGACGCGATCGCGTCGAACGCCGACACGCTGGTCTCGATCGGCGGCGTGCAGTCGAACCACACCCGCATGATCGCGGCGGTCGCCGCCAAGATCGGCATGAAGTGCCGCCTGGTGCAGGAAGCCTGGGTGCCGCACGAGGACGCCGTCTATGACCGCGTCGGCAACATCATGCTCTCGCGCATCATGGGCGCTGACGTGCGCCTGGTCGACGATGGTTTCGACATCGGCATCCGCAAGAGCTGGGAGCAGGCGATCGAGGACGTGAAAGCCGCGGGCGGCAAGCCCTACGCGATCCCGGCCGGCGCCTCCGTGCATAAATTTGGCGGGCTCGGCTATGTCGGCTTCGCCGAGGAAGTGCGCAACCAGGAGAAAGAGCTCGGCTTCAAGTTCGACTACATCATCGTCTGCACCGTGACCGGTTCGACCCATGCCGGCATGCTGGTCGGCTTTGCCGCCGACGGCCGCGCGCGAAAAGTGATCGGCATCGATGGGTCGTTCACGCCGGCGCAGACCAAGGCACAGGTGCTCGAGATCGCGCAGAACACGGCAAAGCTCGTCGAGCTTGGCAAGGACATCGTGGCAGACGACGTCGTGCTGATCGAGGACTACGCCTATCCCGCTTATGGCGTGCCGTCGGAGGAGACCAAGGAGGCAATCCGCCTCACCGCGCGGTTAGAGGCGATGATCACCGACCCCGTCTATGAAGGCAAATCGATGCAGGGCCTGATCGACCTGACCCGGAAGGGCCATTTCGAGAAGGGCGCAAAGATACTCTACGCCCATCTCGGCGGCGCGCCGGCGCTGAACGGCTATGGGTATGCGTTCCGGAACGGGTGAGGTAGGCAGCACCTCGCGCCTCCACTCCGATGTCGTCCCGGGCAAGCGTAAGCGCAGACCCGGGACCCATAACCCCAGGGACATGTTTGGCGAAGAGCCTCTCCGCGCGTGCCCCAAGATAGATCACGCGGTATGGATCCCGGATCTGCGCTCCGCTTCGCTGCGCTTGTCCGGGATGACGTATGGAGGGAGTTGAGCGCGCCGACAACCGCTGCGCTACTTCCTACCGCGTCCTGACGATCTGCAGAAGCTCGTCGCCGTAGTGCTCGAGCTTCTTGTCGCCGATCCCCGGCACATTGCGCAGCTCGTCCAGCGTGGTCGGCCAGGCCCGGACGATGCCGTCGATGGTGGCATCGTGCAGCACGACATAGGCCGGCACGCCGCGTTCGCGCGCGATATCCGAGCGCCAGGAGCGCAGCCGCGCGCGCAATTCGGGATCGACGTCGCCCTTCGGTGCGCTGGCCGCCGGCGCGAGGTCGCCGCGGCGGGATTTTGCGCGGCTTGACCGGACCCGGGTGCCCGGCGCCTCCTCGCGCAGCCAGACTTCTGTCTCCCCGCGCAGCACGCCGCGCGCGGTCTCCGTCAGCTTCAGCGCGCCAAAGGCTTCGCTGTCGCTCTGCAAATGGCCCATGGCCACCAGCTGCCGCAGCACGGTGCGCCATTGCTTCTCGTTGAGCTCGCGCCCAATGCCGAACACCGACAGTTTGTCGTGGCCGAACTGCGTCACCTTCTCGGTCAGACGTCCGATCAGCACGTCGATCAGATGCATCGCACCGAAACGTTGTCCGGTGCGATAGGCGCAGGATAGCAGCTTCTGCGCCAACACCTTGCCGTCGCGCATTTGCGGCGGGGTCAGGCAATTGTCGCAATTGCCGCAAGTCTCGCCATGCGAGGTCTCGCCGAAATAGGCGAGCAGCCGCCGGCGCCGGCACTGCGCGGTCTCGGCGAGCCCGACCAGCGCATCGAGCTTGCCAATCGACACGCGCTTGAAGTCATCGGACCCACTGGACTCGTCGATCATGCGGCGCTGCTGCACGATGTCGGATAGGCCGTAGGCCATCCACGCCGCCGACGGCTTGCCGTCGCGCCCCGCCCGCCCGGTTTCCTGGTAATAGGCCTCGATGCTCTTGGGCAGATCGAGATGGGCGACGAAGCGCACGTCGGGCTTGTCGATACCCATGCCGAAGGCGATGGTCGCGACGATGACGATGCCGTCCTCATTGAGGAAGCGATCTTGATTGCGCGAGCGCACCTGGCCATCGAGCCCGGCGTGATAGGGCAGCGCCGCAATGCCGGCCTCGGCGAGTGCGGCAGCAACCTCCTCGACGCGGTTGCGGGACAGGCAATAGACCACGCCGGCGTCTCCGGCATGGCGTTCCCGGATGAACTCCTTCAGCTGCGACACCGCATTGCGCTTGTCGACGATCTCGTAGCGGATGTTGGGCCGGTCGAAGCTCGATACGAATTGCGGGCTGTCTGTCAGCTGGAGTCGCTGGACGATCTCCTTCCGCGTCAGGTCGTCGGCGGTCGCGGTCAGCGCGATGCGCGGCACGTCGGGGAAGCGCTCGGCGATGATGGACAGGCCGACATATTCGGGCCGGAAGTCATGCCCCCATTGCGAGACGCAATGCGCTTCGTCGATCGCGAACAGCGCCACCTTGGCCTGCGCCAGCATCGACAGGCAGCGTGGCGTCACCAGGCGTTCCGGCGCGACATAGAGCAGATCGAGATCACCTGCGATCAGGCGCCGCTCGATGTCGGAGGCCTCCTGCGATGTCAGCGACGAGTTGAGCGCGGCAGCATTGACGCCGGCCTCGATCAAACCTGCGACCTGGTCGCGCATCAGCGCGATCAGCGGCGAGACAACGATACCGCAGCCCTCACGCAACAGCGACGGCAATTGATAGCACAACGACTTGCCGCCGCCGGTCGGCATCAGCACCAGACAATTGCCGCCGTCGGTCACGTGCCGGATGATTTCGCCTTGCGCGCCTCGGAACCCCGGCAGGCCGAACACCGAATGCAGCACCGACAGCGCACCGCGGCCATCGGCCGGCGCTGGCAGCGGAGCGGTGGAAGGGGCGGACATGAGCGTGGCGTGTCGGGGGTTTGCGAGATTCGTCATAACGCCAGTCGCATGACGGCGCGGGCGTTGCAAGACTGTTTGCGCGGCGGGCGCGGCTCTTTCCCTCTCCCCTTGTGGGTCCTTGTGGGAGAGGGTGGCTCGCGAAGCGGCGAGACGGGTGAGGGGTATCTAGCCCCGGTTCCTGTTCGGCATTGGAGTTCGCGGAGAGATACCCCTCATCCGGCGCTTCGCGCCACCTTCTCCCACAAGGGGAGAAGGGAAGAGTCTGCTACGCCCCGATCCGGCGCAGGGCCTCGGCGACCGTCACGATCGGCATGTTGCGCTTTTCCGCAGCCTTCAGCGCGTGGCGCAACAAGGCCGGGGTGCAGCCATAGGGGCTCGGCGCGTCGACGACATCGTGGCCATAGAAGATCAGCCAGCCGCCGCTTGCGACCGCCTCGTCGAAATAACGGTCCACGCCCGCCATATCGATCTCGTAATTGACCAACGGCGAAGCGCGCAGGAACTGGAGATCGATGACATCGCTGTTGACACCCGGAAGGATGCCTCGCGCAGAGCGGAAGTTCTGGGCGAGCTGCGGTTTGCGCCAGACCGAGGCAAGACCATACGGATAGGCGAAATTCTCGAGCCGGATCGAGGAATCGATGCCGAGAAAATAACTGCGGTTCCGTTCGATCTCGCGCGCCATCGCGCTCTCGTCGAGATCGACCGCGCGCGAATGCGAGAAAGTGTGGCAGCCGATCTCGTGGCCGCCGCGATGCAGCCGGACGATCGCATCGTTCGACAGGCCATGCCAATGATCCGAGGGCCGATCGATCAGGCTGCCGGCGAGATAGAACGTACCGCGCCCGCCATGCGCTTCCAGCAGCGAGGCCCCCTCGCCTGCGGCGCTATCGGGGGCGTCATCGAAGGTGAAGCTCACCATCGGCGCGTGCGCCGGCAAGCGATGCGGCGCGGCGCGGAAATGCCGGGCCAGCCGATTGCTCAAGCGTCCGTTGAGGGTCGACAGCACGGGTGCATTCCCTGTGATTCTATATGTCTCGACTGAAACATTTGCGCGCGGCCTGAGGCAAGCTTAACGCCTGGGTAATCCTAACGCGTGACCTACAGCCTTGGGTTAACGCGCCAGCAGCGGAGCTTCCGCGTCCGTGTCGAGATATTGCAGCCAATTGCGGAAAAGCGCGGCCGCGGCGCTGCCGGCCGCAATATCGGCGCGCAAAGTCAGCGCCGGCAATTCATTGGTCAGTGCCGGATGCCGCTGGTGCCTCGCCCGCTTTTCGAAGCGCGCAAGTTTTTCCTCCGTCGCTGCGTCAAAATAACTCACGGGGAACGCCGGATAGGCCTCCCGCTCGCGCGCGAGGAAGCGGCCGACGTCGCGCAAATATTCGCGCTGCAGCGACAGCGCGTCATATTCGGGATGACCCTGGAAGAACACGAATCGGCTGTCATACTGCCGGACGAAGACGTCGACGCCGGCCTGCGCCGACCGGGTCAGCACCTGATAGCCGGCCTGAGTGAGATCTCCCTCAGTGACTTCGTTGAGACGGGAATGCGAGACCTTGAGCGGCGCCGGCGCATCACGCGTCAGCGGATCGCCGGTCACAGTCGCGCAGTCGAAGATGCCATGACATTTGGCCGGCAGCCGCTGCCGTTCGATGCGATCGAGATGCAGCACCGCCGCATGTGCGGCAAGGCATGACCAGATCGTCGAGCGGGTATTGGTCCTGGCCCAGTCGACCAGCTCGGTGAGATCGCGCCAGTACGGCTCCTGATCGAGCTCGGGCGCGGCCGGCTCGGCACCGGTCACGATCAGCCCGTCGAACCTCTCGCGCTTGAGATCGGAGAGATCGGAATATTCGCTCTCGACATGCCACTTCGCTTCCGGCGAGCGCGTCACCGACGGCAGCGAGAAGCAATGGAAGCGGATGCGGCGTGGTCCTGCGGCGGCCTGGAGCAGCTTCATGAACTGCCGCTCGGTCGCCTTCAGCGCCGTATCCGGCATGTTGTTGATCAGCCCGATGTTGAGCTCGGCACCGGCATGATCGCGCGCGAGATCGCCGTCGGCCGGCACCAGTGCCGGGCTTGCGATACCTTGATCCCTGTCGATCAAGACGCTCATCGGCCGGATTGCCTACTCCGCGGCCTGAAGACGCGCGGCCGGACAGGCCTTCTCCAGCGCCTGGTCGACGTCCTCGATGATATCAGCGGCATGCTCGATACCGATCGAGAGGCGGATCGTCTCCGGCAGCACACCGGCTGTGCGCTGCTGCTCCGGCGACATTTGCCGGTGCGTGGTCGAGGCCGGATGGCAGGCCAGCGACTTGGCATCGCCGATATTGACGAGGCGGGTGATCAGCTTCAGCGCATCATAGAAGTTCTTGCCGGCTTCCATGCCGCCCTTGATGCCGAAGGTGAACAGCGAGGAGGCGTTGCCGTCGAGATACTTCTGGACCAGCGGATAATAGGGGCTATCCGGGAAGCCGGTGTAGTTGACCCAGGCGACGCGCGGATCGTTGCGCAGGAATTCAGCGACCTTGCGGGCGTTCTCGCAATGGCGCTCCATGCGCAGCGCCACCGTCTCGATGCCCTGGAGCAGCAGGAAGGCGTTGAACGGCGACAGCACCGAACCCATGGTGCGCTGATAGACGCTGCGCGCGCGCTCGATATAGGCGGTCTTGCCGAAGCGCTCGGCATAGACGAGGCCATGGTAGGAGGCGTCCGGCTTGTTGTAGGCCGGGAAGCGATCGGCGTGCCTGGCCCAGGGGAAATTTCCGGAATCGACGATGGCGCCGCCGAGCGTGGTGCCATGACCGCCCAGGAATTTGGTCAGCGAATGCACGGCGATGTCGGCGCCGTAGTCGAACGGCTTGAGCAGGATGGGCGTGGCGACGGTGTTGTCGACGATCAGTGGCACGCCGTGGGCATGCGCGATCCTGGCCAGCGCCTCGATGTCGCAGACATTGCCGGCGGGATTGCCGATGGTCTCGGCGAACACCGCCCGGGTGTTCTCGTCGATCAGCTTCTCGATTGCATCAAGCTTGTCGCTCTCGGCGAAGCGGCCGGTGATGCCCTGCCGCGGCAGGATGTGCGAGAGCAGCGTGTGGGTGGTGCCGTAGAGCTGCGGCACGGACACGATGTTGCCGCCATGGTCGGCGACGTTGACGAAGGCGAAATGCAACGCAGCCTGGCCGGTCGCGACCGCGAGCGCGCCGACGCCACCTTCGAGCTGGGCGATGCGCTTCTCCAGCACCGCGCTGGTCGGATTGGCGATGCGGCTGTAACGGAAACCTTCGGCCTCGAGATTGAAGAGGGCCGCGCCATGATCGGCGCTGTCGAAGGCGTACGCCGCGGTCTGGTAGATCGGCACGGCAACCGCGTGCGTGGTGGCTTCGGGCTCGTAGCCGGCGTGAATAGCAATCGTCTCGTTGCGCATCGTACCACCTCCGCGTGGAGCGGGCTGCACTTATTGGCCTGTATGAGGCATGTGCGTTGTCCGCCGTCCCTCTGTTAGAGGCGGGTGGTAAAGCGGACAATAATTCGCCTAGAGATAGAGGAAGTAACCCTAATATTTGTTGGTGAATTGGCTAAAATTTGAATGATGCCCTCTCGCGGGGCTTCGCACGTACCGCGCGAAGCCCCGCGAGCAAGTTCAGGCCATCGTCTCCCAGAGCCGGTGGGTCAGCACGCCGGCGCGCTTCTCGATCGCGGCGGCAGCGTCCAGCGCGAGATCCTCGCGGTAGCGGCCCGCGATGAGCTGCACGCCGATCGGTCTGCCATCGTGCACGGCCACCGGCACCACGGCGCCGGGCAGCCCCAGCACGTTGATCGCGGAGATGAAGCGGATCTCGCCCCAAAAGATTTCTTGCACGCGTTCGGCACTGACGGTGTCGTCGCGCGGACCCGGCGTCGGCTTCACCGTGGTCGGCGCCAGCACCACCGGATACTCCTCGAAGAACAATTGCCAGGCACGAATATGGCCGTTGCGGGCGGCTGTCGCCTGCATCCAGGCCTTGAGATCGAGCGCGTTGGCTTTGGTCTTCATGCCGCCCCACGCCTTGTGGAAGTCCTCCGACGTAACCTTCAGCATGCCGGCCTCCTGCATCACCACCGTCTCGTTGGTGATGATGTCGCACCAGGTCTGCCAGACGCCGTTGATGTCGGGCACCTCGACCTCGCTGACGCGATAGCCGGAGCGCTCCAGGTGATCGGCGGCCTGGCGCAGCGCCGCGCTGACCGCCGGATCGACCGCCATGTCTTCCGGGATCTTGGCCAGCGCGACCTTGATCGGGCCCTTCGGCTTCGGTCCGGTCAGCGGCGCCGGCACCCACCAGGGATCGCGCGGATCGCGCTGGCTCATCACCTCCAGCGCGAGACGGACGTCGCCGACGTGGCGGGCGAGCGGCCCCTGTGCCGACATCAGATGTGCCAGCATCGGCCGCTCCGCCGTCGCGCTTGCGTTGAAGGCGGGAATGCGGCCCTGCGTCGGCTTGATGGTAGCAACACCGTTGCAATGCGCCGGCCAGCGCAGCGAGCCGCCGATGTCGTTGCCATGCGCGATGGTGCCGATGCCGGCGGCAACCGCCGACCGCGCGCCGCCCGAGGAGCCGCCGCAGGTGATGTTCGGGTCCCAGGGATTGAGGGTCAATCCGTGCAGCGGATTGTCGGTGAAGCCGCGGAACGAGAATTCCGGCGTATTGGTGAGGCCGATGACGATTGCCCCGGCCTTCTTCAGGTTACGCACCACAGGCGAATCCGATGGCGCAACGAGATCCTTGTTGGCGGGGACGCCGTTGAAATTGGGTCGGCCTTCGTAGTCGACGTTTTCCTTGATGGTGATGGGCACGCCGTGCAGGAGGCCGAGCTCGCCGCCCTTGGCGCGCCGCCTGTCGGCCGCATGCCCGGCCCTCAGCGCGTCCTCGCCGAGATCGACGACGACCGCGTTCAGCCGCGGATTGACCGCATGCATCCGCTCCAGATGCGCCTCGACGGTTTCCACCGCGGAGATTGCGCCGGCGCGGATCGCCGCCGCGGTCTCTACCGCCGACCATTGCCAGGCTGGCCCCTTGGGGGGGCGCGCAGTGGCCGATTTGCGCGCCGGCGCCACGGTCCTCTTTGTCGTCTTCTTTATCGTCTTGGCGACGGCCCCTTTGCGGACCGGACTCTTCTTGCCAGAGGTTTTCGCTGCCTTCTTGGAAGCGTTTTTCTTCATCGCCGTCTTCTTCGCCACGCCGCATCTCCTGAAATTGCGCGGCGAACGCTACGGACGGCATGCGCGGCTGTACAGGTGCGATTCTGCATGGCGCGCTGGCGCGACGCACCTTCGCGTGCCCGGCGAAGGCCCCTTAGGTCCGCGCTCATGGCCTACAAAGTGGTTGAACGGCGCGGTGAACTAGCGTTAAGATTGCCGGGTTGCGACCGAGTTATTTTGACGCAGTTCTTTTGCATCGACAGATTGGAGCATTGCCATGCTCGTTGACTTCGACAGCGGATACGGCCAGCAGCCATTTCACGATCTATGCGCCGACTACCCCGGCCCTGAGGCCTATGATCCACACGATTTCCGGGTCGAATGGGGTCCGATCTTTCACCGCGGCCGGCTCGACGGATCAGCGCGCGTGCTCGTAATCGGTCAGGATCCCGCCCAGCACGAAACGATCGTGCGCCGGATCCTGATTGGCACTGCGGGCCGGCGGACCCAGGGCTTTCTGGCGAAGCTCGGCATCACGCAGAGCTATGTGATGGTGAACACCTTCCTGTACAGCGTCTACGGACAGAGCGGCGGCAACAAGCACAAGAACGAGCCGGGCATCGTCCTCTATCGCAACAAATGGTTCAAGGCCGTCCTGGGGCTCGGCAGCATCGAAGCCGTTGTCTCGCTTGGCAGTCTTGCGGACGACGCCTGGCACGCCTGGCTCATGACCGCCGATGGCGCCGCCTACAAGGCCCTTGCATATCAGCACATTCCTCATCCGACCTGGCCGGAGAGCTCCGCACCCGATGCCGCGACGCAGGCGGCGAATACCAAGGTCATGCTGACCAAGTGGAATGCCGCGCTGACAGCTCTCGGACCGCAGATCAAGCATCCCGACGCAGCAGCCGCACTTGTGCCGTATGGCGACGCCTTCAAGCTTTCCGAGCTGGTCGACATCATCGCAAAGGATATTCCGGCGGGCCTGCCGGTCTGGATGCGCGGAGACGCACCATGGGCGACACGCCAGGGCGCTGACGCGGCGGCCAAGCGGCGCACGATCGCGATCACCGTCCCCGATGGAGTGATCCCATGAGCCCGGCCCCAATCGCGCCGAAACGATGGGCCCTGTCCGGGCGGATCGTGACCATGGCCGCCGAAGGCGACATCATCGACAGCGGAACGATCTTCATTGAGGATCACCGAATCGCTGCCGTGACGCCGAAGGGACAGTCCGCGCCGGCAGGCTTCGAGACCGTCGATCCGATCGACACCGGCGGCACCATCTACCCTGGCCTGATCGAGCTGCATAATCACCTGAGCTACAACATCCTGCCGCTCTGGCACGTGCCGCAGCTGTACCAGAACCGCGACCAGTGGCAGAACGCGGCATCGTACAAGACCTCGGTGACCGGCCCGATGAGCGCGATTGCGCTTGCCGACGACGGCTCGCTGCTGCCGGCGTTGGTTCGCTACGTCGAAGCCAAATGTCTGGTCGCCGGCACGACGACGAGCCAGGGGATCACGCTGTCGAACTGGAGCGGGACGATCCACAAATACTACAAGGGAGCGCTGCGCGCCGTCGAGATCGGCAGCCCTCCCGATCTGCCGCGGGCACACTCGAAGATCCCCGATGTGGACGCCCAGGATTGGGCGAAGTTCGACAACGAGCTCAAGTCGTCGGCATGCTTTCTGCTTCATCTCAGCGAGGGCATCGATGCCAAGGCGCATAGTCATTTTCTTGCGCTGAAGAATGCCGCGGGAACGTGGGCGATCGAGCCGTCGCTGGCCGGCATCCATTGCACGGCGCTCGACGCGACCGACTTCTCCACGATGGCCGAGCACAAGGCCAAGGTCGTGTGGTCTCCCCTGAGCAATCTGCTGCTGTACGGGAAGACGACGGATGTCGTCGCCGCACGTGCGGCCGGCCTCACCATCGCGCTCGGCTCGGACTGGTCGCCGTCGGGCAGCAAGAATCTGCTGGGCGAGCTGAAGGCTGCGAAGGTCGTATCAGCGCATTTCGGGCTCGGATTCAGCGCCTACGACATCGTCTCGATGGCGACGCGCAATCCGGCTGAGATCCTGAAATGGGATGGAAAGCTGGGAACGATCGCGAATGGCAAGTTTGCCGATCTCCTCGTCGTCAACGGCCGGGATGGCGATCCTTATGATCATCTGATCAACTCGCGCGAGCAGGATATCGCTTTGGTGACGATCGGTGGGCAACCGCATTACGGATCGAAGAAGGCCATGCAACAGGCCGGAGGGAGCGGCGAGGACCTCGTGATCGGAGGGACGGCGCGGCTGATCGACTTCACCTCGCCCGATCAGGATCCCGGCATCGAGAAAATCACGCTGGCGGAGGCGACCAGCCGGTTGGGCGCCGCGCTCGGCAATCTCGGCACGCTGCAGCACCATAGCCTCGCCATGAGTGCGGCGATCGCCAGCGGAAAGGTGTCGCGTCATGGTTGGCGCCTCGCGCTCGACGAGCAGTTCGGCAACAATGTCCAGTTGCGACCGCGGCTCGAATATAACGGCATTCGGACCGGTCCCGATTTGCATGCCGTCACCGCCGCGGCGGCGCCGCTGCATCCGATCAAGCTGGACGGTCTCGCTGTGGTCGATGATCCCGTCTTCATCACCACGTTGACGGGCGAGACCAATCTTCCAGCGGGGATCAGCGCCGCGATCGCTGCTTTCTATTAGTTATAGCAGACCATTAAACCTCAGAATCTCTGCTTGCAGGGCCGTGCCATTTCAAGCCGACACACGAGGCCAAAAATCCCGACCTCAAGCGATTGCACTCCATACAACCATAGATTACAGTGACTCATGTTAATTGATTTTTATTCTTCGCATTGAAACCTCTTCAAACCGTTAGGTTAAGGGCCTTGTTCTTATGGCTTTAAAAAAGATTTATTTGCCGCACCTCAATCGAACCGTAAAAATGGGGCGACGCAGACCGGTCGCCCGGGGGCCCCGGCTCTTCCTCAAGAACTACCTGCTGCCGAAGCTTCCCAAGCCACCTCCCGCCGTCGATTACAGTGCGCCGGCTAAGCCGGTTCTCGATAACGACTATCTCAATTCCCAGTTGGGTGACTGCGTTATAGCGAGCGGCTATCACGTGGTCGGCGTGGAGACAGGCAACGCCAATGACCTGTTTACGGCTTCCTCGCAGCAGATTATCGCAGACTACAGCGCGATCGGCGGATATGTTCCGGGGGACGACAGCACCGACAATGGTTGCGATGAGTCGACAGCCCTCAACTACTGGTTCGAACACGGCTTCGCTAACGGGACCAAGCTTCTCGGATCACTAGCGGTGGATCCGACGAACAGGAACGAGTTGGCCGCGGCGCTTTATCTGTTCGAGAACCTGTTTCTCGGGCTGGAGCTTCCTAACAAATGGATAAGTCCGGCACCTTCTGCGCCTAATTTTGTCTGGGACGCAGCTGGGCCGCCCGTCGAGAAAAATGGGCATTGCGTTGCTGGCGTCGGATACACCGCGGATGGTGTGATCATCGACAGCTGGGGTCTTCTCGGCACCATGACGTGGAAGGCGATCAAGAAGTACTGCTCCGCCGCGAACCATGGTGATGCTTACGTATTGTTCACGCCCGATCAGCTCGAAAAGGGGAAGGACAAAGCTCCGAACGGCGTCGATTGGGCTCAGCTGATCAAGGATTTCAACTCGCTGGGCGGCAAGATTCCTGTTCCCCCGCCGAAGCCACCCAAGCCCCCTAAACCGCCCAAGCCTCCAAAGCCACCCAAGCCTCCCCCAAAGCCTCCTAAACCTCCGAAACCACCCAAGCCGCCAAGTCCACCGCCCAATGGTAGCGGCACCACGGGCATTGCAAGATCGGCGTGGGTGCCGCCGGCGTCACCAGCCTATCCGGCATACGCGACTCCCCCGGATGCGCCGTCCCCTCCGCCGCCCCCGTTGTCCGACTTCGGTCAGCGTGCAGTCAGCAAGTTGATCCGATCGTCCGCCCTCGGTGTGGTGGGTGTTGTTGGACTGGTCGTCGTCGGCGTGGTTGCAGTCGTCGCGCTCGGCGATGGCGTGATGCGCGAGTCGAAGGAGGAATAAGGTTCGCGTCACGGTCGAACCGCTTGAAGGCGCTCCTCGATAGCGGAATGCTCGTCGTTACAAAGACCGGAATGAGCAGCCAAAACATGCGAATCACGCCGGTGAGTGTCATTATTCCAGTCAGGAATGAGGGCGACCGGATCGTACAAACGGTGGAGTCGATTCTGTCGGGACGATCGCGCTCGTTTCCGGTGGAGATCGTCGTCGTTGACGACGGATCAACGGACAATTCATGTGACGGCCTAATGCCGGTCGCGGATTGCTACGGCGAGGCCAGCCTCGTCGTGATACGTCTCGAAAGCTGGTCGGGAATCCCCTTCGCCCGCAATCGCGGAGCGCGCGTGGCGCGCTATCCCATCTATGTCATCACCGATGGCAATACCCGTTTCCCCCCGAACTGGGACTTGCCCATCTGGCAGAACCTCGCGAGCCGACGAATCCTCGCTGCAACCGTCGGCGACATGGCGTCCTCGTTCCGCGGCTATGGTTGTCAGCTGCTGCTACCGTCGATGGGCGTCACCTGGATACCCAAAGCCGACGGATATGGCGGCTTCGCACCGATAGCCGCGTGTACCGGCACGGTGATCGAACAATCGACATTTTGGCGGCTCGGCGGTTATGACGAGTCATTGCCGCTCTACGGCGCGGCCGAGCCCGAATTCAGCCTCCGCGCGTGGTTGAGCGGCTGTGAGATCAGAACTGTTCCGGAGCTACTGATAAGTCATCGCTTCCGGCCGCGGTCCGATGTTGGCTCGTTCCTTCAAGACAACAGCGCGGTGCTTCACCGCAACTATCTACGCTTTGCCTGCTGCTATCTGCCGAAAGAACTGCTCGTTCAGACATACGACTATTATGCGACGCTTGCACCTGCTGCTCTCGCGAGCTGGCTGGCCGAAGTCGCCAGCAATGGAATTTGGAATCACCGTGCTCGATTGCACCAGTCCTTCTCGCGGGATTTCCGCTGGTTTGCCGACAAATTTTCCCTGCTCAAGGAGCGATGCGATGGCGACTAGCCCAGCCGAACAAGCGTGTCCCTGCCGAACCCGCATCAGCGCGGACGCAAAACGTCCGCCTCCGGATGCCGGCAGCTTTCAGATGATCCAGCGATGACGGATCGCGCCATTCGCGACCTCTGGATAACTGCCTGCATCCCGACTTACCGGTGCAACTCGTATCTCTATCACTCGGTCACGAGCCTCCTTGAACAATCGCACCGGAAAATCCGGGTGATCGTCGTTAGCGATGGCGATCCCACCAACCCGTGGCCTATTTTGTCCCAGATCGACGATCCAAGGCTGATTCGATTTGACCTGGGAGAAAACCGGGGGCCCTACTTCTGTCGGGCTGTAGCCGCCGCAGCAACGGAGGATCCGTTCCTGCTAGTGCAGGATGCCGACGATTGGAGCGTTCCCACCCGCGTCGAGACCTTGTTGAATAAGCTCTGCACAAACCGATCCGATTATGCTTTTTCGACGTTGCGCCGGTTTCACGATCGTCATGACCGAATTGAAGCCGGCGAACGAATTTTTTCGGCCGGACCGCAAGGATTGCTAGACCAACGGCTGCAGTATCGAGCGCCTCATCATGGATTGTTTCGGCGGTCGTCGCTCGCCGCTCTCGGAGGGTTCTATGGTGGCTTCAAATTCGGCTACGATGTTCTCCTGACCAATCTCTTTCTGCTTGCCGGATCGGTGTCCTGGACGAGCGAGGTCCTGTATTGGCGCAGGATGAGACCAGACTCCCTGACTTCGGCGGCGACTACGGGCCTTGGGTCGCATGCCAGACTGCGCGTCAATGCCGACCTGAAGGAGATGTACCGGCATTGTCACGACGCTTACGCCAATTATCTGCACGGAAAGATCGACGGCAAAACCCTCCTTCGGTTCATCCGCGCGAGGATAGAGGCCAAGCGGGGTGCTTCGTGCGAACACCAGATAAGATACCATGCCGCACGTCTGCGTAGCATCATGCACGATCAGCGCTACAGCAATTCTCGGATCAGGACGGTTTGACTGCTCCCATGCCATATACCGTCGTGACAGTTTCACATGCGCTGGATCAACCGCTCCTAGAGCTCCAGGCTTGTTCGCTGCACCGGTTTCTCGATGATCGTGACGGCTTCGTTAGCAGCATCGTCGTCATCGACAACTCCGATGAGGGAGAGCTCGATCGGACCCGGCTCTTCAACTGCTACGGCCGGCTGGCGCCGCGGGTGCGCTTCATGCAAGCCTGTGCATTTGGTGCATTTCCGCATACGGCGGGCTGGTATCGCCAGCAGGCTCTGAAGCTGATGGTTGCCCGCACGATCGAGACGCCTCGCTACATTGTGCTGGATGCGAAGAACCATTTGGTCAATCCGTTGTCGCGAGCCTATCTCGAGACGGTCGACGGGCAATTCATGCGTTCATATGTCCGGAATTTCCAGCAGCATCCTTTGCGCGCCTACTTCGAGAGCACGTGCCGGTATTTTCGGATCGACGAGGCCGCAATTAGGAAATTCATGCCACCCATCACTCCGTTTGTTCTCTCGGCCTCCGTCGTCCGTGAGTTGATCGAATACGTTGAAGCTCGCGAGAAGACGATATTCTCATATGCGTTTCTCGAGCGCGCGAGAAGCAAGCAGATGACTGAGTTTGCGCTGTATGCCGGCTACCTGCTGCATACTTATGGCGACTTTTCGGATTTATACAGATTCGATGGCCAGGAATGTCCCGTCATTTGGCAGTTCAGCGACAAGTCGGAAGCAGCGAGAAGGCTGGCCGAAGCGCGGGAATCGCCGTTTCTGGCCGTTCATAGAAATGCTTTCGCGACCTTCGACAGAGATACTACACACGCAGTTGCGCGGCTTTGGCAGACCCGTGGACTGTTCCAATCGAAAGAGCAGGCCTGCTCGTTCATAGAGGCGTGCGCCCAGCGATTTGGCTGACATCCTTCGAACCAAGCTTTTCCATGCTCGATGATGCCGCTATTCCGCCGGGCACGCCGCAACTGCGGCCTGCCTGCGGTCGAGCTGAAGGCTCCACAGCGCCAGCACGAGTCCAATTGCGGTGATCCCGGCCGCAACCAGCGGCAGCGCGGAAAGGCCGAACCCGCGATCGATGGTGATGCCGCCGGCCCAGGCGCCGAGCGCGTTGCCGAGATTGAACGCGGCGATGTTGAGGCTCGATGCGAGCGTGCGGCCGCTCGAGCCGGCCGCCTCCAGCACGCGCAACTGCAACGGCGCGACGGTCGCAAACGACGCGATGCCAAGCAACAGGATCAGCGCAATGGTGGGGATCTTGACCGACAGCACGGCGGAGAGGCCAAGCAACACGATGGCGAGCGCGGCCAGCGTGCCGGTCAGCGCACGCGCGAGACCACGATCGGCGAGCTTGCCGCCGGCGACGTTGCCGATCGCAAGCCCGACACCGAACACCAGCAGGATCGGCGAAACCGAGGCTTCCGAAAAGCCGGTGAAGCGCGTCAGGATCGGCTGGATATAGGTGAAGACGACGAACAGGCCGGCAAAGCCGAACACGGTCATGGCGAGGCCGAGCAGCACCTGTCCTCGCCCGAGCACGGCAATCTCCTCGGCCAGCGAGATCGGCTTGTCGCCGTTACCGACGTGACCTGGCACCAGCGCCGCCACCACCGCAAAGACGATCACGCCGATCACGGTCACCGCCCAGAATGCCGCGCGCCAGCCGAGCATCAGGCCGAACCAGGCGCCGAAGGGCACGCCGAGCAGTGTCGCGACCGTGAGGCCGATGAACATGGTCGAGATCGCGGAGGCGCGCTTGTCCTCGGCGACGAGGCTGGTCGCCACCACCGAGCCGACGCCGAAGAAGGTACCGTGGGCCAGCGAGGTCAGCACCCGCGCGGCCATCAACAATCCGTAGTTCGGCGCGAGCGCACAGGCTGCATTGCCGAGCGTAAAGATCGCCATCAGCGCCAGCAGCACGGTCTTTCGCGGCAGCCGCCGGGTCGCTAGCGTCAGCACAGGAGCGCCGACGAACACGCCGAGCGCATAGCCGGAGATGAGCAGGCCCGCGACCGGCACCGACACATGCATGTCGGCTGCGACCTGGAGCAGCAGGCCCATGATGATGAATTCGGTGGTGCCGATGCCGAAGGCACCGGCGGTGAGCGCGAGAACGGCGGGAGGCATGCGTGACTCCGATGGGTGAAGACGAGCCACGCAGATAGCCGCGCCGCAGCAAAACCATTAGAATGTCCACAATCCAATCATTTGTGACGTGAATTCAATATGGCCCGTTTCGACACCAACCGCTCCGCCGAGATGGAGGTTTTCGTCCGCGTTATCGACCTCGGCGGCTTCACCCAGGCCGCGCGAAAACTGCGGCTGACTCCATCAGGTGTCAGCAAGCTGATCTCTCGGCTTGAGGCGCGGCTCGGCTCGCGGCTGATCAACCGAACCACGCGCAAGCTCACGCTGACGGAGGAAGGCCAGGCCTTCTACCAACGCGCCGTGCGCATCCTCGGCGAGATGGAGGAAGCCGAACGTGAAGCCGCATCCGGCGCCACGCCCCGCGGCCGCCTCACGGTCAACAGCAACATCCCCTTCGGCATGCTGCACGTGATGCCGCTGATTCCGCGCTTTCTCGCCAAACATCCCGACGTCACGCTCGACCTCGTGCTGACCGACACCCTGATCGACCTGATGCAGGAGCGCGCCGATGTCGCCATCCGCGCAGGTCCCCTGCGCACGTCACGTCTCGTCGCGCGAAAACTTGGCTCCAGCCGCATGGTCGTGGTCGGCGCCCCGGATTACCTTGCCCGCGCGGGCATACCGAAGTCGCCGGCGGATCTCGCCGAGCACCGTGGCATCGGCTGGACCTTTCCGCGCTCGATCCGCGGCTGGCCGTTCAAGCGCGGCGAGCACACCGAGGAAGCCGTGCCGCCGCCGGCCGCCCGCGCCAGCGATGGCGAGATAGCCCGCCGCCTTGCGCTCGGCGGCGTCGGGCTTGCCCGCCTTGCCCTCTTCCACATTGGCCCCGACATCGAAGCCGGCCGCCTCGTGCCGGTGCTGCAAAACTATAATCCCGGCGACCGCGAAGACATCCACGCCGTCTATGTCGGCCATACGGCGCCGCTGCCGGCGCGGGTGCGCGCATTCATCGATTTCCTCGCGGAGCATGTGCGGGTGAGCGATCCCGCGCTGAAGCGCGCAGGGGACGGGCGGTGGAAGTTGGCGTGATAAGTCCGGTTGGCGGAGAGAGGGGAACCGGGCTCGGACCTTCGCGGGGCCACGACACGACGATGGAACTTTCCATACCCCACCATGTGCCGCAAAAGTTTCGCGCAGACACTCGAGAACGGGTGGCCGCCGCAATTTTCGTCATGCTGTCGATAAACTGATCCAGCAATATGCACGCATATGCAGGTCACGATTTCGGCAGCAGAAATCGTGCGAGCATCCGTTCAACATTTCGTTCAGAGACAGCAACCGCTTGACAGACATTTTCAGCCATCGCAGTTTTAGGTTGAATAGCCCTCGCATGATTTTGCTTTGCTCGTTTGATTTTCCAAGCACCGAACGTGGAGCATTCATATGACGGTTATTCCTCCCGCCAGTGGCATTACCATCCACAATGGCGACACGATGGATGTCAGTGGCGGCGCTTCCGTCGATAACACGACGATCCAAACTGGCGGCTTGCAGACGGTCGGCGGATCTTTCTCAACGAGCACGGCAACCCACACTGTCATCGATGGCGGAGAACAGGACGTTATCTTCGACGGCGTCGCCAGCTACACGACCATCAACCAGGGCGGAATCCAGCGCGTCACTGGCGAATTTGTCCATGAAGGTCCAACTCCCGGCGAGGTTGATCACACCACGATCAATGACGGCGGCGAGCAGGACATCGACACGGGCAGCGCAACCGCGACGAGCGTCAATTCCGGCGGCGTCCAGAACGTGACGAACGGCGGCAGCGCCAGCGGCACGATCGTCAATTCCGGCGGCGTTCTCAAAGTTTCAGGTGAAACCGTGGAAACGGCGCCGGTGTATCCGCCGCCGGTTATCCAAAGCGTGGCGACCGCGGCAACCATCAACTATCAGGGTGAATTCGACGTCACTGGCGGCGGGACTGCAGTGAACACCATCGTCAACGGCGGCGCCATGACCGTCTCGGGATCGATACCGGATCCGTTCGCCAACGTCCCGGGCCAGCCCGCCGTCGACGCTAGCATGGCGACCGGCACCACCGTCGAAAGTTTTGGAATCCTGACGGTATCGAACGGAGCGTTGGTATCCGGGACCACCCTCCAAAACTTCGGCAGGCTGAATGTGGATGCTGGTGGCACAGCGACCGGCACGATAATCAATTACGGAACGATGCAACTGTCCGCTGGCGCAACCGCGACCAACACGACCGTCAATCAGTACGGCGCTTTAATCGTGCTTGGTAACGCCAATTTTTCGGGGACAGTCTTCAACGCCGGCAGCACTCTCGAGATCGGCGACGGCACGATCGAGAACGGATTTACGGTCGCGAAGAGCGTGACGCTAGCGGTTTTGGACGGCGGTGTCCTCAATAACAGTAGTATCTCCGCAGGCGGAACGCTTATCGCTGAAGCCGGCGCGACGCTGTCCAATACCACCTTCCAGAGTGGCGCAACGTTTATTATCGACTATGGCTACACGGAAAACGGCTTCACCGTGTCGAACGGCATACTCTTTGAGGTGTTCGGCACAGCCACGAACACGACGATATCAGCGGGCGGCGAGGAAATCTTAGGTAACTACGGCGAAGGAGGCACCGCCAGCAACACCGTTATCAATGGCGGCGAACAGGATGTTGGACTTATCTCCACCGCGAGTTACACCACGATCAACATGGGCGGCATTCAGCGTGTAACCGGCCTCTATATACACGATGAGCCGGGTCCAGGGCGGGCCGATCATACGACCGTCAACAATGGCGGCGCGCAAGATGTCGATACTGGCATCGTTACGTCAACGACCGTCAATGCCGGCGGCGTCCAGAATCTCACCAATGGGGGCATTGCCAGCGGCACAATTGTCAAATCAGGCGGCATCGTCAATGCTTCGGGAGAAACCGTCTATCATTCTCCCGGGGGCCAATACGCCTTCGTCATCAGAAGTGAAGTCGATTCAGCTGTCGTCGGCAGCGGCGGCCAATTGCACCTGTCCGGGGCGGGGATCGCCAAGAACGCCACTATCAATGGCGGTGTGATGACGGTTTCGGGGTCGATTGCAGACCCCACGAGCGACCCAAGCGCACCGGCGGTCGACGCCAGCACAGCGAGCGGAACGATGCTCAATTCAGGAAGCATCTCCGTCTCGGACGGCGGCATCGTCACTTCCACGACTTTGAACGGCGGCATGCTTGATGTGCTGGATCAAGGCACTGCGAACGCGTCGACAATTTATCGTGGCGCCGCGGAACTCGTCGAATCGGGTGGCGTTGTCGGCGCGACCACGATCGCCGGCGGCACGCTCGATCTCAAGGCGGGCGCGATGTCGGACGACGCGATCACCTTCTCCGGCCAAGGCACATTCAAGATTGAGCAGAAGCTGGTTTCGGGCCCATCGACCTTTGCAAGCCAGATCAAGGGCATCTCGCTTGGTGACCAGATCGATCTTTCTGGGCTGTCCTATGCCAGCGTCGCGACGGCGACTGTATCTGGCTCGAAGCTCACGGTCAGCAACGGTGCGGCCAGCGAGACCTTCTCACTGGCGGATACGTCGGTTACGCGTTTCGGCATCACGAAAGACGGCTCCGGCGGCATTCTGCTGACGGCCGCAGCGCTGCCCTCCATCGCTGGAGTCGTATCGGGACAAGCGACCAGCAACGAAGCTGCGATCAATCCATTCGCGACCGTAACGATCACAGATCCAAACGCGGGAGCAACGGATAGCCTCCTCATCACCCTCGCGGGCGCGGCCGGCATTCTGTCCGGGACAGGATTGACCTCGCTTGGAAATGGAATCTACGAGCTTGCAGCGACCAGCGCTGACAAGCTGACCGCCGAACTGCACGCGCTCACCTTTGTGTCCTCGCCGCACGGAGACGGCAGCGCAACGACCATATTCACGCTGAGCGACACAAGCAGCGTGGGCTTGACCGTCAGCGACGCCCACACCTCTGTCATAGACACACATCAAGCCGGTCCCACGACGATCGACGGCCCCGCATCCGGTTATGCGACCATTCAGGGCACGACGGGCAACGACATCATCCACGCCTATGGTATGTTCAATATTATCCACGGCAATGGCGGGAACGACACGATCTACGCCGGACTATACGGCACGGTTGACGTGCCGAGCGGCGACAGCACCGTCCACCTGGAGGGGTTCGGCAACCGCGTAACCGGTGGCGACGGCAATATCACGGTGACGGGATCGACAGGCGCCACCATGATTACGCTCGGTCATGGCAACGACACCATCGACGCCAGCGGCTACGGGAACATCATCGCGCTGGGCAACGGCGATAATCTTGTCCATCCCGGTGACGGCACCAGCCTAACGACGGCTGGCAACGGCAACGACCAAGTGACGCTCTCCGGATTTGGCAACACGGTCATGCTTGGAAATGGCAACGATCTCGTCACGGGCGGAGGCGGCGCCAACAGCGTCACGCTCGGTGATGGCGACAACACCGTGAATCTCGGCGGGATGGTCAACCAGATCACCGTCGGTTCCGGAACGAACACGATCATAGCCGGCAACGGAGCGGATAACGTCGTTGCTGGCGCGGGCCACGATACAATCGAACTTGGCGGAGTCGCCAATCACGTGGCGCTCAACGGGTCCACGGCAAGTGTGACAAACCAGATTGGCCTGGACGTCATTACCGTCAATGGCGGATCAGACCAGTTCAACTTTGTCGGGTTCGGCAATCAGGCGATCATCAATGGCCCGGCCCATGTCAACATCAACGATCACGGCACGGGTCTGACCGTCTCTGTCAACTCCAGCAGCCAAATCGATACGATGTCCGGATTCGGTAATGACCCGCTCGGCGTCATCGACCTTGGAAACGGCGCAGGCAATTACCACTCCGTCGCCGACATCATGAGCGCGCTAAAGAGCGACGGACATGGCGGGACCCAGCTTGCCCTGGGCAGTGCTCCTAACGCAGGGTCTCTCGATTTCATCGACACCGCGATCAGCCAGTTGCACGCATCGAACTTTGTGATCGTGTAAAGAGAGTGGCAGTCGATCCGCGTCGATGTACGGGCTGTTTGTTATCTCGGCGCGTGGGCACCTACGGTCCTCGCTACCACTAACCAGCTGCCCGCTGCACCTCAGGCCTCGGTGTAGGCTGGAAATAGGAAACTGGCTAACCGGTCTTGCCGAGAGCTTTCAGGATAAAGCGTATCTGGTCGCGCAGACGTGCTTCGGTTCCGTCGTGCTGAACGCAGTGCTCGATCAGAATTGGATGAAAGAATGGCGTGAACGCGGATCTAACCGCCCGCGCCGCTTGCACGGCATCCTCGACGTCGAACTCGCCCGCTTCGGTGCCTTCGCGTATGATCGCCTCAGAAATCGTCAGCATCCGCTCGATATGCGCCTTGATGATCGGCCAGTTTCCCTGCGTGGCAGCGACGATCAACTCGTGCATGGGCCGTGCCCCGACCAGCATCATCTTGTTGTGGTGGTGAACGGCGGTCAGAAGCTGGTCGAGTTTCTCCCCGGCCGGCGCGTTGGTGCGTGCGATCGCGAAAGCGATGTCGGCAACCTCGTTCATGAGACGCCCGCAGACGGACTCGTTGATTGCATTCCTGGAAGGAAAGAAACGGTAGATATTGGCCGGGCTCATGCCGAGTTCAGCGGCGATGTCGGCCACCGACGTCCTGTGATGACCGACGCGGCGAAAGCGCTCCTCCGCCGCTCCCAGTATCCGCGCGCGGGCCTCGTCGGACTCTTTTCCCGTTCGGACCGGACGATCCATTGGAGTAACGGAGCCTTATTCGGCAGCCATTGCTGGTCGCAATTCCGGCTCCTCGCGCGAGACCTCGTGCATATCATCTGCGGTGGGCTTGATCCGAAACCAGGCAGCGTAAAGCGCGGGGAGGAACAGCAGGATCAACACCGTTCCGACTGCGGTGCCGCCGATCAGCGTATAGGCCATCGACCCCCAGAAAACGGAATGCGTGAGGGGGATGAACGCTAGCACGGCAGCAAGTGCGGTCAGGATCACAGGCCTCGTGCGCTGCACCGTTGCCTCGATAACGGCGTGATAGTCATCAAGTCCGGCGGCAAGGTTCTCCTTGATCTGTTCGGTCAAGATCAGGGTGTTGCGCATCAGGATGCCCGCCAGTCCAATCAGGCCCAGAATCGCATTGAATCCGAAGGGCTGGTGAAAGGTCAGCAGCATCGGCACGACACCAACGAGGCCAAGCGGTCCCGTCAGCACGACCATGGCCATCGTCGAGAAGGATCGCACCTGCAGCATGATGACGATCAGCATGGCAGCGATCATGGCGGGAAAGATCGTCGCCAGCGCGTCGTTGGCCTTGGTTGCCTCCTCGATCGATCCGCCCAACTCGATACGATAGCCGGCCGGCAGGGATGCGATCAGCGGCTGAAGGGCGATCTTGATCTCCTTAGAGACCTCCGGAGGTTGGGTCGCCTCATTGATGTCCGAGCGTATCGTGACGACAGGGATGCGATCGCGGCGCTTCAGAATCGGCTCTTCAAATCGGACTTCCGAATGGCCGACCTGATCGAGCGGAATTGATCGGCCGTCCCGGCTCGTCAACGAAAAATCCGCCAGGCGCGCCGGATCCAGTCGCTCACCGCCGGCGCTGCGCGCCACGATGGGGACATTGCGGATGTCCTCGCGGACCTGCGTAACCGTGATGCCGGTGAGGAGGAACTGGAGCTGCCGGCCCACTTCGGCTGGCGAAAGGCCGATGAGGTTCAATCGATCCTGATCCGGGATGAAACGGAGCACGGGCGTACGATCACCCCAGTCGCGATTCGCCTGCCGCACGTCGGGAACGCCGCGCATGACCTCGAGGGCCCTTTGAGAAACCGCGTATAATTGGGCGGGGTCGGGACCCATGACCCGAAACTCCACAGGGAAAGGCGTATAGGGTCCGAACACGAGCTGGGTGACGCGTACATTGGCCTCAGGTGCAAGGCCCTGTGACACCGCCTGTCGGAGCCGATGCTTCAAAGCCTCGCGCGCCTCCGCGTCCGGCGTCAGCACGACGATCTTGGCGAAGGCCGGATCAGGCAGCTCCGGCGCCATCGCGAAGAAGAAGCGGGGAGCGCCCTGACCGACATAGCTCGTGACGATCTTGGCCGCCGGTTGGTCCTGCAGCCAGTGTTCGACTTTCTCGACCGTGGCGGTTGTCGTCTCGATGCTGGTGCCTTCCGGCAGGCGAACCTCCACCAGCACTTCGGGGCGGTCGGACGTCGGGAAGAACTGCTGCTTGACTCCACCCATGCCGACGACGGAAAGCGCGAAAGCGATGGCGACGATGCCGCAGGTAACGAACTTGTGGCGCACGGCGAAGGTAATGAGCGCGCGCAGGCGCCGATAGTTCGGCGTACCGTAGATCGCGTGGTGACCACCTTCGATCGGTTTGATCGCGGGCAACATCTTGACGCCCAGATAGGGCGTGAAGACCACCGCGACGATCCAGGAGACGACGAGAGCGAACCCCACGACCCAGAAGATGTTGCCGGCGTATTCGCCGGCCGTCGAGCGGGCGAAGCCCACGGGCAGGAAGCCGGCGATCGTCACGAGTGTGCCCGACAGCATCGGCGCCGCAGTGTGGCTCCACGCATAGGCCGCCGCCGAGATGCGGTCCATGCCCTCTTCCATTTTCACCACCATCACCTCGATTGCGATGATGGCATCGTCGACGAGAAGACCAAGCGCCAGGATCAGGGCGCCGAGCGTGATGCGGTCGAAGAACCGGCCGGTCTCCAGCATGATGAGGAACACGACGGCGAGCGTCAGGGGGACGGCAGCCGCGACAACGATGCCGACGCGCCAGCCGAGGCTGAGCAGGCTGACCAGCAGCACCACGCCGAGTGCCATCGCGAACTTCATCATGAACTCGTCAACCGCCGAGGTGATGTTGACGGCCTGATCGCTGACCTTGGCCAGGCTCATCCCGAGTGGCAGTGTCCGAGCGATAGCTGCGGACCGCTCCTCTAGTGCCGTGCCGAGCGCGAGACCATTCCAGCCCTCCTGCATAACGGCCGCGAGCATGATTGTGGGCTCACCCTGGTGTCGGATGATGTAGGTGGGTGGATCCTCGTAGCCGCGGCGGACCTCGGCAATGTCGGAAAGCTTCAGCGTTCGCCCGGCAGCGACGATCGGCGTGTCGGCGATCGCCTGAACGCTGTCGTAAGCACCATCGACCCGGATGAAGACCTGCGGCCCCTTGGTGTCGATCGAGCCTGCCGGTGTGACCGTGTTCTGCCGCTGCAAGGCGGCAACAATGTCCGGTGCCGATACGCCGAGGGTTGTCAGTTTGGCATAGGAAAACTCGATGAATATCTGCTCGGGGCGTTCCCCGAGGATGTTGATCTTCTTGACGCCGGGTACATGCAGGAGATCCTGGCGAATGGTCTCGGCTTGCCTGGCGAGTTCGCGCATCGGCATGCCGTTGGCCTTGAGGGCATAGAGGGCGAAGCTCACGTCCGAATATTCGTCGTTGACGAAGGGGCCGAGCACGCCAGGGGGCAGCTTGCGCGCTTCGTCCCCAAGCTTCTTGCGGGCCTGGTAGAATTCCTCCTGCACGCTCGATGGCGGCGTGCTGTCCTTCAGCGTAACCGTCATGTACGCATAGCCGGGCCGCGTCGTCGTCTCCACCCGGTCGTACCAGGTCAGTTCCTGAATCCGCTTCTCCAAGGGTTCGGCGACCTGGTCCTGCATCTCGCGTGCTGTCGCGCCCGGCCACACGGTGGTGACCGTCAGGGTCTTGATGGTGAAGGAGGGGTCCTCCGCCCGCCCGAGCATGAAGAAGGCGTAGGCGCCCGCGGCCGCCAGCAGGAGGATGAAGAACAGGGTGACGGCCCGTTCGCGAACAGCGATCGCGGAAAGATTGAGGTTCATCTGCTAACTCACAATTGGTTCGGCGACAGCCTCTGTGAGGCCAGCTGCCGCTTGGACGCCAAGCCCACGAGCGGCTTGCTGTGAATCTTGAAATTCCTCGAGTGCATGGACTCTGCCCCACCGCAGAGTGAATACGTGGAGACCGCGGTTGACGTACGAGGCGTCGCCGTCGAGCAGCGTTGCGGTGCCGTCCCACTCGACAAAGACAGTGGTGTTCCAGGGCCAGCCCTTCACCCAGACATTGTTGACCGTGAGATGGAGAGTGGGCAGGACGCGTCCGAGCCGCTCAAACCAGCGGCGCACAGCCTGTTTGTCGTGGCGCTCGCCGCCAAGGGCGTGGGCGCCGGAAACGCGGTGATGGACATGCGGCGCGACTGCTTTCACCGCTTCATCCCAGCGATGGTTGTTGACGTGGTCGAAGGTCTTTCGGATTTCTTGCTCGACGATGTAGCTGTACAGCATGTGGCTTCTCCAACGGCCAGCGCGGAAAGATTGAGACGCTTCAGTTGCTCCGGCTTTCAGAGGCAGTCCTGACGTGAGCGCCGTCCTGCAGGAGATGAGCGCCCAGCGAAACAATGGGATCACCAGAGCTCAGCCCGGAGATCACGGCGGCTTCGCTGGTCACACGCACAAGCTTGATGGACCGAAAGTGAACGGTCGAGGTAGCGTTGTCGAAGACCCAGACGCCGGTCTTTCTGCCGTCATCGAGCAGGGCTCCCAGCGGCACCTGGACTTCCGGCTGACTCTCCTGGCTTGCGAGCCGAATGGTGACCGTCGCGCCAAGCGGTGCCGCCGCGGCCTCACCATCAAGCACGTAGCGGGCCTCATAGGTGCGGGTCTGGGGATCGGCGGAATCCGACAACTGCCGGAGATGCGCGGTATAGCGGCGTCCATCGCTCCCATACAGGCTCGCCTCGGCGAGCGAGCCGATCGCGGGTCGGATCGTTTCGGGAAGCGCCACCACAGCTTCGCGAGGACCGGACTGTGCCAGCCGAACGACCGCTTGGCCGGCGGAGACCACTTGTCCCGGCTCGCCAAGCGTTTGGGTAACCGTTCCGTCCGCATCGGCCAGCAGGACGGAATAGGTCGCCTGGTTCTCGGCGACGCGAGCGTCGGCTTCGGCCGCGGCGAGTTGCGCACTGGCAGTATCCGACGCGGCCTTCGCCTGCTCATAGCGCTGTTTGGAAGTCCATCCGTCGTTCACCAGGTTGGCGTATCGCCGCTCATCGGCTTCGGTCTGAACGACACTTGCACGCGCGGCGGCGACGGCGTTGCGCTTCGCTGCGACCGCGAGGCGCAGGTCGGTTTCGTCGATCCGCATCAGCGACTGCCCGGCTTTGACCTGCTCACCGACATTCACCAGCCGCTCGACGATCTTGCCTGCGACGCGAAAGCCGAGATTGCTTTCCACTCTCGCGCCGATAGTGCCCGTAAACCCGCGCTCGGATCCGCTCACCCGTGCGGCCGTGACCAAGCTGACCATCGGCGGTTCCTGCCTCGGGTCGCCCACGGCGGAGGCTTCTGGGGCGAAAATGCCAAGACTAACGAACGTGGCCACCCCCGCCGGGATCAAAATACCGGCCAAGACCGCAAAACCCCGCATCTTCATCTCAGTCTCCCAAATTTAGATTTCGGTTGAACTCTATATCTCGCTTAGAGTTCGAATGCAATCTAAAAGAAGAAGGGGGAGATGATTCTTGTTAGATTGCGTTCGGCCGCTATTTAGCCTATTAGAGTTCGAGCGCAATCTAACTTCGGAGGATGCCGATGCGAGTAAGTCGCGTTCAGGCCGCGGAGAACCGCCAAACCGTGATCAATGTGGCAAGTCGCCTCTTCAGGGAGCGCGGATTCGATGGCATCGGGCTCAAGGATCTGATGGAGGGGGCCGGGCTGACCCAAGGCGCCTTCTACAAGCAGTTCGCGTCGAAAGAGGATCTGGCGGTCGAGGCGTCCAGGCGGGCATTGGAGAGCGCGACCGGCCGATGGTCGGACGCAGCCGCCCAAAATCCTGATGATCCGCTTAGCGCAGTGATCGGGTTTTACCTCAGTGGCGACCATCGCGAAGAAAAGATGGACGGCTGCCCGATCGTGGCACTCGGCTCAGATGCCGCCCGACAGGGCCCCGACGTCAAGGCGGCATTCGAGGCCGGGATCAAGGCCCATCTCGACGTGCTCAGCCGTTTCGTCGCCGGGACCGGCGACGAGACCTCCCGCGGCAAAGCGATGGCCATTCTCGCGACGATGGTTGGCGCGGTGACGCTCTCGCGCGTCGTCAACGACCCTGATCTGGCTCAGGCGCTTCTGGATGCCGCGGCCGAACAGGTTCGCGACGCCGCTGCCGCCTGAAAGCACGCTCCTCGAAACACGGAGAGATCGAATGCTCAGCCCGACCGAAGCCAAGCCAAGCTTGCTGAAGATATCGGACAAGCTAAGCGTACGTTTCCAAAAGACCGGCAGCGGGCCTCCGCTGCTTCTCATACATACGGTGTACTCTATTGACCTCCCGGGCCACGGCCACTCACCAAATTGATCCGAGCGCGAGCTTCGACGCGGGATACAAGCGGGTCGCACGCAAGGTGCTGGCGGGTTGGCGCTCCTGGAGCAAGGCCCGCGACTACTATCGGCACATCTCGGCACCCGTGACGCTCGTTTATGGCGATAGCGATTGGTCTCGGCCCAATGAACGCCAACGCACCCGGTCGCCGATTCCAGCCTCGCAGATGGTGACGCCCAAGAACACCGGCCATTTCTCCGCGGTCGAGAATCCGTCGGAGCTGGCTCGCGCTGTATTGGCGACAGAATGAGCGCATGATCGAAAGCAACCATGTGAGCGCCACCAAATCGGCAACCGGTCATCTGCTCGGCGCGGCCGGAAGAGCGGAAGCGATCCCGGCGATGCCAGGCGCATGACGATGGAGCATGCGGTCTCCAACGGATTCGGCTTCGGGGGCATCAACGCCAGCGTGATCTTTCCGCGCTGGCAATGAGGGGTTCGACCGCACCCGTTAGCAGCCACAGGAAGCCTATCGCGGGGGGAGCGATCCAGGAGATCGCCGACACGGCCTGATAGGCGCTCAACCGCGCTGTTAGGATCGTAGAAGATCGTAGCTTGGCTTACAGAATCGTGGAATGGCGGAGGGAGAGAATCTACAAAAAAACTTGCTCTACCGGTGTACGCTAGAACCTCTCGGCTGGCAAAAAGGACCCTCCTCCAAGATGCTCCTGGTGGTAGCGCAACCGGGCCGGTAACAAGGGACAAGCGCAGGAAGCCCGTCCAGTGGCGGGCCGAAATTTGGGCAGAAACGCTTATGGATGGCTTGGAGCAAACGAACGGTCGAGCTGGTTCCGACACCTCCGTCGCGCACTTTCCTGAAGAAGCGAGGATACCCGCTTGGGCGGCTAAAGAGGCGCAAACCTGAATTGCTGCGTGGCCCGCTCGTTCGGATCGGGCCCTCGATCGGCGACCCTGTAGCCTTCATGAGCCTGGATGAACGCTTGCCCGGATAGCCAATTCCGCTCGTATCTCACAAGCTTTTCCTTAGACGCAGGTGACGAACCTGGTCCGTTGTCGCTCAGATAGGATGTCTGAATCTCTCGCTTAGGCTCGCCCTCGCTGATTGGGACGCGGTGCCAAGCCAACTTTGCCGGTCGGATGGAGCAAAGAGCTTTAATGGTCTCTATCGCGTCGGGTACGTACTGGATGGCCCCATTTGAGTGGACCAGATCGACGCTTCCGAGCCAACCTGCGGCGTGCTCAATGCGCTCGAAGAACATAAGTCGGTCCGTCGCAAGCTCCTTGGCGCGCCGCACCATCGCCGGCGTTTCAACCACAGCCCAGCGAATGTCCGGAGACTGCTGGCACGCAGTCTTGTAATGTAACCCGGCTCCGCCCCCGAAATCGAGAACCGTGCGTACACCCACGACCAGCGGCCAGTTGCCGCCAGGCTTGTAGTTGATTGTTTTGAGGAAAATCGTTTCGACCAACTCAGGGTTCTCGTACCCCTCAAGGACTTCCCGTGGTTGGAATACCTTACGCTTTACTCTTTGAACCAAATTCATAACGGGTGAGCCCGGCACACTTTTTGATATGTGCAACTCCCCTAACACAATCAGCAACATTTGGAAACGATTCATGGCTGGCCAGCGGGCGCACTTGCTGTGAGATCGATGGCGGCGCTTTATCGCAGGTGGGGCGTGGTCTTAGGAGATGGCCAATGGGCAATGACCTCATTGTGCGCAAGTCTCTCGTCCCGACAGCGCAAAAGACATGTCGGGCGGCCCAATACGTTCGCATGTCAACGGACCGACAGCAGTACTCTATACAGAATCAGGCTGCCGTAATCGCGGCGCACGCGCACGCCCACAATCTAACGATTGTTCGCACCTACCGAGACGAGGGAGAAAGCGGCCTCCTCATAAAGAACCGAGCCGGCCTCATTCAACTCCTCGACGATGTTCAGACGGGAGAAGCGGATTTTGGCCACGTCCTAGTTTATGACGTGAGCCGCTGGGGTCGTTTTCAGGACGTGGACGAAAGCGCGCATTACGAATTTGTCTGCAAGCGCGCTGGCATCAAAGTGGTCTACTGCGCCGAGCAATTTGACAACGATGGCAGCATGCTGGCCAGCATCGTCAAGAACATCAAGAGAGTGATGGCGGCCGAGTACAGTCGAGAGCTTTCAGCGAAGGTCTACGCCGGTCAATGCCGGTTTGCTCGCCTCGGCTACAAGCCCTGCGGCAAAGTCGGTTACGGCTTGGTTCGAGAGCTTGTTGACGAAAAGGAGCTGTCAAAGGGTGTGCTAAAAACGGGAGAACGCAAGTATCTCACCACCGACCACATTCGGGTACGGCCCGGCGACAGATGATGTCGCGCGGCCGCGATCTTGCGCGGGCACCTTGCCTTGAGGCGGAGCGGCCTACGATATTCCATAACGCCTCAATGCACGTAGCAACGTTGCGTCGAGCTTCCCGATCACATGGTTAGGGTTCGGTCGTTGGCTGAGTGGTTCCATAACAACGCATACGCGAGCGACTAGAATTTGACTCAAAAGGTCGAAGCGTCCAACTCTTTGTATCGGCTATCCTGCTGCAATCTCGATATCGCCGTCGTTCAGGTTCAAAACGATAGTCCGCGCGCCAGCCTCGATATACGCTTTTAGGTCGTGGGCCCACGGCAAAACGAGACTAAGATCGTCGTCTCCAACCAATTCGCGCGATATGCGGCGCCAGTCACTATCCTGGAATGGATTGCAGCCTTGGGCATAGGCCGCGAATGAGAGTTCGTCGCGGACGATATCGCGAGGCAGCCCATTCGACATCAGATAGAGACCGTAATCGCGCGCAAGGATGATCGCAGGACGGGAGACCCCCTTGGTCTCAAACGCACCAGTTTGTGCGTTCCGAACCGTCATTGAATTCTGTGTTGCTGCAGTAATCGAATGATCGACGACGCGACGAACGCTGGTGGCGTCAAAGATCAGACTTTGCATGGGGGCAACCTCTGCTGCCATTCGCAACTGCGAACTCAGATCGATCAACCAGACGATCTTAACCCGGGTTGCGGTTCCAGGGAAGCGGTCCGGCGCCTGCCGTTTAACATTGTGCCGACCAGCCAGTTCACGCCGCCACGTTCTCACTCTCGCTGATTTTCTGAAATTCGAACAGCAGCTCCTGGAAATGCTTGACGAGATAACCGACCACCTTGCCGTTGCGTAACAGCTTGGAGAGGTAACCGACAGCCAGCACCAGGTCGAGATGATCAGTGCCATAGGTTTGCTCGGCAACCTTGAACTCGCGTGCGAGCGAGGCTGATTCCCGTTCCATCAGCGCGAGCTGTTCGTCAGATAGCCCCTTTGGCGCGCGCGGCGTGTACTCGTGTGTATAAGCACGAGTCCCACCTGGAATTTCTTCAAAAGCTAGATAGCTGGTTCCGGCCTTCAACTTCAAAAACGCTTTAGCTTCGTCCGTCAGGGCCCGCGCCAAGACGGTGATTGGAACATTCGTCTGACGGCAACGTTCGACGAGCTTGGGTTCGATATGGGTATCTCGAAACCCAAAGCCGACGCAGACATATCCTTCTGCATGCTCCAAAGCACGGTCGGCGCCCTGGATTGCCGATCGGAACGGCTCATCGTGTGTGCGCTGGAATTTGCTCACTCCGGGTGAGACAATCAGTGGAGTCAGCGAAGCAGGAGGCACTTCAAACAAGGGCGCGCAGACTGTTGTCCCGTCTTCCCTTTCAAACCAATCCAACGATCCGTGCACTTTCCAGATGCGAACAGTCCGAGCCAGCTTTGCGCCCCGAAAGAGCGCTACACGGTCACCACCTTCCCTCATCTGGATATATCCCGGCACGAATCCGGTGGAGTGAACCAAGCCGACATTGTTGCTCGCGTATTCGGCGACACGATCATAGTTGGTCGTGACGATGTTGATCGTTGTGTTGCTGCTTTGAAATAATTTCTGGAAGAGCTTGCTAACTGGAAAAGTTTCAGTGCCCGCCAATGCGCGAAGATAAACATCTCGATCCTTTAGATTGATGCATCTCCATGTCGCCTGGATAATCTTGATAACGAGAGAGGTGGGCAGGTTTGTATTTGTCAGCGCCTTTTCGAGGTGATCGCCGTGGTTAAGAGCATCCTGAACCGCCCGCCAAGCGCTTCCCTCTTCCAAGTTGTCAGTATGAATGTTGGCGACAAGGGCCGCCTGAAGTTCGGACATGCCCGGCAGGCCATGAAGGAGCGACGCGCCGCTTCCCAGAATAACGACCGGATTGCGGGCAAAACACTTTTGCGCAAGTCTGGCTACCATTTCCGCTGCAGTTATATCTTCCACCGCTCACCGCTCAACTTAAGGGTTGTATCAATCGTTACCGCACGCACGATGATTCGGGCAATGGAATGCGCACGTCGGAGGCTCACGACCTAAGTGGATGGTTAGCTGGCTGCGATGCGCTAAAATGTCATCGCGCTGGCGCGCGGTGGCGTGGCGATTCTCGAAGAGAAAAAAGCTACCCAGAAAGGCGACTTCTAGAATCTATAATCAACGTCAGTAGCTTAACTTGGTCGTGGCGAGGACTTTGAACCTGTGCCCTCAGCTTATGAGCCTGAACGAGGCGCTGCGCCGTTTCATCTCGGTTGAGCGAGAGAGATCCAAACCGCTTCCCCCATAAACGCTTGGTCTGCGGGAAAATGCCGTACCAGACCGGGTCCGGGGGTACTAAGATTTGGAGAAAATTCGGTTCTCCGGGCATATCGAGCGCCCAATTGGGTCGACGATCGGAATTCTCTAGCGGGAAAAATGCAGGAAAACGGCCGGATTTTCAGCCTGTCTCCAAATCGAAGTACGATGTGACTTTGGCCGGCTGGCGGAGAGAGTGGGATTCGAACCCACGGTACGGTTTCCCGCACACACGCTTTCCAAGCGTGCGCCTTAAGCCACTCGGCCATCTCTCCGAAGCGCCCTCTCTTGAAGGGACGCCGGTGATTTTGCAAGGGATCGCAGGTAAAACGGGCGGATTTTCCGCAACATATTGTATTTACAGCGGAATATCTCGCGCCACGAGACCGCCGGAACTTGCCTATGGCTGAACCAGTCGCGGGTTTGGCGCGACGATTCATTCAACGACGCCAAACACGACCGGGGACGCCATGACCATCTGCAAAACCATCACCGCGCCAAGCCTGATTTTGGCCCTTGTTTTGGCCCTTGGCGCCGCCTTTACCGCGTCAGCCAACGCGCAGGCCTGCATCCGGCAGGGCGTCGATGTGACCTGCGACGATGGGCGGCGCGGGGTGCTTTCGGGCGATGCCATCCTCTGGCCGGACGGGACCCGCTCCAGCTCGACCCCGCACCAGAGCGTGATCATCGGCAACAAAAGCTCGGTGCATGTCGGACCCGGCGTGTTCGTCGGCCAGGGCAAGGGCGTGGTGCCAATGGACGATCCGAACGCGCCGAACAAGCGGCAGTGTGCGATTCTGGATGGCGTGTCGTATTGCTATTGACGCTCGCCTCTCCCCATAAGAATGGGGCGCGAGTTAGATCAACCGCACACCCGATATCGCCGACTTCAACCAGCGAAGCGCCTGCGGCGGTTGCGCGGCGAGCGGGGCGGCCGCGACCTTCTCGGTACGGCACTTCTCCAGCTCGGCGACGAAATCCGACGACCATTGCTGGATGGTGTGGCCGCGCAACGTCTTCATCATCGCGTCCCAGCGCATCTTGCGCTCGGTGAGCGGCATCGCGGCAGCGACCGCGATGGCACGGGCCATGCCGTCGATGTCGTGCGGGTTGACCAGCAGCGCCGTCTCCAGCTCGTTGGCAGCACCGGCGAACTTTGACAGCACCAGCACGCCGGGATCGGCCGGGTTTTGCGCGGCGACATATTCCTTGGCGACAAGGTTCATGCCGTCATGCAGCGGCGTCACCACGCCAACCTGCGCAGTGCGATAAAGGCCTGCCAGCACGGTCTGGCTAAAACCCTTGTTGAGATAGCGGATCGGCGTCCAGTCGACCTCGCCATGGCGGCCGTTGACGTCGGTGACGAGGCGCGCGACGTCGTTCTGCAGATTGCCATACGCTTCGATCGCGCCCCGCGACGGGTTGGCGATCTGCAGCAGCGAAATGCTGCGCGCGAACTGCGGATGCTCGGTCCAGAGCCGGTCGAACGCGGTGATGCGATTGACGAGGCCCTTGGAGTAATCGAGCCGGTCGACGCCGATCGCGAGCCGCTCGCCATTGAGGCTGCGGCGCAGCCGCGACACATCCGGATGAGACACCGACTTCGCGGCGTATTGCGCGAATTTTTCCGCATCGATGCCGATCGGAAACACTTCACAGCGCGTGCGACCGTGCTGGGAAATGACGACGCCATCATCGACCGTGAGGCCGAGCTCGCCGCCGACATAACCGAGAAAATTCTGACAATCCTCGTCGGTCTGGAAACCGAGCAGATCGTAAGCCAGCATCGCCGTGATCAGCTCGCGATGATTCGGCACGCCCTGCATCACCGCAGCCACCGGCCAGGGAGTGTGCAGGAAGAAGCCGATGGGGTCATCGACGCCGAGATCGCGCAGCTCCGCGCCGAGCGCGAGGAAATGATAATCCTGCACCCAGAACGCAGTCTGTGCCTTGCGGAAGCGCATCAAGGCACGCGCCATGAACGCGTTGACCTCGCGATAGCTGACATAGTCCTCGCGCGAGACGCGGATCAAATCGCTGCGCGAATGCAGCGCCGGCCACAGCGCCGAGTTGGCGAAGCCTTCATAGTAGCCGCCATAATGCGCTGCCGGCAGATCCAGCGTCGCAATCGCGCCAGAGCCCAGCGCCTCGATCTCGGCGAAAGGCTCCTTCTGATGGCCGTCACGTACGCGACCGGAGGAACCCACCCAGATGGCACCCGAATGCTCCACGACCGGAAGCAATGCCGCAGCGAGGCCGCCCGTCATGGGCTCGTTGGGTTTCCCGCGCGCAACTCGATTCGAAATGACGACTAAATTCACAGGTCGTCCCCTCCTGTTCATTCCACCCCGTTTAACTGCCGTTCATCAATATGGTTCCTGTCATCATTTCTGCGAAATGAAACCAAAGTCAGGCGCGCGCGTTGGAACCAGTTTCCTTGAGGGAACCCGGGGATTTCGTTCGGGAAAGAGAGCCTTGGCGTGAAATTCACGCAACATAAGTTAGGCGCGCGAAGGAACTGCGCGTTACAATGTGGCTCTGCGATGACCGTGCCTTATTCCAACCTTGTGTCGTCGAGCAGGTGCGCGAGGAACGCACGCACATCGTTCGGCGCATCGAAGTGACCGTTGACGCCGATGGCGCGGCGGCCGACCGAGAAGGAGAGCCCGTTCATGTCGGGCATGATCGCGAACACGGTTTCATCGGTGACGTCGTCGCCGATGAAGATCGGGCGGCGTCCGTTGAAGGGCTCGTGCTTCATCAGCTCGCGCACGCCGGTTGCCTTGGTGAAACCGGGATGCTTGATCTCGCAAACGAACTTGCCGGGCAGCACCTCGATCGGCGCATTGGGCAGATCGGCCCGGATCAGCGAGACGGCTTCATAGATCGCCTTCTCGGCATGCGGCGCAAGCCGGTAATGCAGCGCCAGCGAATAGCCCTTGTCCTCGAGCAGAATGCCGGGACTGAGCTTTGCGATCGCGGCCAGCCGCCGCTTCAGCTCCTTGTCCATCGGGGGCGCGTGCACGTCGTCGGCTTCATTGTCCACCGACAGCCGCATCTCCGCACCGTGACCGGCGACGGCGCGAAACACATCGGGCGCAAAGATCAGGTCGATGTCGTTGAGCGAGCGGCCGCTCACCATGGCCAGCGCGCCCGAGGTGCGCTCCGTCAGCCGGTTCAGCGTCTCCGAGAGGCCCGGCGGCACCCACACCTCGCGCGGCGTCGGCATCAAATCGAGCAGCGTGCCGTCGATGTCGAGCAGGATCGCGGTCTCGTTGAGATGCGGGACGAGTGCATGCGGCACCGGGACGGCGTCGGGCGCTTCTTCGTCGGGCATGGCGTGCTTCTGATCCAATTCAGCAAGTTCCGATGTCATAAGTCTACTCCATAAAGGCAAGCGGCCGCGCGATTTGTTCGAGCGATTTGCGCTCCGCGGAGACGGCGTAGCGCCATGCCACGATCGCAGCCGCGATCATCAGGGCAGCCCCCAGCAAATAGCCGGCGAACACGCTGTTGCGTGATCCCGTGTCGATCAGGGCGCCGAACAGCGCCGGGCCTACGACGCCGCCGATGCCCGTGCCCACCGCATAGAACACTGCAATCGCCAGCGCGCGAACTTCGAGCGGAAAAGTCTCGCTCACAGTGAGATAGGCGGCGCTCGCCGCAGGCGAGGCAAAGAAGAAGATCACCATCCAGGCAATGGTCTGCCCCTGCGCGCTCAGCGCACCGATCGAGAACAGATAACCTGACACCGCCAGCAGCAGGCCCGAGACGCCATAGGTGAACATGATCATGGTGCGGCGGCCTAGCGTATCGAACAGGCGGCCGAGCATCAGCGGACCAAGGAAGTTTCCGGCCGCGAACGGCAGCAGGTACCAGCCGACATGATCGGCGCTGATGCCGTAGAAATCGGTCAGCACCAGCGCAAAGGTGAAGAAGATCGCGTTGTAGAAGAAAGCCTGCGCGACCATCAGCACGAGGCCGACCAACGCGCGCTGGCGATAGACAGAGAACAGCGTGTGCACGACTTCCCTGATCGGGGTGTGATCGCGCATCTTCAGGCGCACCTTGGCGAAGCGTCGACCGCTTGGATCCTGATCATGCCCGGTCACCGAACGCTCGATGCCGTCGACGATCTTGTGGGCCTGATCCGGGCGGCCATGGATCATCAGCCAGCGCGGGCTTTCCGGGATCCACATCCGCATCAACAGCACGACGAGACCGATGGTCGCGCCGATGAGATAGGCAAGACGCCAGCCGAGATCGGGCCCGACCAGCGCGGGGTCGAGCAGCACGATGGCTGCAACCGCGCCCATCGCCGCGCCGATCCAGAAGCTGCCGTTGATGACCAAATCAGTCCAGCCGCGGTAGCGCGCCGGCACCAGCTCCTGGATGGTCGAGTTGATCGCCGTATATTCGCCGCCGATGCCGGCGCCGGTCAGGAAGCGGAATAGCGCATAGCTCGCGATATCCCACGACAGCGCGGTCGCGGCCGTCGCGGAGAGGTAGAGCGCAAGCGTGATGAAGAACAGTTTTTTACGGCCGATGCGGTCGGTCAGCCAGCCGAAGCCGATCGCACCGAGCACAGCGCCTGCAAGATAAGCCGAGTTGGCAAAACCAAGATCGAGGTTGGAGAAGTGCAGCGTCGGGCTCTGCTTCAGCGCACCTGAGAGCGCGCCGGCCAACGTCACCTCGAGCCCGTCTAGAATCCAGGTGATCCCGAGCGCCAGCACCACACGGGTGTGAAAGCCGCTCCAGGGCAGCGCATCGAGCCGCGCGGGAATGCTGGTCTCGACAATGCGATCGGTAACGGCCGCCGTCGAGACTGCAGGTCCATCATTCGGCGCTGGGCTCTGCTGCAATTCCATCGGGTTGCTGGGTCACGGGAGGTGCGGCATTCCGCCTGCCACCTGCGACAACGTCTGCGGCAAGAGCAGGTTCCCTTAGGAACGTCGCCCGATGCCGGCCGTTTCTGCTGGAGCCGCAAGGAGTTGACGCATGGCTCATGTCAGAAAGACGACACATTCGCGCAAAACTGCAGCACACAGGAAGACCAGCGCGAGGCGCAACACCGCACGCAAGGGCACAAAGCGTGCCGCGCCAAAACGCTGGTCGCAGCGCGTCACAAGGGAGAGCGACGCACTCGACCTCAAGCGCGGCGTGTTCACGCTCACGAGCCCGAAGCGGATCGCGGCCTCACTGAAGCGCTCTGCCGAACACAGCGCCCGTCGCAAGACCGGTGCCTATCGCTCTGCGCTGTCGATGCTGACGTTCTATATCAACCGCGCCGGCAAGACGTTGCCAAAGACGCAGCGCGAGCGGTTGGAGAAAGCGAAGGTGGAGCTGAAGCGGGCGTTTGGGAAGGAGTGATCCTTACGCCGCCCGGATATTCGCCATGAACCGGTCGAGCTCGGCGCGCAGCCGGGTGCTTTCGCTCGACAGCGTCTTGGCCGAGTTCAGCACCTCTTCCGAGGCCGAGCCGGTTTCGGCGGCGCCGCGATTGACCTGGCCGATATCGGTCGCGGCGGTCTGGGTGCCCTGGGCGACGGTCTGGACACTGCGGGCGATCTCCTGGGTCGCGGCGCCCTGCTCTTCCACGGCGCTGGCAATCGAGGTCGAGATCGACGAGATCTTGCCGATGGTCGCGCCGATCTCCTTGATCGCGGCAACCGATTCGGCGGTGGCGCCCTGCATGCCCGTGATGTGCGAGGAAATCTCGTCGGTAGCCTTGGCGGTTTGACTCGCCAAGGACTTTACTTCGCTTGCGACCACCGCGAAGCCGCGGCCGGCTTCACCGGCGCGGGCCGCCTCGATGGTGGCGTTGAGCGCGAGAAGATTGGTCTGTTCGGCAATCGCCGTGATGAGCTTGACGACCTCGCCGATCTGCTGGGCCGCATGCGAGAGTTTTCCGATGCGGCCGTCGGTCTCCTTGGCCTGCACCACGGCGGCCTCGGCAATCCGGCTGGAGTCGCGGACCTGGCGGCCGATCTCCTCGACCGAGGCCGAGAGTTCTTCCGTCGCGGTCGCGACCGACTGCATGTTGCTCGAGGCCTGCTCGGAGACACCGGCGACCTGGCTCGACAGCGTCTGCGTGGTCTCGGCCGTGCGGGTCAGCGTGGAAGCCGAAGATTCGAGCTGCACGGCGGAGGCCGAGACGTTCGACACGATGGCGCCGACGGCGCTCTCGAAATCATCGGCAAAGCGGATCAGCTCGCCGCGGCGGCTTGCTGCCTGCTCCCTGTTCTGGGCTTCGCTGGCGGCGGCATCGCGCTCGGCCTTGGCGACCGCCTGAACCTTGAACTCTTCGACGGCGCCGGCCATCTCGCCGATCTCGTCCTTGCGGCCGAGGCCCGGCAGCACGACGTCGAAATTGCCAGAAGCAAGCTCGCGCATCGCCTTGCACATCGCAATCATCGGCCGCGAGATGCCATTGCCGAGCATCAGGGCCAGCACAGCACCGATGGCAAGACCACCCAGCGCCAGCATCAGCATCAGCCGCTCGGTTTCCCCGATCGTCAGATTGGCGCTCGCCTCGATGCGCTGCTGATCGGCCGACAGGTCCGACCGCAACTCGCCCGAGAGCTTGAGGATGGACGCGGCCGTCTTGGTCATCTCGCCGTTCGACTTGACGATGATTTTCACGTTGTCGGAAAGCTTTGCAAACGACGCGCGGTACTGCTTCAGCAGGCCACCGATCTCGGTGACTCGGTCGGTGATCTTCTGGTCGTTGGCGTAGATCGAGACCAGCAGCGTCTCCAGAAACTTGATCCGGGCGACCACGCCGTCGGCGGCCTTCGGCTCTGGCTTGGCGACAAAGGCGCTGACCGAGGTGGAGACCGCTAGATATTGCGAGGTGATGTCCTTGGCCGTGGTCTGGACCGATGCGAGCCCGGCAAGCGCCGCAGTGTCGGCGAGGTCGTCGAACTTGAAGCGGATCTTGTTGCCGACGCTGTTCAACTCGTCGGTCGCAATCTTGTTGTTCTCACGCGTCAGCGTGATGATCTCGCCGAATATCTTTGCGAAGCGCTGGAACTCGGCCTCGAGCTTGCCGACTTGCTCGCGACGTGCTGCACCCGTTGTGGCCGACATCGACCTGGCGATCGCCGCCTTCAGACTCTCTTCGGCCGCCTTGGCCGCCGTTTCGTCGTCCGGGGCACCGGTCAGCGTGTAGGCCCGGGTCAGTCCCTGATAGCTGATTAATTCGCGATCGATGGTCCGCGCCAGGTCCGCTTCCGCCACGCTGGTCCGGTAGGACGCGACGGCACCCGCGATCCGCTCGAAGCCGAAATAGGCAAATGCCATGCTGACGGCGAGGATGGCCAGCACCGCCACGAAGCCGAGAATGATTTTTGCACGAAAACGCAAGGTGAAGAGCTTCGATGAGCTCGGCTTCGACTTCACGGACATTCCCCCACCCCATTCCATTCGCGGAAAACCAGGCGCAGCCCGGGAGCAGCCCGCTCCCCGACTCAAATGCACGGTAAATGGCAAAGGATAAGCCGCGGTAAACTTGGCGCGTCGCAACCCGCGGTTAGGTGACGCGGGGACGGACCGTCGCCACGGGAAAGACCGAGGCGAAATCGGAGCAAGTGCCCTACGCCGCCCGGATATTGGCCATGAACCGGTCGAGCTCGGCGCGCAGCCTGGTGCTTTCGCTCGACAGCGTCTTGGCCGAGTTCAGCACCTCTTCCGAGGCCGAGCCGGTTTCGGCGGCGCCGCGATTGACCTGGCCGATATCGATCGCGGCGGTCTGGGTGCCCTGGGCGACGGTCTGGACGCTGCGGGCGATCTCCTGGGTCGCGGCGCCCTGCTCTTCCACGGCGCTGGCAATCGAGGTCGAGATCGACGAGATCTTGCCGATGGTCGCGCCGATCTCCTTGATCGCGGCAACCGATTCGGCGGTCGCGCCCTGCATGCCCGTGATGTGCGAGGAAATCTCGTCGGTAGCCTTGGCGGTTTGACTCGCCAAGGACTTCACTTCGCTTGCGACCACCGCGAAGCCGCGACCGGCTTCACCGGCGCGGGCCGCCTCGATGGTGGCGTTGAGCGCGAGAAGATTGGTCTGTTCGGCAATCGCCGTGATGAGCTTGACGACCTCGCCGATCTGCTGGGCCGCATGCGAGAGTTTTCCGATGCGGCTATCGGTCTCCTTGGCCTGCACCACGGCGGCCTCGGCAATCCGGCTGGAGTCGCGGACCTGGCGGCCGATCTCCTCGACCGAGGCCGAGAGTTCTTCCGTCGCGGTCGCGACCGACTGCATGTTGCTCGAGGCCTGCTCGGAGACACCGGCGACCTGGCTCGACAGCGTCTGCGTGGTCTCAGCCGTGCGGGTCAGCGTGGAGGCCGAGGATTCGAGCTGCACGGCGGAGGCCGAGACGTTCGACACGATGGCGCCGACGGCGCTCTCGAAATCATCGGCAAAGCGGATCAGCTCGCCGCGGCGGCTTGCTGCCTGCTCCCTGTTCTGGGCTTCGCTGGCGGCGGCATCGCGCTCGGCCTTGGCGACCGCCTGAACCTTGAACTCTTCGACCGCGCCGGCCATCTCGCCGATCTCGTCCTTGCGGCCGAGGCCCGGCAGCACGACGTCGAAATTGCCAGAAGCAAGCTCGCGCATCGCCTTGCACATCGCGATCATCGGCCGCGAGATGCCGGTGCCGAGCAGGAAGGCGAGGACCGCGCCGAGCAGCGTGCCGCCGACGGCCAGCATCAGCACCAGTTGCTCGGTCTTCCCGATGGTCGCTTCCGATTCCGAATCCAGCCGCTGCTGTTCGGCGACCAGATCCGCCTTCATGGCAGAGGCGCCCCGAAGGATCGCGCCCGCCGAGCCGCTCATCTCGGTGACGAGCTCGTCGACCATCCTGGCGTTGGCGATCAGCTTCTCAAGCGCTTCGCGATAGGCGACAAGAATGGTCTTGGCGTCCTTCAGGCCGGCGACGATCTTGTCGTCCATGGAATAGACCGCGCCGAGCGAGTTCTCGACGAATTTCAAGCGGGCCAGCGCACTGGTCGCGATCGCCTGGTCGGACGTCAGCACGAAATTGGTCGCCGCCGCGCTTGCGGTCTGAAACTGGGCGTTGACCTGCTTGGTGCCGAACTCGATCGCCTGCGCCTCGGAATCGGAGGCATTGTTGCCGATATCGTCGAGCTTGTACTTCAGCAGATTGGCTTGGCGCGAGAGCTGGTTCTGCACCAGCAGCGTGCTGTCGCGCTTGGCCTGGAGGACCTTGGCGAAGGTGGCGGAGAAATTCGAGAACTCCTTGGCGAGCTTGTCGAGACTGTCCTGCCGCGCCGGCGTCTTGGCGCTCTTGACGGCCTGGTCGATGGCACTCCTCAGGCTGGCCTCGGCGTCGAGCGCCGCCTTGGCATCATCCTCCTTGCCGGTGACGACGAAATATTTGACGGCCGAACGGTAGCCGAGCAGCTCGCGGTCGATATTGCGGGCGAGATCGGCCTCCGAGACGCTGCTGCGATAGGACCCGACGCCGGACGAGACCCGTTCGAAGCCGAAATAGGCAAAGGCCATGCTGCCGGCGGAGATCACCAGCACCGCGGCAAAGCCGAGGATGATCTTGGCGCGGAACCGGAGGGTCGGAAATATGCTGCGCTTGGATGGCGACGCGGTACGCCCGGACATTCCCAACCCCCATTTTCTATTCAGCCATCGTCCGGAGGCGCCCCGCCCCCAAGACCCGGATGCGCAAAACTAGGGCAGAATCGATAAAGGCCGGTAAATTCGTCACGTTGGCGCAATCAAAGGCCCTATCGGCCAAAGGCCGACCGGACGGACCGGGGCGATCAAAATCCTAGTTGCCAAGCCTGGGGGCCGCGGTCTCTAATTAGAAACAATCAAAATCAATCCCGGGAGGTATGTTCCGTGTCTACAGTCAAACTGACGGTGAACGGCAAGGCCGTTGCTGTCGACGTCGAGGACCGCACGCTGCTGGTCCAGCTCCTGCGCGACCATCTCAACCTCACCGGAACCCATGTCGGCTGCGACACCAGCCAGTGCGGCGCCTGCGTCGTGCACATGGACGGCAAGGCGGTGAAGTCCTGCACCATGCTGGCGGGCCAGGCCGACGGCGCCAATGTCACCACCATCGAAGGCATCGCCAAGGGCGACGAGCTGCACCCGATGCAGGCCGCCTTCCGCGACAACCACGGCCTGCAGTGCGGCTATTGCACCCCGGGCATGATCATGTCGGCGATCGACATCGTGCACCGCCATGGTGGCCAGCTCGACGAGCCCACCGTCCGCCAAGAGCTCGAAGGCAATATCTGCCGCTGCACCGGTTACCACAACATCGTCAAAGCCGTGCTGGATGCAGCCGGGCGCATGAAGGTCTCGCAGGCGGCCGAGTAGAGCGGCCCGCCTCGAAAAAAGAACCACCGCTGCGGCTTTCGAGGGAAAGCGCAGTCAAGATAATTCCGGTCGGGAGGACCAGACATGGGTGTTGAAGGCATCGGCGCGCGCGTCGTGCGCAAGGAAGACAAGCGTTTCATTACCGGCAAGGGCCGGTACGTCGACGACATCAAATTGCTGGGCATGACCCATGCCCATTTCATCCGCAGCCCGCACGCACACGCCAAGGTGAAGAACATCGACTCTTCCGCCGCGCTGAAGATGCCGGGCGTGGTCGCGGTCCTCACCGGACAGGAGCTGGTCGACGACAAGGTCGGCAACCTCATCTGCGGCTGGGCCATCACCTCCAAGGACGGCAGCCCGATGAAGATGGGGGCATGGCCGGCGATGGCGCCGGAGACGGTGCGCTTCGTCGGACAGGCCGTGGCGGTCGTCATCGCCGACACGAAGAATCTGGCGCGCGACGCGGCCGAGGCCGTGGTCGTGGATTATGAAGAGCTGCCGGCCGTCGCCGACATCCAGGCCGCGATCAAGTCCGGCGCACCGCAGCTTCACCCTGAGGCTCCCGGCAACCAGGTCTATGACTGGGTGATCGGCGACGAGGGCGCGACGGATGCCGCCTTCGCCAAGGCCGCCAACGTCGTCAAGCTCGACGTCACCAACAACCGCCTCGCCCCGAACGCGATGGAGCCGCGCGCGGCGATCGCCGATTACGATGCGGCGGAAGAGCACTTCACTCTCTATACGACCTCGCAGAACCCGCACGTCGCTCGCCTCGTGCTGTCGGCGTTCTACAACATTGCCCCCGAGCACAAGCTGCGCGTGATCGCCCCCGACGTCGGCGGCGGCTTCGGCTCGAAAATCTTCATCTACCCGGAAGAGATGGTGGCGTTGTGGGCCTCGAAGAAGGTCGGCCGTCCCGTGAAATGGACCGGCGACCGCACCGAAGCCTTCCTCACCGACGCGCATGGCCGCGACCATATCACCCATGCCGAGATGGCGCTCGACGCCAACAACAAGATCATCGGCTTGAAGGTGAAGACCTACGCCAATTTCGGCGCGTATATGTCGCTGTTCTCGTCGTCGGTGCCGACCTATCTCTACGCGACGCTGCTGTCGGGCCAGTACAACATCCCGGCGATCCATGCCGAGGTGGTCGGGGTCTACACCAACACCACGCCGGTCGATGCCTATCGCGGCGCGGGCCGCCCCGAGGCGAGCTACCTGATCGAACGTCTCATGGAGACGGCGGCGCGGCAGCTCAAGGTCGATCCGGCCCAGTTGCGCCGCACCAACTTCATCACCCAGTTCCCGCACCAGACGCCTGTGATCATGGCCTATGACACCGGCGACTTTAATGCCTCGCTCGACGCCGCGATGAAGGCGATCGACTATGCCGGCTTCGCCGCCCGCAAGGCGCAAGCCAAGTCGCAAGGCAAGCTGCGCGGCATCGGCGTCTCCTGCTACATCGAGGCCTGCGGCATTGCACCGTCGAAGGCTGTCGGCAGCCTGGGCGCCGGCGTCGGTCTCTGGGAATCGGCCGAAGTGCGCGTCAACCCGGTCGGCACCATCGAGATCCTCACGGGCTCGCATAGCCACGGACAGGGGCACGAAACCACGTTCTGCCAGCTCGTCGCAGAGCGCTTGGGTGTTCCCATCAGCCAGGTCTCGATCGTCCATGGCGACACCGACAAGGTGCAGTTCGGCATGGGCACCTACGGCTCGCGGTCGGCGGCTGTCGGTCTCACTGCGATCCTGAAGGCGATGGAGAAGATGGAATCCAAGGCCAAGAAGATCGCAGCGCATGCGCTCGAAGCGTCGGAAGCCGACATCGTCATCGAGAACGGCGAGTTCAAGGTGACCGGTACCGACAAGGCGATTGCGCTGCCGATGGTTGCGCTCGCGGCCTACACCGCACACAATCTGCCTGACGGGATGGAGCCGGGCCTGAAGGAAAGCGCCTTCTACGACCCGACCAACTTCACCTTCCCGGCCGGCGCTTACATCTGCGAGCTCGAGGTCGATCCCGGCACGGGCAAGACCTCCTTCGTCAACTTCGTCGCGGCCGACGATTTCGGCCGGCTGATCAACCCGATGATCGTCGAGGGCCAGGTCCATGGCGGCCTTGCCCAGGGCATCGGACAAGCGCTGCTCGAGCACGCCATCTACGATGCCAACGGCCAGCCGGTCACGGCCTCGTTCATGGATTATTCCATGCCGCGCGCCGACGATCTGCCCTCGTTCAATCTCTCCCACACCACGACGCTGTGCCCGGGCAATCCGCTCGGCATCAAGGGTTGCGGTGAAGCCGGCGCGATCGGCGCCTCTGCGGCCGTGATCAATGCGATCACGGATGCGATCGGCAAGAACAACCTGGAAATGCCCGCAACCCCGGACCGGGTGTGGCGCACGATCCACGCGGCTTAAGAGGGAGCATCAAAGATGTATCAGACCACTTATCATCGCGCCTCCTCGGTCGACGAGGCCGCCGCTCTCTTCGCCAAGGGCAGTGAGGCGAAATTTCTCGCAGGCGGCCAGACGCTGCTGCCGGTGATGAAGCAGCGGCTCGCCAGCCCCTCCGACGTGATCGATCTCGGCAGGATCAAGGAGCTGATCGGCATCGAGGCCTCCGGCGACACGCTGAGCGTCAAGGCCGCCACGCCGCATTACGAGGTCGCGACCAGCGATGCTGTGAAGAAAGCGATACCCGCGCTCGCCTATCTCGCCTCGCTGATCGGCGACCCCGCCGTGCGCTACCGCGGCACGATCGGTGGCTCGCTCGCCAACAACGATCCGGCCGCGGATTATCCGGCCGCGACGCTGGCACTCGGCGCAACGATCAAGACCAACAAGCGCTCGATTGCGGCGGACGACTATTTCAAGGGCCTGTTCACGACAGCCCTTGAAGACGGCGAGATTATCACCGCCGTCTCGTTCCCGGTTCCTGCGAAAGCCGGTTATGCGAAATTCCCGCATCCAGCCTCGCGCTTTGCGCTGACCGCAGTCTTCGTCGCGCAAATGAAGTCGGGCGAGATCCGCGCCGCCGCGACCGGCGCTTCGCAGAGCGGCGTGATGCGGGTGCCTGCAATCGAGGCAGCGCTGAAGGCGAACTGGTCGCCGACAGCAATCGATGGCGTGAACATTTCGGCGAGCAATCTGCTGGCCGACATTCACGGCAGTGCAGAGTACCGCGCCAACCTCATCAAAGTGATGGCGCAGCGCGCCGTAACTGCCGCTGGCTGATAGCGCCTCAACACAAATCTTCTGCGGCGCGCAGCAATGCGCGCCGCTTTTATGATGCGCCCATGCGTGAAAAGCGCTTGCCTCGTTGGCGTGAAGGCGAGAAAAGTTAATCAGCCAATTAACTCGCCCCAGAGAGGAACGTCCGGCGCGGCTGCCGACCAATCGGCATCCGCCGCCCGCGACCCAAGGAAAACAAAACCCGTGCTCGACAAACCCGCCAAGAACACATCCGTCGGCACTTCAGGCCCGCTCGCGGGCTTCCGCGTCGTCGAATTCGCCGGCATCGGACCCGGCCCGTTCGCCTGCATGATGCTGGCCGACATGGGCGCCGATGTCGTCACGCTCGACCGCGTCGGCGCCAAGAAGAGCCTGAAGTCGGTGGCGGGCCGCGGTCGCACGGTGATCGAGCTCGACCTCAAGGACAAGGAGTCCATCGCACAGGTGCTCGACCTGCTCGCCAGCGCCGACGCGCTGGTCGAAGGTTTTCGCCCCGGCGTGATGGAACGGCTCGGCCTTGGCCCCGATATCGTGCTCGCGCGCAATCCAAAGCTCGTCTACGGCCGCATGACCGGTTGGGGCCAGGAAGGCCCGCTTGCGAATGCAGCCGGCCATGACATCAACTACATCTCGATCACCGGTGCGCTCGCCGCGATCGGACCTGAGGAAGCGCCGGTGCCGCCGCTCAACCTGGTTGGCGATTTCGGCGGCGGGGCGCTCTATCTGGTCGTCGGCGTGCTCGCCGCACTGCTGGAAGCCTCGAGGTCCGGCAAGGGCCAGGTGGTCGACGCCGCGATGTGCGACGGCGCGGCATCGCTGATGTCGTTCTTCTTCGACATGAAAACGCTCGGCCGCTGGACCGAAGGTCGCAACCGGAACTTCCTCGACGGCGGCGCCCACTTTTACGGCGTCTATGAATGCGCCTGCGGCCATTTCGTTTCGATCGGCTCGATCGAGCCGCAGTTCTACGCGCTGCTGCGCGAGCACGCAGGCCTGCTAGATGCCGATTTCGACGCGCAGATGGATCCCAAGGCCTGGCCCGCGCTGAAGGAGAAGCTGAAGGCCGTGTTCAAGAGCAAGACGCGCGAGGACTGGTGCAAGATCATGGAAGGCAGCGACATCTGCTTCGCGCCGGTGCTGACCATGTCGGAAGCGACGCAGCATCCACACATGGTCGCGCGAAACGTGTTCGTCGAACGCCACGGCGTGAAGCAGCCCGCACCGGCGCCGCGCTTCTCGCGCACGCCGTCCGTGGTGCGCGAGCCGGAGGGCGCTGAGATCGCGGCGGTGATGCAGGCGTGGAAAGCGGCGAAGTAACCCCCGTCGCACGATCCTGTAGGGTGGGCAAAGGCGCTCTTGCGCCGTGCCCACCATCTCTCCACGAATCCGGTAGAGGTGGTGGGCACGCTCACGCTTTGCCCACCCTACAGCAGCGCGGCTGACGGCCTAAGCCGCATCCTCCACCTTCAACACCCCGCGCCGGATCTGATCCTCCTCGATCGACTCGAACAGGGCTTTGAAATTGCCCTCGCCAAAGCCGTCGTCGCCCTTGCGCTCGATGAACTCGAAGAAGATCGGGCCGATCGCATTGGCCGAGAATATCTGCAGCAGCACCTTGGTCTGGCCACCGTCGACCACGCCCTCGCCGTCGATGAGAATGCCGTTCTTCTGCAAGCGTGCGACGTCCTCGCCATGCTTGGGCAGGCGCGCATCGATGCGTTCGAAATAGGTCTCGGGCGGCGCCGGCATGAACGGCAGGCCTGCTTCGCGCAGGCCTTCGATGGCGCGGTAGATGTCGCGGCAGCCGCAGGCGATGTGCTGGATGCCTTCGCCGCGATAGATTTTCAGATACTCCTCGATCTGGCCGGAGTCGCCGGCGTCCTCGTTGATCGGAATCCGGATCTTGCCGTCCGGGCTGGTCAGCGCGCGCGAGAACAGGCCCGAGGCGCGGCCCTCGATGTCGAAGAAGCGGATCTGACGGAAGTTGAACAACTTTTCATAGAAGCCGGTCCAGACGTCCATACGGCCGCGATGGACGTTGTGGGTGAGGTGATCGAGATAGAACAGGCCCGCACCGACCGGCCGCGGATCGCGTGCGCCTAGCCACTCGAACTCGGCATCATAGGCCGAGCCGTTGGCACCGTAGCGGTCGACGAAATAGAGCAGGCTGCCGCCGATGCCCTTGATCGCGGGCACGTTGAGCGTCTTCTGCGCGGACGGCACATCGGCTGGCTCCGCACCGAGCGCAATCGCCCGGTCATACGCGACCTTCGCATCGACCACGCGGAACGCCATCGACGGCGCGCAGGGGCCGTGTGCGGCGACGAACTCGTAACCGTGGGTGCCGGGCTCCTCGTTGACGAGATAGTTGATGTCGCCCTGGCGATAGACCGTGATTGTCTTGGTCTTGTGCCGCGCGACGGGCGCATAGCCCATCAGCTTGAACAGGTCATGCAGCTCTTGCGGATTGGGATGCGCATATTCGACGAACTCGAAGCCGTCGGTGCCCATCGGATTGTCGGCTGTGATCGTGGCCGGCGGTGCATCGTGCGGAAACGGACCCATGCTGCTCTCCCAATCTGCTGCTGGGATGAACTATCCTTCACGGGACGCGCAATGAGCGTGCAAATGGACCGCGTTTTGGCTATCGTACGCACGATCCGTGCACAAAATGGACAAATGACGCATGATTCCGCTGGATGCCTTCGACCTCAAGATCCTGGGCGCACTCCAGGATGACGGCCGCCTCACCAACCAGGAGCTTGCCGAGCAAGCCGGCCTCTCGGCTTCGCAATGCTCGCGCCGGCGAATGCGGCTGGAGGAAGAGAAGATTATCGCTGGCTATCACGCCGACCTCTCCAGCGAGGCGCTAGGCTTCGGCGTGATCGCCTTCATCCAGGTGGGACTTGCGACCCACTCGCCGGACAATTCAAAACGCTTCCGGGCGCTGGTCAACCGCATCGACGAGATCCAGGAGGCCTATTCGCTCACGGGCGACGCCGACTATGTGCTGAAAGCCGTGCTGCGCGATCTCAAAGGGCTCTCCAACCTCGTCAACGACGTGCTGATGCCGCACCAGAGCGTGGCGCATGTGCGCTCCTCGATCGTGCTGGACCGGCTGAAGGAAAGCTCCAAGCTGCCGCTGAAAGATTTGAAGGCTGGCTGAAATCGAGGGAACTACGCCATTCGCGCCGCGCGCGCGATCTGCGATGATCCCGGCCAGCTCTCGGAGATTGACCCATGGCGCTCCAGCTTCGACCGAACTGCGAATATTGCGATCGCGACCTGCCGCCTGATGCAACGGATGCGCGGATCTGCTCCTATGAATGCACGTTCTGTGCGGATTGCGTGGAGACAAAGCTCTCCAACGTCTGCCCGAACTGCGGCGGCGGCTTTGCCCCGCGCCCGATCAGGCCGACGCAGGAGTGGCGCCCGGGCGTATGCACGAGCAAGCAGGCGCCGTCCGACAAGCGGGTGCATTTGAAGTACAGCCTCGACGACGTCGCAGCACACTGCGCGAGGGTCAAGGGCGTGCCGCCGGAGAAGCGCTGAGCTCTCTCCACGTCATTGCGAGGAGCTCGCGACAAAATTGCGAAGCAATTTTGCGCTGATGCGACGAAGCAATCCAGACTGCCGCTGCGGAGAGATTCTGGATTGCTTCGCTGCGCTCGCAATGACGGAGTTTGTCGCGATAACGGAATTCACTCCGCCGGCACAATCGTCCCCTCGACCTCGCCGAACCCGACGCGATAACCATTCCCCTGGCACCAGCCGCGCATGACAATGCTGTCGCCGTCTTCCAGGAACGAGCGTTTGACGCCGCCGGGCAATTCCACTGGCTCAGTGCCGTTCCAGCTGATCTCCAGCAAGCTGCCGCGCTGGTTCTTCTCAGGGCCGGAAATGGTGCCGCTGCCGAGGAGATCGCCGACATTCATCGCGCAGCCAGAGGAGGCGTGATGCATCAGCTGCTGCACCGAGGACCAGTACATATACTTGAAGTTTGTCCGGCTGATGCCGGCAGGCGCATTGGCGCCGGCGCCATGCAAGGAGACGTCGAGCTCCAGATCGTAATTCTGCGGCTTTGCCTGCTTGAGATAATCGAGCGGCTCCGGCTCCTGCGTCGGCCCCTTCAGGCGGAACGGCTCCAGTGCTTCGCGCGTCACCACCCACGGGCTGATCGAGGTCGCGAACGCTTTCGCCAGGAACGGGCCGAGCGGCACATATTCCCATTGCTGGATGTCGCGCGCGCTCCAGTCGTTGAGCAGCACGAAGCCGAAGATCATCTCTTCGGCCTGTTGCTCGGTGAGCATACCGCCCATGGCTGAGGGCTGGCCGACCACGACGCCCATCTCCAGCTCGAAATCGAGCCGCTTGCACGGGCCAAAACTCGGCACTTCCGCATTCGGCGGCTTCAACTGCCCGCGCGGCCGCTTCACCTTGGTGCCCGAGACCACGACGGTGGACGCGCGGCCGTTATAGCCGATCGGCATGTGCAGCCAGTTCGGCTGCAGCGCATTATCCTTGCCGCGGAACATCACGCCGACATTGGTGGCGTGCTCTTTCGACGAATAGAAGTCGGTATAGCCGGAGACCGCGAACGGCAGATGCAGTATCACCTCGCGCATCGGCACCAGCGCCTGCTTGCGCAGCTCCTCATTGTCGCGCAGCTCCGGATGATCGTGGCGCAGCAGCTCGCTGATGCGCGCCCGCGTCCCGGTCCAGACTTTTGGCCCGAGCGCCATGAAGGGATTGAGCGAAGGGCCGGAGAACACGCCGAGCGGACCGACATCGAGCCGCGAGTCCTGCTCGAGCTCCCAGAGATCGAGCACATAGTTGCCGATCGCAACGCCACCGCGCGGCGTCGGATTACGCGCGGTCGAGAACACGCCATAGGGCAGGTTCTGGATCGGGAAGTCGGAGGCGGGGTCGACCTCGATGAAGGAACGGAGGCTGGGATCGTTGGGGTGGGGCACATGAATCTCCGGACTTGAGACCGTCATGGCCGGGCTTGTCCCGGCCATCCACGATCTTTCCTCTGCGCATCAAGACGTGGATGCCCGGGACAAGCCCGGGCATGACGGCGACATAGTTGGACGGTCACGGCCGGTTCGGATCGAACCGCTTCTCCAGGCCCTTCCAGCAATCCGCGTAATCGTCCTGCAGCGTCGACGCATTCGCGGCATGCGCTGTCACGCGCTGCGGGTAGCGGGTCTCGAACATGAAGGCCATGGTGCCCGTGAGCTTGACCGGCTCCAGCTCGCCATTGCTGGCGTGCTCGAAGGCGTCGCGATCGGGGCCGTGCGGTAGCATGCAATTGTGCAGGCTGATGCCGCCTGGGACGAAGCCCTGCGGCTTGGCGTCGTAGACGCCGTAGATCAGACCCATGAACTCGCTCATGATGTTCATGTGATACCAGGGCGGACGGAAGGTGTTTTCTGCGACCAGCCAGCGCTCGGGGAAGATGACGAAGTCGATATTCGCGGTGCCCGCGGTCTCCGAGGGCGACGTCAGCACCGTGAAGATCGAGGGATCGGGGTGGTCGAAACCAATCGCGCCGACCGGCGAGAAGGTGCGCAGATCGTATTTGTAGGGCGCGTAATTGCCGTGCCAGGCGACGACGTCGATCGGCGAATGGGCGAGCTGCGTCTTGAACAGCGAGCCGCCCCATTTCACGAACAGCTCTGTCGGCCTGTCCATGTCCTCATAGTGCGCGACCGGCGTCAGGAAGTCCCGCGCGTTCGCAAGACAGTTGGCGCCGATCGGCCCGCGCTCCGGCAGCGTGAAGGCGCCGCCATAGTTTTCGCAGAGATAGCCGCGCGCCGGACCATTTGGAATCTCGACACGGAATTTCACGCCGCGCGGGATCACGACGATCTCGCCGGGCTCAGCGTCGATGCGGCCGAATTCCGTGACGACGCGAAGATTGCCCTGCTGGAGCACGAACATCAACTCGCCGTCGGCATTGTAGAAATGCTGGTCCACCATCGACTTGGTGATGAGATAGACATGCGCGGCCATGCCGGCCTGCGTATTGACGTCACCGGCGGTCGTCATGGTCTGCACGCCCTGGAGGAAGGTCATGTCCTCCTTCGGCAGCGGCGCCGGATCCCAGCGCAGTTGCGCGATCGGCAAATCGTTCTCGTGGCACGGCGCCGAGCGCCACAGACCGGCATCGGCCTTCTCGAAGCGGCCGGAGTGCTTCACCGAGGGGCGGATGCGATAGAGCCAGGAGCGCTCGTTGGTGCCGCGCGGCGCGGTGAAGGGCGAGCCCGAGAGCTGTTCGGCATAGAGGCCGTAGGCGCAACGCTGCGGCGAGTTGCGCCCGATCGGCAGCGCGCCAGGCAGCGCTTCGGTCTCAAAACTGTTGCCGAATCCGGACATGTAGCCCGGCGTCACCTGCGCCGAGCTGCGGATGATCTGATCGGGTGAGGTATTGACGTTCATGACTATCCTCCTCCTTGCAGGGCCGCCCACATTTCCTGGTCTCGCTTGTCGGTCCAGATCACGGGGTCGTCGATTCCCGATGCTTCGTCATAGGCGCGCGACACATTGAATGGCAGGCAGTGCTCGTAGATGGCAAAACTGTGAAATTTCGGGTCCATCACTTCGCGCGTCGCGGCCATCGATTCCTTCAGCGTGCGCCCCTTGGCGACCGAGACTTCGGCCGCGCCATAGAGCGAGGTGACGAAGTCGCGTGTCATGGCGATGGCCTCGCGCACGGTGGCTGTGCCCTTGAGCGCATCGCCGCGGCCCGGCGCGATCGCCTTGGGATTGAAATTGCGGATCTCGTTCAGCGTCAGCGGCCATTCGCGCAGATGCGCATCACCGCAATAGCAGGCCGAGTGATATTCGATGAGATCGCCGGAGAACATCACCTCGGCATCCGGCACCCAGGCGACGATGTCGCCGGAGGTGTGGCCGGCACCGAGCTGCATCAGCCGCACCTCGCGCTTGCCGAGATAGATCGACATCTCGCCTTCGAAGGTCAGCGTCGGCCAGGTCAGGCCGGGAATGCTTTGGGCATCCTGGAACAGGCGGGGAAAACGGCCATACTCGGAATCCCAATCCTGCTGACCACGTTCCTCGATCAGACGATAAGTCTCCTGCGAGGCGACGATTCCCTGCGCCTTGTAGGCGGAGGCGCCGAGCACGCGCACGGCGTGATAATGCGACAGCACGACATATTTGATCGGCTTGTCGGTGACGGTGCGCACACGCTCGATCACCTTGTTGGCCATTGCGGGCGTCGACTGCGCGTCGAACACGAGGCAGCCGTCGTCGCCGACGATGATCGCCGTGTTCGGATCGCCTTCGGCGGTGAACGCGTAGAGATCGGCGCCGATCTCGGAGAAGGTGATCTTCTTCTCGGAGAGATCGCCGGTGGATGCGAAATTCTTCGCCATCAGTTCATCCTCAAGTCTTGGGTTACTGTTGCTGCTGTTGTTGCTGCTGGCCGTCGATCATGCGGCGTTTCGCCAGCACGAGCGCTTCCCGCAGCACGTCGATATCGCCGATATGGTTGGCGAGGATCAGCACCAGCGCCGCGTCGAAATCCGCGCTCTGCTCGTCGGTGAGGCCGCGATGAGCCTCGACGATGGCGCGAAAGGCATCGTCGGGCAGCGCAAAATTGGAGCTGGTGGAAAGCGGCATATCAACCTCAATTCAGACCTGCTGCTCGCGATAGCGCGGCCGTGATCGCCTCACGCGTCGGATGGCGGAAGCGCGCTGCGACGTAGCCGTCGGGCCTGAGCAGATAAGCGGAGCCCGGCTCGGCATCATAGCGCTTGGCGACGAGGCCCGAGGGATCGGCAAGTCCGCTCTCGCCGCCGATAAGAATATCCTTCACGCCATCGGGTGCATCAATCGCTGCGCCATTGCTGAACGACAGCAAAGTGAAATCAGTTCCATCCTGGCGGAACGCATCGGTCAGATAGGCTTGGCCCGCCACAGGGGCGTCGAGCATGGAACAGCCGGGCCGCGGGCCAGCATCCCACGCGTCGGCATCGGGTGACGACAGCGGCGAGTCATAGCTGCATGGCACCGACAGCCGGCCGCCATTGACCATGCGCTTGCCGAACTCGGTTTCCTTGGCGAGCGACAGCACCGCCTGGCGCAGCCGGGCTTCCTGATGCGAGTTCGGCGCCATGAAATCGGTCGAGCGGGTGGATTCGCGGATATTCTCGTCGGCAGCCCCGCTGCGCTCGACATGGTAGCTTTCGAGCAGGCTTGCGGGCGAGGTGCCGCGCAGCACGCGGTCGAGCTTCCAGGACAGGTTTTCGGCGTCCTCGAGTCCCGAGTTCGCCCCACGCGCGCCGAAGGGCGAGACCTGGTGTGCAGAATCGCCCGCAAAAATCACGCGGCCGTGGATGAAGCGATCCATGCGTCGGCACTGGAATTTGTAGAGCGAGATCCACTCGAACTCGAACTTGTCGTGGCCGAGCATCCGCGCGAGCCGTGGCCGCACGTTCTCAGGCTTCTTCTCGACGACGGGATCGGCATCACGGCTGAGCTGGAGATCGATGCGCCAGACATCGTCGGGCTGCCGGTGCAGCAACGCCGAACGTCCGGCATGAAACGGCGGATCGAACCAGAACCAGCGCTCCGTCGGAAACTCCGCCGTCATCTTGACGTCGGCGATCAGGAACTGATCCTCGAACACCTGTCCGGCGAACTCGGCGCCGACCATCTGCCGCAGCGAGGACCGCGCACCGTCGCAGGCGACGACATATTGCCCATGCAGGCGATGGGCGCCTTCGGGCGTCTCGATCGTCAGCGCAACGGAATCGTTGCGTTGCTCGACCGCCGTCACCTTGTTGCGCCAGCGCAGGTCGATCCCTGGCAGATCGCCGATGCGATCGACCAGATAGGCCTCGGCGTAATATTGCTGGAGATTGATGAAGGCCGGCCGCTTGTGACCGTCCTCGGGCAGCAGGTTGAACTGATAGAGCTGAGACTCGCCGTGAAAGATACGGCCGACGCTCCACACGACGCCCTTGTCGACCATGCGGTCGGCAACGCCGAGCCGGTCCCAATATTCCAGCGAGCGCTTCGAGAAGCAGATCGCGCGCGAGCCCTCGCCGATGCGGTCGGCATCATCCAGAAGGACGACGCGCTGGCCGCGCTGGGCGAGATCGATCGCCAGCGACAGCCCGACGGGCCCTGCGCCGACGACCACGACCGGATGCTCGGCCGGATTTTGGCCGGGGCGGTCCTGGTCGGAGTGGCGGCGATAGCCGAACTGGGTTTTGGCCTGATGCGTATTGGCGCCTGCCATACACTAACCTCGGCTCTGGTCAGGAGAGGACCGACCTGCTAGATAGTCTCACGTGCAACTATTTTGGACCGGAGCCGGCCGGCCGTCAACTGGAATTCGGAGCGCTCTTCTTGGCGAGGACATCCAGCGACATCGCGTTGAAGACACGGCAAGCCGACGAGGCTTCATCGCGGCCCAAGGCGCGACCCAAGTCGCGGCTCGATCTGTTCAGATTCGTGCCGTTCCGCCTCAACCGGCTGGCAGCGGAGGTCAGTTCCGCGCTCGCGGTCGAATATCAGGAACGTCACGGCCTCGACATTCCGGCCTGGCGCGTGATGGCCACGCTCGGCTTCCGCAACGATGCCTGTAGCGCGCAATACATCTCCCAATGCACCCGCACGCACAAATCCACCATCAGCCGCGCGGTGACGGCGCTGCTGCATGACGACCTGATCGAGCGGGTCGAGAACGAAGCCGACCGCCGCGAATTCCGCCTGCAGCTGACGAAGAAGGGCCGCGCGCTTTACGAGGAGCTGTTCCCGCAATTGCTGCTGCGGGAAGACGAGATCCTCGCCTGCCTCTCCGCACAGGAACGCAAGCAGCTCTCCACGCTGCTCGGCAAGATCGAGGATAGCCTCGACCTGATCCAGACCAGCGAAGAGGCCGACGCCAAGCAGGCGTATTAATCACTTCGCAAACGACCGCGTCGGCGGCAAATGCAGCGCCCAGGCGTCGACCTTGTCGCTCGCTCGCGGATAGATCTCAGTCACGATCGGATCGTGGCCGGGAATATAGCGGTCGGGATCGCCGGCGAGACGTTCGATCGTCTCCCAGCCCACGGCCATGTCGCCGACATTGTAGACGATCGGGAACGGGCTACGGCGCTGCAGATTGGCGTAGTAATGCGCAGCGTCGGACGCCAGCACCACCGGACCGCGCGCGGTCTCGGCCTTGACCACCTGCAAGCCGTCGGAATGGCCGCCGACACGGTGCACGGTGACACCAGGCGCGACCTCGCCGTCGCCGGAATAGAAATGGACGCGCTCGCGATAGACATGGCGCACCATCTGGGTGACGTGCTCGACCGAGAATGGATGTCGCAGCAGTCCGTTGCACATGCAGCGGCCGGTGGCGTAAGCCATCTCGCGCTCCTGGAGATGGAAGCGCGCGTTCGGGAAGCGGTCGAGATTGCCGGCGTGATCGTAATGCAGATGCGTCACAATAATGTCGCGAATGCTCGATGCGGCAACGCCAAAACGCTCCAGCGCATCGACCGGATTGAGCGTCAGCTTGCGCGCGCGCGAGGTCGCCTCCTCGGCATTGAAGCCGGTATCGACCAGAATATCGCGGCCCTGCCCTCGGATCAGCCAAACGAAGTAGTCGAGATCCTGCGCGGCGCTATCATGCGGGTCGGGCGCCAGAAAATTCATGCTGGGGGTGCGCGGCGACATGGTCGCATAACGCAGAGCATAGATCTCGTAGGCGTTTCCCATGACTTTGATCCCGGCTTTTGCTTTTTCTGAATGGACCTGCCGCGCACCAAGCCATTGCCCGCAGCAAAGGTCAAACGCCTGCGGCGGACGCAGGGCGCAATGTGAGACCAATCACATTTTGGTCGCGAGTACCGGCCTAACGTGACAGCAGGAACCCTGAACGAGAATGCGTCGAGTAGAGCCGTGACCGCCGACTTATTCCCCTCGCCGCCGGCCCGTACATCGCGGTCAATTGTCGCGATAGTGCCGAATCTCCAAGCGGTTGACGCCCCGACTCCCCGGTTTGATAATGCACATTGCGTAAGTTAAGGTCGCCGCGGCGCAAGCTGGTAACGGCGCCTTTTTGGCTGGACCGCGCTGATTATGAAAATTCGCCTGCTTTTTCTTCTGCCATTGCTTGTCTCGCTCATCCCGACCGCCCCGTCGCACGCGGCCGGCGACCGCTACGGTCTGGTCATCGGCAATGCCAAATATCCGGACGCGGACACTCCGCTGAAGGAGCCGATCAACGACAGCCGCGATGTCGCCGACGAGCTCAAGCGCGACGGCTTTTCGGTCGAGGTCGGCGAAAACCTGACCGGCGATGGCATGCGCCGCGCCTTCGACAAGCTCTATGGCAAGATCAAGCCGGGCTCGGTGGCGCTGATCTTCTACAGCGGGTTCGGCATCCAGTCGGCACGCCAGAGCTACATGATCCCGGTCGACGCACAGATCTGGACCGAGTCCGACGTCCGTCGCGACGGTTTCAGCATCGAAGCGATCCTGGGCGAGCTCAACACCCGTGGCGCCGGCGTCAAGATCGCGCTGATCGATGCCAGCAGGCGCAACCCGTTCGAACGGCGGTTCCGCAGCTTTTCGGCGGGTCTGACCCCGGTCATCGCGCCGAACGGCACGCTGGTGATGTATTCGGCGGCGCTGGCGTCCGTGGTGTCGGACGCCGGAGGCGACCACAGCCTCTTTGTTCAGGAACTGCTCAAGGAAATCCGCGTCCCCGACCTGATGGCGGAGGAGACGCTGAACCGCACCAAGATGGGCGTCACCCGCGCCTCGCGCGGCGAGCAGGTGCCGTGGATCTCGTCCTCGCTCGCCGAGGATTTCTCGTTCATTCCGGGGGCCGCGGGATCGCGCCCGACAGCGGCGACCCCGCCACCGGCGCCTCCCGCACCGCCGCCGGCTGCGGTCGCCAACAACCCGCCTCCGGCTCCGCCCGCCCCGCCAGCACCACCTGTGGCTGCGAACAATCCGCCGGCGCCGCCTGCATCTCCGTCACCGCCGCCGGCACCGAAGCCGCAGGTTGAGGCCGCGCTGCCTCCGCCGCAAGCGCCGGTCAAACCGGCCGAGCCAGCTCCGGCGCCGAACGCGGATGGCGGGCCGAGCGCGGCCGTGCTGGCTGAGGATCCCACCATCAAGGGCCTGACGGCCAAGATCGCCACCAATCCGGACGACGTGAATGCGCTGTACCGGCGCGGCCAGGTCTATGCCAGCAAAGGGGCCTACAGCCTCGCCATCAGGGATTTTGACGACACGCTCCGGATCAATGCGAAGGACGTCGAGGCGCTGAACAACCGCTGCTGGACCCGTGCCGTGGTCGGCGACCTCCAGGCCGCGCTGAAGGATTGCAACGAGGCGCTGCGGCTACGGCCGAATTTCGTCGATGCGCTGGACAGCCGGGGGCTGGTGAACCTCAAATCCGGAGCGGTGAAGAATGCCATCGCCGATTTCGACGCCGCACTGAAGATCAACCCGCGGCTGACCTCCTCACTCTTTGGACGGGGGATCGCCAAGCAGCGCAACGGCTCGGCCCAGGAAGGCGCGCTCGACCTCGCCAATGCCAAGGCGATGGATCCGAACATCGCGCAGGAATTCGCAAGTTACGGAGTGCGTTGATATTTTTTGATTTGAGGCCAGCGGCGCCTCGAACCCGTGGCGGCCCGGCAAAGACTAACCGAACGGACGCCGCAGGCGGCCTTGCCGTGGGGGCCATTTGCAGGAATTTTGGAACCGCGCGGGCTCGCGCTGGAGGGACTGGCAATGAGATTGGCTGCAAAGGGACTGACCGCAATCCTCTCCGTCATTACCATCGGCGCCGCGCTGTCGCTGACACTCCCGCCCGCCTTCGCCGGCGACGACGGCAACAGCAAGAACGTTACCGAGGACGAGATCGTCCGCGCGCTGGCGCCGCCGCCGAAGAAGCCCCTGACCCGCGGCCTCTCGATTGCCCCGCAGGCCGATCCGGCGCCGAACCCGGCGGAAACCAAGCTGATCCAGTCCGTCCGCGGCCGCGCCACGCGCTCGCTGTCGTCGACCGAGCGTGAGGAAATCGCCTCCGCCGCCAAGGACAAGCCGAATATCGATCTCGAAATCACCTTCGACTACAACTCGGCCGACATCAGCACCAAGTCGCTGCCTTCGGTGCAGGCGCTGGGCCGCGCGCTGACCAGCCCCGACCTGAAGGGCTCGACCTTCGTAGTCGCCGGCCACACCGACGCCGCCGGCGGCGAGGGCTACAATCAGGAGCTGTCGGAACGCCGCGCGGATTCGATCAAGCGCTACCTTGTCGAGAAGTACAGCATCGCAGCAGCCGACCTCGTCACCGTCGGCTACGGCAAGAGCAAGCTGAAGGATCCGAGCCAGCCGATGGCCGAGGTGAACCGCCGCGTGCAGGTCGTGAACATGGAAAACAAGACTACCGCATCGAAGTGACCACGACGTAATCCGTTGAAGTGACAAGTCGTGATGTGGTGTAACGTCTTGCTCCCGGCGCGCGTCCCGCAGCCCTGCGGGACGCCGCTTCGTTTAAGGGAAACGTTCCCAGCAACCCCGAGCCAGGCCAGGATGATCCGGCGATGAACATCTCCGAATATATCAAGCCTGCGGGAACCGTGGCGTTTATCCTTGCGCTCGGCGTCGGCTATTACTGGTTCGAGCATCGGCATCGCCCCGAGGCGAAGGAGACGCCGGGCGAGGCGCTCGTCATCGTGACGAAGTCGACCAATGCCTGCTTCTCCGATCTGGTACGCGTCACCGGCTTCTTCGTGCCGAGGCGCGAGGCCGTGGTCATGGCCGACCAGGAAGGATCGAAGGTCACCGACCTCTTCGTCACTGAAGGCGCTGTCGTCACCGACAACCAGGAGCTGGCACGCCTGACAGCGCCGCCGCAGATCCCGGGCCAGCCGCAAAGGCCGGGCCCGCAGGGTCCGATCTCGCTGAAGGCGCCCGCGCCGGGTCTCATCACGGAAGTGCGGACCATTGTCGGCGCGCCGGCCTCGCCTCAGGCGGGACCGATGTTCCGCATCGCCGTGAACAACGAGATCGAGCTGGATGCACAGGTTCCGGCCGTGCACATGCCAAAACTCAGCCCCGGTGCGACGGTGCGGATCAGCCGGGACGACGCCGCCGATCTGATCGGCCGGGTCCGGCTGGTTGCTCCCGAGATCGACCGCGCCACGCAGCTCGGCCGCGTCCGCATCAGCGTCACCAACAATCCGTCGCTGAAGGTCGGCGTGTTTGCCCGTGCCTCGATCGACGCCAAGCGAAGCTGCGGCGTCGCGGTTCCCAAGACGGCGATCGACCATCTCACCGTGCAGGTGGTCAAAGGCAACACCATCGAGACACGCCGGGTGCGCGTCGGGCTAACATCCGACAGCCAAACCGAAATCCTTGAAGGGGTCGACGTCGGCGAAATCGTCGTGGCCGATGCCGGCTCTTCGCTCCATGACGGCGACCAGATCAAGACCATGTTCGCCGATGAACTCGATCGCACGCGGGTACGCTGATGGCTCTCAATATCTCGGCATGGTCGATCCGCAATCCGCTGCCGTCGGTGGTCTTCTCGATCATCCTGCTGATCCTCGGCTGGACGTCCTTCACCAAGCTCGCGATCACGCGACTGCCCTCTGCCGACATTCCCGTGATCTCGGTCGCGGTGGCGCAGTTCGGCGCCGCGCCCGCGGAGCTCGAATCCCAGGTCACCAAGACGGTTGAAGACGCCGTCTCCGGCGTCGAGGGCGTGCGGCACATCACCTCCTCGATCACCGACGGCGTGTCGGTCACCACCATCCAGTTCGCGCTTGAGACCAATACCGACCGCGCACTCAATGACGTCAAGGACGCGGTGACGCGCGTGCGCTCGAACCTGCCGCAGAACGTCACCGAGCCGCTGATCCAGCGCGTCGACGTGATCGGCCTGCCGATCGTCACCTATGCCGCGATCTCGCCCGGCAAGACGCCCGAGCAGCTCTCCTATTTCGTCGACGACGTGGTCAAGCGCGCGCTACAAGGCGTGCGCGGCGTCGCCCAGGTCGAGCGCATCGGCGGCGTCGAGCGCGAGATCCTGGTCTCGCTCGATCCCGATCGCCTGCAGGCGATGGGGCTGACCGCCGTCAATGTCAGCCAGAGCCTGCGCGGTACCAATGTCGACGTCGCCGGCGGCCGCGCCGAAATCGGCAAGAACGACCAGGCGATCCGGACCCTGGCCGGCGCCAAGACGCTCAGCGACCTTGCCGGCACCATGGTCCCGCTGTTCGGCGGCGGCGAGGTCCGGTTGGACGATCTCGGCACCGTCACCGATACCATCGCCGACCGCCGCACCTTCGCCCGCTTCAACGGCGAGCCGGTGGTCGCGCTCGGCATCAAGCGTTCCAAGGGTGCTAGCGACGTGAAGGTCGCCGAAGCCGTGCAGAAGCGCATCGACGCGCTCAAGGCGGCTTATCCCGATGTCGACCTCAAGCTGATCGACACCTCCGTCGAATACACCAACGGCAACTACGAGGCGGCGATCTCGACCCTGTTCGAGGGCGCCATCCTCGCCGTGGTCATCGTGCTGTTGTTCCTGCGCGACCTGCGCGCCACCATCATTGCCGCAGTCTCGCTGCCGCTGTCGATCTTCCCAGCGTTCTGGGCGATGGACATCCTCGGCTTCTCCCTCAACCTCGTCAGCTTCCTCGCCATCACGCTATCGACAGGTATTCTGGTCGACGATGCCATCGTCGAGATCGAGAACATCGTACGGCACATGAACATGGGCAAATCGCCCTATCGAGCAGCACTGGAAGCCGCCGACGAGATCGGCCTCGCCGTGATCGCGATCTCGCTGACCATCATCGCGATCTTCGCGCCCGCGAGCTTCATGTCGGGCATCGCCGGACAGTTCTTCAAGCAGTTCGGCATCACGGTCTCGGTACAGGTGTTCTTCTCGCTGCTCGCGGCGCGCTTCGTGACGCCCATGCTGGCGGCCTACTTCCTCAAGCATGGCAATCATGAAGAGCCGCCGCCCGGCCGCATCCTGCGGACCTATCACGGCCTCGTATCGTGGTCGGTGAAGCACTATTTCATCACGGTGCTGATCGGCTTCGGCATCTTCGCGGCCTCGATCTGGAGCATCACGCTGCTGCCGCAGGGCTTCCTGCCGGCGCAAGACAGCGCCCGCTCGCTGCTCGCCCTCGAACTGCCGCCGGGCACGCAGCTCGCCTACACCGAAAAGGTCACCGAGGACATCGTCGCACGCCTGCGCAAGCGGGCCGAGGTGAAGAGCATCTTCGTCGACGGCGGGCGCGTCCCGCCGGGCACCCAGGAAGTTCGCCGCGCCGCCCTGATCATCAATTACACGCCCAAGAACGACCGCAACATCACCCAGCGCGAGCTTGAATTCTCGATCAGCCAGGAGCTGGAGAACGTTCCCGATATCCGTTTCTGGTTCCTGGACGAGAACGGCCTGCGCGCAATCTCGCTGGTCGTGACCGGCGTCGATGCCAACATCGTCAACAACGTCGCCAGCGAGCTCGCGACGCAAATGAAGCGGATTCCGACCATCGCCAACGTGATCTCGGAGACCTCGCTGGAGCGTCCCGAGCTGCGCATCGAGCCGCGCGCCGATCTCGCCGCAAGGCTCGGCGTCTCGACCGAAAGCCTGTCGCAGACCATCCGTGTCGCAACCATTGGCGACGTCGGCCCGGCGCTTGCCAAGTTCGACGTCGGCGACCGCCTGGTCCCGATCCGGGTGCAGCTCGAGGACGCCGCGCGCGGCAATCTCAAGACACTGGAGCAGCTGCGCGTGCCGCTCGGCGAGCACGGCGAGAAGGGTGGCGTTCCGCTCTCGGTCATCGCCGACGTCAAGCTCGACCAGGGTCCGACCAGCATCAACCGCTACGACCGCGAGCGGCAGGCCACCGTCGCCGCCGACCTCGTCGGCTCCGCGGCGCTCGGCGATGCCACCAAGAAGATCTACGACCTGCCTGTCATGAAGAGCCTCCCGAAGGGCGTGAAGGTCTCACCCTCCGGCGACGCCGAAAGCCTCAACGAACTGTCCGACGGCTTTGCCACCGCGATCACGGCCGGCCTGATGATGGTCTATGCGGTGCTGGTGCTGCTGTTCGGCACCTTCCTGCAGCCGATCACCATCCTGTTCTCGCTACCACTCTCGATCGGCGGCGCGATTGCGGCACTGCTCGTCACCGGCAAGCAGCTCACCACGCCGGTGTGGATCGGCATCCTGATGCTGATGGGCATCGTCACCAAGAACGCGATCATGCTGGTGGAGTTCGCGATCGAGGCGATCCGCGACGGCAAGCCGCGCGACGAGGCGATGATCGACGCCGGCATGAAGCGCGCCCGCCCGATCGTGATGACCACGATCGCGATGGCCGCCGGCATGATGCCGAGCGCGCTCGCGGTCGGCGCCGGCGGCGAGTTCCGCTCACCGATGGCGCTCGCGGTGATCGGCGGTCTGATCTTCTCCACCATCCTGTCGCTGGTGTTCGTGCCCGCGATGTTCATGGTGATGGACGATCTCGGCGCCCTGATCTGGCGCTTCGGCAAGCGGCTGATCGTGCACAGCGAGGACGCGGAGACCGTCGATCATCATGCGGTCCCGCCCTCCGGCGCGGCGCCCGGAGAGGCGGCATCGGCGCCGAAGGGCGTCGTGCATCCTGCGGCGGAGTGAGATTGAACGGGAGCGAGATGAAGTTGCCATGACGTTGCGCATTCCGAATGGCAAGAACGCTACTATCGACATTCGGAAGATCGACGGTTACTGCCTAAATCCCTTGCATCCGCGCGGCCGACATAAAGCGAGGGTTTTCAGCGACGCGCTCGGTCTCCAACAGGAAGATGCACCCTGGCTTCGCGATGCGCTGCTTGATGCTGCACTTTCGGGCGATGCGTCCCAGATTGCGACAGATCGTTGGGGCAGTCACTGGCGCATGGACGTGCTACTCAGGCGACATCGGAAGCAGGCTGTGGTAAGAACGGCTTAGATCATACGGGCCGGTGACGACCGGCCGACATTCGTCACCTGTTGGGTGCTATGATGAGCGCAGTAAGCGGTAGGAAAAATCGAACGCCGACGGTGCTGGACGTCGTTGCATTGCTGACTAACCTCCCGGAGAACCGGTTGGCGCGAGGAAACGTCGGCACAATCGTCGAAGAGCTCGACAACGAGACGGTGCTCGTCGAATTCAGCGGCGATGATGGACGACCATACGCGGTCGCTCCTTGCCAGCGATCAGAGCTTCTAACTTTACATTATGTGCCGGAAGCAGCCTAGCTGCGCTCCCTACTCGTTCCGCGCGATCGCCGTCAGCTTGGTCATGTTCCGCAGCAGGATGCGGCCGCGCTGGAGGTCCAGGATCGCTTCCTTGCGCCAAGCCTGAAGCTGGCGGTTGACGCTCTCGCGGGCGGCGCCGACGAAGACGCCGAGCTGCTCCTGCGAGATGTGCACCTCTGAACCGAAATCCGCGGCGAGCGCGCAGAGCCGCCGCGCCAGCCGCACCGGCAGCGGCTGCAACATGGATTCCTCCATTCGCTCGCTCTGCCAGCGGATGCGCTGGCACAACAGCGCGATGATCTTGATCGCGACCTTCGGCTCGCGCTCGAGGAAGGCGAGGAAGTCTTCGCGCCGCAGCACGAACAATTCGCTCACCTCGCCGGCGGCCGCGTCCGCGGTGCGGCTCTGGCCGTCGAGCACCGCGACCTCGCCGAACAGGTCGCCCGGGCCCATGAAATTCAGCGTCAGCCGGCTGCCGTCGGAGGCGCCGGTCTCGATGCGGACCTGGCCGCGGCGCACCCCGAACAGCGCGTCACCGGGGTCGCCCTTCTGGAACAGCACCTCGCCATTCGCCAGATGCTGAGTGTGGCAGAGATGGGACAACCGCTGGAGTTCGTCCGTCCCGAGATCGGCGAACATGGCATTCATTTTCAGAATGACCGCAAATTCGGCCTGCTTGCTCATTTCAACGTCCTTGTGAATTTCTTTGGCAAATCGCTTGGAAGCATCGGCGTCAGAATCGCGTAAAACCGCGTTGGGCAAGTGTGTCATAAGTCACATAACTTTGCAGCACCTCCCGATTATTTTTAGCCGCTTGGAGCGGCTTCCCGTCCCGGGATAAACTCAGGCGGAAAGGGCGGGCAAACTGCCGGTTTCGGCGCCACTCGTCCGTCGTTGGAAAGTCGACATGAGAGTAGTGAAATTCGCCGGCGCAGCGTTGGCCGCAATCGTCATCGTGATCGCACTCCTGCTGGTGATCGGGATCCCCTCGGGCTTCCTGACCGCGACGATTGCCTCGCGCGTCGAGCAGGCGAGCGGCTATCGCCTGTCGATCGACGGCACCACCAGGATCAGCCTGTGGCCGACGCTGAACGTCACCCTGAACGACCTCACGCTCCAGGACCCCAAGGACCGCAGCGGCATCACGCGCGCGACGATCGACAGCGTGCAGGCCGACATGTCGCTCGCAAGCGTGTGGTCGGGTCGCCCTGACATCAGCGAGATCGTCATCACCCATCCGGTGCTGTACCAGCCGCTGCTGCGCGAGCGCCTGCCAAATGCCGATGCGTCGCAAAAGCCGCTTGCGCTCGACATGGACGGCGCGAGCATCGACCGTGTCAGGATCGTCGACGGCGAAGTCGCATTCTCGCGCGCGCGCGATCGGGTCGACGGCCGTATCAGCGCGATCAATGCCGACGCCGTCATGGGCCGCGACCGCAAGGTCGATGTCGCCGGCACCGCGCGCGTCGGCGAGCACCCGACCAAGTTCGACATCAAGGCCACCACACCGGCACCGCCGATCGAGCGGCAGACCATGCCGGTGGATTTCGCCATCGATATGCCCGACGTGCTGAAGTCCCAGCTCGCCGGCCATGCCGAGCTGCGGCTCAACGGCGCGCTCGTGATGGTCAACGCCGTCAATGGCACGTTCGGCGATGGCGCCTTCAACGGCTGGGCCTCGGTCGACATCGCCAGCAAGCCGCTGGTGAAGGTCGATCTCGACTTCCAGCGGCTGGCGATCCCGCTGTCGAAATCGCCTGATGGCGCGGCCGGGCAGCCCTGGAGCGATGCGCCGATCGACGTGTCCGGGCTCAACTATGTCGACGCGCAGATCAGGATCTCGGCCAACGAAGCCGTCATCGGCGACGCCCATCTTGCGCCCCTGGCGCTCGATGCAAAGCTCGCCGGCGGCATCTTGAAGCTCGGCACTGCCAATCTCGGCGCCTATGGCGGCCAGGTTTCGGGCGAGGTAATCCTCGATGCGACCAGCGGCGCGCCGAGTTTTGCGATGCATTCCGACCTCGTCGGCGTGCGCGCGCCGCCGCTGCTGCAGGGCCTCGCTGAGTTCGACCGGATCGACGGCAAGATGCAAGCCAAGCTGGCTCTGCGCAGCGCCGGCACCAGCCAGCACGCGCTGATGGCGAACATGCAGGGCACGGCCTTCGTCAGTTTCCAGGACGGCGCCATCCGCGGCATCAATGTCGCGCAGATGATCCGTTCGCTGACGTCGGGCACGCTCTCGGGCTGGCAGGACAGTGAGGCACAGAGCACCGACCTGTCGCAGCTCTCTGCCTCGTTCCGCATCGACAAGGGCCAGGCGGTGACGACCGACCTCAACCTGATCGGGCCACTGGTGCGCGTCACCGGCACCGGCACCATTGCGCTCGACACCAAGATGATGGGTTTTCGCGTCGAACCGAAACTGGTGATGACGACCGAAGGCCAGGGCCGCGCCTCCGATCCCGTCGGCTTCGGCATTCCCGTGATGATCACCGGCGCGTGGTCGCAGCCGCGGATCTATCCTGACATGGCGGGCGTGCTCGACAATCCGGATGCCGCTTACGCGAAGCTGCGCGAGATGGGCAAGGGCCTGTTCGGACCCGATGGCGCCGGGCTCGGCAATATCCTGAACAGTTTCGGTCTCGGCGGCGCCGCTGCGCCCGGTGGCGGCAATACGGCCGGCAATGCCAACCCGCAGACGCAGCAGCAAGGGCAAGGACAAGGACAGAACAATCTGCTCGGCGGCCAGCTCGGAGAGGCGATCGGCAATCTGATCCAGCAGGGGCTGTCGAGCGGCGCCGGAAACGGCGCCGGCCGAAGCCGCAGCCTGCCCGGCGGATCGGCCACACCGGCACCCCAGGCTTCGCCGGCCCCTCCGACCCAGGACCCGCCCGAGGCGCAGCAGGACAGCCAGCCGATGAACGACGTGATGCGGCAGCTGTTTAATCGGTGATTGCGCCACACCCGCCCTTGACCGCCCCCTTGCCGGTCCCAAGGCCCAAATTGTGGTAGAAGGATCCATAGCGCCGGCGTCGGTCGCGGCGCGAGAGGATCCGGATGGCGGGAGCGAACAACAAGACCTGGTTTCTGCGCGAGGGCCTGTTCGCCAAATATGTCATCTCCCTCGTCGGCCTCGTCGTGTTCGTGCTCGCCGTCAACGGCGCGATGGAGACCTGGATCTCCTATCGCGCCATCAACACCTCGCTGATCGACGGGCTCGAGGACAAGGCGCAGGCCGCCGCAAGGCGCATCGAGCAATCGGTGTCCGAGCTCGAGCGCCAGATCAGCTGGGTGACGACGGCCAGCCGGGACACGCTGGAGAAGCGCCGCGCCGACTACGCCCAGCTGCTGCAGCAGGTCGCAGTCGTCTCCGAGCTGCTCCAGCTCAACGGCGACGGCCGCGAGGTGCTGCGCGTCTCGCGCCAGTCGACCACGACAAACGGCAATGCGGACCTCGTCCGCGACATGCGCTTCACCGATGCGGTGGCGCGCGGGGTGAGCTACTCGGCGCCCAGCTTCGTCGACCAGAAACCGGTGATGTCGATCTCGGTGGCGCATTCCGGCTTCAATGCCGGCGTCACCGTGGCCGAGGTCGATCTCGGCTTCCTCGCCGATTACCTCACCGACGCCCAGGTCGGCAAGGCCGCGTTCGCCTATGTGGTCGACGCACGCGGCCGCGTGCTGGCGGCCTCGTCGAAGGGGCCCGACGTCGGCAAGGACCTGTCGAAGCTGCCGCAGGTCGCGGCTGCGATCGCGCCCGGCCGCGCGCCCGATACGTCGGGCACCGACTTCAACGGCCATTCGGTGTTGACCGCCGCGAGCACCGTGCCGAAGCTCGGCTGGAGCGTGCTGTTCGAGCAGCCGACCGCGCAGGCGCTGACGCCGATCCGCGACCAGCTCGTGCGCATCGCGCTTCTGATCGGCATGGGCCTGCTGGTCGCGATCCTCGCCGGCACGCTGCTAGCGCGCCGCATGATCATCCCGATCACGGCGCTGCGCGACGGCGCACACAAGCTCGGCGAGGGCGATTTCAGCCACCGCATCGACGTCCACACCTCCGACGAGCTGGAAGAGCTCGCCGGCCAGTTCAACCGCATGGCCGGCCAGCTCCAGGAGACCTACACCGACCTCGAAACAAAAGTCGAAGAGCGCACCCGCGACCTCGCGCAGTCGATCAACGAGCTGAAGGTGCTGGAGGAGGTCGGACGCGCCGTCGCATCCTCGCTCGACCTCAACGCCGTGCTGCCGACCATCGCCGCCCGCGCGCTGGAGATCAGCCATGCCGATGCGGTGCTGATCTACGGCTATAATGCCGAACAGCATCGCTTCAACCTGGTCGAGGCCGACGGCATCGACAAATCGGCCGAAGGCGACCACGTCACGATCGAGGAAGGCGAGAACATCTTGAGCGAGGCCGCCGCGCGCGGCGAGCCGATCGCGATTGCCGCTCTCGACCACGCCGCCGGGCAGCCGCTGCGCGACGTCGCGGTCAATGCCGGCTTCCATTCGGTGCTCGTGGTGCCTCTGGTCGACCAGCAGGGCACGCTCGGCTCACTCGTTGTGCTGCGCCGCGCCAGCGGCGCGTTCGAAGGCAGCCTCACCGGCCTGATGCGCACCTTCGCCAACCAGGCGGTGCTGGCGATGCGCAATGCGCGCCTGTTCACCGAGGTCGACCACAAGAGCCACGCGCTGGAGACGGCGCACGAGACCGTGCGCGCCCAGGCCGACAAGCTGCGCGAGCAGACCGAGCAGCTGAAGAACTGGAACAAGTCGCTGGAAGAGCGCGTCGCGACCCAGCTCGGCGAGATCGAGCGCATCCGCAAGCTCGAGCGCTTCCTGGCGCCGCAGGTGGCGCAGCTGATCGCCTCCTCCGACAGCCCCGAGGGGCTGCTCACCAGCCAGCGTCGCGAGGTGACGGTGGTGTTCTGCGACCTGCGCGGCTTCACCGCCTTCACGGAAGCGACCGAGCCCGAAGAGGCGATGAACGTGCTGCGCGAATATCACGCCGCACTCGGCAAGCTGATCTTCAAATATGAGGGCACGCTCGACAAATATGCCGGCGACGGCGTGATGATCCTGTTCAACGCGCCGATCCAGTTCGAGGACCACACCACACGCGCCGTGAAGATGGCGGTGGAGATGCGCGACACCATCGGTCCGCTGACCGAGCGCTGGCGCAACCGCGGGCATAGCTTGGGCTTCGGCATAGGCATCGCGCTCGGCTATGCCACGCTCGGCCAGGTCGGCTTCGAGCAGCGGCTGGAATACGCCGCGATCGGCAGCGTCACCAACCTCGCCTCCCGCCTCTGCGGCGAGGCCCTCGCTAACCAGATCGTGGTGAGCCGCCGCGTCTACGGCATGGTCGAGCAATCCGTCGAAGCCCGCGCGCTGGACGATCTCCAGCTCAAGGGCTTTAACCACCCGGTGCTCGCGATGGAGATCTTGTCCTGGCGCGAGGAGGTGGAGACGGTGGTGGATGCGTCCGCGGCGCGGCGGAGAGGGTGACACCTCCAACACAAAAGTCGAAAACAACCCCATGCACAGTAGCCATAGCCTTGAGCTGCATGGCGAATTTCACGCAGTTTACGGATTTGGCGAAATTCTCTTTGACACGTCGGGCAAAACACCGGCATGATGGCATCATCGGGCGTTTGCGCGTGACATCACCAGGCTCTGATCTGCTTGCCCGTCGAGTCACGGCCGTCCCCCTCAAGCAACTGCGCTGTCGTTGATCTCGCGAATCGTGCTGACGAGACGGACGACCTTGGCCTCGTCGAACAGATGCTCCGGCCCCGACCTGAAGGCACGGCTGTTTCGCATGATCCAGTTGATCGATGACGCGACGTTGCAGGTGACCCATGCCGATGACGAAGCGCGAGCCGGCCTCGGTCGGCGAAATCCTCACCGAGGAATTCTTGAAGCCGATGGACCTAACGCAGGGCGCGCTGGCCGACGCCATGGGCGTACAGCGCAAGCACGTCAACGAACTCTGCAACGACCGTCGCAACGTCACCGCAGCCACGGCGCTGATCCTCGCCCGCGTGTTCGGCAATAGCCGGACTTCTGGCTGAACGTGCAGCGGCGAACCGATTTGTGGGAGGCGATGCATTCGGCCCGCGACCGCAAGCGGATCGAACGGGCGCGACCGTTGACGTCGGCGGCGTGACGAAGCACGCGCGGACGGGCCGGAGGCTGCAATAGCAAATGCGACGGGGGAAGCGAAGGGTGGCTTTGGTGGGAATGGCAGGGGCTGTGGAGGACTGGGAAGGCGAGCCAGCGTGTCGGTGGTGATGCGGCTGGCAGCTTCCTTGCTGCCATCCTTCGAGACGCCTGCTAACCGACAGGAAAGCTGTGGGTCGAGCCATCGCTCGGCACCCGAACAGAATGCTCAGGATGACGCAACAGCGCACCTGTATCGCCCCACCAAGACCGAGAGCACGTCGATTTCACTGAGCAAGCGAGATGAACCTTAACTGGCTCTCAGATTGGCCCAGTCACTTCTCTTGAGACTCTTGAGGCCGTTTCTCAAGCTTAGGATCGTCGATGCGAGTTCTGTCGCCGGGACCGGACGGCTGAACAAGTATCCCTGCGCCTCGTTGCATCCTTCGGCCTTCATCTGGTTCAACTGCTCAATTGTCTCAACGCCCTCCGCCGTCGTCGTCATGCCGAGGCTCTTCCCGAGGCTAGTGATCGCCCGAACAATCAATTTCGATCCCTTTGTGGCCGTCACGTCGCGGACGAACGATTGGTCGATCTTGAGTTTGTCAAAGGGGAAACTGCGCAGATAGCTGAGCGAAGAGTAGCCGGTACCAAAATCATCCAAAGCGATGCGCAGCCCACGCGCCTTCAGCTCATGCAGCGTCGCAATGGTTTCGGCGCTGTTGCCAAGGAGAACCGATTCAGTGATTTCGAGCTCAAGTCGATGTGGCGCCAACGCCGAAGTATCGAGTGCTTTCGCGATGACGGCCGCGAGCCGTGGGTCACGAAACTGAGTGGCCGAAACATTGACCGCAATCTTGAGCTCGTTCGGCCAACTCGCCGCCTGGGCGCAGGCACGATTGAGCACCCATTCCCCAAGCGGAGTAATGAGGCCAATCTCTTCGGCGACAGGGATGAACTGGTCCGGCGGCACCATTCCCCTCTCCGGATGTCGCCAGCGCAACAATGCCTCAAAGCCGCTGATCCGGTCCATGCGCAAATCATAGATGGGCTGATAGAACAAATCGAATTCGTCCTTGTCCATGGCTTCGCGCAGGTCGATTTCGAGCGCTCTTCGGGTTTGAAGACTCGTGTCCATTGCCGGCTCGAAAAACCGCCATGTTCCCCTGCCGTCCATTTTGGACCGGTACAACGCCATGTCCGCATTTTTCAGCAGTTTCTCGCGCGTCGTGCCGTCACCCGGTGCCAGGGAAATTCCGGCGCTGCAGCCGACGATGACCCGATGTCCGTTCAGCTCATAAGGCGCTCCGACATGCTCGACGACACACCGGGCGAGGTGCGCAGCATCGTCAGCGTTTCGGACTTCAGATTGGATGAGCGCAAACTCGTCGCCCCCCAGCCGCGCAACCGTATCACCCTCTCGGACGCACGCACTTAATCGGGCCGCAACCGCGCAAAGCAGCGCATCACCCACCGGATGTCCCAAGGTGTCATTGACCTGTTTGAAATTATCCAAATCAATACAGAACACGGCAAACCCCGCACCTCGGCCCGCCTCTGCAACAGCTTGTTCGATCCGCTCGGCGAACAAAGACCGGTTTGGCAATCCCGTCAGAGCGTCATGCCGCGCCATGAACGCGATCTGAGATTGCGCCCTTTGTTGTTCGGTCACATCTTCACAGCTGATGAGCCAGCCGCCGTCGGATGTGGAGCGATAGGCGATCGAGACAACGCGGTTGCCGCTGAGCTGCTGAAGGTAGGAGCCGTGTTTCCCGCGCGCCAACAACTCCTCGCTTTCCGCGCGAAGGTCAGCCACCGTCTGGCTGCCATGATTGCCGGCGGCAACACTCAGGCGGAGGACATCCTCGAATGTCATCCCTGGAAGCACGAGCTCCGGCGAAATATCGAAGATCTCGCAGAAGCGCCGGTTGACGACCTGCAGCCGTCCTTCTCCGTCATAGAGACAGAGGCCTTGCGACATGTGCGAGAGCGCCGCATCCAATCTCAGATTGGTCGCGTGCAGCTCGGCTTTCTGCTGTCTCGAACCGGTAATGTCGCTGAAGACGAGGATGACGCCGCCCTCCTGGGTCGGGCTGCGGCTGACCCGCAGCCATCTTCCATCCGGGAGTTGGGCCTCGCTCTCCACCCCTTCGACCTCGTTAGCGTCCTCTTGCAGCATGAGGTCCGTTGAGCGCTGGGTGCCGGGCGCATGGGCCGTCCGCAACGGATGGACCAGCTGCGGAGAGCAGCGAATGAATTCGCTCGCTCTGGAATTGGCCAACGCGATCTGGCCGCTTTGGTCGAGGAGGACGACGCCCTCGCGGGAGTGCTCGAGCGCATCGGAAAGCCGCGCCTGCGCCGAACGCCGCTGCGCCACCTCCCGCTCGACCATCGCCCTGATATTGTCCCGCATTCGGCCCATGGCGGTTAACAGCGTACCCAACTCGTCGCCGCTGCCTTCCGGAATGCCCGTGTTCAAATCGCCATCTGCGATGCTCTGGGCCGCTTTGGATGCGATGGCGACGGGACCAATGATCCGCCGTGCCAACAGCCAGGAAAAAAGACCGGACAGAAGAAGGGCGACGGTCAGTCCTGCGACGTTGAGTTGTATATCCCGCTTGATCGCAGCAAGCGCTCGCTGACGAAATAGAAAGCCATCGCCGGCAGTATAGTTCACCAGCAATTCGATCTGCTGATTCACAGTGCTCGAATACTGATCAACACCATTGACCTCATGACCGCTCGCTTCCTGAAATTGACCTCGACGAAGCGCGATCCAGGCATTTGCCGCCTCCTGGACCTTGGCGGCTGCTTGTGCGGCGCGCGCGGACTGTGACCGCTCGGCCGCGATGGTGACGTCTTCCGAAAGCGACTTGGCCAGCTCCTCGATTTCGGCATCGAGCCGCGCCTGGACCGCTAGGTCTTTTGTGAGCAGCCGTTGTGCAGATGCCACGCGCATTCCGGCGAAATCGGCGCCAGCCGCCCGCGCGTAGTTGATCGACATCAATGACTCGTCGAAGGTTTTCGCAACCAGGTCACCGGCGTGCCGGATACCGAGTGTGGCATACCCTCCCAAAGCTGCCGCAATCGCGCTCATTGCAAGACAGAAGATCAAGATTCCGGTTCTGATCGAACCGCGCGCGACAAGCCGCGACACCCGAGCGATTATCGACCGAAAGGTCTCGATAACCGCGTTCGGTTGACGCGCAACGCTGCCGACGAAAGGACCCATCACAGTGTCTTTCGCTGTAAACACCTAATCGCAAACATATCGCGCGGAGGCAGCAGCGGCTCCGCCTAAAATTTCCCTAGCAATGACTGCAAGGGATGCGGAAATCGTTAAGATCAACCTGTGATAAGTATGGGGGTACTCACGCGGCTCGAAAGATTCGAGCCCGGACGGATTCTTGGTAAAGTTGAAGTTTCAGCGGGGTTGAAATAATGGCGAGGTTTTTGCCTTTGCGCGCAGGCGGGCTCGGTTTTCAGATCACGGCCGCAATTGTAGGGGGTCTCTTCGCGGGAGCCGCTTTGGGCGCGGCTCCTTACACGATCTCGCAAAAGGATCGGGAGTTTAGGCCGAGAGAGATCATCATCAAGCGCGGCGAGACTTTACGGTTCGTTAACGACGACGGCGAGCTCCTCCACCACGCCTATTTGAGCGCGGACAGCTTTGATTTCGATACCGGGGATCAGCAGCCGGGCAGCCAGTTCGACGTCGTTTTTTCCGTGCCTGGTGACTACACCGTGCTGTGCGGCATTCATCCCAAGATGAAGCTTGGCGTGCACGTCACCAAGTAAAGACCCTAGAGAATCGTCGTGTTGAAGGCCGCGGCGTGGCCAACATAATAGGCGAACAGCGTGACCGTCAGCGCCGCGCATAGTCCTGCCGGGGCGAGCCACGGCGAGCGATAGTCTGACGCGGCCTGCCGGGTATCGCAAACGATCGCGACCAGGACGACGATGATCGCCGAGTGGCCGATGACATCAAGCTTGCCGAATTCGAAGCATGCGCTGATAAACATGCCGAGCAACATGGCCGCCGCAATGCGCCGGACTAGCGGTGTCCAAGCCAAGGCAAAAGCGAGGGTGAACTCGACCATTCCCGCGGCCCGCATGTAGAACTCGCTTTCGAACCCAAGCGTGATGCCGGGATGCTCGATCAGGAGCGGAAAACTCCATTCCGGATAGGCCCACTTCTCGATCGACGCCCACATCAACGTGACGGCGGTCGCATAGCGCACCACGTCGAGCGGCGAAACGCCGAAGAGGTCCTTTTGCAGCCCGGTGAGGGCGAGGTAGGCCGCAAACCCGAGAAAGATCGGATAATCGGCCAAATGAAAGGTGCCGTAGTCCCGTACCGCGAGCGCGAACAACACCGCGATTCCGGCCGCAGATAGCGGCATCGTGCGACGCGACAGCAGGCCGGCGGCGATGGCAACCTGCAAAGGCCCGACCAGCGCCGACGTCGTTTTCAGTTCGGGGGTCAGGATGATACCTCCGACCGCCCAGAGCGAGACGAAGAAAAACCCGCAGACTGCGCGCATCATGAGTTCGGTGTGCAGCTCCAGATTCTCCGTGAAGCGGTTCAGTGAGCGCGCCATCAGCTCGCCCAAAGACGTCCGCTCCACCACACAGCCGGAAAAGAACCAGAGCAAGGCAACGCCCAGGAGGAGCTCAAAATCCTGGCACAGAACGTTCTCAAGGCCGCGCGGCTGGCCGGCAGCGTCGTAGGCGCAAAACCATTTGACATGGGCGGCTGCCTCTTCCGTCCCCAGGATCCAGACGCAGAATCCGGCGATTGACGTGGCAAACAGGTAGATTGCTCGGGAGGCCGAAACGGCATCTCGTCCCAGAGACCTGAACATTTCAAAAAACCGCCCGTCTTAAACGCACATCCTTAACGATCTATTCACCCTAGCATAAATTTTAAGGTTTGTGGCGCCTGTCGCATCCGCTGGTTGTTTGGTGGTTAATGGGGGCGGCACCGGGGCTTATTTGAACGGCCAACCCACCGCAAATCCCTTCAAACTTTACGGATCTTGAGGACGGGCCTTCAACCCAGGGGGGCGTACTAAACGGCGGACAAGCGGATGATTGGAGCAGTCCATGTTCGGAGCGTTAAGTGCGGCAGGTGTGGCGGTGGGCTCGGTCCTGGCCCGCGGCGCAAAGCGGTACGCAGTGCGAGCCGAAACCCTGGAGGCCTGGACAGGCGCCCTTCTTATCTTCGGTTTTGGCCTGTTGGGGTCGGCATTGCCGCACCTTCATTGAGCCCCTTCTCGGCCGGCCCGATCAGGGAGCTCGTTGTCCGGGCACCTCGGGGAAAGGCACTGCCGGGGACGAGGCGGTAAGGGTTTGAAGAAAGGCGATCAGATCGCTCTTTTCGTCCGCCGTAAGGAACAGTGGCCGGATCGAAGGCGATCGGCTAGGTCGATCGATCCCACCCTTGTTATAGAGCTCGATCACCTGTTCGAGCGTTGCCACAGAGCCATCGTGCATGTAGGGCGCGCGGCGCGTGACATCGCGCAAGGTCGGCGTCTTGAACGCGTATCGCAGCTTTTGCGATGTCGGAAACAGTCGGCCGCGCCCAATATTATCCCCTGTTGCAGTGCCGATATCCTGGAACGATCCATCTGTAAAAGACGGCCCGCTGTGGCAGCTTGAGCATCGTGCTTTGCCGTTGAAAATCTCGAAGCCGCGTTTCGCCGGCGCGCTGATCGCGGCGTCATCGCCCGTGATCCACCTATCGAACGGCGACTCGCCAGCGACAATGGTGCGTTCAAAGGTCGCCAGGGCGGCTTCGATCCTGGGCCGCGTGATTGCACGATCTCCGAACGCGTTTGCGAATGCATCACCATAGGCCGGTGCGGTGGAGAGACGCTCGATCAGCTCCGATTCCGTCAGATTCATATTCGCCCGGCCAGTGATCGGACCAAACGTCACGGCCTCGATATCCCTGAATTTCCCGTCCCAGCCCAACGGTTCACTGAACGCCACATCGATCAGAGTGGGCGAACGCAACGGCAGACCCCTCGGGTCCTCCCCGATCGCATGCGCGAGGCCATCACCCCACGAAAGTGACGGGTTGTGGCAAGTCGCACAGGAAACGGTACGGGATCTCGATAGCAGTGGGTCGAAGAACAACATCTGCCCAAGACCCGCTTTCGCCGCGGAGTAGGGATTGTCATCCGGAAAAAGAATGGTTGCGGGCCGACGGTAGCTGGCACGGATCTCCGTAGCCTCGCCTGGTTTCTCGGCGGACATCAAGGCAAAACGCTGGCCCAGCGGCAAAAGCGCCGCAAGTAAAGCCAGGCTGACCCAGACCTTCATCGGCTCCTCGGACGGAAATACCGGATCTGTATATGAAGTGTTAGTCAACGAAGCTTTAATGGATGACGGCAGATCCGAACGAACGCGCCGACAGTGGATCGAAGACGATGACCGCATAGGCGCTCAACAGGTAATATGATCATGGTCCGGTCAGTCCGCGCGACTGCCAATAGGCAATGGCGCACCCAGGACGCAGTTAGGTCGGGAGGCTGTTAGTTAGCGCCGCATGCGGCCCGCTTATTGCGGGCTCCACAAGGATGAGGATCTGTTTCGCGTAGGTGTTGGATGATGCCGCGCAGACGGACGTCTTGCAACTCTCACATCCCCCGCTTCGGCCCGATTGCCTCAAACGCGGCCTTCTGCTCGTCGCTCAGGCCGAACTCGAAATCATCGAGCGCATCGCCGACGCCGCCCACCGCCTGCTGCATCCTCTCGAGCCGCGTCTTCACGGCGGCGAGGCGGGCCTGTGGTGTTGATGCAGCCTTTGTCGGACAGGGACTAAGCGTCTCCATGGTGCGCAGCGTGGTGTCCTGGAGCACGTCGAGGCGGGCGCGTCCGGTGTCGTCGAGCTTCAGCGTGGATGCGATCTCGGCGGCGGGCCATTGCTGCTGCACGAGCTGCTCGTATTGACGCTGCGCCTGGATATCGTAGCGGGGATCGCTGTTCGGATCGCAGGCTGCGGCGGCTTGCGCGTCCTTGTGCTGGGCGGATGCAAGCGCAGCGCGACGTTCGTTGGTGAGCTTCTCGAGCTTTGCTTTCTGGCTGTCATCGAGGAGATCGACGAATTTTGCCAGCGGCGCCGCGAGCGCGTCCGTGGCCTTGATCATGGCATCGAGCCGGGCTTGCATCACGCCGAGGCGCTCCGGCGTGGTCATCGGCGCCTGCGCCGGGCACGAGGCGCGGATGGTTTCGCGCGCGGAGGCCCAGGCGGCGCCGAGATCGTCGAGCGCGGTGCGCTGCATCTCGTTCGGCTGCACCGCGGCTGCGATGCGGTCGACCGGCAGGCCGCCGGTGTCGCTGGCGTCGCAGACCGCCTCCACCGGCGGCACTCGTCGCGCACGACGTCCTTGCGGCGCGGTGTAGGCGGCGAGCTCCGGAGCCGCATAGGGCGCGAAGATCGCGGCATAGATATCGCCATAGCCATAGAGCGACAGGCTGGTGGCATCGCCGAAGATTACCGCATTGGTGAGATCGTCATGCGCGAACGGCCAGAACACGGGACCGACCCAGCCGTAGCTACCGTCGGGATGGCGCCACCAGCCCTGCGGACGGCGGCCGCCGTGCCAGCCCGACAGCGCGGCCTGCGCCGTGAGCGCCGCGCGCATGATGTAGGGATTGGCGGGCTGACCGCGCTCGGCTCCGTTTGGAATCTGGCGCGGATCCTGCGACCTCAGCGCAGCGGAGCGATAGCGGCTGCCGCGCACCGCCATGCGGGCGTGGCGCAGCCGCGACAGGCCGATGACGTGGCCGACGGCGAAGCGCGCGATACCGAGCGGCCCGCCGCGGAGTCCGAACTGCGCCTGGGCTTGATTTGGCAACAGCACTGTCAGAATCGCGAGGACCGCGCCGGCCAGCGCCAAACGCAGGCGGAATCTCGACCTGACCACCAAGCCGACCACCGAAATGATCACTTCTTGGCCCTCCTCCAGCGCCAAGCCCAGATCGCGTCGCATCGAGAAACTCGCCGGGGAACCAAATGTTCCGCGGCGAGACGGGCAAAGCGTCGCCGTCGTCTTACCTCGCCCCGCTTGCGGGGAGAGGTCGGATGACATCGCAGATGTCATCCGGGTGAGCGGGTACAGGTCTCTCGACGATTCCGCCCGTGGAGAGAGCCCCTCACCCCGCCCTCTCCCCGTAAGAACGGGGCGAGGGAGAAGGAGAAGCCGCCTCACTGCGCCCTTTGCGGAACCAAGACGGTCTGGCCGGGGTAGATCAGATTGGGATTGTGGATCTTTGCGCGGTTGGCGTTGAAGATCACCGCGTAGCGCGCGCCGTCGCCGTAAGCGAGACGGCTCAGCGCCCAGAGGCTGTCGCCGCGGGAGACCACCCGGCTGCCGCCGGCTTCCGCCGTTGCAGTGTTGAGGACGTCCGCGGGCGAGGCGGACGCGACCGTGGTACCGGCCGCCGGCATCCTCGCCATCGCCTTTGGCTTGGGCGTGCCCATCATGCGCGGCCGAGCCGCGGACCGGTCCAAAGCCGAGGCCAGGCGCGGCGCCGGCAGGGACGCGACGATGTCCGATTTGTCGTTTTCAGCCGGCTTCGCTGCCGCTGCGACGCGCGCGGGCGGCGGCGCGGCTTCGGCAATCGTCACCGGCATGGTGCGGCTGGACTGCATGACGGAGCCGTCGGGCGCCCTGGCGCGCAGCGTCAACTCGTAGCTGCCGGCGGGAAGCTTTGGCGGGGTCATCACGAACTGGCCCGACGCATCGGCCACCACGCTGTCGAGCGGCTGGCCGTCACGCATCAGCTCGACCTTCGAACCCGGCGCGGCCCGGCCCGCGATCACCGCGGCCTCGCCTTGATCGTCGACGCGCGCGACGTCGAAACGGGGACCGGCATCCGCAACTGATGGCTGCGGCTTGGCCGGCGCGATATCGGCCAGCGCCGCGACCTGCTTCTCGGTCTCGGCCAGCGCCCCCGCCTTCGCGGTGCCGGACGGTGCCGGCGAGGCGGACGGCGCGGGCGGTGCAACCGCGGCGAGTTTCGGTTGTTCGGAGTTCAGCTCAGTCTTGGGCTCAGTCTTGGGCTCAGTCTTGGGCTCAGTCTTGGGCTCAGTCTTGGGCTCAATCTTGGCCTCAGGCTTGACCTCAGGCTTGGCGACGACCGCGAGCTCGGTGCCCGCCCCGCCCGGCAGCAGACGGCGCAGCTCGGTCGGGCCGATCACCAAGACGGTGCCGGCCACCGCGAGCAGACAGAATGCAATGAAGGCCTTGGATGCGGTGATCATCAGTCCTCAAACCTTAATCGAAATCTTGGGTCGCAAATCGGCTCCGGCAAAGTGCGCCGATTTGGCTGCGGCAGCAAGACGGTCAATGGGATGAACCGAGGTAGCCCCGTCGGCGTCAAATGGGCGAAGCCGCACTGCGGCATATTTTTTGAGGATTTTTCCCGTGAACGGATTTTGCCGCTTCGCATCATTCCTGGCGCTTGCCCTGACGCTCGCCGCCGCGTCCGCGCTCGCCGCCTCCGGCCCGCCGCCGGGGTTCGTCCTCACAGACAATGCCGATCTCGCCTTCACCTCGCCCGACGGCGCCACAGGGATCGAGCAGTACATGAAGGACGCCGGGGATTTCGACGTCAAATGGCAGGTCTGGGCCCGGCGAGGAGCGCAGATGACCGAGCTGAAGCCCGAGCAGGGCTATGGCGCCGGCTTCCGCTTCAGCAGCGACTCGCAATGGCTGGTGCGGATGCAGAAGACCGGCTCGGGCGAGCAGGATCTGTTTCTCTACCATGTCGAGAACGGCGCCTTCGTAAGCGCCACCAAGAAGTCGCTGAGCGATCTCGCCTGGGATTATTTTCACAGCCGGCGCGACACGAAGAACTTGAAGCTCGACTACCACATCTCGGCCAATCTCATGAAAGGCAGCGAGGATGCCTATCGCTGGCTCGGCGTCGACTGGCCCAACAACCGCTACCTCCTGATCTCGCTGTCGGGCGAGATGGACAAGCATCCGAAGAACGTCGCCGTGAAGGGACTGGCCGACTGGAAATGCCGCTATGACCTCAAGACCGGCAAGTTCGACGTGCCGGCGATGTTCGCCAAAGGCAACGCGGAAGCGCTGCACTGGGAGATCAAGCGGTGAGGGCGTTATGGTCCCTTGCGCGAACGGAACCAACCCCCTGATTCCGCTCCGATTCACATCTCACTAACCTTCGCTGGTAACGGGGTCTTGGAGGTTTTGCGGCATCCTGCATCCCACGGGAGGGCTGGATGGGCGCATCAATTCGATGGACCGCGCGACTGCGCGCGCTGCTTCGCCAATGGCGGGGCGCGCCGCTGACGTGGCTGATCGTCGGCGGCTTCGTGCTGATGGCGGCGATGGCCATCGGCACTGGGCTCACCGTCGACCGGTTCCGGCAGAACGCCATCGAGGGCGGCCGCGACAGCCTGGAAAGCTCCGTCCGTCTGCTCGCCCGCCATTTCGACCGCGAGTTCGAGGACTTTGCGGTGCTGCAGAAGAGCATCATCGCGGAACTCGAGAGCCATGGCATCGAATCCGCCGACATGTTCCGCAGCGAGATGGCGACGCTCGCCGTGCACGAGGTGCTGCGCACCAAGGCCAGCGGCTGGTCCGACGTCGCCGGCGCCAATGTGTTCGATGCCAACGGCGTGCTGATCAACTCGTCGAAGCGCTGGCCGGTCGCCGACATCTCGGTGTCCGATCGCCGCTATTTCAACCGGCTCAAGAACGATCCGGCTTCGCAGGAAGAGATCGAGGTCGTACCCGGCCGGCTCGGCAAGGGCCCGGCGATCGTGTTCGCGCGGCGGGTGTCGGGCCCCCACGGTGAATTCTTCGGGCTGGTGTCGCGGGCGATTGCGCCGGAGCAGCTCGAATCCTTCTTCGCCTCGACCGGCCTCGGCGAGGAATCCTCGATCGCGATGCACCACCAGAACGGCCAGCTGCTGGCGCGCGTTCCGCATGTCGACACCATGATCGGGCAGAACTACCGCACCGGCTCGCCGGAGCAGATGGCCGTGTTCGAGCGCAGCTTCGTCACCACGGAGCTCGCCAGCCCGATCGACGGCAAGGACCGGATCGTCGCCTCGCGCATGCTGACCGGCGAGCCGCTGGTCGTGGTCGCCACCAAATCGCTGGATGCGACGCTCGCCACCTGGCGCACGCAAACCAAGTTCTTCGTCACTGTCGCCGTGCTGTCGATCGGCCTGCTCGTGCTCACGCTGTTCCTGATCTTCCGCCAGGTGACGAGGCGCGTCTCGCTGGAGAAGCAGCGGCTCGACACCGCGATGAACACGATGACGCAGGGCCTGCTCATGTTCGACCAGGACGAGCGGCTCATCGTCTGCAACCGCCGCTACATCGAGATGTATCGGCTCTCGACCGCATTGGTGAAACCCGGCGCCCATTTCCGCGACGTGATCCAGCATCGCGCCGACACCGGCTCGTTCGACGGCGACGTCAATTCCTATTGCGACGACATCCTGAACAGCGTCGGACGCATCCAGAGCAACGTCGTCGAGACCTCCGACGGCCGCCTGATCGAGATCAAGAACCAGCCGGGTGCGGCCGGCGGCTGGCTCGCCACGCATGACGACGTCACCGAGCGCATCCGCGCCGACGAGCGCATCGCCCATATGGCGCATTACGACGCGCTGACCGACCTGCCCAACCGCGTGCTGATGCGTGGCCATCTGGAACGGCGGGTGGCGGAGCTTGCCCAAGGCAAGCCGTTTGCAATCCTCTATATCGACGTCGACGAGTTCAAGGGCGTCAACGATTCGCTCGGCCACGAGGTCGGCGACGAATTGCTGCGCCAGGTCGCCAACCGCTTGCGCGCCTGCGCCAGCGGCAACGATCTCGTGGCACGCCTCGGCGGCGACGAGTTCGCCATCGTCAGAGCCGGGAGCTGCGACCAGGCCGGGCTGACCGCGCTCGCCGAACAGATCCTGGCGTCGCTGCGCATGCCGGTGGATTGCAAGGGCCAGGAGATCGCGACCGATGCCAGCATCGGCGTCGCGATCGCGCCCGACCACGGCGACAATCTCGACGATTTGCTCAAGCGCGCCGATCTCGCAATGTATGCAGCGAAAAGCGAAGGCCGCGGCACCTTCCGCATCTTCGTGCCCGAATACGACGCCAAGGCCGGGCTGCGCCGCCAGCTCGAGCTCGATCTGCGCCAGGCGCTCGGGCGCGGCGAGTTCGAGGTGCACTACCAGCCGCTGGTCGATCTCTCCGCCAATGTCGTCACCGGCTGCGAGGCGCTGCTGCGCTGGCGCCATCCCGAGCGCGGCATGGTCTCGCCCGCCGACTTCATTCCGGTCGCGGAAGACACCGGCCTGATCGGCGAGATCGGCGAATGGGTCTTGAGGCAGGCCTGCACCGAGGCCGCATCCTGGCCCGGCGACATCCACATCGCTGTCAACGTCTCGCCGGTGCAATTCCGATCCAGGACACTGGCGCTGAAGGTTGCCGCAGCGCTCGCCGAGTCAGGCCTTGCGCCGGGGCGCCTCGAGCTCGAGATCACCGAAACCGTGCTGATCCGCGACGACGAGGAAGCGCTCACGGTCCTCCAGCAGCTCCGCGAGCTCGGCGTGCGCATCGCGCTCGACGATTTCGGCACCGGCTATTCGTCGCTGAGCTATCTGCACCGCTTCCCCTTCGACAAGATCAAGATCGATCGCAGCTTCATCAGCGACATCGGCGAGCCCGAGGATTCCTCGCCGATCGTGCAGGCCGTGGTGCAAATGGCCGCCGCGCGCCACATGGCGACGACCGCGGAAGGCGTCGAGACCGAAGCCCAGCGCGAAGTGCTGCGGCAGCTCGGCTGCAGCCAGATGCAGGGCTGGCTGTTCAGCCCGGCGGTGCCGGCGGCGAAGCTGAAGCAATTGCTGTCGAAGCAGGCGGCCGCGGCCTGACCTCGGCTGCTTCGCCTGCATTGATCTGTCCGCGGCCTCCCCGAAAATAGGATCAAACGCGCCGGCTCGCGGTTATGGCCTTGCTGAGACGGCCGGAAGCCCCGGCCGGCGGGCGGTCGGCCAATCGCATCGCGCGCATCGCGGACGCTTGCGTCTCGCGCTTTGCGCAGGTGCGCAGATCGAGCGAGGCGACATGGCAATGTTGGTTTTGCGAATGGTTCTTCTTGCTGCGGCGATCGCCCTGATCGGCGCGCCCGCGGACGCGCGCGATGACGGGCGCTACGCGAACTCTCCGCTCAAGGGCTGGTTCGAGAGCTTGCACAGCAGGGGCGGCGGGCCCTGCTGCGCGGACGCCGATGGCACGGCGCTCGACGACGTCGATTGGGATACAAGCAACGGACATTACCGGGTCAGGATCCAGGGTGAGTGGATCCAGGTGCCTGACGACACCGTGATCACCGAGCCGAACCGCATCGGCCGCACCATCGTCCGGCCCTACTACGTCAACGGTCGCGCCTTGATCCGCTGCTTCATGCCGGGAAGCATGACGTGAGGCCGCAAGCCACCTTGCATTCGCGCAACCGTTTCATATCTCATCGGCATGATGAAGCTCACACTCGTCCAGGACCAGGCTATACAGGCACTGACGGCGGGCGCCGTCGGCGCCGAGACGTTCGATCGCCTGTTTGCAGGCATCCGTTTCGACAAGCTCGACGGCACGATGCTCTACGCCTTCGCCAAGGACGAGGAGATCGCGTCCGACATCGAGGACGGCTATTCGATCTATATCGCCACTGTCGCATCGCGTGTGCTGAAGCGACAGGTCGATGTCGTCGTCGTGATGCCGAAGGTTCTGCAATAGACCGCACCGACGTCGCTCACAGACCGGCCGGCGCAGGCGTGACCTCGCGATAAATCCACGCTACCCTCTTGGGACAAGAACAAGAGGAAACGCCAATCGTGTACGACTACATTATCGTGGGCGGCGGCTCGGCGGGGTCCGTGCTGGCCCACCGGCTCTCCGCCAGGAGCGCCAACAAGGTCCTGCTGTGCGAAGCCGGACAGGACACGCCTCCCGGCAGCGAGCCGGCCGAAATCAGGGACAGCTATCCCGGCACCGCCTATTTCGATCCGCGCTTCCACTGGACGGAATTGAAGGTCACGACCCAGGTCGTCAGCCACAACAATCCGAACGAAGCGCGCCCGCCCTTGCGCAAATACGAGCAGGCGCGCGTGCTCGGCGGCGGCTCCTCGATCAACGGTCAGATGGCCAATCGCGGCGCACCGACCGATTACGACGAATGGGACGCGCGGGGGGCCTCGGGCTGGACATGGGCCGACGTGCTGCCGTTCTTCAAGAAGGTCGAGCGCGACCTCGATTTCGATGGACCGTATCACGGCAAGGACGGCCGAATTCCCGTGCGCCGAATTCCGCGCGAGCACTGGACCCGGCATTCCCAGGCATTCGCCGACGCCTTCGAGCAGGCCGGCCATCAATATCTGCCCGACCAGAACGGCGAGTTCGTCGACGGCTATTTCCCGGTGACGCATTCCAACCAGGCCGAGCAACGCGTCTCGGCCGCAATGGGCTATCTCGATCGCGACACCCGCAAGCGTACGAACCTGACGATCTCCACCAACACGCAGGTGAACGAGCTGCTGTTTGAAGGCACGCAATGCGTCGGCGTGAAGGCTGTCGTCGACGGACGCGAGCAGGAATTCCGGGGACGCGAGATCATTCTCTCCAGCGGCGCGATCCATTCGCCGGCGCATCTGTTGCGCGCCGGCATCGGCCCGGTGGGTCACCTCAAGGATATGGGCATTCCGGTCCTGATGGGGCTCGCAGGCGTCGGCCAGCGCCTGATGGATCATCCCTCGATCTCGCTGTCTTCCTTCGTCCGCCGCGGCGCCCGCATGAACGAGCATACCAGGCGACACATGCAGCTCGGCCTGCGTTATTCGTCGGGGCTGCCAGGCGTTCCGAAGGGCGACATGTCCGTGGTCCTGCTCAGCAAGTCGGCCTGGCACGCGGTCGGCGCGCAGATCGGCTCGGCGCTGACCTTCGTCAACAAGACCTATTCCGAGACTGGACAGGTCAAGCTTGCCTCGCGCGATCCTTCCGCCGAGCCGATCGTCGAGTTCAATCTGCTGTCCGACCGACGCGACCTCGAGCGCCTGATGAGTGGCTTCCGCAAGATGGCGGCCATTCAGATGAGCGACGCCGTGAAGGCGGTGACCGACAAGCCGTTTCCGGCCGCCTATACCGACAAGGTCCGCAAGATCGGCGTGGTCAACACCAGGAACAGGATTTTGACCGGGATCGCCGCGACCCTGATGGATGGACCCGCGGCGCTGCGCCACTATCTGATCGACAATTTCGTGGTCGAAGGCTTTACCTTCGATGACGTGATCAACGACGACGAGGCGCTCGAAGCCTTCGTGCGCAAGGCCACCATCGGCGTCTGGCACGCCTCCTGCTCATGCCGCATGGGACGGGCCGACGATCCCATGGCGGTGGTCGATGCCCAAGGCCGGGTCAAAGGGATCCAGGGCCTGCGCGTTGTCGACGCCTCGATCTTCCCGGTGGTGCCGTGCGCCAACACCAATTTTCCGGTGCTGATGTCGGCGGAGAAGATCGCAGCCGCGATGATGCAGTGATGGGCTGGGCTCTCGTGTCCCGGATGCAGCGCGCCGTGCAACGGTGCGTTGCTGAACCGGACCCAGAATGCCTCGGCATGGGCCCCGGCTCTGCAGCGCATCACTTCGTGCTGCGCAGCGTCCGGGGCACGAAACCGGAGCGTAGACTTTACGCCGCCCGGAGATCGCCGACGAAGCGGTCGACGTCGCGCTTGAGATCGTCCGACAGGCGCGCCAGCATCTTGGCCGAATCCAGCACTTCGCCTGCGGCGGCACCGGTCTGCCCGGCGGCTTGCGACACGCCGGAGATGTGACGCGAGACCTCGTTGGTGCCCTGCGAGGCCTGCTGCACATTGCGGGCGATCTCGCGCGTTGCGGCGCCCTGCTCCTCGACGGCGGCCGCGATCTCGTTGACGCGCTGGATGGTGGTGCCGATCGACTGGATCGCGGTCACCGACGACTTGGTCGCGCCCTGGATCGCGGCGACCTGACCCGTGATCTCCTCGGTCGCCTTCGCGGTCTGCGTGGCGAGGTTCTTCACCTCGGATGCGACCACCGCAAAGCCACGGCCGGCGTCGCCCGCGCGCGCCGCCTCGATGGTGGCGTTGAGCGCAAGCAGGTTGGTCTGCTCGGCAATGCCGGTGATCAGCGCGACGACGTCGCCGATGCGCTGGGCGGCATCGGCCAGCGCCTGCACCTCGGTATTGGTGCGATCGGCTTCGCTGGCGGCGGCACCGGCAATGCTGGAGGATTCCGCGACCTGACGGCTGATCTCGCCGATCGAGGCCGACAGTTCTTCCGTCGCAGCCGCGACCGTCTGAACGTTGGAGGAGGCATCGCCCGACAGGCTCGCGACCGAGGCCGCCTGGGACGAGCCCTGCTCGGCGGTCGACGACATCGACTGCGCGGTGGCGTTGAGCTCGCCGGAGGCAGAGGCCAGCGTGTGCAGCGATTCCGTGACGGTCTTCTCGAACTGCTCGATCAGGCCGTCGACCGCAAGCTGGCGCCGCTCTTTCCGGCCCTGCTCCGTCGATTGCTCCTGGGCGAGGCGATCGCCGGCGATCATGTTCTCCCTGAACACCGACACCGCACGCGACATTTCTCCGATCTCGTCGCCGCGCTCGATGCCCGCGAGCGCGATCGCATAGTCACGCTCGGCAAGCGAGCGCATCGCCTGCGTCAGCGTGCGGATTGGCGCGCTGACGCGGCGGTTCACCAGGATGAAGCCGAAAGCCGTAATGGCGAGCGCAACCAGCATCATCCCGCCATTGAGCGCGAGGCTCCATGTCGCCGATGTCATCTGTTGACGGGCGCGGGCGACCATTTCGGCAAGCGCGGCCTGGCCGGCCTCGACGCTATAGTTGAGAATCGCGGTATTGAGCTTGGACAGATCCTCGACCTTGATGTCGATGGTCTGGTTGTTGCTCAGCGCCTTGATGAAGCCCTGCTGGCGCTCGGTCATGGCGGCAGCCTCGCCCTGCTTCGAGCGCGCGATCACGTCGGTGAGGCTTGCCGGCGCGTCAGGGCGCGCGGCGACTTCCAGCACCTGGCTCCAGGCCTGCTTGGAGCGGCCGGTATCCTCGGCAGCGCCGACCATGTCGGCGGCACTCCAGGGCTTGCCGGCCGCAGCCGCAGCTTCAAGACGGATTGCGACGGAGCCACCGTTTGCACGCGCCGACCAGGCCGACTGCTTGATTCCCAGGAGATGATCGACCACGGGATCGGTGAGCTTGAGCGCGTTCTCGAGCTCGGCCGTCAGCGCCAGAATGGCATCGAGATAATCTTGCGCGGCTTTGCGGAACTCGTCGCCGACCCTGGCGTCACGCGTGGCCTTCGGCTGATGGATGGCGCCTTCCGCCTTGGTTCGCAACGGCACGAGTGCGTCGTGGATCGCGACCAGCTTGCTCGTGGCGGCGGCCAGGCGAGAATCGCTCACACCCGTGAGACGCTCGAGCACGTTCTTGTAGGCCGTTTCCGACAATCCCCGGTTGGTGGCGATGCGGTCATCGGCATTGGCATTGGCCGGGGCGTCCGCGACCAGACCCGACAGGAACGTTCCGCGCTCGAGCCGGAAGCCGAGCAGGGTCGCGAACAGCTGCTGGTCGGTGCTGGCGAAGCGCTCGACCTTCTGCGCCGCGCTGTTGCGCGCGATGGCGCCAAGCAGCCCGGTCGAGAGCTGCCCGACCAGGAACAGGCCGAGGACGCCGATGATGGCGCCGAGAACCGAACGAATGGAGGGATTGCCGAACAATGCCATGGGGAGCGCCGGGTCTCTGAATCTGAAAAAGATGCAGAAAAATACCGGCATGCTCCTAAGATTTGGTTCACCAGATGCGCCTACCCCGCTGGCCAGGCGCGAGCCAGGCTCAATTTACCCCTGTTGGAGGCGGCGACCTCAGGTCCCGTAAAAGTTCACATTCGTCGCTTTGCGGCGTGCACTTCGACGAGCTCGGCGTCCGGATGCGTGACGATGGTGGTGAACATGATGCCGCTGATGATAAGCGACCAGGCGGTGTCCCAATAAATCCAAAACACGTGCCAGCCTCCGTTTCGGTGTCCTCCACCGGCGAGACCGGGGTAACGGCGGGGCGCGGCCGCCGTTCCCACGCGATCATGCGGCGGGGATGCCTGCGACTTGAGCAGGCGAAGCGCAACCTCTCCTGAGTTTGTCAGCGAGACCTTGCGATCGGTTTAACCGGTGTGGCGCTTTGCCACGACATCGCCATACCGAAGGCCCCTGTGAACGAGTTCATAGGGTCGTCGCCGTTTGCAGTGCACGATGGCCGAACCTTCGACGGACGGATTTGGCCTGATGCGCAAGCAACTCGTCGCCTGGACCATCCTGACCTCGGCCTTGGTGGCCGTTGCCGTGTGGACCGTGCTCGGGCCACCCGACCATCCGGCCGGCCCGCATCTGCCCTCACGCGACCTGACGGCGTCGGTGCGGTAGACACGAACCAGCATCCCACGTCGCTCGAAAACGCCTTGTCTCTCGAAAGCGCCTTGCAACCGATACCATTTCGGCATCGATCAATCCCAATTGGAATTTGGTGCAACGGAACCCCAGCCGCTATCCTCTGCCGCAAAACGACAAGCCATACCGGCTCAGGAGGACGGCCCATGATCAAACCGACACGCCCCGCATCCCGCGCGGCGATCGCCACCACGCTCTTCACCGCTCTTGTCAGCGCTCTTGCCCTCGTTTCCGGAGTCCGTGCCGGCATGGCCGAAACCTTCGCCTATGTCGGCAATGCCGACAGCAACGACATCAGCGTGTTCAAGATCGCCGAGAACGGCGAGATGACGCCGGTGCAGACGGCCGCCTTCACCGGCGTCGAAAAGCCGGGATCCTCGACCCCGCTCGCGATCACGCCCGACCACCGCGTGCTGATCGCCGGCGTCCGCTCGCAGCCCTTCCTCGCGGAGAGCTTTGCGATCGATCCCAAGACGGGCCTCCTCAGCCATATCGGCAACGGGCCGCTCGCCGACAGCATGGCCAACATTGCCACCGACCGCGGCGGCAAGGTGCTGTTCAGCGCCTCCTATGGCGGCAACAAGGTCGCGCTAAATCCGCTTCAAGCCAACGGCGTCGTCGGCGAGCCGAAGCAGGTGATCCCGACCGGGCTGAACGCACACGCCTTGCTGCCCTCGCCCGACAACCGTTTTGTGTTCGCGACCAATCTCGGCTCCGATCAGGTGTTGAGCTTTGCGTTCGATGCCGCCGCGGGCACGCTGACGCCGAGCGATCCGCCGGCGATCAAGACGCCGGAGAAATCCGGGCCGCGGCACTTCGTGTTTCATCCCAACGGCAAGTACGTCTATCTCATCCACGAGCTGAACGGCGACGTCGCAGCATACAGCTATGAGGCCAGGAGCGGCGCGTGGAGCGAGATCCAGCGCACGACTGCGTTGCCTGAGGGCTTCAACGGAAAACCCTGGGCCGCCGACATCCATATCACCCCGGACGGCCGCTTCCTCTACGCCTCCGAGCGCACCACCAACACGCTCACCGCCTACAAGGTCGATGCCGCCAGCGGCAAGCTGACCACGATCGGCAGCGTGCCGACCGAGAAGCAGCCGCGCGGCTTCAACATCGATCCGACCGGCCGCTACCTCGCCGCGGTCGGCGAGCTGTCCGACGGCATGACGGTCTACGCCATCGACCAGACCAGCGGCGCGCTCGGCAAGCTGAAATCCTACGCCACCGGCAAGAAGCCGAACTGGGTGGAGTTTTTGGCGCTGAAGTGAGGTGGCGCTGCCCCTCCTCTCCTAGAGGTAGCTTCTACAAGAGGCCGTCATGCCCGGGCTTGTCCCGGGCATCCACGTTCTTCGTTCCACGTGGCCAAGACGTGGATGGCCGGGACAAGCCCGGCCATGACGAGTCCGGGATGCGCGACCACCGGCGAACTTCTTTGCTTTCGCAGCGACTAAATCAACAGGCGGCTCCCCGCCGCCTGCGCTGCGGCATTTCTCATTCGGTCAGCCCATGGCCCGCCGCAATCGCTTCTGCTATCGATTGAAGCCTTCTTGGCGGCCAACTGGAATGACCGATGCGTTCATTGCCTGCGCGTTCCTTTTCCCGGACCTTCGCTGCCCTCGCCGGACTGGCGCTGGTCTCCGCCCAGCCCGTGCTCGCTGCCGATGACGACGCGCCCAAGGGGCCGGCGGTCACGGTGCTGAAGGCGGCAAAGTCCTGCTTCTCCGACATCGTCGAGGCCACCGGCTCGATCATCGCGCGCGAGGAGACCTCGGTGCGGCCCGAGCGTCCCGGGCTCAAGGTGACCGAGGTGCTGGCCGAAGCCGGCGAGACCACGACGGCCGGCCAGGTGCTGGCACGGCTGGCGCTGCCCGAAGGCGGCACGCTGCAGGTCACCGCCCCGGTCGCCGGCGTCATCGCCACCTCGACCGCGCAGATCGGCAATCCCGCCTCGGCGAAGGGCGAGGCGCTGTTCACCATCGTGGCGCGCAGCGAATATGATCTCGTCGGCCTGGTTGCGACCAACGATGTCAGGAAGCTCGCGGTCAATCAGCCGACCACCGTGCGCATTGCCGGCGCCGGCGATATCGAGGGCAAGGTGCGCCGCATCGGACCGACCGTCGAGCCGAACATCCAGCAGGGCATGGTTTATATCGGCATCTCTTCGCAAAAGCGGCTGCTGCTCAATGCGAGCGGCCGCGCGCTGATCAAGACCGGGCAGAGCTGCAACGTCGCGGTGCCGCTGACGTCGGTGCAATATTCATCCGCCGGCACCGTGGTGCAGGTGATCCGCCGCAATCGCGTCGAGACCAAGCGCGTCGAGACCGGCTTGATGTCGGGCGGCAATATCGAGGTCCGCGACGGCCTCGCCGAAGGCGATATCGTCGTCGCCCGTGCCGGCGCGCTGCTGCGCGAAGGCGATCCCGTGCGCCCGGTGATGGCGAGCGCGGACGCGGCGAAGTAGAGATGCTCGTATCCCGGACGCGCTGCAGCGTGCAGCGCTGCTGCGCAGAGCCGGGACCCACAATGCTGCTCAGCCTGGGGCCCAAAACTGGGCCCCGGCTCAGCGTCGCATCACTGCATGATGCGCCGCGTCCGGGGCACGAGACATTGCCGAATGAGGAGAACTAACCGCCGGCTTCGTTGAACTGCACGTCCTCGAGCAGCGAGGACGAGACCGTCGGGACCTGGTCGCCTTCGGAGGCGCGGGAGATGGCGACGCGGGTCTTGTTGAAGACGCTTTCGGCGCTGCTACCTTGCGCATTGAGATTGTTGAGGAGCTCGCTGACCAGCGTGCTGTGCTCGCCCTTGCCGTCGTCGACGACCTTGCCGGGCGAGGCCGAGGAGAGGATCAGCGCATTGTCGGGCGTGCCGATCGGCGCGAGGCCATGCGAATAGGAGCGGAAGCGGCGCTCATAGGGATTGCGGCGGGACGCATCGACGACGACGAGCTTGGCCTTGGCGCCCTGCTCCTTCATCATGTTGAGCACGCCCTCGATCGAGACGCCCTGGCGGCGGACGTCGCTTTCCTTCCAGATCACGGCATCGACCGGCAGCATGTAGCTCTCGCGGCCGGCCTGCACGCCGTAGCCGCCGAAGAACAGCATGACGACGGTGTCGTGCCTGATGCGGGACTTGAGGCGGTTGACGGCGCGGACCATGTCGTCCTTGCTCGCGTCCTCCACCATGTCGACGTCAAAACCGTTCTTGCGCAGCGACGAGGACAGCGCGCGCGCGTCGTTGATCGACTGCGTCAGCGGCGCGGTCGCGTCGGGATAATGACCATTGCCGATGACGAGCGCGAGACGCGAGGTCTGGCCCAGCGAGCCCGTGACCTGGTCGGTCGAGACGGCCTTGGCGGCATCGAGCGAACGCATGTTCAGCGCAGCATGAGCGCCGATCGCCAGCGACACCGTGCCGATAAGGGCCGCGGCCACCGCAATCGTGCGTCGGGAAATGTCGAGCTGCCTTACATTCATCTCGGTTCATTCCTGTCAGTGCCAAAGACCGTCCATGCGCGCGCACACGGATTGAGTAGCGCGATAGCGTCTTTAGGTTTGAGGGATTGGCCGGGGGAGTGCCCCCGAATTGCGCGCAATTTGCGGCGCCGCACCAAACAAACCCTTAACCGGATATCACCGGCCCGGCAATAGATCGCCCAAAATTTGATATAAGCCATTGAATATATTGGTTAATTACCCAACTCAGATTTCTCCATTTTTGGCTCCCCGTAGCCTTCCGGGGATTGATTATGCAGCTCCCGTGCCGGGCTTTTCCGTGACGTCAGTCACATTTGTATTTCCCGCGAATCCGGGTAGCTTTTCAAATCCGGGTAGCTTTTCAAAAGACTTGTGGGGGACGGGTCATCGACCTGGCTCCCGTGAAAGTCCCCCGCGACCAGGTATTTCATGAGCTTTCATTATTTTGCAGGTGCCGCGTGCCGGGTGCTGACGGCGCGGAAAGACGGCCCCTCCCTTTATGACGTCTGCGATCCCGTCTTGTCGGGCCAAGCCAGCGGCGATCCGCATCTGGCGAAATTTTACAAGACCGCGCTCGGCAACCCGGCGCTGCGGGTGCTGCTGCGCCGCGCCGGCCTGAGCGATCTGCGTGACGAGGCCAAGCTGACCCGGCTGCGCGAGGCTTTGGCCCGCGCCCGCGACGATGCCGAACCCGACTGGGCGGCGGTCGGCCAGCCCATCGCCGATCTCGTCGACACCATCGCGCTCGACCATCCAAAACCGCCGCCGGTCAATTTCGTCGGCGCGATGCCGGCACAATCGCAGATCGACGGCGTGATCCGCGACTGCGCGCAGCATCTGCTCGGCTCGTACCGCAACAACGGTTTCCTGCCGACCTATGCCGCCTTCAACCTGATCGGCGATCCCGATTTTCGCGGCCGCGAGCTGATCATGGCGCTCAGCGGGCTGAACGCGCGTGGCTACAAGAATTCATCGCTGCTGTTCAACCTCGCCCGAGTCTTCATCGCGCGCTCGCCCGCGCGCGCCGTGGTCAATCCACCCTGGCGAGGAATCGCCGAGCCGATGTGGGAGCCGGTGCAGATCCGCCACCGCTCGGCCTATTACGATGCGTTCTTCATCGAGGCGCTGCTCGGCTATGTCGAAACGGGGCTCGCCTCGCCGGCCGACAAGACTGCAGCCGAGCGCGCCATCGCCGACATGGTCGATTTCTGCGTCAACATCAGCCGCGAGCAGGTCGAGGGCAGCGGCGGCCAGCGCTTCAACGTCATCACGGCGCTGGCACCGGCGCCGCATCCGCGCTTTTCGCGCTATTTCGCCCAGATCAAGCAGGACCTTGGCTTCGGCGTCTATGTGCCGGATTGCGACACCACGGCGTGCTCGATTTCCGCGGCGACGCAGGCCGGCTGCACCGATCCGATCATCGACCAGCCACTGCTGGATTTCTACGCGGGCTATCAGGTGCATGCCGGTGTCAACGAGCCGCGCGTGACGGTGCCGCTCAACGACAATATCGACTACGAAGGCGGCGTTGCGACCTGGATCGACAACCTCAAGGGCGAGCGTCCTTACGGCAACGATCTCGATCCGACGCTCAATCTCGACATTCTCGAGGTGAGCTTTCGCAACCTGGCGCGCTGGAGGATTCTGGAGACACCGGCGCGGCTCGCGACCGTGCATCGCATCATCGGCTTCCAGAAGCGGCTGGCGGCGAGCGGTGCCTTCGCCAATCCACGCTCGCACATCTATTATCTGCCGGAGCTCTACAGCGCCTATTTCGGCCGCTGCTATGCGGCCTTCCTGGCGCTGCCGCTGGCAGCCCAGGCTGCGATCGATCCCGACGGCGATTTCGATTTCATCCGCCATCGCGTGCTTTCCTACGTCAAGGGCGAGCTGATAGCGGCCGAGATGAACGTGTTCGACGCGGCGCTGGCGCTGATCGCGCTCGGCCATCTCGGCGCCGACCCGCGCGCGTTCGCGCCGGCTCTGAACGTGATCGTCAATGCCATCGGCGAAGGCGGCCGCCGCGGCCCGTTCCGCGCCTATGAATGGAACAAGATGAAGACCCCGACGCGGATTTTGGTCGGCGGCCCGGAGGTGACGTCGGCGTTTGTGTTGATGGGGCTGGCGGTGGCGAGGCGGCGAATGGTGCGGGGATGAGGCCTCAGGACCCGGGACCCGATCTTGTAGGGTGGGCAAAGACGCGCCCTTCGCGCGCCGTGCCCACCATTTCTGTGCGGTGCCGGACATGGTGGGCACGCTTCGCTTTGCCCACCCTACGAGACCATCGACCAATGACGGGAAGTTGAAAGCCTAACCGTTAGGCATGTGCTGGCCGGGCGGCCCAAAGCCGACCACAATTGCGGGGCTTATCGAGATTTTCCCGAACCTTCGGACCGGCATGTTGCGAAAAGTCCTGATTGCGCTGTCTCTGCTCGCTGTGCCGTCGCTGGCGCAGGCGGCTGACGTCACCGGCACCGCCAAGGTCCGTGATGGCGATTCCGTCCTGATCGGCAGCACGCGGGTCCGGCTTGGCGGCATCGACGCGCCGTCGGCCGACCAGCTTTGCCTCAACAACAAATCCGAGCGCTGGACTTGCGGCGCGGCAGCGCGCGACGAGCTCGCCAAATACACCGAGGGCAAGAACTGGGTCTGCCATGCCCGCTCGATCGACCGGCGCGGCCGCACCGTGGCGCGCTGCGAGGTCGGCGGCGAGGACATCCAGAAATGGCTGGTGCGCAGCGGCTGGGCGCTGTCCTACGCCCGCGTCTCCCACGATTACGACGCGGACGAGGCTGCCGCACGTGAGGCAAAAGCCGGGATGTGGCAGGGCGCCTTCATCGCCCCCTGGGACTGGCGCGTGCGCAACAAGAAGACGACGATTTTGGGCGCCACCAAGCCGCCCGAAGGCGCCCATGCGGTGCTGCTCGCCTCGGCCTCGGGGCCGGTCGCGCCCTCGCCGGACTGCACCATCAAGGGCAACGTCAACACCGCCGGCGAGTGCATCTATCACACCCCGAACAGCCGCTGGTACACCCAGATCAAGATGAAGATCAGCAAGGGCACACGCTGGTTCTGCTCGGTCGAGGAGGCCGAGGCCGCCGGCTGCCGCGAGACGAAGCGATAACCCACCTCAGACCTGCATTTTACGTGCTTTTCTCAGGCTGCGCCGCCGCGTAGAAGAGTGAATCAGCGACCCACCAGACAGTCTTCACGACACAAGGAAGATAGCAATGACCGTTCGCGCGGGCCGGGAATTTCTGGCCATCCCCGGGCCCACCACGATGCCCGACGCGGTGCTGCAGGCGATGCATCGTCCGGCGATCGACATCTACTCCAGGGAGATGCTCGACCTGACTGAAAGCCTGCTCCGCGACATCTCGAATCTGTTCGCGACCAAGGGCAAGTCCTACATCTACATCGCCAACGGCCACGGCGCCTGGGAAGCCGCGCTGAGCAACGTGCTGTCGCGCGGCGACAAGGTGCTGGTGCTGGAGAGCGGACGGTTTGCGATCGGCTGGGGCAATGCGGCAGCGCTGATGGGCGCCGAGGTCGAGGTGCTCAAGGGCGACTGGCGCCGTGCGGTGCGGCCACACGAAGTCGAGGAGCGGCTGCGCCGCGACACCGAGCACAAGATCAAGGCCGTCGTCGTCGTCCAGATCGATACGGCCTCAGGCGTGCAGAACGACATCGAGGCGATCGGCAAGGCGATCAAGGCGGCCGGCCATCCCGCGCTGTACATGGTCGACACCGTCGCCTCGCTCGGCTGCATGCCGTTCGAGATGGACAAATGGGGCGTCGACGTCGCGATGTCCGGCTCGCAGAAGGGCCTGATGACGCCGCCCGGCCTCGGCTTCGTCTCCGCGAACGCGCGTGCGCTGGAAGCCCACAAGAAGGCGAACATGGCAACGCCCTATTGGAGCTGGAGCGAGCGCGAGGGCACCGAGAACTATCGCAAATATGCCGGCACCGCGCCGGTGCATCTGTTGTTCGCGCTGCGCCAGGCGATCGACCTTATTCACGAGGAAGGCCTGGAGAACGCGTTCCGCCGCCACGCCCTGCTCGGCGAAGCCGCGCGGCGGGCGGTCGGCGCATGGACTGAGGGCCAGGTGCTCGGCTTCAACGTCGCCGAACCGCATGAGCGCTCCAACACCGTGACCACGGTGACCATGACCACCGGCCACGATCCCGCGGTGCTGCAGCGCTATTGCAAGGAGAAGTGCGGCGTCGTGCTCGGCACCGGCATCGGCGATCTCTCGGGACAAGCTTTCCGCATCGCCCATATGGGCCATGTTAACGCGCCGATGCTGCTCGGCACGCTCGGGGTCATCGAGGTCGGCCTCAACGCGCTGAAGATCCCGCACGGCAAAGGCGGGCTCGAGGCGGCGGTGGCGTATCTCGGCGAGCAGGTGGCGGTGTAGCTTCTTCGCCTCTCCCCGCGTGCGGGGAGAGGCCGGAATGGGCGCGCTTCCGCGCGCATTCCGGGTGAGGGGGACTCTCCGCGAACTCAACTCTCACCTCCCTCGCGGAGACTCCCCCTCACCCCACCCTCTCCCCGCAAGCGGGGCGAGGGAGCCGACCGCCGGTGCAAGCGGCCTTCTTTAAATCCCCCACATTCGATCTGATATAGAGGCCAGACACGCCCCTATATCGAGGATCGATTTGCCCAACACCAGCAAAACCAGCGCAGCTCCGGTCGCCCCGCGCCGGCCGCATTCCTTCACCCGTCACGGCATCACCGTGACCGACGACTATGCCTGGCTGAAGGACGCAAAATGGCAGGAGGTGCTGCGCGAGCCCAAAGTGCTCGATCCCGACATCCGCAAATATCTGGATGAAGAGAACGGCTACACCGAGAGCCTGCTCGGCCACACCGCGAGCTTGCAAAAGACGCTGGTGCGCGAGATGCGCGCCCGCATCAAGGAAGACGATTCCAGCGTGCCGTCGCCGGACGGACCGTTCGCGTATTTCCGCAAATTCCGCGAGGGCGGCCAGCACGAGCTGTTCGGCCGCATGCCGCGCGAGGGCGGCGAGGGCGATATCGTGCTCGACGGCGATGCGCTGGCAAAAGACCACAAATACTTCAAGTTCGGCGGCAGCCGCCACTCGGACGATCACAAGCTGCAGGCCTGGAGCGCCGACACCAAAGGCTCGGAATATTTTACGATCCGCGTCCGCGACTGGGCTACGGCCAAGGACCTCGACGACGTCATCGAGGAGACCGACGGCGGCGTCGTCTGGAGCAAGGACGCGAAGTCCTTCTTCTATGTGAAGCTCGACGACAATCACCGCCCGATGCAGGTGTGGCGGCACAGGCTCGGCACCAGGCAGGCGGACGACACGCTGGTCTATGAGGAACAGGATTCCGGCTGGTTCACCCATCTGCATGAGAGCACCAGCGGCCGCTTCTGCGTGATCGCCGGTGGCGACCACGAGACGAGCGAGCAGCGGCTGATCGATCTCACCCATCCAGAAGCGCCGCCGCGCCTTGTCGCAGTGCGCCAAGAGGGCGTGCAATATTCGCTGGCCGATCGCGGCGACGAGCTCTTCATCCTCACCAATGTCGACGACGCCATCGACTTCAAGATCGTCACGGCACCGCTCGCCTCGCCCGAGCGGAACAACTGGCGCGACCTGATCCCCTATCGTCCCGGCATCTACATCATCGATCTCGATCTCTATGCCGGCCATCTGGTGCGGCTGGAGCGCGCCAACGCGCTGCCCGCGATCGTGATCCGCGACCTCAAGACGACGGAGGAGCACGCCATCGCGTTCGACGAGGCCGCCTATTCGCTCGACACGATGGGCTCCTACGAATTCGACACGACAAATTTGCGCTTTGCCTATTCGTCGATGACGACGCCGTCGGAGGTCTACGACTACGACATGGCCAAGCGCACGCGCACCTTGCGCAAGCGCCAGGAGATTCCGTCCGGGCACGTTGCGAGCGACTACGTCACCACCCGCATCATGGCAAGGGCGCAGGACGGCGCCGAGGTGCCGGTCTCGATACTCTATCGCCGCGGGCTCAAGCTCGACGGCGCGGCGCCGCTGCTGCTCTATGGCTACGGCTCCTACGGCATGGCGATGCCGGCCTCGTTCAGCGCCAACCGGCTGTCGCTGGCCGACCGCGGTTTCGTCTACGCCATCGCCCATATCCGCGGCGGCGCCGACAAGGGCTGGGGCTGGTATCTCGACGGCAAGCGCGAGAAGAAGACCAATTCGTTCGATGATTTCGCCGCCAGCGCCCGCGCGCTGATCGACGCGAAATATACCAGCGCCAAGCATATCGTCGGCCATGGCGGCTCGGCCGGCGGCATGCTGATGGGCGCGGTCGCCAACCGTGCCGGCGAACTATTCGCGGGCATCGTCGCCGAAGTGCCGTTCGTCGACGTGCTCAACACAATGCTCGACGACACGCTGCCGCTGACGCCGCCCGAATGGCCGGAATGGGGCAACCCGATCGAGAGCGAAACGGATTTTCGCACCATCCTGTCCTACTCGCCCTACGACAACGTCGCGGCAAAAGACTATCCGGCGATCCTGGCGATGGGCGGCTTGACCGATCCGCGTGTCACCTACTGGGAGCCCGCCAAATGGATCGCCCGCCTGCGCGCGACCATGACCGGCGGCGGTCCGGTCCTGCTCCGCACCAACATGGGCGCCGGCCATGGCGGCGCCTCGGGACGCTTTGACCGGCTCGATGAAGTCGCGATCGTGTATGCGTTCGCGCTGTGGGCCGCGGGAATGGCGGAGGCGGAGGGCTGACCTCTCCCTCTCCCCGTTCTTACGGGGAGAGGCGAAGGGCACCGTCGCTTCGTGCCTCACACCGCTCCATGCGCCTCCACATAAAGCGCGTAGATCGAGTGGCAGCTCGCCATGTAGAGGCGGTTGTTCTTCGGCCCGCCGAAGCACAGATTTTCGCAGCGCTCGGGCAACTTGATGAAGGCGAGCGGCTTGCCCTCGGAGCTGAACACCATGACGCCATCGAGATCCTCCGACTTGCCCTTGAGCTGGTAGACCTTGCGGCCACCGACGTCGCTCGGCTCGGACTGCAGTGCGCCGTTGGAGCCCCAGCCGCACCAGAGATTGCCGTCGCGGTCGACGCGAAAACCGTCGAGCGAGCCCTGGTCGGCGGCGTCGATCAGCTTGGTCTTGCCGCTGAGGCTACCGTCGTCGCCGACATTGTAGCTCCAGATGCTGCGATTGGGCGTACCCTTCCACTCGACGACATAGAGTTTCTTCTCATCCGGCGAGAAGGCGATGCCGTTCGGATTGACGAGGTCGGTGAGCACGGCGGTGAGCTTGCCGTCCCTGGCGATGCGGTAGACGTTGGTGGTGGCCTGCTCCGGCTTCTCCTTCTTGCCCTCCCACTCGCCGGCAATGCCGAAGATCGGATCGGTGAACCAGATGCTGTCGTCGGACTTCACCACGATGTCGTTCGGCGCGTTCAGCCGCTTGCCCTCGAACTTGTCGGCGAGCACTGTGATCTTGCCGTCCTTCTCGGTGCGGGTGATACGGCGCGTGACGGAGTGCTCACAGGTGACAAGCCGGCCCTGCCGGTCGCGCGTATTGCCGTTGGCGTAATTGGCGTTGGCGCGGAACACGCTGGTCTGCCCGGTCTTCTCGTCGAACTTCATGATCCGGTTGTTGGGAATGTCGGAGAACAGGAGATAACCGCCTTCCGGGAAATAAACCGGACCTTCGGCCCAGCGCAGGCCAGTCGCGACCTGCTCGAGCGTCGAGGAATAGAGCCGGTATTTTGCAAAACTCGGGTCGAGGATCTGGACGGCAGGGTCCGGATAGCGCTGAGCGGGCGTGAACGGAAACGATTGCGCACCGGCCGCGCGGGCCAGCAGCGTCGAAGCCGCCGCCGCGCCGGCGCCGGACAAGAGATTGCGTCGCGTGAAAGTCATAAGAGTTCTCCCTGCTTGATAAAAGGCCGGCACTTGATGTGGCCGGCCTGTTTCTTGACGTGATCGGTTTTGGCGCGAACGGCCTTACCGGCTGTTCTTCTTCCGCCATTCCGCGAAGTCGGTGAGCGTCTGCGGATCGGTCGCGGGATAAAGGCCGAAAATGCCGCGGCCCTTGCCGACCTCCTCGGTGACGAAATCCTCGAACGCCGTCATCTCGAAGGTTTCATTGGCGATCTCATCGGCGAGATGCGCGGGGATGACGATGACGCCGTCGGCATCGCCGAGGACGACGTCGCCGGGAAACACCGGCGCATCGCCGCAGCCGATGGGAACGTTGATCTCGATCGCCTGATGCAGAGTCAAATTGGTCGGCGCGGAGGGGCGATGATGGTAGGCGGGAATGCCGAGCTTGGCGATCTCGGCGGAATCACGAAAACCGCCGTCGGTGACGACACCGGAGACGCCACGCTTCATCAATCGCGTCACCAGGATCGCGCCGGCGGAAGCCGCGCGCGCGTCCTTGCGGCTGTCCATCACCAGCACGCTGCCTGCCGGGCAATCCTCGACCGCCTTGCGCTGCGGATGGGAGTGATCCCTGAAGACGTCGATGGTGTTGAGATCCTCGCGCGCCGGCATGTAGCGCAGCGTGAAGGCCTCGCCGACCATGGTCGGCTGGTCGCGGCCTAAGGGATGCACATCCTGGATCATCTGGATGCGCAGGCCGCGCTTGAACAACGCAGTGGCGACAGTGGCGGTGGAGACGGTCTTGAGCTTGTTGCGGGTGGCTTCGCTAAGTTTGGGCATGATGTGCTCTCTCTGATCGTCATTCCGGGGCGCGCCACTTGGCGCGAGCCCGGAATCCATTTGGCCTCACATGTTGCGGCTCAATGGATTCCGGGGCTCATCGCTTCGCGATGCCCCGGAATGACGGGGGTTAGTAAATCGACGGCTCGCCGACCGGCGCGCCGAAATCAGTCTCGAGGAAGTCGAAGTCGCAGCCGTCGTTGGCTTGCTTGATGTGCTTGGTGAACATCCAGCCGTAGCCGCGCTCGAAGCGGCGCTCGGGCTGCTTCCAGGCGGCGCGGCGCTTGTCGAGCTCGGCCTCGGGCACATCGAGATTGATGGTGCGCGCGGCGACGTCGAGCGTGATACGATCGCCGTTCTGCACCAGCGCCAGCGGGCCGCCGATGTAGGCCTCCGGTGAAACGTGCAGGATGCAGGCGCCATAGCTGGTGCCGCTCATGCGCGCATCCGAGATGCGCACCATGTCGCGCACGCCCTGCTTCACGAGTTTTGTCGGGATCGGCAGCATGCCCCATTCCGGCATTCCCGGTCCGCCCTGCGGGCCCGCATTGCGTAAGATGAGGATGTGATCCTCGGTGACATCCAGATTGGGATCGTCGATCGCCTTCTTCATCGACGGATAGTCGTCGAACACCAGCGCGGGACCCGTGTGCTTGAGGAAGCGCGGCGCGCAGGCAGAGGGCTTGATGACGCAGCCGTCGGGCGCGAGATTGCCCTTGAGCACGGCGAGCGCGCCTTCCTTGTAGATGGGATTGTCCACGCTGCGAATGACATCGGCACTATGCACCTCGGCGCCGTCGATGTTCTCGCCAAGCGTCTTGCCGCTCACCGTGATGCAGTCGAGATGCAGATGGTCCTTGATCTGGCCCATCAGTGCCGGCAGGCCGCCGGCATAGAAGAAATCTTCCATCAGATAGGCATCTCCGCTCGGGCGGACGTTGGCGATGACGGGCACCTTGCGGCTCGCGATCTCGAAATCGTCGAGGCCGATGTCCTGGCCGGCGCGGCGGGCCTGTGCGATCAGATGGATGATCGCGTTGGTCGAGCAACCCATCGCCATCGCGACCGCGATTGCGTTCTCGAAGGCCTTGCGGGTCTGGATCGTCTTCGGCGTCAGATCCTCCCACACCATCTCGACGATGCGGCGGCCGCATTCAGAGGCCATGCGGATGTGGTTGGCATCCGCGGCGGGAATCGAGGAGGCGCCGGGCAGCGTCATGCCAATGGCTTCGGCAATCGCGGTCATGGTCGAGGCCGTGCCCATGGTCATGCAGGTGCCGTAGCTCCGCGCAATGCCGGCTTCGATGTCGAGCCAGTCCTTGTCGGAAATCTTGCCGGCGCGCCGCTCGTCCCAGTATTTCCAGCCGTCCGAGCCGGAGCCGAGCGTCTTGCCCTTCCAGTTGCCGCGGAGCATCGGGCCTGCCGGCAGATAGATCGCCGGAATGTTCATCGAGGTCGCACCCAAGAGCAGCGCCGGCGTGGTCTTGTCGCAGCCGCCCATCAGCACCACGCCGTCAACCGGATGGCTGCGCAACAGCTCCTCGGCTTCCATCGCCAGGAGATTACGATAGAGCATGGTGGTCGGCTTCAGCAGCGACTCCGACAGCGACAGCGCCGGCAATTCCACCGGCAGGCCGCCGGCCATCAGGATGCCGCGCTTGACGTCGTCGACGCGCGACTTGAAGTGCATGTGGCAGGGCTGCGCGTCCGACCAGGTGTTGATGATCGCGATGCACGGCCGGTCCTTCCACTCCTCCGGGGCGTAGCCCATCTGCATGGCGCGGGAGCGGTGGCCGAACGAGCGGAGATCATCGGGCGCGAACCAGCGCGCGCTGCGGAGCTGGTCGGGTGCTTTCTTCTTGGTCATGATTGGGTGCCCCATTTCTGGACGGTGTTCCGCTCGATGGCGCGGAAGATCAGGTTCTCGACAAAGAGCCCGATGATAATCACCGTCAAGAGGCCCGCGAACACTGCGGGTATGTCGAGCAGGTTGCGGTTCTCGAAGATAAACCAGCCGAGCCCGCCCTGGCCCGAGGACACTCCGAACACCAGCTCGGCGGCGATGAGCGTGCGCCAGGCAAAGGCCCAGCCGATCTTCAGACCCGTGAGGATCGAGCCGAAGGCCGCGGGAATCAGGATCTTTGCGACATAGGGCAGCCCGCGCAGGCCGTAATTGCGGCCGACCATGCGCAGCGTGTTGGACACGCTCTTGAAGCCGGAATGGGTGTTGAGCGCGACCGGCCACAGCACCGAATGGATCAGCACGAAGACGAGACTGCCATTGCCGAGGCCGAACCAGATCAGCGCCAACGGCAGCAGCGCGATCGCCGGCAACGGGTTGAACATCGCCGTCACCGTTTCCAGGAAGTCGGTGCCGATGCGGGTCGAGATCGCGAGCACGGTGAAGATCGCAGCCAGCGCGATGCCGGCCGAATAGCCCATGAACAGCACCTTCAGCGAGGTCCAGGCCCGCATTGGAATAGTGCCGTCCTTCACGCGGTCGGACAGCGTCGCGATGGTGTCGTGCAGCGTGGGAAACAGCAGGGGGTTGTCGAGGTAAACACCATAAGCTTCCCAGATCGCGGCCAGAAACAGGATGATGACGGCCTTGCGAACAAAGCCGTCGTTCCACAGCAGCTCGGCCACACTCAGCTTGCGCTCGACCTCACCCGTGCCACTGACGGCAGCGACCGGCGCATGACGCAGCAAAATCTTCACTTCGCCCATGAGCGGCTCCCCTAGTGCGCGGTGGCTTCTCCGGCGAACAGGAGATCGTGAATCTCCTTTTCGAGCCGGCCGGCGCTGCCGTCGTCATTGCCGACCTTGTCGACGTCGACCACCTCGGCCTTGACACGGCCGGGATGCGGCGACAGCAGCAGGATGCGGTTGCCGATGCGGATCGCTTCCGCGATCGAATGCGTCACGAACAGCACGGTGAACCTGGTTTCGCTCCAGAGCTGAAGCAGCTCGTCCTGGCAGGTCCGGCGCGTCAGTGCGTCGAGCGCTGCGAAAGGCTCGTCCATCAGCAGGATGTCCGGCTCCATCGCCATGCCGCGCGCGATCGCGACGCGCTGCTTCATGCCGCCGGAGAGCGTGTGCGGATAGGCGTCGACCACGCGGGTGAGGCCGACCTTCTCGATATAGGCCCGCGCCCGCGCTTCAGCGTCCTTGCGCGACAGCTTTCGCGCGGTCAGCAGCGGGAACATCACATTGGCGAGAACGCTCTTCCAGGGCAGGAGCTGGTCGAATTCCTGAAAGATCATCATGCGGTCGGCGCCGGGGCCGCGGATCTCGCGATCGCCGATCGTCATGCGGCCCTCGCTCGGTGACATGTAGCCGCCGACGGCCTTGAGCAGGGTCGACTTGCCGCAGCCGGACGGTCCGAGCAGCACGAAGCGGTCGGACTTGTCGACGGTGAAGCTCACCCTCTCCGTGGCGGTGACGACGGCGCTGGAGGTCTTGTAGCGCAGCGTCACCCCACTGACGTCGAGCAGTGCCATCAGTTGCCCTTCAGGTCGTGCGCGACGGGGAGATAGTAATCGGTCCAGGCCTTGGGCTGGGTCCTCAGCGTGCCGGTCTTGTAGAGGTGGGCCGCGAACTTCATCGTGCCCTGCGGCTCGAGATTCCATTCCATCATGCCGGGTTCTTTCAGGAGATCGAGCAGCTCCTCCACCGAGGTCTTGTCGCCGGTGATCTCCTTGTAGATCTCGACCGCCTGCTTGGTATCGCTGCGGATCAGGTCCTGCGCTTCCTTGGTCGCGTCGCGCACGGCCTGGATGATTTTTGGATTGGCGTCGGCGAATTTGGTGGTGGTGAAGAACTGCGCCTGGCTGAGCGGCCCGCCCATCACGTCAGGCGAGTTCAGCACGATATGCGCGCCCGGCACGTTCTTCAGCTCGAGGAACGTGAAAGGCGGGATCGAGAAATGGGTGTGCACCTCGTGCTTGGGATTCGACAGCGCCGCATAAGCATCGGGATGGCCAAGCTGCACGGTATTGGCATCGAGCTTCGACCATTGGTCGGCGCCGAAGGCCTCTGCCGCCGCAATCTGAAGCACGATCGCCTGCGTCGAAACTTTCACGGTCGGCACCGCGATCTTGTCGCTCGGGCCAAAATCCTTGATCGACTTGATGTTGGCGTCACGGCTGATCAGCGTCATCGGCTGCGCCGAGGTCGCGACGATGCCCTTCACGCCGCCGCGAGTGCGATCCCACAGCAGCAGCAGATTGCCGGTGCCGGTGTTGAGAATGTCGACGCCACCTGCGAGCAGCGCATCGGTCTGCGCGCCGCCGCCGGAGAAGGTCACCCATTTGGTGGTGACGCCGGGCACGCCGAGCAAAGCCGCGTGCTTCTCGATCAGCTTCTGCTTCTCCATGATGTGGCTCGGCATGTAGAAAATGCCAGGCTGCCGCGACAGGGAGATCTCGGATTTCTGCTGCGCCTGCGCGGGCGAGGTCGACAGGACTGCCGCGGCGATCAGGGCGATGACTGCACTGCCACGCTGGAATTGCTTGATCATTGTTGTTCGTTTCCTCCGGCCGGCATTGACGCGCAACCGGGTTGATGCACTAATGCATTAGTGCATCAAAGGCAAGTCCGCCGGAGCCGCAGCCATGGAATCAGCCCATCCCGTGCCGCGCGCGGCCGCCCGGCTCGACCGAGCCCGGCAGGCCGCGCCGCAGGTGTTCGAGCGGCTGCGCAATGCGATCATTGCGCTGGAATTGCCGCCCGGCGCGCCGCTGTCGCGTGCAGAGCTGGCCGGCCAGTTTGGCGTCAGCTCAACGCCGGTGCGCGACGCGCTGATGCGGCTCGAGGAAGAAGGCCTGGTCGACGTATTTCCGCAGCACGCGACCGTCGTCAGCCAGATCGACGTCGACCGCGCGCAACAGGCGCATTTCCTGCGCCAGGCGCTGGAGCTGGAGATCGTCCGGCTCCTTGCCGACAAACCTGATCCTGCCCTGATCATTCGGCTGGATCACGCCATTGCGTTGCAACAGCAATTCGCGAAGGCCGGCGACTTCGAGGCCTTCATTGCCGGCGATAATGATTTCCACGCCCAGCTCTATGCCGCCGCCCGGAAGCAGGACCTTTGGATGCTGGTGCGAAGCCGCAGCGGACATATTGACCGGCTGCGCCGGCTGCATCTGCCCTCGCCCGGCAAGGCCCAGAACATCGTACGCCACCACAAGCTAATCACGCGTGCAATCGAGGCGAAAGATGCCCAGGCTGCGCAGCAGAATCTGCGCAAGCATCTATCAGGCACGCTGAGCGAGCTGGATAGGATCCGCGAGCGCTATCCCGAATATCTCTCCGACTAGGCGGGCACCGAGGACCAGGCGGGCACCGGGTCATTTGCACGCAGACATGCATATGACTTGCACTCAACCCCCGGCGATCACACGTCGCAATGGGCGCGAAGCGCTTGCAGGCCAGGCACGATCCGCGCAACAGTCCCGTATTTGATGCTTTGATTTGGGTCGCAGGGAACTTCCCCCGCCCGATCCGGAGGTTTTTGACGTGGCCAACATCCTGATCGTGGATGACGACCCGGCCGTCCAGCTTACGATACGCCTGCTGTTGGAGCGGGCTGGTCATCACGTGACGGTCGCCGGCGACGGCCGCAAGGGGCTCGTCCTGTTCGAGGGCGGCCAGTTCGACCTGCTGTTCCTCGACATCTTCATGCCCGGCATGGACGGGCTGGAGACGATGCGTCACGTGCGGGCGCTCCAGCCTGCTATACCGATCATCGTGATTTCCGGCCGCTCGATCACGCCGGACGCCTATGCGGAGCCCGACTTCCTGAAGATGGCGATCAAGCTCGGCGCGGTCGCCAGCCTGCAGAAGCCGTTCCGGGCGGATGTGCTGCTGACGATGGCCGACCGTTGCCTGAAGTCGGGCGAGCCGGCGGGGCCCAATGTCAGCACCAGCCGCCAATGACAAGGGCCTTCGTTCCGTTCCAGGCCCGAACAGGCGCGGCCATGCGGGAAGCGGAGCGAATATTCCCATGAGGCTCGCAACGCGGCTCACGATCGCGATGATCCTGCTGGTGGCGGTGACCGTGGCCGCAGTGGGGTGGCTGGGCTATCGCAACACGACCCAAGCCGTCATTCCGCGGGTCCTGGAACGCGTCGAAGCCCAGTCACGCCTCCTGGCGACCAATCTTGAATCCTACGTTGCCGGAGCCCGCGGCGATCTCCTCGGCTATCGCTCCGCCGCAGCCATCAATGGCCTGATCCGCGCCCATATCGCAGGCGGCATCGACACTCTCGACGGCGTTTCCGAGCAAACCTGGCGCGAGCGCATCGCGGCGCGCCTCGCGGCCGAGATCGACGCCAAGCCCAGCTATGGGCAGTTTCGAATTATCGGCCTTGATGACGATCAGCGCGAGCTGGTCCGCGTCGATCGCTCCGGCCCGAACGGAACGGCGCGGATCGTCCCCAATAGCGAACTGGAGCGCAAGACCGAGCGAACCTATTTTCAGGACACAATGCGACTGGCGCCGGGCGAGGTCTATGTTTCTCCGGTCGATCTCGCCAGCCGCCACGGGGGAACCGCGGACCTTCACATTCCGACGTTGCGGGTCGCGACGCCGCTGTTCACGCCGGACGGCAAGCCGTTCGGCATCATCATCGCCAATATCGACATGCGCCGGGCACTGGACAGTGTCCGCGCGACCACGAGCACAGGGGGAGAAATCTACGTCGTAAGCTGGCGCGGCGATTATCTCGTCCACCCCGATCGTGCGCGGGAATTCGGCTCAATGCGCGGCCATCCCACCGACTGGCGCCAAGACTTTCCATTTTTTGCCACGCTGGCCGGCAAGCTCGACGGATCCACCCATCTGACGACCGACGAGTCGGGCCGGCCGAGCGGCGCGGCGATCGCGCCAGCACTGCTTGCAGGCAAGGAATGGATCGCGGTGGTCGAAACGATCCCCCCGCCCGTGTTCGGCCGGGTGCCGGCGGCCATTCAAAAGACCTCCTTGCTCGTCGGCGTACTTGCCGTGCTCGCCGCGGCTGCGCTCGCGGTGCTCCTGGCGCGCTCCTTGACGCGCCCGATCGGGCGTCTCACCGAAGCTGTGGAGGCCATCGGCAGCGGACGGCCAGCAGACATCCCCGTCGATGCCGGCGGCGAGACGGGCGTGCTGGCGCGGGCCTTTGCCCAGATGGTCGAAGAGACCCGGGTGAAAACCGCCGCGCTCGAACGCGAGATCGAGGAGCATCGCCGCACCGAGGCTGCGCGAATCCATCATGAAGCGCGTGAGCGCCTGTTCAGTGCCGCGGTCGAGTCATCCGACGATGCGATCGTGATGCAATCGCTCGACGCCGTCATCACCGGCTGGAATCCTGCCGCCGAACGTCTCTACTTCTATTCGGCGGACGAGGCGATCGGGAAGTCCACCTCGATCATCGTCCCGACCGACCGCCGCGAGCAGGGCAAGGATATTTTGCAGCGTATCGCCCGGGGCGAGCCGATCGAGCGCTTCGAGACGGTGCGCCTGCGCAAGGACGGCACGCCGGTCGAGATCTCGCTCAGCCTGTCGCCGATCAGAGGGCCGTTGGGCGAGATCATGGGTGCCTCCGGGTCCGCGCGCAGCCTGACCGAAGCGCGGCGCGCGGAGCGGGCGCTACAGCAGCAACTGGAGGAGCGGCGGCAGCTTTTTGACACCTCGCAGGATCTGATCATGATCATGAACTCGCGGGGCCACATCGCGCAGATCAGCCCGAGCTGTGAGACCGTGCTCGGCTACAAGCCCGACGAGATGATCGGCCGAAGCGGCGTCGATTTCATCCATCCCGGCCATCTCGACCAATCCCGCGAGGAGATGCGCGCACTCCGGCGCGGCGGACATCCGACGCTCGCCGACACGCGGTGCATTCACAAGGACGGCCACGAGGTCTGGCTGTCCTGGCTCGGCAATTGGTCGGATCAGGCCAAGCGTTTCTTCTTCGTCGGGCGCGACATGACCGAGGCGAGGCACGCCGCCGAATCCTTGCGTGACAGCGAGCAGCTTGCGCGCAACATCGTCGAGACCGCGCTCGACGCCTTCGTCCAGACCGACGATCGCAGCACCATCCAGAACTGGAGCTCGCGGGCCGAGGAGCTGTTCGGCTGGCGGCGCGACGAGGCGCTGGGCAAGAACGCGGTCGACCTGATCGTTGCGGAAAGCGAGCGCGAGAGGGTCAAGGCCGGCCTCGCCCGCTTCCTCGAATCCGCGGATGGCCAGACCCTCAACCGCCGCCGCGAGCTCATGGTCCGACGCCGCGACGGCAAGGAGTTCAAGGCGGAGCTGAGCGTCACGGCGCTGCGGCGCCGCGAGGGCGTCTTGTTCAACGTGTTTTACCGCGACCTCACCGACAAGATCGCCTCCGAGGAGCGTATTCGCCATGCCGAGAAGATGGAGGCGGTCGGCCAGCTCACCGGCGGCGTGGCGCACGATTTCAACAATATCCTCACCGTGATCACCGGGACGATCGAGATCCTGGCCGATGCCGTGGCCAAGGATCCGGGGCTCGCCGCGATCACGAAGATGATCGACGAGGCCGCCGGCCGCGGCGCCGAGCTGACCCAGCATCTGCTGGCCTTCGCGCGCAAGCAGCCGCTGCAGCCGCGCGAGATCGACATCAATTCGCTGATCATCGACACCGCAAAGCTGCTGCGGCCGACACTGGGCGAGCAGATCCAGATCGAATCCGTGTTCGAGGACGAGAGCTGCGTCGCCGTGGTCGACCCGAACCAGCTCACCACGGCGATCCTCAACCTCGCGCTCAACGCGCGCGACGCGATGCCCGGCGGCGGCAAGCTGATCGTGGAGACGGGCGCCGCCTATCTCGACGAGGTCTATGCCAGCGTCAACGACGTCAGGCCCGGGCACTACGTGCTGATCGCGGTGAGCGACACCGGCACCGGCATTCCTTCCCATATGCTGGCGCGCGTGTTCGACCCCTTCTTCACCTCGAAGGGCCCGGGTAAGGGCACCGGGCTCGGGCTCTCCATGGTCTACGGCTTCATCAAGCAGTCTGCGGGCCACATCAAGATCTACAGCGAAGAAGGCCACGGCACCACGATCAAGATGTATCTGCCGCCGGGCAAGACACCGACGCCGGTCGCCGATGGCGTGATGCCAGCCTCAAGCGAGGGCGGTCACGAGACTATCCTCGTCGTCGAGGACGACCGGCTGGTGCGTGACTACGTGCTGGCCCAGCTGCATTCGCTCGGCTACGTCACCCTGCAGGCCGCCAATGCCGCGGAGGCGCTCACCATCGTCGCGAGCGGCAAGCCGTTCGACCTGCTGTTCACCGACGTGATCATGCCCGGCAAGATGAACGG
>NZ_VSSR01000008.1 GCF_008123515.1 Bradyrhizobium cytisi
TCCAGAATCTTTCCGCGGAGGCAGTCTGGATTGCTTCGCTGCGCTCGCAATGACGGCTGTTGAGGCAGTTGCGCAGACGTCTCCGCAATCTCTCCCCGGCGACGTGGAACCCATCGACCGGCCAAGTTCGCCATTGACAAATTCGTTCGCCAATATCTAATTTATCGCCCTGGCCGCGCCAGGCGGCCCATAAAAGAGAGGGAACGACGATGAGAGGGCTTTTGGCCTGCGCCATGCTCGCGGCCATGACTTCGGCTGCGATCACTTCGGCGGCCACCGCACAAGTCTCCGACGACGTGGTGCGGATCGGCGTGCTGACGGATCTGTCGAGCTGGGGCCGCGACAACAGCGGGCCGGGCTCGGTCGAGGCCGCCAAGATGGCGCTGGAGGAGTTCGGGCCGACCGTGCTCGGCAAGCCGATCGAGATCATCAGCGCCGACCACCAGATGAAGACCGACGTCGGCGTCAATATCGTCCGCGGCTGGTTCGACAACGGCAAGGTCGACGCCGTCGTCGACATTCCCAATTCCGGCATCGCGATTGCCGTGCACAACATGGTGCGCGAGCGCAACAAGATCGCCCTGCTCTCCGGTCCCGGCGCGAGCTCGCTCACCGACGAGCTGTGCAGCCCGAACACTGTGCACTTCACCTACGACACCTACGCGCTGTCGAAGGTGACGGCTTCCGCCGTGATCAAGGAAGGCGGCAAATCCTGGTACTTCATCACCGCGGACTATGCGTTCGGCCAGCAGCTCGAGAAGGACGCGACCCGCTTCATCAACGAGATGGGCGGCAAGGTGCTGGGCGGCGTCAAGCATCCGACCAACACGGCAGACTTCTCCTCCTTCGCGCTGCAGGCACAGAGCTCGAAAGCCGACGTCGTCGCCTTCGCCAATGCCGGCCAGGACACCGATAACGCCATCAAGCAATCCGGCGAGTTCGGCCTGGTCCAGGGCGGCCAGAAGCTGGTCGGCCTGTTGATGTTCGACACCGACGTGCACGCGATCGGGCTGAAGTCCGCGCAGGGCACCTACATGACGACGGCCTCCTACTGGAACATGGACGAGCAGACCCGCGCCTGGTCGAAAAAATTCTTCGCGCGCACCAATGTGATGCCGACCATGATCCACACCGGTGTCTACGGCTCGGTGCTGCACTACCTGAAAGGCATCAAGGCCGCCGGCAGCGACGATCCGGCCAAGGTGATGGCCAAGATGCGCGAGCTGCCGATCGAGGACACCTTCGTCCATGGCGGCAAGTTGCGCGAGGACGGCCGCGTCATCCGCGACATGTATCTGGCCAGGGTGAAGACGCCCGAGCAGTCCAGGGAGCCCTGGGATTATCTGGAGATCGTCAAGACCGTGAAGGGCGAGGACGCCTATCGCCCGGTCTCCGAATCCAAATGTCCGCTGCTGAAGAAGTGAGATGAGACATGACCGGCAACGAGCGCAACGCCATTGAGATTTACGAGTGCGATGTGCTCGTGGCCGGATCGGGCTGCTCCGGCATGTCGGCGGCGATCACCGCGCGCTACCGCGGCCTCGACGTGCTGATCGTCGAAAAGGAGCCGCGCTTCGGCGGCACCACCGCCCGTTCCGGCGGCTGGCTGTGGATTCCCGGCACATCGCTGGCGAAGGCCTACGGCATCGAGGAGACGCCGGAGCAGGCCCGCACCTATCTGCGGCACGAGGCCGGCAACAATTTTGACGCCGCACGTGTTGATGCATTTCTGAGCGCGGGCCCTGAAGCCGTCGACTTCTTCACCACCAGGACCGCGCTGCGCTTCGACATGCCGCTGGTGTTTCCGGACTACCATGCCGAAGCGCCCGGCGGCACGCAAGGGGGCCGCTCCATGGTGACACGGCCATTCGACGGCCGCGAGCTCGGCGAGCAGATCAAGACGCTCGGCATGCCCTTGCCCGAGCTCACCGTGTTCGGCATGATGCTCGGAAGCGGCAAGGAGATCATCCATTTCATGCGGGTGACAAAGTCGCTGAATTCGGCGGTCTATGTCGCAAAACGCCTGTCGCGGCACTTGATGGACGTGCTGCGCTACGGCCGCGGCATGACGTTGACCAACGGCAATGCGCTCGCAGGCCGCCTGGCAAAATCCGCGCAAGACCTCAAAATTCCGATGTGGCTGTCCTCGCCGGTGCGTGAGCTGACGGTCGAGAACGGCACCGTCACCGGTGCGATCGTTTCGCGCGAGGGACGCGAGATGCGCGTTCGCGCGCGACAAGGCGTCGTGCTCGCCTGCGGCGGCTTCCCGCACGACGTCGAACGGCGCAAGAAGATGTTTCCGCATGCGCCGACCGGCCATGAGCATTATTCGCCCGGCCCCACCGGCAATACCGGCGACGGCCTGCGTCTCGCCGAAAGCGCCGGCGGACATGTCGAGGACCGGCTGCCGAACGCGGCGGCCTGGGTGCCGGTCTCGCTCACCACGCGCAAGGACGGCTCGAAGGGTGTGATGCCGCACTTCATCGACCGCGCCAAGCCCGGCGTGATCGCGGTGATGCGCGACGGCAGGCGGTTTGCCAATGAAGGCAATTCCTACCACGACTTCGTCCAGGCCATGGCGAAGGCAGCAAAACCCGGCGAGGAGATCGCGGCGTTCCTCGTCTGCGATCATAAGACGCTGCGGAAGTACGGCCTCGGCTGTGTGCCACCCTTCCCGATGCCGCTCGGTCATCATCTCAACACCGGCTATCTCATGCGCGGCGAGACGCTCGACGCGCTTGCAGCGAAGGCTGGCATCGACGCCAAGGCCTTCACAGCGACCGTCAAGGAATTCAACACGACCGCGCCGCAAGGCCACGATGCCGCCTTCGGCAAGGGCTCAAAAGCCTATAACCGCTACCAGGGCGACGCCATGCACGGCCCCAATCCCTGCATCGCGCCGATCGCGAACGGCCCGTTCTACGCCATCAAGATGGTGATCGGCGATCTCGGCACCTACGCCGGCATCGTCACCGACGAGAACGCGCGCGCGCTCGACGCCGAGGGCCGGGTGATTCCCGGGCTTTATGCCGCCGGCAACGACATGGCGAGCATCATGGGCGGCAATTATCCCGGCGCCGGCATCACGCTTGGGCCGGCGCTGACCTTCGGCTACATTGCCGGCCGTCACCTCGCCGACAGCGCCGCCAAGCGCGACGCGGCGTAACCAAAGCGCATCGGAGGCGCATGAAGAGAGAAAGCCGCGGCATCCAGTCGATCGAGGTCGGCGGAGAATTGCTCCGTGCGCTCGCGAGATGCGGCGAGCCGATGATGCTGCGCGATCTCGCGCGTGAGGCCGGCATGACGCCGGCCAAGGCGCATCCTTATCTGGCCAGCTTTTCGCGCATCGGCTTGATCGAGCAGGATGAAACCACCGGCCGCTACGAGATTGGCGCGCTCGCGCTCGAGCTCGGCCTGATCAGCCTGCGACGTCTGTCCGGTGTGCGCATCGCCCAGCCGAAGATCGCGGCGCTCGCGAGCCAGATCGGGCACGCGGTCTCGCTCGCGGTCTGGGGCACACACGGCCCGACAGTGGTGCAGCTGGAGGAGCCCGGCCAGCCCGTGCACATCGTGATGCGCGCCGGCTCGGTGATGGCGCTGCTGGAAACCGCCACGGGCCGGGCCTTCGCGGCCTACCTCCCGGAGAAGACGATCAACGCTGCGCTCGAAAGCGGGCTCGATCGCCAGGGCGTCGGCTACAATCCGAAGCGGCCGGTGACAGGCGCCAAGCTCGCCGAGATGCTTGCCGAGGTCCGCAAGCACGGGCTTGCCCGCGCCCTCGGCGATCCCCTCCCCGGCGTGAACGCGTTCTCCGCGCCTGTGTTCGACCATGCCGGCCATGTCGCGCTGGTGATCACCGCGATGGGGCCGGAAGGCACCTTCGATGCCCGCTGGGACAGCCCGATCGCCCATGCCCTGCGCGACTGCGCCGGTCACATCTCGAAGCGGCTCGGCTACGGCATGACGATCGCGGCGGAGTAAGGTTATTTGTCCTTCACGGGCACCGTGTAGTTCAGGACCAATCGCCCGCCATCCGGATAAATCGTCTGCCCCGTGATGTAGGACGCATCGTCGCTGGCGAGGAACGCAACGACCGAGGCGACCTCGCTCGGCTCGCCGCCGCGGCCGGCCGGCGTGCGTGACAACACGGTCTTGCGCGCATCCTCTGATGTGTAGATGGAGGACGCCACCATGTCGGTCAGGATCGTGCCGGGACCGACCGCGACGACGCGAATGTTATGCGGGGCGAGCGCGACGGCGGCGACCGAGGTCAGCTGCTTCATGCCGCCCTTGGACATCGCGTAGGTCGCAAGCGCCGGAATCGCCAGCAGCGCGTTCACCGAGGACATGTTGATGATGACCCCGCCGCCGCCTTGCGCGATCATCTGCTTCGCCGCGGCCTGCACGCCGAAGAACGCGCCCTTCAAATTGATGCCGATGATTTCGTCGAATTCTTCTTCAGTGATCTCCAGGATGTCCCGGTTGCGGGCGACGCCGGCATTGTTGACCATGATGTCGAGCCGGCCGAATTCTTTCACGGCGGTCGCGACGAGCTGATCGACGTCGGCGCGCCTGGCGACATTGCCGACCACACTGCGCAAGGCATCCGGCCGCCCGAGCTCGGCGGCCGTTGCAGCCAGACCGTCGGCATCGACATCCGAGATGACGATCTTGACGCCGTCATCGAGGAACCGCTTTGCGCAGGCCTTGCCGATGCCGCGTGCTGCGCCGGTGATGGCGGCGACCTTGCCGAATAGTTTCATGGGTCTCACTCCAGAATAGCTGCTGCCAGCGAGCTATCCCGAAGAGGACCCCGGTTCAAGCCGCCGCGAAACCGAGATGAGCACGGAACCGGTTCTTGATAAAGACGGCATCGCGCGAGGGCAGCGAGCGCGGCGGATTTTCCGCCAGAACCTTGATGACAAAAAGTCGCGGGCCCTCGGCCGGCTCGGTGATCTTGGCCGCGAGGCGTTGCACCTCTTCGATCGTCCGCACGGTTCCGGTCACGGCAAAGCCGCAGGCCGTGGCGATCGCCGTGAGATCGACGCCGCGCCCGGTGTGGCTCGCCTGCATTCCGGTCTCGCCGAAATGCTGGTTGTCGATCACGACGATGTCGAGATTGTGCGGGCGCGCGACCCCGATGGTGGCGATGCCGCCGAGGCCCATCAGCTGTTCGCCGTCGCCGGTCAAGGCGAGAACGCGCTTGCCCGGCTGCGCCTGCGCCAATCCAAGCGCGATGAGCGCGGCGCCGCCCATGGCGCCCCAGAGATAGAAATTGCCGTCGTGGTCGCCGACGGAATGCAGGTCATAGGTGGGCGAGCCAAGGCCGGACACAACCAGCGTGTCCTTGCGGCTGTTGAGAAGAGCCGCGACGGCGGCACGGCGATCGAGCTGAGAGCGAACGGACATCGACATCACCACTTCTTCTTGCCGATCAGGCGCTGCCCGATCAGAACCGCGATCTGCTGGTCGGCCTCGTAGGCCAGCGAAGCGGCCGACTCGACCGTCTCGACCAGATCCTCTGCCGTCTCCGCGCGCATCACCCTCAGCCCAATCGCCTCCAGCGAGGGCTGCGTCGCCCGGCTCATCGGCACCTGCCACGGATTGAACTCGGCCCATTCGCCGCGCATCGTCACCAGCATCAGCAGCGGAAAGCGGCCGATCGCCGACAGCGACAGCATGTTGATGCAATTGCCGACGCCACTCGACTGCATCAGCAGCACGCTGCGCTGGCCGCCAAGCCAGGCGCCTGCGGCAATGGCGATACCCTCCTCTTCCGTGGTCAGCACGTTGGTGGTGACGTCGCGGTCGGCCGAGAACATGCGGATCAGCTGGCTGTGGCCGGCATCGGGGACGTAGGACATCTGCCTGACGTCGGCGGCTTTCAGGACGCGAAAGAGCTCGGATGGCCAGTCGTCGCTGCTGTGCGAGTCGGGATTCGGTTGAGGGCTGTGCACCGCGTGTCTCCCTAGATTTCGAGCGGCATGCTAGCGATATTCGGGCGCGAAAGCTCTGACCGTCTGGCATGAGCAGGTATCGACGGATTGTATAGCTGGCGCTTCGCGCCAACTTCTCCCACAAGGGGAGAAGGGAGGTCACCGTCACTGCGGCTCGAAAGCTAATTCGCCGCGGACCTTGCCGCGGCCGGCATGTAGATCTGCGCGTAGCCTTCCTTGATCGCCGACGTGATGCGATCCAATCGGCGGTCGATGTGCTTTTCCAGCACCGAGACGCAAGCCTCTTCGTCGCGCGCCTTCAACCCTTCGACGACCGCGCGGTGCTCGGCCTGGGTGTTGGAGCGGTTGATGCTGTCCATGTCGATCCAGCGCACGAAGCGGATGCGGGCGTTGACGTTGCGCAGCACGCGCAGCATCTCGGTATTGTTCGACATCGCCATCAGCCGCTCGTGAAAGGTCTCGTCGAGCTCGACGAGCTCCACCGAGGAGCGCTCCCCGGGATCGGGGCCGGTGGCTTCGAGAAATTTCAGCAGCGCGTCGATGTCCTCGTCCTTGGCGCGTTTGATGGCGAGGCGAACCGAGGCGACCTCGATCGACTTGCGCAATTCGTAGAGATCGAAGATCTCGTGGGCGTCGAGCTCGCGGCAGAAGAAGCCCTTGCCCGGCGTGAAGCGCAGGAAGCCCTCGGTGTTGAGACGGTTGAGCGCTTCACGCAGCGGCGTGCGGCTGACCCCGAGGCGTTTTGCCAGCTCACCCTCGTTCAGCCGCTCGCCCGGCTTGAACTCATAGCTGATCGCCATCGCCTTGAGCTGTTCATAGACGCGATCGACGATGCTGTCGGAAGTGAGTTCCAGGTGCTTGTTCATGGGCAGCTTCTCGACCTTTAACCAAACCGACGCGGCCGCAGTCCAGCATGAAACCACGTAATCATGGAATAGATATCATAAACCGGCAGCCCCACCTCGGCCTGCAACGCGGCCGCGTAAGGCGGCATGTTGGTGCATTCGAGCACGATGGCGCCGACATCAGGGTTTTTGGCGACCAGCTGCTTGCCGGCCTCGACCACGTCACGCTCGGCCAGGCCGACGTCCATGTCGTCCTTCTCGGCCTTGATCAGGACGCGGAAAAACTCCTTGCCGTGCTCGGTGCCGACCAGTGGCGCATCGAGCGGCACGCCGGCGCCTTCGAGATGGGCCGGCGTCAGGGTCGAGCCCGACACCGTGACGAGACCGACGCGCTTGCCGGGGGGCAAGGTCGCCTGCACCCACGGCACCTGCATCAGTGACGAGGTCGCGACGGGAACGCCGACGGCGGCCGCGATCTCCTTCTGGAACAGCGAGAGAAAGCCGCAATTGGTGGTGATGGCCTCGGCTCCGAGCCGCACCAGATCCTTGGCCGCATCGATGAAGTCAGGCAACAGGCCGGCCGCGCCCTTCAGCACCACCTTCTCCGGTGAAGCGCCGCTCACCACGCGATAGAGCACGGGAAACGGCCAGGTCGTGCCGTTGCCCATGTCGCCGGGAATGCGGGGAAAGCGCGCCTCCAGCATCAGGATGCCGAGCGGCGCGCCGTAGATGGCCTTGCCGCCACGGGCAATACGAGAAGGCGAGCTGGCTGCAGTGGTCATGATGCGACCTCAGAGGAAGCGGGTAGGCGCGAACGGCGCGAGCGGAATTTCCGGCTGCTTGCCGCTCAGGAGCTGCGCGACGAGGCGGCCGGTGCGGGCCGAGCCGACCAGGCCGATATGGCCGTGGCCGAAGGCATAGACAATGTCGCGCGACGCGCGTGCGTGGCCGATGCAGGGCATGCCGTCCGGCATGCTCGGCCGATGCCCGAACCAGGTTTTGATGCGCGAGGCCGGAATATCGTTCGGCAGCTTTGGGAACATGCCGAGGAGGTGGTTGCGCAAAATCTCGGCGCGCTTCCAGTTCGGCTCGGCCTCAAGGCCGGCGATCTCGACCGTGCCGGCGGCGCGCAGGCCCTTGTCGGTCCAGTTCACCACCATTTTTGCGTCGGACGCCATCATCGAGCTGCGCGGACCCGATTCCGGATTCTCGATCATGACGTGATAGCCGCGCTCGGTCTCGAGCGGCAGGGGATCGCCGACCGATGCCGTCAGTCGTTTTGAATGCGCGCCGGCCGCGACCACTGCGGCATCGCAGGGAATCTCGCCGGTCTCGGTGAGGACGGCGACGAGCTTGTTGCCGGAGAGCTTGAGGCCCGTCGCCTTCGCGCGGACGAGCTTGGCGCCGCTCGCCAGTGCATGCTGGGCGAGGGCTGCAACGTAGGCACCGGGATCGCGGCAGCGGCCGGCCTCTTCCACCACCACGCCAAAGGTGTAGCGCGGATGCAGGTCCGGTTCGCGCTGACGCATCTCGTCGGCGTTCAGCTCCATCCATGCGACGCCGACCTTCTTGCGCAAGCGCCAGCCGAGATCGTTGTCAAAGTTACCGCGCGACGGGAACACGTGCATCACGCCGTTGCGCTCGACCAATTCAGGGACGCCCGCCTCTTCCGCGAGCTTCCGGTGCAAGAGCGGCGCATCCTTCAGGAGGTCGCGCAGCGCAAAGGCGGTCTTCTCGACGCGCGCCTCGGTCCAGCCCGACAGCAGGTACTTGATCAGCCACGGCAGCGCCTTCGGCAGATATGACCAGCGAATCGCGAGCGGGCCGAGCGGATCCAGGAGATAGCCAGGCACCTTTTTCCAGACGCCGGGCTCCGCCGGCGGGATCACCGAATGCGAGGAGAGCCAGCCGGCATTGCCATAGCTCGCCGCCTGTTCGCCACCGGGCTCGCCCGGATCGATCAGCGTGACGCGATGGCCGTCGCGCAGCGCCTCAATGGCGCTGATCACACCGACCGCGCCGGCTCCGATGATGGCGACGTGGCGGGCTTGCGGCATCGCTTACGCCTTCACCGCCGGCACAAAATCCTTGCCGACCGACATCGCGCGCGGATCAATGATGCAATGGAGGATCGACGGCTTGCCCGAGGCAAGCGCCCGCTCGAACGCCGGCGCGAACTCTTCGGTGCGCTCGACCCGCTCGCCATGGCCGCCGAACGCCTTCGCGTACATCGCGAAGTCGGGGTTCTTGAGCTGGGTGCCGACGATGCGACCGGGATAGTCGCGCTCCTGGTGCATGCGAATGGTGCCGTATTGCGAATTGTCGACGACGATGACGACCAGCGGCGCATCGTACTGCACGGCGGTCGCGAACTCCTGGCCGTTCATCAGGAAGCAGCCGTCGCCGGCAAAGGCGACGACGACGCGGTCCGGAAACTGCCGTTTGGCGAGAACCGCCGCCGGCACGCCATAGCCCATCGAGCCCGAGGTCGGCGCGAGTTGCGACGCAAAGCTGTGGAAGCGGTGATGACGATGGATCCAGCCGGCATAATTGCCGGCGCCGTTGCAGACGATCGCGTCCTTCGGCAAGCGGTCGCGCAGCCAGGTCATGACCTGACCGTACTGGAACGTGCCCGGCAGCTCGCGCGCCTTGTCGGTCCAGGCGAGGTAATCGGCATGGGCCTTGGCGGCCTCGCCCTTCCAGGCAACTGAGCCTGCGGGCTTCAGCGTCTCGACGGCGGCAGCGAACGCGGCCGGCGTCGCCTGGATCGCAAGCTCCGGCTGATAGATGCGGCCGAGCTCCTCGGAGCCCGGATGCACGTGGATCAGCTTCTGCTGCGGCGTCGGAATGTCGAGCAGCGTGTAGGACGAGGACGGCATCTCCGACATGCGGCCGCCGATGAGCAGAACAACATCGGCGTTGTCGATGCGCGCCTTCAGGCCCGGGCTCGGTCCGATGCCGAGATCGCCGGCATAGTGAGAATGATCGGCGTCGATCAGCGACGCCCGGCGGAACGAGGTCGCGACCGGCAGGTCGAACCGTTCGGCAAAGCGCGCGATGCTTTTGGTGGCTTCATCGGTCCAGCGCGAGCCGCCGAGGATGACCAGCGGCGCCTTGGCGCTCGCAAGCATCGCACCGACCTGCTCGATGTCGGCGGGCGCGGGCCAGCTCACCGCCGGCTCGATGCGCATGGCATCGGCAACAGCGGCGGTCTCGGTCAGCATGTTCTCCGGCAGCGCGATCACCACCGGACCCGGACGGCCCTGCATGGCGACACGAAAGGCGCGCGCGACCAGCTCGGGAATGCGGTCGGGACGATCGATCTCGACCGCCCATTTCGCCATGGAGCCGAACACCGCCTTGTAATCGAGCTCCTGAAACGCCTCGCGCTCGCGCATGCCGGTGTCGACCTGGCCGACGAACAGGATCATCGGCGTCGAATCCTGCATCGCGATGTGGACGCCGTGGCTGGCGTTGGTCGCACCGGGGCCGCGGGTGACGAAGCAGACACCGGGCCGGCCGGTGAGCTTGCCATAGGCTTCCGCCATCATCGCGGCACCACCTTCGGCGCGGCAGATCACGACGTCGATCGGGCTGTCATGCAGCGCGTCGAGTGCCGCGAGGTAGCTCTCGCCCGGCACGCAGGTGACGCGATCGACGCCTTGGGCGACGAGCTGATCGATCAGGATCTGGCCCCCGGTGCGAGTGTTGCGAATGGTCATGACAGCTCCTCACGCAAGTTTTGTTCGAGGTGGCGTAGGACACGCGGACGGAGCGCGCAAGTTCGAAAGGCTGCTCGGACCCTGCGCAGGCATCATGCCCGTCCCTGATGTTTGCACTACCCGCCACTCGCGATGATGCGGCGGCAATGATCGAGCGCTGCGCCGATGAGATTGTCGCTCGCCTCGGGCGTGCGGAACGCCGAGTGCGCCGACAGCGTCACGTTCGGCAGTTTTGTCAGCGCATGACCCGATGGCAGCGGCTCGACGGTGAAAACGTCGAGGCCGGCATGCGCAATGTGGCCTGAGCGCAGCGCCTCTAACATCGCGTCCTCGTCGACCACGGCGCCGCGCGCGGTGTTGATCAGAATGCTGCCGGGACGCATCTGCGCGATGCGCTCGCGTGACAGAAAACCCTTGGTCTCGTCGTTGAGCAGGAGATGCAGCGAGATGACATGGCTCTCGGCGAGCAGCTTCTCCAGCGGCACGAACGCGACGCCCGGATGCGTCTTCGGCGTCCTGTTCCAGGCCATCACCTTCATGCCGCAGCCCGCCGCCATGCGCGCGGCTTCCGCGGCGATGCCGCCGAAGCCGATCAGGCCGAGCGTCTTGCCGGTGAGCTGCACCGCGTCGCGACGCAGCCAGTTGCCCTCGCGCATGCCGCGATCCATCTCGCCAAAACTCTTGGCGGACGCCCACATCAACGCGATCGCGCATTCGGCCACAGCAGTATCGCCATACCCCTTGATGGTGTGCACGGAGATGCCGTGCTGGCCAAGCTCTTCCGGGTTCATGTAGCTGCGCGCGCCGGTGCCGAGGAAGACGACATGCTTCAGCGCCTTGCACGTCGCGGCAATCGGCGTCGGCACCGCGGTGTGGTCGACGATCATGATCTCGGCATCGCCAAGCAGGCCGGGCAGATCGTCGGGCTTGATCGAAGGATTGCGGTTGATGCCAACCGGCAGCTTCTGCGAGGCCAGCAGCTTGTCGGTCACCGCCGCCAGGGTCTCGTTCGCATCAACGAAAACAGCACGCACTGACGTTCTCCCCTCAATCCCGACACCCGCGGACCGGCCCTCATCCAGCGCGGCACCACGAAGTTTTCTCTTGTTTTGCCAACGGATTAGACTCAGGTCTGCCTCATCGATCAAAACGCCGGCAGGGCTGCAATACCATATTGCATTATGCTCTGAATACAGAAATAGTCGACGGGCCGGAGTTGATGATCCCCATTCCCCAGGAGCACTGCCCATGAACCGCAGGGACGCACTCACCACCGTCGCGCTGGCGGGCGCCGCAATGGCCGCGACCGCTTCGGCCAAGGCGGACACGGCACCGACCTCCACGCTCGACCGCATCAAGAAGAGCGGCGTGCTGCGCATCGCGGTCATCGCCGGCCAGGATCCCTATTTCCACAAGGACCTCGCGACCAATCAGTGGTCGGGCGCCTGCATTGACATGGCGACCGACATCGCTGGCAAGTTAGGGGCCAAGGTCGAGATGCTGGAATCGACCTGGGGCAACCAGATCCTCGACCTGCAGGCCGACAAGGTCGACCTCGCCTTCGCCGTGAACCCGACGCCGGAGCGTTCGCTCGTCATCGACTTCTCGACCCCGATCCTGGTGCACTCCTTCACCGTCATCACCAAGAAGGGGTTTGCCAAGCCGCAGACCTGGGCCGATCTCAACAAGCCCGAGGTCAAGATCGCCGTCGACATCGGCTCGACGCACGAGACCATCGCGCGCCGCTACTGCCCGAAGGCGAACATTCTCGGCTTCAAGACGCGCGACGAGGCGATCCTCGCGGTATCGACCGGCCGCGCCGACTGCAACGTCTCGCTGGCGGTGCTATCGATCTTCACGCTGAAGAAGAATCCGACGCTTGGCGAGCTCGCGATCCCGCGGCCGATCCTGACGCTGCCGACCAATCTCGGCATCCGCGCCGAAGCCGATCGCCGCTACAAGGATTTCCTCAGCGCCTGGGCCGACTACAACCGTTCGCTTGGCCAGACCCGCGAATGGCTGCTGAAGGCCTATGAAACCGTCGGCCTCAGCGCTGACGACATTCCGGGCGAAGTGCAGTTCTGATCGATCATGATGCAAGGGACGTCTTCAGCCGCGCAGTGAACGCCTGAAGGGGTCTTGAGCCGGTTTCACGAGACACATTAACGGGGATGCCCTGAGCAAACCGGGACGCTGATATGCGCCCTGCCTTACGTGGCGCTTCCGGAGTTGACGCGGACCGATGCTGGTTTAAGTACAATAGATAAAGACTGCAGGGGTGGCGACGTTTGCCGGGCTGGTTCCCCTCGACGCCACCATTGCAGGACACATGACGACCTCGCCCCACGCGACCTCGCCAAGCACGACGTCGAACTCGGCTTCCGCACCCCCTCATCTCGCCATCGTCCTGTTCTCGCTCGCGATGGGCGGCTTTGCGATCGGGACCACCGAATTCGCATCGATGAGCCTGCTGCCGTTTTTCGCGGCTGACCTTCATATCGACGAGCCGACCGCCGGACACGCGATCAGCGCCTACGCGCTCGGCGTGGTGCTAGGTGCGCCGCTGATTGCCGTACTCGGCGCGCGGTTCGCCCGGCGCACGCAATTGCTGGCGCTGATGGCCGTGTTCGCGCTCGGCAACGCCCTCACCGCGCTTGCACCGGGCTTCGGCTGGATGGTCGCGGCCCGCTTTCTCTCAGGCCTGCCCCACGGCGCCTATTTCGGCGTCGCCGCGCTGGTTGCGGCCTCGCTCGTACCCCAACATCGCCGCTCGCGGGCGGTCGGCCAGGTGATGCTCGGCCTGACCGTCGCCACCATCATCGGCGTGCCCCTGGCCAACCTGATCGGCCAGGCAGTGGGCTGGCGCGCGAGCTTTGGCCTCGTGTCGGTGCTGGCGCTGCTCACGATGCTGCTCTGTGCACTGTTCGCGCCGCGCGACCGGGCTGGCCGGTCGAATCCGCTGCGCGAGCTCGGCGCGCTCAGAAGCGGCCGTGTCTGGATCACGCTGGCGATCAGCGCCATCGGCTTTGGCGGCATGTTCGCCGTCTACACCTATCTGGCGACGACCTTGATCGAGGTCACCAAGGTCAGCACCGAGGTCATTCCGTTCTTTCTCGCGATCTTCGGTATCGGCGCCACGCTCGGCAATCTGTTCGTGCCGCGCTTCGCCGACCGCGCGCTGATGCCCACCGCGGGCGTCATCCTGCTGTTCGCAGCCGTCGCGCTGCTGGCGTTTCCGCTCGCGGCCGGCAATCCCTGGCTGCTTGCGATCGACATTTTCGCGATCGGCGCCAGCGTCGCGCTCGGTGCGGTGCTGCAGACGCGACTGATGGACGTCGCGGGAGACGCACAGGCGCTCGCCGCCGCGCTCAACCATTCGGCGTTCAACACCGCCAATGCGCTCGGCCCATTCCTCGGCGGCCTCGCCATTCGCCAGGGGCTCGGCTGGACCTCCACCGGCCCCGTCGGCGCCGCGCTGGCGCTTCTCGGCTTTCTGATCTGGATCGTCGCGTATCGTGACAAGGGGCCCGCTCTCGTCGCGCATGGCAGTGGCGCTGCGCGCGACGATGCTCCCGTGAGGCCAGCACCGCCGCTGGCGCCGGATCTCCGCAGCCGCTCTGATGCTCCCAAGGACCCGGTGGCTTGACGGATCGCAACGCGCTCAGAACAGAGCCGCGTTGAAAGCCTGTCCGTAGATCATCGCCGCCACGAGCGAGACCAGCAGGCCCGCGCCCGAGAAGATCACCAGGATCTTCAGAGTCTCGACGTCAAGATTAGTTCCCGTCGCGCGGGATATTGCCTTTGCCAGTGCAGCCATCATCGCCAGCTCCGAAGCCGGCCCTGCGGTCGCGGGGCCTGACTTCATCTAGCGCAGATCGGCGCATCCGCCTGTGAAGCAGATTACAGGGGCGGCCCGGCTGTTAGCCCGCGCTAGTCGCGCGAGACTCGCGGCCCCGACGCTGGGTCAGGCGTCTCGAGTGGCTGTGGGAAGGTCAGCCATGTCGCCTAAAGATTCCCGACTTCGCGGCCGAGGTTCAGCTCAAAGTCGCCAGCGGTTCCAATGCCTCGCGCGCGCAGCCTCGGCATGCGCTCTGCCGCGCCTGGCCAGCCGAACGTCGTGAAGAAAGTGTCCTGTGTCGCCTGCAGCTGAGCGGGGTCCGGCAGCCCGTTCTGTTTGATCGTCGCTTTGCAGGTGCTCAGCGCCTGTTTGTCGAACGCCAGGATGCGCCGCACGAAATTCGCAACGAACTCATCAAGGTGGGCCTCGGGGATGGCGCGGTTGATCCAGCCGTATCGTTCGGCGGTCTCGGCATCGAAATCGTCGCTACCGAGGATGATCTCCATGGCGCGAGAGCGGCCCACCATGATAGGCAGGCGTTGAAGCGCCCCGCCGCCTGGGATGAGGCCGCATCCGACCTCTGGCTGGCCAAAGATCGCCTTTTCCTTGCTGGCAAAGCGAATGTCGCAGGCCAGGGTAAACTCGCTTCCACCGCCGCGCGCCCGGCCGCGGATCACTGCAATGCTGAGGACGTTACTATGAGCCAGCTTGGTGGCCGGTTCGATCCAGCGTGGCGCGCCGAACCGGCTGCGGGGCTCGGCCGTGCTGTAGTGAGCGATGAAGAAGTCGGGGTTGGCGCTCTCGAGGGTCACGACCTTCAGCGCATCGTCCGCGTCGATCTCCTCCACCAGGTCATAGAACTCGTCGTAGGTGCGATCGTCGATCGCGTTGATCGGCGGGTTGTTGAAAGTCACGCGCCAATACCCCGGCGTGGACTTGTCGATGCTGATCCTGGTGGGGATGTCGCTCATGATTGCCTCTGTTCCGCGGACTTGTTGAACGAGCCGGAGCCTTGCCTCAGGGGACGATGACGAGCTTCCCACGCGTATGTCTGCCGGCTAGAATCTGGTAGGCGGCAGCGAGCTGATCGAGGCCATAGACCGCGCTCACGGAGGCGCGGATGGCGCCGGTGTCGATCAGGGCCGCGATCTCCGCCAGTTGAGCGCCGTCCGGCCGGGTGAGGGGGCCATGGAACTCCGCCTTGCGGGCGGCGGCGCGCTCGATGAACGGTCGAACGGCCGCCGAAGCTTGCTCGGCCACGGGAGGCGGGAAGCCGATTTCGCGATAGCTCTGGGCGTCGGCGGTGCGCACGAGGCCGACATAGCGGCCGCCTTCGCGCAGGGTGTCGATGCCACGCTCGGTCAGCGGACCGCACACACCGTCATAGACCACGTCGAACGGGCCGGCAGCCTCGAAGGATTCGGTTGTGTAGTCGATGGTGCGATCCGCTCCGAGCCCAGCCATGAACGTCTGGCTGTCCGGTCCGCCCGTCGCAACGACGTAGGCCCCCAGGTGCTTAGCGAGCTGGATGGCGAAGGCGCCGACGCCGCCTGCCCCTGCCTGGATCAAGATGCTTTCGCCGGCCTTGAGCCGCGCGCGCTCCACAAATGCCTGCCAGGTGGTCAAGGCGACGGTCGGTAGGCTCGCCGCCTCCTCGAAGGACAGGGTGCGCGGCTTGTGGGCCAGGAGATTGAGTGGAGCGGCTGCGCGCTCGGCATAGGCGCCGGGACGCCGGTTAGGCAGGCGGGCGTAAACCTCGTCACCTGCCTTGAACGCCCCGCCAGGGGGCGCGGAGACAACAACGCCCGCGACGTCGTAGCCCATCACCTGCGGAAACGTGAATGGAAAGGCGGCATGGAACAGACCCTGGCGCATGGCGACCTCGACGGGATTCGCACCGGCGGCCCGGACCTCGAGCAGCGCCTCGTCGGCGCCCGGGACGGGGTCGCCGACCTCCCCGTAGCTGACCACCGAATTGTCGCCATAGCCGGTGATATACGCTGCCCGCATTTCATTCTCCTCGCGCTAGGTCGTCCGACCAGTTAGTCTCATTATTGAACTTTTATGCGCATGAATGAATGTTGACAAGCCCCGTCACGGCGCCGGCGTGAACTAGAGGTTGTCGGCCCGAGCCTTCTGCTTGCCCGTGGCGCGCCGGCGCAAGCGAAAATCCGCAAGCTTGATCTCGCGCCCACGGGAGGAGCGGACCTTTATCGGCTCCAGTTCGCTGCCGTCGATGCCGTCAAGCATTCGAATAGGGGGCGGATCGGGCCGGAACAGCCATCGGTCGCCCCATTGGCGGAGTGCGATGATAGTCGCAAAGAGATCCTCGCCCATTTCGGTCAGAACGTACTCGTGCCGCCGCGCTTCCTCGGCGATCGGCCGGCGTTCGAGAATGCCGCAGACGACGAGTTTCTTCAGTCTCGCGGTCAGCAGGTTCCGCGAGATCTCCAGCTCCTTCTGGAAATCGTCGAATCGGGTCGTGCCCCCAAAGGCTTGGCGCAGGATCATCAAACTGCCCCAGTCGCCAATGACGTCAACGGAGCGGGCCATGGGGCACTCTTCCGAGGCCCAACTTTTCCGCTGCATGGACTGATCTCCTTCGCCGGTGTCGCCTGGGCAGGAATTAAAGCCCGATGCGATAACCGACAAGTTTGCCACAAACTCCTGCAGGCGTCTCTCCACAGGGAGGATGCCCGCGAAGATGTGGCGATCCGAATGCGAGGTCATCTGGTCAGGCCGGGGGTCCAGTTCAACGCCGATTGACAGTTTGAGTACGGCACCTAGTCCCGCGAGACCCGCGGCGTCGAGGGCGTGACGTTGGCGGGCGTGTGGAAATCGAGCCGCGCCCGGTTCTCCTCGCGCACACCGGTTTCGTCGCCGAACTCGACATAGCTCTGCGCGTCCTGCTTCCATTGCGGCCATGTCGTTGCCGGCGTCGCGGGATTGCCGGTTCGCGCGAAGGCGACAAGCGTGTCCATCATGCGTTCGGACAGCGCGCGGTCGAGCTCGGTCCAGTTGCGCGTGGTGCGGAATTTGTTGAAGGCGTCCTGCGTTCCGAACCAGTAAGGCACATCAGAGGTGTGATAGGCGCCGATCTTCTGCGGATTGTCGAAGAATTCGACGTTCGCCGCGAACGGATGCACCCGCGAGAACATGTACATGTAGAACGGCGCCTTTCCGGTCTTCGCCTGGGCTTCGGCCCAGTTGCGCGTGCCGATCTCGACCAGCCCCTCGCGCGCGGCGGTCAACCCCATGGCTTTCGCCTCCTCGTCGGTCTTCGCGGGATAGAGCGCAAGGAAACGATCGGCCTGGTCGCCATAGAGCTTTCGTGCCGCGGCGACATAGGCCTCCAACGTGCCGGCGGTGCGCAGATCGTTCGAACTCTCATCGCGCGTGAAGCCGGCGACGGTGGCGACATCGTTCTGCTTGCCCGCCGCAAAGATGTTCGGGACCGTGTCGGGCAGCACGTAGCCGTCGATATCGGGCGTGACGGAGATCGTGCCGGCGCAGCCGAGCTGGCAGTCCTTCTGAATTGCAAGAATCTTGTCGGCCTGGATCTGCCGCATCTCGGCGAGCGAGGACGCACCGAGCGCCGATTGCACCTCGAGGCCGATCTTCTCGGCGGCGGGGAGCGCCGGAAATTTGAAGCGGTTGTCGAACATGCTCAGGCTCATCGCGAAACCGCGATTGAACAGGCCCTTCGCGAGCGGGCTCGCGTCCAGCGCCGACACCGACATCGCGCCGGCCGACTGCCCGGTGATGGTGACGTTATCAGGGTCGCCGCCGAATTGCGCGATGTTGCGCTTGACCCATTGCAGCGCCGCAACCTGGTCCATCAGGCCGTAATTGCCGGAGGCGTGATTTTGCGATTCCGCGGTCAGCTCGGGATGGGCGAGATTGCCCAGAATGCCGACGCGGTAGTTGAAGCTGACGAAGATCGTGCCTTTCTTCGCGACGTTCTCGCCGTCATACATCGCCATGCCGCTGGAGCCGAGCGTGAAGCCGCCGCCATAGATCCAGACCACGACCGGCAGCTTCGCGCCCGGCTTGGCATCGGCGCTCGCCCAGATGTTCAGATAGAGGCAGTTCTCGCTGGTCGCCTCCTCGCCGAAATAATGATTGAGATTGTGCCGCCGCAGCACCTGGATGCATTCGGGCGCCAGCCGGTCGGCGTGATAAACGCCCTTCCATGCTTCGACCTTTTGCGGCGCGCGCCAACGGAGATCACCGAGCGGCGGCGCGGCAAAGGGAATGCCGAAATAGGCTCTCACGTTCGACGGCAGGACCTTGCCGGAGACGGCGCCGCTATCGATGCTGACGGGGTCTCCGGGAACAGGCGTCGCGACGATCTGCGCCGATGCGGACGAAGCCGCCTGCAGCACAAGGAGCACAGCGATCCGCATCGCGGGCCACGTAGCATTCCTGTTCAAGATGCTCATACGGCCTCCCTCATGTCGTTTTTGTCGTTGGTGCCATTGCTCAGCTCCGCCCAGAGGCGGGAGCGCGCGCTTTCGTTGAGAGGCACAATATGAAACGGCTGGCCGAAGATTGCGAGTGGCTCCTTGGCCGGCTCGAACCGCGGCCAGGCTTCCACAACATCGGGCGCGCCTGACGTCACGAAGCGCAGCAGGCTCATCTGAAACCGCGCCGCGACGTCGATATCGGCCGGGGTCATCGGGCCGCCCTTTCGCTGCAGGATCGGGCGATCGATGAAGGCAGGCAGATGCGCCCAGAGGCAGGCATTGTCGGCGCCGTGGGTCGGTCCTTGCGACAAGAACGGTTGCAGCGCCGGACGATGATCGAACCGGCTCAGCCACACTGCGCCCCCTGCGGCTGCGTGCTGCCGCGCGAGATCAGTCATCGGGCGATGCCAGAACGCATCCGACAGCAGCGCCTCGTACGGATCCTCATCGAGGCGCGCCGAGCCGCGATAACAGGCCAGCAGGCGCTCCCAGCCGGCATCGCCGAAAGCAACGCGGACATTGCGCTCGGTGCTGCGGATCATCGCGGCCGGCGGCGTGCTCTTCAAAAACATCACCATCTCGTCGCGGCAGGAGCCGAGCCAGAGCGGAATGTCGCGCAAGCCTCCCTCGGCGAAGACCTCACGCGGCTCGCGCGGGATCACGGTGCCGTCGAGCACCGGGCCGAACACGGTGCCTGAGGTGGTTTCGTCGGCGATCCTGCGGCCGACGCGTTCCACCGCGGCGAAGAGTTTTGGCAGCGGCACGGAGGCAATCGCGGCAGGATCGCTCGCAAGCTCGAGCTCTTCGATGACGCGGCGTGCGACCTGATCGGCATGGTCGGCGCTCATGATGTTGCGCCCCGGCGCACTCAGCGCGAGCGCGCGGGCAAACTTGCCCTTTGCCTGCGGTAGCGTTGCAAGCGCAATCACCATCGACGCGCCGGCCGACTGGCCCGACAGCGTCAGCCGGTTCGGATCGCCGCCGAAATTGGCGATATTGGCATGGACCCAGTCGAGTGCTGTGAGGGAATCCGAGATCGCGAGATTGTTGGCTTCGCCCAATCCGTGGCGATGCAGCTGCAGGAAGCCGAGCGGGCCGAGCCGATAGTTGATGGTGACGATGACGGCCGGGCCATGCGCAGCGAGGAATGCGCCGTCATAATCGGCGCCGCCGCCGGTGACGAAGGCGCCGCCATGGATGAAGAACAGCACCGGCAGCGGGCGATCGATCCCTGTCGGCGTCCAGATATTCAGGCTGAGACAGGACTCCTCCGCCTGATCGAGATGCCCGGGCTGCGGCGCGTAAGGGCCGTAATCCGTGCAGTTTCGCGGCTCCATCCACGCAAGCGGTGGCCTCGCTTTGGCGAAGCGCCGTGCAGTCGCGAACGGCACGCCCTTGAAGGCGCGGACGGCGCCCTGCTCGGCCCCGATGATCGGGCCGAGCGTGGTCGGAACTGTGTTGGTCAGCATACGATCGTGTCCCTGTTTTCGCTTACGCGCGCCGCTTGCCGAGATCGGCGATGTCGACCTTATGGGTTTCGCGCGCGGTCGATGCGGCCGCGGCCGAGGCGACGCAGCAACCGGCGACGAAGAGCGCAACCGGAATCCAGCCGTTCGGTCCTTCGCCGACGAGGCTCGCGCTCACCAGCGGCGTGAAGCCGGCGGCGAGGAAGCCGAGCTGGGTGCCGATCGCGGTGCCCGAATAGCGCACGCGCGCCTCGAACATCTCCGCATAAAACGACGGCCAGATCGCGTTGGGCGCGGAGTAGACGATGTACAGGCCAATCGCGGCGGCGAAGATCGCGGGCGTGCTGCCCGACGTCACCAGCATGAAATAGGGGAACAGCAGCACGGCGCAGCCAAGCACGCCGCCGATGAACACCGGCTTGCGGCCGATCTTGTCGGCGAGCAAGGCCCAGAGCGGCTGGGCGAACAGCGCCACGACGTTGCCGAGCACGCCGGCCCACAGCATGGTCGGACGCGCGACGCCGAACTTGCTGGTGGCATAGCCGAGCGCAAACACCGCGGTCATGGTGCTGACCGTCGCGATCAGCGCGCAGGCGATGACGCGCAGCACGTCCGGCCAGTAGTCACGCAGCAGCGCGACCACGGGAAAGCGCGCCACTTGCGCCTTGTCCTTGATGTCCTCGAACACGGGCGTTTCCGGCATGGTCCGCCGCACCAGGTAGGCGACAAGCAGCACCAGCGCGGAGAGCAGGAACGGAATGCGCCAGCCCCAGCTCAGCAACTGATCTTCGGGCATGCTGGACACCGGAATGAACACCAGCGTCGCCAGGATCGCGCCGGCCTGGGTGCCGCTCAGGGTCCAGCTCGTGAAGAAGGCGCGGTTGGAATTGGCGGAATGCTCCAGCGTCAGCGAGTTCGCCCCGCTCTGCTCGCCGGCCGCCGACAGGCCCTGCAGCAGGCGCAGCAGCGTCAGGATGATGGGCGCGGCGTTGCCGATCGTCTTGGCATCCGGCAACAAGCCGATCGCGAGCGTCGAGCAACCCATCACCACCAGCGTGAACAGCAGCACCGTCTTGCGGCCGATGCGGTCGCCGAAATGGCCGAGGATGACGGCGCCGACGGGACGCGCGATATAACCGATGCCGAACGACAGCAGCGCGAGCAGCGTCCCGGTCGCGGGATCGACATTGGCGAAGAACACTTTTGGAAAGATCAGCGCCGCCGCGGTGCCGTAGATGAAGAAGTCGTAGTATTCGAGCATGCTGCCGACGAAGCTGACGAGCGCGGCGCGCTTCGGCAGCTTGTTTTGCGTAGTCTCCGCGCCGGACGGCGCGTGCAGCGATGCGATTGAGGTCGAGCTCATCAAAATTCCTCCCCTTGTGCGATGGCGGTCGCGGCTCGCGTCATGCCCGTCCGGCCATGCGCGCGTTTTTTGCTTTTGGTTGCCGCAACCTCGGTTTCAATCCATAATGTACGAACTAGTACGTTTATGCAAGCCGGCCTCAAAAGACGTCGGATTGGGCGAAATTTGCCTTCACCTTCAAGGTGATCCATAGAAACGGTCGGGAGAAACAGTGATGCTCGAGCGCATGCCACCCCCATCGAAGCGCACCAACGACCCCGAGCGCACCAAGCGCGACATCCTCGAAGTGGCGATGGCCGAATTCGCCTCCGAGGGCTATTCCGGCGCCCGCGTCGACGCGATCGCGGCGCGGACCCGCACCTCGAAGCGGATGATCTATTATTATTTCGGCGGCAAGGAGCAGCTCTATCTCGCCGTGCTCGAGGAAGCCTATCGCAGCATCCGCGCGCTGGAGGATCAGCTCGACATCGCCAGCTGCGACGCGCGCGAGGGCTTGCGCCGGCTGATCGAGGCCACCTTCGACCACGACGAGCGCAATCCGAACTTCATCCGCCTCGTCTCAATCGAGAACATCCACCACGGCAAGCACCTGAAGCAGAATCAGCAACTGCGCCAGCTCAACGCCAGCGTGATCGCAACGCTGGACGGCATCCTCAAGCGCGGCCGTACCGAGGGCGCGTTCCGCGACGACGTCGACGCCATCGATTTGCATCTGGCCATCTCCTCCTACTGCTTCTTCCGCGTCGCCAACCGCCACACCTTCGGCGCGCTGTTCGACCGCGACCTCAGCGAGCCCAGGGTGCTGGCGAAGAGCAGGACCCAGATCGTGGAGATGATCCTGGCCTGGCTGGCGGCAGGGGCTTAGCGACCGCCCTCACCCGCTCCGCTTCTGCCGCGTGCTCGCCAATAGCAACAGCATGAACGACGCCGCCGTCATCAGCGTCGAGATCGCTGCGATGGTCGGATCGATCTCATCGCGGAGCGCGGTGAACATGCGCTTGGTCAGCGGCTGATACTGGCCGCCGGAGATGAACAGGGCGACGATAGTCTCGTCCATCGCCGAGATGAAAGCGAAGATGCCGCCGGCGACCACGCTGGACTTGATCTGCGGCAGCGTCACCGCAAAGAAGCTGCGCAGGCGGTTCATGCCGAGGCTGCGGGCCACCATCTCCTGCGCGGGGTCGAAGCTTTGCAAGCCTGCGAGCACCGAGATGACGACGTAAGGCAGGCCGAGCATCACATTCGCCAGCACGAGGCCCGGCAAGGTCGCCACCAGGCCGACCTTGGCATAGACGAAGAAGATGCCGACCGCGGTGATGATGATCGGCACCACCAGCGGCAGCAGCAGCGTCATGTGGATGACGCGCATGACGCGCAGCTTCGACTGGCTGATGGCATAGGCGGCGGCGACGCCACACGGCGTTGCGATCACCACCGTGAGCAGCGCAACCGTCAGCGTCACCCGCGTCGCCTGCATCCAGGCCGGATTGGCGAAATATTGCTGATACCAGCGCAGCGAGAACGACGGCGGCGGGAAGGTCAGGAAGCGCGCGCTGGAGAATGAGATCGGAGCGATGATCAGCACCGGCAGGATCAGATAGACCAGCACCAGCGTGCTGATCACGTAGAGGGCGATCCGTGGGGGCGAGATGCGCGTCATTTCTGCCCCAGCACGCGATCGAGCGAGATGAAGCGGCTGACGACGAAGAAGATCAAGAGCACGCTGAGCAGCAGCACCACGGCGACCGCGCTGGCCGCACCGAACTGGTTGTAGAGCTCGACATTGCGGCTCACCAGCATCGACACCATCACCGTGCGGCCGCCGCCGAGCAATTCCGGCGTGATGTAGAAGCCGAGGCAGAGCACGAACACCATGGTGCAGCCGGCGAGCACGCCGGGCAGCGACAGCGGCAGGAACACGCGGGCAAACGTCAGCGACGGGCTCGCACCCAGGCTGGCGCCGGCCTGCATCAGATCGCCGGGGATTTTTTGCATGGTGGCGTAGAGCGGCAGCACCATGAAGGGCAGCAGAATGTGCACGGTAGCGACCACCGTGCCGAACGTATTGTGCGCCAGCGCCAGCGGCTCGGAGATGACGTCGAGATAACGCAACAACTGGTTGATCACGCCGGTGCGCTGGAGCAGCGCGAGCCAGGCATAGGCGCGCACCAGCACGGACGTCCAGAACGGCAGCACCACCAGCGACAGGATCAGGATGCTCCATCCCTTCGGCACGGAATTGGCGAGATAGGCCACGGGATAGCCAAGCAGCAGCGCGATGATGGTGACTGCGAGGCTGATCTCGAAGGTCAGCGCGAAGCTCCGCCAGTAGATGTCTTCGGTGAAGACGCGGCGATAATTCTCCAGCGTGAAGCCGTCATGGTAGATCGACTGCCAGGCGAGCCAGCCGACCGGCAGCACGATCAGCAACAGAATCACCAGCAGCGCCGGCGACACCAGCGCTAGCATCAGGCCGTGCTCACGGCGCTGATGCTTTTGCGATGGATCTGGCACAGATGTCACCAAGGCTGCCTCACTTCTGCATGAAGGATGCCCAGCGCTTCTCGGCGGCTTCGCCGGCCGGCGAGGACCACCAGGCGTAGGACATCAGCGCCTGCTTGGCCGCATTGGCCGGCTCGCTCGGCAATTGCGCGGCGCGCTCGGGCTTGATCACGCTGGTCTCGAACGCCTTGGGATTGCCCGGGCCGTAATCGATGTTGAGCGGCAGATTGGCCTGGTGCACGGGATCGACGGCCTCGTTGAGGAACTTCACCGCGGTGTCGAGGTTCGGCGCGCCCTTGAGGATGCAGAGCGAGGTGCTCTGCAGGATGCCCTGGTTGTAGGTGAAGGCGACCTTGGCGCCCTCCTTCGCCACCGCGCTGACGCGGCCGTTCCAGGCCATCTCCATGTCGACCTCGCCGTCATTGAGGAGCTGCGCCGACTGCGCGCCTGACGTCCACCACACCGTAATGTTCGGCTTGATCTCCTCGAGCTTCTTGAAGGCGCGATCGACGTCGAGCGGATAAAGCTTGTCAGGCGCGACACCGTCGGCCATCAGCGCCGCTTCCAGCGTGGCGATCGGATGGTTGCGCAGCGCGCGGCGGCCGGGGAATTTCTTGACGTCCCAGAAATCGGCCCAGCTGTTCGGCGCATCCTTCGGGAACGTCTTCTGGCTAAAGGCCAGCACGCTGGAATAGAATTCGTAGGACACCGAGTATGGGCTGCGATAGGCCTCAGGCATCGCCGCCGCGTTCGGGATCTTCGAGAAGTCGAGCTTCTCGATCAGCCCCTGCTCGCCGCCGCGCAGGCAATAGCCGGTCGGCGTGTCCACCACGTCCCAGATCGGCTTGCCGCTGCCGACCTGGGTCTTGATCGCGGGCCAGGCGTCGGGGATGGAATCCTGGTTGATGGTGATGCCGAGCTTCTTGGCGGAGGGATCGAGGATCGCCACCGTCTGCGCCTGCTGATAGGCGCCGCCCTGCGAGACGAAGGTGATCTGCTCGGCGGCATCAGCCGCGGTAGTCAATCCCATCGCGCCCAGCAGCGCGCAGCCCAATCCCAAATTCCGTTTCGTCTTCATCCTCGCCTCCTCCATCGCCAAAAAAGATCTCACCGACCGATCGCATCGAGAAACTGGTACCAGCCGGCGACCATGCGCACGGCGGGCTCGCGCAGCGGATAGAGCGGAATGGCCTTCATGCGGCTGACGTCGAGCAGCCCGACATCGGGCGTCTCGCCGCGGACCAAGGCGGCGAGATAGCGGCCCATCAGGCTCGACATGGCGACGCCCGCACCGTTGTAGCCCATCGAGACCAGCGTGCGGTCGTCGATCCGGCCGATATGCGGCACCGAGTCCAAGGTCATGCCGACCAGGCCCGACCATTTGTAGGCAAGCGGGACATCGGCCAGATCGGGGAAGATGCCGATCATCGCCTTGCGCAACGCGTCGAAGGCGGCTTGCGAGTCCTGCTCGCCGAAGGCGCCGCGGCCACCAAAGATCACGCGGTTGTCGACCATGCGGAACCAGCGCATCATGCGCTTGGTCTCGGTGTAGGTGCGTCCGGTCGGCATCAGCCGCCCCGCGAGATTGCGCGGCAGTTGTTCGGTCGCGATGATCGCGCTGCGGAACGGGATCAGCGTGCGCTGCATGCGCGCGGTCGCGCCGGTCAGATCGGAATAGCTGTTGGTGGCGATGATCGCCTGCCTGGCGCGCACCGCGCCCTGCGGCGTCTCGGCGACGGTGCCGCCGTTCTCGCGCTGGAGTTTGATCACCGGCGATTGCTGGAAGATCGGAACGCCTTGGCGCGCCACGCCATCGGCGAGGCCGCGCAGATAGTTCAGCGGATGGATGCCGCCCGAGCCGGGATTGAGCACGCCGCCGACAAAGATGTCGGAGCCGGTCTCGTCGCGCACTTGCCGCTTGTCGAGGATCCGAACCTCGGCCGAGCCCATCTCGCGCGTCATCCAGTTGGCTTCGTCTATCGCGGCTTTCAGCGTGGTCTCGTTATGCGCGGCCTTGACCTGGCCGGTGCGGGTCAGGTTTGCGCTGGTGATACCGAATTCGGAGACCAGCTCCTCGACGATGTCAGTGGATTCATGCGCGATCTCATACATGCGCTTTGCCATGGCGCGGCCATGGCTGGCGTCGATCTCGCGGAACGAGAGCCGAAACTTTGCGGTGATCACGCCGCCATTGCGCCCGCTCGCGCCCCAACCGGGACGATTGGCTTCCAGCACGACCGGCGCGAGACCACTCTTGGCGATGTGGTGCGCGGCGGACAGGCCGGTATAGCCCGCACCGATGATCACCACATCCGCCTGTTGCTCGCCCGACAGGACCGGAAACGCGCGCGCCGGCTCCGCCGTGGCTTCCCACAGCGAATTGGCCGATGGCAGCGCGTTCCAGTCCCGTGTCATGCCGCCGGCCCGATCGCGGCATCCGCGAGCGCCTTCAGCGTCGGGAAATGAAAGTCCGGCTTGGTCAGCGTCTCCACGGCCGGCGTGCCGCCAAAACCGGCGATGCCCTGGCGGCGCTCGATCCAGCACACCTTGTAGCCGAGTTTCCGCGCGATCCCGATGTCGTGGTACTGACTCTGCGCGACATGCAGGATATCGGACTGCTTGTAGCCGAACGCGGACTGACGCCCCTTGTTGTAGGCGAAGAATTCCGGATTGGGTTTTGCAACGCCGGTCTCGTCGGCGCAGACGGTGTCGTCGAAGGGATTGCCGAGCGAGTGCGCGTAACAGGACAGCGCGACGCGGTCGGCATTGGTCATCGCGACCAGCCGGAATTTCGTGCGCAGGCGCTTCAGAGCCTCGACCGAGTCCGGGAAGGGCCCCCAGCGCAGCACCGAAAGCTGGAACATGTCGCAGGACGCGTCGTCAGACGACAGCCCGAGCTCCTTGGCGAGATAGCGATAGACGTGGAACATCACCTCGCTGGAGCGCTCGTAATGCTTGTCGCGGCCGCGCTTGTAGGATTCGAAGATCTTGTCGTCGCTGAGCTCGGCCGGCGTCTTGCCCGAGATCCTGCGCACCGCGGCGAGCACGCCGGTCTCGAAATCGATCAAGGTGCCGACGACGTCGAAGGTGAGGACCTTGAAATTGCTGAACGCGGCTTGGGTCGACATATCGGTTTCTTCTCTCGGTTGGACAAGGCTGAAGTTCAGTCCGCTCTGGGCACGACGATGGTGTCCTCGGGGTGAAGGGTGACGGTGAGGCTGCCGCCGAGCGGTGGGATGCGGCCGTAGGCCTGGTGATAGGCCGGCTGGCGCAGGCTGAGCGCGATGCCGTCAGTCAGCGCCAGAAAGATGCGCAGGCTCTCGCCCTGGTAGACGATGTCGGTGACCGTCCCGGTCAGGCGGTTGCAGGCGGCGTCCTGCGCGCCGTCATCGATCAGGAGCTTTTCGCTGTGCACGGCGAGCATCAAGGCGTCGCCGTCGGGAATGGCGCGGGCGCTGCGCAAAAGCGCATTGCCGAGCGCGACGCTGGAGCCATCGACACGGCGGACCGGCAGCATGGTCGCCTCGCCGATAAAGCTGGCAACAAAGGAATCGGCGGGATGATCATGCAGCCGCGCAGGTTCGTCGATCTGGATCAAGCGGCCGTCCTTCATCACGGCGACGCGGTCGCTCATGGTCAGCGCCTCGCGCTGGTCGTGGGTGACATAGATGATGGTCGCGCCGATACGCCGGTGCAGCGCGCGCAGCTCGATCTGCATGGATTCGCGGAGCTGCTTGTCGAGCGCGGAGAGCGGCTCGTCCATCAGGATCAGACGCGGCTCGAAGATCATGGCGCGTGCGAGCGCGACGCGCTGGCGCTGGCCGCCGGAAAGCTGCGCAATGCCGCGCTCGTCGTAGCCGGCAAGGCCCACCATCGATAGCGCCGCGCGTACCTTGTCGGGCCAGCTCGCTTTCGGCAGGCGCCGCGCGCGCAGCGGAAAGGCGACGTTCTCGCCGACGCTCATATGCGGGAACAGCGCGTAGTTCTGGAACACGACGCCGATGTCGCGCTTGTGCGGCGGCATCCAGGTGACGTCGCGGCCGCCGAAGAGAACTGTGCCTGATGTCGGCAAGATGAAGCCGCCCAGAATTCCTAGCAGCGTGGTCTTGCCGGAGCCGGAGGGACCGAGCAGCGAGACGAACTCGCCGGCGCCGACATTGAGGGAAACGTCGTCGAGGGCGCGAACGGCACCGTACGCCTTGCTGGCGGACCTGATCTCGACGCTTTCCGCTCGTTTGTTCAACGATCGACCTCGCCTCGTTCCCTGCGATGGCGTGCCTCACTGCGCGCCATAAGCCTGCATTATAGACAGCGTTTTGGAGCATTCGCGGATGCAGCGTGCGCCGCACCAAAGCTTGTTCCAAACACCCTGTCTTTAGGCTGCGGTGCCAATGACACCAGACTTGGCAAAACTCGGCAATTGCCAAATTCTCACCGCGCTCATAACATGACGTTATGCCCGAGCTGCGCCGGATGCTGCCTTCCAGTAATGCCCTGTTCGTCTTCGACGCAGCGGCGCGCAATGGCAGCTTCACGGCGGCCGCCGCCGAATTGAATGTCACGCAGCCCGCAGTGAGCCGCATGCTCGGCCAGTTCGAGGAGCATCTCGGCGTCCGCTTGTTCGACCGCAAGGCGGGCCGCGCGATGCTCACCGAGGAAGGCGAGCTGTTGTATCGCCGCGTGCTCGAAGGCTTTCGCAGCATCGAGACGGGTCTCACCGAGATCGAGCGGCGCCGCAAGGGCACCGAGACGGTGACGCTGTCGGTCTCCTCCGCCTTCACCACGCATTGGCTGATGCCGCGCATCGACAAGCTGCAGCGGCAGTTTCCCCAGGCCGATCTGCGCTTCCAGCTAATCTCCGGCGCGCTGCGTGGGCCGGTCGAGAATGTCGATCTCGGCATGCGTTTTCGCGATCGCGAGGAGCCGTCGTCCGGCGGCACGCTGGTGATGAGGGAAGTGATGCTGCCGATGTGCAGCCCCGGCTATCTTGGCGAGACCGATCCCACCGAGGGCAACACCATCATCCGCCTCGCCGAGACGCCGGGCGACTGGGCCGCGGATTATTCGTCGCTGCTCACCGGCCGGCGTGGCGCCGCCAAGGCGTTGAGCTTCACCGATTATGCCGTCGTGATGCAGGCGGCCCTGCTTGGCCAGGGCATCGCGCTCGGCTGGCTGACGGTCGCCTCGCACTGGTTGCTGACCGGCGCGCTGGTACCGGCTTCCGACCGGCTCACCACCACGCGCCGCATCTGCGAATTCCTGCCGCCGCGCAACCGGCCGATGCGCCCCATCGCTGCGGAGATCCGCGACTGGATCCTCGCCCAGATGCAAAGCGAGATCGCCGCGATCGACAGGCTCTATCCCCAGCTCGGCGCGATGGCCGCCTGCTACTGAGTGGCCAGCGAACATTCACGGGAGGTCGTTATGCCCGGACCTGTCCCGGGCATCCACGTTCTTTGTGCCGCGGGGCAAAACGTGGATGGCTGGGACAAGGCCCGGCCATCCACGTTGTGGAAGCTTCGGCGCCTCTCTCGCTCCACGTCATTGCGAGCGCAGCCAAGCAATCCAGAGTCTTTCCACGGAGGGATTCTCGATTGCTTCGCTGCGCTCGCAATGACGGTTCTTCAACGATGCTCGATCGCGCGGATCGCGCCGCGGAGCTCGGCGAGGCCGCGGAGGCGGCCGATGGCAGTATAGCCGGGATTGGTGCGCTTGGTCGCGGCGAGATCATCGAGCATGCGGTGGCCGTGGTCAGGGCGGAATACGATTTGCCTGTCCGGTGACCGCCGCGCGTTCTCCTTCAACAGCGCCTTGAGCACCGCGACCATGTCGACGTCGCCGTCGAGATGATCGGACTCGTGGAACGTCAGACCATCGGCCTCGCGCTTGGTCGCGCGCAGATGGGCAAAGGCGATACGCGGGCCGAAACGTTCGGCCATCGCAGGCAGATTGTTCTCGGCGCGCACGCCGAGCGAGCCGGTGCACAGGCAGATGCCGTTGGCCTTGGACGGCACGGCGTCGAACAGCGCTTGATAATCCTCTGCCGTGGACGCAACGCGCGGCAGGCCGAACAGCGGGCGCGGCGGATCATCCGGGTGCAGCGTCAGCGACACGCCGAGCTGCTCGGCGACCGGCGCGACACGCGCGAGGAATTCGGCGAGATGCTGCCGCAGGATCTTCGGCGTGATGTCACGATAGGTCTCTAACCGGTCGCGGAATTGCGGGATCGTCATCGGCTCGGTGGTCGAGCCCGGCAGCGCGCTGGCGATCGCCATGATGAGATAGTCGATGTCGGCCCGGCTCATCTTCTCGAACAGCGCTTTTGCGCGGGCCTGCTGCTCCGGCGAATATTCCTGCACGGCCGCGGGGCGCTTGAGGATATGCAGCTCGAACGCCGCAAAGCGGTCCTGGTCGAAGCGCATGGCGCGGGCGCCGTTCGGCAGCTCCCATTCGAGATCGGTCCGGCACCAGTCGACCACGGGCATGAAATTGTAGCAAATGATCTTGATGCCGCTGGCCGCGACCGCCTCCAGGCTCGCGATCCACGCTTCGATCGACTGCGTCGCCCTGGCCCCGAGGCGCTTGACGTCGTCGGGGATCGGAATCGATTCCACCACCGACCACGTCAGCTGCGAGCGGCCCGGCTGGCCGTTCTCGATGAAATTCTTGCGCTCCTCGACCGCCTTGCGCGTCCAGGCCTCGCCAATCGGCACCTGATGCAGCGCCGAGACGATATCGCTCGCCCCGGCCTGCCTGACATCGTCGAGCGAGACCGGATCATCCGGTCCGTACCAGCGCCATCCTTCGAGCATCATGTAGAACCTCCGATCAGTTCGCGGTCAGCACGACCTTGACGCTCTGCGAGCGGTCGAGCGCCAATCGCAACGCGTCGGGCGCGGTCGAAAGCGGCCGCTCGGCGGTGACCAGCGACAGCACGTCGACGCTGCCCGCACCAATCAGTTCCACCGCTGTCATGAATTCAAGCCCGAACCGGAACGAGCCGCGCAGGTCGATCTCCTTCGCCATCACGGCATTCGACGGTGTCGGAATCTGGCCGCCCGGCAGATTGCCGATCTGCACCACCACGCCGCCGCGCCTGATAATGCCGATCGCGCTTGCGAGCCCCGCGGCCGTGCCCGAGACCTCGAATGCAACGTCGTAGGGCCGCGAGGCGGCCTGCGCCTTGAGGCCCTCGTCACCATTTGCGACGTTCTCGACATGCGATGCACCGAGCCGGGTCGCGAAGGCGAGCGGGGCCGGCGCGATGTCGGCCACAGTGATGTCAGCCATGCCGGCGCGGTGTGCGGCCAGCATGGTCAGAAGCCCGATCGGGCCGGCGCCAAAAATAATGCCACGCTTGCCCTGGATGTTGCCGGCGCGCGCGACCGCGTGCAGGCAGACCGCGAGCGGCTCGGCCAGCGCCGCGGCCTGATAGGACACATGATCCGGGATCTTGACGCACTGCGCCGGGATCGCATCGAAATAATTGGCAAAGCCGCCCTGCATGTGCGGTGTCTTCGACGCAGAGCCCATGAAGTAGATATTTTCGCAGAGGTTTTGGCGACCCTCGCGGCAGGCGCCGCAATGGCCGCACCAGCGCGACGGGTTGACGGCGACGCGGTCGCCGACCCTCAGGTTGGCTGCGGAGCCCGCGATCTCGACGACCTGGCCCGAGATCTCGTGACCGAGCACCAGCGGCGATTTCACCACGAAATCGCCGGTCCGGGCGTGGCGGAAGTAATGCATGTCCGAGCCGCAGATGCCGCCGGCCCCGAAACGGATGCGCACCATGCCGTCGGCCAGCTTGTCGAGCGGATGCTCGATCATGCGCAGGTCTTCGGGGCCGAACAGGGTTGCGGCGAGAGAGGTCGATGTCATTTGGAAAGTCCCATGTATTTCGGCAGCCAGAGGGTCAGTTCGGGAATGTAGGTGATCGCGATCAGTGCAAGCATCAGCGGCACCAACCAGGGCAGGATCGCGACCGTCGTGCGCTCGACCGAGAGCTTCGCCACGCGGGCAAGCACGAACAGCACCATGCCGAGCGGCGGATGCAACAGGCCGATCATCAGGTTCAGCGTCATGATCAGGCCGAAATGGATCGGATCGATGCCGAGCTTGAGCACGATCGGCAGCAGGATCGGCACCAGAATGGTGATCGCCGCCGTGGTGTCGATGAAGCAGCCGACGAACAGGATCAACACGTTGGCGAGCGCCAGGAACACCCATTTGTTGTGGGTGATGCTGAGCATCCAGTCCGAGAGCAATTGGGCAGCCTGCGACACCGTCAGCAGCCAGGCGAAGATCGAGGCGGCGGTGACGATGAACAGCACCGAGGCCGTGGTCTCGATGGTGTCGAAGGTCGCCTTCGCCACAGTCTTCAAGGTCATGGTGCGGTAGCGCACGAGGCCAAGGAACAGCGACCAGATTACCGCCGCAACAGCGGCTTCAGTCGGCGTGAACCAGCCGAGGGTCATGCCGCCGATCAGGATGACGGGCGCCATCAGCGCCATCACCGCGGAGAAGTCGAAATACCAGTCGATCGCGAGCAGCACACCGAGCCCGATCACGACGGCCAGGTTGATCGACATGCCGGCGAGCGTCATCAGCCAGATCGCGAGCGGGAACGCGAGCACGATGGCGATCTCGAGGCCGGCCGAGCCGAGCTGCGGCCAGGAGAACGGCGTGTCGCTGCCCCATTTGTTCCTGTGCGCGAAGTAGGTGACGGTGGCCATCATCAGCAGCGTCAGGACGACGCCCGGAATGACGCCGCCCAGAAACAGCGCGCCGATCGAGACGTTGGCCATCATGCCGTAGATCACGAAAGGCAGCGACGGCGGAATGATCGGGCCGAGCGTGGCCGAAGCCGCAGTGACGCCGACCGAGAACTCGGTGGTGTAGCCATGGTCCTTCATCGCCTTGATCTCGATGGTGCCGAGGCCAGCGGCATCCGCGATCGCGGTGCCGGACATGCCGGAGAAGATCACCGAGCCGATGATGTTGACGTGGCCGAGGCCGCCGCGCATCCAGCCGACCAGCGCGACCGCGAATTTGTAGATGCGCCCGGTGACGCCGGCGATGTTCATGAGATTGCCGGCCAGGATGAAGAAGGGCACGGCGAGCAGCGGAAAGCTCTCGACGCCGGCGATCATGCGCTGCGCCAGCGTGACGTCGGGCGTCACGCCGCTGACCAGGATGTAGAGCAGCGACGACGCGGCCATGGCAATCGCCACGGGAACGCCGAGCAGCATCAGGACGAGAAAGCCTCCAAGCAACAGCAGCATGGCGTTATCCTTCAAAACCGTCGTAGGCGCCGGGACGTTCGAGGATCGAATAGCCCTGTCGCAGATGTTGCAGCGCGACCTGCAGCGAGCGCACGAACATCAGCACGAAGCCAAGCAGCACGGCGTAATAGACGTAATTCTTGGGAAAGTTGATCGTGGTCATGGACTCGTCGCCGATGATCTGGATGTAGACCCAGACCAGCTTGACGGCGTAGCCGAAGAAGGCGATCCGGATCAGGTCGATCGCTGTTGACAGCGTGCGCGCCGCGAGATGCGGCAGGTAGCGGTAGATCAGGTCGACCTGGATATGCCGCGACAGCCGCACGCACATCGAGGCGCCGATGAAGACCACGCCGATCAGGCAATAGGTCGCGATCTCCTCGGTCCAGGCGTAGCTGTCGTTGAGGACATAGCGGGTGAAGAACTGCAGGAAGACGGCGAGCGCCATCACCCAGAAGATCGCCAGCGCGATCCAGTCCTCGAACGCGTAGATGCCGAGATCGACCTTCGGCGTAGCCTCTTCCTCGAAGGTATGGGCGATCTCGTCGGCGGTGATCTGCCGGTGCACTTCGGCGGTCGACATGTGGTTACTCCTTGGAGAACGTGAACGTCATTCCGGGTCGGCGCGTGAGCGTCGAACCCACTCTTCTCCTCATCCTGAGGAGCGCGGAACGCGCATCTCGAAGGATGGCCCCGGGCGACACCGGGGCCTCCATGGTTCGAGACGCGCGTTCCGCGCTCCTCACCATGAGGGTCTTAGAACGCAAGCGTCCGTTACTTCACCGCCTGGATCCGTTCCCAATCGGCCTTGCGATACCCAAAGGTCTCGAACGAAACGTTCTTCAGCACGATGTCGCGGAACTCGTTCTTGTCGACCTCGGTCACGGTCAGGCCCTTCTCCTTGAAGAAGGCGACGAGCTTGGCCTCGTTCTGCTTGATCTCCTCGGTGGCCTTGGCGGCGGCCTCCTGCGCGACGTCGGTGAAGATCTTCTTGTCCTCGTCGCTGAGCTTCTTCCAGAGCGCTCCGGCCACCACCGTGTTGAGGTGATCGACGATGTGGCCGGTCAGCACGATGTGCTTCTGCACCTCGTAGAACTTCTTGGCCTCGATCGTGGTCAGCGGGTTCTCCTGCGCCTCGACGGTGCCGTTCTGGAGCGCGAGATAGACTTCGGCAAACGCGATTGGCGCCGTGTTGGCGCCGCAGGCGCGCGGCATTGCGAGATAGGCCGGCACGTCGGGCACGCGCATCTTCAGGCCCTTCAGGTCCGCGCAGGTCTTGATCGGCTTGTTCGTGGAGGTCTGGCGCACGCCATAATAGGTCACCGCGATGATGTGGTGACCGCTCTTGTCCTCATAACCCTTGGCGAGCTCCCTGAAGATGTCGCTCTTGGTGTAGGCGAGCAGATGATCGGCGTCGCGGAATGTGTAGGGATAATAGGTCACGCCGATCGGCGGAAAGCTCTTGGCCGCGAAGCTCGATCCAGAAATGATGATGTCGACCGAGCCGAGCGAGAGGCCCTGGTTGATGTCGGCTTCCTTGCCGAGCTGGGAGGCCGGATAGACGTCGATCTGATAGCGCCCGTTGGTGCGCTTGCCGATCTCCTGTGCGGCCCAGACCGAAGCGGTGTGGAACGGCTCCGAGGTCTCGTAGACATGAGCCCATTTCAGCTTGGTCTGCGCCAGGCCGGCATGGGTCGTCGCGAACATTGCAGCGGCCGAGACCGCCAGCACCGTCGTTATCTTCTTCAACACTGAATATTCTCCCTGACTTAAGTCTGCTTCTTGTTCACCCGCCCCAAACCGAAGCGAGCCGCCCAATCTCATCGCCGCCGCGCGCTGCCGCTTTTGGCCTGCTTCTTCGACGGTCGTTTTGGCTTCGCCGGAGCTGCGCCGGATCGCGCGGTCCGTTTCCGCATCGCCGGCGATCCCGTGGCGCTCTCGGCGCCAAAATTCTGCGCAAAACGCTCCTGCGAATGCGCGAGATGATCGCGCATCGCGTCGCGGGCCGCCGTTGGCTGACGCGTCGCAATGGCATCGCGCACGGCCCGATGCTCGCCGAGCGCGGTGCGCCAGGTGCCGGGATTCTCAAAATAATGCGCAAGCTGCGCGAAATAGGGATTGAGCCGCTGGTCGAACAGCTCGCCGACCACGCGCACCAGCACGGCGTTGCCGAGGCATCCGGCGATCGCGATGTGGAAGGCGCGGTCATGGACCATCGAGGCTTCGCCGGGGTGCGCGACGTTCTCCATCGCGACCAGGGCGGCATCGATGCGTGCGATATCGTCCCTGGTCGCCACGCGCGCGGCCTGCTCGGCGATGGCGCTTTCGAGGAATTCGCGGGCGCGCAACAGCTCGAATGGCCCCTCTATCACGGCGGACGGCGTTGGCGTGGCGTCCGAAGGGTCGATCACATAGATGCCGGACCCGACGCGAATGCGGACGCGTCCTTCCACTTCGAGCGCGATCAGGGCTTCGCGCACCGTCGGCCGCGATACCCTGAGCTGATCGGCGAGCTCGCGCTCGGTCGGCAGGCGACTGCCGACGGCGTACTCGCCGCTGTCGATCAGGCTTCGCAATTGATCGGCGATTTGGCGATAAAGCCGTCTCGCCTCCACGGCTTCCAGCGGCACGCTGGCCTCCCCTATAGATCTCGCCGGTCGATCCGGCGGCCCGCCAATTTTGGATAATTGGCCTTACCAATTGACCGAAGCATTGACCGAGGACGGCCGCCATGTCAAGCAGCCGCCAAACACAGGGAGAGACACCATGCGGCTTAGTTCAACGCGCCTTGGCCGCGCCAATCTCGACCGGCTGGCACCTCGCAGCCGCCGCCCGGCCTACGACCGTTCACGCGTGACGCCCGGCATCGTGCATCTCGGTCTTGGCGCCTTTCATCGCGCCCATCAGGCGGTCGTCATCGACGATTGCCTCGCCGCCGGCGCCACGTCATCGGCCAGCTCTTGGGGCATCATCGGCGCGAGCCTGCGCAGTCCGGACACGCGCGACGCCCTCGCCCCGCAGGATCATCTCTACACGGTCGCCGTGCGCGCCGCCGAAGGCACCGAGCATCGCGTCATCGGCGCGTTGCTCGACAGCGTCGTCGCGCGCGAAAAGCCGGGCGCGCTGGTCGAGCGGATGGCCAATCCCGCCATTCGCATCGTCTCGCTCACCGTGACCGAAAAGGGCTATTGCCACACGCCGCAGACCGGCGATCTCGACGAGCGGCATCCTGATGTCGTGCACGATCTCAACAATTTTGACGCGCCACGCTCGGCGCCCGGCTTCATCGTGGCCGCACTGGCGCGGCGACGGGCGCAGGGGCTTTCGCCGTTCACCGTGCTGTGCTGCGACAACCTCGCCGCCAACGGCCACACCGTGCAGCGGATCGTGACGCAGTTCGCGGCACTCCGCTCGAAGGACCTCGGCAAATGGATCGCGGATACCGTTGCCTTCCCCTGCACCATGGTCGATCGCATCGTGCCGGAAACGACGGATGCCGACCGCGATGCGGTCGCCGCGGCACTTGGGATGCGTGACGCCTGGCCTGTTATGACCGAGCCGTTCACGCAATGGGTGGTCGAGGATCGCTTTGCCGCGGGCAGGCCCGATCTCGCCGCCGCGGGCGTCGAGCTCGTCACCGACGTCAAGCCGTTCGAGTTGATGAAGCTGCGGCTGCTCAACGCCAGCCACTCCGCGCTCGCCTATCTCGGCTATCTCGCCGGCTACGAGACCATCGCCGATACCATGCGGGATCCGTATTTCGCGCGCCTCGCCGCGCAGGTGATGGAAGAGGCCGCGGTGACGCTGACGATGCCTGCGGGCACCGATCTCGCCGCCTATCGCGCCTCGCTGCTCAAGCGTTTCGCCAATCCGGCGCTGCATCACCGCACTTGGCAGATCGCAATGGACGGCTCGCAAAAGCTGCCACAGCGGCTGCTCGGCGCGATGCAGGATCGCCTCGCCAAAAACCTGCCGATCGCGACGCACGCGCTCGCGGTGGCGGGCTGGATGCGCTACGTCACCGCACTTGACGAGCAGGGCCGCGCCATCGACGTGCGCGATCCCCTCGCCGCCGAGCTCGCGGGCCTGGCGCGCGAGGCCGGTCCCGTCGCGGAACGGCTGGCGCCCGCATTGCTCGGCGTGGAAAAAGTGTTTGGACCGCTCGGTGCCGAGCCGCGCCTGCGCGAGGCCGTGACCGCGGCGCTCGGCCGTCTCTTCAAGGAAGGTGCGCGGCGCGCGGTGGAGACGCACGTTTCGGCATGATCAGAAAGTGGGCAATAATGCTGCACTGCGTCCAAAGTCGGACTGAAGTCGCGCTTGATTTTTGCCTGCCGTTGCCGCACCCGAGAGGCATGGCAAAGGACAACAAGGTCATCGCCGCGAACGCGGCTTTTTACGCCGCCTTCGCGACCGGCGATTTCGACGAAATGAAGCGGATGTGGGCGGATGACGACGCCATTTCCTGCATTCATCCCGGCTGGCCCGCGATCGTCGGCCACGCCACCGTGATCGGAAGCTGGCGCGACATCCTGCAGAACCCGGAACGTCCGCAGATCGTCTGCGCCGAGCCGCAGGCGATCGTCGACGGTGACAGTGCGCGCGTGCTCTGCATCGAGATCGTCGACGGCACCGCGCTCGCCGCCGCCAACCATTTTCGGCGCGTCGGCGACGGCTGGCTTCTGGTGCATCACCAATCGAGCCCGATTGCGCAGATTGTCGAGCAGGCTGAGGACGATAGAGCCAGCCACCGGGTGCACTGACCGCGCCAGCGTTGTACTGTGCATGGGGTTGTTTTGCGGTTTTTTATTTGACGGCGAGTTCCGACAGATCGTCCAGCACCACGCGAGCCGCGCTGAAATCATCATCCTGGAAAAACATGCTGCGCGTGATGAGCACGGGAATGTCGGCCCGCGAGGCCGCAATCAGCCCATTGGCAGAATCCTCGATCGCGACGCATTTGGACGGCGCCAGCTTCAATCGCGCCAGGACTTCGAGATAGACATCCGGCGCCGGCTTCTTGTGCCTCACATCGTCACCGGCAACGATCGCATCAAAATCCGCGGCCCAGCGCGCCCCCAGCGCCCGCGACATCAGCGCATCGATGTTTCCATGCGACGTCGTGGTCGCAATCGCAAGCCGCTGGCCACGCGCCTTGGCAGCAGCGAGCAGATCCGTCACACCGGCCCGCAAGGGGCAGCAACCGGTCTCGACCAGCTCGGCATAATGGGCGGTCTTGATGCGGTGGAGCTCGGCGATATCGGCATCCGACAGGGGCGGCGCGACCCACTGCCTGGTGTGGAAGGCGCGGATGCGTTCCTTGCCGCCGGTCACGCGCAGCAGGTCCTTGTAGGCGGCGCGGTCCCAATGCCAGTCGAGACCGTGACGGGCAAAGGCGTGGTTGAAGGCCCGCCGGTGCAGCTCCTCCGTCTCGGCCAGCGTCCCGTCGACGTCGAGGATCAGCGCGGCCGCGCTCCGGACCAGATCCGCCGCGCCGGATCGCGCTATGATGGCCACGTCCGCCTGCATGGTCGACGCCTCCCTGTCACGAGCGAGCATCGCCCGAGGCAGCCGGCGAGTAAAATCGCAATATCTTTTGCCCGACCCAAAAATCTCTTATGAGCGGAGGTGCGCTGCGGCGCGAACGGGAACTCCGACCTGCACAGGAGACGCATGCGGCTCTTCATCCTCGGCCTCGGCTACAGCGCCCGGCATTTCGTCCGCAAATTCGGCGGCAGCTTCTCGCATGTCGCCGGCACGGTCCGCGATCCCGCCGCGCAGGTCGACCTTGCCGGGATCGAAGTGCATGGCTTTTCCGGCAGCCGCCCGGCTGACGCGACGGTCGACAGTATCGGCGATGCCGATGTCCTTGTGATATCGATCCCGCCGGGCGGCACCGGAGACCCCGCAATCGCGGCGCTCGGCGACGTGCTCGCGGCGGGCCGCCACAAGGTCGTCTATCTCTCCACCATCGGCGTCTACGGCGATCGCGCCGGCGGATGGGTGGACGAGAGCACGCCGCCGCAGTCCACCCTCGACCGCGCACGGATGCGGATCGCGGCGGAGCAGGCCTGGACGAAGACGGCACGCCGCGACGTCGCGATCCTGCGGCTAGCCGGCATCTACGGCCCCGGCCGCAACGCGCTGGTGACGCTGCGCAGCGGCACGGCACGGCGCATCATCAAGCCCGGCCAGATCTTCAACCGCATTCATGTCGACGATATCGCCAGCGCCATCATGGCCGCGATCAACCACAACAGCGGCGGCACCTGGAACGTCTGCGACGACGAGCCCGCACCGCCTCAGGACGTGATCGCCTACGCCGCGCAGCTGATGGGCATCGCTCCGCCGGACGAAGAAGCTTTCGCGACCGCCGAGATGTCGGCGATGGCGCGCAGCTTCTATGCCAGCAGCGCCCGCGTCTCCAACGCGCGGCTGAAGCAAGAGCTCGGCGTCGCGCTGGCCTATCCGACCTATCGGCACGGCCTCGATGCGCTGTGGCGAGCGGGCGACGGACGCGCTTAAAAGGGCGGCCGATCGGCCGCCCTTTTATATTCAGCGTCAGCTCAACACGCCGTATTTCTTGAACCAGGCCTGCGCCTGCTTCCAGGCATCCTCCGCAGCATCCTTGCGGTAGCTGCCGCGATAGTCGGCATGGAAGCCGTGCGGCGCTTCCGGATAGATCTTGAATTCGGCCGTCTTCTTGTTCTGCTCGAGCGCCGCCTTGAGCTGCTCGACCTGGGCCACGGGAATGCCGGTGTCGGCGCCGCCATAGAGGCCGAGCACCGGCGCCTTCATCTCAGGCGCGAGCTGCAGCGGGCTCTTCGGCCACAGCGGATTGGGCGCATCGACCGGCGGACCGTAGAAGGCAACGCCGGCCTTGAGCGTGCCGTTATGGGCGGCATATTCCCAGACCGTGCGGCCGCCGCGGCAGAAGCCGATGATGCCGAGCTTCGCGGTGTCGCCGCCTTGCGATCCCGCCCAGGCCACCGTCGCGTCGAGATCGGAGAGCAGCTCGGCGTCCGGCTTGGCGTTGACGACCGGCAAGAGGTCCTTGATGTCGGTGATCTTGGTGAGGTCCGTGCCCTTGCGGAAGTAATAGTCGGGCGCAACCGCGAAGGCGCCGAGCTTGGCGAGGCGCCGCGTCACGTCCTTGATGTATTCGTGCAGACCAAAGATCTCCATCGCGACGATGATCACCGGAGCCTTGGTGTTACCGGCGGGGCGGGCGAAATAGGCCGGCATTTCCTCGGAACCGACCTTGATCTTGGCATCTCCAGCCTGGAGGCCGCCGGTGTCGGTCGTGATCACCTCGGCGCGGACCGGCCCTGCCGCAAGCGTGTAGCCCGCAGCAACGGCCGCCGTGGCGCTCATGAAGCCGCGGCGCGACACCGGGGGCGGCTCAATCAGCCCTATAACGTCAGACGTGATGATGGTTTCGATACTCATCGGTTGGTCCTTCCTGATGCCTTGCCCCAGTGTCTGAACCTTCAGGCGAGGCATTCGCCGATAATTGCCGGCGAAACGCAAATCACCAGCCTGCGAGCGCCGGGCCTTTCAGATCCGGCGATCACGCCGCTTCACCGGCGCCGTCTCCGGCATCAGGCTCATCGCGACAGTCCGACGGCCAAGCACGATGCCGCCGATCGGCCGCGTCACGAAGCCGGCGCCGATGGTCGCAAGCGACAGCATCAGACTGCCAAACTCACTTCCGGCGGCCAGTGCCGCGCGTTTGACGTTGAACGGCTCTGCTTGGAGAGGCTGAACTTGAAAAGGCTTTGCTCGCTTCCCGACGACACTCTCGAATTCCCAAGTGAATGTGTGCCCGATTTAACCGCGTGACCGCATTGCGTCGCAACATCCATTAACCGAAAAAGGGGTTCTCCCGCTGCCAGCGGCGCCATCACGCGTCGCAGATTGTGTGCGGTTTCGCGCAATTCGAAACGTCTCGCCGCAACTATCGGGCTCGATCGTGGCCGCAACGACACATGATGTTGCCCGGGCACAGCATACCGCGCGACATTTGAGTGAGAGACCGCACCATTTGACTGAAGTTTTCAGATCAGTTGAGCCGTCATATTTACTCGAACTTTCTTCGTGACGCTCTAGTTCCACTCCCGAATGTTCCATCTCCAGAACGGAGAAGCGTCTTCCAAGCCGGCAATTGTTTCCGCTTCGAGCGAAGCTCGACAGCCTCATTCTGACCCGCAGCGATTGCGCTACCGACGGCTCAATTGAATAAAGCTTTATCTGATCTGGCATCGATATGAATTTGGCTCGCGAAGCAATTGAATTATTGGGACAGGTGGCGCGAATCCTGTGGTTCGAAGGCACCAAAAACGGCATGCGCGATCGCGAGTGGATGGCGTTGCGCTTTCTGTCCCGTGCCAACCGGTTCTCAAGGACACCTTCGGCGCTGGCAAGCTATGTCGGCACCACGCGCGGCACCGCCTCATTCATCATCGGCGAGCTCGAGCGGCTCGGCTATGTGGAGCGGAAGCGCTCCGCCACAGACAAGCGCTCGGTGATGCTGAGCGTGACGCAGCAGGGCAAGAAATTTCTGGCTCGCGATCCCGTCAATGGCCTCGTCGAGGCCATCGCCGTCCTCGATGACGACAGCAAGATCCGCTTTCGCGACACCTTGCGACACGTGCTCGATCAGGCGGACGTCGCCGAACAGCGGCACCACACCGACGTCTGCAAGCGATGCATTTTCCTCCGGGAGGATCGTACTGCTTCCGAGAACAAGACGACGGTCGAATTCACCTGCCGGCTGTTTCGCGCGCCGATCGCCGAACCCGAGATCGACCTGCTATGCACCAGCTTCGAGCATCACCGACAATAGAATTGTCCGCCGCTCATTTGCGCGCCGAGTAGACAACGCCGCCACTGGTTTCCACCACCAGACGGCCGTTCTCGTTCCTGATCTCCTCGATGCGACCGAGATTGGGGACCTGCTGGCCGAGCACGGCCTCGACGACACCGCTCGGCCCCTGCAGGATCGCAATGCCTTCATAAGCCTGGCGAACCGACCAGCCCTTGACCGCCTTTCGCGGTACCGAGCTGCGTTCGGCCGGAGACACCGAGCCCGTGGTCTCGGGTGCCGCGACCGAGGCCATCATCGGCATTGCCGGCGACGGCTGCGCAGCAACGGGAGGCGGCGGCTGGACCTGGACCTGGGCGAGCCTGTCGAGCTTCGCGGTCGAGGACGAGCTCACACGCTCGATGCGATCCAGATTCTCGGCGAACCGGCCGAAACGGTCGCTGGTTGCCTTGCTCGACTGATCGACGGCGGTTCGCAGGCCGTCGAGATTCTCGGACACGCCGGACAATTGCTTGCGCAGCTGCGCGACCGTATCGCGCAGGTTCCTGATCTCGGCACTGGCCGCGGCATTTGTCTGGCTCGGCTGCGTGGTGAGATAGGCAATGACGCCGGTGCAGGCGCAGACCACCAGGATGGCGGCAACCGCCAATGTCGCGAGCGGCGCGACCCATGTCGGACGCGGCGGCGGCGGCTTGGCCACGATCACCGCCGGCTTGATCACGACCGGCGCAGGCTTTGGTATCGCCATCTTGTCGAGGCGCGCCTTGGCGCGAATACGCTTCAATCCCTCGAGCGCTGCTTTGGCTGCAACTTCGTCACTCGCTGCCGATACGGGCTTCACGCCTGCCGCGGGCTTGGCCGCGCGCGGCGCATTATTGCTCTTCGTGTCGCGCGCTTCCGGAGCCGGCTTCGCCGCTGCGGTCAAATCCGCAGTTTCGGCAGGACGCGTTTTTCCATCGGACAACATTTGAAAATGCTCCGTTCGTTTTCGATCTGTTGAACGAAGCTAGTCGGCGAAGCTTGCCTGAAACGTGCGCATCAAAAAATCTTTTCGTCACAAACAATGCGGCGTCGAATGAGTCCAACGCGTCATGCACGAGGCGAAAGTGCGACTCGAAAGACACACACTCGCCAAGATTTCGCCAAGCTGGAGTCCCACCGCCATTCATGAGTCGAATTGTCGCAGGCGGGTGTGCGGCCAGGAGAGTCAATCCGGGATTGAAATCCCCTCCCTACGGCGGCTCTGCGCCCCTACCCAAAACAGCTATGTTTCTACGGGTATATGGAACTTTATGACCGTCACGGTGCAAAAGTAGTTCGACATCCAAATCAACTAATGAGCTTTGACATACAAAGAAACAACCGGAAACAAACCAACAGCATCAAGCACACGTAGCAAACGCTTTGTTTCGCACGCTTGATCGGGAATCGGCAATTGTTACGGTCCTACACAAGTGATTCTCGCCAGTTGGCGAGGAGATCGACTGAGTTCAGTAGCGTTCGGACCCAATCGGCAACGTACGCAACTGCTCTAGGTCGCTGTCTCACCGCTCCGCGGGGTGATCCGTAAAACACCCGCCGGGCCTCACGCAGTAAGCGTTCAGTATCGAGTCGAAGTAACAGGCCTGCTCACGCAGGCACTGAATGCGTAGGGCTGCCCGCGAACATCGAAACCATAACAACGGTTCGCGGGAGGGAAATATCGTCAAACAGCATGGCGTCGCGCCGGGGCATCACACCACCTCCCGGCCGCTGCAAGTGCGAAACAGGGGCGACAGACTGATGTATATAATCGTTGATGATCGCGAGAGCGTCACGAACAGCTACGTAGGAGGGCTCGTTCGCGAGGGCGTCTCGTCGATCGGATTCTCCTCCGGAGAATTCTGGGACTGGCTGCAATCCGCGAACGAATCGGACCTGGCAGCGGTCGATGCCTTCCTTCTGGGGGATTGCGATGCCCGCGGAAGCCTGCCAAGGGCGATGCGCAAGCGGTCCACTGCTCCGATCATCGCCATGAGCGGCCAGAAGATGCTCAAGAACACGCTGGAGCTGTTTGAATCCGGCGTGGACGATGTGGTTCACGTGCCGATTCACCTGCGTGAGATCCTCGCCCGAACGGCCGCGATCGCGCGCCGCCGGGTGGGCGAGCTGCCGAGGCCCTGCGAGACCAGGATCCAGGTCTTCTTCAATGGACGTGACCCCGAGATTGCGGGCCACGCCCTCACCCTGCCCCGCCGCGAGCTGCGCATTCTCGAGTATATGGTCAGCAATCACGGCAAGTGGATCACCAAGACGCAGATCTTCAACGCGGTCTACGGCATCTTCGAATCCACGTTCGATGAGAGCGTGATCGAAAGCCACGTCAGCAAGTTGCGCAAGAAGCTGCGAGACCGACTCGGTTTCGACGCGATCGTGGCACGGCGCTACGTCGGATACCGGCTCAATATCCCCGCCAACGAGGCCATCGACGAGCCGATGCAGGAGCTCGACGAAGTCGGCATCCTCCTGAACCGGGCACATGCCGCCCCGGCGGCCTACCCGGCTGGCAACTGACGCGCCCGAGCCGCGGCTCACAAACGACCATCGGCCTCTGCGGGGACACCCGCAGAGGCCGATTTGTTTTCAACGGCAGAAACGTCGTTACGCTGGTGCAGTCTCGCGCCCGGCGCTTTACGGCTTCTGCTGGAATTCTTCCTTGGAGACGTAGTTGAAGTCCTCGACCAGCACGTCCTGGACGATGTCGGCCTGCATCCGCTCGTTGACGCGCTGCTTGATCCCTGCGGTGAGGACAGAGAGGTCGTAGCGGGCGAGCTTCCTGAAATCGAGCTTGTCGTCGGCATAGATCCTGCGGAAGGCCTCGTCCACGACGAACGGCTCGGGCGGAACGGTAAGCTGGTGCATGGTCCGGGCCTCCACCGTATAGACGAAGCGCGCGACGATGTAGCCCTGCACCGCGCCGCTCTCTACCATGGGTATGCTCAGCGCCCGAGTCTTCTGGTATTGCAGCCCGTCGAGATATTCGTCCTTCGGCAGCAGAGTGCCGTTTTCCTTCCAATAGGCCACGCCATAGCTCGTGCCCGCGGTGAGGATGCATACCCAGAGCCCGGCCAGCACCAGCTTGATCATTTTTCGTCCCGCGCTGCGCGACCGGTGTAGGTGCCGTCCGACTCTGCGTCCTTGATCGCCCTAACGATGATGGCCGCGACCTCACGCACGGCGTCGTAGTGCATCTCGAGGAGCGAACGGTTTCGCTCGAGCTTTTCGCGCAGCCGCTGGATCTCGCCCGTGATCTCGGTTTCGCCGCCGAGATGCATCCGCGCCCGCATCAGGCGGACGAATTCCAGCATGCTCCGGCTCTTGCGCATGCTGAAATCATCGAAATCGACCTTCTGCCCGGTCGCGAGCGCGACGGTTTCTTCCTCGACGATGTTCTCGAGCCGGCGAATCGCGGATAGCAGGCCGCTGATCTCCTCGGACCGCGTCGCCTCCAATCTTGCCGCTTCGGCGTCGTCGGACGGCATGTCGCCGCCGACATTCGGCAGGAGCACCGGCAACAGAGCATCGCCCGATGCGGCCGCCGTCATCACCTCGGAGTCCAAGACCTGGGAGTCCAAGACCTGGGAGTTCAAGACCTGGGAGTTCAAGACCTGGGAGTTCAAGACCTGGGAGTTCAAGATCTGCCGTTCAACGACCGGTTGCTCCATCACCGGAAGCGTTGCGCCTTGTTCTACCTGCATAGCAAATTCACCCTTCAACTTTCCTCACCCATATCCCAGATCCATCAGCCCGACTTGCCCGTCACATCCGGACCAGCCGGATGCGCGGACGCGAGCTGCTTGGCAATTCCGATCCCCTTGCCCTTCGCAAGCTGGGCGCCAAGCTGCTCGGCCAACATCGATTTCCAGACGCCGCCCGCGGTGCCCTTGCCGAACACTTCCTCAGATTCCTTCGGCAGCATCGTCTCGACGAAGGTCTGGAGGATGAACGCCTCGAACTTGCGATAGACCTCGTCCGGGCCGGGCTTCTTGATCACCTGCACCGGCGGACCGTTCACCACCCCCGACTGCGCTTCCGTCACCTTTGCGGCGGATTGGTCGGCCGCCTTGCCGGCCTCGGCGTCCATCGTCGCGGCGAAATCGGCGCCGGACGATTTCAACGCGTCGAGCTTCGCGGTCGCAGCGCGCTGCGCCACCGGATCGGCGGCGTCGAGGACGTCGAGGACGAGGTCGGATGTCGGCGTCACGATCATGTCTTGTTCCGGTTGGCTGGCCGCGGCGTCAAATCGCGCACGGCCGCATGTGTCTCCATGATGTCCTCGAGCGAGCGCTTCTCGGCGTCGCGCAGCTTTTCGGCCAGTGCCACCTTGGCGACCTCCTCGAGCTGTTTCACGCGCCGGTTCTCCGAGCGGACCTTGTCGAGCTGCATCGCAGCATGCTCCTGCACGGCGCGCGCGCCGATGGTCGTCCTGTTGAGGCGCCTCGCAATCGAAACGCACGACGAGCCGGCCGGCGGTTTTCCCTCGTTCAGGGTCCCGACCAGCCACGCCTGCTCATCCTGCATGGTCTGCTCCTGCTGCCGCAATTGCGCGAGCTGCCATTCGGACAGACGGAGCTGAAGCTTCACCAGCGAGACGATCCGACCGAGCTTGTCCGCGCGCGAGGTCATGGCCCGTCATCCCGCCAGCCATGACGACATGCCGAGCATGAATTGCGTCAGCAACTCGTCGCTGATGAGGTAGAGCAGCAGGAGACCTCCGACCAGGACGAACGGCACCGAGACGAAATAGACCGCAATCGACGGCGTCAGCTTGTTGATGAGGCCGACGGAAAAATTGACGATGACGGAATAGACGATGAAGGGGCTGGTGATCCGCAGCGTCAGCACGAACGCGTCCGTAAGCCGGGTCGCGAGCTGGTTCAGCGCCATCTCGCCGCTCAGTTTCTCACCGGGATGCCAGACATCGTAGGAGTTCATCAATCCGCGCAGGACCTGCCAATGCTGGTCGGTCAGGAAGAACAAGGTGGTGACCGCGGCCATGATCAGCGGCACCGAGGCCGGCGTCGGATCGTTGTCGCCGATCGGCACGCCCGGGATGTTGCTGAGCCCGATCGCGCTCGCCATGACGGTGGACATGGTCTGGAACGCGAGGAAGAACACGCGCCCGCCGAGGCCGATGACGCTGCCGACCAGGAGCTCGGTTCCGATCAGCAGCGCGAGCGTCAACGGCGGCGCATCGTCCACGAGCGGCTTCAGGACCGAAACCAGAATCGGCGACAGCGCGAACGTCGTGACGAGCGCGACGAACAGGCGGATCTGCGGCGGAATGTTCGTGCTGGAATAGCCCGGCACCAGCATCAGGCAGGAGCCGATACGGCAGAACACGATGAACGTAGCGAGCACGTTGTCGGCGAGGCCGCTGATCACGAGATGGCTCCGAGCGCCCGGATCTCGGCGCTGCGAGCGACCTCGACATGCGACAGGATCGGCAACGTCGGGAACACCCGTTCCAGAATCATGCGGACATAGGGGCGGGCTTCCGGGGTCACCGCCAGCACTACGCTGGTGCCGTCCTCGGTGAATTTCCGGATCGCAGCACTGGCTTCGGTCGCGAACTGTTCGATCAGGCGCGGGTCGGCGTCGAACTCGACGACGTCGCCCTTGCCATCGCGCTTCAGGTTCTGGTGAAAGGCGAGATCCCAGCGGTTGCCGAGGCGAAGGACGTTGAGCACGCCATTGTCGGAGAGATCGCCGCAGATCTGCTGAGCCAGGCGCATGCGCACGTGCTCAGCCACCTGCTCGGACCGCCGCACATGGGGCGCGATCTCGGCGATCGCCTCGAGGATCAGATGAAGGTTCCGGATCGACACCCGCTCGCCCAGCAGGATCTTCAGGATCGCCAGTAGGCCCGAATAGGAGATCTGCGACGGACAGAGATCGTCGACCAGGCGCTTGTATTCCGGCTCGAGCCGGTCAAGCAGTCCGCGCATGTCCTTGTAGGACAGGAGCTGAGGAAGATTCGCCCTGAGCACCTCGCTCAGATGCGTCAGCAGCACCGACAGATTGTCGACCGGCTTGCAGCCCTGCCGCCTGACCTCATCGGTGAAGGCCTCGGTCACCCACAGCGCCTTCATGCCGAACGCAGGCTCGATCACCTCGTCGCCGGGTACGTCGGGTTTGCCGTCCTTGTCCACCAGCACCATTACCTCGCCGATCCTGAGCTCGCCATGGGCGACGCGGGTATCGTGGATCCGGATCTGGTAGCCCTTGGGGTCGATCGATAGACTGTCCGACAGCTTGATCTCGGGAACGACGAAACCATACTGCTTGGCAAACTTCTTGCGGATCTTGCTGACGCGGTGGGCAAGCTCGTTGCGCGAGCCGAGCAAATGGACCGACAGATGGCTGCCGAGCGACAGCTCGATCTCGGCGGTCTTGAGCGATTCCTTGACGGACTCCTTGGCATCGCTCTGCGCACGCTCTTCCGACTTGCGCGCCGCCTCCTTCTGCTGCGCGGCCGCCTGCCGCCTCGGCAGCGAGTAGCCGACAAAGGCCATGACGCCGCCCAGCAGCACGAATGGCGCCATCGGCAGCCCCGGCATCAAGGCGAGCACGAACATCATAAGCGACGCCGCCGACACCGCGCGCGGGTAGCCGCCGAGCTGCCGCAGCACCGCCTGCTCCGCCGACCCCCTGGTGCCGCCCTTGGAGACCAGGAGGCCCGCCGAAAGCGACACGATCAGTGCCGGCATCTGCGTGACCAGACCGTCGCCGACGGAGAGTTTTGTGTAGACGTCGGCAGCGCGCGACAGCGTCAGACCGTGATGGGTGACGCCGATGATGATGCCGCCGAAGATGTTGATCGCGGTGATGATCAGGCCGGCGATGGCATCGCCGCGGACGAATTTCGAGGCACCGTCCATCGCGCCGAAGAAGGAGCTTTCCTCTTCGAGCTCGCGGCGCCGGCGCTGCGCTTCCTTGTCATCGATCAGGCCCGCCGACAGGTCTGCGTCGATCGCCATCTGCTTGCCCGGGATGGCGTCCAGGGTGAAGCGTGCGCCGACTTCGGCGATGCGCGTCGCGCCCTTGGTGATCACGACAAAATTCACCGTGACCAGGATCGCGAAGATGATCAGGCCGATGACGAAGTCGCCGCCCATGACGAACTTCGAGAAGCCGGCAACGACATGGCCCGCAGCCTGTTCGCCCTCCCCTCCGCGGGACAGGATCAGTCGGGTCGTCGCGACGTTGAGCGCCAGCCGCAGGATCGTCGCGATCAGCAGCACGGTCGGGAAGGCGGAGAAATCGAGCGGACGCTGGATCCACAGCGCGACCATCAGGATCAGGGCCGACAGCGCGATCGAGAAGGCAAGGCCAAGGTCGATCAGGAACGGAGGTATCGGCAGGAACAGGATCGTGAGCATGGCCACGATACCGCCCGCGAAGAAGGCATCCGCGCCGAAACGTCGCGGGTTCGGCAGGCTAGCAACTAAAGTATCGGCCATGGGTCACCGGCAGCAGGGTCCGCCCTGCAATTTGCCCCGCAAAGCTTACGCGGGGGTGGTGGCCGGAGCGTTCCGCGGATCAGAAGCCGTGCTCGATCCGCGAATAGACCATCTCGGTGAAGGTGGAGATATGTGCGCCGATGAAGGAGCCGGAGACGGCCACGACCACGAGGATGACGACGATCTTCGGAACGAAGGTCAGCGTCGCCTCCTGGATCTGGGTCAGGGCCTGGATCAGCGCGATACCGACACCGACCAGCATCCCGGCGCCGACGGCGGGTCCGCAGGCAACGAGGATGGTCCAGATCGCCGCCTGGATGATGTCGAGGGCGTCCCGCTCGTTCATGGCTAGCTGATCGTGAGGCCGGGGCCGACCGCGACCTTGGTGCCGTCATCGAGGGTTGCAACGGAGCCATTGCTGTTGATCGAGATCGAGGCGACCTTGCCGGTGAAGGTCGCTCCGGTCGAGTCGGTGAAGCTGACGTTTTTCCCGATCAGCCCGTCCGCCTGCGACAGCGCCTGCGAGGACAGCAGCGAATCCAGCTTCGTATTGGTCTGCATCGCCTGCTCGACCGACGACAGCTGGGCGAACTGGCTCATATATTGCGACGTATCCATCGGATTGGTCGGATCCTGGTTCTTCATCTCGGCGATGAGGAGCTGCAGGAAGGTGTTGTAGTCGACGGTGTTGCTCGACGTGGCCGTAGGGGACGAGGTCGAGTTCGTCGAATTGGTGCTTGTGGTATCGGTCGCGCTGGGGACGTTCATGTGCCTCTCCGCTGTCAGGCAGCCTCGAATGGGGATTCGGTGGTGGCGCCGGCGAGGATCGCCTGCTCCAGGGGAAACAGCGCCCGGATCCGCTTGAGCGCCTCGAAGTAGCGGGTCCCGCCGACCATCTCGTCGATCGCGGCGAGGCCGTCCAGCATCTCGTGGTTCTCGCACACCGCGAGCAGGGCCGCGTGGTGCTGAGCAAAGAGCGAAGCGGCGGCTCCGACATCCGTCGGGTTCATCAGCATGAGCTGGACCATGAAATAGAGCTGGCGCATCGCCGTGGTGGCGTCGGAGGCCTGCATGACCTGCCCTTCGAGCAGGAACATCACGTCGTTGACGAGCTCGAGCGAGACCTTGCGGTCCACGCGCAGCACGGCGCCGTTGATGTAGACCCGTTCGCCCGCCCGCAAGGAAATCTTCATTAAAGCGCGTCTCGGATCATGCGGTTGATTTCGACGAGATGCATCACGTCGTTCGATCGTTCTTCACGAAGGCGATCGGCTTCCTTGACGACCCACAGGCCGATCGAGATGATATCGGCGCGCAGCTGTTCGGGCAGTCCGTTCTCCGGATGCGCGAGATCCTCGATGAAGATGGTCCACAGCCGCCGGACGTAGAGCAGGCTCTGGACCTGATCCTCCCTGCTGTGGTGCTCCTTCTGGAGCCGCTCCAGCCGGTCGATGCCGAGGCTGAGCGCCTGCCGCTCGCGCCCGCGCGCCTCGTAGCCGCTGTCTTCAACGACCGTTTCGTAGGCTTCAAAAGTCATCCGGACAACTCTGCGCAGAAAAATTGCAAGAAACTAAAAGCGAACGCGACCGCCGCGCTGACTCAGAGATAGTTGATGAGGCTGATCTTCTGGAGCTGCGAGGTGAGCGCGAGCGCCGTCTGGATCTGGGTCTGCAGCGCATTGACGCGCACCGACGCTTCCGTCGGATCGACCTGCTCCATGCCGACGATCTGATTGTTCAGAATGTCCTTCTGGGTCTTGAGCTTGTCGGTCGCGGTGGTGAGCCGCTGCTGGACCGTGCCGACGCTGCCGCCGAGCGCAGCAAGGTCTGTGATGGCGCTGCCGACGAGGCCGATGGCCTTGTCCACGACGACCTGGAACGTCGACTGGTTCAGGTTCGCATTCCCGAGATCAGCCATCATGGTGTAGGCCTCGGCGAGCTTGCGGAAGCCGATCTGGTTGGCGCTGACGGAGGTGTCGGCGATCTCTGTCGTGGAGATGCGGCTTTGCATGACCTGGTCGGTGGCTGATGACCACTTGGCGTTCCAGGCCGGGCTTGCGAACTCGGCGTCGAAGGTGGTGTTGAGGAACGTCTGCATCTGAGCAGGCGTAATGCTGCTCACGCTGGGCGAGGATTGGGGGAAGCCGAAGCCCGTCGGTGGCGGTGCCGCGAAATCCGCATCGACCTGGTTCTTGCTGGCCGAGCCGGCGGTGTAAGGCGTGATCGGCTGGTTCTGCGTGTTGATGCCCGAGAACAGATACGAGCCGTTATAGGAGATGTTCAGCGCGCCGATCAGGTCCTGCAGGTTGGAGGACGCCGGCGGCAGGATGATCCGCCCGCCGCCGTCGGTGCTGCGCGCGGCGATCAGGTCCTTGAGGAAGTCCGTTGCGGTCGAGCTGAGCTGGGTGATGCGATCCTGGGTCACGTCCAGGCGCCCCGCGACGAGCCCGTTGGTATCGACGAGCTGGTCGGCGAAGCTCATGTCCGCCCGCAGGGTGACGTCGCCTCCCGTCGTGGCACCGAGCTCGAGGCCGACATCGGCGAAGCGGCCGGTGGTCGCCTCCGTCGAGGCCTTGCTCAGCGCAGCCTGGTTGTTCGTGATCGAGTACCTCAACGACGAGGACAACATCACGGTGGAAATGTAGTTGGCGCTCATCATGACTAATTCCCCACGGCGGCTAGCAAGGCTTGCAACATCTGGTCGACGGTCGAAATGATCTTCGACGAAGCCGAATAGGTACGCTCGACCTGAAGCATCAACGACATCTCGTCGTCCATGTTGACGCCGTTGACATTCGACAGCGCCGTCGTGCTGCGGTCGAGCAGCGTGCTCTGGTACTGGGAGCTGTCGTTGGCGGTCTTGCGCTGGTTTTCGATCCAGCTCGTCGACGACGACGCGTAGTCGATCAGGCTGCCGTTCGGCTTGCCCTGCGTGGTCGCATCGAACGGCTGCGACGCATCCATGTTGCTGATGAGCTGCTGCAGCCGGGTCGAATAGCCGCCGCTGCCGGCGGTGTTATATTGATAGGCGACGTTGCCGCTGATCGCGCCGTCGCGCAGCAGATTGGGGTTGCCGCCCTGAGCCGGATCGACCGATGCGGCAACCGAGATCGTGCCGGCGAGGCCCACCGAGACGGTGGCGCTCGCGGGCATCGTCGGCGCGAGGGGATAGGTGAACAGGCCAGGCCTGTCGGCCAGCGTCGGGACGGTCGACTGATCGCTTTCCTTGAAATCATTGATCAGGCCGCGGGCGATTTCGTCGAGCTGGCTCTGATAGGTGACCGTGTCGTTGTCGCGCAATTGGGCGAGACCTGCGAGCTTGCCGGACTTGATCGGCATCACCGAATTGGCACCGGTCACGGGCACGCCGTCGATAAAGACCGCATTGCCCGTAATGCTCGCCGAATAGGAGGTGGTGGGGGCGAAGCTCACCGACCGCGCCGTCTTGTCGAACAGCACCACGCCGCTGTCGGTGTAGAGCGCGGCATCGCCGTTGGTGCGGATCGACATCGTGACGCCGACCTCCTGCGACAGCTTCGAGACGATGCTGTCGCGCTGGTCGAGATAATCGGTCACGTCGTCGCCGGCGATCGTCCCCTTCACGATCGCCGTATTGACGGTCTGGAACTGGGAGAGCAGCTGGTTGATGTTCTGGACCGAAATGTTCATGTCGGCATCCGCGCCCTCGCGGACCGACTGCACGGTCTGGGTTGCCTGGTTGAGCGCGGTCGCCATGTCCTTGGCGGACGTGACGGCGGCCTGGGCCAGCGTGGTATTGTCCGGGGCGTTGGCATATTGCTGAAGCGCCTGCTTCAGCGCATTGAGTTGCGCGGTCGGCGACTGGTCGAGTTGCGGATCGTCCACCGTGGCAGATGCGATCTTCTGGAGACCGTCATAGATCGCGCTCTGCGTGGCGGCCGCGGAGGTCGCGGTCAGAACGTTGCTGTACAGACCTGAACTGGCGGCGCGCTGGATCGCCGCCACGTAGACGCCGGCGCCGGGAAGATTGTCCAGCACCGTGATCTTGCGCGAATAACCGGTCGAACTGGCGCCCGCGATGTTGCGCGAGACAGTCGACGACTGCACGCCCGACGCCATGAGCGAATTGCGGGCGGAGTCGAGGGCTGAGGTGAGGGACATGGCGTGCTCTTGAACGTTCTCTTGCCCGGGATCGGCGCCGAGGGAATCAGCGCTTCAGGTTGACGACGACGTCGAGCAGATCAGCGCCGGTCTGGAACGACTTCGAGTTCGCGGTGAAGCCACGCTGCGCCTCGATCATCGAAGTCAATTCGTCCGCGAGATCGACATTGGAGTCTTCCAGCGCGCCGGACTGAATGGTTCCGAGACCGCCCTGGCCAGCCAGGCCGACCTGTACGTTTCCGGAGTCCAGGTTCGGCGAATAAACGTTGCCGACCTCGGGCGTCAGATGGTCCGGGCTTGGCACGGTGGCGAGCGCGATCTGGAAGCTCGGCAGCTGGGTGCCGTTCTTGAGCACTGCGGTGACCACGCCCTTGGAGTCGATGTCGACCTTGTCCACGGCGGACGGCGCGTTGCCGTCGACCGTCGCCTTGAAGTCGAAGCTGGAGGCGACCTGGGTCATGGCCGACATGTCGATCTTGAAAGTGCCCGAACCGCCAGGGATCGGAACCGTGAGCGACGTCGCGCTCGGCGGCGGACCCACCAGGTCCAGCTTGCCTTTTCCGGTCGAGCTCACGTCGAACTTGAACGTTGTCGCGGCAGAGGGACCGCTCGTCAGCGGGGCTCCGGACGGATCGTAGACTTCGATGTCCCACTTATTCGCGCCGGTCTTGGCTGCATAGACGTTGAGCGTCACGGGGTTGCCGATGTTGTCGTAGGTCACCATCGACGTCTTCGACGTGTAGTTGCCAGGGCCAGCTGCGGCGGCCGGCGTGCCGACAAGCGCCGCGCTCGGATCCAGGTTGGCAGCCACGGTCGCCAGCGTCGACGGCGAGGCCTGCAGCGCCATCTGATTGACGTTGATGACCTGGAGGCCGCCGAAGCCGTTGGCGGAAACGTTGGGCACGGCGCCGTTCTGGATGTTGTAGCCCATCAACTGGAAGCCGGCCGTGTTGACGAGGTTGCCCGTGCTGTCGGGCACGAACGAGCCGGCACGCGTGAGGAAGTTGTTGCCGTTGGTATCCTGCACGACGAAGAAGCCGTTGCCCTGGACCGCGAGGTCCGTCGTCGAGGTCGTGAATTGGAGGTTGCCAGGATCAGTGATGGCGTAGCGGACCGTGGTCTCGACCGCGCCGGAATCGTAGTTGCCGGAGCCGCTCTTGAGGATCAGCGAGGAGAATTCCGTGGAAGCCCGCTTGTAGCCAACCGTATTGACGTTCGCGATGTTGTCCGAGACCGTCGACAGCTTGTTGGACTGCGCGTTCATCCCGGAAACGCCGGTGCGCATAACACCATACAGGCTCATGAAATTGGTCTCCTTTGGCAGATTGTCGTTACAATGGGGGGTCTTGCTTGCGCGGGGCTGATGGTCCGTCACGATGCACAACTTGATGCGATGCATCGTCATTTCACGTCGTTTCTTCATGTTGTTTTGGGTTGGCATAACGAGCGCGCCTTGTCGGTCCACGCGCCGAAGCCGCTGGAAACGAGATGCGCGACGATGTGGCAGACATAGCGCTTCTGCGCCGGCTGATTGTTGGGGCCGGCATTGTAGCGGGCGACCGCCATGGTCCAGCTTCCCTCGCGTTGCTTCAGCTCCTTGAGGAAGCGTGCGGCGTAGTCGACGTTCCTGGCCGGATCGAACATCGCCCGCACCGACGTGAACTTGTCGCCGTGAAAATAGTGATTGATCTGCATGCAGCCGAGATCGATCAGCTTGATGCCCTTGGCTCGCATCGCTTCGAAATTCGCCATCGCATCATCCATGTCCTTGGCGAACACGGTCTGCCCTTCCGCACCGAGCGCGTAGGGATAGAGTGCACCGCGCCGGCCGGTCTCGGTGAGGCCGACGGCATAGAGAATGCCGAGCGGAATCCCGTGCTGCTGCGAGGCGCGCGCCATCTCGCGCTCGCAGGGGCGCGCAGTGTCGGTCGCCGCCGCCTTGCCGGCGCCTGCGCTACAGATAAACAGGGCCGCGACGAGTATGCGGCGCCACGTCCTGGTCATGGCGTGCCTCCTGGTTGGGCTGCTGATCCTGCCGGGCTTGCCTGGCTCCGCCGTCCGACTGACCGGACGACGTGCCCGCGCCGCTGAACGCGCCTTGCGACTGGGATGATTGCTGTTGCTGACCCGGGAGCTGTGGCTGCGACTGGCCGGATCCGGCCCTGAATCCGTCGAGTGAGCCGTGCTGTACGGGCGCGACGTCTGCCACGTAGCCCGCCGACTGCATCAGGTCGCGAATCTGGTCACGCTGCTGATCCAGCATCGCGCTGGTGTCCTTGCGTTGCGCGGCAAGCTGAACCGACACCTCGGTGCCGACAAGACGAAGGCGCACGGTGACGTTGCCGAGATCGGGCGGCTCGAGATTGACGGTGAGGATCTTGACCGGCTGATCCGGCGAATTGCTCCGGGCGCCCACGAGATCGGCCGCGGCGGAGGCGGCCGGCGCTGGCGATCCCTTCAGCTCCGACACCACTGCGTTTGCGACCTGCTGGGTCGCGCTGAACTGCGGCACGGGAGGCAGATGCGTCTCCTGCTGAACCACCGTGACCTTGGTCGTTTCCGGCAGGGCGTCGCGGCCTGCGGACTTTGCGGCGCGCTCGACATTCGCCGTGACGGCTTCGAACCCGGATGTGGCAGCGGGCATGGCTTTCGGTTGAACGTCGCTTTCCTCCGGCATCGCCTGTTGGCTCGCCGCGGCCGGATGCGGGTGCGGCCCGAAGGCATCGGCCGTGGAACGCGCGACAGTCGATGGCGCGACGGTCGGTGACGCTGCGGCGGAACGCGCGGCATCTGCCGTCCCCGCCCTTGCGTCTGTGATGCTCTGAATCTCGCGCTTCGCTGCGGAAGGCCGTTCGTCGCGGGTCGAATTGTCCTTCTTGTCGTTCGACGGCTGCGGCGTCTGCATCGTCACGGCCTGCGCGGCGGCGAGTTCCTGCCCCGCGATCGTCGGAACGCTCAATCTGCTCGCGACGTCCTCCTTCGCCGTTTGATCGACCGGGTCTTTCTTGGTCGACGATTTGGGCTCCTCGGGGCGCTCGTGCACCGGCTCGTCCTTTGGCGTGTCGGGCTCGGTCAGCTGAGCCAGGCGCGGGCGTACTGAAGCAGCTTTTGCAGTCGCCTCGCTGCCCTGATCGTCCAGCGCCCGCTTGGCCATGTTCGAGACGGTGTGGAGCAGATCGTGAAACGATGAATCGTCCGCCGTTTTCGCGCCCGTCGTCGCCGTCCCCTTCGCCGAACGGGATACCCCACGCGTAAGACTTTCGGCGAGGCCTGCGAAAAGCTGTCCGGAAGTTCCGCTAAGCTTGGTCATGGACGGCGATCCTTGGTGAGAAGCTCCAGTTCGCCGAGCTGCGTCTGGGCGCGCGCGAGCATTGCGTTCGACGACGCGAGATCGATCCGCGCCGGCGTGAGCGGCGGCTTGTCGGCCGACATGGCAGCAGTCGGACCTGCAATCGGCTTGCGGACATCGAGCGCGAGCTGGAGGGTTGCATTGAGGACCAGGACGTCGCGCTCCGCCAGCTTCGTCCTGTCGAGCGCCTTCAGCTCGGCAAAGCCGCCGTCATATTCGTCAGTAAGCGCGCGGGATGCGCCGCGGTAGAAATGGGCGCGCTCGCGATCGGGCGTGGCATCGGCGCTGAGCGTCAGCGCCCGCTCGCCTGCGAGCCGGGCAACGGTGAGTTTGCCGCGAACCAGCGCGCCGCGCGCGATCACCAGATAGAGCTTGAGGCGGCTGGCGCGGTCGACCTGTTCCAGCAGCGCCGCGATCCGCGCAAAGCGGCGATCGTCCAGCGCAAGAGTCGATTGCGTCAGGCCCGTGGAGAAGCGTTGCCAGAAATCGCCGGCGTAGACCGAGTTGCGGTAGTGGCGGATGTAGGCCAGCGTCAGAAACTCGAACTTGTCGAAATCCTCGGCCTGCCCGACCAGCAGGATCTCGCGCCGCAGCGCCGCCTCTTCGACCAGGGTGCCCGGCAGCAGCAGGCGCGCGTCGTCGAGACGCTCGATCGCAAGCGAAGCCTCGGAGCGAGCGAACAGCGCGCCCTGGACCAGCGCCACCTGCCCGCCCATGCCGGACGAGATCGTGCGCGGCTTGATGTCCTTGAGCAAGTCCCTCGCCTCGTCCTGCCGGCCTTCGACATAAGCGAGCGCGCCGTCGAACAGCCGCGCATCCACATTGATCTTGTCGCGCGGCAGCTTGCGGACAATCTGCGGAGCGCCGCCGCTGAGCAGATAGATCACGACCGCCTGGCCGTTCTGCGGATTGCTCCACACGCTCGCGTCGGCGGCGAGAATTTTTTCGCCGATCTGCCGGATCAGCGCGATGTGGCTGGCATGCGCCGCGGTGTCGCCATTGGCGATACCGTCCTGCACCGCCTGCAGCGCGCGGACGAGCTCAAACGGCTCCCCGGACGGCGCCGTCGATTCGGCAGATGCGCGTGTCGCCACGAGCGACAGCACCATCAGCATCGCGGCGCGGAGCAGCGGCCTGGTCAAGAGCGCTTCTCCCGGATCAGGATCTCGATCCGTCGATTCTGGGCGGCAGCCGGATCGTTCTGAAGCTTTGGCCGCCGGTCGGCGTAGCCTTCGACATGCTCGATCCGCTGCGCATCGACGCCGGAGCGGACCAGCATGTAATAAGCCATCTGCGCGCGCGCCGTGGACAGCCGCCAATTGTCGTAATTATCCGACTTGTAGGGCCGATTGTCAGTATGGCCGCGGACGATAATCATGCCGCGGCGCTTCGCGATCAGCGGGCCGATCTTGTCGATGACGCGAACGAGCTCGGGCCGCGGCTCGGCCGAGCCGACCGCGAACATGCCGAAGCTCGCATCGTCGGTCAGGCTGACCAGCAGACCGTCCTCGACCTGACGGACCTCGGCCACCGGCCCGGCGCCGGCCTTGATATCCGAGAGGGCATCGGCGATCGCAGACTGAAGCTGCTTGACGGTCGGCTGCTGGGCCTGCACCGCGTCACGCTGCTCGGATTCCTTCGGAGCGTCGCTCGGACGTGCCTGCGGCACGACGCTGGCCTGCGTGTTCGGCTGAACGCTGCCGTCGCGCGCCGACGATGATGGCGCCGGTCCTGGCGGCAGCAACGGCGACTGGCTCGTGGACGACGCCTGCGCGTCGAGGGCCACGCTGCCGCCGGCATCATCGGTCCTGCCGCGGCGCGGCTCACCCTGATTTGTGCCGGCCGGAGTGTCGCGCACGGAAGCATTCGGCTTCGGCTCGCCCTCCATGATTCTGTCGGCCTCCTTCGAAGCCTCGGGCGCAAGCTTCCAATAGCCGGGATCGAACGGATCGCGATAGGCATCACCGCCCTTGAGGCCATCCTCTTCGGCCGAGGTCAGCGCACCGGCGCGGCGCTGGCCCGAGGCCTGGTTCGAGCTCGCCGCGATTTCGGCAAGCGTTGCGTAGGGATCGCGGAACAGAACCTTCTCTTCGTAGAAGGGCGGCTTCTCGGCCGTCGGCGAGTCGCCGCGGCGCTCCTCGTTCGGGCCGGACGGCTGGCGCTTGCCATCCTGCCCCTCGAACGTCGTCGGCTCCTTCTTGGTGAGATCCTTCAGTCCCTTCGGCGCGGGTGCGTTCTCCGCGAGCTTGATCGGGTTGAAGTAGCTCGCAACCACCTGCTTCTGGTCCTGGTTGAGCGCGTTGAGCAGCCACATCACCAGGAAGAACGCCATCATCGCGGTCATGAAGTCCGCATAGGCGATCTTCCAAACGCCACCGTGCGCCTTCTCGTCTTCGAAAGCGCTCCGCCGACGGATAATGACGAGCTCGTGCTTGACCTCCTCCATGGTGAAACTACCGGTGCGCCTCTTTCAGCCGATTCATCCAGGTCGAGATCTGCGTCTCGATCGTGGTCTGATCGGCGAGGACGCGGACCTCGACGGTGTCAGCGGACTGGTATTCGACGCCAGAGCGGCCGGCCAGATTGAGTTGCGTCCTGACGAGGTCGATGAGCTCGCTGGGTCCGGTTACGCGGAACGCCGGCACCGGGGAATTCGAGGTCAGCGTCGAGATCTGCTCGACCAAGGACCCGATCGCCTTGTCGCGGACCGCCTCGGCGAGGAACGGCAGCAATATCCGCGCGACCGAGCTTGCAATGTTGCTCTCGATCTCGCGGCAGGCCGTGTCAAAACCGTTGACGATCGCGACCGCCTGCTGGTCGGACCATTTGGCCCGCTCCTCGCCGAGCCGGATCGCGCTGCGGACGCGCTCTTCGGCGAGCTTGGATTCGCCTTCCGAAAGGCCTGCGATATGGCCGCGTCGATAGGCGTCTTCGAGCAAATTGACCGGCGCGGCTTCCGGCGCGGGTGCCGGAGGCGGCTGAAGTTGCGGATGCGCCTGCGCCTGACGCTGCGGTTGAGGCTGCGGCTGCGATTGAGGCTCGCGCCGGACGTCCTTTCTCGTCAGGACGTCCTGGATCTTCGGAAGCGGAGGCAGCGGCGACTTGGCCCGGCCGTTCGCGTCGAATTGCGTCAGGAGTTTTCCGATTGCCGCGTTCATGCCGCCTCCTCGCGTCGCATCCAGTCTTTAAGGATTGCTGCCGCCTGCATCTGATCGAGGCGGACGATCTGCTCCAGCCGCTTCTGCGGCGTACGCTGCATCTTGCCTTCGAGGTCCTCGACGAGGTTGAGCTCGGGGTCCTGGCTGTCGGCCAATGCGAGGGCCGAGGCAGCTTCGAGCTCGGCGGCCTCGGCGGCCTCGGTCTGCTCCTGCGCGGCGCGATGAGTCAGAATGCCGTTGACCGCGGGTCGAAGCCCGAACCAGACCAGCATCGAGGCGACAGCCAGGATCGTCACCGCGTTGATGACGCTACCGAGCTGCTTGTTCATCATCTCGACGAAGCTGATCGGCGGCACCGGCGCGAGCTCACGCGAGCCCTCCACGAAGTCGACCGCAGTCACCTGGATCTGGTCGCCCCGCGCCTTGTCTAGTCCGCCTGCGGTCGCTGCGAGCTGGCTGATTTCGGCGAGCTTGCTGTCGACAATGGCCTGGTTGGTCTTGTCGCCGAGGTCGGCGACGAGCCGCGTGCGGTTGACCAGCACGGCGATGAAGAGTTTCTTGACCGAGTAACCGTCGCTGACGGTCGTCGTGGTCTTGGACGACACCTCGAAATTGGTAACGTCTTCGCGGCGCGTCTTGTCCTCGCTAGAGTTCTTGGTGCCGCCGGCGTTGACCTGCTGGTCCGGAAGGTTCTGCTGGACGGTCGTCGGCGTCGAGCGGTCGGCGTTCGACGACTTTTCGTTTTCGCGAACATTGCGGACCGAACGCTCGGCGCGGGTCTCCGGATCGTAGACCGTCTCGTTGATCTGGCGCTTGTCGGTGGAGAGCTGCGGCGCGACGCTGACCTCGAAATTGTCCAGGCCGAGATAGGGCGTCAGCGCCTTGCGGATGTTTTCCTGCACCATTCCGCCGACCGTCTTCTGGAGGCTCGCCATCTTGGTCGGCGCGGCGCTGACCTCGTCCTCTTCGGCCAGCAGCATCGAGCCGTCGGCATCGAGCACGGTGACCTTGTCGCGTGTCATGCCGGGAATGGCCGCCGCGACGAGATGGCGGATCGACTGCGCGGTGTGCGCCTCGAGCGCACCGTCTGTGCGCAGCACGACCGACGCGGAGGGTGGCTGCTGCGTCGCGCGGAATGAGCCGCGCACCGGCATCACGATGTGCACCCGCGCCGCCTTGACGCCCTTCATCAGCTGGACAGTGCGCGCGATCTCACCTTCAAGCGCGCGAAGCTTCGTGACCTCCTGCATGAAGGAGGTCAGCCCAAGCGATCCGATCTTGTCGAACAGCTCGTAGCCGGAATTGGCGCTGGTCGGCAGCCCCTTTTCGGCCAGCAGCATCCGCGCCTGCGCGGTCTGGCTCGGCCGTACCGAGACGGCATCGCCGGCTGCGCTGATATCGAAGGCAATGTTCTGCTCGCGCAGTGCGGCGCCGATACGCGTCACGTCTTCCCGGTTCAGGCCGGTATAGAGGGACTCGAATTCCGGTCGGCTCAGGTAATAAGCGCCCCCGACCACGGTGACGAGGACGGCGAAGCCGATCAATCCCAAGGCCATCAGACGTCGCGGCCCAAGTTCCAGCAGATTGTTGAGCAGCTGCTGTAGCTGCGCGCGACTGAACATATGACCTCGTACCAATGCGAATGGTGAGGACACTCCGCTGTCAACCTTGCCTGAAGGTTGCGCGAAAACGCGAGTGCGTCGCTTCGCAGGCGAGGCGATGCAGTTTTACAAGAACTTCGGACGACGCAGGCGGTCCGACGGCAATGGACTGGCGATCGAACGCGTCACCGCGCGATCGGCTGCAGCCTGCTGCATCAGGTCTGGCGTCAGGAGGTCGATTACGGGCACATCATGTGCCGTCACTTCCGCCGGTCACGGCGGGGGACCGTGCTCCCTTGGGAGCACGGTCGTCTTCGAAGCGGGAGCTTACTTGAACAGCGAGAGGATGCTCTGGCTGTTCTGGTTGGCGATCGAGAGCGCTTGAACACCGAGCTGCTGTTGGGTCTGTAGCGCCTGAAGGCGGGTGGATTCCGCGTTCATGTCGGCGTCGACGAGCTGACCGACACCGCGCGTCACCGAGTCCATCAAGGTCTTGACGAAATCCGTGTTGGTCGCAATCCGATTCTTGACGGCGCCGAGGTCGGCAGCAGCCGAAGCCACCGAGTTGATCGCAGCGGTGACCTTCGTGATGTAGCCGCTGAGCGTGGTCTGGTCAGCCGCCGAATCGGTCAGCGTGCTGATGTCGATCGTGTTGACCGACGCGCCACCGCTCACGGTGTCCAGGATACCGGTGGTGGACGAGGTATAGAGCGAGTAGTTGGAGATCGTCAGGGTGATGGAGCCGATGGTCGGCGTGCCACCGACGCGGGAGAACGACGACACCAGGTCGAAGGTCGCCGGCGTAGCCGTCGTCGTGCTCAGCCAGTTCACGCCGTTGAAGGTTGCCGCCGCGGCGGTGCCCTGCATCTGCTGCTGGATCTGGGTGATGTCGGCCTGGATCTTGGTGCGGTCGATACCGGCGGTCTTGGCTTCGACCAGCAGCGCCTGCAGCTTGGTGAGGCCGCCGGTGTTGTCGCCCACAACCGCGGTCAGAGCGGTATATTCGGTGTCGACGGTCGCAGCCGACAGACCGAGCGAGTCGGAGACGGCGGAGAGCGCGGCGTTGTCCGCACGCATCGAGGTCGCGATCGACCAGTAGGCAGCGTTGTCCGAAGCGGTCGCGACGCGCTGGCCGGTCGAGATCCGGTTTTCGGTGGTCTGGAGGCTGGAGCTGACATTGCGCAGCGTCTGCAGCGCGGTCATTGCGGCGGAGTTGGTGAGAAGGCTGGAGCTCATGTTTGACGTCCCCTTGAAAACGAATTGAAATTTTTGGGACATACCGGGCTTGCACCGGTACGACAGGGCGGCATCATGCCTTTGGGCTGCGGAAAAGCGCGCTCAACCTGTCGTAACGGCGGCGATAGCATGCGGAGTTTGTGCGAAGCTTGTGGCTCCGTGACCGGACCGCAATTCGAGGCGCGAAATCGCGCCTTTGACGTTCGAACAACGCAGGCCAAAATGATAAGGGCCGCGCTTCGCGAGAAGCGCGGCCCCCTCAGATGGTTTTCAGGCTTAGCGGAACAGCGAGAGGATGCTCTGGCTGTTCTGGTTGGCGATCGAGAGCGCCTGAACACCGAGCTGCTGCTGGGTCTGGAGCGCCTGGAGGCGGGTGGATTCTGCATTCATGTCGGCGTCGACGAGCTGACCGACACCGCGATTCACCGAGTCCATCAAGCTCTTGACGAAGTCCGTGTTGGTCGAGATGCGGTTCTTGACGGCACCGAGGTCGGCGGCCGCCGAAGCCACCGAGTTGATCGCAGCGGTGACCTGCGTGATGTAGCCGCTGAGCGTGGTCTGGTCAGCCGCCGAATCGGTCAGCGTGCTGATGTCGATCGTGTTGACCGACGCGCCACCGCTCACGGTGTCCAGGATACCGGTGGTGGACGAGGTATAGAGCGAGTAGTTGGAGATCGTCAGGGTGATGGAGCCGATGGTCGGCGTGCCACCGACGCGGGAGAACGACGACACCAGGTCGAAGGTCGCCGGCGTAGCCGTCGTCGTGCTCAGCCAGTTCACGCCGTTGAAGGTTGCCGCCGCGGCGGTGCCCTGCATCTGCTGCTGGATCTGAGTGACGTCGGCCTGGATCTTGGTGCGATCAATGCCGGCGGTCTTGGCTTCGACCAGCAGCGCCTGCAGCTTGGTCAGGCCACCGGTGCTGTCGCCGACAACCGCAGTGAGAGCGGTATATTCGGTGTCGACGGTCGCGGCCGACAGACCGAGCGAGTCGGAGACGGCGGAAAGCGCGGCGTTGTCCGCACGCATCGAGGTTGCGATCGACCAATAGGCGGCGTTGTCCGAAGCGGTGGCCACGCGCTGGCCGGTCGAGATCCGGTTTTCAGTGGTCTGGAGGCTGGAGCTGACGTTGCGCAGCGTCTGCAGCGCGGTCATTGCGGCGGAGTTGGTGAGAAGGCTAGAACCCATTTTGATGTCCCTTTGAAGATAGAGTTGATTTGGGGACATACCGGACTTGCACCGGTACGACAGGGCGGCCTCATGCCTTTGGGCTGCGGAAAAGAAGGCCCAACCTGTCGTAGCAGCGACCGTAGCGCGCGAAGCTTGTGCGGGGCTTGTGGCCCTGTGTCCTGGCCGCAACAGCGCAGCCGAAATTGCTGCGTGCGCGGAACGTCACATCAAACGAGAAGGGCCGCGCTTCGCGAGAAGCGCGGCCCTCCCCCAGATGGTTTTCAGGCTTAGCGGAACAGCGAGAGGATGCTCTGGCTGCTGCTGTTGGCGATCGAAAGCGCCTGAACGCCGAGCTGCTGCTGGACCTGGAGAGCCGACAACCGGGTGGACTCCTGGTTCATGTCGGCGTCGACGAGCTGGCCGATACCGCGCGTCACCGAGTCCATCAGCGACTTCACGAAGTCCGTGTTGGTCGAGATACGGTTCTTCACGGCGCCGAGGTTCGCGGCAGCGGAAGCCACCGAGTTGATCGCAGAAGTCACCTTCGCGATGTAGCCATCGAGCGTGGTCTGGTCGGCCGCTGAATCGGTCAGCGTGGAGATGTCGATCGTGTTGACCGATGCACCACCGCTCACCGTGTCCAGGATACCGGTGGTGGACGAGCTATAGAGCGCATAGTTGGCAGTGGTCAGCGTGATCGAGCCGGTGGTCGGCGTGCTGCCGACGCGGGAGTACGACGACACCAGGTCGACCGTCGCCGGCGTGGCCGTCGTCGTGCTCAGCCAGTTCACGCCGTTGAAGGTTGCCGCCGCGGCGGTGCCCTGCATCTGCTGCTGGATCTGGGTGACGTCGGCCTGGATCTTGGTCCGGTCGATACCCGCGGTCTTGGCTTCGACCAGCAGCGACTGCAGCTTGGTCAGGCCGCCGGTGCTGTCGCCGACAACCGAAGTCAGAGCGGTATATTCTGTGTCGACGGTCGCGGCCGACAGACCGAGCGAGTCGGAGACCGCGGAGAGCGCGGCGTTATCGGCGCGCATCGAGGTCGCGATGGACCAGTAGGCGGCGTTGTCCGAAGCGGTCGAGACGCGCTGGCCGGTCGAGATGCGGGTCTGCGTGGTGGCGAGTTGGGAGCTCACAGACCGCAGGGTCTGGAGGGCGGTCATGGCAGTCGAGTTCGTAAGCAGGCTTGACATTGCGAATGTCCCTTTGATGTACGCGTTACATTTTCACGAGGGGGACATACCGGGCTTTCACCGGTACGGAGGGGCGGCATCATGCCTTTGGACTGATATGGGTGGGGTCCAACCCGCCGTGCCGCATTGCTAGCACGCCGAATCTTGCTTCCGGATTAAGGCGGGCTTGAATTCCGCAGCAAAATCATATGGTTAATATTACTCTTCGCTAACCATAACCGGCCGCCTGGCGATCACCGTTGTTATGAGAACGACCGCACCAGTCCGGAGGCGAGCAGGTTCCAGCCGTCGATCAGCACGAAGAACAGCACCTTGAACGGCAGCGCGAGGATCGACGGCGGCATCATCATCATGCCCATCGACATAGTCAGCGTCGCCACGATCATGTCGATGACGAGGAACGGCAGGATGATGAGGAAGCCAATCTCGAACGAACGCCGGAGCTCGGAGATCATGAACGCCGGGATGATAACGCGCATGTCGATGCGCTTGTCGTCGAACTTCCTGCGAAAGCTTTCCGCGGCGAGCGATTCGAACGTCTGCAGGTCCTTGTCGCGCACATGCGCCAGCATGAACTCGCGGAACGGATCGCTGATCTTCAGATAAGCCTCTTCCTCCGAGATCTCGTTCTTCATCAGCGGCTGCACGCCGGTTTCCCAGGCGCGATCGAAGGTCGGCGCCATGACGTAGAAGGTCATGAACATGGCGAGGCTGATCAGCACGAGATTCGGAGGCGTCGTCTGAAGGCCGAGGCCGGCGCGTAGGAAGGAGAGCGCGACGGCGAAGCGCGTGAAGCTCGTCACCATGATGAGCAGCCCCGGTGCGACGGACAGCACCGTCAGCAGCGCCATGAGCTGGATGATGCGGCCGCTGGTCGAGCCGTTGCCCGGCGGCAGCAGCGAATTGAGGTCCGGAATCTGGGCGAACGCTACCTCGGGCAGCACGACCAGCAGCGATGCAAGCAGCAGGACTCTCAATTTCACTGGATCACCAACGTCTCAATGATCAATTCGCGGACTTTGCCGGACGAGCGGATGCTGGCGCGTTCGGACAGGTCGTCGCGCAGATGCTGGAGCCCGCGCGTGCCTTCGAACTGCGTGACCGAGGCGGACCGCAAGTAAGTGACGATGTCCTCGCTGATGTGAGCGGCCAGGATGCCGGCATCCTCGTCGCTCATGCTGTCGGTCACCATGGAGGCCTCGACCCGGGCCCAATTGTTGGCCGGCGACGCGAGATTGGTCACGATCGGAGACAACTTCCGGAGCCGCGCGCTGCCGGCGTAGCTCGACGCGACCGGCGGCGGGGTGGCCCCCTTCTTTGCGTCGGCAACGCGCTCGGCAGCGGCAAACAGGTGCAGGCCCGCAAGCGCGCCCGCGCCGATCGCGACCAGGGTCAGCACGACGATGGCGGCAATCAGGCGCATGACGCCCCCTGCTCCCACGACGCGCGAGTCTCAGAACGGTGCCACGGCATCATAGATCCGGTGACCCCATCCAGGTTGCTGCACGTCAGACAGATTTCCGCGACCGCCATAGGCCACGCGTGCCTCGGCGATCTTCTCGTAGGAGATCGTGTTGGTTCGCGAAATATCGCGTGGACGCACGATACCGCCGACGTTGAGCACGCGCATCTCCGTGTTGATACCAAATTCCTGCGACCCGCTGATCATCATATTTCCGTTCGGCAACACGTCGGTGACGACCGCCGCAATGGAAAGCTTGATGTCCTCGGAGCGGTCGATCTGGCCGTTGCCCTTGATCTGGGAATTGGTGTTGAGGTTGGCGTTGGCCTGGCCCTTGTCCTGCCATCCTGCGACGTCCATCAGCCAGTTCAGCCCGAACTGGATCTGCGAATCGCGCGCGCGGTTGGTCTTGTTGTCGAGCTTGGCCTTGTCTTGCATCGAGATGATCACCGTGACCACGTCGCCGACGCGCCGGGCGCGGGGATCGCGGTAGAGGTCGGTGCCGTCATCCCAGGTCGAGCGATAGCTGACGGGCGTGCGCATGCGGGGCGTCACCGGGATCGGTTCGGCCGGCGTCCTCAGGCCGCTGCCCACGGGCGACAGTTTCGGGCCGGTCAGGATTTCTGCCGGATCATGGGAGCATCCGCCAAGAAGCACGAGCGACAGGAGGAGGATCGGCTTCTTCATTACTTGGTCTTCCCGTCATCCGCGCGACGCATTCCACCGAGCAGGTCGGCGAGATGTGCTGCGCGCCCGGTCTCCATCTCGTTGAAAATTGCGCTCGAACTCCTCGGGCTGAGCTTTGCGAGCACCGCGGCGGCCGTCTCGTCCGCCATGCCGGCGATCTGCGTGGCGGCAGCGTCCGGCTTCATGCGCGAATAGATCTCGACGACGCTCGCTTCCGCTTTCTTCAGGAAGTCGTCGCGCAGCGCCATCCACTTCTCGTATTCGGCGCGCTTGGCCTCAACTTCGACGATCCGCTCCCGCAGCAGGCTCTCAGCCTTCTCCAGCTCTTTCAGCTGCCATGCGAGCCTGGCGTCGACGGCGGGATCGGCCACGTTGCTGCAGAACAGCGCAACTTCGTTGTCCCCAGGCGCGGCAGCTTGAGCCGGCGCCGGCTTCGGCGGCGCCGCGACGCTGCCGGACTTCGCCGGACGCGTCGGCACAGGTGCGGGGGCCGGTGCCGGCGGAGGAGCCTCTGTCGGGACCGCTCCCGTGATGGCGGGACCCGAATCTTCGGCCGCCCAGGCTGTTGCCCTCGAATTATCGCTCGGGACCGACGTCGCCGGAGCGTGCGGCTTCTGCGGGCCGGGCGCGCGGGCACGGGCGAAGGAAAGTAAATTGAGCGGCTTCGACGACTTCTGCTCGTCCAGCGCCAGCGCGGGCGAAGCGCCCGCGAGCGCGAACATCGCGGCCAGGAGAAGAAGTTGCGCTATGTGGTCCAGCTTCAGCATCGGATCGCGTGCGATTCTCGGTCGAGACCAGAGCATTGAGCGACCAAGCTTGCACGACGCTTGTGCATCATTGCACGATGACTTCAGCCTGTAGCGCGCCCGCCGTCTTGATCGCCTGGAGGATTGCGATGATGCCGGACGGCTTCAGTCCGATCTGGTTCAGCCCGCGCACGAGGCGCTGGAGGTCGACACCGCTCAGGATCGCCACCTGCGACCCGGCCTCGTTGGCCTCGACGATGGTCTGGGGCACCACGACCGTCTGGCCTTGCGAGAACGGCGCCGGCTGCGACACCACGGGCAGCTCGGTGACACGGACGGTCAGATTGCCGTGGGTGACGGCGACAGTGGAGATTCGCACGTCGCGACCGATCACCACCGTTCCGGTGCGTTCGTTGATCACTACCCGCGCCGGCGTGTCTGGCTCGACGGTGAGTTCGCCGATCTCGGCGAGGAAGCGGACCGGTCCGACATAGCGTGGCTTGGACAGCACGATGGTCCGGTAGTCGCGCTCGAAGGCGATCTGGGCGCGATAGCGGCCGCCGGCATAGCGATTGACGGCGTCGAGGATTCGCGTCGCAGTGACGAAATCGGGGTTCTTCAGCTCGAGCACCAGGTATTCCATCTCGTGCAGGCTGCCCTGCACCTCGCGCTCGACCAGCGCGCCGTTCGGAATGCGGCCCGCCGTCGGCGTGCCCTGGCTGACGTTCTGGGCCTGGCCTCCGACGCTGTAACCGGCGACCGTGACCGCACCTTGTGCCACTGCGTAGACCGCACCGTCCGCCGCGCGCAGCGAGGTCATCACCAGCGTGCCGCCGAGCAGAGACGTCGCATCTCCCAGCGACGATACCGTCACGTCCATCCGCTCGCCCGGTCCGATCGACGGCTGCAGGTCGGCGGTCACCATCACGGCGGCGACGTTGCGCGTGCGCAGCGTCGTCGGCCGCGACGGATTGTTCGTGCTCGTCGTCTCGTTCCGGACATTGATGCCCATGTTTTCGAGCATCGACTGCAGCGACTGTTCCGTGAACGGCGCGTTGCGCAGGGTGTCGCCGGTGCCGTTAAGGCCGATGACGAGGCCGTAGCCGACGATCTGGTTTTCGCGCAATCCCTTGATGTCCGCGATGTCCTTGATGCGGACGGCGGCCTGGGCGCTGGCGGCGGAAACGATGAGGAGAAGCGCGATCAGGACTCTGGTCATGACCCGTCCGCGACCTTGACCGTGCCGTCCGGCTGGACGATGGCCCTGATCATCACGCCCGTGTCGGTGTTTCGCACGGTAATGAGCGAGCCAGGCGCACCGGATTGCATGGCCGCGCCGTAGGTCACGATCGACAGGCCAGAGTCTTCAACCACGACCTTGACCATGGCACCGCGGGCGATGGTGAAGGGATCCTCCACCGAATTGGTTGGAATCGGCTGGCCCGGCAGCAACGACCGCCGCGCCATGCGGCCGACCAGGACCTGACGCCCTTCGATGAACATGGCGACGCCGAGCACGTTCGGCGCAAAGACGCGCTCAGTGATCATGTCGTCCCTGATCAGCTCACCGGCGCGGATCGCTATCGCTGGCACGGGAAGCCGCCGCTCGTCTGCGGCGGCGGGCCGCGCGGAGACGAGAACCAGCAGCGCGGCGGCCAACCCGCGCGCGATCAGGCCCACCCTGTTCAACATCGACACACCGGAACTAGCGACTGAGATTCTTCGATACCGTCTGCGCCATCTCATCCGACGCCTGGATGACCTTGGCATTCATCTCATAGGCGCGCTGAGCCGAGATCAACTCGGTGATTTCCTTGACGGGATCGACGTTCGAGGCCTCGAGATACTGCTGGTTGATCTTGCCGTAGCCGGCATCGCCGGGGAGACCGACGACCGGCGCACCTGATGCCGTGGTCTCGCGATAGAGATTGCTGCCCAGCGGCTCGAGGCCCGCCTCGTTGGCGAAATTGGCAAGGTTGAGCTGGCCGATCTGACGCGGATTGACTTCCGCGTCCAGCTTGGCGAACACCTGCCCGGTCTGGTTGACGGTGACCTGCACCGTTCCCTGCGGCACCGTGATGTTGGGATCCAGCAAATAGCCGTCCATCGTCACCAGCTGGCCGGTGGCGTTGGTGTTGAACGAGCCCGCGCGGGTGTACTGCACCTCGTTGTTCGGGCCGAGCACCTGAAACCAGCCGCGACCGTTGATCGCGAGGTCATATGGGTTGCCGGTCTGCGTAAGCGCGCCCTGGATGTGCAGCTTGCGGATTGCGGCCGACTTGACGCCGAGACCGAGATTGGCGCCTTCCGGAATCGGCGAGGCGCCGTTGACGTTCGCAACACCCTGCATGCGGTCCATCTGGTAGAACAGATCGGTGAATTCCGCACGTGCACGCTTGAACGACGTGGTGTTGATGTTGGCGATGTTGTTCGCGATGACTTCGATATTGGTCTGCTGGGCATTCATGCCCGTAGCCGCGATGGCGAGCGATTTCACAGCGTGATTCCTTCAGATCAAATCGACATACGAACGACTTCTTGGTAGGCCTGCACGACCTTGTCGCGGACCGCGACCGCGGTCTGCAAAGCCTGCTCGGCCGACATCAGCGCCTCGACGACTTTCCGCGTCGACTCCTTGCCCTGTATCGCCGAGATCGACGCGCTCTCGCCGGCCTTCAGCGTGCCGATCGCGTCCGTGGTCACCTGCTTCATCACGGAGTCGAAGCCAACGTCGTCGCCGGCCTGAACCGGGGACGTCGCACTGGGCGCAATGGTCTGCGTCTCGGTGATGCGGGATGCCGCCTGCCCTGCGGTGATTGCAGTGGATGAAATCGCCTCTAGCATTGTCAGCTCCTCAGAAGATCGATGGTCATGCCGAGCATCGATCTCACCTGCTTCACGACCTGGAGATTGGCTTCATAGGACCGGTTGACTTCCCGCATGTCCGCCATCTCGATCATCATGTTGACGTTCGGCATCTTCACGTAGCCGGCCTTGTCGGCCGCGGGATGGCCCGGATCGTACTCGACACGGTAGGGCGTGGTGTCGACCCCGATCTCCTTGACCTTCGCCAGCTGCGTGCCCGAGGCACGATCCATTGCGGCATCGAAAGTGATCGTCTTGCGCTGATACGGATCTGCACCGGCGGTGCGCCCGGTCGAGCTCGCATTCGCGAGATTTTCCGAGACAACCCGCATGCGCGACGACTGCGCTTCGAGGCCGGAGCTTGCGACCGTCAATGAAGCCTGTAGAGCGTCCAGCATGTCAGTTCACCTCAGGTCTTCGCGCTGGTCAGGATCATGCGATTGAACGATCGCACTATCGCCGAGTTCATCGAATAATCGCGATTGACGTCGCTACCCTTGATCATCTCCTGCTCGAGACTGACCGAGTTACCGGAGTGGACGACATCCCAGCTATCCTTCTTCGCGGTTGCTCGCGTGTCGGTTTCGGCCGGGGAAAGCTGCATATGCGTGGGCGACGTCGTCGCGAGCCTGACCGGCATTCCGTCAAGCACCTTGTTGAACGGCTCGACGTCGCGCGCCTTGAAACCCGGCGTATTGGCGTTGGCGACGTTGGTGGCGATGGTCGACTGACGAAGCTCGAGCCAGCGTGCCTGCGACGATGCGAGCTCGAAGAGAAAAAGCGGTCCCACGACAGCCCCATTTATGATTCATTGGAGAGAACCCTAGGGCGTTAAGCTTTCGTCAAGCTGTTGCGCGAAGCACCATCCTCGTCAGTCTACTGAACCTTCTCGGGCCGCGGCGTTTGCTTCGACTGCAGGAAGTAGATGATCTCGGCAACCGGGCGGAAGAACTCGGCCGGGATGACCTGATCGACCTGCACCGCTTCGTAGAGCGCGCGCGCGAGAGCCTTGTTCTCGATCACCGGGATCCTGTTCTGCTCGGCGGCCTCGCGGATCTTCAGCGCGATCACGTCCATGCCCTTGGCCACCACGAGAGGGGCCGGGTTTTCGTCGCGGTTGTAGCGCAATGCGATTGCAAAGTGCGTCGGGTTCGCGATCACCAGCGTCGCGCGCGGCACGGAGGCGATCATGCGTTGGCGCGAGCGGTCGCGCGCGAGCGAGCGCAGGCGCGCCTTGATCAGCGGATCGCCCTCGGCCTGCTTGTGCTCGTCCTTGATCTCCTGCTTGGTCATGCGCAGCTCACGCCGCCAGCGGAAGCGCGCCCAGGCGAGATCGATTGCGACCAGCACGATCGTCGCGATGCAGATCGCCGATACGATCCGCATCGCGATGGTGAGGATCATCTCCGGCAGCGCGACGGGATCGGTATACATCGCCTCGAACGCCCTTGCCTCCGACGATCGCAGCACGAAGCAGACGACGGCGGTCACCGAGGCGAGCTTGAACACCGACTTGGCGAACTCCACGAGGCCCTGCGTTCCGAAAATGCGGCTCCAGCCGCTGGCGGGCGAGATTCGGGAGACGTCGGGCAGGATGCGCTGCAGCACCAGCTGCGGCGCGTTTTGCAGCAGCGACGCGGCGAGCCCGAACACCGCGATGATCACGACCAGCGGCAACAGGAATCGCAGCGCCTCGAGGCCTACCACGGTGAGAAGATTCAGTGCGTCCGCCGCGGTGCTGAGCGGGAAGCCGTCGGGTTCGTCGATAAAGCTCTTCAAGGTCGGCGTCAGTCGCTGCACGCCCTGGCCGATCAGGAACGCCTGAATCACCATCAGCGCCGCCATGGTCGCGAGAATAGACGCCTCCCGAGAGACCGGAATATTGCCCTGTTCGAGCGCATCGCGGACTTTCTTCTCGGTCGGCTCTTCTGTTTTGCTCTCCTGGTCGGATGTCTCTGCCATGCCAGTTCAGCGGTCAGCGGAAGACCAGCTCATCGTCCTGGTCGGGATTGAGCTCGATTTCACCCTTCTCGGCGAGGTCGAGGGCGAGGTCGGTGATGACGCGGCGCGCCTCCAGCACGTCGCGCTGGTTCGACGGCTCGCCGATCGCGAGCTCGTGCTCGACGACGCGACGGACGCGCGAGGCGACCGCGGACAGGATCAGTTCGCGGAAGTGCTTGTCGGTGCCCTTCAGCGCGACGACGATACGATCGGTCGGCACCTGGTCGAAGATCATGGTGCGCGCCTTCGGCGCCAGGTTGACGACGTCGTCGAAGGTGAATAGCAGCTCCTTCAGCACTTCGGCCGACTTCGGCCGCTTCTCCGACAGGCTCTTCAGCATGTCCTCGATATGACCACGCTCCATCTTGTTGATGATGTCGGCGACACGGGCGTAGGTGTCGGCGCCGAGGTTGCGGGCGAAATTGAGCGTCAGGTCTTCGTGCAGCGTCTTCTCGAGGACCTTCATCGCATCGTCGACGATCGGCTTGAGGCTGAGCACGCGCCGCATCAGCTCGTTGCGAAGGCTCGACGGCAACTGGCTCATGACCTTGGCGGCGCAGGACGGCTTGACCTTGGACAGGATCAGCGCCGCGGTCTGCGGATGCTCCTTGGAGAGGTAGGTCGCCAGCGAGTTTTCCGAGACCGACGAGACGCGGTCCCACACCGACCGGCTCGAATTGCCGAGCAGGTCCGACATGATCGCCGAGACCTGGTCGGCGGGAAGCACGTCGCCGAGCACGGCTTCGAGGCCACCGAGGGTGCCGAGAATGTTGGCGCCCATCGAGAACTGCTGGGCGAACTCCTCGACGATCGACTCGAGTTCCTGCGCCGTAATCGGCCGCAGCTCAGCCGCGGCCTTGGTGACGATCCGGATATCCTGCGGCTCGAATTGCGCGAGCACGCTCGCGGCCGCCTGCCGGCCCATGGCCAACAGGAGCGCCGCGACCTTTTCCGTTCCGCCCAGCGTGGCAACGCCTCGCTGCTTGATGGGAGCGATGCCGACCTGTGCCGCCATGGTCAGGAATCACCCTGCCCCAGAGGTCCGACGATCTCGGTCAGCGAGACACCGAAGCGCGAATTGTCCTCTTCGACGACGACCACCTCGCCGCGGGCCACGACGCGGCCGTTGACCACGACGTCGACGGGCTCGCCGACGCGGTGATCCAGCGGAACCACGGCGCCGCGGCCGAGCTTCATCAGATTCGCCACAGGGATGGTCGCCGATCCCAGCACCACCTGCATGGTGACGGGAATGCGCAGGATGGCATCGACATTGGCGAACTTGCCGGCCTCCTCCGCGGTGCGCGCGGCGATCTCCGCCAGCCGCTCCAGCGGAGACGTCTCGGCATCATCGGATGCGGGTGCTGACTCGTAGTCGAAGGATCGCGCCATTTGTTATCGCCTCTTGGTATTTCCGCTCCCGGAGCGCCGCGACGTTCCGATCTGTCCGTTCGGCCCGTCCCGGCCCTAATGCTTGTTGACCTCGGAGCCGTTCGCCGTCGCAGCAGGCTGGAGCCCGGTCCGCGCGTCGAGCGCCGCAATCGCTTCGTGAGCCTGGTCGATCTTCGTGCTCAGCACGCTGGCGAGCCGGCCGAGATTTGCCGTGGAATCATGCGCCGCGGTGATCACAGTATCGAAAGCGCCCGCGGTCTCGTGGACGATGGTCGAGAACTCGCCCTGATAGTTGCGCAGCCGCGCCAGCTCACGGTGCATCCGGGTCACCCGCATGCTGGTGAACGCCAGCGCAATCAGCAGCACGGCATCAACGAGATAGGATATCATCGACGAACTCCCGCTTCTGATCGACGGGATCTGCCACCTGCATGGCGTAGTAGCCGTCAAGCTGGCCGATCTGGCACCAGAACAGCACCTGGTTGTTGCTCTCGAGCCGCGCCAGCGTGCGCGGCGTGGCTTCGAGCTCGAGCACCTGTCCGACCTTGAACTTCACGACGTCCTCGAGGGAGATCATCTTCTCGTCGAGCACCGCGCTCAGCGTCACTTCGGTGCGGTGAACCTCGCTTTCCATCTGCTCGCGCCAGCGAGGGTCGGCCGCGCGACCGTCGCTGACGACGACGTGGGCGAGCTTCTGCCGCAGCGGGTTGAGCGCGGAGTGCGGGACGATCAGGAACATCTGACCGCCGCGGTAGAGCGCCTGCAGCATGATGTTCGCGCAGATCGACATGTTGCCGCTCCGCCCGATCGCCAGCGACGCCATGGCGGTCTCGACCCGCTCGACACGGAAGGTGACGTTGGAGGTGCCGGCGAAGGCGGTTTGCAGCGCCTTGGCGAACCGCTCGAACAGCGCCTGGACCAGGCGAATCTCGATGTTCGAGAACGAACGCTCGACGTCGAGCGGCGGCTCGGCGCCATCGGAGCCGAACATCGCCTCAACCATGGTGAACACGAAATCGCGGTCGAGCACGATGATGACGCGGGAGTCCCACTGCTCGGCGTAGAGCACGGCGGCGACCGCGTTGCCCTCGTAGTCCTTGATGATGTCGCCGACGCGATCATTGACGATGCCGTTGACCGAGAAATAGCAGGGCGTTCCTGCCATCGGCTGCAGGCTGTCCGTGCACGATGCTGCCATGCGATCGAAGATCACATTGAGCATCGGCATGCGTTCGATCGAAATTCCGGCTGCATCCAGCAGGTAGTTCGGCAGCTGCTTCCGCTGATCGATCTCGACGTCCTCCATCGTCATGCGCGTGCAGCCTTGGGTTCAGCGTCGGTCACGACGGCCTTGGGACCTGCGATCGTCTCGTTCTCGACGACGTCGATCGACGGCCGCTCGCTGCTCGCGATCATCTTGCGGCCGTGCTCGACGGCGATCTGCGGCATGGCGCCGTTCATGAACGCCAGCAGCGTCTGCTTGACGATGATGTAGGGCCGGCACTTCTTCTCGCGCGTCATCTTGATCTTCAGCGCGAAGGGCGAAATGATGCCGTAAGACAGGAAGATGCCGGCGAAGGTGCCGACCAGCGCCGCGCCGATGAAGCCGCCAAGCAGCTTCGGCGACTGGTCGAGCGCGCCCATCGCCTTGATGACGCCGAGCACGGCGGCGACGATGCCGAGCGCCGGCAGCGCCTCGGACACCACCACCAGCGCGTGATAGGGCGTCAACTTGCTCTTCACGATGGTGTGGATCTCCTCGTCCATCAGCGCCTCGATCTCATGCGTGCGCGCGTTGCCCATGATGATGAGGCGAACATAGTCGCAGATGAACTGGAGCAGGGACGCGTCGCCGAGCACGCTCGGGAACGCCTTGAAGATCTCCGAGGCCGAAGGATCGTCGATATGCGCCTCAACCTCGTTACGGCCCTTGCCGCGCAGCTCGCGCATCAGCGCATGGAGCGCCCCGAGCAGATCGAGATAATAGCGTTCGCCCGGCACCGCTCCGGTGATGGCCTGCACGCAGGCCACCCCGGTGTCCACGACCGTCTTCCACGGATTGGCCACGATGAAGGTGCCGACCGCGGTGCCCAAGATGATCACGAATTCCCATGGCTGCATCAGCACGGCCAGATGGCCGCCCATGGCGGCAAATCCGCCGAGCAGTGCTGCCACCGTGATGAAAATTCCCACGAAACTGAGCAACGCGCCACTCCATCGCCGATCCCATCGGGAATATCTAGTCGGCGACGCTTGCGCGAAGCTGGCTTCAGCATGGCCAGCCCCACGCAAGCAATTCGCGGCAGCTTGAGGCGATGTCGCAATAGCGGCCAAAGGGGCGCGTGCCATGCTATCCACGATCGCGGATTACACCAGACTGACCAAGGACATGAGCAAGTCGCTCACGCAGGTCGCGGATGAACCGGACGTGAGCCGCGACACCGACTACTTTCTGAGCCATATCGGCAATGTGAAGACGATCGACGACTTCCTGGGCAACTATCGGCTCTACTCCTACGCGATGAAGGCCTATGGCCTCAGCGACATGACCTATGCCAAGGCCTTCATGCGCAAGGTGCTGACCGAGGGCGTCTCGGCCAAGGACGCCTTCGCCAACCAGCTCAGCGACAGCCGCTACAAGGAATTCGCCACGGCCTTCAATTTCGCCGCCAATGGCGCCAACGCGACCTCGACGACCGCGGCCACGACCGGCACGGCGACCCAATACGTCACGCAGACGATGGAGCAGAACGCCGGCGACCAGAACGAGGGCCTGCGGCTTGCGCTCTACTTCACGCGCAAGGCCTCCTCGATCACGAGCCCCTACCAGATCCTCGCCGACAAGGCGCTGACCCAGGTGGTGCAGACCGCAATGGGATGGTCGCCGACGATCTCTTCGTCCGATATCGACATGCAGGCCAAGATGATCACGGACAAGATCAATCTCACCGATTTCCAGGACTCGACCAAGGTCACCAAATTCGTGCAGCGCTTCGCCGCGATGTGGGACGCGACCCAGGCCCAGAGCGACACCTCGACCAACCCCGCACTCGTCCTGATCACCGGCGCGTCGACGTCGTCGGCCAGCATGGACGCCGGCTTGCTCACGACACTTCAGAACATCAAGTTCAACAGGTAAACCATGCAATCGGCTCTTTATGTGGGATTGTCGGCGCAGGTCGCGCTCGAGAAGCGCCTCCAGACGATCGCCAACAACGTCGCCAACGTCAACACGTCCGGCTTTCGCACAGACGTGGTGAAATTCGAGACGGTGTTGTCCAAGGCCGCCGCGAATCCGGTCGCGTTCTCCTCGCCCGGCGAGAATATCATCTCGCGCGAGCAAGGCAGCATTACCGAGACCGGCAACCCGCTCGACGTCGCCGTGGTCGGACAGGGCTGGATCGCCTTCGCCGGCCCCAACGGCACGGTCTATACCCGCGACGGCCGGCTCCAGATCGCCGCCAACGGCGACCTTCAGACGGTGTCGGGCTTCCCCGTCATCGATTCCGGCGGTGCGCAGATCTCGCTCGACCCGAACGGCGGGCCGGTCTCGATCTCGCGTAGCGGCGCGATCACCCAGGACAACAATGAGATCGGCACCATCGGCCTGTTCAGCATTCCGGCCGATGCCGATCTCGACCGGTACGGCAATTCCGGCGTCACGCCAGACCGTCCCGCGACCGCCATCGGCGATTTCAGCCGGGACGGCTTCAAGCAGGGCTATGTCGAGGGCTCCAGCGCCAACCCCATGATGGAATTGACAAAGCTGATGTCGGCCTCGCGCGCCTTCGACAGCACCAACTCGCTGATCGAGGGCACGGAGAGCACGCTCCGGAACGCAATTCAGACGCTGGGCGATCCCAGCAAGTAGGCTGCGCGTCGCGCGTAATTTGGGTGGACGGTTTCCTTGAACGCTCTTCGTCAACTTGAGTGGGCGCTGCTCGAGCTCCAGCAGAGTACGCCGCTGGCAAGCGTCAGCGGCGCGGTCTCCGAGATCGCGCCGACGCATTTCCGCGTCTCCGGCCTGTCGCGCGCCGTCAAGCTCGGCGAGCTGATCGGTGTCAATTCCGGGGGCAAGCCCCAGATCGGCGAGGTGGTGCGGATCGACAGCGACGGCATCGTCGCAAAGCCGTTCGACCGGCAATTCGCCGGCGGGCTCGGCTCGGTCGCCTACCGCATGCCGGCATTGTCGTTCGCGCCGGATCCGAGCTGGAAGGGCCGCGTTATCAATGCGCTCGGCGCTCCGCTGGACGGAATGGGCCCGCTCACCCCGGGATCGCGGGCGGTCTCGGCGGAGAGGGAAGCGCCGCCGGCGATGAATCGGGCGCGCGTCCACAAGCCGCTGCGCACCGGCGTTCGTGTCATCGACCTGTTTGCGCCGATCTGCGCCGGCCAGCGCGTCGGCATCTTTGCCGGCTCCGGCGTCGGCAAATCGACACTGCTCGCGATGCTCGCCCGCAGCCAGGGTTTTGATACGGTCGTGCTGGCGCTGGTCGGCGAGCGCGGCCGCGAGGTGCGCGAATTCATCGAGGACGTGCTCGGCAACGACCGTAACCGCTCCGTCACCATTGTGTCGACCGGTGATGAAAGCCCGATGATGCGGCGGCTGGCGCCGAAGACGGCGATGGCCGTGGCCGAATACTTCCGCGACCGCGGCGAATCGGTGCTGCTCGTTGTCGATTCGATTACCCGTTTCGCCCACGCCGCCCGCGAGGTCGCGCTTGCGGCCGGCGAGCCCGCGGTGGCCCGCGGCTATGCCCCGACGGTCTTCACCGACCTGCCGCGCCTGCTGGAGCGAGCCGGGCCCGGCGAGGAGGGCTCCGGGACCATCACCGGCATCTTCTCCGTGCTGGTCGACGGCGACGACCATAACGAGCCGATCGCCGACACCATCCGCAGCACACTGGACGGGCACATCGTGCTTTCCAGGCACATTGCGGACCAGGCGCGCTATCCCGCCGTGGATGTGCTGGCCTCGGTCTCCCGTCTCGCCCACAACGTCTGGGACCCCGAGGAGCGCGAATTGGTGAGCAAATTGCGCACCCTGATCGCCAAATACGAGGACACCCGCGACCTTCGCCTGATGGGCGGATACCAATCGGGACGTGATTCGGGGCTAGACCAGGCCGTCGACATGGTTCCGAGGATCTACAACGCGATGCGGCAGGACGCCTCGGCGTCCCCAAGCGGCGATCCGTTCCGCGAGCTCAGGGACATGCTCAAGGGCGATTAATCAGGGGGCGCGCTTCGCGCCCGCGCTCTCGCCCTGCTCGTGGTTCTCGGCAGTCGATCGCGCATGGCGCCCCGCTTCCGGCGCATGCGCATGCATCGCCGCCACTGGCCTGGGCATCAACCATCCGGATGAGCAGCGCGGGCAGCGGCGAAAGCGACCGAACGCATGATTCTGCGATCGCGGCCGAGACAACCGGCGCGTGCATTCCTTCCGAGTTCCCCTGGCGATTCTCCCGGCCCATCGCACAAGCCTGTGGATGACATGCCGATGCACATCGTCGTCATGCACAAGCTTCGATCAACTTGCATCAACGACGAACAACAACATGCCGTGCAATTAAACCGTCGTATAGTTGCGTGCATGCTGCCTGCGGAGCAACGTATTGTGTTCACTATCATGTGTCCCGAACAGCGAGATTGTCTTGAACGTTACATTCGCCTGCAGCGACATCCGGTCTTCACGAGTGTCTCTACTTGATTTTGTTGATAAGCTCATTCATCGTTTCGGTGGAACATAAGAAACGTCTGCGTGTGACTTGAACTCAGGGGCTTCGGTTGTACAACTCCGATCCATCGTCCGGCAGTGACGGCAGCTCGGGCCTGCGTTCGACGACTCTGCAGTTGGCATGCCGTCGGCAGCAGCGTTTCTCGCGCAGTATCCTGCCGTGCTCATCAGTCCAGGTCATGTGGGACTCTCGCGAGACATTCGTGCGCCATGGTGGAAAGCGGCTTCGGGGCGCCGCACACGCGATTCCCGGGGCGAGGTAGGAATTTATGCCGTTGGCACGCGAGGCCGTCGAGCTGCTGGTTCAGGCGGCCAGAGCCTGGTACTTCGAAGGCAATCAACACGGGTTGCGCGATCGGGAATGGATGGCGCTGCGCTTCCTCGGCCGCGCCAATCGCTTCTCGCGCACGCCATCCGCGCTCGCCGGCTTCATCGGCGCGACCAGGGCGACCGCATCGCAGATCGTGAAGACGCTGGAAAGCAAATCCCTCCTGGTGCGGAAACCGTCGCAGGAAGACAAGCGTTCTGTCGTGCTCCACGTCACCGCGCAGGGCGAGAAATGCCTGAGCCAGCACGATCCGATCAATCACGTCGTCAATGCGGTCAGGGCACTCGAGACCGACGATCGCCTTCACCTGCGCGACTCGCTGCGCGAGGTTCTCAATCATCTCGACGCAGCCCATCAGCGGCTCGATGCCAGCATCTGCCGCGATTGCATGTTCCTGGCCGAGCGCAGCCCCGGCACAGGCAAGGGACGCGCCACCGCCGAGTTCATGTGCCGGCTCTATCGCGCGCCCGTCTCACTCGAGGAGACGGAGCTGCTCTGCACCAGCTTCGAGCGCACCCGTGACCGCCCCAAGATCGAGGAGCATCTCGATCGCGCGCGGGTGGCAAGCCGGAGTTGAGGCAGCCGCGCGCGGCTACACACCGTCATTGCGAGCGCAGCGAAGCGATCCGGAATTCCTCCGCGGAAAGACTCTGGATTGCTTCGCTGCGCTCGCAATGACGGAGTATGAGGCAACGGCTTCGCTCTTCCGGTTCGCATTTTGAATCGCAGATACGCCTTCGCGTCCTCGCGGCTGATTTCGCCCGAGCTTTGCTTCGTCGCGCCCCCTCTTGTCCGAGAGGGCGCAGGGAAGGCCGGGTGCTGACCTCGCACCCGCGGTCTGCTGCGCGAATGTGTAGCGCAGGAAAACCGCACAGCAGCATACAGGTGGCGCCAATCACTCGGCCTTCCCTGCGCAGTGGTTTGACGGCTTATGCCGTGCTCTCCCGGGAGCCGAGTTCGTTCTGGCCTCCCTCGCCTCGCAGATTAGCGATGCGGTTGACCCGGTTGGGCGCTCCACATCTCCGCGAAAGCTTGGCCGTAGCGACGACGGCCAGGACCACACGGTCTGTAATCAAGAGCGGATATATACAGCAATTTCAATGCTTTCCGCCAACGAAAGAGGCCCGCTTTTGCCTGCGGGCCCCGATCCTGCTGCAGCTCAGCTATATAAAGGCTCTGGCCTCATCTGGCCTCGCCTGAGCTGCCTTGAGCCGTTTTGGCCCGCTTGCGCGGGCTCCTCGCTGGCAGCGTCTCCTGCCAATCCACAATTTCGTCCTCATACCAGATCGGCTTGTTGGGCGTGATGTAATGCGCGCTCGGAAAGTCCTTGCTCTTGATCATGCGCTTCAGCGTTGACTTGCCGACCGGCACCAACTCCAGCACCTGATCCATCGTGAGCATGCGCCGCGCTTCACCTCCTGTTTTTGTCTCACTCATTGCTGCAACTCCCGCCTTCCTTTGTACGCGGCCCCAGGCGCGGGTTAGATCAAGATGATGATCGATATCGCTCGCCACATAGATCACATCCATGGTCATCGCTTTTCCCCCTAAGCTGGCACCAGCCCCATCGCCCTGTCGTATTGAACCTGCAGCTCGGCGACTGCTTCAGCACCATCGCGCTCGGCCATCTGGCGTAGGCTCGGCATGCCGGTCGAGATCGACGCCATGATCTCGTCGCGGGTCGCGGTGCGGCCCTCGGCGAAGAACTCGACCTGCACTGGCTCGCCGACATTGAACAGCGCGCCATTGCCAGCCTTGAAGATCGTATAGCTCTGCGTCGTCCAGAGCATCGTCACGCCTGGATTCCTGCGCAGCATGATGCCAGCCGGCGCGAGATGCTCCGGCATGTCCTTTTCGTTGCGGCGCATCTTCGGCTGCGTCAGGAAGGGGCAGCTCTGCACCGCATAGAGCGCACACTTGCGATGCGACGGCGGTTCGGCGCTGACCCGATTGACGGCGCACATCGGCCCGATCACGAACACCATGAACTTGCCGAGCGGCTGACCGCACAGCCAGCATCGCTTGTGCCGCACGCAGATCACCACCTTCTCGCCGTCGAATCCGCGAAACTCGGGCTCACCGTTGACGTAGGGCACGAAGAACGGAACCGGATATCCTTGCGAGTTGAGCGGCAGGCGCTTCATGCGATCAGGCAGTTCCAGATGCCGGATGCGCTGGTTCAGCTCACGCATTACAAATCTCCCTATCCATCAGCCCGCGAGGTTCGCGCGGACTTCAAGCGATGCATACCGCACCGCGGATCGCAGGCCGCGCCAAAGCTCGGCAGCAACTGCCCATGCCAGCACGACGGCAGAGCCGAGCCGTCAAAACCGAGCGCACGAACATCTGCTTGCCGGTCATCATTCGCCGTTCTCGTCATCGAGCGCACGCAACAGATCAACGATCTGCTGAAAGCCGAGCTTGCCGATCCCGTCGAGCTTGCGCAGCCGATTCGGGCCCGCTGCCTTGAGCTGCTCGATGGTGGTGATCCCGGCATTGTCCAGCACATGCAGCACGCGCGTCGGCAGCTCCAATGCATTGCGCTGATCTGGTGCTTTCCACCATGCGCTATCGGCGGCGGCGCGCTCGGCGAGCGATACCAGGGTGGTGGCTTCAGTGGTCTGCTGGCTCATAATCTCCTCCACTTCGGTGATGAACGTCATGCTTGGCTTGCTGGTAACAGCCCCAGCTGATCGGCGCGCTCGGAGACCGTGCGGCCATCAGCTGTGAGCAGAAAAGGAAGGAAGACCGCATCGAACGACAGGATGCCGGTCTCGATGGCCATGATCTGGCCCTTGACCCAATCGCGCAGAATCGAATTGATCGCGACCTGACCCTGAGCGAGGGCCTTCTCGTTATGCTGCTCCTCGCCGCCCTTGTGGCGGTAGTTGTAAGGATGTTCTTTCAGATACAGCGCGGCCCAGCCTTTGGCGTTGGCGCGCAGCTGCATCTGGCGGCCCCGGTGCTTGAAGACGAGCAGGACCTCGTGCTGCTGATAATCGTCCATGAAGCCGATCTGCTCACAGCCGAATCGCCGCAGCAGCCGCGTGATCTCATCGCGGGCCGCAACGCCAGAGATTGCTTTCGCATAGGGGGTGCTCATTGCGTCAGCTGCCTTGAATGCATGGCCAGCTTCAGGTGCGTGCGAAGGACATCAAGCACGGCATCGATCTGGCCCTCGCCCTCGGTCATATCCATGACCTGGTTGCCAAGCAGAGACATCAGCACCGTCATGCGGGCATCGTTACTGATTGGGGCCAGTGTCGTGCTGATCATCGAAAGGGCAAGGCGCTGTCCGAAACTCACATCGCGCCACTGGATATCAACGATGGTGTGGAAGGCAGCCATCGGCGCCGATCCTATTTTTGCGCCAGCTGCCGCTTTGCAGAGGCGATCAGTTTCTTGGTGGCCCCTGCGGTCACCAAGAGCTTCAGGGTATTGCGCATCTGCAGAAGCCGCTCGGCTTCCTTGCGCTGGATCAGGCCGACCAAGCGCGGGTTGTCCTCGCGCGCCAGCTGCTCGATGCAATACCAGAGACCGAGCTTGTGCTTGATCCCGTCCGTCATCCCGCGCGCTGTTCGATCAGCTGATCTAGCTCCTGCGCGATCTTGGCATTGACCTCGTCGCCGCGTCTCGCTTCCGCCTGGACGGCAGCACCAAGCAGATACAAAGCGGTGATATCAAACCTGACCTTGGCGGCCCGCTCCAGCATCAGCTGCTCGACCGTCTTGGAATTTTGCCGCGTGTGCTCCAGCTGCCCAACCCAGTCGGTGGTGACCTGATCGATGCTCTTGAGCAGCAGGTCATGCGTCTTCTGATCAAAGGGCTGCACCGATGGCGGCATCGGCTCCTCCACGCGGATCACGGGCTCGCGGGCGGCGATACGCTGCGCATCGCGCGCTGCCAGCTCCTCCAGCTCCTCTAGTTCAGCGATGGCTTGCGGAAATTGTTGCTGTCCATTCATCTCAGGCATTGCTCGGGTCCCTCTATCGGTTGTTTTTGTTTGCCTTCGGCCCGCCGTCCCTCCCAGGGCTGGGGCGCAATGGTTCAGACGGCGGGCCTCCGGCCACTGCAGGGCGTGACATACGGGTCACGCTGGCTGCAGCGAGATCACTTCGGTCAAACGCTCCCGCTCGGCGACGTCGGTAATCTTCGGCAGCAGTTTTGAAATGATCACCTCCCTTGCTTCGCTCCAGAAAAGATGCAGCTCGTGATCCTTCATCGCCGTGCGCGACATCGAATTGATCGCGACCACCGAGGTGCCGAGCAGCTCGCCGAGCAGCTGGAAATTGCCGGTCGCGACCAGCAGCTCGGCGCGGACCTTCTCGGGGGTGGTATGCAGCGCCTTGGCGATGGCGTTGATCGTCCCCATGATGCGGCGATGCTCGACCATATCGCGGTCGTGCAGGGCCTCGATCTCGATCACATGCGCGGCGAACGGCTCGCCGCTGCAGAGATCGCGATGGAAGTCTTGCGCCTCGGCATCGAACGGCTCAAAGCCGGTCGGTGTCAGCACCAGTCTCATTTTGTCAGCTCCTCATGCTTGGCATCGACGTTCTTCTCGAACAGCCGGAACAACTGCGGCTTGGTGTCCTTCAGCTTCACCAGAAGCTCGCCGTTCAGGCTCATCCATTCGTCCCACTCGGTGGTGCTCTTGCTGTGGTTGAGGTAGCGCTGCATTGGCTCGACGAAGTCGGCCCATGTCTGGCCCTCGTGCATCTCCAGCTGGAAGGGATCGACGTGATCGACAATCTCGCCAGTGTGCGGATCGCGAAGCTCGTCCATCGAGCGCGGCGCTGGCGCGGGCCGAGCTGGCGGGCGCGGCCCATTGCCATCGTCATCGTCACCGATAGCGAGGTTGAACATCATCACCAACAGCCCGCGCTTGCCGTAGGAGATCGCCGACATGGTGGCGTGCGTGCGGGTCATCATGTCCTGACCGCGAATGCCCTGCGTGACGATGGGCATGTCCACCTGAAAGCGGCGCTGGATCATCCCGTTTGACAGCATGCCGACGACGCGGATCATGTTCGGCTCACCCATCGGCTCGGTGTTGAACTGGATACCGAAGCCGTGGCTGGTATAGATCGGGCGAATCTCGCCATCGAGCCGCGCAAAAGTCGCGTACCTGCTTTTGGTCTGCGGGTTGTTGGCATTGGTCGAGATGGTGCTCATCTCGGCTTCGGCTCTTGCCAGCGCCTCGTTGAACTGATGATCGGCGTTGCGCTGCTGGCTGGCTTCCTGCATCGCGACCAGGCGCTCCAGCTTGTCCACGTCGAAGTTCGGGTCTATCGCAGCCCGCTCGATGACGCTGTGATAGTCGCTACTGGCTGGCAGATTCGTATTCATGCGGCCCTCCGAGTGATCGCGAGGTTGCCTCTGCGGTTGCGGGTGATCTGGAAAGCGCCCGCGAAGACCTTGCCGACATCATCGGGGATCAGGTCTCGCGCCGCCTTGCCCATCTCTGCGTGAAGCGCCGCTGCCGTGGCGGTGTCGTCAAAGCTCTGCAGGAAGAGCAGCAGCTCGCTTGACCAATTGGTCGGGTTGGACACGACATCGACGGTGCGCCATTTCTCGGGCGGCGGCGGCGCGGGCGGGATCGGATAAGGCGGCGTCAGCGAGCGCAGGCAATTCAGGAAAATGTCGGCGCGCTTCATCAGCTCGGTCGCATAGTCGCCGTCAAAGGGGTGCTCGAAGTCGAGCGGCTCGCTGGTGCCCTGCGCGACCAGCAGCGCCGCGCGGCTCGCGCCGGTGCAGAGGCGTTGCAGCATCGTCTGCGGATAGTAGCAGGGGATGAATTCTTCTCTGCTTCGATGCGGCGAGAGAAATTTCACTTCGATGATCTGGTCGAGCGCAGCAATGTATCCATCGAGCTTGGCGCAGACGTCGGCGACGAGGGGATGGGCGACGACTTCACCGCGCCGCGTGATCGGAAGACCGAGCTTGTCCTGATACCAGTCCAGAATCAGCGGCTCCATATGCGAGCCCGCCTGCATGGCCCAGTTGGTCGGTTCGGGCGCAATCTGGCCTGACCGGACTAGGTAGTGCTGCACCCACTCTTCTTCGCCACCGTTCATGACGACGTTGGCGCTGGTGCCGGTGAATTTTCCGAGCTGGTAGTCGAACTCAGACATACGGACGTCCCCCTGCAGCTGCGCAGGCACGCATATTCCAGCTTTTCAGTGAAGACGCTGATGGGCCGGGTTTAGGCCCTTCGCAATTGATTGTTGCTTTTTTCTTCCCCTGCAGTGGCGTCCGTATCCGCCGTGACTGCAGTGATCAGCGAGCGGCAATTTCAAAACAGAAATTGCTTGTTCGTCAAGAACAATTCGCTCAGAAATTTTAAGTTGGCTGCTGTTCCCGCTGGCCAAAATGGCCACCCTAAATTTAATGTTTTTCAATCTGAGCTAAGTTGGACTTTGCTGGACTTCCGTGGACCGCAACATGCAGCCGCGCGAGGCCAGATCAGCTCAGGTCATCCGTTTGATCAAATAATTTTTAAGAGCGAGCATGAACCCATCATGGCTCGCCGACTGCAACCTCTCTGGACGTTCAACGCCGTGCTGAAAGTTCTCGGCGGGCCGGTCGCTGTCGGCCGCATGCTCGGCCAGAGCTGCGCGGCCGTCTGCAATTGGCGCTCTTACCACGGAAAATTTCCCTGCAAATATTACTGGGACCTCAAGGCGGCGCTAGCTGACGAAGGCTACTTCGCGCCGATCTCGCTCTTCACTTTCCACGCAGCCGACAACAAGAACGACAACATCGATCAGGCCGCTTGAAGCAATTCAGCGGGCGGGAGGGAGCCGCCATGCGTCAGCTATCGCTTTTCAAAGGCCGTAAGCAGCGCGGCATCGCACCCCCGCCACCGCTAGAGTTCGCAACCCACGCCACGCTCGCCGACATCTGCAAGCGCTGGATCAACCCGCAATGGAAGTTTACGCATCTGCCGCTCGGCGAGCATCGCGAGCATCGCATCAACGAACGCACCGGCAAGCGCTACTCGCCATCAGGCCAGCGCCTGCAGCGCATGGGCGTCAATCCGGGCTGGCCCGATTTCATTTTCGTCGGGCCGGAGCAGCAGGTCTTCTGGCTGGAGCTGAAGCGCTTCAGGACCGGAAGACTCTCCGAAGATCAAAGCGGCGTGCTGGCGCATCTCGTCGCCTGCGGCTTCGCCGTGCTGGTCACGACCTCGCTGGATGATGCGATCGAGACTCTGAAGCAGGTCGGCATCCTGCGCTCCAATTTTGCGGTGCAGTGATGTCAGCGACTATTCCCCGCGATGGCCAAAATGGCCATGGCCAAGATGGCCAGTCACTACTTCTGCATGGCGCGCAGCTGATCGGCGGCTTCGAGGACCGCGCGCACAATCTCCTTGAAGTACGGCGCGTCGATCCGCTCGAAGAGATAGGCGTCGTTGCCGAGGATGCCGTCGTCCTCGCGAATCACCACGCCCCGCGCGACCAGCCGGGCGATATGCCGACGCACCGTCTGGCGCGAGATGCCAGTGATCCGATTGATTTCACTGATCGAAACAGGCGGATCGCCCCGATCATCATTCAGCCTGACGACCATCGCGATCAGCAGCTCGGGCAGCGTCGCCGCTATGTTGTTCAGGGCAAAGTCGCCCATCATCGCCCTCATGGTCCGCAGGTACATCTGCGCAATGACGGCGGATGCGCGGTGGCGCGCTTCAAGCTCTGGCGTTCGCATGGAATGTCCCCATCCTGCCGAACGGCCTTCTACTTTTTCCCGTTTGGGTTGATAGCGCAATTGGCCGGAAGGTCAATGCGGGCGGGTCCGGGCCAATGGTCAACTCAAGGTAAAATCACAGAGCGGCTTGGCGAAACCGTCAGCGCGCTGCAAGGAGGACCGCATGCGCCGCACCCTGCCGCAGAAGCGGCGCTCCGAGACTTTCAAGATCGCGTTCGCGCCGTCGGCCAGAGCACCACCTCCGAGATCACGCGGCGAGCCGCCGATGCCGGTCGCGCTCTATTCCTCGGCGTTTTCTGGCGAAAAGTTCGAGCGTGCCGTCATCCAAGAAATCAGGCGGCGGCGCGACGTGGTGAGGCGTCGGAGGCAGGACCGGACTTCGCGAAAGTCACGCGCTCATCGACGGGCATGGCGCTACCAGCAATAGCAGCGAGTTCGATCTCGCCATCTGCCGAGTCGACGGAAACGCCCGAGTGGATAAGCTGCGCGCCCTCGGAAACGCCATCGACTACCGACCAGCCGCAGCCTTCATCCGCGCCGCCATGCAGAGCATTGGAGTCGAGCCATGACTGAACATCGCTCTTCGATCCAGCGACCGAATTGTCCGAAGGCGTATTCCGTCACGAGTACGTCTGCGGCGATCCGAGTGCGGCCTGCACATGATCGCGTGGGCCGATGAAAGCGAAGCATCCGCTCTGCGAGATCGTGATGGGCCGCGAGAATGTGCGCGGCCTGATACGGATGATTCACAGCGAGGGGTTCGACCTGCCATGAACGCAGACCAGCTCGCCCAGGCGCTCGGCGCTGTTCGATCCGGCAGGCAATGGAAGTGCCGCTGCGTCGCGCACGAGGATAGCTCGCCGAGCATGATCATCTTCGACGGACACACTGATGTGCAGGTTCGCTGCATGGCCGGCTGCGATCCTGAGGACATCATCGACGTGCTGCGCTCGCGCGGCTTATGGACCTGCGAGAGCTTATCTGGACCCGCTCGAGCCGAAAAAAGCGTTTCACGTGAAACGCTTAGCAATCAGCGCGAGCACAAAATGCGCATGCTGGCGCGCTGCATTTTCGATGATGCGATGGCACTGGAGGGCACCGCCGCAGCGCGCTATTTCGAGGGCCGCGATCTCTGGTCGGTCGCGCGCGAGATCGAGGACATTCGCTTTCATCCGCGCTGCCCCTGCGGCAGCGAAGGCGCAGAGCAAGCCGCCGTGATCGTCGCGATGCGCTCGGTCCATTCGCACGCGGTCACCGCGATTCAGCGAATTTATCTTGACCGCGCGGGCCGCAAGATCGGCAAGGGCATGATGCTCGGCACATGCTCGGGCGCGGCGATGAAGCTGCAGCAGCTCGATCATCACCACACGCTGCATATCGGCGAAGGTCTGGAGACGATGCTCGCCTGCATCGCGATGGATCGCTCGCCGTGCTGGGCGCTCGGATCGACATCGCTGATTCAGACATTCCCGGTGATCGGCGGCGTCGATCAGCTCGTGATCTGGGCCGATCATGATCCTTTGAAAAAGATCGGCGGCCAGATGGTGCGCGCCGGTCATAAAGCGGCTGGCATCTGCAGCGAGCGTTGGCTCGGCGCGGGCAAGCTCGTACTGGTGAAGACGCCGAGCACAGAAGGTTGGGACGAGGCCGATGTCTGGAGCGCCCGCTGTGGCAGAATTTGACGATGATGATCACAAGACACTGCTCCCGGCTGACATCGTGCCGTTCAGACGCGCTCGCCCTGAAGACAGCGAGCAGCAACAGCCGCAACATCGCCCGATTATCACCGCCGAGCCCTATGTCTGGATCGATCCCGAAAAACTCCCGCTGCGCGACTGGCTCTATGGGCGGTTGCTGGTGCGCAGATTTCTAACCGTGACGATTGCGCCAGGCGGCGTCGGCAAGTCATCCCTGATCGCCTGCGAGGCGCTGGCGATGGTCTCGGGCAAGAACCTGCTGGGCGTGCTGCCGGTGCGTAGGCTGAAAGTCTGGCTGTGGAATCTCGAAGACCCGCAGGAGGAGACCGCGCGCAAGATACAGGCGGCGGCGAAGCATTTCGATCTGACCGCGGATGATCTCACCAGCTGGCTGTTCGTCAATTCTGGCCGCGATCATGCGCTGGTGATCGCCAAGGAAGTGCGCGGCGGCACCGTCATCCTGCGGCCCGTGATCGACAATCTCGTGCAGCAGCTCAGGGAGCACGGCATCGATGTGCTTGAGGTCGATCCCTTCGTCAGCTGCCATGAGGTCTCCGAGAACGACAATTCAGCCATCGACATGATCGCCAAGGAATGGAGCCGCGTCGCGGAGCTGGCGGATTGCGCCGTCCATCTCGTCCATCATACCCGCAAGGCTCCTATCGGCACCGAAGTCAACACCGACAGCAGCCGAGGAGCCAAGGCGCTCACCGATGCGGCGCGCGTCGCGCGAGCGCTCAACCAGATGACCGAAGAGGATGCAGCCAAGGCCGGGGTCGATAACCACCGGCTGTTCTTCCGCAGCTTCAACGACAAGACCAATCTCGCGCCGCCTGTCCCGGTCTCGAATTGGTTCAAGCTCGCCAGCGTCTGGCTCGACAACGGCCCCGGTGGTGGCGATAGCGTCGGCGTCGTCACGCATTGGGATTGGCCCGATGCGATGGCTGGAGTTACGGGCGATGATTTTACCAAGGTGGCCGAAGTGATCATGAGTCGCGACTGGCGGCTCGATCAACGCTCGACCGATTGGGTCGGCAAGGCTGTGGCGAGAGGCATGGGCCTGGACGAGGACGACAAGCGCGACAAAACCCGGATCGCGGGCCTGCTGAAGATGTGGATCACGGCCGGCAATTTGGTGGTGGTCGAGGGCAAAGATCAGCAGCGGCGAACGAGGGAATTTGTGCAGGTGTGCAGTGCGAAAAAAGGCCCCGCTCCACTCGCCAAAAACGAACTGGAGCGAACTTGAGCAGACCGGAGCGCCTCCAGTCACTGCTCCACTTCCACTTCCCTACGGGAAGGGGAAGTGGAGTGGAGCAGGTTCCACTGGAGGCACGGCCACTGGAGCGGAGCGGAGCAAAGGAGGATGGAAACATGATCCACGAGCTGGAACTGCTCGACGAGACCCCATCAACGTGGAGCGGCCCGCATGTCGGACGCCGGCTCGCCGAAGCGATGCAGACGCTGGCGCTGTTGCCGATAGGTGGCGGCAGCGGCGGCTCGGGCTGGCCAGCCTACTGTTACGAGTGGGACGACCTGCTGGCGCAGCAGGCGCAAGGCGAACTGGAGCGAACGCAAGCGATGCAGAACCGCATCCGGCTGCTGCCATCGAGCCGAGAGGTTCAACGCATGGAGGTCGCCATCGTCTGGCCTGCGCAGTATCTCGCGCCGCTGGTGCATCTGCTGATCGCGACCAACATAGTTGCGCTGGCGCACAGCTTCGACCGTGACAGCGGCTGGGTGGCGAAGAAACGCGGCGGCTGTGCCGAGACATGGCGCGAGCGCCACGATCAGGGCTGCGACATCATCGCACGCGGCTTGCGCAGCTGCAGAGTGCCGGTGTTCTAACGGCCAAAGGGGTGGTCGCTCCGCCGTTGCTGGGTCTGCGCTATACCTTGCGCAAGCGCATCGGCCTGCTTCCGGCAGCCGGTCGGTCGTCCAAGACCAAAGGCTGCATCAAGCCTTCGAGCACCTCGATCGGGGTGTCTAGTAAAACGACTGTTTTTGTATGAAGCCGTCTCAGTTGGCGATTATTTTTTTCGGTTCGGACACGTCCGGAAGTAGCCCATCGCTTCCGTTGACCCGTTGCAGCTACGTGTCCGCTGATGGGAGCGGACCGGAAGCTTGTCGCTGGGCGCCAACCCGATGCGATTGACCCAAAGCGGCCGTGAGGACCCCGACTACTCTCTCTCGACCGTCGGAACGTCGTTTCCAATCCGGATCATCCGTGTTTCTATCCCAAACAAGATCGGAAGGCTGCGGTACGATGTGGCGATCCAAGCAACGCCCACCAGGAGAACGATGCCCAAAGACGCTGACGAGGATCTGGGCAACGATGCCACCTGCAACCTGCTTCAGAATCCATAAGCGGCGAATGACAGCAGAACACCAAAGCAGAACACGGAGAGCGAGCGTTGACCACACAGGATTAGCGGGCGCAGCCATTTTGAGGTGAGCCCGGGTAAATCTGGCGGGAGAACACGCAGCAATACGACCATCAGTGCGAGGAAATGCGTGAGCCGCAGGGGATCAAGATTGGTTTTGTCGATGGGATAGATCGCGCGAACTAGCGCTTGCGGCACAAACTGCTCCAAGGATGGCACATGCCATGTCATCACGATCAGGAATGCAAAAACGAGCCAAGCCGCCGCAACGATCGTGACCGGGCGAGACAATACTGCGGGCCGTACTATGCGGCCGCCACCAAACCCACACCAAACGCCGAAGACGAACAAGAACTGCCAGGCGAAGGGATTGAAATACCATTTGCCGCCTGGAAACGAAGGCAAATTCCAATCGAAATGTCGAGCTGCGAAGTAAAAAAGCGCAGAGAAGAGCAGCGTCCAATTCGGCCGTCGCAGCAGGCTCCACAGTACCGCTGGTGCCGCAATCACCAGCACGATATAAAGGGGCAGCACATCGAGATTGACCGGCTTATACTTGAGCAAAAGCGCCTGCCCGATCATTATATCCGTACGGTCCAGAAACTGAGCGATGTTGAACTCATCCTTGTACATCGGATTGTCGAACCGAGCTGCAGTGCGAGCAATCTGGGCCGTGAAAAACAGAAATAAGAAAATATGAGCGACGTAGAGTTGCGATGCGCGCGTCCAAAGGCGCTTGGCGCCAGCTAGAAACTGGCCGGTCTTGATCGCTGGTCCATAGGAAAATCCGATCGAATAGCCGGAAATGAACACGAATATTTCGGCTGCGTCGCTGACGCCGTAGTTGCGAAGGGTGAACCAGTTCAGGAAGTTCTCCGGGATATGGTCTAGGAAGAATGTGGATCATGGCGCCCCCGGGCCTCGACGGTTTCTTCCGCGAAACCTGCAGCCGAGCGGGCGAACCTCGAAAGGAATTGACGCGGGAGCAGATCAACTCGATTGGTCTCAAATATGGTGCAGAATACCGATAGGCGTGCTCAAGATTTGCTCCCGGAGGCTGAAACGCTAGGTCGGAGATCGGCCCCTCGATCGCCGGGCTACAAAATCGACGGACAACAGCTTTCTATCGCGCCACTCGGAGGCGGCCCGGTCGCCGTCCGTAAGCCGGTGCCGGGCCTAACCAACCGCGGGGAAGTACTCGCGCGGCGGCTAGCCGAAACATGCTTCAGCTTCGAGGCAGAGAAAAGGTCAAGCCTTCGCTCCCATCCCGCTCGCCTGTTTACACTGACACGATTTCGCTTCTGGCCCGAGCCGAAGAGCGGTTCAGCCGCCGTGACGTTCGCTGTCGCTGGTAAACCGGACGCCGAGCTGAGCCTGCATCGACCGCAGCTTGTGACCCGAATCGGAAAAAGGGGGCTCAGGATGATGATCGGTTCCCGTTCCCGGAAGTTGAAGTTTCGAGGCAAGCAGGCTCCTCGAGAGAAGCCAGCGGTATATACAGCAGCACCGCTGGCAGTTCGACTGGCGACCGGAAAGTGAACGCCCCGCGCATGTTTAGGAACGTCCGGCGCGCCACCTTATTTCTCGATCATGCCGCTGTACTTCTTCAATGTTCTCAACCTAGATCCAAGCACGCCTGCCCCGTGCGAGGAATTTCCCGACGAGGAAGCGGCATGGAAGGAGGCGACGCGCTTCGCAGCCGACCTGTTTAGGGACGTGGACGGGAAGCTTCGGCCGGGGGAGGAATGGGCCTTGGAAGTCACCGACGAAGCCGGGAAGGCAATCTTCAACATTCAGATCAGCACGAGCACAACGAAGTAGGGTTGCCTCAGTCCGCTTGGTTGCGGTTGGTTTCGGGCCGACGCCCTTGGTTCTGGGACGCGGTAGCTGGCATTGTCACCTTCACACTCATGATGGGTGAACGAGCTGTCTCCAGCGCATGAAGATAGCCGCGGTCGAACTCTGCCACCTCTTCCAGTGCAGTCCGGTTAAGGAATTGCACCGTATGATTTTGCCACTCAATCAAGCCTTGCTGTCTAAGCTCCTGAAGCGTCCTGTTGACATGGACAACTGAGAGGCCGCATGCATCGGCAACGTTCTGCTGTGTAAAGGGGAGACGGAAGCTGCTCTCATTGTCGAGGCTTCCAACGAGTTCTAATCGGGTGGCAATCTCGCAAAGGAGATGCGCAATTCTGCCCAGGGCCTGGCGCGATCCTAGGTTTTCAACCCATTCGCGATAGAGCGCAGCATGGATCAGCGTCTCGCGCCAAAACGCCTGCGTGATCCCAGGTGAGTCATTCATGAGCGCCTTGAGATAGGCGTGAGGCACAGAAGCGACTGTCGAGTTGCCAACGCTGCAAAGCTCATGATCCATGACGGGCAGGTGCAGCGTGTGCAAATCCGGCATATCGCCCGCGATATAGAACGAAGAGATTTGGTTGCGGGCCGAGATCACCCTTTGACGCGACAGAAACCCGCTCATCACAACCGTCGAATGCGTGGGCGTGTCGCCGTGGCGCACGACATGTTCGCCATTGCCGAGCATCTTGAGCTTGTATGGCATGCGTGTGAGCTTGGCTTGGTCCTGCTCAGATAGACCGGCCACCGCCTGCAAGCGCGCGATCAGCTTACGATGGGGCACGACGGGCTCCCTATCCTTGATAGGCGGGAGCACCAAGGTCTCTCAGCCACCGACGCCTACGGCGCAGCCTCGGCCGGTGATGCCTTATTAACGCATGAGGATCGGCAGAGTTCAACCGGTGATTTGCCCGAGCTGTCAGTTCCACTGTTGGCCCTTCAGCGAAGTGGCAGCATCGCTCCACGAGGTCCGCTTATTAAATTAAGGCATGGCGGACAAGATTTGCTCAGGTTGAGTTCTTGGCATTTTGATCCTTAGCGGGCATGGCACATCGCATACTAACTCCCGAGAGGCGCCCCGAGCAATTGCTCATACTGGCCTCTGACCGTTTCGTAGCACTCGCAGGCGCTTTCGCGCAGAGCTTCAACATCGACGATTTCTATGTGGCCGCGCCTGTACTTAATGATTCCGGCTTCTTGAAGTGTACGCGCAACAGTTGTTACGCTTGGACGCCGAACACCGAGCATCTCAGCTAAAAATTCCTGAGTGAAAGGAAGCTGGTCGGCTCCGGCTAAATCGCGGGCCCGCAACAACCAGCGACAAAGCCGGGCATCGACTTCGTGATTGGCCATGCAAGCTGTTGATTGCTGCGCTTGGGCGAACAAGGTCTGTTCATGTCTCATAATCTTAGAAATTAATTTCTCTGACTGCATTGCAGCGCTTCTGAATGCGCTCGGATCGCAAACCATCGCATCGCCGCCCAATTGAACAATGGCACGACACATTGCGACTTTTCCATCTAGTGCCGACGCGATGCCGACAGCGCCATCCCTACCGACCATCGCAGCCTCAGTCATTTCGCCGGTCGTTAACGTCGAAACCAGTGAGACCACGGCGCTTGTTGGGAAGTAGACTGCGGTGATCGTGTCGCCGGTCTCAAACAGCACTGTCTTTTGCTGAAGGTGAGTGGCTTTGAGATGAGGTTTCAGGGCTGCTTTGTCGCCCTCTGGCAACGACGCAAGAATCGCGTTTAATTGCAGCATCTTTTGCGCTCCCGTTCGCAGGCGGGAGTGCAAGAACTCTCAGTTGCCGACGCCCAAATAGTGGTCGGCAATGAACGGACCCTAACAGGTTAAACGCCGAGAGTACGTACGGTGGCTGACACTTCGCGGTCTGTTTTTGTGTCTTCCTTTGTCTCATCCAAGCCAGCACTTCCCATGCTGTGGCGCACCATCAAACCCGCCTGGAATCACGATTTTTGAGTCATCCGGCGTACAGACACGACCAATTCTGGAAGGATAAAAACGGTCCGTGAGCAGCTTATGAGAGGGGTTCGCGATGGGCCAGGTACGCCGCCGGATCAAACACAAAGAGACATTTGAAGAGCGATTAGCGCAAGAGGCTGCGCGATATAGGTACGCGGCCGAAGAGCAGCCGCTCGGCAGTATGGCGCGGGAACTGCTTTTGCGCCGTGCACGACAGGCAGATACCGCCTCTCACGTGAACGATTGGCTAAAGTCGTCCGGCGCGCAAAGCCCGAAATAGGTCCACCATGCCTTGGGGATATTACGCCTACGTCATTGACGACAATGGCCACGTTGCCAATCGTATCGAGATTAATTGCGGCGACGACGACGAGGCCATTCGATGCGCGAAGCGATTGGTCGACGGGCACGCGATAGAGCTATGGCAAGAGACGCGTCAGGTGGCGACCTTTACGCCCAAGAGCGAGCAATGAAAGTTCGAACTCCTAAAATGCCGATCATGGTGCAGGTTGCGGACATACTTCGCCGGGCGCGCAAGCTTCCCCTCGGACCGGCCCGAAATGACCTTCGGCAACTAGCGCAGGGTTTGCTGAAGCTCCATCGGGCGGGCATTCGTGCAAACGTGCAGATCATCGAAGACGCCACAACACACTGAACGCTGCGCTCAATTCACTTTGCGGTGCTTAACCACGCCATTTGAACGTGCGGAATTCGAAGGCGGAATGTCCGACTCTGGACCTTTGGGACATGCCCGCCTGTCCCAACGAAATACCGGGACCTAAGGTCGCCCTGCTAATGGCCTCTTACCGAAGTCGCCTGTGAAGTTTGCGTGAGGCCGTGAGGTCCCTCGCATCTTGTACGCGAAAGTCGCGCCCAAAGCCCGCAGAATTTTGGTCATCGGCGAAAATCGACTTTTGCAACAATATCGGACCCAAAGTTGACGTCAACGCCGTGAAGACTGGGGGCAAAACAGCCACACTCCGCCAGCGAATCGTCTACCACCACATCTTGGACACTCGACGGCGGCCGCGGCTTGCGCTTTTATCCGCGCCATGACCGCCCTCACCCGCCGCCGCAGCGACAATCCCGAGCAGGAGACTTGGCATATCTATCTTGACGACGTTCGCGTCGGCACCATCGGCGAGCGCGCCGGCGTGCCGGTCGACGTCGAGCAATGGGGCTGGTCGTGTGGCTTTTATCCCGGCCTTCACCCTGGCCAGCACCGAACCGGCGCGGCCGAGACCTTCGATGAAGCCCGCGCGGCCTTCGAAGAGGCATGGGAGGAGCTCCTTCCCGCGATCCCGCACGGCGCCTTCGCCGAATGGCGGCACGATCGCGACGCGCGCGCCGAGATGAAGGCCAAACGCGCCCGCGGTGAGAAGCTCAACAGCGAGATCCACAGCTCGCGGATGCGCTGCGTCTGCGGCACGGCATTTGACAGCTGGAAACCCGACGAGAGCTATCCGCATCGGGGTCACATCTACGCCGCGCAAGCGGCAGGAAAGGTTCGTTGGTGAAACACGTCGAGGGCCGTCCCTACTCAGAACCGGAAGCCGCGGCACGCAAGCTCCTCGAACTTGCTGCCGGCGTGCTGCCGATCAACGACCGCATCCACATCGAGAAGATCAACGCTCCGTTCCTTTCGAAGGCCGGATGCAATGCGAGCGGTCCGGAGTTCGGCGCCGGCATCAGATACGCGATCGAGCGGGGCTGGCTCGAGCTGCACGAGAGCGGCACCTATGTGCGGCTGCTGCCGTCAGGCGCGGACCTGTTTCCGCGTCAATAGAGCAACATCACCGACATCCACGCCGCCAGCGAGGCGCACAGCCCAATTCCCAGATAAGGCAATACGAGGCGCATCGGGCTTCCCTCCGAGACGCAAACAATATCGCAATAGCTTCGCATGTTTGGCTGAGGGATGACCACGAATCTACGGTTGCAATCCAACCGGCTGGAACGGCCGTAAGACCGACAGCTTGATTATATGCCCAGCATCGCTGCAGGTGCTGGGCGGAGCGGCCCCGGTTTATCGCCCCCGAAGCCACCAAGCCGGGGCCGTCTCTTGGGGAGAATTTAATCTAGCGAGCGGTACATTGTGAACCCTCGTTCGTCCCGAACGTGTGAGGCTGAAACGGATCGTGCTGGGCCATGAGGAACGGTCTCCCGCCTAGCCAGCCCCTGCGGGAGCCGCTCCTGCTTTTGGTCCCACGGCGCCGAAGTCGAGATGGCCCCGTGCTACAAAGGTCCGCACCGACCTCGCAGCACGGGGCCGACGCCCGCTTCGTCAGCCCAAAGCAAGCGCCCCACTGCGGTCCGGCATTAACCTACATCAGGGGAGCAGCTCATTCGGAGGCGTCTCCAAAGACGTTGCCCGCGAGATATCCGGGGGCGTTTAGACCTGCAGGTGGCGGACGTGCCCTCCGGCCTGCAGACTTCATCGAGCGGCACGAGGGTCGTCACCGGCAGCAGACGTGCTGCTCGTCGAGAAGTCCGGCAGACCGTCGATGATAGGAATCATGACGTCGGCCGCGGGGTCGATTATCTCTGCAAGTCATTCGACTTTTCGCGTGCCAGCCGAGTGACCTTGCGAGGTCCATCCCAGACCTCGACCGCAGGATGCGCCTCCTTCTCAACTCGAACCTGATCGTCTCCCCTCACCTCGGCTCTCGTCACCGCGTCCAGTCTTTCCAATTGGCCGGCTAGACCGGTCAGGCTCCTGGCGATGTTTTTCAACAGGAAGGCTCGGCTTTCGGAAATGCGGGGCGTTGAAGAAAGGCTCTTCTCGATCCGGACGCCCTTGAATTTCGTCGCGGCCTTCTTCGCCTTGCGCGGCCTCTTGACCGCCATGAACTCGCCGGACGATCTGTCGCGCTTCGTCCATCCCGAAGCTCCGCCGATCGTCGTTTTCGTTTGAGAGCGCTTCTTCACCGCGCCCTTGCGGGCGTTGTCACCGATGGGCTTGTTGACTGCCATGCTTCCTCCGTTGAGCCGCCAGCTTTATAAAAGCTGTGGCGGGACAGGCAGTTCCACGCGCTGGAACGAATCGATCGGCGTCAGATTGAATCCCGGTTCTGTAGCGTGGAGTTTTGCGTATGCGTCAGTCGCGGTGGATACCCTCGATCGTCGCGGCCGACGAGCCGACCGTCTACCTGGTGGCCGATGATTTCGGGCGTGCGGGAAGCGCCTGGCGCGAGGCTGACCTGGAGACCACAGACCTTGAGACTGTGATCCAGGATCTGATCGCGGGCGAGTATCGCAGGCCGATCAGGGTCGTCGCCTTCAACACGACAGAGCGCTGGTCGGAAGACGTCTCCGAGGATGTCGCCCGCGAAATCCAGCACCGCTGCAATCTGCAACTGAGCGACGTCCCCTCGCATCTGCAGGAATTCGTGGATAGTTATGCCGCGCAAGACACGCGGCAGTTCAGCCTGCGCCTGGTTTAAGCGATGGCCTTCCAGCGAAAAAAGCCGGCGGCACTCGGCGTCAAAGCGCCGCTGCCCGGGTTCATCGCGCCAGCACTAGCGACGTCGATCGACCGCGTGCCAGCCGGCGAGCGATGGATCCACGAGATCAAGTTCGACGGATACCGCGTCCAGGTTCATCTCGCCAACGAAGCCGTCAAGGTCTACACCCGACGCGGTCACGACTGGACCCGCTACTTCAAGAAGGTCGCCGCCGACGCCCGGCATATCAAGGCGAGCTCGGCCGTCATCGACGGCGAGATCGTTGTGCCGGCCGCCGACGGCACCACCGACTTCTCCGTGTTGCAGAATGAGCTGAAGGGCACCTCGACGAAGATCGTCCTCGTCACCTTCGACCTGCTCTATCTCAATGGCAGGGACATCCGAAAATTGCCCCTGATCCAGCGCAAGGCCGAGCTGAAAAAGATCATTGCTGGCACAGACGTCCAGTTCAGCGAAAGCTTCGAGATTGATGGTCCCGAGCTTTTTACGCACGCCTGCAAGATCGGCCTCGAGGGCGTCGTTTCGAAAGTGCGTGACAGCGTCTACCCGATCGGCCGCAGCAACAACTGGGTCAAGAAGACCTGCGCACAGCGTGAGACGCTGACAATCGCGGGCTTCGCGCTCGACGAGGGCAAGTGGGACGGAATGTATCTCGGCCGCCGCAAGGGCGACGACCTGGTCTATGCCGGCAAGGTCGACCATGGCTTCGACAAGACTTCGGCCGCCGAGCTGCGGCGGCGCCTCGAGCCGCTCGTCCGCGACACGCAACCTTACGCCAAGCGGATCGCGCATAAAGGCATCTGGGTCGAGCCGAAGCTCCTCGCCGAGATCGAGTACCGCGCCAAGTCGGCTGAAGGAAAGGTGCGGCATCCCTTCTTCAAAGGCCTGCGGGAGGATCTCTGATGCACCTAACCTACTCGCCGGATCACGACATTCGCGACGGCGAGCCGTGGAATGACCACGAGCTGCTCGACGTCAAGGCGGTCCTCGCCCGCGGCGGCACGATCGAGGAAGCTGCGGAGCTGATCTGCCGCGCCGGTACCGTTGAAGACGTACGGCGCAAGGCCGCCGAGCTGGGCCTGATAAATGATCCGTTAAACTGATTATGGAACATTTCCACCCCGCGCGGCCCTCGTTCCCGCATTCCGCGCGCGATCAGGATGCGCCATGCCTGCCGTCGAACCGGACGCCAAGACCCTCAAAAAGCGTGGCTAGCTCTGTGCCGAGCTGCTCAAGCTTCGCAAAAAGCACTCCCCCGCGTTGACCGGATCGAGGCCATCAAGGCCGAATTGAAGATCATGGCGAAGGATCTCGGCCGCGGTTTCCGCGACCCGAAACTCGGGTTACGTCTCGGTTTCTCCGGAGAAGCCGGAAAAGTTCGACGGCGATTTCCCGGCAATCGATGTCCGACCGTCGTCATCACCGCGGGCCGCCTCCGCGGCCGCCGCGGATCGATCGCCGGCACGCTTCAAGACCGCGCATTGCGGGGCATCACCAGGGCCATCGTTCGCGCCGGCACCGAGGTCGAGCTGCTCTCGATCGAGAGCCTGCGCGCCGACGATCAGCCTGATCTGTTCTCGTTCGACGCATGCGTGAGGTCCGCTCAGAGGGTTAGTTCGGACCCAATTTGCGCAAGTCGAGTATTTCGCATTGTGACCCAAGGCAGACATGACCGGCTCGCTGCGAGCTTACCCCTCCGGCACCCCGGCCATGCGCATGCCCTCAACGACGCGCTCGCGTCCGGCGAGGTATGCAGGATGGTCGCTCAAGGCGAAGGCGCGGAAGCGGCGGATGGTGAAGTTCGGATCGAGCGCAAGTCCTGCTTGTACGGCAGCTCGCGCCTGGTCCAGCGCGCCGAGCCGCGCCAAAGCAGCCGCGAGACAGAAATGCGCGATGGCGTAGCTCCGGTTTGCGTCGAGGCCCCGGCGCAGCCAGACGATTGCTTCGGCATCAAGGTTGAGCTGCGCCTTGGCGAAGCCGACCCACACCATCCATCGGGAGGCCAACGTATCGCGAGGAGAAAGGCGGAATGCCTCTTGAATGTGTGTTTCGGTTTCTTCGCCACGGCCGAGAAAATACTTGGCAAAACCGATGAGCGCATGAGCGTTGGCCAAATTTCGATCCAGCGCCAACGCCTGCTCAAATTCGCGAATGCCTTGATCCGCTCGCTTCGTAAACATTTGCACGCCGCCCAAGGTCACATGGGCCAAAGCGTGGTTCGGCGCGAGGGAAAGTGCTTTGATCGAGGCCGCCTCGGCTGCCGCAAATCGCGCGGTCCCGTCGTCCGTCATGGACAAGGCTCCAACAGTCGCATCGACACTCGCCACGCCGACCATCGCCTCGACGTTGCGGGGATCGAGCTCCAAGGAACGCTCGAAATACCCACGTGCTTGCGTCAAATGTTCGGGGCTCACGCCCTTGTAAAGGCAAGCCCTTCCCTGGAATTGCAAGTCCATCGCATCAGGATGTAGCGTGCGCTCCGCGCGTGTCGCTTCAGCCGCAACGAGCTGGGCTCTGAGCATGTTGGCGATCCTCGATACTATCTCGTCCTGCATATCGAAGAGGTCGGCGACCGGCTTGTCGAACCGCTCTGCCCATAAGTGATTGCCGGTTCGGGCGTCGATCAGCTCCACGTTCACCCTCAACCGTTTGCCACCTCTCTGCACCGAACCTTCGAGCACATAGCGGACGTTCAACTCCCGCCCGACCTGCTTCACATCGACGGCCTTGCCCTTGAAAGTGAACGCGGTGTTGCGGGCGATGACGAATGAGCCGCTGATGCGGGACAAGTCAGTGGTCAAGCTCTCGGTAACACCATCGACGAAGTAGTCTTGCTCGGGGTCGCCGCTCAGGTTGACGAACGGCAGCACAACGATGGAAAGATGAGGCTGTGGAAGCGGGCCCGGTACCGCGCGCGCGGCCTCTGTCACCGAGCTAGGTCCGTCCCGGACGACAGCGTAGGCCCGGATCGGGCGGGCGATATTTTTGAGGTTCTGCTCACCAAGTTCTGCAAATTCAACCGCGATCTTGCCGTGGACATGATCATAGACGGCGGACGAGATGCAAATACCGCCCGGTTCCGTAATGCTCTCAAGACGAGCGGCAATATTCACGCCGTCCCCAAAGATGTCGTGAGGTTCGACAATCACGTCGCCAATATTGATGCCCACGCGGAAAGCAATACGCCTGTCCTCCACGTCGGCGATTGTCAGTTCACGAATGCAAGTCTGGAACTGCATGGCAGCCCGAACCGCTTCGACCGCGCTCGGAAACTCCGCCAAGAACCCGTCGCCGGTGTTCTTGACGATGCGGCCGCCGTGCTCCGCTATCGCGGGCTCGACACCGCCCGCGAGGAGCGCTTTCAGCTTGGTGTGCGTAGCCTCTTCGTCGCTGTGCATGAGCCGCGAGTAGCCAGCCACATCGGCGGCCAATATCGCCGCCAACCTGCGCTCGACCCGGACTGGCCGCTTCTGCACCATGGCTATCAACCCAACCGACGAGATATTGTACGACGGATCGGGTGACTGGGCCACACTGCTAATGTCGCCTGATGGCCCATCAGCGAAGTGGGGGCGCACCTCGTTGAGGTCGGCTTATTGAGGCACGGCGGACTAGATTTGCTCAGGTCGAGTTCTTCGCATTTTGACCCGTTTCGGACATGAGCATGGCCTGACATCGGCCCACAATCGTGCTATAAAGAAGTTCAATTTCCCCGAGCATGGGGGCCATCTTGAGCAGCGAGCGCGTAGAGCGGCGACTGGCGGCTATTCTGGCGGCGGATGTGGCCGGCTCTTGCCGCTTAATTGGGATCGACGAAGAAGGTACGCTGGCACAACTGAAAGCTCTCAGAAAGACGCTTTTCGATCCCAAAATTGCTGATCATCGCGGACGCATCGTAAAGAATACCGGGGATGGCGCTCTCGTTGAATTCGCCAGCGTGGTCGACGCCGCGCGATGTGCAAACGAAATCCAACGCGACATGGCCAAACATAATACCGATGTGCCGCAAGACAAACGGATCGAATTTCGCATCGGCATTCACGTCGGTGATATTATCATCGGAGAGGATGATATCTTTGGTGATGGGGTCAATATTGCGGTGCGTCTCGAAGGGATCGCAGAACCAGGCGGCGTCAACATTTCAGACGATGCTCATCGGCAAATTCGGGGCAAGATCGGGATCGATTGTGACGATATGGGTCCACAGGTATTGAAGAATATCGCCGAACCAATGCGCGTCTGGCGCGCGCACATCGGCCTAAGCTCTTCGTTGACAATGTTGACAAAATCGCCGACCGAAATGGCGCAGCCGCTCGCTCCCCCCGACAAACCCTCCATCGCGGTCCTGCCGTTCCAGAACATGAGCGGAGATCCAGAACAGGAATACTTCGCCGACGGCATGGTGGAGGACATCATTACCGGGCTGTCGCGGTCCAAATCGCTTTTCGTCATCGCGCGACAATCCACCTTTACTTACAAGGGCAAAGCCGTCGATATCAAGCAGGTCGGCCGCGAACTTGGAGTTCGCTATGCACTCGAAGGCAGTGTGCGCAAGGTTGGCAATCGCGTTCGAATTACCGGGCAGCTAATCGATACTGCAACAAGATTGCATCTTTGGGCGGACCGGTTCGACAGCCCGCTTGAAGATATTTTCGATCTGCAGGATCGGGTGACGAGCAGCGTGATCGGCGCAATCTCCCCTCAGTTGGAGCGCTCTGAAATTGCCCGGGCCCAGCGCAAACCGACCGAAAGCCTTCAGGCTTACGACTATTATCTTCGCGCGCTGGCCGGCCTTTATCGTGTCTCCCGCGAAGAGAATATTGAAGCGCTCAAGCTGACCAAAATTGCCAACGGCCTCGATCCCGACTGCGCCCTATCATATGCGCTTGGCGCTACCTGCTATATACAAAGGAAGATGTTCGGCTGGAGTACCGATGCTGCGGAGGAACGACTTGAAGCCCGACGACTCGCGAGGCGAGCGATCGAGCTCGATAAGGACGATCCAGCGGTGCTTGCAATGGTGGGAGACGCGCTCGCTTACGTAGTCGGGGAGGTCGAGGAAGGCGCAGCCCTCATCTCGCGCGCGATAAATCTAGACCCAAATCATGCTATCGCACGAAATTGGAGCGGCTGGGCGCACCTTTACCTCGGCGAGGTAGATGCCGCGATCGAGCAATTCCATGTCGCGTTGCGTTTGAACCCGCTGGATCCATGGATCTACACTGTCCAGACGGGGCTGGCGTGTGCTCATTTTTTCGCTGGCCGCCACGAGGAGGCCTCATCGTGGGCTGCGACCGCTATCGGGCAACAACCCAACTACATTGCCGCACAACGTATCATGATGGCGTGCCATGCCATGTCTGGACGAGTTAACGAAGCACGACAAGCGTGCGTGCTCGCACTGCGATTGGACCCCACCCAACGCATTGCTGGAATCAACGACAAATCCCCCTATCGTCGATCTGAATATCTGGATAAATTAGCGCGGGCTTTCCGGCTCGCTGGCATGCCGGAGTGAGTACGCGCCGGTCTCGCAGCCGATCTTGCTAACTGTTCCCGACCGTCACCGTTGATGAGGCTGAGGCCGCCGAGGGCGGCTGGTTCACTCGCGATGTTGAGTCATCGAGTGACGCCGCGACTTCCGCTCCTGGCCGATTTTGTTGCAAAAGTCGAAAGTTGCAGAGCTCAAGATTCTTCGCGAAAACACTAAGCAGCGAGCGATCGCTGATTCGTATGACCTCAATCGCGTTACCGAAGTCGCCTGTGAATTTTGCGTGAGGCCATGAGCTCGCATCTTGTACGCGAAAGTCGCGCTCACGGCCCGCAGAATTTTGGTCATCGGCGAATATCGACTTTTGCAACAATATCGGCCCATCTCAGACCTTCGCGCCGTCGCCGCTTTCGGCCGTATGCCGGACATGCGGCTAACGCCGAGATAAGAAGCAGCACGAAGCAGCTCACCGCGGCGTTGCTGTGCCCTACCGGACATTGACAAGACTTGATGGCTTTCTGGGGAGCGATCCAACTTGTATCCCGAACGCAGCCGCCCGCGAGATCGCGACGGCGTTGCCCCCGCTGGAGCGCCGCACTGAAATCGACCGCATTCGGACACGAATGATCGTGCGCCAGTTGGCTTACGAGCGAAAGAAGAAGGTTCGCGCAGCGTGGCGGCGGCGGTTCGGGTTGCTGACGCGATGAGAATTCCCGCTGGACCCAACGGAGGAGGCAACGTCGCGGCGGACGGCGTCGGTCCATCGGGTCAGCGGCCAGCTTGTCCGGCAGAGCGAGCTGGCCGCGAACTACTCCGCGTGACGTGCGGCAGAACGTCATCACAACCGACGCCGCGGCTGGTCCAAGCGTGCACCGGAACGGGCGCAGTAGTCGGCGATATCAAGATCGGAGAGCCCGGCGGAAGTACCCCGGCTTGCTGATCTTGAGCGGCCCCGACGAGTGATCTCATCGGGGTCCGTTTTGTTTGTCGATGCCAGTTTCGTTTCAACGTCGGTTCCCATCGGGTCTACTCCAAGTTGCGGGGAACAATTCCAGCTTACCTCCGTTGATGAGGGCTGGGCAGGACGGGGGTGCGGTTTTGCAGCAAAATCAAGAACTGTCGGCCGCCAGCACGTTAACGGTGTGCCAGGATCTCGATGCCCGACGCTGGCGCATCCGTGTTGCACCATGGCTTGATCGTGCGAAAGCGCGTGACTTGGCACATGCGGCGAACGACAACAAATGCAATCACGCGCTGTTAGAGCCGTTTCCAGATACGTGGTGGGCTTCGCCGTGAAATTATCTTGGTCAGAACAGTGGTGGATCGACGGCGAGCACGGGACCGTGACCAGCATGGCCCATGCCGACGCGTGTTCGCGTCGCTTCCGGTTGGCTCAGTCGACGGGCGCTTCGCGTCCCTGCACGGTTAGCTGGTATCGATGGCCGTCCTTGGTCAGCCAGCCGCCTTCGACCAATCGAAGTGCAAAAGAGTCGGTGCAAACCGGATGACTGCCTCCGGGTATGTAAACCATGTTGTTTAGCTCGACGAGGTAACCGTAGAGCCGCGCTTGCCGCAGCGCATGACGCATTCCTCGTGAAAGAACCAACATACGGTCTCTCAAGCGGCAGTCCGAGGGAACGTTCCTCCATCCACCAAGTGGATCCTACCCCTGCACGTGTGCCTCTCGGTGCCGGAAGGTCGCCAAATGGCAGCTCTCCTTCCACAACTCAACATCGGGAGCGACGGTGTGAATTGGGAGCGCCGCAAGACCCTAGTAGGAAAGAGATTGGGCGGCAGTTGAGCGAAGCCGAAGATGGCGAGTGTCCGCGTTACTCGATTGCTCTACCGGTATGGGGGCATATCGGGCAGCATTCTCACGGCTCAACCCTACGGCTGAAACGTCCGGGCCTCTCTAGAGCCCTGGCTTGTTCGGCACAGGCGAACTCCGCCACTAGGATGCCAGAGGCTGTTATGGTGACCAAGTCAATTGACCAGTTGTGGCCGACCAAATCGAAGTGTCTGGAGTGCCTTTCGTCCCGATAAGTCTGAAGGAGCATGGCAGCAACCTCCTTGTGCGCGTTGGCGCCCTAATTCAATCGGTCATTGCCAAAACAGTTCCCCTTCTGTCTTGGGGCGACGCCGCCGCCCAGGCCCTAACTCGACTTCACCCAGTCGTGAGTTGGGTCCGCTACCCGTGCAGGTCTACATCAAGGTCGGGTTGATCGAGACGGCCTCTCGCACCACTAGCGCCCATAGGACCGGAGCCGATAGTGCCAGTGCCCGACGGGGCCAGCGCCGACAGTGCCAGCGTCCTAGCGGCCAGAGAAAGCGAGCATCAACCTCCGCGCCCCACGCGACGCAAGCGCTTGCGCTGCGACGGGCGCGGTTGAAACTTTTTGGCCTCTTCATCTGATGATCCTGCACGCACTTCCTTCGCATGCTTTTTGCGGAGGCTCAGCGTTACGACGCCTGAGCGCACGCAACATCCCGATGGGAGCGAACAAATACGGGAGGTTGGAATGGAAACCGTATGCCGCATGCGCGCTATGGCTTCGCTCTGCCGACAGTGCGCCGTGTATCATCCTGACAGAAGCTGGAAGCTGCTCGCCGAGGCAGAATACTGGGAGCACATGGCAAGTGCAGCTCTGCTGGAGCACATCAGAGAATGCACGGCCAGCTCGAATGAGCTGGTGCATATACAACAAACCGCCAACTCGAATGATGCGCAATCGATCGCCGCCGCGTGAATGCTTTCGGGCAGTTGTCAGAGGTATGTCCCAGATACTCCATTTCGCGTCGTGAAAGGAGCGGGATCAGGCAGCAGACCCGACCCGATTTCGTTCAGATTGATCACCCTGCCGCGAAGCAATTGTTTATTAATTCTCGCCGGTACGCGGTGGCAACGGCGGATGGGGTCGAGCCAAACCTATCGTGCCCGGCGGCGCTTCCGTGCTGGCGCTGCGCGTGTCGACATCGCGCAATATCGTCAAAAACGCTGCGACGACTGCAATAACTAGCGTTGTGGCAAAGATAGCAAATGCTGTGCGGTGGGTATTCATCGTGGACCCTCCTACACCCCCTAACCGACGACTGCCGTGGCAACGCTATCACGGGGTTGATCTCGCGCTCCATTGTGCTTGAGGCGATAATTCGCTGGGTAGAACGAATTCGTCCTCGATCTTCATCGCGGTGTCTGTTGAAAGCGAAAATGGCCGCGAAGCAGCTCCCCCGCCGTGGCGGCACAGTTCCCCGAGCACCCAGTCCTGTCGTTTCTCGTCACAGAAGCTCAGGTTGTTCATTGCCTTCAGCCAGAACCGGCGGCGTCTGCGCGCTATGAATGCTCTGGGTCAGCGACGCCAGCGCAGTCTTCAACTCGTCGGAGACGGGGGCGATGCCCTTAATGTCTTCGAAGGCTTCAGAGACGCGCTCATTCGCCGATTTCTCGAACGGCTTGAAGGCTTCAGAGATGCGCGCTCCTGCTCCAAGGGCGGTGGAAGCGACCATTGGCCCAAGCAGGAGGAGCGCGGCTCCGACGATGCCGCTCTTGCGAATATGAGAGATCGGCGGTGGCTGCACGAGGCGGTCATTGGTCATTGTCTAATGCCTCACGGCGTACAGTCCGTGGATCATGCCGATCCTCGCGAACAAACGGTAGTTCGGGCGCTTACCATTACGAGGTAATCAAGCAGAGGCGCTCTCTTCCATCAGAGAGGCCTCAGGCTAACTTGTTCGTAGAGGCACAACAGGCGACGCGCGCCTAAGCCGTGTCGCTTGCGCCTGCAAGCCCGGCCTAGAGGGTACCAAGCTCTGCAACTATGGGCGCCTATGCGCAGCGCTATCGGTTGGGGGGTGATGTGGGCCAGATCATGATAAGTGAAGGCCTCGCCGAGCGCTACGTTTGCAGTGCGGCGAGCTGTCCGCCACGGAGTTCGTGGTGTAGCTAGCTTGGCGATCTATATGTGGGGATAAGCTGGGATCATAACTGTGGCCTCTCTGTGTGTGATCACGCGATTAAAATTGGAGATCCGCCGGTCTGCCAAGGCATCGTCTCCGCAAAAGATGACAGTGGCCCAATCATCATGTGGGTTGATCGTCGGTCGCGCGGAATGGGTTCGAGCAAAACAATCGGCCCTTAATGGATAAGCCTCAGGCTGTCCGAACCCAAACGCCTCGTTGGGGTGCTTAAATTCGACGTGCACAGCTAGAACCCGTCTAGTAGTGCGATTGCGAAGAAAGAAGATAGCGTCAGATTCTAGTCCTTTGCTCCCCTCGATCCTGCACGTGCATCGAGAGTCCTTTCCGCACCAATAGTTTGCCCAGAACGGTTGCTTCGTTTGCGTCCTCTGCCAACGTACTTTGCGATGTTCATCGATGAGAACGTCGGCTCTAAGATACCCGGCTTCGGCTGGCGTGCCGCTGATCAACCAATCTCTGATCTTCTCTGAGGAAAAAATGCCTTCGGCAATCGTGTCCAAATATGGCTGTGCTTTTGACGAATACGCGGGCAAGGTCTTCCCCAACTATGGTTCGTGCTTGTCCGTCAGTTCTCGCGCCGCCAGGCTAAGCTCCAGCTCTCTGAGCTGCTCTACCAGCAGTTCTACGATATCCTCGTAGTCGGAGGGCGATAGCGAACTCACACCGCGCAACGTCATCTGATCTTGGAGAATGGTCGCCATCATGGCTTTGACGCTCATGGGACCTCGTCTGAAAATTTAGACCGTCATAAAACAATCTGAAGTAGATGCCAAAGATCGCGGATGTGCAACGTCCGTAAGAGTACGGGCAACGCGAGGTGGCAATCCTTTCGCGCCGCACAAACGGGATGATGTGTCGTGTGCACTTTTTTAGTCCGTCGAGCTGATCCGCTGGCAGGGAGGCGCGGGGCTACTTCTTCAACAGTATTCCCATCGCTCTTGCCATTCGCCTCACTGATCCTGCGTGACGGCCCAGCTCGGCTGCTATCTTCGATACGGAAGCTCCTGCCCAGGCCAGCTTGGACAATTGCTGGACCTCGCGCTCAGCCCATTGCTTTGGCTTCGGTGCTTTCATGGTGCGGCGCTCAAAACCTGCCGGGACCACTTAATCAGTGCACTTGGTTGCCAACACTTGGGAAATTTACGGGTGGTGTCTCCTGCGCGTAACCATCGCGGGGTCGGGTGCCGTCCCAGTAGGACCAGGCCGTGCGCCCCGGGACGTAATTTCTATCGGACGAGCACCCCTTCTCTCCGCGTTCCCACGCGGCATATTTCCGCGCAGTCCATTCTTGCTCTTGTCGCCACTCCTCGAAGTCGGCCTCCGTGCGCTTGGACGAGAAAACCGCCCAAGCCGCCAAGAACGCAGCGCGCGCGCTCTCTAAGCTCGTGGCACTGCCGGAGGTGCATTCGCCGGGTAGTGATCCCGGATAGAAGCCGCAGCGCCACTGCCACGGATCGCTCTCGGTCGGATTGCCGGAGCGTTGGCCGATGCACCCGACCAGGACATCGCCGTAGTAGATCAGCCAACTTTCCTGTCCAACGGTCTCGACGGCGGGTGAGATGAGGCATTGCCCAATGAAAGCGCTGAGCGGTGCCACCGGCAAATTGTCAATAGATAGGGGATCGGATGTGCGCTGAGCTACTGCGCCTCGTGGGTGTGGATAGGTCCGCTGTCGCGGGAAAACCGGACCCGCCTCATGCGAGCGCCGGGCGGCCGCCTTTGGACTCATAGCGGACTCGCGAAGTAGCTCGTTTCATGCGCCCGCTTCAGCGCAACCGTTTGAGAAGGCAGGCACCCGGACACAGTTAACCGAATTTTAAAGGGTAAGGCCCACCATTTCGGTATGAGAGTTGCAGGCGCAATTATCGTCGCTCTCCTCGCGCTCAATTTCGTGGACGAGCAATACAACGACAGTCGCTATTCACGAGCGGCGACTATGATGTTGTCGCACATCACCCGAACATTTGGCTGAACGGTCCTGATGGTCGAGCGGGCGATGCGAGCCACCCCCTTCGATAAGCTGCCATCACGTGAGCGGCACACTGCAATCGTTGCGGAGCTAGACGCGCTGGTCCGCACAATACCGCCTTCAAGACCGCTCTACAGCAAAGAACTCGCGGAGCAAATTGGCACGTCCGTGCGGACGTTGCACTCGGCGTCGGTCTCCGTCGTTGGCATGAGCTTGCATTCCTACCTTCGTTTGAAAAGACTAACGCAGGTGCGGCTTCAACTTTTGACGGGCGCTTTTAGCGTCAAGGCGGCGGCACTCGCCAATGGCTTTTGGCACCTGGGGGATTTCTCGCGCGTTTACCGTCGCGTCTTTGGTGAGCTGCCTTCGCAAACGCGCGCACGGGCGAAGCAATGCAAACAATTGGACTTGTCGCCGCCACCCTGCCCAGACGAAAGCAAACTGACGCTGGTCTCGCTGTCGTCTCCGTCCTTTCCGAGACAGCATAGTCGGTCTTTTTGTCCATTATGGCCCATCGCTCCAGTTTGCGTCAGGAGCGGGAATTAGACCGGAAGTCGTTGCCCGAGGCGTAAATCTACGCAATTGACCCATCGCTGACCTATGACGTTTGGTCAGCAATTGGATGTGAAGTGGCCATTGACAAACGGAACAAAACGGGGCGTTTCGCCGCACCACCGAACCTAAGCAGCAACTGGGAGCACAGATAGAACGACCTGAAGAGTTTTTCAGGGGCCATCGTGCAGCCTTTGTCCGAGCAACGCGGCCCCTGAAAAACTATCGACGACGCCTTCGATTGAATGAGTTCCTTTCGGCATCTCACAAGCCAAAGGAGATGACATGAGGTTTCGAACTCTCAGGCTGTTAGATCGGATCGGCAGCTCCTCGGTTCCACTTGTTGCCGCTGCCCTGCTGGTCGTGGGAGCGATAGCTGGTGGCGAAGTCGCCAGTACTGCCGCCCGGAATCTCAGCTATCAATTAGTCAACGAAGATGGCCTGCCATCCGTCGATATTGAGCTCGCTATCGCTGTTGATGTCTCCTATTCGGTAGATATCGACGAACTTCTCGTTCAGCGCATAGGTTATGCGGAAGCCATCGTCTCCAAGGAATTTCTCCAGGCACTCAATGCCGGCCCGAACAGAAGATTGGCCGTGACCTATTTTGAGTGGTCTGCATCGAATGACCAGAAGATCATCACGCGTTGGAGGCTGATCGACGGTCTGGAATCTGCAGAAGCAATGGCCGCCGAGATCATGGAGACGCCGGTTCGCCAGGGCTCCCGCACTTCGATTTCAGGCGCGATCAATTTCGCAATGCTGCTGTTCGATAAAGACCCGTATCGCGGGCCGAGGCGTGTGGTCGACATTTCCGGTGATGGAGCGAACAACGAGGGAAGCCCTGTTACTGGCGCGCGCGATGCGGCGCTGGAGAAGGGGATCACCATCAACGGCCTGCCGATCATGATGAAACCAAACTCTTCTATGATGGACATCGATGACCTGGATTTATATTACGAGGATTGCGTGATTGGAGGGCCAGGGTCGTTTGTGGTGGCGGTCAGGGACCGCGATCAACTCAAACAGGCGATTCGGACCAAGCTAATACTGGAGGTCGCAGGCCGAACGATGGAGCACCGGATCATCCCGGCGGTCGAAAGAGAGCCGCGGGTGCCCTGTCTCATCGGTGAGAAAATATGGCAGAGCCGCAGCCGTTGGTGAGCGCCGGCATCGTCCTTCAGATGGTGCTCACGTAAATCCTCTCGGCGTCGAATTGCCTGATGTTCGGGTTCGCAGATGGAGCGGACCGTGAGTGGAGCGGGTCTATACGTCTGCTTCTGGCCCCGTCTGAGACCTTCCGGTCGGCACTAAAGATGTCCGCTCACCGGGGTTAACCAGAAATCACTGCGCCGGGACCAAACCGACGCGATTGCTACCCATTGCGGACCCCCGCCTAACGCCAATTAGGAGCGCAGGATCGCAAAACAAACCGCGCGCTTCACGTCATCGTTCCCGGCACGAAGCAGCGAACGCTCACGCCCATCGGGCCGTAGAGCGGCCAGACCAGCGTCACGTTAGCCCTGTTCGGCTCGGCGATGACGGCGTCGTCGGGCACGTGAACCCACTCGGTTTCCACGTTGGGGGCGCCGGCCATCGCGCGCTGGAAGCCCCCAGATGTTGTCGGCACGCGGACGCGGTAACGGTTGCCGTTAATCTCCCAATCTACCTCGGACAAATGCATCGATTCGCTACCATCGCAGCACAGATCCCCCTTTCGGTCATGAAGCTTCTCAAACCACTTCGACAGATCGGCCCGATTGTGATCGTGCGCGAGCACGGGGCCGGTCCATACCATCAGTGCGACGGTGAACAGATTACGGAACACTGGGGATCGCCTATGGCCCATGGAACAGGCTTTCGTTCGAAAACGCGAACCGGTCACATCATAACCCCGGGCATGAAACAGCGAATGTCGATCCGCAGCTGGTTGTCGAGCACCCGATAGTAGACGGGCCAGACCATCGTGCGACCGGCGCGGTTCGGCTCCTTGATCAGGGCCTCGTTTGGCACGTCCCACCATTGGCTCTCGATGTGCACGCGGTAGTGGCCGCCCGTCACCTCCCAGTCGGTGTCGGATAGCGCCTTGCCGTCGGCATCGGAACAGCATGGCCCCTTGCCACTTTTGAGGCTCTCGAACCAGCTATTGAGTTCGGGGCGACTATGATCGTGCGCGTGCGCCACGGAGTGCCAGACCGGCAGCACGATAAGCGTCGCCGCCGTGATGGCGGCCATCGAAAATATCTTCCTCATTTGCAGTCTCCTTAAAAACAAAAGAGATTTACCACTGCGGTTGCGCTCCGGAGACACTCCGCGCCTCTTAGTTGCGTTGCAGCTCCTTTGTTCTTGGGGTACCGCTGGTTCAAGGCAGCGGCTCTCCAATTGTCAACGTAGCGCAGGTCTGTGGTGAGACAGGACGAAAAGGGACGATAAAAGACGAAATCAGGCTATGCCCCCTGCCTTGAGGCGCACTCACCGGTCCGCTAAGCTAAGATGAATGGTGGGAGGCATGCTCATGGCCTGCCTGCGGCTGAACGGATATACGCTTGATTTGGATCAGGCGCAGTTGTTTGACCTGTACGGCCAAGCCGTTGAGCTGCGGCCTCAGGCTCTGGCAGTCCTGCTCGAATTGGGGCGCCGGCACGGAGAGCTGGTTACAAAGCGCGATCTAAGTGCGCGAGTCTGGCCGGGCGTTTCGGTGACCGACGACTCGCTTGTGCAATGCGTCGTCGAGATCCGGCGCGCACTCGGTGACACCCGGCAGCAAGTCGTGCGAACGATGCCACGACGTGGTTACCTTCTGATCGTCGACGCGGCGGATACGGCACCACGCGATGTGCAAAGCTTCTATCGCGTGGCCGCCGCCCTTGCGATGATCGCAGTCGCGATCGTGCTGGTCTGGCAATTTTCATTCCCCGGCGCCGCCCCCGGGCGCCGCGAGGCACACGACAGGATGGTGGTCGATGTTGCAGTTCTGCCCTTGCGCGTGCTCAACGCCTCTCGCGAAAGCAGTCCGGACGGCAACGGATTAGCCTACATGATTGCCAGCGAACTTGCGCGCAACCCCGACCTGCACATCGTCTCACCCCTCGCCACAGCTGAACTTCGCGGTAAGAACCTATCGCCGTCGCAGATCGCTGCGATGACCCACGCTCGCTACCTTGTGGACGGCAGCGCGGAGAGGCGCGGCGACCGGCTGCAGCTCCACATGCAACTGATCGATTCCAGCAACAGTCGCATCGTCTGGAGCGGCCGGTTCGAACCCACCGCGCAAGACCTCCCCGAGGTTACTGAGGCGTTGATCTCACGGATCAGCGCGTCACTTGGTGCAACCGTGCGCGAGTCGGACCGGGCCGTGTTACGAAACCGTGCGCCAGCCTCGCTTGATGCGCACTCGCGCGTGCTGCGCGCGATCGCGTTGACTATCGCGCCGAGTCCTGAGGGCCTTCGCGATGCGCGGCAAGAACTGGAACAGGCGGTCCGCCTTGATCCAAACTACGCCCCGGCATGGGCGCATCTCGGACAGGCGAAGACACTGTTGATCTTTGGCCATCACGATCCTGGGCTCGGTCGTCAGGACTTGCCGCAGGCGATCGCCGACATCGAGCACGCGACTGCGCTAGACCCGCTGCTTGCCAGCTCGTGGCGAATGCTGTCCATCGCAATCGACTCGAGCCAGAACCCTGAGGCAGCAGTGACTGCGGCCGAGCGGGCGACTGAACTCGGCCCTGGCGATCCGGACAATTGGGTCGCCCTCGCCGTCGCTCAGCACCATGCCGGTCGAACCCAAGTAGCGATTGAAGCCTTCGAGAAGGCGATCTCCTGGAGCCCGCTACGCCCACCGAATTACGCCATCGTAGCGGCAAGGCTGCGCTATTCCGTGCAGGATTACGAAAATGCGCTGCGATTCGCGCGCGAATGCATGGATCGAACGCCAGCGCTTGGCGTCTGCAAGGCGATTTGGCTGTCGTCACTGGTCCGTACCGGCCACGCCGTCGAGGCGCAGGCGGCGTGGCCCGCTCTGGTTGCGGCCGCACCATCTTTGCAGACGTATCGGATGACGCCGTACAATACGCCCATGGCTCTATCGGTTGACCAGGACCTCGACAGACTGCGCATGGCCCAGTGAAGCTCCAGGCGGATGAACCTGATGTGATCACTCCAAGTCGGCTTTTCTCGGCGCGGAAGCGGCCTTCGCGCGCATTGCATCTTCTTTGAACTTACGGGCTTTCCGATCACTCGGCATCAATTAGCAGTGCTGGGCGCGACCCAAGTGGCGGAGAATACGGTTGCGCCAACGCTAATGTTAGCTGGTATGCCGGCTTCTCCTCATCAGATTGCAGCTCTGAAGCCGCGGGCGAACACGCTGAAAATAGCTCTGGCTTCGGCGGATCTCGAGGGGCCGAGCGGATCGTCGACGGATCGACGCGTTACCACACAAGTTTCGGTGGATTGTCTGCCTTTGTGCCCATCGGCGAAGTGGCGGCACCCTCCACGAGGTCCGCTCACCGAGGCATGGCGGACCAGATTTGCTCACGTTGAGTTCTTCGCATTTTTGACCCGAAGTGGTCATTGTCCGGTCCTCGCCGCTTCTTCGATGCCTCTGCCGCACCAACGTGAGGTGTGATATCTTGGCGTACCCTGAGGCTCGGGGTATGTCCGCAGTCTGAGGGTCGTGAATTCTAGAGAGGAGGACGCCATGGCATTAACCGTCAAGCTGATGATGGAAGCTGCCAACGCCACTGTGCGCGGATAACGCCGGCGCAGGCAAGCGAGATGATCGCCAAGGGCAATACGCTGGTGGTCGACGTACGCGACGCTCCGGAAGTGGAAAAAAGCGGCAAGGTCGCCGGCGCCCTACACGTTTCGCGCGGCATGCTGGAATTCCGCGCCGATCCCGAGTCGCCCTACCATGATAAGAACTTCGCCAAGGACAAAACCGTTATCCTTTATTGTGCCTCTGGCGGGCGCTCGGCCTTGAGCGGCAATGTGCTCAAAGAAATGGGCTATGATCAGGTCTACAATCTCGGCGCCTTCAAGGATTGGGCTGAAGGCGGGGGCGCAGTCGACAAGCCTATCGAGCCTGGCATGTGAGGGCTCAGCAGTTTACGGCGGAGCGACTGGCGAGTCGGCTCTTGGCCCGTTTGAGACATACCAACGAGCACCGCGAATGTCTGCTCTCTGGGACACTTCGGAAGTCCCGTTTCAACGCTGTCAGGGCCGTTGTTGACCCCACACAGACATCGCCAAACCACCTTTAGTCTCCAAAGTGCCTGTTTTAGCCAGTAAGATGCCTTGATCTAAGCTAGGGACTGGACATGAGGCGGCGGGCTTTTCTCGGTGTCGTGTGTAGTGCGGTGGCATGGCCGCTCGCTGCGGCGGCACAGCAGAACATCAATAAGAAACGTCTTGCTATCTCCGTCCCATCGGAGCTGGGTGCGGACTGGCATGAGCGCAGCGGAAACAGATATTCTCGAGCCTTCTTCGCCGAGCTTCGACGGTTGGGGCAGATCGAGGGACAGAACCTCTCGGTCGACAGTTACGGCCGAGAGCAAAATACATCGGGCTTCGAAGCCCTGGCGGCGGAAATCGTTCGGAGCAACCCGGATGTCATCCTCGCCACTGGCCCTGGCGTAGTTATCTTCAAAAAACTGACATCGCGGATTCCGATCGTAGTAGTCACTGCCGACCCCGTTAAAGCAGGGATCGCCGAAAGTCTGGCTCATCCCGGCAGCAATTTCACGGGAGCCAGCGTTGACCCCGGCCCGTCCATTCATGGAAAACGGATTGCGCTGTTGCGCGAGATGTTTCCGGCGTTATCGAAACTTGGCTGTCTCGCGCTTCGCATTCAAAACAGCGGTCCTTTCACGGGTTCTCCAATCGCGGCGGCGGCCGAGGCAGCGGGTCTGCCTATTGCAGTGTCTTTACTGGAAATTGGTTCCAAAGAAACGGACTGGCGGGCGGCGGTCGAGAGCATCTCCCGGGACGGTGCAAATGCGGTCATGGTCGTCGATTCACCTGAGACCTTTCAAAACCGCACCATGATCGTCAAGTTGCTCGGCGACGCGAACCTCCCGTCGATTTCCGGATTTACTGAAGCCGTCGAGGCCGGGGGCTTAATGGCATATTCTTTCGACCTGATCGAACTGTATAAGCGCGTCGCCAACAATATCGACGCAATTCTCCGAGGAGCAAAGCCCGGCGATATCCCGATCTACCAAGTGACCAAATTTGAGTTGTCCATCAACCTCAAGACTGCCAAGCAGCTGGGCCTTTCCGTACCTCCAGCACTTCTCGCGAGCGCCGACAAAGTAATTGAGTAAACAAGCAAAGGTCCGGTTATGGCCCGTTTGAGACCTGCCCATCGGTTTGGTGATCGTCCGCTTCTCCGGAGGCGACCGGAAGCGCCGGTTACGCTGTCAAAACGACGAGAATGACCCAACTCGGACGTTGAACTTGTCTCCGATTTAACTGCGCAGTTGGGAAATACCGCACCGGTGCGTTTGCGCCGGCGCGGTACAAGTTTAGCTCGCTTTTTGCACCGCCGGGGGCTTCCACGAGCCGTTCAGGATCGAAGGCGACTCATCCTTCGGCCAGTACATCCTCAGCATCGGAATGAACTCGCCCTTCGGAGCCGGAAGCCAGTTCGCCTCCTTGTCCTTACCCGGCGATTCATCCTGGAGGTAAAGCGTCAGCGAACCATCGGCACTGAACTTTGGATTGTCGCGCAGGCTGACGGTAAATTTGTTCAGCGGGTTGGGAACGAACCACCAGCCCTGGTCGATCATGTACATGGTGATCGACCAGAAGCCGTTGACCGGCGGCGTCGCGTCCTTGGCGAAGGTCAAGGTGTACTTGTTTGCGCCCGTCAGCTTCTGTCCCGTCGAATCGGTCTCCGTGTAGGGATAGACCGCATCCCGCTGCTGGTTGGCGGGCCAACCGAATGCCGCCACCACAGCGCGCATCATGTAGCTGTCGGGGCCGTAGGTACCTAGTCCCTTTGTCACCACCCAGCCGTCGATGATCCCGCCCAAGGCTGCCTTGTTGTCTTCAATCTTCTTCAGGGCTGATTGCGGAATGTCCTTCAATGCAGCCTGCACAGCGGGATCGAGTTTGCTCATCTCAAACGGCTTGCCGGGTACGATACCGATCTTCGCCATGCTCGCGAGGATGGGGCCATCTCCCGCTGCTGGCGGTGCATCCCCACCCATTAGCTTCGCCAAGAGATTGAAATATCCCTCCGTTCCCATAGCTATGATGACCGGTTGCGGCTTATCGGTCATGCTGAAGCCGGGATTCGGATTCACCGGCGGCGCGACAGGTGTATACGACTTGCCCCATGAGGAAAGCGGCGTGATCTTGTACTGTGCCTGCAACTCGTTAACTGCCTTGTAATCCTGTTCGGTGCCATCGGCATAAGTTCGGCCCAGAATGACCATGTAGCGCGTCGCCATGGGGAACTGCTTCATGCCTGCCGGTACCTCGCCCTTCCAGCCAGGGCCGGTGAACAGGTAGTTGGCGGCCTTGCCGTCAGCCGTGCGTCTGCTCGGCGATGACTCGGAGTCCGACATCCAAAGGTCGGTCACCTCGAACAAATAGAAACGATTGCCCATATCTGGGTGACTGAACACCTGCGGTTCAGTGAGGTCGAGCCAACCCAGAGAATAAAGTGTGTCCGCATTTGGCGCCGAAACGCCACGATAATCCGCCGGCGGATACCGCGGAATGTTGATGAACTGTCCGGTCGGCGCCGTAAGCCCTTCAACCTTTGGCACATTGCTCATCTGAACCCGGGTGACTTCGGTCGTGATGAGCGAATAGCCGTAGATATAGGCGTCCTCAGCGATTTGCTGCGCTTCCTCAGGAGTGACTGCTTGTGCGTTTGCAGGCAGGGGCATTCCGTTGAGGATTGTGAATGCCAAGCTGGCCGCAGCCGCGCCGTTTACGAATGATCGTCGGGTCGATTTCATGGCGAACTCCGCACTTTGGTTCAAAGGGGAGACAAGCGCTCGTCGAACCTAAGGAAAATTCAGCGGCTCAACACGACGCCTAGTTGACCTTAATCTTTGAAGCATACCATTAATTGCACTCTAAAGCCAAGCGTGCCATGACCGCTGTTGGCCCAGGCGAAGTCGCCCAGAGGCTCGCCGTGGTCCGCTGTCACTAGTGAAGCGGACTCACCTGCTATGATCCTTCGACCGCCGCTGGTGGACCTTCTCGGACATCAGCGCACTGCTCTGCGTCACTTGGGGCCAGGTCCGCGCCCTATCGCCAAGGCAAGGACTGAAATAGTCTTGGTCGTGCGCGAGTTGGAGCGGAACAGCCATGGCGCTCAAATTGCCAAGGGGTGCAGAGCGTGAATATCTCGCAATCTATGGCATCGTCGCGGTCTATGTCGGCGCGCTGCCAAGCGACGAAAGCGTCGTCGGCTTCTCGCGCGATCTGCTGCACAGCCTGCTCACGCTGCGGCGACAATGGCGCGGGCTGCGCATCAGCTGCGCATACTGGGCCAGGGATCGCAGCGAGGCCCGCCTGATTGCCACCGAGGTCAACGCCAGACTGTTGCGGCATCCCGAGCGGCGCGTGCTGCTGGCCGACGCCAAGACCGCGCAGCGCCAGATCGAGAACACCGCCGCGCACATGGGCATCCCGCTCACGGACCACCAGACGGTGCTGATGCGCACGCGCAGCGCGGTCGCTTTCATCGAGGAAAGGATCGCCCAGGCGCAGGCTGCCGGCGAACTGCACGAGTTCAACCGCAGCTTTCGCGCGTGGCGGCTCGAAGCCAAGCAGCTCGGTCGCGGGATGAGCTACAGCGAGGCCCGAGCCCGCCTTCGCAAAAATTTATTTCGACAGATATTGACCAGCGAGGTCCAGATCGGCTCAGAACGGATCTTCCCCCCGTTGCCGGGAATTGATTTCTCGGTTCCGGGGTGATCTCTTCACGCGCGCTGGCGCGGCCACAGTTGTGACTGTTCAGCACCCCACTACACCGCAATGGAAAGTCTTCAACCGGCCCTCGCCCCCATCGAGGCCGGTTTTTTCGTGGAGCCCGAGCGATGAGCTACGACCGCGTCGTGATCTCGTCAGGCCATGGCAAATACGTCCGCGGTGCCTCTGGCGTGCTTGATGAAGTCGATGAGGCCGGCCGCGCGGTCGAGCAAGTGGCCGATGAGTTGCGCCAGCGCGATGCCGAGGTCACCACCTACCACGACGATGTCAGCCAGAGCCAAAGCGAGAACCTGAATCGCATCGTGGACTTTCACAATTCCAAGCAGCGCGATCTCGATGTCTCGGTGCACTTCAACGCCTATGTCGAGACCGACAAGCCGATGGGCACCGAGGTGCTGTTCGTGACGCAGAGCGCGCTTGCGGGCGAAATGTCGAGCGCTATCGCCGAGGCTGGCGATCTAATCGACCGAGGCGCGAAGAAACGCACCGATCTGTTCTTCCTCAACAACACCGAGATGCCCTCGATCCTGATCGAGACCTGCTTTGTCGATAGCGAAGCCGACGCTGCCACCTATCAGGCGCAGTTCAGCTCGATCTGTGACGCCATCGCCAGCGTGCTCGGCGGATCGCAAGAGGTTGTCGAGCCGCCGCCTGGACAGACCGAGCCGCCACCCGACAAGGCACCGCCAACGCTTCGGCTTGATGTCGAAGTGACCGGCGAGATCGCGATCATCATCAACGGCGTTCCGGTCACGTAGGCCAGCAATGACCAGTGGAGAGCTTGCGCGGCAGGTGGTCGAGCAGCTCAAGGGCACGCCCTTCGTCCTCGCTCTGCTGGTGATCAACGTCATCGTGCTCGCAGGCTTTGCCTACACGCTGCACCAAGTCAGCAATGCAATGGAGCGACGCGAAACCATCTTGCAAAGCTGCATCGAGAGGAGCCGGTCATGATCGCAGGTTTGATCTATCTGGTTGTCTGCATCATCGTCGTCGGCCTGATCCTCTGGCTGCTGAGCTATCTGGTCGATGTCGTGCCGCTGCAGGAGCCTTTCCGCCGCGTGGCCAAGGTCGCGATTCTGGTGATCGGCGTGCTGATCATCATCTTGCTGCTGCTCAACTTCGTCGGCGTGCTCGACGGCGGGCCGCCCCGGCTGGGAAGGCCATAGGCGACAGCCAAGTCGCACCGCTGGGTACTGTCCTAAGTAGGACACCATTTCGGGAAATTAGGATACCCAAGTTCCGGTACGGGAACACCGGAGTTGCCCGGACTCCACATTCGCGCCGCTCTCAGTTGAATTACGCAGGCCGGGGCTGGCATTTCATCCCGAACAAGATTTCAACCGGCAAGGGGCTACCGCGAGGTGGCCCCTTTCGATTCCGACACTCGCGGAGGGGAATTAAGACAGTGAACTTTGTCCGCGAGCGGCCTTACTCCTCGTGAAGACGGTCCCATTTATCGGTCTTCTTAGGCGTCGGGATCAAATCTTCAACTCGCTTCAGCCCAGCGGCTTTAAAGAGAACGAGAGTGATGACGATCATCATCAACACGGTCCCGGCCAGTACCAGCAGCGTCAACATGGGATGTCTCCATGTCCGCCCCGCGAATAAACACCGTCGGTCAGGTTGCCGTTCCCAAAAGCAAAATAGGACAGTCGCGAATTCAACTTAGGACACCTCGGGGTCAAATACGGACAGCACCCACCGCTGCCGCCCTATCCACCGCCGCCACCATCGATCTGCACGGGCTGCTGATGAGGGCCAAAGCGGAACACTCGCCGTCAAGCCATTGGAAACGCCACCGAATTAGGGTGGCATTTCCTTCTCTTGCGGATGAACTTGGTACAAAAGGAGCTCACATGGGGCCGTTTTGAGCCGGTTCTGACCTTGCGATAGTCCGAAATTGACCAAGCAGACGCATGGGTCGGGCCTCCGAGGCCCCCTAACCCACTGATGACATGGAGGAATATCCTTCTACGGGGCGGGGGGCTACCTGCGAACTGTTGGCGCGAAGCATCCGAGCGCTGGCGGCGCTCCAAAATTAGCGGCTGCAAATTGGAAAAATGGTTAGAGACGAAAGTTCTCGACCGTTAAAATCCAGCAATTTCAAAAGCTTCACCCGAATTGCCCGCTTCGGCCCGAACAGCTAGCCGGGACCCGCTCCACTAACTTGTACATCAGAACGGCCCTATTTTCCGCATCAAGATACCGCGTAGAACTTCCTTCTCAACGCCAAAAGCGCTGCATTTTCAGGGGCTTGACCACAGGAGCCGAAATGGCGCTCGCGCACAAAAGGCCTGTTTTCCCCAACGAAAACAGCTCATTCGCGGAGTCCGAAATCGCCAAATACTGGCCTGCCGATGCCGTCGAGCGCCGCCCCCTTGCGGAGCTGATCCCGAGCGCACGCAACGCTCGCCAGCATTCCGACGAGCAGATCGAGGAGATCGCGGCCTCGATGGCCGAGTTCGGCTGGACCATGCCGGTCCTGATAGACGAGGAAGGGTCTGTCATAGCTGGGCACGGGAGGTTGCTGGCTGCGGCGCTGTTAGGCTTCGATCAGGCGCCGACGATGGTAGCTCGCGGCTGGTCGGACGCGCAGAAGCGGGCCTATCTGATCGCCGATAACAAGCTCACCATGAACGCGAGCTGGGATGAGGCGCTGCTGCGCGTCGAGCTGGGCGATCTGGCGCAGTTGGGCATGGCCGATCTGACCGGCTTCAGCGAGACCGAGCTGCGCGAGTTCGGCATCGGCGTCGAAGGCCTCGGCGGCATGCCGGTGCTTGCGGATGGCGAGCGCTCGCCCTTTCAGCAGATGACCTTCATCCTGCATTCGGCGCAGGCCGACACTGTATCGACGGCGATTGAGCGCGCATCGGCGGCGCTCGGGCCGCCTGCGGAGGATGCAGAGAACAAAAACCAGAACGGCAATGCGCTCGCAGAAATTTGCCGCTGCTACCTGGGCGCTCTCCATTGACCAGCGCGAAAGAGATCGAGGTCCGCCCCATCGCCAAGCGCGATGCAGATGCGCTGATCAAGCGCGTGCATTACAGCGGCAAGGTGGTCCGCAATTCGACGCTATCGCTCGGCGTCTTTCTGCGCGGCCAGCTCGAAGGCGCAATGCAATTCGGCCCGAGCCTGCAGAAGTCGAACATCGTCGGGCTGGTGCGCGAGACCGGATGGAACGGTTTCCTCGAATTGAACCGGCTGGCCTTCACCGACATCCTGCCGCGCAATTCGGAGAGCCGCGCGCTCGGCATCGCGCTGCGCATGATCCGCAAGCACTACCCGCATATCGAGTGGATCGTGAGCTTCGCCGATGCCTGCCAATGCGGCGACGGCACGATCTATCGCGCGGCGGGCTTTATCCTGACCGCGATCAAGGTCAACAAGGACCTGCACATCGCCGAGGACGGCAGCGTCGTCCACAAGATGAGCCAGATCACGGGCAAGGACCGGCTGAAGCATTTCGCGGCAACGGGCGGCAGATGGCGCGGCACCGGCAAGACGCTCGAAGGCTACACGCTGCGCTACATCTACTTTCTGAACCCTGCCGCGCGCTCTCGGCTTGTCGGCGAAGAGCTGCCCTTCAGCGCGATCCAGTCGAAGGGCGCGGCCATGTATCGCGGCGTGCGTGGGAAGCAGGCGATGGCTGGGTACCACCCAGTACAGCGACGGAGCAGCACCGATCCCCACGCTCCGGCGACCGAAGAGAGGACTGACGATGAAACCCGGAAAGCGTCCGTTGCCGACGCATCTGAAATTGCTTCGCGGGAATCCAGGCCAGCGCCGGCTGCCAGACGAGCCGCAGCCCGAGCAGCTTCCTGATGTCCCCGAGCCGCCGCCCTTCATCACCGGGTATGCCGCCGATGAATGGTGGAGCACCGGCACCGAGCTGCATCGCCTCGGCCTGCTCACCAAGGTCGATGTGCCCGCGCTCGCCGCCTATTGCTACAGCTATGGGCAGTGGCGCATGGCCGCCGAGGCGCTCGGGCGGATGCAGGCTGGCGATCCGGTGATGCATTCCATGATCGTCAAATCGAAGTTCGGCGAGGCCGTGCAGAATCCGCTGGTCTCGATCGTGCGCAAGCACGCTGGCGATGTCGTCCGCTTCGCAGCGGAGTTCGGCCTGACGCCTGCCGCGCGCAGCCGCATCAGCGCGGGCATCCACGGCGACAATTCGCAGAGCAAGTTTGCCGGACTCCTCGCAGGTTAAGCGGACGCCTGACGGCAGACGCCGCGCCCTGGCGGTCATCAAATTCATCGAACGCCTGACCGTGCCCAGCGGGCACGGCATGGGCAAGCCGTTCAAGCTGGAGCCGTTCCAGAAGCTCTTCATCCGCGCAATCTATGAGCCGCATCTCGGGCTGCGCCGCGCAGTGCGCCGCGCGATCCTCTCGATGGCGCGGAAGAACGGCAAGACCGCCTTGATCGCCGCCATCGTGCTCGCGCATCTGGTCGGCCCCGAGGCCGTCGTGCATGGCGAGATATACTCGGCGGCGAATGATCGCGATCAGGCCGCCATCGTCTACAAATTCGCCCGCCAGATGGTCGAGCTGGAGCCCGAGCTGGCGAGCGAGATCGATCTGGTGCCATCGACCAAGACCATGGTGGCGCGGCGCACCGGCTCGGTCTATCGCGCGATCAGCGCCGAGGCAGGCACCAAGCACGGCTATCTGCCGAGCCTCGTGATCTATGACGAGCTGGCGCAGGCGAAAAACCGCGATCTCTATGACGTGCTCGATACCAGCTTTGGCGCTCGCGACGAGCCGCTCTTTATCGTGATCTCGACGCAGAGCAACGATCCCGAGCACATCATGAGCAAGCTGATCGATGACGGGATCAGCGGCATCGATCCGGCTATCGTCTGCAATCTTTACGCCGCCGATGAGGATTGCGAGCTGGGCGACGAGGCGCAATGGAAGAAGGCAAACCCGGCGCTCGGCAAATTCCGCGATCATGAGGACCTCGCCACCGCGATCCGCAAGGCGATCCGCATGCCCGCCGAGGAGCCGAAGGTCCGCAACCTGTTCCTCAATCAGCGCGTCTCGCCGCACGCCTCGCTGATCAGCCGCGCCGAGTGGATGGCCTGCGCGGGCGGCATCGAGCTGCAGGATGACGAGGAGGTCTATCTCGCGCTCGATCTCTCCAGCGTGGCCGATCTCACCGCGCTGTTGGTCGGCACAGTCGCCGATCCCTGCCGCGTGCTGCCGTTCTTCTGGAAGCCGCGCGAGCATCTGATCGAGCATTCGAGCCGCGACTTTGGATCGGGATCGCATCGCTACAGCGAGTGGGCCGATGCCGGTCATCTCAAGATCAGTCCAGGCAAGAGCATCAACCCGGAAGTGATCGCCCTCTTCATCGCCGAGCTGACGCAGCGCTTCAAGGTCAAGGGCATGGCCTATGACCGCTGGCGCATCAACGACATCCTGCGCGAGTTCGACCGCATCGGCCTGCAGGCTTATGAGGACAACGAAAAAGGCGGCGATGGCCTGCGGCTGGTGCCTTGGGGCCAAGGCTTCAAGGATATGGGGCCCGCTATCGATGCGCTGGAGCTGGCCGTGATGGATCGCCAGCTGGTGCATCCGAACAATCCGGTGATGAACTGGAATATGGCAAACGCGGTCGCGACGATGGACCCTGCTGGCAATCGCAAGCTGGACAAGGACAAGGCGCGCTTCCGCATCGATGGCGCGCAGGCGCTCGGCATGCTGCTCGGGCTGCGCTCGCGGGATCGCAACAAGAACAAGCCCATCGATATCGAAGCGCTGATCGGATGAGCCTCTTCAATGGCGGCAGCAACCGGCCGTGGATTGTGAGCTTCGCGCTGGCCTCGCTGCTTCTGGCAATCCTGATCGTGGTGCTGATTCATGCGTGAGGCATGGGCTCATTTTTACGACACCGCCTTCTGGCAGCGCCGCAGGCGGCAGCAGCTACTCGCGCATCCGCTCTGCAAATACTGCGCGAGCGACGGCGCGGTGACGCCCGCCAGCCATGCCGATCATGTCGAGCCGCACCGCGGCGACTGGAATCTGTTCTGCCTCGGCGAGCTGCAGAGCCTCTGCGCCAGCTGCCACAACTCGAAGAAGCAGAGCGACGAAGCGCGCGGTTACACCACGCTGGTCGACGACGACGGCTGGCCGACCGATCCGAAGCATCCTGCAAATCGCCATCGCTGAAGGGAGAGCATCATGCCGCTGATCATTGTAGACGGGCCGACCATTGCCGCCGGCGAATCGCTTTCAGATGGCGCGGACTGCTCCTCGGGCACCATCGTGCGCATCACCGTGCCGCAGGAGTTCACCCCCGCCAATCTGACTTTTCAGGTCTCCTCGGACGGCAACTTCTACAATGATCTGTTCGCCGCCAACGGCGAGGAAATCACCGTCGTCGCCAAGGGCTCAACCGGCATCGTCGTTGCCGAGGCTTGGACCAAATCGATCAACTTCATCAAACTCAGATCGGGCACGCGCAACCATCCCGTCGCGCAACAGGTCGATTGCAAATTTGCGATAGCGGTCGAAGCCGAGGGCGCGGCTGTTGCCGCCGCAGGCCATAACGAGCCGACGCGGGAAGCCGGGAGATGAGGCATTGCCGATTCTGCAGTGGCGTTGCGCGCATGGCGAGGCACCAGCTGTCACGCTGGCTTGCGCGGAAACCGTCGAGCTTGCTCCCGTTGATGAGAGTGTCGACTCGAATGTCGTCCACATCACAGGCAAGGGCAGCATCTTCTCCTTCGGCAAAGCGCCGCCCGTCCTGAAGCGCGTTCTCTTCGAGGCCGGCATCACGCTGGAGCACTCGCCCGGGCTGCAGCTGCTCTGCTGCGTCCGCCGCAGGATCACCGTGCCGTCCATCGGCCTCTATGCCAGCGACGGCTTTGGCCATTGGAGCGAAGTGCATTTCACCGAGACCGGCGCGCGGGAGCTATCGCGGCGGCTCGACAAGATCGAGCAGCGCCTGGACGAGATCGAGCGCCGCCTAGAGCTCTGAAGCAATGGACCATCAAACGCACCCAATCTGCGCCCTGCGGGAGGAGCTGTCATGCGCCCACGCACCAAGCAATCTGCACAGCGCCAAGACATCGAGCCGGAGGATGACGAGAGCTATTCCGACTTCATGGACCGTTGCACCGATGAGATCGGCGACGAGGACGTCTGCCAGATCATCTGGGACAACCGCGCTGCTGAAGGTGTCAGGCACAAGACCCATGCGGCAAAGGTCAACGGCTTCGAGTTCGTGCTGTCGGATGAGACGCCGGATCGCATGGACGACATCATCATGTCCGATGGCTGGCAGCTCTCCAACTTCAAGAAAAATCCAATCGCGCTGTTCGGTCACCAAAGCAGCTTCCCGATTGGCACGTGGAAAACTGTCCGCGTCGTAGACAAGCAGCTGCGCGGTGTTCTTGAGCTGGCCCCGCTGGGGACTTCGGAGCGCATCGACGAAATCAGGCGTCTGGTCGAGGCTGACATCCTGCGTGCCGTCAGCGTGGGCTTCCGGCCCATCGAGACCAAGCCGCGCGAGGAAACTGACTGGGGCGTGTTCTTCACCAAAGCCGAGCTGGTGGAAACCAGCGTGGTGTCGGTGCCAGCAAATCCGAACGCGCTGGCAGTGGCCAAGTCTCTGAACATCTCACCTGCGACCATCGATCTCGTCTTTGCCGGGAAAGGCACCAAGGGCGGCATCCAACGGCGTGGGCTCACTGGCGGGCAAGCCTCCACATCATCGCTAGTTCGAAAGGGCACGACTATGTCGTTTGCTCAGAGGATCACTGCTGCCGAGCAGCGGCTCGTCGCATTCCGCGACCAGCTCGCCGCACATTGGGAAACGACCGACGAAACGGACGTCAGCGACGAAGCGATCAAGATCGCCGACGAGATCAACCAGAACATCGCGCGTGAAGAGCGCACGCTTGCGGCGCTGCGCGACACCGAGAGGCATCTCGGCGCAACGTCCGACGACGCAGGCTCCCGCGCCGTCGTAATTGCTCGCACAAACAACGGTCAGCTGGTCAGGCCTCACGCCGAGCCGGTTCGCCCGTTCGCGCTGCCGAAGAAGAAGATCGAGCCGCAGGAGCTGCTCGTTCGCATGGGCGTGGTGCAGCTGCTCCAGCATCAGACCAAGAAGCCGCTCGATGTCGTGATCCGCGAAGTCTATGGCGACGATGAAACCCTCCCCGCCATGTTCGATTGGATGAGCAAGGCGGCGACTGCGCCAGCTGCGACCAACGTGGTCGGCTGGGCTCAGGAGCTGGTCCAGCAAATCTATGTCGCGTTCATGGAAACCCTGATGCCGAAGTCGGTCTATCCCCGGCTTTCCGGCTACGGGCTCAGCCTGTCCTTCGGCACCAGCGGCAAGATCGTGATCCCGACGCGCTCACTGACGCCGACCATTGCGGGCTCCTTCGTCGGTGAAGGCCTGCCGATCCCCGTTCGTCAGGGCGCATTCACGTCGCAGACCCTCACGCCAAAAAAGATGGCCGTGATCACCACTTGGACCCGAGAGATCAACGAGCACAGCGTGCCCGCCATTGAGGGCCTGCTGCGCACGGCGATCCAAGAGGATACCGCGATCTCGCTCGATACCGTGCTACTCGACAGCAATCCGGCAACTGTGGTTCGCCCTCCCGGCATCCTCAACGGGGTGGTCGGTCTGACGCCCACAGCAGGCGGCGGCTTCAATGCGCTGGTCGGCGATATCAAGCAGATCAGCGGCGCGCTGCTCACCGGCACGCGCGGCAACGTCCGCACGCCGGTCTGGCTGATGAACCCGCAGCAGGTCAACAGCATCGGCCTCGTCGCGGCTCCCGGCATGGGCATCTTCCCGTTCCGCGAGGAAGTTGCTGCAGGCCAGCTCGGCGGCTGGCCGATCATCGACTCGGGCACCGTGCCGCTCGGCACCGTGATCGCGCTCGATGCCGCTGACTTCGTGACGGCGGGCGGCGATGCACCGCGGTTCGAGATGAGCGACCAGGCCACGCTGCATTTTGAGGACACCACGCCTCTCGACATCGGCACGGCAGGCACGCCGCCCGTTGTCGCTGCTCCGGTGAAGTCGCTGTGGCAGACCGACAGCCTCGCGCTGCGCCTCATCCTACCGATCAACTGGACGATCCGCCGCACTGGCGTCGTCGCCTACGTTGCTGGCGTGACTTGGTAATTGGCGCAGGAAAAACAGGAGAAGCAGAATGGTTGACCATCAAGAGCACCGCCACGATACCAAGCAGCACGAAGAAGCAACGCGCAAGCGGCTCGCCGACGAGAAGGCGCACCGCGAGAAGCAGCAGGCCGCAGCGCGCGAGGCCTCTGCCAACGTGAAGCCGACGCCGACGCAGCAGGAGAATGACCTCGCTGCATCGGGGGTGAAGGTTGATCTGGAGCCGGACGGCTCACCGGAGCAGCCGCCCCCGCCCGACCCGCCGCCCGTCGAAGGTGGCGTGACGCGCTCGCGGCAAGTCGAAGCCGACAGGAACCGCCAAGGCTATTCGACGCGAGCCCAGCAGCCCGCTGACAGCACCAAGACGTAGAATGGACGATGCTGCCATCAAGCCGCGCTATCGCATCAAGGCGGGTCGAAGCTTTCCGCTTGCGCTGAAAGCAGAGGGCGAGCCGCATGCGGGCCCGTGGATGCTACCGATCAGCGGCGGCTGGCTGCCTGCCGAAGTCGGCAACAGCATCAACTGGTGGCAGAACGGCTACAGCGTCGTCGGGCCCTCCTCGCAATCTGCCATGGTAGAGGCTTGCGTCTCGGCCTATGCGCAGACCGTCGCGATGCTCCCCGGCGATCACTGGCGGCTAAACAGCAAGAACGGGCGAGATCGGATCACAAACTCCGCGCTCGCCCGCATCCTCCGCCATCCGAATGAATACCAGTCCATCAGCGACTTCATGCTGAACGCGAGCCGCAGCCTGTACCTGCAGGGAAATTGCTATGCGCTGGCGCTGCGCAATTCCCGCTATGAGATCGATGAGCTGCATCTGATGGACCCTTGGCTGAGCTATCCTCGGCTCGCGTCCACGGGCGACGTGTTCTATCAGCTCCTCGGCAATGACATCGTCGACAAGCGGCTTGGTCCTGAGCCGCTGATCGTCCCGCAGCGCGATGTGCTGCACATCAGGCTGCACACCGTGCGCCAGCGCTATCCTGTCCCGCTGATCGGCGAGTCGCCTATCGTATCGGTCTACGGCGACATCGGCGTGGGCAGCGCCATCGCCGCGCAGCAGCTCAAGTTCTATCTCAATGAGGCTCGGCCCTCGGCGGTGCTCTCGACCGATCTGCAGCTCGACAAGGATCAGGTCCAGGCGCTGCGGGATCGTTGGAACGAGCAGGCCAAGGGCCTGCATCAGGGCGGCACGCCGATCCTCACCGCAGGCCTGAAGGTGCAGCCATGGTCGCAAGGCAGCAAGGATGCCGCGACCGCCGACATGCTGAAGCTCACGAACGAGCACATCGCGCTCGCCTTTCGCATCCCGCTGCAGGTCCTCGGCCTCGGCGGCAACAACCTTTCATCGACCGAGCTGCTGATGTCGAGCTGGTATTCGACCGGCCTCGGCTTCGCGCTCAACCACATCGAAGAAGCAATCGGCTTTCTCTTCAACCTGAAGGGTCAGCCCGACGAATACGTCGAGTTCGATACGGAAGCGCTGCTGCGTTCGGCTCTGAAGGACCGCATTGAGGCACTGGCGCGGGGCGTTCAGGGCGGCATCTTCGCGCCCAATGAGGCCCGGCAGAGAGAGGGCCTCGACTCCGTCGAATTCGGAGATGAGCCGCGCGTCCAGCAGCAGGTCGTCCCATTGAGCGCAGCCGAGGGAATCCCCTCCGCGCCAGCCGCTCCGTCAGCGCCGCCAGCGGCTGCTGCTGGTGCCGACGCGAACAAGCCACCGCCTTCAGAAAAGGGCGACCGCGATGCGATCCAACGCGAAGTCAGAAACCTCTTTGCCTGCGCCGACCGGATTGGCCGCCGAAGAATTACTGCTTGACGCATGGCGCGAGGCGCTGGGCGAGGCGCTCGACAGCGAGCGCAAGCAATGGGCCCGGCAGCGCGAGCTGATCGAGGCGCAGACGACGGCGGCGATCCTGAAGCTGCAGGCCGAAGTGGTCGAGGCGCGATCGGCGCTGATGAGCTTTGCGAGGGATCAGCTCGAAGCCCTGCAGCGGCAGGTCAGCGCGCGGCTGGCCGAGCTGCGGGATGGCAAGGACGGCGATCCGGGGCCCGCTGGCGAGCGTGGCGAGGCTGGGGAGCCCGGTGAGCGTGGCGAGGCTGGCGCAGCGGGCGAGCGCGGCGAGCGCGGCCCGCGGGGCCCGCGCCGTGAGCAAGGACTACAGGGCGAGCGGGGCGAAGCTGGAGAGCGCGGCGAGGCTGGCGCAGCTGGAGAGCGCGGCGAGCAAGGCCCGCAAGGCCCGCGCGGTGAGCAAGGACTACAGGGCGAGCGTGGTGAGGCTGGCGAGCGCGGCGAGGCTGGCGCAGCTGGAGAGCGCGGCGAGCAAGGCCCGCAAGGCCCACAGGGCGTGCGCGGCGAGCAAGGATTACAGGGCGAGCGTGGTGAGGCTGGCGAGCGCGGCGAGGCTGGCTCAGCTGGAGAGCCCGGCGAGCATGGCCCGCAAGGCCCGCGCGGTGAGCAAGGATTACAGGGCGAGCGTGGTGAGGCTGGCGAGCGCGGCGAGACTGGCGCAGCTGGAGGACGCGGCGAGCATGGCCCGCAAGGCCCACAGGGTGTGCGCGGGGAGAAAGGATTACAGGGCGAGCGTGGTGAGGCTGGCGAGCGAGGCGAGCCTGGCGCAGCTGGAGAGCGCGGCGAGCAAGGCCCGCAAGGCCTGCAGGGCGAGCAAGGGTTACAGGGTGAGCGGGGCGCAGCTGGAGAGCGAGGCGAAGATGGCAAGCAAGGCGAAAAAGGCGAAGCGGGCGAGCACGGCGAAAAAGGCGAGCAAGGCAAAAAGGGAGAGCCGGGCGAGCCGGGTCCTGCGGGAGATCAAGGTCTCCCCGGTGGAAAGGGCGAGCAAGGCGAGCGCGGGCTACCGGGACAGGATGGCGAGACCGGCGCGACGGGCGCACCGGGGCGGCTGAGCGCAGCGAAGCGCTTTGAGGAAGGTGCCGTCCATTACGAGGGCGATATCGTCCTCCACATGGGCAGCACCTATCAAGCGAATTGCGACACCGCGCGGACGCCGCCGCATGAAGACTGGCAGCTGATCGCCGCTAGAGGCCGCGATGCCGTGATGCCGAAGATCATGGGCACATATCGCGATGGCGAGGCCTATGCCTTCCTCAACATCGTCGCGCTGCAGGGCTCCAGCTTCATCGCACGCATTGACGATCCCGGGCCGTGTCCAGGCGAAGGCTGGCAGCTGATCGCGAGCGCAGGCAGGCAGGGCAAGCAGGGACCAGATGGCCAGCGCGGGCCGCAAGGCGAGCGCGGTGAGCGCGGCCATCCCGCCGCGATCATCACCGGCTGGCAGATCGACCGGGCGGCCTATACCGCGACGCCGATCATGTCCGATGGCAGCGAGGTCGAGCCGCTGCAGCTGCGCGAACTCTTCGAGCAATTCCATGACGAGGCCGGCTGATGGCTGACATCTGGGTGAAAGTGCTGCAGCCAGCCGAGAGCTATGCGCTGCTGACGCTTGATGAGCTGAAGGTCATCCTCGGCATTTCGCCGAGCGATACCAGCGAGGATGCCCAGCTGCAGATGTGGATCGACCACTATAGCGATGTGGTCGCCACCATGTGCAATCGGGTGTTTGCGAAAGAGACGGTCGCCGAGACATGGCGCGGCGATAGCATGCCTTTCGATTGTCCCCGGCTCTTCCTCACCCACTATCCGGTCGCCGATGCCGATATCGAAAGCGTCGAGAGCCCGCGCGGCAGCATGGTCGGTGCTTCGGCTTATGAGGTCGAGAATGGCTCGGGCAAGCTGCGGATCGACGGCATATGGTCCGAGCCGGTCACCGTGACGTACACGGGCGGCTATGATCTGCCCGAGGAAGCGCCGCTGGCCTTGAAGCAGGCGACGGCGCTCCTGATACAGGCCGCGCGTCACCAAATGACGCTGGCGGCTGTGAGCGGCATCAAGTCGATCACGCATCGCGAAAGCCGCGTGCAGTTCATGGACCCCAACACTGCGATGAAGAGCAATAGCGGCGCGCTCGCCCAGGCGGGCGAGACCGTCAGCGGGCTGCTAACGGCTTACATGCGGTATTATGTTTAGCCTCGAGGTCGAGGGCACTGAAGTGCTCAGCGCCAAGATCGCGAAGATGCAGGCCCCGCTCTCCGAGCTGCCGATCACCGTGCCGCAGGAAATGGAAGCGTGGCAGCGCGATGACATGCATCGCAAATATCCGAACACGGACACCTCGACGGGCAGCAATGAAGTGACCACGAGCACCAGCATCTGGCCGCGCTCGCGGCAGCCTTCCAAGGATCAGCATCACAAGCATCAGGGGCCGAAGCAGTATCGCCCCGTCAAGCGCGGGCCCGTGGTGCGGAGCAATCGCCCGATCCTGCGCTCCGAGCTGCTGACCCGGCTTTGGGAGCGCATGCGCGCACTCGCATCCGAGGCAATGACATGGCCGTGAATCTCGATGTGCTGCTGCAAGGCCCGATCTTCGATTTTTGGGCGGTGCCCGTCACGTTCAGGCCGCTGGCCTCGCAGCCGGGCCAGCCTGACTATCAGGGGCGCGGTATCCTCAACACCTACAGCCTCGATGTTGCGGGACTCGACGGCTCGATCATCTCCGACCAGCGCACCATTCTCGACATCCGCGAAAGCGAGTTCGCGGTGCTGCCCGAGCAGAACGATCACTGCGTCATCCCGTTTGACTGCAACAAGGTGCCGCGCGGCGAGTACCAGATCGTGGATGCATCGAGCGACGGCGGCGGCCAGACCATGCTGACGATCCGCAAATATGAAACCATCATGTGAGCCATGGGCATCACCGACGCGCAGTCGTTCTCGCTGGTGATCCGCGACGTATTTTTCGATGCTCTGGCGGGCGATCCATTTTTCGCCAACTACACCATGCGCAAGACCAAGATGCTGAGCGTGCAGCATCAGCTGCTGCCTTACCTCGGGGTCTACATCATCGACGAGATCATGCTGCCGGATGGCGATGCCAACGCGGGCATGATCCGGTTCAGCCACACGCTGCGCATCGGTTTCTCGGCGGTGGTGGCGAACAATGATCAGGTCGCCGCCGAGCTGCAGATCAACGCTGCGTGGTGGCGCATCATGCAGCGGCTCTGGCCCGATCAGTACATCATGAACCTGATCGACACGATGAACCCGCACACCGGGACCGACAATCCCGACAACACCATCATCGAGGGGATCACGCGCGGCGCGGTGAGATACGTATACGGGGCGACCGCGCTAAACAACGAAACGCCGCTCGCCGAGATGCAATACGACGTCTCGATCTTCTTCCGCACCACATGGCCGCCGATCATCACGGACGATCTCGCAGAGATCGATGTGACCACCGTTGTCGGCGACGAGCCGTATGACCAGCGCCTGCCGGTCCAGAGCAAGTATCTGTTCGACATCTCCAGAAGGCCAGCAAAGAAGGGACCACGACAATGACCGGAGAACGCAAGGGCCTGAGCAAGGCCTCGTTGAAAGGGCTGCGCTCGAAGCAGCGCATGGAAGTGATGCGGCAGGCTGCAGTTGCGCCGGGCGTTCGGGTCGTCCCCGCCAATGATGACGTGCGCCGCCTGATGAAGCATCCGCACGCGGGAGGCTTCCCCGAAAGCGGCGCGACAACGTGGCCCGAGGATCGCTTCACCAAGCGTAGGCTTGCCGATGGCGCGGTGACGCGCGAGGAGCCGCCGCCCGAAGGTGAAGGCGCAGCACGCCAGCGCGATCAGCGGGAGCAATCGCGGCATCGCGTCGAGCCCCCCACCAAAGCAGAACCCAAGGACGCCGCCTGATCGGGCGGCGTTTTGCTTTTGACAGGAGGCATCAATGCCGATCAGCTTTGCCAACATTCCCGCCAACATCAAAGTGCCGCTCTACTGGGTCGAAGTCGATCCGTCGATGGCTGGCCTGCCGACGATCAATCTGCGAGCGCTGCTGGTCGGTGTCGCGACCGCTGATGCAGAAGCGCCGATGGATATTGCGCGCCCGATCGGCAGCCAGGCGCAGGCCGATCTCGCGTTCGGTCAGGGCTCCGAGCTGGCGCGGATGTTCAAGGCCTTCTTCGCCAACAACTTCGCCAACGAAGTGTGGGGCCTGCCGCTCGCCGAGCCCGCTGCCGCCGCAGCCGCGACCGGCACAATCGGCATCACCGATGCGCCGACCGCCGCAGGCACCATCCACCTGTACATCTCGGGCGAGCATATCCCGATCAACATCGCCACCACCGACACCACCGGAGACATCGCCGCCGCCATTGCTGACGCGATCAACGCTCAAGTGGACTTGCCGGTGACCGCTGCGGTCAGCGCCGTCGGCGGATCGGATGTCGATCTGACCTCGACCTTCAAGAGCATCAACGCCAACGACATCAGCGTGATGCTGAACTATTTCGGCAGCAGAGGCGGCGAGCAGACCCCGCCTGGGCTAGGCATCACGCTGCCAGCGACCGGCTTCCTCACTGCAGGCACCGGCACGCCGGTCTTCGACAACGCGATCATGAACCTCGGAGAAGAGCCTTTCGAGTACGTCGCGATGCCGTACACCGACAGCAACTCGCTGTTCGACTGGGATCAGGAATATGGCTTCACCGACATGGGCCGCTGGGGCTGGCAGCGCCAGCTGTTCGGCCACATCTTCTCGGCCAAGCGCGGCACCTATGCCGATCTGCTCACCTTCGGCGATGCGCTCAACAGCCCCGTCGAATCGATTATGGCCTTCGAGGTCGCCTCGCCTTCGCCCTCCTATGAGTGGGCGGCGGCCTATGCCGCGAAGGCACAGCGCGCCCTGATCAACGATCCGGCTCGCCCGCTGCAGGCCCTGACCCTGAACGACATCAAGGCGGCTGATGTTCATCAGCGCTTCGACTTCGTGGAGCTGAACTCGCTGGCATCGACCGGCCTCGCGATCCAGAAGATCGGCGGCGACAATCAGCCCATGATCGCGCGGGAGCAGACCACCTATCAGGTCAATCTCTACGGCCAGCCCGATGACGCCTATGAGCTGGTGACGACGCTCGCAACGCTCGCCAAGCTGCTGCGCAACCAGAAGCACGCGGTAACCTCGAAGTATCCGCGCCACAAGCTGGCGAATGACGGGACCAAGTTCGGCGCCGGTCAGGCCATCGTCACCCCCGGCATCATCAAGGGCGAGCTGATCGCGCAGTATCAGCAGGATATGTACAACGGCCTCGTCGAGGACCTCTCCAACTTCAAGCGCTATCTGCTGGTCGAACGCGATCCCAACGACCCCAACCGCGTCAACGTCCTCTATCCGCCCGACCTGATCAACCAGCTGCGCATCTTTGCGGTGCTGGCGCAGTTCCGGCTGCAATACGACCGAGGCGTTGACACCCAGATGATCGGACCCACGCAGCCGCCGTTCAACGCGGCGTCGGGTGCCTAGGGTGCGTACGCATCAATTTGAGCTTGATGGGTGCGCCTTGACCAATGCCTGCTATGCCCCGATAGCGACCAAGTTCCGCAGCGGAGCGAAATGACGCGATGGGCCAGAAACGGAAGTGAAGCGACGCGCGCTTACGGCAGTGCCATCCCGGTTGACCGTGCTGGGCGCAAGGTCCGCTTCGGATACAAGCGTGAAGCGGCTTGCCCTGACCATTAGCGATTTTGCGGGATGGTGCGCCAATCCGCCCAACGGCTTTGTTCGACGGGAATGGCAAAGACATAACCGACGCCGCGTTCTGTCTTGATGACACGTGGCGCCTTCGGGTCTGCCTCCAGTTTGTGCCGCAGCCGCAGCACCTGAACGTCGATGCTGCGATCGAAGATATCTTCGTGGAGCCGGGTCGCCTGCAACAGATACTCGCGCGAGAGTGGCCGCTCCGGCGCATCGAGGAAGGCCTGCAGCAGGGCGTACTCGCCCTTGCTGAGGGTAACCGGTCGTTCCTGCGGATCGAGCAGGCGCCGGCTGCGACGATCAAGCCGCCATCCGCCGAACTTGTACGCGCCCCGCTCTCCGTCGCGGCTGCGCAAGGACCATCCGTTTTCACGGCGCCGCAGCACGGCGCGAAACCGGGCATACAATTCGCGGATACCGAACGGCTTGGTGAGATAGTCGTCGGCACCAAGTTCAAGCCCGACCACACAGTCAACTTCATCGCGGGAACGGCCTGTCAGAATAACGACCGGTACGTCCGAACGGGAACGAATTTCCCGGAGCAGATCGAGCCAATTGTCCTGGCCGAGGTGCAGGTCGAGAATGATTGCGCTTGTGTCCCCGCCGGCTAGTTGACGGGCCACCGCCGAGCGGCCCATCGCCGAGACGGTCTGGATGCCATGCTGCCCGAAATAATCCGAGATCAGGTGCCGGACCGCCGGATCGTCATCCACGACAAGGACGTGGCCCGAGTTGCAGTCGGTGGCGACGATGCGGCTGGACTCGACCTTGGTCAGCATGTGATCAGGCCTCCGCATGGCTGCTGCGGCCCTGCAGCAGCAGGGCCGTGAGTTCATTGGGCATGTCGAGCATCACATCATGCCCACATGCAAGCTCCTCCCGCCACCAGCCGCGCTCTCCTGCCTTGGCGTAAAACTGGCCGAAAGGACCTTCAAAGCCACGCGCCAGAATGTATCCGATAGTTGCGATGCTGTCGCAGGCCCCGCTGATCTGCGCCGGCGCTTCAAGACTGGACAGCGGGTGCATCGTGCACTGGCGGTCCACCCAGGCGGCGTCTGCCGCATTGACCGCGAAGGCCGACGCGGGTCTCGGCGGAACTCTCCAGCCATCGCCATGGGCCACAGCCAGTTTCCGGTCGCCCTCACCGTTGTCGGGCAGGTAGTCGAAAAGGGTTTTGCCGTTCTCGGGAACGAAGGCGTCGAGATAGATGAGCGAGCGAATCCGGTCCGGCATCCGGTCGGCGACGTGGCGTGCGACGAAGCCGCCGTAGGAATGTCCGACCAAGACGACGTCGCGTAGGTTCTCCCAAATCATGAGATTGGCCACATCGGCGATATGGGTGTCGAGGCCAACGTCGCGGCTCAAGAGATGGGAGCGTTCGCCGACACCCGTTAGCGTCGGCGTGAACACCCCGTGCGCTCCAGCCGCCAGTAGGCGACGCACGCGTGCCCAGCACCAGCTACCATGCCACGCGCCGTGGATTAGGACGTAATCGGTCATTGCGGGTTACTCCTTGCGATATCGGCGCCGCGACGCGAGGCGACCTGAACGTGAAACGAACGATGCTGCACATCGCTGCGTCGCGCCGACATGTGGACGGGGCGCCTCGCTCTGCCAAGTCTGTTTTTCGGACTGGCAATTCCGGCCGCCGGTGACTACATCGGACACATGTCAGCAAGCTATGGTCAGTTCTGCCCGATCGCGAAGGCATCAGAGATCTTCGCCACCCGCTGGACGCCGCTCATCGTGCGCGAACTGATGACTGGCGTGCACTCCTTCAACGACATCCATCGCGGCCTGCCGCTGATTTCCCGGGCCGTCCTGATCGCGCGACTGCGTGAGCTCGAGGACCATGGTGTGATTGAACGCCGGCCGCGCGGCGCCGAGGGCGCCGGCCACGACTACTGGCTCACGCCTGCTGGCGACGGCTTGCGCGTGGTAATGCACGCGCTCGGCCAGTGGGGAATGACCTACACCCACGACCGGATCAAACGTTCCGATCTTGATCCCGCCCTCTTGATATGGGGATTGCGCAAACGTGTGGATCTGAGCTCGCTGCCGGATCGGCGCGTCGTCTTGCGTTTCGAATTTTCAGGCGTGCCGGCGAGCCGCACGAAATTTCGAATCATGTGGCTCATCCTCGGACGATCCGGCGTCGACGTCTGCATGAAGGACCCGGGATTTGCCATCGATCTTACGCTTCGCGGCAATATTCGTGACTACGTCGAAGTCTATCTTGGCCACACGAATTGGCGCGACGTGGCCGGCACTGCGCTGCAGCTCGATGGCGATCTGCAGATTGCAAGAGCATTTCCTGTCTGGCTGCGATTTGAAACGGTAAACGGCCTAAATGCTCCAGCCCCGCATTTGTCTGCTGGGCCTGCTTCCGTTCAGACCGATCATTCGGATCGGCTGCCGTCCGACCCCAGCGGAATGCGGGCTCGATCGTCCGGCGGCCCGCGCGCGACAGATCGCAGGCGTGCATATGATGCGCCTCCACGGTAGTGCCGTCCTTGGCTCGGTGCGTCTATCCAGCAAAGATGCGCGGACCAGCCCGACCTCAAGTTCCTCCGAGGACCGCTCCGGGTCATGAACGACGAATCGCGCCCGTGACGGCTCCTTTCCGGTGTACCTCCGAAAGCCGACTATGGAGATAAGCCTCCCGACCGTCGCGAAGGGCCAATGACAGACAGTAGCCTGCGGGCCGTGGTGCAGGAGCGGCCCGTCCGGGTCATCCGGATGAAGGATCGATAGCCTGGAATCGACAAGTCGACGCTTATGCACGCGGTACGATCCGAAAAATCGGACTACCAACTTGTTGGCGTACGCCAGACCCTCCAGTGCGTCGGCCAAATCAAGATCGGCTCATCGGCCCAAGCATTGTACCAAACCCCCAATTTTCGGCGGCATGGAAAACGCAGTGGCGCAACGCCAGTCTTATCGAGTTCGCCGACTTCTAAATCGCAATCTTCCGGCGCGAATTGGATGGGTAGCCACGGCACGGCTCCGCACGACATCTCGCACCTAGAAGGGGCGTGTCACTAATGCCGCCACGCGTCTCTGGAAGCCACTGATCTCTCTGAGCGCATCCCGCCGCTCTGATCCTTCAGGCAGCCGTTGCGCGGCTTCCCATAAGTTCACTAGCAGCCGCGCCATGTCTATCAATTCATTGAATTCGGGCATTCCAACCTCGCGTTGGCTCAATGTTGAGTCCTCTTGTAGGAACGGATCAATGTGAGGGAGGATCGCGGCTTGATGGCGCGATCAGTAAGGGAAGAGAGTAAGTGCAAATAGAAGTATCGATGCAGTTGCCGCCCAAGAGTGCCGACGCAGCAAAAGGTGCTCTTCTCCACTCACGTCGCCTAGCACCGATATCCGTTTTTTACTCATGTCTAATATGAGCATCAGCCAACGACTTCGGCATTTCGCTTGTCATGCAGCTGTCATATTCGAACCGGCGCAATCTGCATGTTGGGCGCTGCCAATGAATGACACAGCAAGCGTACCAGCATGCTTTTCACTCGGGGATTGGGCTGCGATCCTTGGGCCGGAAAACGCCGCTGTGGGTCATTCGCGACCTGGTCGAGCCATCCTCAAGTCCGGCCGGGTCCGCTATGCCGCCGAAAGCGGAAGTAAATTCAGAGCATTAGGGGCTCAGCGATGGGCACATTGCGGGATGGCACCGCCGTGAACGTGATTCAAGCCCCAAAAATGGAGCCTCAAATCATGCGCTATGAACTTAAAGCAAAAGGAGGACTGAGCAATGGCACAGAGAATTGCGGGCATCGCCTTCCTGACCGTGGATGGCAATCAGCTGGCGCTGCGCGGCAACTTCACCGTCAGCCCCTCGCCTGTCGAGCGAACAATGATCGCGGGACAGGACGGCGTGCACGGCTATCAGGAGCTGCCGCGCGTGCCCTACATCGAGGGCGATCTTTCGACGCTCCCCGGCTTCTATCTTGAGGACCTGCTGAACGAGACCGATGTCACGGTGGTCGCGCAGCTCGCCAACCGGATGCAGTACGTGCTGACAAGCGCGACCTGCAAGGGCGGCTTCGAGAACAATACTCGCGACGGTCAGGTCCGCGTGCGCTGGGAAGGCGTGACCTGTGAGGAGGTGAGCCTGTGAACGTGAACCCCAAGCGCGAAGGCTTCGTGGACGAGCAGAAGCCCGAGCCCGAGATCATCTCGCCGACCGGCAAGCGCACCATGCCGCCGCCCGAGATCGAGCCGTCGCCCGCCGAGCTGCCGCCGCTGGATCAGGATGAATGGCCGATCATCGTCAAGATGCTTTACAAGCCGATCCGCAACAACCGCGGCGAGGACATCAAGGAAGTCTCGCTGCGCGAGCCGCGCGCTGGCGACATCAACCGCTACGGCAACCCGATCCGCGTCAATCAGGAAGGCGACGTGATCATCGACGAGCGCAAGATGACCTTCATGATCGCCGCGCTGTCAGGCGTGCTGCCGCCGTTCATCGAAGAGATGGACCCACGCGACTGGAACAGCTGCGCCTATCGGTTGCGGCGTTTTTTTCTTCCCGATCCAGCGGCCTGGTAGGCGGCGAGGAAGAGATCATCCTCGACTGCTACCGGCTGGCGCGCTGGTTTCGCGTCAGCCCCGAAGAGTTCTTGTCGATGCCCCTCGGTGAGGTCGCGCTGCACTTGAGGCGCACGGCGCAGCTGGATCGCGAGCAGCAGGCCGCAGCAACCGATGACGACTGATGGCAACTGAACAGGAAGAACTGCGCTTAACGGTCAATCTGGCCGACAACGCTTCGGCTGGGCTGGCGAAACTGAATGAGGAGATCAAGCAGCTCGGCAGCGGCGCAGGCCAGCAGCACATCGAAAAGTTCAAGCGCGACACCGCTGAGCTGACCGGCAAGGTCAAGCAGATGGGCGGCGAAGTCGAGGGAGCTTTCAAAAATCTCGGCATGCTCCGCACGGGCTTCGCTGCAGGCGCAGCCGGTCTGGCGCTGTTCGGCTTCGAGATCATGCGGCAGAGCAAGGCGCTGATCGAGTATGCCGACAAGATCAGGGAGCTGAACGCAGCGGCCAAGACCATCGGCGTCAACCCCAGCCAATACAAGGACGTGCTGGAGCAGCTGAAGGCCTTCGGCGTTGATGGCGGCAGGGCAGCGGCCAGCCTCGCCAGCGTCTCCGAGAAGATGGCCGACCTGCAGCGCCAAGGCAGCCAAGTCGCGCAGGAGCTGCGCAAGAACGCTGGCCCCGACCGGCAGTCGGAGCAGAACATGGAGGCATATATCCAGCGGCTGCGCACTGCGAAGAGCGAAGCGCAACTGCTCAACACGATCCGCGAAGGCGGCGAGCAGGTCTATCAGAACGCCATCAAGGCGGGCGCAAGCGAGATGGAAGCCGCCAACAGGCGCAACCGCTTCTGGCAGATACAGGGCTATGACGCCGCGCTGGCGCACGCTGGCAAGCTGAAGGAGCTGAGCGCAGCCGAGCAAGCCCGCGCCAATCAACGGCAAAAGGAAGCCGTCGATCTGGCGAACGCATGGGGTCAGGTCACCAACAAATATTCGACGCTGGTCGAGAAGATGCAGCAGCCGTTCGTGCCGTATCTGACGACGGCGCTGAAGATGGCCGAGGGCATGCTCGACAGCATGACCACCAAGCTGGACGCGATTCAGGACAAGAAGCTGCTGCGGCCCGACACCGCCAAGGAAAACATCCAGGAGAAGTTCGGCAAGTTCGGTCTGGGCGGCGCTGGCCCCGACCAGTCATTCGAGAATCGCTGGAGGGATCGCGTCCCGCAGGAGCTGGAGAAGAACACCGACGCCACCAAGGACCTCACCAATCTGCTGCGCGGGCTCGGCGGCGGCGTGCATCCCACCAGCTTCGGCGGCGGGGCGATGGGCGGCGGCGGCATCGTCGCTGCAGCCTATCATCCCGATGGTGGCGGCTTCGCTGGCGGCGGCGGTGCCAGCGTGGGCAGAGCATTCGGCGGCGGCGGCTATACAAATCTGGAAACAGGGTATAGCGGCGGCGGTGGCGGCTCGGGCGGCGGCGGCAAACCTTACGGCAGCTCAACGGGCGGGGCGACCGGGTCACCGGGGCATCCCGGCGATCCGGCCGTGCCTTCGGACATTCTCGCGACGGCGCAGAAGGTCGCGCTGCAAGGCGGCCCCGGTGCCGTCGAGCGCTTCATGGCGGAGAACGGCTATCCGAAGGCGGGCAACTGGTGCGGCGAGTTCGCGGCCTCGGTGGTCAAGTCAGTGGGCGGCACGCCGCCGCAAAATCCCGCCATCGCATCCAACTGGCGCAACTGGGGCACCGAGGTTCAAGACCCGCAGCCGGGAGATGTTGCTGTCAGGCGCGGCGCGCGGACAGGATCGACCGGCAGTCACGTCACCTTTGTCGAGAGCGTCGGCAAGGGCTCGTTCACTGGCCTCGGCGGCAATCAAGGCCGCTGGGAATCGACGCAGCAGACCGGCCGCTATCAGTTCTTTCGCGGCGGCACCACGACCAACGGCGACGTGGCAGGCGGGCAAGCCATCCCTGGTGGCGGCGGCGGCGAGTTTCTGCGCCAGCAACGCGCGCCGCTGACAGCGCAGCTCGAAAACGATCCGCAGCTGAAGAAGGAACTGGCGGCGCTCGGCACCCTTGAGCACGAGGGCGATGCAACCGCAGTTGTCGAAAGCCTGTACAATCGAACCACAGCGATCAACGAGAAGCGAGCGAAGGAAGGCAAGCCGCCGCTCTCGCTGCGCCAGATGATGTACGGCGGTTTCTATGGACCGTCGAAGCAAATTCCGTCGCGGCTCGCACAGCTGGAGCGAGACCCCGCGCGCATGAAGAAGATGATGGGCGCAATCGACGCCGCATCAACCAGCAACCTCCTCAAGGGAGCGACCGATCAGGGCAGCGGCTCCGATCCGAATGTCGCGTGGCAAGGCGGTAAGCTCGTCCGCGATGGCGAAACCTACAACGATTGGGGCGGCGGCGCTGGGCACGAAGGCAACAGGCAGTGGCGGCTGCGGCAGCAAGCAGCCATCGCCGCTGCAGATCGACGGCAGATCGACGGCACTCAGGTCGCCGAGCACAAGGTGACAGGCGACGGCAAGATCAGCGTCGATGTCAACGCGCCGAAGGGCACAAATGTCGGCGCCAAGGGCGGCGGCCTTTTCAAGCGAGTCGAGATCAATCGCCAGACGCAGATGTCTGAAGCGCCCCGCGGACCAAAGGGCAGCTATGCGACGGAGGCCCTGCTGCAATGACCAATATTTTCGATCTGCCTGCAGTCTGGCGCAGGGCGCTGATGCCTGCCTCGTTCAACGGGGCGCGCTTCCATTGCGAAGCCAACAGTCGCGAGAGCGGCCGTCGCATCGTCGAGCATCAGTTTCCAAAAAAAGAACTGCCCTATGCCGAGGACATGGGCCGCGCGGCGCGCGAGTTCTCGGTGCGCGGCTATTGCATCGTCTTTCCCTATGACAGCGAGAACACGCTTTACAGCCGCGACTATCGCCGCGCCCGCGACGAGCTGATCCTGCAGCTTGAAGCCGAGGGCCCCGGCACGCTGCAGCTGCCGACGCAGCCATCGCAGCAGGTGGTCTGCCCGCGCTACCGGATGAGCGAGGAAGAGCGCTTCGGCGGCTACTGCACGTTCGACATGACCTTTCAGGAGTTTGGCCTCGATCCGCAGCAAGTCCCCGGCATCGCGACCGCAGCCGTGCTCGCCCAGGCGAGCAAGGCGCTGCGCGGTCAGGTCGTGCGCGTCCTGTCAGAGCAGCCGCTGCCAGCCCCGAGCGGAGTGATCAACGCATGAAGCGAGCTGAAGCAAATGAGGCCGCGCCGATCGTGGATCGGATGCTGCAGGCGCTGCTCGGCACCGTGCCAGCCAAGGGCCGCCCCGGCTCGGATGCGCGCACGGCCATCGGCGATACCCGCGCCAACGCTTACAAGCTCTGCATCGACGATGCGCTCGGGCCGCCGCTGGACGAATGTTTCGATCTGGCGCGGCAGGCGGGCTCGACCTTCCAGAATCTCAATTACGTGCGCGAGCAGATCGAGCTGGAGCAGCCGGTCGGGCTTGGCGGCACGCTGGTCAGGGACGCTGGTATCCGGCTCTGCCTCGCCACGCAATGCCGCGTGATCGGCAGCATGACATTCGTCAGCAGGCAGGATGTCGCCGAGATCAAAGCCGAGCTGCTGCAGCCGTTTCAGGATGCCGAGGAGATCGCCGCCGACGGCATGGATCAGATGACGTTCCAGATGCTGGTCGCGCTGCACGGCGCAGTGACAAACCATCTGGTCGTGACCGCGCGCCCGCTGCCGCGAATGACCAGCTTCGAGTTCTTCGAGCCGCTGCCATCCTTGGTGATGGCGTATCGGCTCTATGACGATGCCTCTCGCTGCGATGAGCTGCGCGAGGAAAACAAGGTCGTGCATCCGGCATTCTGCCCGAGGCTTGGCCAAGCCCTGTCGGCCTGACCATGGTCGATCTCCAGCGCGTCGAGATCGTTTTCGGCAACGTCCTGAAGATCATGGAAGTGGCCGAGGAGCCCATCGCTCGCGGCCAGCAGTTGCTCACCGTCTCGTTCGATGAGTTCACCATCACCGCAGAAGGAAGCCACGTTATGTACAATTTGCCCATCGACCACACCGTCAAAATGCAGGTCTCCTACGTCGACTCCGCTGGCAACCCCGCGAAGGTCGATAGCGTGGAGTGGTTCACTGCGAACGCCGAGATTGCCGCCATCGAGGTCGATCCCAGTGACGGCACCATCTGCAAGGTGATCCCCGTCGCGCTGGGGCGAACGCAGGTCAGCGCAAAGGCCGATGCTGACCTCGGCGAAGGCGTGCGCGAGCTGCTTACCGTCTGCGACATCATGATCGTGGCCGGCGAAGCCGTCGCTGGCTCGATCCAGCCGGTCGGCGAGCAAGAGCCGATCAGCGGCGGCGGAGAAGGCAGCGGCGGCGGCGATCACGCCGATAACACGCTGCCGCAGGGCGAGCAGCACGGGCGCCAGTGATCCTGCATGCCGAAGCCGGAAGAGATCGCCGTTCTGGAGGTCAACGGCGCGAAGTTCGACGACTGGGAATCGGTCTGGGTGCAGGAGCGCTGGGCCGATTCCTCGACGGTGTTTCGCTTCACCGCCGCCGAGCGCGACCCGATCTTCAGCATGTCGGGCATCTTCCCGATGATCCAGAAGCTGCAGTTCAAGCCGGGAGATCAATGCACCGTCACGCTGGCGGGGCAGCTCGCGGTCACCGGCTACGTCGAGACGCGGCAGGTCGCCTATGACGCGCAGCAGCACGGCGTCATGCTGATCGGCAAAAGCTTCACCGCCTGGCCCGCGCGCTCCAGCGTCGATACCAAGACCGGCAACTTCGACAAAAAGAATATTCAGCAGGTCGCGCAGGAGGTGCTGCAGGGCTACAACGTCGGCCTCAAGGTGATCGGGCAGCTCGATCTCACGCCGTTCGCAAAACTGCAGAACGAAAAGGGCGAACTGATCTGGGACTTCCTTGAGCGCATCGCGCGGCCGCGCGGCGTCGTGCTGGGCTCCGATAGCCACGGCAATTTCCTCCTGATCGGCGAGCATGCCGGTGGGATCAAGGCGCAGCTGGTGGAAGGCCAGAACATCAAGAGCTGCCAGTGCATCATCACCGAGGAGCACACCTATACCGAGATGCGCGTCGATGGGCAGGCTCCTGCCAGCGATGACAACTCGGGCACCGCTGCCAGCGAGATGAAGGCCGTCGTCGGCGGCACCTCTCCAGTGTTCTGCAAGCTGATCACGCCTTGCGAGCAGCCGGTCAAGACCCAGGCCGAGCTGCAAGCCCGCGCCGCCAACGAGAACATCTGGCACGAGGGCACCAAAATACAGGCGACCATCGTCGTACAGGGCTGGCTGCGCGACGGCTCCAGCCTCTGGCATGCGGGCGATGATGTCTCGGTCTACTCGCCGATGGCGATGCTTAACAACAATCTGACCGCGCAGAACGTGACGTTCACCCAGGACAACAACGGCGGCTCGCTGACCACGCTCGATCTGGTGAGCCCGAACCTTTTGCGATCCAGCCTTGAGTTCAATCCCGGCTAGAGGAGCCAAGCATGCACCGCGCAACGCCGCTCAATACTTCAATCCGCGCCTATACCGCAGGCGGCTCTCGCAGTGTCGTCGATAAGGTCGATGACCAGAAGCTGATGCAGGAGATGGGCGGCAACTTCATGGCCAACGAGACGCGGGCCGAGATCGAGGCCCCCCAGAACTACGGCTTTACCTCGGTGGTATTCGATGCTGAGAAGGGACAGGACGGCAAGGTCACCGCCAGCGCCGAGACCTTCATCGGCTTCATGGGCGGCAACCGATCGTTCCCGGTCTCTGGCCCGATGGATGATCGCCGGCACCGGCTTTACAAGCTGGACAAGGGCGACACCGCGCTGTTTCGCGGGCGCGGCGACAAGCAGCAATTTCACCTCACCACGGACGGCGGCTTCTGGAGCGCACCGCAGGACAAGACGCTGCGCATGGCGATGCTCGATCAGGACAGCGAGAGCAATGACAGCCAGCAGAGCGGCGGCAGCTCGGGATCGGGCGGCGCTGGAGCTCGCACGCGGGACAGCAGCGGCGGCGGCAGCAGCTCATCATCCGGCCAGCAAGGCGGCCAGAAGCGCGGTCAGGAATCGGTGAAAAAGGACAACCAGAAGGCCAAGCGCTTCGTCGAAGTCACCGCCGACAAGACCCGGCTCGCGGGCAAGACCTCGCACATGATGCTCGATGACGATACGACCTATGTCCACGTCAACACCGACAAGAACGTCTATCTCGGTGCGGAGGCTGGCAAGGGCAGCTTCGACTTCTTGGCGACGATGAGCGGGCCCTGCGTCAACACCAAGGGCAAGATCGGCTGAGCCCATGCCGAGCTACAATGTCCCCGACATTCGGCTGGTGCAGAACAACATCTTCCCGAAATACTCCGTCACGCTCGACTGGAGCCTGCTGCCGAACGGCACGCTTGACGATACCCAGGCGCTGGCGACTGCGGTCTGCGTGGCGCTCGGCACCAATGCGCTCGCTGGGAAAAATGATCTGCTGCCCGATCCCGATTCCAGCGACCGCTGCGGCTGGTGGGGTGATCTCGACGCCGAGCTGATCTGGAACGGCTGGCCCATCGGCTCGAAGCTCTGGCTGCTGCGGCGCTCCAAGATCGCGCCAGCATCAGCGCAGCAAGGCTCGACGCTGACCGCCGTCGAAAATTATATCCGCGATGCGATGCAGCCGTTCGTTGATCGCAGAATCTGCACCAGCTTCGAGGTGATCGCCACCCGCGTGGACAAGCAGCGCATCGACGCACTGCTGCGCATCTTTCGCGGGCCGCTGCAGCCCATCGAGCTGCAGTATCAAATCCTATGGGACGCAATGGGGCCCTAGAGCATGCCTTGGTCAACTCCGACGCTGCGAGACGTCCGCTCGCTGGTGCGCGATGCCGTCAACGCATCGCTGCCGGGAGCCGATGCCAATGTGCCGAACAGCGTGCTGCGCGTGCTCAGCGACAATCAAGGCGCGCTCTGCCATCTCACCCTGCAGTATGTCGACTGGCTCTCGCTGCAGCTGCTGCCCGACACCGCCGAGACCGAATGGCTGGATCGGCACGGCAATATCTGGCTGGTCAATTCCGACGGCTCGACGGGCCGCAAGATGGCCACGCTTGCATCGGGCACCGCCAGCTTCCAAGGCACCATCGACGGCTCCGTGGTGCCAGCGGGCACGCAGCTGCAGAGCGGCGTCGGGATGCCGACCGGCAGCGATTCCGCGAACCAGGTGGTCACCTTCGAGACTATGGAGGACATCACCACTTCGGATGCCTCGCTCGTCACCGGCAGCATCCGCGCGCTCGATCCCGGCTCGTTCGGAAACCTCATCGATGGCACGTCGCTCTCGATGGGACAGAACCCGGTCCCCGGTGTTTCGACGCAGGTCAACGTCGTGCATATGGCAGGCGGGGCCGACACCGAGACCGACGACCAGCTGCGCATGCGCATTCTGCAGCGCATCCGCAATCCGCCGATGGGCGGCGCGCAAGCTGACTATGTCGCATGGGCGCTGGCCGTCCCCGGCGTCACCCGAGCATGGGCCGCGCCAGAGCAAGGCACCGGCACCATCACGGTGCGCTTCCTGATGGATGATCTGCGCGCCGATGACGACGGCTGGCCGACGCCCGAGGATGTCCAGATCGTTCACGACTACATCAATCTGAAGCGGCCAGTCACCGTGAAGGACTGCTATGTGCTCGCGCCGATCAAGGAGTTCATCGACATCACCATCGCGAACCTCGTGCCCGATACCGATGAGGCGAAGGCCGAGATCGAGCAGAGCGTGCGCGACATGCTGTTCATGATGGCGGCGCCTGGTCAGACCATCTTCGCGGCGTGGGTCTCTTACGCGATCATGAACGCGCCCAGCGTGCAGTCCTTCCAGCTGGTCACGACCGACGATTACGTGATGCCGTCGCTCGGCCACATGGCGGTGCTGGAGACCATCCTTTACGAGACGCTGCCGTGAGCGACCGCCACATCCGGCGCAGCGGCAGCAACTACACTGACAGCTTCCTCTCGTTGCTGCCGCAAGGTCAGGCTTGGCCGAAGCACGCACCCGACAGCGTGCTGGTGCGCGGGACCGACGGCCTCTGCGACTACTGGGGCTTTGTCGATGGCCGCGCCGCCGATCTCTTGGAGATCGAAAGCGATCCGCGCCTGACCGTCGAGTTGCTGCCGGATTGGGAACGCAACTGGGGCCTGCCCGATCCCTGCTATGAGGCCCCGCAGACCATCGGCGAGCGCCAGCTCGCGCTGGTGATGCGGATGACGATGCAGGGCGCGCAAAGCCGCGAGTTCTTCATCGCCGTCGCCGCGCAGATCGGCTACTCGATCACGATCACCGAATATCGGACCTTTGTCGTCGGCATCGACCGCGTCGGCGATGCTCGCGTCTACGGCGCAGCCGGTGCGCCCGACCCGATCATGTACAACGAGGGGGGCAACCCATGGATGAACGCCCTCGGCGATGCTCCGGTCGCCGAAGGCGAGCTGTCGGAGTGGCCCTATTACGGGCTCGGGCCCGACACCAACCGCTTCTTTTGGACGGTGCATGTCCATCAAGCCTCGCTGATCTGGTTCCGCTGCAGCAAGGGGCAATGCGGCGTCGATCCGCATTTGAAGATTGGTCTCGCTGACGATCTGGAGTGCCTGCTGAACCGATGGAAGCCAGCGCACACGCAAATCATCTTTGACTACACGAATCTGCATCCAGGCGATCCGATGGAAGGGACGCCCTAGCGGGGAAATCAAATGCAGTACAATCAGCCCTATGGCGTCAGCGATCCGAACGCGCCGTACATCAACGGCAACCCCTCGACTGGCACGATGGGCTCGATCCCGCCAGCGGCCTCGATTGAGTATCCGCAGCGCGAGATCGTCAACCTGATCGCCGCCACGGGCCGCGCGCCGTCGAATGGTGATCTGTTCCAGCTTGGGCGCAGCGTGCAGAGTGGCATGCTGATCGCGTCCGACGACACCGGCACCGCCAATGCCTACGCCTGCGCGCTGAGCCCGGCTCCGACTGCCTATAGCAAATATCTCACCATCGTCATCCAGATCGGCAACGCCAACACCGGGGCCTCCGTCCTCAACGTCAACAGTCTCGGCAACAAGCCTATCATTCGCGCGGACGGCTCGGCGCTGCAGGGCAACGAGATGAAGACGGGGAATATCTTCGCCTTCGTCTACGACGGCAGCGCCTTCCGCATCGCGTGGCCACTGACCTACACACTCGGCGGCTTGGTGCTGTTGCAGGCCCCGCTCGATCTCTACGTCAACGCAGCTACCGGCAACGACTCCACCCTCGACGGCCGCAATCCAACATCCATCGGCAGCGGGCATGGCCCGTTCCGGACCATCAGCCGGTCGATGAACGAGGTGATCAAGTACAATCTCAACGGCTTCAGCATCTCGGTTCATGTCGCGGACGGCGGATACACAGAGAATGTCGTTTGCCCTGCGATCAACGGCTCTGGTGTCGTCAACATCCTCGGCAACCACGCCAATCCGAGCAACTGCACGCAGACCGCCGCCGCAGGCTCGACGTTCGATATTGCGCCGTTCGGCAACTACTACATCGATGGCTTCCGCGTCTCGGCTCCGCTGATCTCGGGCGGCGATCCTGGCTCGGGCATTCTCTGCCAGAAGAACGGCACTGTCGTCATCGGGGCGCTCGACTGCGGCGTTTGCAGAAGCTCGCACATCGAAGGGTCGGGCTCCATCACGACGATTGGGCCGATCCGCATCTTCGGAGGAGCGTTCCAGCACTGCATGGCAGCGCTTGCCGGCGTCATCGCGCACAGCACAACGCCGACGCCGTTCCCGCCGCCGACGATCTCGATCATGAACCCGGTGACGTTCACCAACGGCTTCATCTATGCGACCGAGATCGGGATGTTCTACGGCTGGTATCAGTCGATCACAGGTGCGGGCAATGTCACCGGGCCGAAGTTCCTCGTCAGCTTGAACGCGCTGCTCTGGACCAATGCGCAAGGCGTGAACTATTTCCCCGGATCGTCTGCCGGCGTCGTCAACACGGGCGGTCAGTATTCCTGACGGAGATCATCGAGATGGACAGGTTCAATCCGACCAACTGGTTCTGGTTCGTTGGCGACAACACGAAGGTCTATGCCTCCGCGCGCAACATCTACGTGACCAAGGACGATCCGGCTTACGTCGCGTGGAGCGAGAGCAACCTCACGATGACGATGCCGGACGAGGCAGAGCTGTGGTACTACATGAAGGCCGTGCTGCCGCCTTGGGTGTTCGACGGCACCACCTTCGTGCAGCCCGGCGAAGGCGCGTACACCCAGACGCAGCTCAAGAGCTACAGCGGCGTGGTCGAGGACGTGGCGGCGAACAGCGGCATGGTCGCAGCCGGAATCCCGATCGGCACCGACCCGATCACAAAGCGCAAGATCGCGGACGCTCGCACGGCGGCCGAGGCGGACCCGGAATACACCACGACGGTCGTCGGCTCTGACGGCAATCTCTATCCGGCTGATGCTGCCAAGCTGATCGAAATGTCCGACGCCGTGATCGCCTTCGGCACGGTGCTCAACGACACCTATGCGACGCTGCACACCGACATTGATGCGGGGACGGTCACCACGCTGCAAGAGATCGACGCCGCCTTCGCAGGCGTTGCGCGCGACATCAAGCACGGCAGGCGAAACCATTATCGTGGCGGCTGAGAGATGGCGATCGTCAACATCACCACAGAGAACGATGCGGACTTCTACCGCACGTTCATCTGGCAGACCATCGACGGTGCGCCCATCGACCTTTCTGGCGGGTTGCTCGAAATGATGCTGCGGCGGCGGGCCGAGGATGAGACGGCGCTGCTGCGGCTCGGCAGCGACACCGGGGAGATCAAGCTGACCGATCCGGTCAATGGCCAGTTCACCGTGCGCATCGATCAGCTGACGCTGGCGCGGCTCGGGCTCGGCAGCTTCGATCAATCGAACATCTTCAACCGCAATGGCTACAAGGTCCGGGTCTGGAGCGGCACGCTCATCAACAATGCGGGGCCGACGCGATGAGTGAAGTCGAGGTCATCAACAGGGACAATGTGAGCCTCGCGAGCAGCGACAGCAACGTGATCGTCGTGCTCGACAACGAGGTGGAGGTGATCCAGACCTTCGAGCAGGGCCCGCCTGGGCCGCAAGGCATCCCCGGCATTCAGGGCCCAGTGGGGCCGAACGGCGAGGATGGCAACACCGTTCTCTACGGGCCCAACGATCCTATCTTCGAAGGCGTGGACGGCGACTTCTGGATCAACACCACGACGCACTTTATTTTCGGCCCGAAGGCCGCAGGCGTATGGCCCGCAGGCACGTCGCTGGTCGGGCCGCAGGGCGTCGCAGGGCCGCAGGGACCGCAGGGCCCGCAAGGTCCGGCTGGCCCGACGATCAATCCCGCGACCGCGGTCCCGCTGATCGACGGCGTCGGCGCGGTCGGCAATTCGGTCAAGTATGCGCGGGAGGATCACGTCCATCCCTCCGATGTGGCGGCGTCGGCGGTGCGCTTCGACGCCGTGCAGGCACTGACCGGCGCGCAGTTGCTGCAGGCGCGGCAGAACATCTGCGCCGCGCCGGGCGATGCGATGAGCTACAGCGGCATTCAGGTCAACGGCTCTGGGGAGGTCAGCCAGCGTCTCGGCGCCACTCCGGTGACACTGGTCAGCGGCACTCCTCGCTACATCGTTGATAGTATACGCGCGGGCTACTTCCATGCGGCCAATACCGCCATCATGTCCGCACAGCAGCTCGGCGCCGGTCCTCCCGGCTTCTCCGCCGGCATTCAGTTGACATCGGCTGGTGCGCCGATGTCGGCGCCCGGTGCCGGCGACAATGCCAGTTTGAGTGTTCCGGTCGAGGGCTATCGCTGCCAGCGCTTGGGCTGGAACACGGCGGGAGCGACCCAGCCGCTGACTGCGTGTTTCTTTTTCTACTCCAACGTCGCCGGGACCTTCTCTCTCAACGTGCGCAACGGCGCCAACGACCGCAGCTACTCCAAGAGTTGCGCGTATTCCAATGCTGCGAATTGGACGTTCTACAAGGTCACCATTCCACCACCGCCGAGCGGCAATTGGGCTACCGGCTTCAACACGTCGATCGATTTCAGGATCACCGCGGTCTGCGGCACGACTTACCAGCAGCCTGACGGAGCTTGGGCTAACGGCAACTTCCTCGGCACTCCCGCCACCACCAACTTCTTCGCGGCGTCTGGCAACTTCTGCGCCGCGACCGGGTTCGCCCTGCTGCCGGGTAGCGACGGGCCGAAGGATTGGCAGTCGCTTGCTGCCTGCCAGCGCTCGTTCGTAAATGAGTTCCATCTGTGTCAGCGCTACTATGAAAAGAGCTTCCAATATCTGACGGTCCCGGCGCAAGGCACCGGGTTCACTTCAAACTCGCTGTTCCTCCAAGCGGGGGGAGCGGGCACCCAGTCGGTTCAACCTACTTTCTTCTTCAAGGCGTCGAAGCGCGCGATCCCGACAATTACCTTGTTCAATCCTCAGAACGGCAATGCCTTGGCGCGCAATGTCTCGCGCGCCAGCGATTGGGCGGCGACAGCACTCAATTCGGCTGACGTTGACTGCTTCCAAATCTACGGCACCAGTCCCGGCTCGTCGGCGATCTTCGACACTTGCGGCATCCACTGGACCGCTGAGGCGGGGTTGTGATCGTGGCCGATTATCAGGTCACCGCGACCGACATCGTACAGCGCACCGAGGACGGCGCGTTCATTCCGAACGATCCCGGCAACGCCGACCGCATCGAGTACGAGGCGTGGCTTGCGGACGGCGGCGTGCCCGATCCCGCGCCGGTCGCGATCAACCCGACGCTCAGCGCCAAGCCCGCCATGACGACAGCCCAAATACTGGGAGCAACCTGATGTCTTCAGTCGATCAGATCGCCGCTGCGTCCGATCCGACCTTCTCCGGTCGCGTCATGATGATCATGTTCAAGGTGGCGCAGAATGTCGCCAGCGAGGACCCAGGCACCGAGCACCATGCCGAGCGGCTCGACTATTCCGGCTTGGTGATCCGTGGCGAGGAGAAGCCGCAGATCGTCGCCGCGCATGTCATCTCCTCGAATCCGACCATCGGCGCGGCCATCGACAGCGATCCGGCAGCGCTCGGCAGCAACGTGCCGGATGGCGATATCGAGTTCGCGCTGGCTTCCATCTGGACTTCGCGGTCGCTGGCTTTTGCGGCAGCGCCGCCCTAGCGGCCAAGCCGTCTGCCCGGGCGCAATAAGTCCAATACAGCTCTTGCTGCACTGCCACCGTATCAAGCTTTAGTCTTTGGTCTACCCGGCCCCTGCCGAGATGGTTGGGTCACGCCTGTATTATGCGCACAACTAAGAACAACCCGGCAACGGTCCCTTGCAACCAACAGTCCCTATTGCAAATCTCGAACACAACAAGCGACTGATTCGTGGGGATGGATGGCGAAGGCCGGCAAACGTACAAATCCGATTATCCTTCAGGCTGGCATGTCGATCGGCACGAACGCTGCCGAGATGGACGACGATTTCCTCCTACCGTGCTTCGTGCACTATCCGCCCGTCGATCTTTGCCTGAATGTCGCTTCGAGGGGCATGGTCGTTGAAGGCCGGACAGGCTCCGGCAAGACAGCCATATTGAAGTATATCGATGCCAAAACGACCAACTCGGTCACCATCGATCCGACCGAAATGGCAATGAGCTACGTCACTAACTCAGACGTGCTTCGGTTCTTGCAGGCAATCGGGGCTGATCTCGATCTCACGTTCCAGGTTTTGTGGAAACACGTCCTGTGTATCGAATTCATTCGCCTTCGATACAACGTCCAGAGTGAGACAACCTCCAAGTCAGTTTTCGGATCAATCTTTGACCGGTTTTCACGGGATGACCGAAAGAAGCGATCCGTCACCTATCTCAAGAATTGGGAGGGGAAGTTTTGGATCACTATGGACCAGAACATCAAAGAATTGACTGAAAAGGTCGAGAACGAGGTCAAGGCTGAGGTTGGCGCAGAGGTAGAGAAGTTCAAGCTCGGCGGCCAATACGAGAAGCGTCTAAGCTCCGATAAAAAGTCAGAAATCGTCGCAAGGATACGAAAAATTATTCACGCCGATCAGCTCGCCGAGTTAGCAGGCGTGATCGACATCTTAGCAGAGCTGGAACGCGAGGATAAAAAGCACTTCGACGAAACCAAGTACTACATCATGATTGACCGCCTAGATGAAAACTGGGTGGACGTATCAATTCGCTTCAAACTTATCCGCGCGCTCATCGAAACCCTGAAGTCGTTCCGCAGAATAACTGACCTGAAAATCCTTGTTGCGCTCAGATCAGATGTCTTAGAGCGGGTTATTCAAGAGACCGCGGACATAAGCTTCCAGCGCGAGAAGTTGGACGATTACTTCATCCGTCTGAAGTGGGATAAGTCACTACTAAAACAACTAATCGATACGCGCATCCAAACCTTGTTCAAGCAGCGATATACGCAGAATGCCATCCATTTTGCCGACGTATTTCCCTACAACGTGGGCAACGTCGATCCTTTCGAATACATGATTGAGCGTACTCTCATGCGACCGAGAGACATAATCGCTTTCGTAAATCAGTGCCTCAAAACTGCCGAGGGCACGTACGAGGTCACCGGCCAGACCATTCGTAAAGCAGAAATAGAGTTCTCTCGCATCCGGCGAGACGCCCTAGAGCAGGAGTGGCAAAGCGCCTTCCCTACCATAGAGCGGCTTCTCGACTTCATCGGTAAAAAGCAAAAGCCTGTTATCGGCCTTTCAGAGTTCGTCGACGGAAACGAGCTCGACGAGTTGGCTCTGGCGATTGACTCGGATGCTTCTCTTTCAGAGGACCCACTGCACGTCGCGGCGAAAAACTACTGCGCATCTAGCAAGCCTGACCACTACGACTTACTCAGGGTATTGGTCGGGACGCTGTATCGCGTCGGCGCCGTCGGCGTTAAACTGCGCAACGGCAACAGATATTTGTACTCACACAACGACGAGCCAATCCTGTCGATTGCGCAGATAACTGAGGACACACGTATACGTATCCATCCCATGCTCTGGGGCTCATATCGATTTCCCATGAAGCACGATTGATGGCCGACCACTGTGGCACTAGGAAGTCAGCTTAGCTGATGACCCTGCGTACGAAAACTGCTATCGGCAAGCCTTCGACTTTGGGGCCTTTACAATGCCCTTCCCGCTCTACAAAAACCGCCAGGGCCATGAGCAGTTTACTTGCCAGTGGCGCCGTAGAAACCACTGAGCTTCGAGTTCAAGGATTCAAGGTGACTAGATTTTGACTGGCCATTTTGGCCATGTACTTTCGGACTATGCCGATGTGCGCGGCCCTGCTTCGGCGGGGCCTTTTTCATTTGTCTGAAAAACGCCTGCTCCGGTTCTTTTCCGAAGCAGGCCAAGGTCATCACTCATGCTCGGGCGAGTGTGCACCGCCCAAGGAGCGTATGGTAGCACGTTGCGATGGTTTCGCTATACAACCGCCATCATCTCATTTATTTTAACACTCCCGGTTCTTCGTGGTCGCTGGGGCCATCACGAAGAGCCCTTGGACAAGAAGTGTGTGCGACCAAGGGCGAGGAAATGCTGAGCGGCGGCTCAAGCCGCCTTTGCCACTGCCCCGAACTCTCACATCGCTGATCTTGTGTGCCCCTTCGCGAAGGAGATCAAAGCGATGCCTAAACCATTTCCGGTGCTCGTTCATATCGAAGAGATCGCGCTCGGCACGGTGCTGCGCAAGCTGCACGAGACGCCTGGCGTGATCAGCGTTGACCTGCAGTTCGGGCTCGGCGGCCAAGGCGCAGGCAAGCAGCAGCTGCAGCAGGCGGCGCAGTCCAAGCGTGGCAGCTCCGAGGAGATCGTCGTCAAGCTGCTGCTGCAGGGGCCGAAGCACATCAGCGAGATCAGCGCAGCGGTCGGCGGAAAGAAGACCCGCGCCTATGGCGTGATGACCTCGCTGCGCAAGCAGCAGCTTGCCGAGCCCGGCCAAGGGCGGGCGGTCTGGCAGCTTACCCACAAGGCCCGCGCCCAGCTCGGCAATGTGAAGGCCTTGCCAGCGCCTCCTGCTGCCGCCCCAGCGATCAAGCGTGGCCCTGCAGACCGCGCTGCTCCCGGCTCGGGCAATATCCTGCTGCGCTCGGCGCTGGACGGCGGCACCAAGCCGCCAAAGGAGCTGCGCGAGATCATGGGCTCGAAAGGCATGTCGGCGAAGAGCATCAGCGGCGTGCTGGAGCGCGCGAAGAAGCGCGGGCTGATCAAAAAGAATGGCGCGGGTTACGAGCTGACCGCGAAGGGACAGAAGATCGAGATGGGAGCATCCGCAAATGGCTAGGGGATTTGTCAGAGTCTATCGGACCTATAATTACATCGATAAGAACCCGGTGATCGATAAGGTCCGCACCCTCGTTCGGGACGAGGGCCTCATCAAAAATTTGAAGGCGGTCCACGAGATCAGCGGCGTTTCGACATCGACGCTTGACAACTGGTTCAACGGAACGACGCGCTCGCCGCAGCACGCGACCATTGCAGCTGTGATCACTTCGCTCGGCTATCAGGAGGAGTTCGTGCGGAAAAAGGAGATCGATGTCGAGCGCGAGCGCAAGATCGGCGCGGACTGGCTGGTGAAGCAGGCCGAGAAGAAAGAACGGGCTGCGCCCCCGAAGAGCAACGGCCACAGGCGGAGCAAGCGCCGATGAAGCCGCTGATCCACGATGCACCCAACGAGGCGGTGATCACCGAGCTGTATGCCTATCTGTCTACGGATGCCACAGGCGAAGGCATTTGCGCGGGGATGCTCGGCGCATTCTGGACGCCGCTGGTCACATCGAAGGCGCGGGTCGCGGAAAGCATGCGACCGCTCGCGGCAGAGATTGCGCGGGCCTCGGGCAAGCGCGTGAGGCTGGTAAAGTTCACAGCCAGAGAGGAGGTCCCGTGATGAGCGAGCGCGAGCTGCGCAAGATGCTCGACTGTGCTTCCGCGTTCTGCGAGCGGCATTTTGCGGCAAAAGGCGAGATCGCGCCGATGTGGCACGCGGTCACTTCAGATGGACGGACGCTGATCGAGGCGCATCCGGTCGAACTGGGCAAGGACTTGGCAGCGGCCATGATCCGCACCTTCTTCGATCTGCGCGACGTGGTTCGCTACGTCTATATTGGCGAAGCGTGGACCCTGAATCGAATGATCAGACCAGAGGAGCATGAGGAACTGTTCCGCAAGGGGCTCTCACAGCACCCTGATCGCGTCGAGGTGGTGCAGCTGCAGGGCGAGGATCGCGACTATGGCCAGATCATCATGTCGCGCGACATCATCAGGCCGAACAAGGGCAAGCCCTATCTCGGCCCGCTGCAGGACATCAACGATCTGCCCCACATTCCGGCAGGCGCGCACGTCCAATCCGAAGGCCGCATGATCGGCATGCTGCCGGTGCGAGGAACGAGACAATGACCCGCGACGATGCAGCGTTTACCTGCCCCGATTGCGGTGGCTTCCTTTTCCGCCCCGGCCCTTGCGGCGGGGTGTCACAGAACATCGAATGCGTCGGCTGCGGCTCCCGCTTCAACGTCGCACTGGCGCGGCCTGCAGGTGTCAGCCGAGCGCATTCCGAGCGATTGCAAGTGGCGGGAAGACCTCTTCCCGAAGGTGCTGCAATGAGCCTGCGCGCCATGATCATCGAGCGAATCCAGGCGAGAGGCGCCGGACCATTCTGGCTGTTCGACTGCTATCACCATCTGGTCGAAAGCGGCGTCTGTCGTGACGAGGCGCTCGAGGCCCTGACGGCCTTCACCGACGATATCATCGCTGCGAAGAAGCGGAAGCGACTTCAGCTGGTCACAAGCGGAGAAGCTGATGGATGAGGCGAATGCGCTCGGCGATCTGGCGATCATGGCCGCACCGCCAGCGAAGATGTGGAAGGCCTTGGCGACGATCAGCGCCCGCGCTCATCAGGCCTACGACGAATGCTCGGGCACAGCCCCCGGCAGCTCGCACGACAAATGCCTTTTCATGTCGCTGGCTGTGCGCGATTTCCTTGTCGAGATCGGCTACCGCGATGCAACGGTCAAGGCCTGCAGCCTTCTGATCCGCGCCGGTGATCCGCAGGAAAACGAGATATGGTCTGTCGGGCTCGGTGCGCCTGGACAACGCGATGAGCCGGATAAATTCAACGGCCATGCGGTCTGCGCCGTGCCGTCGCTGGAGCTGCTGATCGACACCACCATCTATCAGGCGATCAGGCCGCACTGGGGCGGCGCGGTCGGCGGCATGGTCGCGATCAACTACTGGCGCAATCCTTCAGCGGAGCGGCTGTGGGGCCTCGAAGTGATCGCCGCAGCCGAGTGCGCGCTGTCGGATCGCTTGGTCCGCGTGCTCTGGCTCGACCGGCCCGAGGTCAACTGGAAGAGCAGCGAGGACTTCCGCGTCAAAAACGAGCGCCGCCGCCACGTCACCAAGGCGCTCATCAATGCCTTCGGCGGATGGAGGGAGCATTGAGCGACGAGCAGGCATGGGACGCAACAGCGACGGCTGATGAGCTGGTCGAAGCGCTGAAACCGCTGTTCGCCGATCAGGCTCCCGAGGTCGTCGGCGCGGTGCTCGGCCAGCTGCTGGCGGTTATGGTCGCCGGTCATTGCCCCGAGCTGCGCGACGAGGCGATGAAGCTGGTGATCGACATGGCGCGCGATCTAGTCCCCGTCGAGGTCGAGCAGCTGATCGAACAGGGTCGCGTCGGCGAAGAGTGGCGAGGCACCAAGCAATGACTGCGCTGTGGGCCATGGTCTCTGGCCGGCGGGGTCACGGCAGCATCCCCTTTCCGGCCCGGGTGACCACGCCGCGCGGACAATCAGTCATTGGTAGAACGTTGGTGCTTGCGAACCGGGCCGCATCTAAGTGACAAGAGGGGCGCCGATTCTGCCGATTCCTCTCCCTTTCCAAACGGTCGGGGCAAGGCATTCGAGGACCGTTTAGCCGATCAGGGCTGATCTCACCGCGGAAGTGTTGGAAAGAACCGGTTTTGGGGTGCCCCCCCACGTCCGCGCGGATATGCTTCCTCCGTTATTGTTGAAATCGAAGGATTCGTGGGGCATAGAAGCGCGATACCTGCACCAAGTTCGTCACGCGCTGCTTACAGCATGCCTGGCGGGTCAAGCTTGTAAATGCCGCCAGCAGGTCGGAAAAGCGAAGCGGCAGCCGATTCGTGGCGAAATAAGTCCGAGTGCATTTGACCAATGAGCCTGATCAAATCAAAGAAACGCGTCGCCGACCACGGAGAGGTGTTCACTTCTGCTTGGATCGTGGAAGCGATGCTCGACCTCGTTAAGGGTGAGACCGAGCGCATTGACTCGCGCTTCTTGGAGCCAGCATGTGGCAGCGGCAACTTCCTGGTCCGGGTCCTACAGCGGAAGCTCGCCGCCGTTGAGCTCAAGTTCGGAAAGTCCGAGTTTGAAAAGCGGCACTACGCTCTTCTCGCGCTGATGTGCGTATACGGCATCGAGCTGCTGGCGGACAACATCGCCGAGTGTCGCGCGAACCTGCTCGAAATTTTCGCCGACTATCTGAACCTGAATAAATCCGACGATTCGTATCGCGCCACGTCTTACGTGCTGTGGCAGAACCTCGTGCACGGCGACGCGCTAACGATGCGCACGCATGACGGCCAGCCCATCACCTTTGCCGAGTGGGGCTACATCGGCAAGGGTAAGTTCCAGCGGCGCGACTTCCGCTTCGACGTTCTCACTGGATCATCGGCTTTCAGCGCGGAGGGTTCGCTCTTTGCCCATCTGGGCAAGCACGAGATATTCACGCCGATCAAGACCTATCCGCCGATGACGGTAAGCGAACTGGCCGCCGCCGCTCACGGCGGCACACCGAAGGAGGCCGCATGAGCACGCAGGCTGGTTTTGCGCTGCGCGGGCGCAACCCGGATGTGCTGACGTGCATCGCGAACCTCTCGAACGACGAGGTGTTCACGCCACCGGAGCTTGCGAACCGGATGTTGGATACGCTGACCGAAGCGTGGGCGGCCGACCACAACGGCGCGAACCTCTGGGCGGACAAGACGGCGAAGTTCTTGGACCCGTTCACGAAGTCGGGCGTGTTCTTGCGCGAGATCACCAACCGCCTCACGAAAGGACTGGCGAACGAGATTCCGGACCTCGAAGAGCGGGTCGATCACATCTTGATGGAACAGGTGTTCGGCATCGGCATCACCTACCTCACCAGCCTGTTGGCTCGGCGCAGCTTGTATTGCAGCAAGTACGCCAACGGCGAGCACTCCGTCGCCAGATCGTTCACTACAGAGAGCGGAAACGTCTGGTTCGAGCGGATGGAGCACACCTGGGATGTGGCGAAGTGCAAGTATTGCGGCGCGCCGCGAACGATCTTTGAGAACCGGAAGGGACTTGAAACCCACGCTTATTCGTTCATCCACACCGACGATATCAAAACTCGGGTCGCCGAGTTGTTTGGAGACGACATGCAGTTTGACGTGATCATCGGCAATCCTCCCTATCAGATGACAGGTGGAGGCGGTGGAACAAACGATTCCTCAATCTATCACCTGTTCGTTGAACAGGCGATGCGGCTGGAGCCGCGCTATCTCAGCATGGTCATTCCTTCGCGCTGGATGGCAGGTGGACGCGGCATGGACGATTTCCGTGCGACGATGCTCGGCGATCGGCATGTCCGCACTTTGGTTGACTATCCCGACTCAGCACAGGTGTTTCCCGGTGTGGATCTCAAAAGTGGCGTTTGCTTCTTCCTATGGGACAGCGAACATGACGGAAACTGTGCGGTAACGCTAATTCGCGGCGACGACATAGTTGGTCCGACAAACCGCAAACTCGACGAATACGACGTGTTTATCAGAGACGCGCGTGCCGCTGCCATTCTGAAGAAGGTCCTCAAGCATAAAGAAACCAGTTTCTCTGACTTGCTCACGGGTGACACGCCATTCGGCTTAGCAACGAACTTCGCGGCGTTCAAGCCGGGCGAACCCGGCGATCGAGAGGTCAAGGTTTATGCGAGTTCAAATGCCGGTAGACGAAGCGGCAGAATGAAGCGCGCACTCATAACGAAGAATACGCATCTCATTGACAGTTGGAAGGTTCTCGCACCGAAGGCCGGTCCCGGGAATAGCGGCGGACACGTCCTGCCAGATGCTGTTCTAGGCAAGCCCGGCGTTGCCGAACCGAACTCTGTCTGTACGCAGACGTGGATCGTTGCCGGGCCGCTTAAATCTAAAAAGCAGGCAGAGATCGTTGCTCGCTACCTTCAGACGTCGTTTGTCAGATTCCTGGTGTCTTTGCGGAAGATAAGCCAAGACGCAATGAAGGGCGTTTATCGGTGGGTGCCACAGCAGGATTGGAGCCAAAACTGGACCGACGAGACGCTCTACAAGAAGTACGGCATTACCAAGGATGAGAAGGCGTTCATCGACAGGATGATCCGCCCAATGGACGCTGAGCTCTTCGATGTCTAAGACCATCGACGATATTCTCGCGCCGAAGCCAGAAGCACGGCCGCGCATCTACGCCTATTCGATTGCCGACAATGCGCATGAAGGGCTCCTCAAGATCGGCCAAACAACCCGCGACGTGAAGCAGAGGGTCGCCGAGCAGTTAAAGACCGCCGCCATCAAGAACTACAAGATCGAGCTGGACGAATCCGGCGAGCGCGACGACGGCTCGATTTTCACCGATCACCAAGTGCGCGCAACCCTAGTCAAGAAGGGCTTCAAGAACGGCCAGTTGGAGTGGATGCGCTGTTCGATCGGGGACGTGAAGACCGTCCTCACTGAACTCCGGACCGGCCAAAAGTTCACGGGAACGCATTCCGAGACGTTCCCGACGCGCCGGGAGCAAGCCGAAGCCGTGAACAGGACGCACGCCTACTTCCTCTCGCGCTGGGCGGAAGACAAGCATGCCGTTCCGCGCTTCCTCTGGAACGCGAAGATGCGTTTTGGCAAGACCTTCACCGCCTACCAGCTCGCCAGGAAGCTTGGCGCCAAGCGCGTGCTCGTGGTAACCTTTAAGCCTGCGGTGGAGGATGCGTGGCAGACGGACCTTGAGAATCACGTGGACTTCGACGGCTGGCAGTACCTCTCGCGCAATTCCGACAGCGACCCGACCAAGATCGACAAGAAGAAGCCGGTGGTCTATTTCGGCTCCTTTCAGGATTTGCTGGGTCGCGACGCGGCGGGGAACATCAAACCCAAAAACGAATGGCTCCACGAGGTGAATTGGGACTTGGTGGTGTTCGATGAGTATCATTTCGGCGCGTGGCGCGACACCGCGAAGGAACTGTTCGAGGGCGAGGAAGAGGCGGTCGCGAAGAAAGAGGCCAAGCTCGAATACGCCGCCGGTCTGGAGGATGTGAACGAAGACCTCAGCGTACTCTCGGAGAAAGAGACCGAGTTCCTGCCGATCACGACCAAGGCATACCTCTATCTCTCTGGCACGCCGTTCAAGGCGCTGGCCACGGGCGAGTTTATCGAGGAACAAATCTTCAACTGGACGTACACCGACGAGCAGCGCGCCAAGGAGGAGTTCGCCACCAAGAATCCCGACAAGTGGAATCCCTACGGCGCGCTGCCGCAGATGCGCCTGCTGACGTACCAGATGCCGGACGAACTGGTGGCAATTGCGAGCGGTGGGGAGTTCGACGAGTTCGACCTCAACGCGTTCTTCGAGGCAAAAGGCACAGCCAAGGATGCAAAGTTCAAGCACAAGAGCGACGTGCAGAAATGGCTGGACATCATCCGGGGCCAGTACGCTCCGAAAGCCGTCGAGAGCCTCAAGACGGGAACACGGCCGCCGTTCCCGTACTCGGACGCTCGCCTGCTGCCCTACCTCCAGCATTCATTCTGGTTTCTGCCCAACGTCGCGGCCTGTCACGCGATGGCGAACCTGTTGGCCGAGAAGCACAACACCTTCTGGCACGAGTACGAGGTCGTCGTCGCGGCTGGCGCCTCGGCGGGCATTGGGCTCGACGCGTTGCCGCCGGTACGCAAGACCATCGGGAGCGGGTTCGAGACGAAGACCATTACGCTGTCGTGCGGCAAGCTCACCACCGGCGTAACCGTGCCGCAGTGGTCATCCATCCTGATGCTGCGCAATCTGAAGAGCCCTGAGACCTACTTTCAGGCCGCGTTCCGCGTGCAGTCGCCATGGTCGATCAAGAACCCGAATGGCGACAACCCGAACCAGGAAGAAATCCTCAAACCCGCCTGTTTCGTGTTCGACTTCGCGCCCACACGCGCGCTACGGCAGCTCTCCGAATATGGGATCGGTCTCTCGCCCAACGAGCCGAACCCGGAAAACGCCGTCAAGGACCTCGTTTCGTTTCTGCCCGTGCTGGCCTATGACGGCGCGAATATGACGCAGATTGACGCTGGCGGTATTCTCGACATCGCGATGGCGGGCACCTCGGCGACGCTGCTCGCGCGCAAGTGGGAGAGCGCACTGCTGGTGAACGTGGATAACGATACGCTGCGCCGCATCCTCGACAACCCTGAGGCGATGGCCGCCGTGGAGCGCATCGAGGGCTGGCGCTCGCTTGGCGACAACATCATCGAGACCATCATCAACAAGAGCGAGAAGGTCAAGGAACTAAAGAACAAGGCGAAGGAGCGCGAGCTGACGGAAAAGCAGAAGAAGCAGCTCACCGACGAGGAAAAAGAGTACAGGTCCAGGCGCAAGCTTGTGCAGGAGAAGCTCATCAAGTTCGCGACGCGCATTCCCGCCTTCATGTACCTGACCGACTTCCGCGAGAACACGCTGCAGGACGTGATTACCAAGCTGGAGCCGGATTTGTTCCTGGCTGTCACCGGCCTGACGGTGAAAGATTTTCACCTGCTCGTGCGCCTAAAGGTGTTCAACACCGAACAGATGAACCAGGCGGTGTTCGCGTTCCGCCGCTACGAAGACGCCTCGCTACGCTATACGGGCATCGAGAGCCACGAGAGACTGACCCACTACGGACTCTACGACACCGTCGTTGCGAGGGAGTGAAAGGGCGGCAAGGTGCTTGGCGCAGATCATCTGCTCGCCTGAAGGAGATCCCTATGTGCAACGAACCAAGAGGCCATCCGCGCGCTGTTGCGCGTCGTCAATCGGTACGTCGGCAACCTGTCGCCGATGCCGGGCGTGTTTCCTGATTATCCGGCTCCGGTCGTGCGCAATGCGGCGATGAGCGCGAGTTGACCATGATGCGCTGGGGCATGCCGCCGCCACCGCGCACTGGCGGGCCGCCGGTCACCAACATCCGCAACACGTCGTCGCCCCACTGGCGGGGATAGCGCGTCTCAGCTTGCGGATCGGCTCCGTACAGCTTCACGAGCATGGCATAATCAACGTCCAGCCCAAACACATCGTCAACCGCCGCTAGGTAGGGTTTGTAGCCGTCGCTGGTAAGCTGGACGCGGTTAGCAAATCTGCCCCTCAGGTCCGCCACAAATTCAACCGCCGCACTCGAGCTGCGGTCCGCAAGCAGCCAGCTGACAAGCAACTTGGTGTCAGCACAAAGAGCGGTCCAAGTCCAAACGTCGCCAGCGGCAGGCGGGGCGTTCTTGGCAGCGCTCACGTTGGCGTTCTTGGCGTAAACGAACGACCAAATCTCATCCATCTGCACACGCTTGCACGGCAGGTTGCGGAGCGCCTTGTCCTGATAGGCAGTGCAGGCGTGCCCAGCATCAACGAGTAATTTTGCAACCGTGTTATTGCTCACACCCGTAAGACGTGTAATTGCCCGAATAGACTGTGTCCTCGCAAAGGAGGTGCAGAATTTGAGCGCGCGCCTGTCTGGTCAGCTTGTTCATACTGATCCTTACGCTCGAGAACAACGGCGCCGTCAAAACGAATGTTACACTATGTGTGAAAATGGCATTGACGAGACGTTTGGTTAGATTATATAGGGGTTGTCCATGGAACCTGCCTTCAAAGACCCGTCCTTGGACCGGCTGGAAACCGACGCGACGTATAGCGCCGGTTTCAGCGACGCAATCGTGAGGGCCTACCGAAAGGCAGTTCTTCACATTAGGTCGGCGGCCGATGAACGCACATTTTATGCCCGGCGCTCGTTTCGGTTTGAAAAGCTGCTGGGAAATCGAGAAGGCCAATATTCGATGAGGCTGAATGATCAGTGGCGACTCATCGTGGAATTGAAAGGGGAAGCTCCCAACAAGACCGTCCTGATCATTGAAATTGCCGACTACCACCACTGAAGGGAAAACAATCAAAAATGGCTGCCCGCGTACCTGCTGAGACCTTCTCCCCCGGGGAATTCATTCGAGACGAGCTTGACGCTCGCGGATGGACGCAGGCTGACCTTGCGCAGATCATGGGGCGCCCTCTTCGCCTCGTGAATGAGCTTATCGCTGGCAAAAAGCAGATCACGCCTGACACGGCGCGCGGATTGGCCATGGCATTTGGTGATGATGATCCGCTCTATTGGATGAATCTTGATAGCGCGTACCGGCTCGCTAATAGTCAGCCCGCCGATGAAACGGTTTCACGCCGGTCTAGGCTGTACTCCAAATTCCCCGTGCGCGAACTGATGAAGCGAAGTTGGATTGAGCCATCTGATAATCTTGATGTCGTAGAGCACCGTGTGTGCCGCTTCTATCGCATCAAGAGCCTTGAAGAGCAGCCAGAGTTTGCTCACTCAGCAAAGGCCACTCAGTCAGATACGGCACAGTACGATGCTAGAAACGACCTGCAGTGGGCATGGCTATATCGGGCAAAAGAACTGGCCGAAGCAGTTCATTCGGTGCCCTATTCCGAAGCCAATCTAAGGCGCGCACTTCCAAAGTTGCGAGCCCTGCTCGTTGCTCCGGAAGAGCTTAGACAGGTGCCTACGATCTTGGCGGAAGCCGGTGTCAGGTTTGTAATTGTGGAATTTTTGCCTGGCGCGAAGATCGATGGAGCAGCATTCTGGCTCAATGAAATCCCTGTTATTGCGCTGTCAATTCGATTTGATCGCGTAAATAACTTTTGGTTCGTGCTCCGTCATGAAATTGAGCACATCCTCAATCGAGACGGACTGGTTACCATTGACGTTGAGCTTACGGAGCGTGTGCAGGGCAAGGGAGACCTACCTCCAGAGGAGATACGGGCCAACACTGCTGCAGCAGAATTTCTAATTCCAAAGACGGAATTGGATAGCTTCATCGTGCGGGTGAGACCTCTCTACTCAGAGCAGCGAATTTTGCTCTTTGCAAAGCGCATAGGGGTTCACCCTGGTATCGTCGTCGGCCAGCTACAGCACCGGGATGAGGTTCCGTACACTCACTTCCATAAGCATCTCGTGAAGATCAGAGAAATTGTAACGCAAACCGCCCTTACCGATGGGTGGGGTACCGTTCCGCGCATTCCGGGACAAGCTGGAGTTTGAGCAATGGCTACCTTCAATGATCAGCTAATCCGCATTGTAGAGGACTACCGCGCCGCGGGTGAGCCATGGCCCGCGAAGCGAGAGCAGATAGCCGAGTGGGCGATTGCCAATGATCGCTACCAACTTACGCGGGGTATGGCCATAAGCCAGTGCGCCGAAAAGCTATCGAAAGCCATGGGCCTTGAGCATGTGAAAGATAGGAAGGGCCGCAGCGTTCGAAAGTACTATTCGGCGCGCATCCGGGAAAATGGGCAGTTGGTCATGAAGTGGGATGATCAAAATGCAGAACGCCCATTTATGGAAATATCAGCCGCGAATCGCCGCAACCTTGTTTTGGGGCAGTGCTGGCAATTGAAGCAGGATATGGACAGCTACAGCGAGCGGCAATGTCCGGATCAGCCCATCCAGGTGGACTTCAATTTCAATATCGACTTGGAAGAACTTGGTCAGTTAGACGAAGTGGGCTGATCAGGTCGATTTCTTCCATCGCGTTTGCGCAGCCACTCTGGCAACCTCGGCCCTCTGCTCCGCCGTAAGTGTTGCAGCCTGTGCCGGGCCACCCCTCGCTCCGCCGGCCCTCCCGCGCCACAGCCTTGGCGCTCTTTCCTAACTCCTCTGGAGTGGGATCGCGGTCAGGCGTCTCCCCCGTCGCAATGTCGATGATCGACTTGGCGAGTTGGTTGGGATCCCTAGGACGTTTGGGAGTCACTTGTCTTTCCTCTGCTCAAGATCGTCAAACACCACCAGCGTTCGCTCGGCTTGGCCCGAACCGATAAATTTCTGGGCTTCTTCCGGCGTAACGAAGGTCGGCTCGATAAAACCGCCCCCCTCAACGCCGCCCTCGTAAAGGGGTACCGCAGTGTATCGTCCTCCGATGATGCGGGAGACCTTCCAACCGATGCGCTTTTTCATCACCGGAATATGCGATGGAAATTGTCAACATTCCAGCCCCGCCCGACTGTCACAATCAAACTGACCCACTACCGAAACTTGGGATGTCCATTTCCCAGCTTAGGTGTCCCGGAACGCGACACAACCTTGGCACAACTTGTGCAAAGTATTGCACACCGAGGTTTTGCTTACCCGGGGCTGGAAAGCCGCCGCTCGCGGTCATTTACGCGAGCGGCGTTTTTAATTCCCATAAACGAAAAAGCCCCAGTCCGGGGCTGGCGGGACTGAGGCTCTTCGCAGTCGCGCTTCCCCCACAGTACGCGCAACTCATTGCCATCCAGTTGTCACAAAACACCGTGTCCTAATTCGGAGTTCCGGGTGTCCTAATTAGGACAGCGCGTCCGCGACCGGAGCCAGCTCAAAATTCTCAGGCCGAGCCCGTAGCATGGGTGATCTTCAGCTCCATCTCGCGACCGAAGGCGCGCAGCTCTTTGTCGATCAAGTCCATCTTGCGGAGATCGGCTTCGGTCTCCTGCTCGCCTGGATCGAGGATGGTCATGATCGAGCTGAACAGATGCTGCGATCCCGCCATGAAAGCGAGGCGGCACTCTTCGACCTGAATCGATGGCGCGTCGGGCGGCAGCACCAGCATGCGATAGCCGGCCCAGCCGGCTTCGATCAGCTTGCCCTCGTCGGCGAGCTGCTTCGATATCTCGGCGGCGAGCTGCTCGATTTCTTTACGGCTTGTCATTTGCTCTTCCAGCTCAACGGATTCGCTGCCGCAGCTCGGCGTTCAGCTGCATCGAACGCGAGAGCTGCCGCGTCAGCGATTGATCAACGCGCTCGATGCGCGCGGCCCGCGCGAGAGCTGCGCGGGCGATCTCGCCGACGCCCAGGACAGCGTGGCGCATGCAATGCACGCTGATCGCATCCAACGATATGTGGCCCAGCTTCAAAAGCTCGGCGGCCCGCCCGAGATCGGGCTCGGGGAAAATGTCGAGCGAATAGGCCTTGCTCCACTGCACGATCCTCTGCAGCGCTTCCTCCAGTTCGGCGGCTTCGCTCATTGCCTGCATCTCCAGCTCAAATGCCGCCCGATATGGATATAGCGGCGGCCCTTGGCCCCGCATACGCGATCTGCATGCCTCGCCGCCTGCCGGGGCCCGCCCGTGGGCCTCGCTGGGCCTCTCTGGCCTTCGCTGGGCCTCTGGCGCGGTATCGGCGGCGGCATCAGCCATGCGCCCATGGTGCATAGCTGCCTCGGGAGCCCGCCGGCGCTCATCAAAGGCCAGCACCGGGGCGATGCACTCGCTTCGCGCAAGCACGGTCAAAGGCTCGGGCTGGCTCGCAGCGGCGGGCAGCGGTGCGTTATTTTTGAGAGCATGGACAAAGCTGCCCCGGCAGTCCACGCGCACCACAGGGCTCCTGCGGCGAAAGCGAGCTTCTTCGGGAATGTCGGCCTAAGCAAAGGATGCATCGCTCGCCCCTCTGCGCCCCAGCCGCGCCCGCATGCTCAACAAAAAAGCCGCCCCGGATCAATGGGGCGGCTTCAGGTTTTTTATTATTTCTTATGCTGCCAGGCGGCGAGACTCCTCCAGCTCGACCGGCTCCTCATCGGCGACGATGCGCCTGATCTCGTCGGCGAGCCGCTGCAGCGCCGCGCGCTTCTCGTCGATGCGAGGGTCCTGATCGTAGTGCTTGCCGGTTACATCGGGCACCGCCCGCTGATCGTTGTCCTTGATGATCGCGTGATCGAGGCAGAGCGCGACCGTCGCGCGGCTGATCCCGATGTTGCCCATCAGGCTCGCGGCTGATCGGCGCAAATCGTGCGGCGTGAACGGCTTGATGCCGATCTGCGCGCAAAGCCCATCGGTGTACCTGGTCGGCTTGCCCTTGCGCACGATGGATCTGCCGCGCAGCGCGTTGGCGAGCGCCTTGCGGCTGAGCGGCTCGGTGCCCCAGCGCCCTGCGAACATCCATGTGTAGTTGCCCAT
>NZ_VSSR01000079.1 GCF_008123515.1 Bradyrhizobium cytisi
AGCCCGGGCATGACGACCTCCCATGCCGCGCCATTGCTCTTCTGCATCATCATCTCAGTTCCTGATGTCCATGGCGCTGCGCAGGCCGTCCGAAAGCAGGTTGAAGCAGATCGACACCGCGAAGATCATCGCGCCGGGCAATGCCGCAACCCAGGGATTGACGTAGATCGCGGTGCGGAGCGTGTTCAGCATCAGGCCCCATTCCGGCTCCGGCGGTTTTGTACCGAGGCCGAGGAAGGATAAGCCTGCCGCCAAAATCATCGAGACCGAGATCAGGCTGGTGGCATAGACGAAGATCGAGCCCAGCACGTTGCCGAGGATGTGCACGCGCATGATGGTGAAGGGCCCGGCGCCGGAGGCGCGCGCGGCTTCGACGAAATCCATGTTGCGCACGCCGGTGGTGACGCTTTCGGCAACGCGGGTGATCTGCGGCACGAACACGACGGTCAACGACACGATGGAATTGAGAATGCCGGCGCCCAGCGCGCCGGAGATCGCGATCGCCAGCAGCACGGAGGGAAAGGCGTAGAACACATCGATCGTGCGCATGATCGCGGTGTTGAGCTTGCCGCCGACATAGCCGGCGACAAGCCCGAGCGAAGTCCCGATGCCAAAGGCGAGGATGACAGGCAAAATGCCGATCACCAGCGACAGCCGCCCGCCATAGATCAACCGGGCCAGCATGTCGCGGCCGAGCTCGTCGGTGCCGAGCGGATAGCCTGCCGTGCCGATGTGGCGCAGGCGGCGGATCATCGAGCCCTTGTAGGGATCTTCGAGACCAAGCCAGGGCGCAAGGATCGCGGAGACGAAGATCAGCAGCAACACCAGCGCGCAGGCCATGCTGACCTTGTCGCGCAGGATGCGCCGGCCGACCGTCGCCCAATAGCCGCGTGCCTTGGTCGCAGGCGCGGCCTGAAGCGCGGCATCTGCGGTCGCGGACAATGGAAGCTCGCTCATCCCGCTAGCCCCGCTTGATGCGCGGATCGATCGCGGCTTGCGCGATGTCGACCAGCAGGTTGAGGAAGACGAAGAACAGCGCCAGCACCAGGATCGTGCCCTGCAACAGCGGCAGGTCGCGCTGGAAGATCGCGGAGTTGAGCAGAAAGCCCGAGCCCGGCCAGGAGAACACGGTCTCGATCAGGATCGAGCCACCAAGCATGTAGCCAAGCTGAAGTCCCATCACGGCGAGCGCGGTCGGCGCGGCATTCTTGATGACGTGGCGGAACACGCCGGTTTCGTGCAGGCCTTTGGCGCGCAATGCCTCGACGAAATCCTGCGAAAGGATATCGCCGGTGAGCGCGCGCACGGTGCGGGTGACGATGCCCATCGGAATCACCGAGGTCGTGATCGCCGGCAGCACGAGATATTTCAGGTGCGCCCAATCCCAGGCCCAGGAGCTAGAGCCGTTCGGCCCGGCGCCGACCGCGGGCAGCCAGTTCAGCTCCACCGAGAAGATGATGACGAGCACCATGCCGAGCCAGTAATGCGGCACCGAGACGCCGGCGATGGCAAAGGAGGTCGCGAGCTTGTCGATCCAGGTCTCGCGGAAATAGCCGGCGATCAGGCCGAGCAGGATGCCCATGGTGAAGCCGATGATGGCGGCTGCAATCGCAAGCGTGACGGTGTTACCGACCGCGCGCATGACCTCGGCGAGCACGGGGCGGCCCGTCGCAATGGAATTGCCGAGGTCGCCATGCAGCGCGCGCAGCAGCCACAGGCCGAACTGCACCGGCAGCGGCCGGTCAAAACCGTAGGCGGCGCGCAGCTGCGCCGCGAGCTCCTGCGAGGCATCGGCCGGCAGCACCGCGACCAGCGGATCGCCCGGCGTGATATGCACGAGCAAAAAGCACACCAGCGCCACGCTGATGACGATCGGGATGACATAGACGATGCGTCTGGCGATGTAGGCGAGCACGTCGGGTTTACTCAGGTTGGCGCGTAGATGCCGTCATGGCCGGGCTTGTCCCGGCCATCCACGTTCTTCTCTTTAGAAAGACGAAGCAAGAAAGACGTGGATGCCCGGGTCAAGCCCGGGCATGACGGATAGATAGAGTGATCACCTCACGGCGTCATCGAGATCGGCGAGAAGTCGATGAACCAGCTCTTCGGCTGGATCACACCTGTCACTTTCGGGCTCATGGCGCGCGGGCCGACGTCGTGGGCGACGTAGAGGAAGGCTGCATCGTCGACTGAGGCCGCGTGCAGCTCGGCGAGCGCGGCGTCACGCGCGGCTGGATCAAACGTCTGCCGCGCCTTCTTCACCAGCTCGTCGAACTTGGGATTGTTGATAAAGCCCCAATTGTTCGAGACCGGCGGCGCCATGCTCGATTGCAGGAAGCGCACCAGCGCGAAGAACGGGTCCATCGCCGCATAGGTGACGTTGGTCGCGTTCGAGCCATTGGCGCTGGGATCCTTGACACCGCGCCGCCAATTGGAGAACAGCGTATTCCACTCGATGACGTCGAGCTGCACGTCAAAATAGCATTCGGCAAGTGCTTGCTGGAGATATTCGTTCATCGGCAGCGGCTGCATCTGACCCGAGCCGGAGGTCGAGGTCTGGATCTTGACCGCCAGCTTCTTGTTCGGACCGAAGCCTGCCTCCTGCATCAGCTTCTGCGCTGCCGGCTTGTCATACTTGATCTCGAAGGTCGGCTTGCCGCGCCAGGGATGACCGGGCTCGAAGGTGCCGGTCGCCGGCACCATGAGACCCGCAAGCAGCCCGTCCTTGAGGCCTTCACGATCGACGCAGAGGTTGGCGGCCTTGCGGACGCGGATGTCATTCCAGGGCGAGCCCTCGACGCGCGAGAACTGCCACGGCCAGACATGCGGCTGCTCGTTGGCGTAGAGCTTGAAGCCGCGCTGCTTGAGCTCCGGCAGCGCATCCGGCGCCGGTGCCTCGACCCAGTCGACTTGTCCGGAGAGCAACGCCGCAGTGCGCGCATTGGCCTCCGGCATCGGCACGAGCACCATCTTGTCGATCTTGGGCACGCGGGCCTTGTCCCAATAATCCGCGTTTTTCACCAGCTCGAGCCGCTCGCGCGGCGTGAAGCTCGCCATCTTCCACGGGCCGGTGCCTGCGGCGTCCTTGGCAAAGGCAGTCCAGGCGGCCTGCGACTTCGCCTTGGCATCGGCGCCTTCGGCCTTGTCATAGAAGTGCTGCCACTTCGCCGGGCTCGCCATGAACAGGTTGGTGAGGTTGATCGGCAGAAAGCTGTCGGGCTCCTTGGTGGTGAGCTCGACCGTCATGTCGTCGATCTTCCTGGCGGATACGAGCGTCGGCATCCGCGTGGCGGTGGCACCGACCTGGCTCGGATCGAATTGCGGCGCGTCCTGCTTCAGGACCTTGTCGACGTTCCAGACCACCGCGTCGGCGTTGAACGGCGTGCCATCATGGAAGGTGACGCCGGGGCGCAGCTTGAAGGTCCATTTGGTCTTGTCGGCATCGTCGACCTTCCACTCGGTGGCGAGGCCGGGGATCACCACGCTGGCCTTGTCGGCGGAGGAGAGATCCCAGCCCGTGAGCGCGTCATACATGGTGACGCCGGTGAAGCGATTGCCTTCAAAACCCTGATCGGGCTGACCGAGCGTGCGCGGAATATCGCCAGCGGTCATGCCGATGCGCAGCACGGTTTCGGCGCTGGCCGCGCGCGGCCACGCAGCCGCAGTCGTCAGGGCCAGCGCCGCAATCAGCGCTGCGCGGGTGGTGGTCTTGATAAGCATTGCCTCGGTCCTTTTGCGGCTTTCGATGATTAATTTTGATGCAAACGTATGCAATGGCTATGCCAATGGGGAAACTTATTCTGCAAATTGCCCCTGCGACGACAAGTCCTTGTGATCGAGCGGCCATGGAGGCATCGCACTGCCTATTCTGGCATCAAGATTGCACGTTTGGCTCCGAATTCTCCCATGAATTTTCCCTTGGAGCTTTGGGCCATGCGTATCCGATTATCGACTTGTCTCGCCGTGCTTGTGCTGGCGTCATTCGCAATCCCGGCGCGCGCTGAAACGGTGGTGCGCTACGGCATCTCCATGGCGGATATTCCGCTGACAACGGGTCAGCCCGATCGCGGCGCCGGCGCCTATCAGTTCACCGCCTATACGATCTACGATCCGCTGGTTGCGTGGGAAATGGATGTTGCCGACCGTCCCGGCAAGCTGGTGCCGGGACTCGCGACGGAATGGAAGGTCGACGACACCGACAAGACCAAATGGCGCTTCACGCTTCGCAAGGGCGTCAAGTTTCACGACGGCAGCGAATTCAACGCCGATGCGGTGATCTGGAATCTCGACAAGGTGCTCAACGACAAGGCGCCGCAATTCGACAAGCGGCAGAGCGCGCAGGTGAAGACGCGGCTGCCTTCGGTGGCGAGCTACGCCAAGATCGACGATTCCACCGTGGAGATCACCACCAAGAAGGTTGATTCCTTCTTCCCCTATCAGATGCTGTGGTTCCTGGTCTCGAGCCCCGCGCAATACGAGAAGCTCGGCAAGGATTGGGACAAGTTCGCCAGTCAACCCTCCGGCACCGGCCCGTTCAAATTGACAAAACTGGTGCCGCGCGAGCTCGCCGAGCTCAGCAAGAATCCGGACTATTGGAACACGAAGCGCATTCCCAAGGTCGACAAGATCGTGCTGGTGCCGATGCCGGAAGCGCTGACCCGCACCAACGCGCTGCTCGCAGGGCAAGTCGACCTGATTGAGACGCCGGCGCCCGATGCTGTGCCGCAGCTGAAAGCGGCCGGCATGAGGATCGTCGACAACGTCACGCCGCATGTGTGGAATTATCATCTGAGCGTGCTGCCGGGCTCGCCCTGGACCGACATCCGCTTGCGCAAGGCGCTCAACCTCGCGATCAACCGCGATGAGGTCGTCGGCCTGATGAATGGGCTGGCCAAACCCGCCAAGGGCCAGGTCGATCCGTCGAGCCCGTGGTTCGGCAAACCGAGCTTCGACATCAAGTATGATCTCGCGGCCGCCAAGAAGCTGGTCGAGGAGGCCGGCTACTCCAAGGCGAAGCCGCTGAAAGCCACTTTCGTCATCGCGCAGGGCGGCACCGGCCAGATGCTGTCGCTGCCGATGAACGAGTTCCTGCAGCAAAGCTTCAAGGAGATCGGCATCGACATCGACTTCAAGGTGGTCGAGCTCGAGACGCTCTATACGCACTGGCGCAAGGGCGCGGCCGACGAGATCAACGCCGGCATCACCGCCAACAACATCGCCTATGTCACCTCGGACCCGCTCTACGCCATCGTCCGCTTCTTCGCCTCCGACCAGATCGCACCGGTCGGCGTCAACTGGGGCGGCTACAAGAACCCTGAAGTCGACGCGCTGATCAACGAGGCCAAGCAGACCTTCGACACCGCCAAGCAGGACGATCTGATCGCGCAGGCGCACGCCCTGATCGTCGACGATGCCGCGCTGGTCTGGGTCGTCCACGACACCAACCCGCACGCGCTGTCGCCGAAGGTGAAGCAGTTCGTCCAGGCGCAGCACTGGTTCCAGGACCTGACGACGATCGGGGTGGAGTGAGACGGCGCGCGCCTCATGAACGCGGTCGTGTCGGCCTTCGCCGGGACGACCGCCGTGAGCTATTGCGCGCAAACGCCTCAACAGTCTCGTCATTGCGAGCGGAGCGAAGCAATCCAGAATTGCATCCGCGGAGACACTCTGGATTGCTTCGCTCCGCTCGCAATGACGGAGTGTATGGGCGACCACGGAGCCCACACACTCGCAGCCCTACTTCGTCAGCAGCGCAAACGCTCCCGTCCAGCCTTCCGGCGGCGGATCGATCTTGAAATCCTTGATGCGCGCCTCGTACAGCTTGAACAGCTTTTCCAGCGTGTCGGCGTCCTCGCTGCGGCGGCCGCGCTCGATGGCCTCGAGTGCGCCGTGCCAGTCGCGGTTGCGGTAGCAGCCGAGCATCTCGATGGTGATGTTGCGCAGGCGCTGGAACGCGGCCGACTGCATCACGTCCTCGCGGCCGGCGATGGCATAGATCACCTCCGGCTCGCTCTTGCCCTTGACCATGATGAAGTCGAGCTCGAGGATTGCGAACTTGTCCTTGGCGGCGAGCGCCGTGCGGGAGCCGACGATGATCGGAAAGCCGTATTCCTTGGTCTGGCCTTCCAGGCGTGACGCCAGGTTCACGCTGTCGCCGAGTACCGAATAGTTCTTCTTCAGGTCGGAGCCCATGTTGCCGACCACCCCGATGCCGGTGTTGAGACCGATGCCCACGTTGAGCGGGATATAGACGTGGCCGCCCTCGGCGGCTTCTTGCTCGCGCTCCTTGTTGACCACGTCGATCTTCTCGAGCATCTGGATCGCGGCCTCGCAGGCGTTGACCTGGTGCTCGGCATCGTCGAGCGGCGCATTCCAGAATGCCATGATGGCATCGCCCATGTATTTGTCGACGTAACCCTTCTCTTCGATGATCACGTCGGTGAGCGGCGTCAGGAAGCGGTTCATCAGCGTGATCAGGCCCTGCGGATCGTGCTTGTAGCTTTCCGAGATGGAGGTGAAGCCGCGCACGTCGGAAAACATGATCGTCAGCTCGCGCTCCTCGCCGCCGAGCACGACTTTCTCCGGCGATTGCGCGAGCTGCTCGACCAGCACGGGCGACATGTATTGCGCGAATATGCCGCGGATCTGCACGCGCTGCCGCTGCTCGCGCACGAAGCTCGAGAAGATGAACGTCAGGTAGATCGCGGTGGTCGACAGCAGCGGATAGGTGAAATCGATGAGGTAGCGGTATTTCCAGTAGAAGAACCAGGACGTGCCGACCAGGATGGCGGCGAACATCGCGCCCGCGATCACCAGCCGGACGGGGCCGAGATTCGGCGTGAAGATGATGACGAGGATGCCGATGATCAGTGCGGCGAGCAGCTCGACGCCGAGCGCGTAGTTCGGCTGCGAGATGACGGCGCCGCTCAACACGCTTTCGAGCACCTGGGCGTGGATCTCGACACCCGGCATGGTCGAGGATACCGGCGTGGTCTTGATGTCGTTCAGCCCCGCCGCGGAGGTGCCGATCAACACCAGCTTGCCGGCGATCTTGCTCGGCGGCACGGTGTTATCGAGCACATCGGCTGCCGAAACATAGATCGAGGGATCGCGGCGGGCGTAGTGCACCCAGAGCTGTCCGTTCTTGTCGGTCGGGATCTCGACGCCCTTGAGCCGGATGGCGCGGATGCCGGTCTTGTCGGTGCGAACCAGCAGCGTCGGCGTTCCCGTGACGACCCGCAGGATCTCCAGGCTGAGCGAGGGCATGATGTTGCCCTGCGCGCGCATGATCATCGGCACGCGGCGGATAAAGCCGTCGCGCTCGGTCTTGATGGAGAACAGGCCACGACCGGCGGCAACTTTCTCGATGACGGCCACGTTGCGCAGCAGGCCGGGGAATTCGAACAGAAATTTTTCGGCGTTCTCCTCGCCGACCGTCGCCACGCCGATCAAGGGCAGCGTCTTGTCGAGCACGGATCCGACCTCCGGCAGTCCGGTTTCGCCGAGAACGACGCGCGAGCCCTTGATCGCTTCCGAGAGGATCTGGTCGTTGCTCGGCAACTCACGCAGCTTGGTGCGGGTGGCGTCGTCGAGATATCGCATCTGGTTGGCGACAAGTTCCGGATTGAGCCGGTCGGGCTCGGAAAACACCACGTCGAAGCCGATCACCACTGCGCCGTTGCTGGTGAGGTTGACGATCATGTCCGCGATCCGCGTCCGCGACCACGGCCATTGGCCAAACCTGGCGAGGCTCCTGTCGTCGATGTCGACGATGGTGACCGGCCGCACCGTCTTGTGACGGGGATCGACCAGCTGGAACAGGTCGAAGGTGCGCAGCCGCAATTCCTGCACCGGCGGCGGATCCCAGACGCGCAAGCCCGCAAAGACGATCAGCAGCGCAAGGCACACCAGCCGCGCAAAGCCGAACTTTCGCGCGAACCACCGTCGCAGGATTTTGAGACGTTTCATGTCAGTCGAGCTTCCTGCCGCGCATCACGTCTTCAAGGCCGATCATGGGGCCTCGGCGCGCGATTGGCTATTCCCCAGGACGAAGGATTATGGATTTTTTGCCGCGGTCAAGATGTGCGTTCATCGCCCGCAAGCCGGCCGCACGCCGGAGGCGGAACCCGTCAGGTGATATGGAAGATGAAATCGCTGGCCTTGAGTGTCGCGGTCATGCTCTTCAGCAACAGCTGCTCATGCTCGGTGACCGAACTATCGCCCGCGCCGATCTGCTGCTGCCACGCAACCAACGTTTCGCCGTTCTGCTGGGTGATGCTGAGGTTGCCGATGGAGCTGACGCCCGAGAACTGGCGCAGGTCGATCCTGTCCACGCCTTCGATGAAATCGGTGATGGTGTGCGCGTAGTCGGCCACGGGATGCCTCTCGTCGTCATACCCGGCCGAGCCCGGCGCGAAGACGAACTGGTCCTTGCCGCCGCCACCGGACAGCGTGTCGCCGGTCGTCGTCGCGAAGATGACGTCCTTGCCGCTGGTGCCGTTCAGCGTGACGCCATGGCTGGCGTCGCCCTCGTTGAAGATGAAGTTGACGGTGTCGGAGAGACCGGTGGTCTTGTCCGTCACCGTCAGCGTGATCTGGTCGGCGTCCGGCGGCGTTTCGCCGGCACTGTAGGTGACACCGTTCTCGAAGGCCGTATTGATGTCGTCGAGCGTGCCGCAACTCGGTGACAGATCGACACTGCTGCCCGGCGCATGCACGGTGACTGCCGTGACCTTAAACTCGTCCGTCGACGCGCCGGAATCGGAGTCGGTGACCGAGAGATTGGTGATGGTGTCTGTGCCGAGCTCTCGATCATGCGAGACGTAGAAATGGTCGGTGTCGATGACGGGCCCGCCTGCGGGCGCGCCGTCGACCTTGACGGCGACATCGTTGGTGAACGTCTCGGTGTCGCTTAGCGGCCCTGAGAGACCGGTCGCCCGATCGACCACGGTGCCGCTCACATGCAGGCTGAACTCGCCGGCGTAATCGGTTGGCGTCGTCAGGGTCAGCGCGGACGTGCCGAGCGAGGCGATATCCGGCGCACTGACCAGCCAGTGGCCGGCTTCGTCGCCGATTCCGGCCTGCCCGACCGAGAACGTCGTTCCGTCCGGGAAGCCGGACAGGTCGAGCGACATGTGCTCCGACCCGTCGGTATCGATGACGGCGGTGAGGCTCGGAAGAGCGATCGCCGTGCCGTGTTCGCCCTCGAAAGCATTGGAGATCGTGACATTGCTGACGGTCGCGTCGTGCTGGCCGTCGTTGGCCTCACGGTTGGTGATGGTGACGAGATTGCCGGCGGCATAGTCGGTGAAATCGGATGTGTAGGTGCCGACGGTCTGGCCCGTGCCGTGATCGACGATCACGACGGTCTGATGTGAGCCGTCGTCGGTAATGATCGCGTCGTAGACGGTGCCCTGGCTGAGGCTCGCCGAGAGGTTGACGTTCGCGCCCGTGGCGTTGTTGGTGATAATCAGGCCATTGCCCCAGCCGAACATGAAGGACAGACCGTTGGCCGGTGAGCCGTACGTGCCGGTCGTCCCGTCGGTGCCATCGGTGACCGCGACATAGGGACCGACCCCGTCGTCGAGGCTGAAGCTCAGGCTGGCATGCAGCGGCGTGGCGGCCGTCGGGGTAAAGCCGGAGGTCGTCTCCAGGTAGCCGTGATCGTGCAGGACCACGCCATTGGCGGTCGGCGTGACCGACGCATCGTCGTCGGTGCCGGGCACCGACGGCAGCACGACGTTCCAATGGGAGTTGTCAATGCTGATGCCGGTCAGGCTGTCGGCAAGGTAATTCACCGCCAGCGCCTCGAACGCCGGCGGATCGGCGACCGGTGCGACTTCGGTGTTGAGCGTGGCCGCCGTGGTGGACACGCTGGAGCCAACCGCGGCGATGTCGATCGAAACCGGGCTAAGGCCGCTGCTGCCACCATTATACGTGTCGTCCAGCGCATGCACATCGAGACCGCCAGGCACGCCGCTGTAGTTTGCGGCCGGCACGAAACGGATCAGCGCGTCGGTAGCGAGCACAAGGGCGCTGGTGTCGCTGACGCCGGAGATGTCGATCCACTGATTGCTGCCGGCAACTTCGTATTGCCAGACGCCCTGCGATTCGTCGGCGTGGTCGGCGGTAACTGCGACAGCCTTGAGGTTCGCACCGGCATCAGCGTCGTGGAAACCGGTTGTGAAAAGCGCGCCCACGGTGGATCCGGCCGGGGCCACAGCATCCTCGCTGACCGCATCGAGCGTCGCGTTCGAGATCGTCGGCACGTCGTTGGCACCGGTCACGTTCACGGTGAATGTCGCCGTGCCGGTCGCGCCATGCGCGTCCGCGGTCTGGACCGTAAACGTATCGGCATAGGGTCCGGCCGACAGCGCGTTGATCGCGGCCGCGTCGGGGGCGTAGTCGTACGTGCCGTCGGCGTTCACCGTCAGCGAGCCGTAATGGCCCGCCACGGAGCCATGATTGTCGGCGCCGACCGCCGAATAGACCAGCGTCGCCGTTTCACCGTTATCCACATCGGCCCCGGCCAGCGTGCCGGTGAGATCGGAGAAGGTGTCGGTCGCAGCCGTGTCCGTGAGCGCTCCAGCGGTGACGTCGGCCAATGTCGGCGCGTCGTTTGTACCTGTGATGGTGACGGTGACGTCCTGCGAGACGTGCGCGCCGTGATTGTCGGTGAAGGCGACGGTGTAGACCTGAGTGATAGTCTGGCCCTGGGCGAGCGACTGCAGCGTCGGGTCGCTGTCGTCGAGCGAGAAATGCCAACCCAGCGTCGCGCCATTGCTGGCGTCGCTATTCGATTCGGTCACCGACGGATCGATCGTGAAGCTGCCGATATGCGAGTTGCTGTCAAAGTCCGGCAGCGCCGAGCTGAGGGACGACGACTTGAACACCGCCGCCGCAGTGTGCGTATCGATCAGGTCGATGTCCTGGATCGCAAGCGTGCCGTCGATCGACAGCGTCGCGCTCGCATCCTCGGTCACCGCGCCCTTTGCTGCCGCCTCGCTGCTCGTGATGGTCGGCGCGTCGTTGGCGCCGTTGATCGTGACGGTGACGTCCTGCGAGACGTGCGCGCCATGATCGTCCGTGAAGGCGACGGTATAGACCTCGGTGATCGACTGGCCCTGGGCCAGCGATTGCAGCACGGCGCTATTGTTGTTGAGACTAAAGTGCCAGCCCAGCGTCGCGCTGTTGTCGGTGTCGGTGCTGAACTCGGTCACCGAAGAGTCGATCGTGAAAGTGCCGAGCGAAGTACCGTCGCTGAAGCCGGGCAGATGCGCGCTCGATGTCGACGACTTGAACACGGCCTCCGCTGTGTGTGTGTCGATCAGGTCGAGGTCCTGGATCGCAAGCGTGCCGTCGATCGACAGCGTCGCGCTATCATCCTCGGTCACCGCGCCCTCTGCCGCTGCCTCGCCGCTCGTGATCGTCGGCGCGTCGTTGGCGCCGTTGATCGTGACGGTGACGTCCTGCGAGACGTGCGCGCCATGATCGTCCGTGATGGTGACGGTGTAGACCTCGGTGATCGACTGGCCCTGGGCCAGCGATTGCAGCACTGCGCTATTGTCGGCGAGGCTGAAGTGCCAGCCCAGTGTCGCACTGTTGTCGGTGTCGGTGTTGAACTCGGTCACCGCCGAGTCGATCGTGAAGGTGCCGAGCGAGGTACCGTCGCTGAAGCCAGGCAGATGCGCATCCGATGTCGCCGACTTGAACGCTGCCGTTGCCGTATGGGTATCGATCAGGTCGAGGTCCTGGATCGCCAGTGTCCCGCCAACCAGCAGCGTCAACCCCGTATCTTCGGTCACCGCGCCCTTTGCCGCCGCCTCGCTATTCGTAACGGTCGGAACGTCATTGGTGCCTGTGATCGTGACCGTGACGTCTTTGCTGACCGTCGCACCCTGATTGTCGGTGAAGGTGACGGTGTAGACCTGGGTGATAGTCTGCCCTTCGGCCAGCGACTGCAGCACCGGGTCGTTGTCGGCGAGGCTGAAGTGCCAGCCCAGCGTCGCGCCATTGTTGGTGTCGCTGCTGGACTCGGTGACCGACGGGTCGATCGTGAAGGTGCCGATGTTCGTGGTGCCTTCGGTGAAGCCCGGCAGATGCGCGCTCGATGCCGACGACTTGAACACCGCCGCCGCCGTGTGGGTGTCGATCAGGTCCAGGTCCTGGATCGCCAGCGTGCCGCTGGTCGAAAGCGTCGGCGTAGCGGCATCCTCGGTCACCGAGCCCGCCGCGGCCGCAGCATTGCTGGTGATGGTCGGCGTGTCGTTGGTGCCGGTGATGGTGACGGTGACGTCCTGGGTCACCGTCGCACCGTGATTGTCGGTGAAGGTGACGGTGTAGACCTGGGTAATGGTCTCGCCCTGGGCCAGCGACTGCAGCACCGGGTCGTTGTCCGCGAGGCTGAAGTGCCAGCCCAGCGTCGCGCCATTGTTGGTGTCGCTGCTGGACTCGGTCACCGACGGGTCGATCGTGAAGGTGCCGATGTTCGTGGTGCCTTCGGTGAAGCCCGGCAGATGCGCGCTCGATGCCGACGACTTGAACACCGCCGCCGCCGTGTGGGTGTCGATCAGGTCCAGGTCCTGGATCGCCAGCGTGCCGCCGGTCGACAGCGTCGGCGTAGCGGCGTCCTCGGTGACGCCGCCCGTTGCGTCGGCGTTGCTGCTCGTGATGGTGGGAACGTCGTTGGTGCCAGTGATCGTGACCGTGACGTCCTGGGTGACCGTTCCTCCGTGATGATCGTCGACGGTGACGGTGTAAATCTGGGTAATGGTCTGGCCTTCGGCCAGCGACTGCAGCACCGGATCGCTGTCATCGAGCGTAAAGCTCCACCCCAGGGAGCCGACCGTGCTGACACCGGGGCTCTCGCTCACCGCGGTGAGGGCGAACGCGCCGATCTGCGAGGTGCCGTCGCTGAAACCGGGCAGATGCGCGCTTGACGTCGTGGACTTCAGAACGAAACCCGCGGTGTGCGTGTCGGTGAGGTCGGGATCGTTGAAGGTAATGGTGCCGCCCGCCAACAGCGTAGCCGCCGCATCTTCCTTCACCGCACCGGTCACAGTCGTTAATGCGCCGACGATCGTCGGCACGTCGTTGGTGCCCTCGACGCTGACGTCAGCGCCATTGATGGAGACGGTGATCGGCGTGCTGACGACGCCACCGTGCCCGTCATCGACCTGGATCACGTAATTGAGGACCAACGTCTCGCCGTCTGCGAGGAAATCGAAAAGGTGGTCAGTGACGCTGTAGGTCCAGGTGGCCGAGCCGTTATTGGCATTTCCCGCGCCCTGCACCACGCTGAGCGGAACCTCGACGGCAGCGATCGCGGCTTTCTGCTCAGGCGTCAACGTCGCCGTGACATCGTTGCCATGCGCGTCGAGATATTTGAACGGATGGGCGGACGAGAGCGCCGCGCTCACGATCGGCCGATCTGTCAAATCGACGTCGGTGAAGGTGACGGCGCCCGTGATAGTGTCCAGAGCCTCGTTGCCGGTCCCGACCTTCTCGATGACGGTTCCACCAGACGTCGCGATGGTGGGCTTGTCGTTGGTGCCCGTGATCGAAATGGTGATCGGGATAAACGTGGTTTCAGGGTTGACCGAGAAATTGTTGTCGATGCGCACCATGTAGGTCAGCGTCAACGTCTCGCCGTCGGCCAGGAAGTCGAAGACGTGGTCGGGGATCGTGTAGGTCCAGACCGCGGAACCGTTGTTGTTGTTGGCCCCGTCGGCGACAACGCCGATCTGGATTTGCGTCGCTGCGATGTCCTGCTTCTGCAGTGCGGTGAGCGAGCCGGTGACATCCTGCTGGCCGGCGTTCTCGTAAACGAAGTTCGGCGCTTGAGCGAGATTCACCGAAACCGTCGGCCGGTCGCCGAGATTGAGATCGACGAAAGTAATCCGGCCGGACACCGTGTCAGCACCCACGGTGTCGCCGGTTGTGTCTGCGTGATCGGCGGTCGCGTTCGCGTGCTCTTTCAGCGAGAACGATGACGTGACATTGCCGTTGGCATCGAGGCTGCGCGCCTGTGGCGGTCCGGGAAAACGATCGGCCCCCTTGTCCGTCCCGCCTTGCCCAGAGCCGCTACCATTGTTGACCGTGTTGGTGAAGGTCGCGGTCGCTGTCGCACCGGTGTCCGTCTTGATAAATACGATGTTGCCGTTCTGCGTGATGCTGTCGGTGAAGTTCGTGGTCAGCTTGGTGTTGGTGTTGTTGTCCGTGAACTTCAGCGTGAACACGTCCGTGATCAGCTTCTGCACGTCCGGCGACAGCAGCCCGTTGGTGATTGAGACGTTGCCGCCGCTGATCTGGATCATCTGGCCGGCCTGGTTGACCGTCGCGATCGGCAGCAGCGTCAGCTTGTCGAACAGGATGTAGGAGCCGGTGGTGCCGTTCGGCTCGACCAGCACCTGGAAGTTCGCCTGCGGCTGCGGATCGCCGCCGCCCGAGGGAACGACGAAATTGATCTCGGTCAGCACGGCCGTGCCACGGATGCCCATGGTGGCGACCGGCGTGTCGATCTTCATGTCGCCGTGCTTGGCGGTCTCGCCGGCGACGAAGGTGATGGTGCCCGCGACCAGGCTGAGCAGCGAGGAATTGTTCGACCCGTTGGGGTCGTAGACCATCTCGTTCAGCACCATCCGCGCGTTGGAGGACAGGCCGAACACGGTGCCGTCGATGAAGGTGACGCCAAGCGTCGAATCCGAGCCGGTCGAGACCACGTCGCCCTTCTCGACATTGTCGCCGTTGTTCAGGATGACCGAGACGCCGTTGCGGATCGCGGTCGCGCTGCCGGTCAGCTTGGTGACGTGGCCGATGACCTGCGCCGCGGCGGCACCGGGCGCGGCCTGCGCATACTGGACGTGCCCCGTAAGCGCGTTGACGATGTCGCCGGTGAGATGGGCGCCGTCGGGCGAGGCGATCGCCGCGCGCTTGTCGCCCCTGAAATAATCGTGAACAACGAACTCATGGCCATCGTGCGACAGCACGAGATCAACACCCGTGCGCTTGAACTCGCCGTTGAAGATCAGGTTGGGGTCGGGAATGACGACCGCGCCTTCGGGCACGTGGCCATGCCCCGTGGCGGTAAAGGATTTGGCGGTAAAGGAATCGACGTGATGGGAGGCGGGCGAACGGGAACCCTGGCTATCCAAGGAGAGCGCGCCGTCAAATTTGCCAGCGTAATTCAATCGGGCACCGTAAAAAGGGTTAAAATCTAAGTAAGTATCGAGCGCCTAAGCTTGCATAGCATTACCAAGTCCTTAGCGAAACCATCTATTGCTTGTGTGATTTCGCATCACTTGGCTGCCGACGACTATGCCTACGGCGACATCGATGGATAAGACGAAGTATTTTTTCGAATATTTTGAAGTCGAATCCGGCTTATTGCGCACATTTCCAGTCGTCCAAAGTAATCGGTCGTACAGATCCGGCGCCAGATACTTGTGTCATCTTTTCTTCGTGGTGCCCCGCAACATCCTGCGGCAAATACGGAGTTAAATCTGTGATCCAACTAACAGAGCCCGTGAAATAGCGGGTCGTTAGCCATAGGTGCAGAATCGGGCCACCCACAACTTCTGCCTGCAGTTTAATCGATTTCGCGGTAGCGAGGCTCCTCTTAGCCGGCAAATCGTAAAATTTTACGCAAGTTGGGCAGGCCCGGTTCAGCCTGCCCCTTGGTTTTGGCGTCCCGCCCAAGCGCGTTAAGCAGAACAAAACGGCCCAGCTCGCACTATCTCCGCGAAAGCAACAAGCCCGGCACGTCAAGGTCGAGGGGGACCTGGCGAAGCCCGGATAAGGGGATGTCAGATGGAGACCGCTGCTCGCTCGCGCGCCTGGCGCGCTATCGTTGTCCTGTGCGGATTGATCCTGCTCGGGTCGGCTGCCGACCTTCGTGCCGGCACATTGCTGTCGCCCGGCGCAGGCGTGCTCGTGCGCAAATCTGCCGAGCCGTTCGGCGTGTTCGCCTTCGCCATTTCCACCGGTGGCCTGCGGCAGAAATGGTTCGCGTTGAAGGAGAAGCTCGACGACGACATGGTGCAGCTCGCGCTGTGCGATGGCGACCGCGACAATTGCGCCTCGCCCGCGGCGCTGAAGCTGCTCGCCATCATCGATCAGGCCCGCACCCGCGACGGCCGCGCGTTGATCGGCGAGACCAACCGCGCCATCAACCTCGCCATCCGCTCCGAAAATGATGGTGCCGAGGACATCTGGAGCTCGCCGATCGAGACCTTCCAGCGCGGCGCCGGCGATTGCGAGGATTACGCCATCGCCAAGCTGGCCGCGCTGCGGCTTGCCGGCGTCGCCGCGGAGGACCTCCGCCTCGTTGTGGTGCGCGACACCCGCAACGGTGAAGGCCATGCGGTCGCCTCGGCAAAGCTCGACGGCCACTGGCTGATGCTGGACAACCGCCACATGGCGATGGTCGAGGATGACGACGCGCGCAACTACCAGCCGCTCTATGTGCTCTACCAATCCGCCGTGCTGAAATATGCCGGCGAACCCGTGCGGGGCGAGAGTCAGCGGGTGTCGATGGTGTCGGCCGAGGCCGACGCGCGCTGATCTTGCTGTAACTCCCCGCCACAAACCCATTTCGCCGCACGATCCGAGACGCTAGCATGGCCTTGGCCAGGCTGGGGGCAATTGGAATGCGGTTGATCGTGCTGAGTGTGCTTGCACGGCTGGCGTTGCCGGCAATGCTGGCATTGCCGGTCGCGCCAGGCTTTGCGCAATCCGGCCCATCCGACCGCTCCGTTGCCGACAGGCTGCCGCTGTTTGCTGGGAACAACTGCCAGCAGATCCGCGACCCCGGCAATCAATTGTTCTGCGGTGATGCCGAACTGTCTGTCGCCGCCGAGAAGCTCAACGCCGCCATCGAGGCGCGGCTCGCCCGCCTGCCCGATCGCCTGCCTGCAATCGAGGAGAATGCGATCTGGATCCGCCAGCGCAATCTCGGTTGCGGCATCGTCGGCCAGACCGCGATCCACGCCGACGATTTCGACCGGGTGAAGGCCTGCCTTCTCAAGGTGACGGAGGAACGGGCCGCGATCGTGCGAGATCCGGATTTCGACTGCCTTGCGGCCAACACCGCGGCCGGCGCGCTGATCTGCGCGGATCCATCGCTGGCGCTCACCGAGACCGAGCTCAACAGCCAGGTGCTTGGCCTGATCGGCAAGCTGGACCCGACCGCGGCGCGCTTTGCCTTCGCCGAATACGGTCGCTGGACGCGAGAGCGCGATCGCAAGTGCAATCTGGTCGGGAAGGAGAACGTGCCACCTCAGGAGCTTGGCTCCGCGGAAGATTGCCTCGCCGACCATCTGAAGCGCAGGACCGACGAGATCGCGGCCGCCAGGGGCGATCCGAAGAAGGTGTTCGGCCGGCAGGTCGCAGCCAGGGAGCCCGATACCGATGCCGTCGATTTCTGCGCCGCGCGCATCCACGCCGCCAATTCGTGCGGCAATTTCCTCCGCATCAACCGCGTCGACGCCATCGACAGCCAGGTGACCGGTCAGGAGGCGCAGGTCACGGGCGAGATCGAGATGGTCGTGCTGGCGCCGTTCACCACCTGTAGCAAGGTCGCCTCGACCTGCACCGGCACCTGCTGGGACGCCAGCACCGGCCGTCCGCAAGCAGGAGCGACCAACAAGGAGCGCTCCGCAGCAGCCTTCAATGTCACGCGCCGCCTGAGGATCCAGCGGACCTTTGCCTTCGTGAAAGCTGCCGACGGCTGGCGTTGCCGCGAGGACGAGCTGGCGCCGGTGAACTCGGGCACTGCGGGCGGGGGATCGTAGTTGCTTTCCTCTCCCTCTCCCCGCTCTTGGCGGGGAGAGGGCCGGGGTGAGCGGCTGTCACCGCGATCACGGCGAGAGCTGGACTCGCGGAGAGCCCCCTCACCCGGAATTTGCTCTCGCAAATTCCGGCCTCTCCCCGCTTGCGAGGAGAGGCAAGAGATCAAAACATCAGATTGTCCTTCACCAGCACCCAGCGGCCACCCTTGACCTGCTGCACCTGGGTGATGGTGTTGGCGAGGTGGTCGGTCTTGGAGAATTTGGTCGGCGGTGAGTTGAAGATGTCGAGGAATTTGTCACCGGACTCGAGCGAGTCCAGCATCTTCTGTCCAGTCAGATCCTTGCCGGCCTTGTCGGCATAGAACGCAAACGTCATCACCGCGTTGTAGCCGATGATCGCCTGCGTGTTGGCGTCGGTGTTGAACATCTTCTTGTAGTTGATCAGCCAGTCGTGGACCTTGCCCTTGGCAGTGTCCTCATAGGGAATCTCGAAGCCCGAGGCCGCATAGAGACCCTCGACCGCCTCCTTGCCCAGCGTCGGGACCTCCAGCACGTTGGTCGGCGTGGCGCCGAGGAAGGTGACGTCCCAGCCGAGCTTCCTGGCTTCACCCATCGCGCCGATGGTCTCGCGGATCACGGTGCCGAGCACGACGAGATCGCAGCCGTCGGACTTCATCTTGGCCACTTGCGCGCTGAAGTCGGACGCGCCGCGCTTGTAGCTCGTGATCGAGGCGGGCTGCATCTTCATCGCGGCAAGCTGCTGGTTGAAGCCGTCGAGCACATTCTTTCCGTACTCGTCGTCCTGATGCATGATGCAGGGCTTCTGAAAACCTTTCCACTCCACCATGTATTTCAGCGCGGCGCGGGTGCTCTCCACGTAAGGCAGCAGGTTATTGAACTTGAGCCGCTCCTGCGGCTTGGCCGGATCGAACTTGAAGGTGAACTCGGCAGCCGTCAGCGGAAACAGCTGGGGCACGCCGGCGTCGAACAGGATGTCCTGCGCGGCCAGCACCGTCGGCGAGCCCATCGGACCGATCATCGCGAAGATCTTGTCGCGCTCGACCATTTTCTGCGAGGCGAGCACCGCCTTCTTCGGATCGTAGCCATTGTCTTCAAGGATCATCTTGATCTTGCGCCCCTGGATGCCGCCGGCCGCATTGATCTCCTCGACCGCCATCTTCATGCCGTTGGAGACCGGCACGCCCCAGACCTTGATCGGGCCCGACAAATCCTGATGAGTGCCGATGACGATCTCGCCCGCCGAGATGCCCTCATTGGTGACCTTGGTTTGCGCTAGGGACGGCTGACAGGTGAGCGCGAGCGCGCCCACAGCAAGGCCGAACGCCTTCAACGATTTCGACATTGACGTCTCCTCTCCTTGGGCCCGTATGATGCGAAGGGCGGGGCCATCATTCCTTCGCTGATTTTCTTTGCGCACTAAGCCACCGCGCGCGCGAGATACATTGCGTCGATCTCTGCGGCGTAGCGCTTGTTCACGAAATTGCGTTTCAGCTTCATGGTTGGCGTCAGCTCCTCGTCCTCCGGGGTGAGCTGGCGTTCGATCAGGTGGAATTTCTTGATGGTCTCGGCGCGCGCGACGTTCGCGTTGACGCCTTCAATCTCGTGCCAGATCAGGTTCTGGATCTCGCTGGCCCGGCACAGGCTGGCGTAATTGGTGAAAGGGATGTCGTGATCCTGGGCGAATTTCTCGACATTCTCCTGGTCGATCATCACAAGGCAGGTGAGATAGGGCCGCTTGTCGCCGATCACGACGGCGTCGGAGATGTAGGGCGAGAATTTGAGCTGGTTCTCGATCTCCGACGGCGTGATGTTCTTGCCGCCGGAGGTGATGATGATGTCCTTCATCCGGTCGGTGATGCGGACGAAGCCCTCATTGTCGATGGTGCCGACGTCGCCGGTGTGCAGCCAGCCGCGGTGGTCGATGGTCTCGGCCGTCTTCTCGGGCTGGTTCAGATAGCCCATGAACAGGAAGTCGCCTTTGATCAGGATCTCGCCGTCGGGCGACAGCGCGACCTCGCCCCAAGGCACCGCCGTGCCGACCGAGCCGAGCTTGATGCGCGACCCCGGCATCATGGTCGCAACCCCGCAATTCTCCGTCTGGCCGTAGACCTCGTGGATGTCGATGCCGAGCGCGAGATACCAGCGGATCAGATCCGGCGCGATCGGCGCCGCGCCGGTGAAGGCGATACGGCAACGGTCGAGCCCGATCATGCGGCGGATGTTGCGAAAGGCGAGCTGGTAAGCGACGAGGTTGGCGAGATGCAGCACCAGCGACGGCGCCTTGCCCTCGATCCGGCAATCGACCATGCGATAGCCGATCCCGATGGCGCGGCGATAGACCCATTGCTGGAGCGGCGTCGCGTCCTTCAGCGCGATGGTGATGACCGAATAGAATTTCTCCCAGATGCGCGGCACGGCGAGGAACACGGTCGGCTGCACCTCGCGCAGATTGTCCGGCACGGTCTCCGGACTCTCGGCAAAGTTCATCACCGAGCCGAGCGCGACCGAGATGTAGTACCCGCCGATGCGCTCGGCGACGTGGCAGAGCGGCAGGAAGATCAGCCGGTCCTCGTCCTCGCGCGCCGGAATGAAGTCGTTGGCATGCCGCATCTGGTGCGTGACGCTGCGGTTGGCATGCATGGCGCCCTTGGGCGGGCCTGTCGTGCCGGACGTATAGACGAGGATGGCCAGATCGCCGGCGCTGCGGCAATTGATCATCTCCTGCCACAGCGCCTCGCGGCCGACCATGTGGTTGCGGCCGAGCGCGCGAAACTCGTCGAGCGACATCACCATGTCGTCGGAGAAGCCGCTGAGGCCCTCCATGTCGAACACGACGATCCGTTGCAGGCTGGGGCAGCGTGCGCGGCAGCCGAGGATCTTGTCGAGCTGCTCCTCGTCCTCGGCGAAGATCACCCGCGAGGCGGAATCGTTGAGGAGATATTCGACCTGGGCCGACGCGTCGGTCGGATAGATGCCGGAGGAGACACCGCCGGCGCACAGGATTCCCATGTCGGCATGGACCCATTCGGGCACGGCGTTGGCGACGATGGAGCCGACGTCGCCTGGCTTGAAGCCGATCGCATGGAGGCCGTAGGCGATCTCCTTGGAGATCTGCAGCCATTCGCGCCAGCTCGTCGGCTGCCAGATGCCGAATGTCTTCTCACGGATCGCGGGCCTGTCGCCGCGCACCTCTGCTGCGCGCAGGAAACTTCTCGCGATCGTATCAGCGACCGTCAGCACCGCCGGTCGGGCCATGCGCGTCTCCTCGGTTGTCGCCTTAACGCAAACGCTTCATCGCCAAGTATCATCGCCAGGTCTTCTTCTTTTTCCAGCGCCGCTCGCCTCGTGCGCCGGCTTCCTTGGCGCCAAGGTAGAATTCCTGGATGTCCTGGGAATGCATCAAGCGGTCGCAACTGTCGTTCATCACGACGCGCCCGATCTCCAGCACGTAACCATAGTGCGCCGTCTCCAGCGCCACGCGCGCATTCTGCTCGACCAGCAGGATCGACATGCCCTGCTCCTCGTTGACGCGGCGGATGATGGTGAAGATCTCCCTCACCAGGATCGGCGACAGGCCGAGCGACGGCTCGTCGAGCAGCAACAGCGTCGGCCGGTTCATCAGCGCGCGGCCGATCGCGAGCATCTGCTGCTCGCCGCCCGAGAGCTGGCCGGCCGGCTGGTTGATGCGCTCCTTAAGCCGTGGGAAGTATCCGTAGACCCGCTCGAGATCCTCGGCGACGCCGTCGCTATCCCGGCGCGGATAGGCGCCCATCATCAAATTCTCGCGCACCGAGAGGAACGGGAACACCTCGCGCCCTTCCGGCACATGACTGAGGCCGAGGCGAACGATGCGATCGGCCTCCATGCGCTGGATTGGCTTGCCCATGAACTCGATCGAGCCCTTTTGCGGATCGAGAATGCCCGAGATGGTCTTCAGCACCGTGGTCTTGCCGGCACCGTTGGCGCCCAGCAGCGTGACGATGCGTCCGCGCGGCACTTCGAGCGAGATGCCGCGGATCGCCATGATCGGCCCGTAATAGCTCTCGATGTTGGAGAGCTTCAGGATGATGTCGGGTGCCGGGGTCGCATCCATGCATCAGGCTCCCAGATACGCGGCGACGACATCGGGGTGCTGCTGAACGTCAGTGGGCGAGCCCATCGCCAGCACGCGGCCGTAGTTCAGCGCGATGACACGGTCCGAGACGCGGTTGACCAGCGACATGTCGTGCTCGACCATCAGCACGGTGACGCCGAGCTCGCTCTTCATGTCGCGGATCCAGAACGACATGTCGTCGGTCTCCTCGACGTTGAGGCCGGAGGACGGTTCGTCGAGCAGGATCAGCTTCGGCTCCGAGCAGAGCGCGCGCGCGAGCTCAATCACCTTGCGCACGCCGTAGGGCAGGCCCGAGATCAATTTGTCACGATACGGCTCGAGATCGAGCAACTCGATGACCTGCTCGACCCGACGGCGGTGCACCTTCTCGTTGGCACGCACGCTCGGCAGGAACAGCAATTCCTGCCAGAGCTGCGTGGTGGAATGGCGGTGGCGCCCGACCAGAAGGTTGGACAGCACCGTCGCATTCTCGAACAGCTCGATGTTCTGGAAGGTGCGCGCGATGCCGAGTCTTGCGATATCGTAAGGCGGCTCTTCCGTGATGTCGTGGTCCTCGAAGAAGATGCGGCCCGAGGTCGGCCGGTAGATGCGCGAGATCAGATTGAAGATCGAGCTCTTGCCCGCACCGTTTGGTCCGATGATCGAGAGGATCTCGCCCTTCTCGACCGCGAACGAGACCGCATCGACGGCCTTGAGGCCTCCGAAATGCAGCGACAGGTTCTCGGCGCGGAAATAGCTCATCGGTTGCGCTCCGACTTCACGTAAATCTTCTGCCGCTTGAAGGTGGCGCGCTTGTAGAGCGGGAACAGCTGGAAAAAGAGCTTGATCTTGAGCCAGCGGCCGTAGATGCCGAGCGGCTCGAACAGCACGAACAGCATGATAATGATGCCGTAGATCGCGCCCTTCAGCCCGTTCAGCGAGGCAAAGGCCGCGACCTTGGACTGGACATTCGCCACGGTCGCCGTGCCCGCGCCGAACATCGCGGCGATACCGGCGATGATGCCGGGCATGTCGTCCTTGAGGTAGGTCAGGAACGGATCGAGCATAACGATGAAGATCGCGCCCAGCACGGCGCCGTGCAGGCTGAAGGTACCTCCGATCAGGATCACGATGATGAACTCGATCGAGAGCTGCAGCGTGAACATCTCCGGCGAGATGAAGGAGAGCTTGTGCGCGAACAGCACCCCGGCAAAGCCGGTAATCGCCGCCGAGATCGCAAAGGACTTGACCTTATAGAGCGCGACGTTGACGCCCATGCTGCGCGCCGCGGTCTCTGAGTCCCGGATCGCGACGAAGGCGCGCCCCGTCGGCGAGCGCAGCAGATTGAGCGTGCCGACGATGGTCAGCACCAGCACCGCGAGGCAGAGGAAATAGAAGGTCGGACTGTCGCGCGAGACCGTCACGCCGAGCAGCGACAGCGCCTTGACCCGCATGCCCTCATTGCCGTTGGTGACGCTCTCCCAGCGCGCCAGAATCTCCTCGACGATGAAAGCGAAGGAGATCGTGGCGATGACGAGATAGATGCCCTGCAGTCGCAGCGCCGGAAAGCCGACCAGCGCGCCGATACAGCCGGTCAGGACGCCTGCGGCGAGGAAGTAGACTGGAAACGGCACATTATATTTCTGGAGGTAAGCGGCCGTGTAGGCGCCGATCGCGAGGAACGCTGCATGCCCGAGCGAGGCCTGCCCGGTAAAGCCGGTCAGGATCATCAGCGCCACGCCGACGGTCGCATAGATGCAGACGAACACGAGCTGGCTCATCAGATAGCTGGAGAGCACGTAAGGCGCGATCAGCAGCACGGCGAGCAAGAGGCCATAGGAGACCACGTAGCCGGAATGCGGGAAGAGCTTGATGTCGTCCTCATAGTCGGTCTTGAACAGGAAGCGCATGCGCTCAGACCTTCTTGCGGGCGTGAAGGCCGAACAGGCCTTCGGGCTTCAGCAGCAGCACGGCCAGCAGAACGATGTAGGGCGCGACGTCCTTCCAGCCCTCCGCCAGATAGAAGCCGGCCATGCTCTCGATCACGCCGATCAGCACGCCGCCGACGACGGCGCCGGGGATCGAGCCGAAGCCGCCGAGCACCGCGGCTGGAAACGCCTTCAGGCCGAGCACGAGACCGACATTGGAGTGGATGAAGGTGATCGGCGCCAGCAGCACGCCGGCGCAGGTCGCCACCGCCGCGCTGATCGCCCAGACGATCGAGACCACGCGCTTGACCGGAATGCCCATGTAGTACGCCGCCAGCATGTTCTCGGAGCTGGCGCGCATCGCGGTGCCGAGCGTGGTCTTGTTGAAGAACAGCCAGAGCAGCGCGCACAGGATGATCGTCGCCGCGATCACCGAGAGCTTGTCATGGGCGAGCACCAGCGAGCCGATGCGCAGTACGCCTTGGCTGAACGGCGTCTCGATCTTGAAATCGTCGGTGCCCCAGATCATCCCGGCGACCGAGCGCAGGAAGTAGCCAAGGCCGATGGTAGCCATGATGATGGAGAATTGCGGATAGCCGAGAATCGGCCGCACCACGATCCGCTCCGCCAGCATGCCGAACAGCGCCATTGCGGCCACCGCACCGGCGAAGCCGATCCAGTAGTTCAGGCCCATCATGCCGATGAAGGTGAAGGCGAAGAAGCCGCCCAGCATCATCAGATCGCCCTGGGCGAAATTGACGACCTCGGTGGCCTTGTAGACGAGCACGAACCCGAGTGCGATCAGGCCGTAGACACAGCCGAGCGCAACACCGCTGACCAGCTGCTGAACGAAATCCAGCATCGCCGCGTCCTCCCGATGCAACCAGCGGTTCTTGACGACCGCCTTGCCGCATCTTGTGTCCAGCCGCTGCGCAGTCGTTTCGCCGCGTCAGCCGCCATTTGTCCCGGCGCCAATTCAGCCTGAACCGCCAAGCCCTGTCAACAAACGGTGACTTGCCTTTAGTCCAAGCCTTGGTCCAAGGCGGATGCCGGATTTTGCGGCAGCGCGATTCACCGTGCCGAAACATCTTCGGGTCATGGTCGCGACCGATGCAAAACCGGATGGTGTGGCCGTCATGAAGCCGGACAGCTCGGCACTCGAAGTCCTGGGGTTAACGAAGCGTTTTGACCGTTTGGCGGTCGATAGCCTCGATCTCACCGTCCATGCCGGCGAATTCTATGCGCTGGTCGGCCCCAACGGCGCCGGCAAGACCACCACTTTGCGCATGGTTGCAGGCCTGCTGCGGCCCGATGACGGCGGCGTTTCGATCTTCGGCATCGATGCGCTTCAAAATCCCGTCGCGGCCAAGCAGGTGATGGCCTGGGTCTCCGACGAGCCCATGATCTATGACAAGCTCACCCCGCTCGAATATCTCGAATTCGTCGCCGGCCTCTGGGGCATCGCGCCGTCCGTTTCGAAACCGGTCGCCGAGGAGCTCCTGAGCTCGCTCGGGCTCGAACCGCACCGGCACGAACGCTGCGAAGGTTTCTCCAAGGGCATGCGCCAGAAGGTGGCGCTTGCCGGTGCGCTGGTGCACGATCCCCGCCTCATCATTCTCGACGAGCCGCTGACTGGGCTGGATGCCGTCTCCGCCCGCCATGTGAAGGGCCTGTTGAGCGAGCGCGTCCGTGCCGGCTGCACCATCATCATGACCACGCATATTCTGGAGGTCGCCGAGCGCATGGCCGACCGTATCGGCGTGATCGCGGCGGGCCGCTTGGTCGCCGAGGGCACGCTCACCGAATTGCGCCAGCAGAACGGCCATGCCGACACCAGCCTCGAAGATCTCTTCATCGCACTGGTGACGCTGCAGGAAGCCGCATGAGCTCGGCGACCGCTCTTTCGTGGTTTGCCCGTCACGAGCTTCGGCTCGCCTGGCGCGAATGGTTCGCCATGATGACGGGTGGCCGGCGCAGGCGCGCCCGTGCCGCCGTGATCGGCCTGCTGTTCTTCGCCGCACTGCTGCACGTGCCAGCCTGGGCCGTGATCGGCCGCTTCGCCAATTTGCAACTGCCGCTCGACAAATCCTCGCTGATCGTGATCTCGGCCACGATCTTTCTGGCCTGGACCTTGATGCTGTCGCAAGCGATCGAATCGGTGACGCGGGTATTTTACGCCCGCGCCGATCTCGATCTCATCATGTCCTCGCCGGCAACACTGGCCAATCTGTTCTCGGTGCGGATCGCCGCAATCGCGCTCACCGTCACCGTGATGGCGCTGTTGTTCTCGACGCCCTTCATCGACGTGCTGGTGATCGGCGGCGGGCCGCGCTGGCTCGCGGCCTTCGGCGTGGTCGTCGCGATGGGCCTGTCGTCGGCTGCGGTCGCGATCGCCGTCACCATCCTCTTGTTTCGCCTGATCGGCCCGGCGCGCACGCGCTTCGTGGCCCAGATCCTGGCTGCGATCATCGGCGCGGGCTTCGTGATCGCGCTGCAGGTCGCGGCGATCATCTCCTACGGCACGCTGTCGCGCTTCACCATCCTGACGTCAGGCACCCTCGCCGCCCACGCGCCCGACGTCGACAGCATCTGGTGGTGGCCAGCGCGGGCGACTATGGGCGACGGCGAGGCGCTGCTGCTGCTCCTCGCGCTTGGCCTGGTGCTGCTCGGATGCGTGATGGCGATGTTCTCGGGCCGCTTCGCCGACACCGCGATCGACGCTGCTGCCTACGGCACATCCAGCCGCAAGCGCGCGAAGGAACGTCCGTTCCGCGGCGGATCCCGCCAGCAGGCGCTGCGACGCAAGGAGTTCGTGCTGCTCTGGCGCGATCCCTGGCTGATCTCGCAGACCCTGATGCAGCTGCTCTATCTGGTGCCGCCGGCGCTGCTGCTCTGGCGCAGCTTTGCCGATAGCTCTGCGGCGCTGACGCTGATCTCGCCCGTCATCGTGATGGCCGCGGGTCAGCTTGCCGGCGGGCTCGCCTGGCTGACGATCTCCGGCGAGGACGCGCCCGATCTGGTCGCGACCGCGCCGCTGACGCCCACAAGCGTCATCCGCGCCAAGATCGAGGTGGTGCTGATCGCGATCGCCGTCATCTTCAGCCCGCTGGTGGCGGCGCTGGTTTTCGCCTCGCCGTTCCAGGCTGCGATCACGGCCGCCACGATCGTCATCAGCGCGGCCTCCGCCACCGCGATCCAGCTCTGGTTCCGGGTCCAGGCCCGGCGCACCCAATTCCGCCGGCGCCAGACGTCGTCGCGGCTTGCGACCTTCGCCGAAGCCTTCTCCTCGATCGGCTGGGCCGCCACCGCCGCGCTGCTGCTCACGCTGCCGACCGCAGGTATCGTCAGCGGCCTGATCACCGCGGGGCTGGTGGCGATCACCTGGAGGTTCAGCCCAAGGCGGGAGTGAAGGTGCGACACTGACGCGCTGTTGATCGCAGTCCATTGGCCACACGCTGTATTGCACGCTAGACTTTCCCGAGACGTCATCGGGGACCGGGAATGTGGCAACTCATTTCGGCGGCATTTGCGCTGTTGAGCGCATGTCTCTCACCTGCCCTCGCCCAGCAGCCACCTCAACGCGGCGAATGCCTGGCGATGGCGAATGCCGCGCCTCGCGCCATGCCGGTCGCCTTCCAGCAGGCAGCCGCCGCCGCCGAGGTCGAGATCACCTATGCCGGCCACTCCACCTATTTCATCGACACGCCGGGCGGGGTGCGCATCGCGACCGATTATAGCGGCGCCTATCAGGTCGGCCGGCTGCCCGATGTCGTCACCATGAACCGGGCCCACAGCACCCACTATTCGCTCAATCCCGACAAGCGCATTCCCCACGTGCTGCATGGCTGGGGCGAGGACGGCAAGCCGGCCATCGTGTCGGAGCGGATCGGCGACACCTTCATCCGCAACGTCACAACCGACATTCGCCGCTACTTTGGTGACGATTCCGGCGCGGACATGATCCGCGACGGCAATTCGATCTTCATCTTCGAGGTCGCTGGCCTGTGCATCGGGCATCTCGGCCATTTGCACCACAAGCTCGACGACAGCCATTTCGCCCAGATCGGGCGGCTCGACATCGTGATGGTGCCGATCGACGGCACCTACACCATGTCGCTCGACGGGGTCTCGGAGATCACCAAGCGTTTGCGCGCCTCCGTGGTGCTGCCGATGCACCGCTTCGCCACCCCGCTCGACGAGTTCATGCGCCTGATCGGGCAACAGTTCGAGATCGACCGCCGCACCGAGCGTTCGTTGCGGATATCGCGGGATACGCTGCCATCGACGCCGACGGTGATCATCCTCGACGGGGTCTGACGCCGCAATTTTCTCCAAGCCGGCTGTGGTGCGTTAGTGCTGATCTCCTTGCAACAGGAGATCGACATGACCGACTTTGCGAGATTTTTGCACGCGGACGGACCCAACCCCGATCACGCGGCGGCGCTTCAGCTCTATGGCCGCTTCGTCGGTGATTGGGATGCCGAGATCACCGCCCACGGCGCAGACGGAACGAAACACATCGCACCCGGCGAGATCCATTTTGGCTGGGTGCTGGAGGGCCGCGCCGTCCAGGACGTCTGGATCATTCCCCGCCCCGCGGGCGCGCCGGCCTTCCCGGTCGCCGGCAATTGGTACGGCACGACGCTGCGGGTCTACGATCCCTCCATTTCCGCTTGGCGGATTTCCTGGTTCGATCCGGGCCGGAGCGTGTTCCGCCAACAGATCGGCCGCCCGCACGGTGAGGACATTGTGCAGGAAGGCACGACCGAAGCCGGCGACCTCACGCGCTGGAGTTTTGCCGAGATCACCGTTGATTCCTTCCACTGGCTCGGTGAGGTCAAGCCTGCCACCGCGGCCGATTGGAGGCTGGTGGTCGACGTAAGGGCGACGCGGCGGGAGGACTAAGGCCGGATCGATTTTCGCATCGATGAAGCCTCGAACTCGCCGCACAGCGCCGGGTGAGCGACTATCTGGGGGACTGGCCCACTCTGGAGAGACCCTCTCCGCAGCCCTCTCCCGCAAGCGAACCGCAAGCGGGAGAGGGAGCGCACCTCCTCCGCCGCTGCCATGGTGCTCTGAGCAACACGCGCTGCTGCGTGACGAGATCAGGTGCTAGGCTCCCGCCATAAAAAACAGAGGGAGCGAACGTCGATGGCTGCAAGCGGTCTGCCTGCCAACACCAGCGGGCTATTCGTCGAGCCGCGTGAGGACTGGCTCGCGTTATATCAGGAGGAGATCATTGATCCCTCGCGGCCGATCGTCGATCCGCATCATCATCTCTGGAATCGCGGCCATCGCTATCTGATCGAGGAGATGGCCGCCGACATCGCCTCCGGCCACAACATCATCGCCACCGTCTATGTCGACTGCCGCTCGATGTATCGCGCGCATGGGCCCGAGGCGTTTCGGCCCGTGGGCGAAGTCGAGTTCGCCAACGGCGTCGCCGCGATGAGCGCGAGCGGTGGTTACGGCAAGGCCGCGATCTGCACCGGCATCGTCAGCCACGTGAATCTGCTGCTCGGCGATGCGGCCAAGCCCGTGCTGGAGGCGGAGATCGCCGCCGGCAATGGCCGCTTCCGCGGCATCCGGCATTCATCCGCCTGGGACGAGGACCCCGTTGTCGCCGGCATGTATGCGAACCGGCCGAAGGGACTGTTGCAGGACCCGACTTTCCGCAAGGGCTTTGCCTGCCTTGCGCGCCTGAACCTCAGCTTCGATGCCTGGCTGTTTCATCCGCAGATCGGCGAGTTGACCGAGCTGGCGCGCGCCTTTCCGAACACCAAAATCGTGCTCGACCATTGCGGCGGGCCGGCCGGGGTCGGCCGCTTTGCGGGACGACGCGAGGAGGTGTTTCCGCAGTGGCGCGCCTCGATCCAGGAGATCGCGAAATGCGAGAACGTGGTGGTGAAGCTCGGCGGGCTCGCGATGTGCCTGCTCGGTTACGACTTCCATCTGCGCGCCAAACCGCCGTCATCCGAGGAACTCGCCGCGGCGTGGAAGCCTTATGTCGAAACCTGCATCGAGGCATTCGGGCCGAAGCGCGCGATGTTCGAAAGCAATTTCCCGCCGGACAAGGGCCAGTGCAGCTATCAGGTGATCTTCAACGCGTTCAAGCGCATCGCGGCACCCCTGAGCGAAGCGGAGAAGACGGCGCTGTTCTCGCAGACCGCGACCGACGTCTACCGGCTCGAACTGCCGTCATGACGCGAAAGAGGGGCCGGGATGTTGGTCCCGCCCCCTCTTCCGTCGTGGCCGCTGGGAAGCGTCCTTGAATAAGATTAGCCGGCACCCATCAGTGTCGCGGGACGGCGCTCGCCGGGCGAGAGGAACATGCGCTTCAGCTTGTTGACGACGCGGATCATGAAGCCGATCACGGCCGGATTGGTCTTGCGGCAGAAGGCGATCTTCTTGACGTGGCCTTCGACATGCCATTTGGCATGCGCGCCATCGCGGAAGAAGACGACGTCGCCGACGCCGTAGCGCTTCGGCGGCATGCCGTCGCTTTCGAGCACGATCGAGCCTTCCAGGATCATGATCGTCTCGTCGAAATCATAGTACCAGTTGAAACGGCCTTCGGTGCAGGACCAGATGATGGTCGAGGAGGTGCCGTCGGAGCTGGTCGACAGAATGTGCGAGCGCGAGACCGGGTTGCCCTCGATGATCCAGGCCGGCTCGATCGGCCGCAGCTCCAGATCCATATTGCAACTACCGATTTCAATCAATGCCCGCGACATCTGCTTCCCCTGGAGGTAGAATATGATTAACCGGGTTTAAATCCCGGCTTGTTTCGAATGACCTCGGGACGCTAGTAGCCAGTTTTTAATTCTTCCTTACGCAGGCCCCGATAATCAGCCGCAAGTTGCAGATGCGAAGCGGTTAACGTCGAGATTTCCGTGCAAATTCGTGCACATGAACCCATCTTTCCCGGGGTGCGACAAATTGCGCGAAGCGACTTGGAAGGAGTCCATCGATGCCCCTGACCCCAGAGGTTCTGACTGCCCTAGGCGAGGTCGTCGCCTGGCTTGGCAGCCTCGATGTCTCGTTCGCGACGGACGAGGAGCCCTGGTTCACGATCGACGGCGTCGAAAGCCCCCGGCAGATCGGCAGTGACGGCTCAGGCGGCGCCGTCATACTGCTGCCGCCGCAGAATGTACTCTACGTCTCATCGGAAGGACGCGCGGGCGTTATCGCAGACAGTTTCGACGCGTTCATCCAGCTCGTCGTCGCCCGCCCCTATTGGCTCGACATCCTCAAATTCTCCGCCGGCGGCGATCTCCAGGAAATGCGGCGTGCCGCGGACGCGCTGGAGGCGACACTCGACGACGAGGACGACGTCAACGAGGCGAGAGAGGAGATCCGCTCCGCGCTCGACCTGCCGGAGGCGAGCGATCCGGTCGGCGCACTCTACGAGGCCGTCGCGGCTTCCGACGCCATCGTGCGGGCCACCGACGGGAGCCCGTTCACGACGCTGTTCAACCGCTTCAGCATCGACAGCAACCCGATGCTGCGCAACGCGGCAGCGTGAGCGGAAAGCCCTACTTCGCCCACTCGCCCTTGCGGAATACCGGGACCTTGCTGCCGTCGGCCAGAATGCCGTCGATATCGGTCTCGGCCGAGCCGATCATCCAGTCAATATGGATCAGGCTCTGGTTGCCACCTTGCGCGGCGATCTGCTGCGGGGTGAGCTGCGCGCCGTTGACGAAGCACTTCGAGTAGCACTGGCCGAGCGCGATGTGGGACGCAGCGTTCTCGTCGAACAGCGTGTTGTAGAACAACAGCCCGCTCTGCGAGATCGGCGAGGAATGCGGCACCAGCGCCACTTCGCCGAGCCGGCGTGCGCCCTCGTCGGTGTCGAGCACCTTGTTCAGCACCTCCGCGCCGCGCGAAGCCTTGGCGTCGACGATCCTGCCGTCCTCGAAGCGCACCGCGATGTTGTCGATCAGCGTGCCCTGGTAAGACAGCGGCTTCGAGCTCACGACATGGCCATAGACCCGCCGGCAATGCGGCGTGGTGAAGACCTCTTCGGTCGGAATGTTGGCATTGCAGCTGATGCCGTTCTTGGAGAGCGAGGCACCGCCCTCCCATTCATGGCCATCAGCCAGGCCGATGGTGAGGTCGGTGCCCGGCCCTGAATATTGCAGCGCGCGGAAGCGCTGGCCGTTGAGCCAGTTGGTGCGCTCGCGCAGCACCGCATTATGGCTCGCCCAATTGGCCGTAGCGTCCTCGCGATCGACGCGGGACGCCGCGAAGATCGCGTCCGCGAGCTTGCCGACCGCGACCTCTTCGGGATCGTTCGGGAAGACCTGCTTCGCCCAGGACGGGCTCGGATAGGCGATGATGTTCCAGTTGGTGTCGAAATTGACGATCTTCTCCAGCGCCGGCTGATACGCCATGGAATTGGCCTTGCTGGCGCGCGCGACCTTGGAAGCATCTTCGCCCGACAGCAGCATCGGATTGTCGCCGACAATGGCGAGACGCGCAGTGTTGTTCGAGAACGCCTTCGCCATGCCCTCGTAGAGCCAGTTGGCGGCGCGATCAAAGCTGTTGTCGTGGCCGTGGCGATAGCGCGCCAGCGTCATCTCTTCGTCGGAGAGGATCGGCGTCACGATGCCGGCGCCGGCCTTGTAGGCGTGCGCAGCGATGCGGCGAACCAGCGGCAGCGCGATCGCCGGCGCCGTCAAGAGAAGGTCTTGTCCCGGCCGCAAGCCCAGTCCCACCTTCACCGCCACCTCGGCCAGCCGGTCGAGTTTCACGGGATCGATGGAAGTGACGGAATCGCGTTGATCGGTCATGCCGGGTCCCCTGTCGGAATCTCTCGTTCAATCTAAGTCTAGCATCTCAGGACACAAGTGTGCGAGCGTCTTGCGAGACGTGAAGATACGGAGTTTCACGCAGCTTGGTTTTCAACGCGTGGCCGATTTCAGCACCCGGTCGACCATATCAGGCGCAAGACCGAGGTAATTTTTCGGCGAAGTGAGGGCCTCGATGGTCGCGCGATCGATCTGGGCTGCGACGCGCGGATCGGCCGACAGCGCGTCGGCGAGGCTGATGGCCGTCTCGTTGGCGCGCAGGCAGGCGTCATAGACCACGTCGTGCGCATCCTGCCGGCCGATCTGCGGCGCCAGCCCCATCATGACCGCTTCGGCCACAATCAGACCGCGACTAAGGGCGAGGTTGTCGTTCATCTTTGCCTCGTCCACGATGAGGCCGGCGAGCGCGAACTTCGCCTGATGAAGGGAGCCTGCGGTCAGCACGAAACTTTCGGGGATCGCCATCCATTCGGCGTGCCACGGACCGGTGGCGCGCTCGAAATCCTGCACCATGGCATCCAGCATCAACCCGGCGTGCTGACGTACGGCCTTGGATGCGGCGAGCATCAGCTCCGAGGAGATCGGGTTGCGCTTCTGCGGCATGGTCGAGGAGGCACCGCGCCCCTTGACGAAGGGCTCGTAGACCTCGCCGAACTCGGTCGAGGCCATGATCATGATATCGAGCGCGATCTTGCCGAGCGAGCCGGTGACGAGCGCGAGGAAATTCACGGCTTCGGCGAAGCCGTCGCGCGACATGCCAGGTGGAGGCGGGAACGCCGAGCTTCAGCTCGGCGCAGAGCGCCTCCTGCACCTCGAACCCCTTGTCGCCCAGCGAGGCCAGCGTGCCGGCGGCGCCCGCAAACTGACCGACGAGAACCCGCGGCTTCAATTGCTCAAGACGCTCGGCATGGCGGTCGAACATCGCGAGCCAGATCGCGGTCTTGTAACCGAAGGTCACCGGCAGCGCCTGCTGAAGGTGGGTGCGGCCGGCCATCGGCGTGTCACGATGGCGCTTGGAGAGATCGGCCAGGATTTTGCGCAGCTCGGCGATATCGCGTTCGACGATCTCGAGCCCCGCGCGCAATTGCAGCACCACGGCGGTGTCCATGATGTCCTGCGTGGTCGCGCCCCAATGCACATAGCGGCCGGCCTCGCCGCATTGCTTCGCCATCTGATGCACCAACGGGAGGATCGGGTAACCGACGATGTTGGTCTCCTGCCGCAGCAGATCGAAGTCGAGCGCAGCGACATCGGTCCGCGCCGCAATCTGGTCGGCGGCCTCCTGCGGGATCACGCCGCATCGCGCCTCCGCCTTCGCCAGCGCCACCTCGATCTCGGCATAGCGCGCGACCAGCGCGACGTCGGAAAACACCTCGCGCATCGCAGGCGTGCCGAAGGCATCGCGAAACAGCACGGAGTCGAGCACGGTGGTCGAGGCGGGAAAAGCGGGCATGAGCGTTTCTTTGCGGCTGGCTTGTTTTATGTGGCGACAGCTTACGCAGGATATCCAGCGGAGCAATGAACATTCACTGTTGGACACACGGCCAATGTCGTCCCGACAAAAGCCGTGACGTTGGTGAGATGTCGCGCTCGCTGTCGCCGCGGCGGGATTCTGGATTGCTTCGCTGCGCTCGCAATGACGGCGACGCGAGTCGCATTCCTGTCCACACTTTAAGTGGTCACCTTCTAACTCAGGTTGCATTCCTCCGCGCAAATGGCATAGCAGCCATCTGGCGTCGCGATGAACCGGATGGACCATCTCGCGGACTCACAGACTTCAAGTCGAATCCCATTTGATTTCGTTATTGCCTGATGTCGTTGTGAGGTCTGAGTTTTCGACGTGCAGTTTCTGTTCCAGGACCACCTTCTCGATACCGACCGGCGCGAGCTGAGTCGCGAGCAGGTTCCCGTGTCCGTGGAACCGCAGGTCTTCGACCTCGTGGTCCACCTGATGGAGAACCGCGACCGGGTCGTCAGCAAGGACGAGCTGATCGACAAGATCTGGCACGGCCGCAGCGTTTCCGAATCGACATTGACCAGCCGGATCAATGCCGCGCGCAAGGCGATCGGCGACAGCGGCGCGAACCAGGCGCTGATCCGCACCATCGCGCGCAAGGGCTTTCGCTTCGTCGGCGACGTCGAGACCAAGTCCGCCGCGGCAGCGACGGAACCGCGCCGCAGCGTCACAACGTCGCACGCGATACCTGCGCTACCCGACCGCCCCGCGATCGCCGTGCTGCCCTTTACCAATATGAGCGGCGACCGCGAGCAGGAGTATTTCTCCGACGGCATCAGCGAAGACATCATCACCGCATTGTCGAAGCTGCGCTGGTTCTTCGTCGTCGCGCGCAACTCCTCCTTCGTCTACAAGGGCCGCGCCGTGCATCTCCACGAGATCGCGCGCGAGCTCGGCGTACGCTACGTGCTCGAAGGCAGCGTGCGGCGAAGCGGCGATCGCGTGCGCATCTCCGCCCAGCTCAACGATGTCTCGACCGGCGGCCATCTCTGGGCCGAGCGCTACGACCGCGAGCTTGCCGACATCTTTGCCGTACAGGACGAGATCACCGAAGCCATCGTCGCCGCGATCGAGCCGCAGCTCTACGCGGCCGAAAATTTTCGTGCCCAGCAGAAGCCGCCGGGCAGCCTCGACGCCTGGGACTTCGTGATGCGCGCGCTGTCGCATTACTGGCACATCACGCGCGAGGACAATGCATCGGCGCAGGCGCTGCTCGAGCAGGCTATCGCGATCGACCCCGCCTATGGCAAGGCGCTGGGCCTGCTCGCCACCAGCCACATTTTTGGTGCGCATATGGGCTGGGCCGATATGGCCGCGACTGTCCCGGTTGCCGAACGCGCGGCGCTTGCCGCGGTCGAGGCCGATCGCGACGACGCCTGGGCCCATCACGGTCTCGCCTATGCCTATCTGTTCCGGCGTCGCTTCGACGACGCGCTGGCGGAATTCGAGCTGACGCTGACGCTCAATCCGAATTTCGCGATGGCCCACGCCTTCTACGGCGTCACGCTATGCTACGCCGGACGCTGGCAGGACGGCGATGCGGCTGCACGCCGCGCGCTACAGCTCAGCCCGCGCGATCCGCTTGCTGCGATCTATTGCGGCGTTGCCGGCTACGCCCAGTTCATCGGCCGCAATTACGAGGACGCCATGCAGATGGCGCGGGAATCGATGCGGCAGCGGGCCGATTTCGTCGGCGCGCATCGCGTGCTGACAGCGGCCGCCGGCATGTCCGGCGATCCCGCACTCGCCGCCTCCGCGCTGGAAGGATTGCGACGCACCCAGCCCGGCATCTCGCTCGCCTGGATCACGCGGGAGCTGCCGATGCTGCGGGAAGAGGACCGCGCGCATTATCTCGAAGGATTTCGGCGCGCGGGGATGAGGTAGATCCTTCTCTCCACAATGACGGTGCACCCTCGCCCCTTGTGGGCTATGGGATT
>NZ_VSSR01000080.1 GCF_008123515.1 Bradyrhizobium cytisi
TGTTCTCGGACAGACACTTAGGCGAGCCATGTTGCCGTGTCAACATGACGCATTGCGCGATATTGCCGTGCAACCTGTCATAGAAGGTGTAGGGCGCGAGCGTGGGATCGCGTTCGGCTTCTCGATCCGGCTGCGTTGCGTTAGACTCGCTGTCCGAATCCCTGAGGATACCGCCGGATGCGCCTATGCCGGCTTTGCGAAAGATGCGCGGCGATGCAGCCAGGCAAGGCACGGGTCGGGAAACGGATCGCGCGACCGCGGCGGGCGGCACGCGTGACAAAACCATCGCGACCGGCACCGCGCGTGGTACCCGGCACCAAGACGGCTAAGGTGAAACCGCTTGACCTCGGGGACCTCTCGCAGCTGCTGGGCTACAGCATTCGCCGGGCGCAGCTCTGGATCTTCAAGGAATTCAGCCGGCAGTTGGCGGCGTTCGAGATCAGTCCCGCCCAATTTTCCGTGCTCTGCGTGATCGACGCCAATCCCGGCGTCAACCAACTCGCGGTCGCGCAGCTTCTGTCGATCGAGCGGGCCGGGCTCGGCAGGCTGGTGGATCATCTGGAGGGCCGTGGCCTGGTGCGGCGCACGGCGTCGGCGATCAACCGTCGCTATTACGTGCTCTATTTGACCGAGGCCGGAACGGCGCTGCTGGGCCGGCTGAGGCCGGCGGCCGCCGAAAGCGACAAGGCGCTCGCAGCCAAGATCGGACCGCGCGCCTACAAGGAATTGCAGCGGGCGCTATCGGTCTTTGTCGGCGATGCCTGAGCGATCCGCGGCGCCGACAACTATCTGCTCAGGAAGATGCGCAAGGGCTGAGGACGCCGTCATTCCGGGGCGCGCCTCTTGGCGCAAACCCGGAATCCATTTCACCGCGTGTCTTGCCGCCCGATGGATTCCGGGCTCGCGACTTCGTCGCGCCCCGGAATGACGGCGGAGGGGCTACCGAATATCACGCTGCGCCCAATCCCAGCTTCGCATAGATCCGCCTCGCATACGCGCCGAACGCATCCGTGGTCTTGAGCGTCAGGTCGCGCGGGAAGGGCAGGTCGATCGGGAAGTAGTCGGCCATCTTCGCCGGGCCCGCGGTCAGCACGGCGCAGTGCGAGGACAGGAACACGGCTTCCTGGATCGAGTGGGTGACGAAGATGATGGTCTTGCCGCTCTCCCGCCAGATCCGCAGCATCTCCAGATTCATCTGCTCACGTGTCAGCGCATCCAGCGCGCCGAACGGCTCGTCCATCAGGATCAGCTTTGGATCGTGGATGAAGGCGCGCGCGATCGCGGTGCGCTGCTGCATGCCGCCGGAGAGCTCTCGCGGATATTTTTGCTCATAGCCGGCAAGCCCGACCAGCTTGAGCAGGTCGCGTGCCCGCTCGCGCGCAGCCTTCATCGGCAGGCCGACGATCTCGGCCGGCAGCAGCACGTTGTCCAGGATGGTGCGCCATTTCAGGAGCAACGCTTGCTGGAACACCATGCCGATGTCGCGGGTCGGGTCGAACGGACTTTTGGCGTTGCCGATTGTCACTGTGCCGCCGTCGGCGCCATGCAGGCCCGCAAGAATCTTCATCACCGTGGTCTTGCCGCAGCCCGACGGGCCGACCAGCGACACCAGCTCACCTTCCTGCACGTCCATCGTGACGTCGGACACCGCGAGAAACTCCGTGCCGCCGCTGCGATAGACCTTTCGGACGCCTTGCAGGCTGACGAAGGGTTTTGAGCTCATGCCAGCCATTTATCCACATTGGCTGCGACGAAGGCATCGTCACTGAGGTCGGCGTGCTCGCGCGTGACGCGGTCGATCTCGTCCTTCTGGCCCGGGCTCAGGCCCTCGTTCGGATCGAGGCACCACAGGCCCTGCATCAGGCCCTGGCGCCGCAGCACCTCGTGGCAGCCGGCGATGCAGCCGTGAAAATTGTTGGCGACGTCGAAGAAGGCGCTGTTGCAGTCGGTGACGCGGGCATCGAGCGCGAGCAGATCAGCCGGCACGCTGTCCTTGTGCCGCGCCGCCTTGCAGCGTTCGAACTGTTGGATGGCGCTCGCCGTCCACACCGACCAGTGGCCGAGCAGGCCGCCCCTAAAGTAAGTGCGCGTGGTGACGCCCCTGTCGCGCAAATCGAACGGCAGCATCAGGTCGAGCAGGATGTGATCGTCGTTGCCGGTGTAGAGCGCGACGTGGTCGAGCGCGCCGGCGGCTGCGACGCCGCGCAGCACGTCGAGCGTCCGGTAGCGGTTGAACGGCGCGATCTTGATCGCGATCACATTGTCGATCGAGGCAAAACGCTGCCAGAACCGGCTCGACAGGATGACGCCGCCGACCGCCGGCTGAAGGTAGAACCCGACCAGCGGAATCTCGGCCGCGACGGCGGTGCAGTGCGCGATGATCTCGTCCTCGGAAGCGCTCTTCATCGCGGCGAGGCTGAGCAGGCCGGCGTGATAGCCGATGTCGCGCGCGGTGCGCGCCTCGGCAGTTGCCTGCTTCGTCGGACCTGCCAGCCCCGCGACCATCGCCAGCGGACGCTTGGTCCAGCTCGCTGCGGTCTCGGCGGCAAGCTCCAGCACGGGGCGGTAGAGGCCGACGTCGCGGATCGCGAACTGCGTCGTGTGCACGCCGACCGCAAGGCCGCCGGAGCCGGCGTCGATGTAGTAGCGCGTCAGCGCGCGCTGATGCTGTTTGTCGAGCTGGCGCTCGGCGGTGAGCGCGAGCGGATGCGCCGGCAGCACGGTGCCCTCGGCAATCAGCTTGCGGATCTCGCTGTTGATCTGGCTGTGGTGCATGATGTCCTATCCGAATTCGGGGCCGGCGACGGCGAATGGCATTTCCTCGGCCATGGCGGTGGCGGGGCCGAGCCGCATGCGCTGGAACGGCCGCTCGATGGTCCAGCCCGAGGTCGTCAATCCTTCGAGGAACGCGGCCTGCGGGGCGACGGCGTCGAGCAGGAGAGGGCCGGTCTCGGAGCGTACGATCGTTTGCACCAGGGCCAGCGCTGCCGCGGCATTGTCGGCGAATAGCGGGCCGATGTGGCGGGCGGTCCGCCCGTCGCGAACCAGCGCGATGGCTCCGTTCGCGGAGACGATACGCGAGCCGGAGCGCTGTGCGAAGGCGGACAGCAGGGCGGAGCGATCGAACCCGGTGGCCCGCCGGTCGCGCGCGCGAAGCGCATCGATGCTCGCGGATGAAGGTGGTGGCGCTTCGGCCCGCGTCTGCTTCGTGAGCTTCAACCGCCGCAATTGCAGCGTCGGCGTGAAGCCGAGCGGCCCGTACACCGCGACCCCGTCCGGCGTGGCGTCAAGCCAGCTGGTCAAGCCGTTCTTGCGCGCGGTTTCCAGGCAGGCATCGACGAGGCGCGTGGCGAGGCCGCGCCGGCGGTGGCTGGCCGTCACCAGCACCATGCTGATCCAGGCGTTGTTGCCGGAGTAGGGCAGCAGTGCCGCCGTTGCGACCAGCAGCACGCCGGTGCGGATGCCGAACACAACGCCGTCGCGGAGGAAAATGCGCCAGTCCTCTTCTGTCTGGTTCCAGTGGGCTTCCGTCGAGAGCACGAGCCCGGCCATGGCATCATCCAGGCCGAGCTTGAGGACGGGAGGCCCGTCAGTAGCGGCCATCGCGCACCTCGTATTTGGTCGGCTTGCCGAGGCTCGGCATCGCGCGGGAGACCCAGTCGGCGGTCCAGGCGATCAACTGCTCGGTGTCGACGACGGGCAGGCCGAACAGCTCGACGGCTTTCGACGTGTCGGTCAGCCACGCCGTCGGCTCTTCCGTGCCTGTCAGCACCGGCGCGCGGCCGAAGCGGGCGCCGAATTTTTGCGCGAGGTCGCGCACCGCCAGAATCTCGTGGCCGCTGATATTGATCGGCGAGGTCGGCGCCGTGCAATGCGCCAGGCAGCGCAGCGCCTGCGCCGACGCATCGCCCTGCCAGATGAAATTGACGTGACCGAGGCTGACGTCGATCGGCGTGCCGCTGAGCACCTTGATCGCAATGTCGTGCAGCACGCCGTAGCGCATGTCGATCGCGTAATTGAGCCGGAACAGGCGGCCCGGCGTTGAAAATCTGTGCGAAAAATACTCGAACATGCGCTCGCGGCCGACGCAGGACTGGGCGTATTCGCCGGGCGGGTTCGGCGCCATGTCCTCGGTCGAGCCCTTGCCGTCGACGGGCACGAAGGGATAGACGCAGCCGGTCGAGAACGCCACGATGCGCGACGACGGGAAGGCCTGTGCCACCAGCGCCGGCACATGCGCATTCATCGCCCAGGTCAGCGACAGATCGCCCTCGGCGCCGAACTTGCGGCCGGCCATGAACACGATATTCGGCGCCTTCGGCAGCGCCTTGATCGCGGCTTCATCAAGCAGGTCGCAATTGATCGTCTCGACGCCGCGCGCGTGCAGCCAGTCCTTGACATCAGGATCGCTGAAGCGGGCGACGCCGATGACGCGGCGTTCGGGGGCGGCGGCTTTGGCAAGCCCCGCCAGCGTCGGCCCCATCTTGCCGGCGACGCCGAGGATCATGATGTCGCCTTCGACCTTTTTGAGGTCGTCGATCAACGCCTGCGTCGGACGGCAGAGGAGATCGTCGAGGGCTGCAATATCAGGAATGGTCTTCGGCAGCGTCTGGCGGGTGAGCAGCATGAATTTCGTCCTTGGTCTTCAGGTCTGCCTGGCATCGCCGACGACGAACATGCGTTCGAGGGCGAGCACCAGGCCGTAGAGTGTGACGCCGAGCAAGGTCAGCAGCACGACGGCCATCACCATCGCAGGCGTGTCGAGCGACGACTGCACCTGGATCATGAGGTAGCCGAGCCCGCGCTCGGAGGCGATGAACTCGCCGACGATGGCGCCGGCGACCGCAAGGATGGCGCCTACCTTCATGCCTGAGAACACGTAAGGCAGCGATCCCGGCAGCTGGATCTTGCGGAACAGCGTCCAGCGCGAGCCGCGCAGCGATTTGACGAGATCGAGCAAATCCGGCTCGACCTCGCGCAGGCCGCGCGCGGTCGTGAGCAGGATCGGGAAGAAGCAGATGCTGAAGGCGATCAGGATGTTCGGCAGGATGCCGTAGGAGAACCAGACGATGAAGAGCGGCCCGAGCGCGACCTTCGGGATCATGTTCAGCGTCACGAACAGCGGCAGCAGCACGAGGCTCACGAGCGGCGCCCAGCTGAAGATCACCGCGAGTGCGACGCCGACGAAGGCGCCGAGCGCGAACCCGCCGAGGATCTCGACCGCGGTCACCAGCGTGTTGGCGCCCCAGGCATAGCTCGCGGTTCCCAGCGTCTGCACCGTCGCAAGCGGCGAGGGGAGGATGAATTTCGGCACGTGGAAGGCATCGACCAGGACCTGCCAGAGCACGAGCACGGCCAGATGCACGATCAGGATGATCGCAAAGTTGCGCGCCGGACTGCTGGCTCCGTCACCTGCCACCGTCTGCTCCCTGTTGCCTGGGCCTCACTGCCGCAACGCCGAGCCTAACCGGCCTTGGTGCAAGTTTCAACCAGTTGGTTGATTACGGCCGGAGCGACTGCAGCACCAGATCGGCGACATGCCGGCGCCGGGCGCGGCGGGCGGTGCGGCTCGACAGGTCCTTGCCGAAGATCGCCGACAGCGTCGGCGTGTTGGAGAAAAAGAAATAGCTGAGGCCCGCGATGGAGATGTAGAGCTGGAGCGGGTCGATCCCCTTGCGGAACATCCCGGCGCGCACGCCTTCGTGGAGGATGTGGGAGACGCTCTTCACCAGCGGCGAATGCATCGCCTCCAGCCGTGTCGAGCCGCGGACGTGGCGGGCGCCGCCGCGGTTCTCGTCGTTCAAAAGCACGATAAAATCGGGGTTTTCCGCGAGATGATCGAACGAGGCCTCGGTCAGCCGGCGGATCGCCTTGTCCGGTGGCAGACCCTCAAGATTGAGCTTGCGCTCCTGCTCGCGGATGTCCTCATAGACCCATTCGAGCACGGCGAGGTAGAGCGCGTCCTTGTCGCCGAAGTAGTGGTAGACCAGCTGCTTGTTGACCCCGGCGCGCTCCGCGATCTCGTCGACGCGGGCGCCCGCAAAACCGTGCCGGGCGAACTCCAGCCGCGCCGCGGTGAGCAGTTTCTTGCGGGTGGCGACGGGGTCGCGGCGCTGCGGCACGGTGTCGCCGGATCGTTTTGCGGGCATTTCCAACCAAACAGTTGACAAGTTGAGGACGGGCTTGTTGCATTGGTAGCCTCACATCGGGAGAGCGACAAGCCGGGTCGCGGCAATGGGGAGACAGGCGATGAAGCGTTTGCAGGCGGCGATTGTGGCTCTGACGCTGGGTTTGCCGGCAATGCCGGCGAGCGCAAGCGAGGCGGTCAACCTGATCCTGAACTGGACGCCGACGGCCGACCATTCGCCGTTCTATTACGCCAAGGCGCAGGGCTGGTACGAGAAGGCCGGCATCGACCTCACCATCGAGGTCGGCAAGGGCTCCGGCGTGTCCGCCGCCAAGGTTGGCTCCGGCGGCTCGCCGTTCGGAATCGCCGATCTCGCCACCATGCTGGTCGCCAAGAGCAAGGGCGCCGACGACGTCGCGCTGATGAGCATCTACGCCAATACCGGCCAGACGTTCTATTGGCTGAAGAGCTACGGTGTGAACGGCGCGAAGGATTTTGCCGGCCACAAGATCGGCAATCCGCCGGGCGACGCCTCGCGCGTGATGTGGCCGGCCTTTGCCAAGGCCGCCGGTCTCGCGCCCGACTCCGTCAGCTTCGTCAATATCGGGCCGACCGCGAAGATCGCCGCGCTGAAGAGCCACACCGTCGATATCATCAGCGACTTCTACAACGAGCACGACCTGAAGGTGATCGAGTTCGGACAGGACCTCGGCTACGTCAACTGGAAGGATATCGGCCTCAACCCCTACGGCAACTCGCTGATCGTCAACGGTGCCTATCTCCAGAACAACCCGAAGCTGGTCGAGGAGTTCGTGCGCATCTCGCAGAAGGCCTTTGCGGCCTGCGTCGCCGACGTCACGCCGTGCCTGAAAGCGCTGCTCGACCAGGTCTCCGGTCTCGACAAGGAGAACCAGGAGCGCCAGTGGGAGCGCATCAAGTACCTGATGACCGACGAGTTCACGACCACCAAGGGTCTCGGCTGGATCGACGGCGAGCGGATGAAGAAGGACTATGAGCTGGTCCAGACCTATCTGGGCATGGAGAAGCCGTTCGACGTGACGACGGCGTTTTCGACGAAGATGCTGGATTCCTCGATCAAGATGGATCCGAGCAAGGTGAAGAAGTAGGGGGGCTAGGCTCTCTCCTCGTCATTGCGAGCGAAGCGAAGCAATCCAGAGTCTCTCAGCGGCGGCAGTCTGGATTGCTTCGCTTCGCTCGCAATGACGGCGTTGGGGCAGTTGTGCCACACATCGTCTAAATGCTGTTCGGCGAGAGTGCCCGTCATGCCAGCCCGCCCACGTAACCGCACGGAGAAATTAACTAGCCATTAACCATATCGGCGGCATCGTTAACTATTCAATAAGGGAACGAGTCGGTCGCTATGGAGGCTGTAGCAAAAGTCCAACGCCAAATGGTGCGCCTGCGCGGGCGCTCTTATGTGGCCTTCGTGTTCGTGCCGACGGTTCCGATCCAGGACTGGCTGCTGGAGATCGACACCACCATCGCGCGCTCGCCGGGCTTCTTCGCCGGCCGGCCCGTGGTGATCGACCTGTCCTCGGTCGATCTCAGCCAGTCCGGCATTGGTCATCTCCTCACCAGCTTGCAGGATCGCAATATCCGCGTGCTCGGCATCGAGGGCGTGGAGGAGGCGCGGCTGACGCCGTCGATGCCGCCGCTGCTTTCGGGCGGGCGCAGTTGCGTGATCGAGCCGAGCGCGCCCAAGAAGCCCGAGGCAAAGGTCGAGACCAAGCCGACCTCGCTGCTGCTCGATAGCCCCGTGCGCTCCGGCCAGACCGTGATCTTCCCCGAAGGCGACGTCACCATTCTGGGCTCGGTCGGCTCCGGCGCCGAGGTCGTCGCCGGCGGTTCCATCCACATCTACGGCGCGCTCCGTGGCCGCGCCATGGCGGGCGTGAACGGTCACACCAGCGCGCGCATCTATTGCCAGAAGATCGAGGCCGAACTGCTTGCGATTGATGGATTTTATCAGACTGCGGACGACATCGACGCCGCCTTGCGCGGCAAGCCGGCGCAGGCCTGGCTGCAGGGGAATACCATGCGAATTACAGCACTGAACTGACCAGCAAAGGAGATATTTCAGATGAGTAAGGTACTGGTCGTGACATCAGGCAAGGGCGGGGTCGGCAAGACCACGACGACCGCCGCGCTGGGCGCCGCACTGGCGCAACGCGGCGACAAGGTCGTCGTCGTCGATTTCGACGTCGGCTTGCGCAACCTCGACCTCGTGATGGGCGCCGAGCGCCGCGTGGTGTTCGACCTCATCAACGTGGTGCAGGGTGTGGCGAAACTCCCGCAGGCGCTGATCAAGGACAAGCGGCTTGAGAACCTCTGGCTGCTGCCGGCCTCGCAAACCCGCGACAAGGACGCGCTGACCGAGGAAGGCGTCGGCAAGGTCATCGACGACCTGCGCAGCCGCTTCGACTGGGTGATCTGCGACAGCCCGGCCGGCATCGAGCGCGGCGCCTCGATGGCGATGCGCTTTGCAGACGAAGCCGTGATCGTCACCAATCCGGAAGTCTCCTCGGTGCGCGATTCCGACCGCATCATCGGCATGCTCGATTCCAAGACGGTGCGGGCCGAGAAGGGCGAGCGGGTCGAGAAGCACATTCTCATCACCCGCTACGATCCCTCGCGCGCCGCACGCGGTGAGATGCTGACCATCGACGACATTCTGGAAATCCTCGCAACGCCCTTGCTCGGCATCATTCCGGAGAGCCAGGACGTGCTGAAGGCCTCCAATGTCGGCACGCCGGTGACGCTGTCGAACGCCGAAGGCGCGCCTGCGCGGGCCTATATCGACGCGGCGCGGCGGCTGTGCGGCGACACTGTGCCGATGCAGGTGCCGACCGAGCGCAAGGGTTTCATGGATCGTCTGCTGCGACGGAGGGCTGCATGAGCATGGGTCTGCTCCGGCTTCTCCGTGGCAACAAGGCGTCCGCACCCGTCGCTCGCGAACGGTTGCAGATCCTGCTTGCCCATGAACGCGGCCAGCGCGGCCAGCCCGATCTGCTCGGCGTGCTGCGCGAGGAAATTCTCGCCGTCGTCTCCAGGCACGTCACGCTGGATCCGACCAAGGTGATCGTGCGGCTCGAACGCGGCGACGAGGTCTCGACCCTCGAGGTCGATATCGAAGTGCCTAACGATTTCGAGCGCAAGCGCGTGGCGGTCGCGTAGGGGACGACTGAAACTGAGTGGGTGATCTGGGGTGGGTGAGAAGGCGGTCCGCCGGGCATGGCGGACCGCCTTTGTTTTTGCGGGCCGCGTGAGCGGAACGCGACACGCGGCTCGGTCGTTGTCAGCACTCCGGGGGGCGCGCGGGAGCGACGCACCGGGGCTACGTCAAACGGGAGAGCGCTCATGATGTCCGAGGTCCAGGTCCACACCGTCGCGCGGCAGATGCTGGAACGGCATGGCTTTGCTGCGATCGCGAAGGCCGCGGAGCAGGCGCAGGCTTGCGAGGGCCGCGGCGAGGCCGACGAGGCCAGGGAATGGCGTCATATCGCCGACGCCATGAAGATCATGCGCGGTCCTGCCCACAGCTGATCCGCGATCAAGCGGGTTAAGGCCTGCCGGTTCCCGCTCGGCAGCCTAGTGTTCGCCCCGGTCGGCGCCTTGCGTCATCGGCTTATGTTGCGTCTGCGGCTGGGCGCGCTCGCCGGTCTCCTTGCAGGGGAGCTGTTCCCAGGAGCCGTCCGCCGCCTGCTGATAGGCGCTGCAGGACGATGACGATGAGATCGCCTTGTCCTCACCCTTCTGGGCATCGGAATTCTTCGCGACGGCCGGGGCGGTCAGCACGGTGCTGATCGCGAGAGCTCCGGCCAAAACGAGATGGGCAATTCGCATGGGGGTCTCCTGTTCGAAGAAGCCGCATGCTGGCGAGGATTGTGACGATTCTTGGCCGCGACGGCGGTTCCGTCGCGGCGTGCTTAACGGCGAGGGAGTGCCTAGCCGCCCTTGCTGCGGATCAGGCCGGCAAGGCTCGTCTTCTGCTTTTCGCACCAATTGCTCATGCCCAGCCGGCGCTGGTCGAGATCGGTCGCTTGCGTCGCCACCGCGACCTCGGCCATGACGTCGTCGGCCTGCTTCTCGCCCATCTTGCCGCCGGTATGCATGAAGGCGATCGCCTTGCGCACCTGCTCAGTGGTGCCGTCGGGCAGCTGCATCTGCTGCGCCTTCTGCACCAGATCCTGATAGACGACGTCCGTGCCCGGACACTGGACCTTGGCGGCAAAGGCCTGCAGGACCAGTGTCACGTAGGTCGAGCGCGGATGCTCGTCAGCCGCTTGGGCTGGAGCTGCGATCAACAACAGGCCTGCTATCAGGAAAGGGGTGCGCATCCTAGGGTCCTCCGCGTTTTTTTGGGAGGCTAGCGTCCGGCGCGCCGCAGCGCAATGGTCGCCGGCGGATTGCCGCTGACGAGCTGGTTCGAAGCGCCGGTGCGGGACACTCTTTTTCGACGCGTTTTCTTTACGCGAACCGGCACGTCCACTTCGCTCAAAAACGCTATGGCCTGGCTAGCGACGCCAGGCCGGCACGGGATCGAGCGGCGTGCGATAGACCTCGTTGTGATCGCGATCGGTGACGCGCACCGCGCAACCCTTGCTCTGCAGCTCAGGCTTCACCTGCGACAGCTCGCTGGCCAATTGAACGGCGCGATCGGAGGCGACCTCGATGTCCTCGAGGATGATTCCGCCCTGGTTCTTGAACTCTTCACCAACCACGAGATCGAAGGAGTAGTACGGCATCCGAATTTCCCCGGTGTGACGACCCAAATCCTCAGACGAAGCCTTCAACGGAAGTCTTCAAAACGAGAGCGATCATACCACTGAGTCGATATCTATCCGATGAACGGAGCGCGCAATCTCTGTGCTTATGGCGCAGAAATGATGTGCAACATCCGAGTGCTTTAAGATTTTATTAAATATGTCGGCCTGATCATAAGGCATCGAATTGCAGCAGAACCGGGCTCCGGGAACCGGCAGCTGCAAGAGAAGGCCGGCGGCATAAATCCCGACGGCCTTTTCTCATCGCGCCGAGCTGGGTATCACCGTAGTTGCACGGATTCACATCGTCACATCGAGTCTGACAGCTTGCGTTGTCGTTCGATGCAGGCCTAGTGCACCGGCATCGGTGGACGCACGACAGGTCCGTCATCATCGGCAACGGCTTGCGTCGTCGCGACCGGTGGTGCCACCGGCGGCGGGACGGCGGCAGCTTGCGACGGCGGAGGTGCGAGCGGCGGCGAATAAGCCGGCATGTAGGTATGCGACACGACCGGCTTCGGCTTGCGGACAGGCGGCGGCATCGACCCCGGAGCGCGCGGTGGCAGCGCAGACACGCGCGCGCGTGGATCGAGCGGCGGTTTCGCTTCGGCGACCGGCTTTGGCGCTGATGACTTCGCCATCTCGCGCACCATCTGCTCCTGGCCGGCCTTCAACTCGGCGATGTTCGCCTTGAGCTGCTCGATCTGCTGCGCCATTGCGGCGATGTCGCGCGTCATCGACTCCACTGTTTGCGACTCCACTGTTTGCGTGGCATCGGCTTGTGTCGCGGCGGGCGTGGCAGCAGGCGTGACAACTGGCGCTGCGGGCGCCGCCGCAGTCTGGTCGGCGGCCTGATCCTGTGCGACGGGCGGGACTGCCTGCGCGGCTGCAACCGGCGCTGTCTGCGACGTCGAAGGCAGCAGCGACGCCAGAGCCGGTGTCCATTCGGCGAGCATCTGCGTCGCGGTATCGCCGTGCTTCTCCCAGGCGATCGTGGCAGCGGCGCTGCCACCTGCAAACAGGAACGTGACGAACGCGCCGCGCAACCACTTACCAGCAGTCGATCGCTTCGGCCGGCTGCGACCATCGCTGGCCGTCACGCGCACGGCGGTGTCGACCGAGGGCGCTGCCGCTTGCGGCTTCGAGACGGGAATGAATTTCGGCTCCGGATGAACCTTCGGACTAATCTTGGGTTCCGGCACGAACTTCGGCTCAGGACGGGCCGTGAACGCGGGTGCAAGCGTGGCCGCCTCGCTGCTCACGCGCGAACCCCGCACCATTTCGGGTGAAATCTGGACGGCGTCGTGCGGATCGTTGTTGCTGACCGTGTCCTTCACGATCTCATCGACAATCTGCCGGCTGTTCAACGTCGCGAGCATCGCAGCTCCTCTGAAGATTGGTCGTCCGCATTGGCGCGAGCCGATCTGTTGCATGAGCTCACCCCAAATCTAATCAGGTTGGCCCGATGTGGCACGAGTCCAGCCGGGTTTGACCAAAGCAAGGCGAGGCGATGGAGACATCGCGACGGTCTTCCGCCGTTTGTGGTGACGGAACCCGGGCAGCCGAACACGGCCACGTGTTCCGTGCTGCCATGTTTTCAGCACGATTTGGGCAGCATCTACGGGGGCTGGGGGCGCTGCTATCCGCTATCGGGGGCCGGCGGTGCCAAAATCTCTACTCGCTTTGTTCGTGCTTGCCTTGCTGCCGCTCGGCGGCTGCATGCAGACGACGCTCTCGCCATCGACGGATGCGAGCATGACGGTGCGCGACCGCCAGTTGCTGGCGCACACACCTTACGCCCAGGCGAATGTGCCTGAGCAATATCTCCGCCACATCGTCGATTATCCGCGCAAAGAGCAGCCGGGCACGATCCTGGTCGATACCGATGCGCGCTACCTCTACTACGTGCTGCCCGACAGCAAGGCGATCCGCTACGGCGTCGCGGTCGGCGAAGAGGCGATGGCTTTCTCGGGCGTCGCGCGCGTGGGTCGTCTGGCGGAATGGCCGGACTGGGTGCCGACGGCAGAGATCCAGGCGCGGTTGGGGCCGTATCCGGCGCGCGTGGCCGGTGGTCCCGCCAATCCGCTGGGCGCGCGGGGCATCTATCTCTATGTCGGCAACAAGGACACGCTCTACCGCATTCACGGCACCAACCAGCCGGAATATATCGGGCAGGCGATCTCCTCGGGCTGCATCCGGATGCGCAACGAGGACGTGATCGATCTGTTCGACCGGGTGAAGCTCAACGCGACCGTCGTGGTGCTGCCACCCGGGCAGAACGCGCGGGTCGAGGCAGGGCCGAGCTGGCGCGGGTGATGCAGCCGATCTGACCTGTCGCTTCCGCCGCGGGCGGTGACGGACGCGCGCCGTTCCGGCCCTAATCCTCTGGCCGAGCGACGCGCCATTGCAACGTTGTGGCTGTGCCATTGGCTTCGCCCGGCGCCTTGTCGGCCACTGACGTGTAGAGCGGGCGGTAGCGGAAGGCCCACATCTTGCTGCCGTCGTTGCGGGTAATCGGCGTGAAATCGCCGGTCGCCTGGGCATTCGCGGGCGCAGCAAGCGGAATCCAGGCCTCAGCGCATTTGCCGTCACAGCTCGACGTCTTGCCGCTGGTGTCACGCTCATAGAAGTAGAGCGTCATGCCGTTGAGATCGACGAGCTTGGGGCCCTGCTTGGTCAGAACGTAGCGCGCGGGGACGGGCACCGCCTCGGCCTTCGGCGCAGCAGGGGCTTCGCCGCCGCCGCCATGCCCATTCGCGAGCGCATGACCGGTAGACAGCGCGATGACCGCGGCGGCAATGACGAACCTGAACATCCGAAGCCCCAAACCGGCAAAGTTAATCGCGCGTTAAGCGCAGAATTGGAGACGACGGTAGCAACTGAAGGTTAGTTCCACGTTTCGCAGCACTGCGACAAATGCGGGCAAAACTACGGGGTTATGGCTTTTTGTCTGTCGCGTTTTCTCGACGCGAACCGGTACCCGCTTCGCTCGGAAGCGCTTTAGGCCTCGCGCAGGGGCGCGCGGCTGAGCTCGTTGCCGGCGGCGATGGCCTTGCGCAAGAGCCGCATCAAATCCCCACCTTCCTTCGCGCTGAGACCGCGCAGCATTTTCTGCTGCGCGGATTCGACCGCGGGCGTGATCTTGCGCAGCGTTCGGCGGCCCTCGTCGGTGATCTCGAGCTCGCGGGCGCGGCGGTCGCGGCTACTGGCGCGACGCTCAGTGAGGCCCTTCTGTACGAGGCGATCGACCACGCCGGTGATGGTGGTCCGGTCATAGGCGATCAATCCTGCGAGCGTGACCTGGTCGAGCCCCGGATTGGCCTTGATGGTCGCAAGGGCCGCGTACTGCACCGGGGTGAGATCGAACCCGGCTTCGCCGACCTCGGCCAGAAACACGGCGACCGCGATCTGCTGGAACCGCCGCGCCAGATGGCCGGGCATATCGTTGTTGTCTTTCACCGAATTCTCCGTGAGCCGGGTCGACGGCTATTATTGACAAGTATACTGATAGTCAGCATACTGAGCAATATCGGACAAGACGTCAACGGGAGAGGTGCTCATGCAATTCCATCTCAATGGATTCCAGCCGGGCGACCCCGAGATTGCCGATCCCGCCGCGCGCGTTCAGGCCTCGGGCGCTATCGGCGCCGTGCCCGACGAGGTTGACGTCCTCATCGTCGGCTGTGGCCCCGCGGGCCTGACGCTCGCGGCCCAACTCGCGCAATTCCCTGATATCAAGACCTGCATCGTCGAGCAGAAGCCGGGCCCGCTCTTGGTCGGCCAGGCCGATGGCGTCGCCTGCCGCACCATGGAGATGTTCCACGCCTACGGTTTCAGCGAGCGCGTGCTGAAGGAGGCCTATTGGGTCAACGAGACGACGTTCTGGAAGCCGGACGGGCAGGCGCCGGAGAAGATCGTCCGCAGCGGCCGGGTGCAGGATGTCGAAGACGGGCTGTCGGAATTTCCGCACGTCATCCTCAACCAGGCGCGCATCCATGACGGCTTTCTCGACGTCATGCGAAGGTCGCCGGCCAAGCTCGAGCCCTATTATGGCAGGCATCTGCTCGACCTCCAGGTCGATGCGGCCGCGGGGCCAGCCGACCATGCCGTGACGGTGCACCTCGAACGCGTCGATGCTGCGAACGAGGGCAAGGTCGAAACCATCAGGGCGCGCTACGTCGTCGGTTGCGACGGCGCGCGCAGCACGGTGCGCAAGTCGATCGGCCGCGAGCTGCATGGCGATTCCGCCAACCAGGCCTGGGGCGTGATGGACGTGCTGGCGGTGACCGATTTCCCTGATATCCGCTTCAAGGTCCTGATCCAGTCGGCGAAGGACGGCAGCCTTCTCATTATTCCGCGCGAAGGCGGCTACTTGGTCCGCCTCTATGTCGAGCTGGCAAAGCTCGACGTCGGCGAGCGCGTCGCCAACCGTGACATCACGGCCGACGACGTGATTGCGAAAGCACAGCGGATCCTGAAGCCGCATACGCTCGAGGTGAAGGAGATCGCCTGGTGGTCGGTCTACGAGATCGGCCAGCGCCTGACCGACAAGTTCGACGACGTGCCGGAAACCGAGATCAACACGCGTTTGCCGCGCATCTTCATCGCCGGCGATGCCTGTCACACCCACAGCCCGAAGGCCGGGCAGGGCATGAACGTCTCGATGCAGGACGCCTTCAATCTGGGCTGGAAGCTCGCCTCCGTCCTTCGCAAGCAGAGCACGCCGAGCCTGCTGCATTCCTACTCGGCCGAGCGGCAGGCGGTGGCCAAGGAGCTGATCGAATTCGATCGCGAATGGGCGGGCATTCTCGCTTCCGCGGCCAAGGCAGGCGGCGCCGATGCCGCCAAGACGCAGGATTATTTCGTCAGGCACGGCCGCTACACCGCGGGCACGGCGACGCATTACACGCCGTCGATCCTCACCGGCGCGGCCTCCCATCAGCATCTCGCGCAAGGCCTCGTCATCGGCACGCGCTTCCATTCGGCGCCAGTGATCCGGCTCGGGGATGCGAAGCCTGTTCATCTCGGCCACGCGGCGCACGCCGATGGCCGTTTCCGCATCTACGCGTTCTCCGGCGCCGAAGACCCCGCCGCTGCCGGCTCCGCCATTCGCGCGCTGTGCAATTTCCTCGCCGAGGCCAGGGAATCGCCGCTCAGGCGATACACGCCAGCCGGTGCCGACATCGACGCCGTGATCGATCTGCGTACGGTGTTTCAGCAGGACCATCGCGCGCTCGCGATCGAGGCGATGCCAACGCTGCTGCTGCCGCGCAAAGGGCGCTACGGCTTGCTCGACTACGAAAAGATGTTTTGTCCGGACCTCAAGAGTGGTCACGACGTTTTCGAGATGCGCGGCATCGATCGGAAGGCCGGCTGCATGGTCGTGGTGCGTCCCGATCAATACGTTGCACAGGTGCTGCCGCTCGATGATTTTGCGGCGCTCGCCGGGTATTTCGACGCCTTCATGTTGCAGGTGAACTGAAGCGTGCTCCGCCGATGAATGGCGGATGAATATTGAACTGCGCGCGCGGCGCGCCTCTCAATCTTTTGGCTGATACGACCTTTGCGCGCGGAACGCTTCGTTCCGTTCGTGCGTTCCGCCTCTCAGAGGAGGACTTTGCCATGAGATTGAAAACCGCTTTAGTTGCCGCATTGCTGCTCGCGCCGACGGCCGCATTGGCCGCGCCGGGCATCGTCACCGTCTCGACCGGCCTGCGCGCCGGCCCGGGGGCGGGCTTTCCGCTAGTCGACCGCGTCCCCGAGGGCGCCCGCGTCAACATCCATGGTTGCCTGCGTGGCAATGCCTGGTGCGACGTGAGCTTTTCCGACGATCGCGGCTGGGTGTCGTCGCAATATCTCGAATACCTCTACCGCAATCACTACGTCTATCTTCCCGACTATGCCGATGAGGTCGGCGTGCCCGTCGTTCCCTTCGTGCTGAGCTCGTACTGGTCGAGCTACTACGAGGGGCGCCCCTGGTATCGCCGTCACGCCTACTGGAACAACTACTGGACCTCGCATGAGCGCTTTGCGACGCGGATGACGATCGATCCGCGCGCCGCTCGCATCGGACGCGCGGCGACGCGTGACGCTGCGGTCGCGCTAGGCCGCGACGCGCATGCCAGCGACAACGTTAAGGGTAATGTCGCGGTCTCCGGCCGTGATGCCGCGACGGCGCGGCATGATGCGGCCATCGCAAAGCGCGACGCTGCGGTTGGCGTCGATCGCAATCGTGCCGAACGGAGCCAGCGTTTCGTCAACGAGCGGACCGCGGTGCAGGGTCGCAATCCCCGTGATGCGCAGGCGCGTATGATGCACGAGCAGGCGGCAAGTCGCGCTGCAGTCCACGCGCAGCCGGTGGCGCGTGCACATGAAGCGCCGCGCGTGTCGGCTGCGCCGGCGGCCCGGCCCGTGACGCCGCATATGGCTCAGCCGAATGTCAGCCACGCTGCGCCGATGAACGCTCATGCGCAGATGCCGGCGCCGCGTGCGGCCGCGCCTGCGATGCCGCATCCCGGTGGAGGCGGCGGCGCTCCGCACGTCAATGCGGCTCCGCATGGCGGCGGCGCGCCCAGCGGCCCGCAGAAGCACGAGCATTGAGCAATGAAAGCCCGGCCTTCGCGCCGGGCTTTTGCTTGGGTTAACCCGGTTCCGTGCGCGTACAATTTAAGAAAGTTCTTCGCGGGCAGATTTCATCGATCGTAATATGTGTATTCAAAGCTGTAAGCATCCACTCGGGGCAGCGGGGCACGGGAGGATGAAGATGAGACAAAGTCAGGCGGAGACGCGCCGCCAAAATGTCGCGAAGCGGTCGATGACCAAAGAGGCCAAGCAACTGGCCGGCCTGATTGCCGGCTTGCGCAAATCTCTCGACGGCATCCACAAGGAGCGGACGAGCACAAAGCTCTCCGGCGCCGAAATGGGGCTGCTCGATGAGCGCCGCAATAACTTATTGCTCACCATTGCTGCCCTGGACGATCGTCTGTCGGCTGTGCAGGGTCTGATTGATCTCGGCCGTCCACACATCATCCGCGTCCACTGAGCGGATCGGCTCGGCATTATCGGTTCCGTCGCGGCGGCGATGGGCCGGCGCCAGGCTGGCGGCTCTGCACCGCATAAGGGTTAGCACGGCACTCGGCCGTCGCGGATTCAGGTCTGCGCGGTTGCGGGCATGGCGGCGAACAAGCTCCCGGCAAGCAGAATCGCGCTCATGACGCTGCGCATGGTTGACATCCGTCGCTCGGCGGAACCGGTGCCGGCGCACAATGCTGCCGCGGAGGGCACCAAATTGCCACGCTCCCGGCGAATTGCCGCCAAAGCCCGCTGCCACGAGGGAGGACGGGTGCAGGGCAACGCAAGGGGACAAGCATTGGCCTATAAAATGATCGCAGAACGCGAGAATGAGAAGTACAGTTTTGCCCGCGAGAGCCGGTTGCTCATCGTGGCGAAGGCAAAGGTTTGGGCGAGCGAAGGGTGGCGGGTCGTCATCACCGATCAGGACGGCAAAGCGTACGCACCGCCGGAGTTCGATCAGTTGCTGGCGGCGTGATCGCGAGGCGCGGGCTAGGGGACGACATTGAGATCGCAAATTCGACCGAGGCGCGCATTCGTCGCGCCTCTGGTGATTCTTGGGACCATGGCCGCAGCCGCGATCGTGCTGACGACACCGCTTGCGTCCGCGCAAAATCTCGACGCCGGCAAATCGCCCGAAAAGCTCTTCGCCGACGGTTGCACGGCCTGCCATCGCAGCCCGCGGGGGCTTGCGAAAGGGCGCTACACCCTGACGCTGTCCTGGTTCCTGCAGGACCATTATTCGGCCAGCTCCGACAGCGCCAAGGCGCTCGCGGCCTATCTGGTGTCGGTCGATACGCCGCCCGCAAGTGCTTCGGCGAAATCTGGCGCAAAGCCAGCCCGATCCAAGCCGCGTCCGCCCAAGCCGGTGCAGAGCCAGTAGTCGGCTACCCGCGCCGATAAGTTTGCGCGATCAGGCGGTCGTGCACGGCGCGCCAATCTGCGTTCATGCGGGTCTGTCCCGTCGTGACGAAGGACAGCCAGGCGCCGTCGGCGGCCAGACGCACGATCTGGAGCTCTGGCGCCGCATCGGTTGCACGGTGGCGTTTCAGGCGCGCTTTCATCCAGTCGTTCCAGAGCTTGCGCAGCGACGGATCGGTGACGACCACCATGCTCAGCGCCGCCCAAGGCGTGGCGAAGCCGAACGCCTTGCCGGTGAACACCGCATTCACATAAGCGCGCGTAAAACTGCCGAGCGGCTTGGGATCCGCCTCGATGGCCGCGTCGATCTCGGCATCGACGCGGGCGAGCAGATCGGCGAACAGGCCCTCGATCAGCGCCTGCTTGCTCCCGAAATGATGAAACAGCCCGCCCTTGGTGACGCCGGCCGCCGCGGCCACCGCTTGCACGGTGACGCCGGAGACGCCGTGGTCCATGGCGATCGCCGCGGCGTGGTCGAGCAGGGCGCGCCGCACCTGCTCGGGCTGCTTGGCGCGGGTATAGGCACTCGCCGGCATCAATGCGCCGTCGTCTGCGAGAACAGGTTGATGACCACGACCCCGGAAACGATCAGGGCGATACCGACGAAAGCGGCGGTGTCCAGCATCTGGCGGAACAGCACGAAGGAGACGGTGGCGGTCAGGATGATGCCGACCCCGCCCCAGATCGCATAGGCGATGCTCAAGGGGATGACCCGGATCGCGACGGAAAGCGCGTAGAACGAGGCGACATAGAACAACACCATTGCCAGCGTCGGCCAAGGCCGGGTGAACTGCGCGGACTGCTGCAGGAAGGCGGACGCCGTCACCTCGAGCATGATGGCGAGGGCAAGTGCGGCATAGGAGGTGAAAGCGGGCGTCATGGCGGTCTCGATCGTGACGCGCGAAAGATACCGCGCGGTAGGTATGTTTAGCACGCGCAACATGGCTTTTGTCGGGAGCAAATATCACGTGTGAGTGACGAGGCTACGACAGCGGGTCTGACCACCTCAGGGGGCCGATCACACATAGCCGCCGCGCGAGGGACCGCGCGGCAGCTCCGAGCCGTCGTGAACCGTTCGATGCGGCCCTAGCTGATCCGTACGGTGAGTTCGACGTCCTCGGCGAAGGGCGTGGACATGTAGCCGTTTCCGGGCTTACGGACGCGCGCGAGATAGTCGGGGCTGAAGTCGGCGTTGTCGGCGACGATGATCGCGCCCGGCTTCAGACGGTCTTCGATCAGATCGAGGATATCCGGGTAGAGCGCTTTGGCGCCGTCGAGCAGCACGAGATCGATCTGATCGGGCAGATCCCTGCTCAGCGTCTTCAGCGCATCGCCTTCGCGGATTTCGACGAGATCGATCAGCTCGCCGGCCGAGAGGTTCTCGCGCGCCCGCGCCGCCTTGGATGGCTCGAACTCGCTGGTGATGAGGCGGCCGCCGCCATTGTCTCGCAAGCCTGCCGCAAGGTACAGCGTCGAGATGCCGAAGGAGGTGCCGAACTCGACGATCGTTCTGGCACGTGAGCTGCGCGCCAGCATGTAGAGCAGGTGACCGGTCTCACGTGAGACCGCGAGCGGGGCGTCCTTCAGGCGTGCGTAGAGGTCGCGGTAATCGGTCTTGCTCTGCATCATCCGTGTGCGGTCGGCGTCGGTCACGTCGGCGAAGGCAGCTCGCGTTGCGCCGCGTGCTGCTTCGTCCTGGTCGAACAGGCGATCCAGCAACGGCGCAAGCGAGGCGATGGTTGGGATGGTCATTTCGTGTCTCCAGAGTTCGCGGCAAAGCGTGGGCTTGCGTGCGAAATGAAATACGACTAATTCATCGCATTTCCTATTCGCATTCCCCCGGGCGCACTATGGCCGATCGTCGAAGCCGTTCAGTTTCCTCACGAAAATTGCCGCAACAGGTCCGCTCCAACGAGCTGGTGGCGGCCATTCTGGATGCCGCTGTTCAGGTCCTGGCGAAGGAGGGGGCGCAGCGTTTTACCACCGCGCGGGTGGCGGAGCGGGCCGGGGTCAGCGTCGGCTCACTCTACCAGTATTTTCCGAACAAGGCGGCTATCCTGTTCCGCCTGCAGAGCGACGAGTGGCGAAGCACGAGCGAGCTCCTCCGCGGCATTCTCGCGGACCGTGCGACGTCGCCTCCGGTGCGCCTGCGCGCGCTGGTCCACGCCTTCATACGCTCCGAATGCGAGGAGGCCGCGATCCGCGGCGCGCTCAGCGATGCCGCACCGCTCTATCGCGATGCGCCGGAGGCGCGGGAGGCGCGCGCGGCCGGCGAGGGCATCGTCGCGATCTTCATGCGCGAGGCGCTGCCAAAGGCCTCGGAGGCGACGCGCGAGCTCGCCGGGGAGCTGATCAAGACGACGCTGGCCGAGGTCGGAAAGCGGTTCTCGGAGACGCCGCACAGCGAGGCGGAGATCGCGCGCCACGCCGACGGGCTGGCTGACATGTTCTGCGCCTACCTCGATGAGCTTGCGCGACGCGGAAGTCATTCCTGACATCTGCGTTTGCAGCCCAATATCGTTTCGGACCACTGGGGATCATGGGTTAGCGGGCGGTCGGAGGAGACCGGGCACCGGAGGCTGGCGCGGAAGATGCAAGCGCTGCGGCTAGGGCTCGGGTACGACGCTTCGTGATCCGGGCTATGCTTGCCACATCCAGCTTTTGACCCTACGGACCTCTGCATGCTCATCATCTCGATTCAAAGCCAGGTGGTCCACGGCCATGTCGGCAACAGCGCGGCGGTCCACGCGATGCAGGCGGAGGGCGTCAACGTCGCTGCGGTGCCGACGACGCTGCTGTCTAACCATCCGCGCTATCCGACCTTGCGTGGGCGGGTGCTCGACGCTGAGCTGGTCGCCGATCTGCTGCGAGGTGTCGAGGAGCGGGACCTTGTCGACGAGGCGGCCGTGCTCGTCACCGGCTATCTCGGCTCGCCCGACAACGCCGTCGTCATCGCCGATTTCGTCGAGCGAGCGCTGTCGCGCAATTCGAAGCTCGTCTATCTCTGCGATCCCGTCATCGGCGACGACGGCCGCGTCTATGTCGCCGACGGTATTTTGGATGTGGTGCGGCACCGCTTGTTGCCTGCGGCACACCTGATCACGCCGAACCAGTTCGAGCTCGAGCTGCTCTCCGGCGTCAAGATCGCAGACACGGACGGCCTGCGTGCTGCAGCGGCTGCGATTGCGGCGCAACGCCGGATCGACGCCGTCGCCACCGGCTGCACCCTGGTCGACACGCCGGCGGGGCAGGTGGAGACGATCCTGTGTGCAGACGGGCAATTGTCGCGCTTTGCGACGCCGCGCCTGCCGATCCGCCCCTACGGCACCGGCGATCTCCTCACCGGCCTGATCGCGGCGCACCTTGCCAAAGGTACGGCAGTCGAGGCGGCGGTGCGGCTTGCGGTCGAGACCATCTTTGCCGTGCTCGTTCGCACCCAGCAGGCAGGATCGGCCGAGATGCGTCTCGTGCCGTTGCCGGCCTCAGGCACGTAAAGCCCAGATCAGGTCGCGCGCTTCGCTGCAGATTGTGCCGATTTCAGCGGTTTTGCGGGGCTCTTCTGCTCGCGCACTGCTTGCGCCTTCGGCCGCCTGGCGCTGGCCACCGCGCGCGCCTTCTTCGGCTTGGTGTTGGCAGCTTCCTTGCGGTCGGTCGCAACGCCGCGCTTCGAGATATATTCCTGACCGTCGATCGGGCCAACATGCGGCGGATCGCGGTCGAGATAGGGCCGGCCGATGCCGAGCGCCTTGCCATTGGCATCCACCCACTTCCATAATGCCTCGGTCGAGACCCAGCGCTGCGCGCGGTTGTCGCCCTTGGTGCTGACGATGTCGGCCGCCATGCCGTGGCCGTAGCCGCCGCGAAGGCTGCCGCCGTGATAGGAGCGGTTGGAGGCTGCCTTCAGGCCGCTCGCAATCTCCTGGCGATAGTCGTCACGGAACGCGCTGGTGATTCCCGGCGAGAGACCGGCAGCTTCTGCCGTGAGCAGCATGCGAAACAGCTTCTGCTTGAAGCTCTTGTCCATGCCGCCGATGACGTAATCCATCAGCGTCATCTTGGCGTGGTCGGCCGCCTTCGGATCCTTCCAGGCAAAATCCTCGTCGACGAGTTTCGTGAAGCTCCGCATCACCGTGACCATCTTGCCCTTGCGCTTGACGGTGACGGCGCGGCGGTCCTCGACCTTGATGGAATCTTCCTTCGGCGTGCGCTGATAGAGCGCCCAGAGATAGCGGTCGATACAGGCATCCATGACGAAGCATTCATCGAGCACGGCCACGGTGTCGGCGGGCGGCGACGCCTTGCTCTCGGCCACGGGCCCGCTCGCGATCGCCGCTGGTGACAGAGCCTCCGACGGCACGACGTCGCCGGGATCGGCGGACGCGAGCTTGACGGTCGGCTCGGGTGCGGGTGCAGCTTCGCTTGCGACGGGAGCAGCTTCGTTGGTGACGGCGGCAGCCTCGCTTGCGACCGGAGCCGGTTCAGGTGCGATCTGGGGCGCGGGTGAGACCGCCGCGACCATGTCAGTTGGATCGGCCGAGGCGAGCTGGACAGCGGGGGCGGGTGCCCCGGGCGGTGGTGCTTCGACCAGTGCCGCGCTTGGTGTCGCAGCCGCAGCGGCGGCGATGTCGGCGGTCAGGGCGATGCCATCATCGATCGTCGCCGCGCGCGGGATATCGGCAAGCTCAAGGTGGGTGAGATCTTTGGCGCGGGAGACGGCGGCTGCATTGGCGCCGCTGTTCTCGATCAAAGCAGGAGCATAGGCGGAGAGGGAGAGCGCCAGCCAGCCGACCATCACGGCCGAGGGGCACGAGACCGCCACAAGAAGAGACCGCCGATCATTCATGATCCCTGCCTCCAAGGTTCGTAAGCGAACCAGATTGCACAGCCAAGCACGCGGCGCGTCAATTGTTCGGAGGACGATGTGGCGGTGCAATGGCGTAAATCCCCTAAAAAGGGCTTTTCGCGCCAGGTGTTGCCTGAATGCAACTTTGGTTCCCGCAGGGGCCGGCCTCCTCCGTGGACAGGAAAAGCCAGGCAAAATCGCCTTCGGATGCTCATAAAATTGAATTATCCAGATTTACTCAATCTTGGATTGTGGAGGTGCATTGCTCGCGTGCCGTGCCGGCAACGTCCGGTAGATCTGGGAAGGATATGCTTGTGAAATTGAAATGCTTATTGGTTGAGTTCGCGTCCGATGAATCCGGTGCCACAGCGATCGAATATGGCCTGATCGCAGCGGGCATTGCGCTCGCGATTATTGAAGTCATTTATGCGCTCGGCACCAATCTTGTCGCAAAGCTGCAATCATTGGCGACCGCTTTGAAATAGGGCGTTGTCGCCTCCTCTTTGCGAGCAGTACGAAAGGGCGTGCGGCGCGTTAAACATACCGTTATGCACGGCGCGCGATATTGCGTTGCAGCAATGCATGTCGCAATGCAGCAAATCGGACTTACATGTGCTCCGACCTTTCTCTTTGGAGCATCACCATGAACAAGAAGACTTTGTCGATCGCGGCCGCTGTCCTCACCCTTGCGGGCACGACTGCCGCCTTCGCCGCCGAGCTGCCGGCCTATGAGGCCAACGGCATTCCGGCCTCGCCCGTACAGGTTCGCGTGCTCGGCGCCGCCCATGTCGAGCAGCAGGTGACGGCGCCCGCCACCAGCGTGACGGCGCTCCAGGCCGCCGTGCTGACGCCGCGCAAGCTGAAAACCGCGACCGTGACCACGGGCTCCGCCCGCTGAGACCAAAGCCGTCACAACGTCATGGCCGGGCTTGTCCCGGCCATTTTTTATCCGCGGCCGCCATGTCATCGCGACGAATTGATCGATCACGCCGTGAGTGTGTTCCATCTCATGTCGCGTGTTGATGCGCTGACTGAGAATGCTTCGGCAGAAAAACTCCTCGCAACGCGCGACTTGTGTACCGGCGTTCAAAACGAGTGTGATCTCTTTAATAGTTGTTTTGCAGATCGCGGCGCTTGATGCGGGCGCCGCATATTGGCGGCCAAGAATCGTTTTCATAATGGAGACTGTCATGCCTGTTGCGCAGAAAGCCGTTGTTGTCGCCAATTCGCCGCGCGAATTCATCGTCCGGCATCTCGCAATGTTCGCAGCCGCCGCGTTGTTCGTGTTCGTGCTGAGCCTGACCTATGGGCTCGATCTCAGCCCCGGCTTCTTCTGAGCGGACCTCAATCCGCGTTCTCCCGCGCGCCTGCCTTGCAGGGACGTGAGTTGAGCCGTAACGTCCGCCGACGTACTGCCGCAAAGGCAGAGGTAGGGCGCGCCGCGGCTAACCGCTCTTCGCCGGCGGGCCGCCCCCTCGGCAGCACGCTTTAGATCCAGTCCTTCACTCTCGGGAAGCAGGCGCGCTTGCTCGAGCTCCAGACGTAGTCCGATCCGCCGCAGGGCGGGCGTGGACGCGTGGTGGCCGGGCATTCGTTCCAGACCCGCGCGCCGGTGCCCCAGCCGTCGACCACGCAGGCGCCGGTCACGGTCGGGTGGCAACCGGGGCCGCAGAGGCCGTCGGCGTTGGCGGCGCTGACCGCGCCCAGCAGCATCATAGGTGCAAAGACCAGCGGAAGTCGGTGCCTCATCATGCGCTCCTAAGTCGGCCGATGCGCGAACCTCCTGATGCGAGACCAACGGCCGTTCCACGAGAGCATAGCACCAAATCCCGCGGCAGAGAACGGCGCCGCGAGCAGGGCGACGCCAGTGCTGCGATCCGTGGCCCAGGGATCTCGCGACGAGGAACTGCCGAAGTGGTAGTTGAGGCCGACCCGCGCGATCAGGGAGCTGATGAAGCCATGACCGTCCTGCTCAACATCGACGTCCCCGACATCGAAGCCGCCACGACTTTCTACACCGTCGCGTTTGGGCTCACCGTCGGCCGCCGCTTCGGCAGCGACTTCGTCGAGCTCGTGGGCTGGCCGGCGCCGGTGTACCTGCTGACCAAGCCGGCCGGGTCGTTAGGCGCCGGCAGCGACCGCCGTCGCTACGACCGGCACTGGACGCCGCTGCATGTCGACGTCGTCGTCGACGATGTCGATGCCGCAGTCGAGCGCGCGCTGCGCGCCGGCGCCGTGCTCGAAGCCCCGGCGCGCGATGCGCCGTATGGGCGGATTGCCATGCTGGCCGATCCGTTCGGGCACGGGTTTTGTCTGCTGGCGTTCAGCGCGAAGGGGTATGACGCGTTGCTGGGCTCGCAGGACGGATGAGCGCAACGCAATCCACCCGATGCAGCTACGCCTTCTTCACGAACTCCGACTTCAAATTCATCGCGCCGATGCCGTCGATCTTGCAGGCGATGTTGTGCCCGTCGGTGGCATCCTGGAGACGGATGTTGCGGACCTTGGTGCCGCCCTTGACGACCGACGACGATCCCTTGACCTTGAGATCCTTCATCACGATGACGCTGTCGCCGTCGGTGAGCACGTTGCCGTGGGCATCGCGCACGCCCGCCTCCACCGGCGCATCTGCGGCGGCGCCAGCCGCAGCGCTCCATTCATGGCCGCATTCCGGGCACATCCAGAGATCCCGGTCCTGATAGGCATGCTCCGACTGGCAGTTCGGGCATTTGGTGGCGTCGGTCATGAAGTCTGGTCTCCGGCTTGCGTGCGCGGCGCACCGTAGGGTCGAGGCAGGCAAATGCAAGGGAAAGTCGCTCGCTCCCATAATCAAGATCGCGAAAACAACCCCATGCACAGTAGAAATGCCTACGGAATTTCTAGTTTCGGCGAATCAGAATAATGTTTGACCCGTCGGGCAAAACAGGCGCATGATGCCAGGGTGCCGAAAACGCGTCAGCCGTCCATGAACCGCGCCGTCCCCGAGACCCGGATCGAGCTGCCTTTGGCATCGCCGATCTCGGCGCGGATCAGCGAGCGCGCGCCCATGTCTTCGCCCTGGACGATGTCGATCGCACCGCCATGCGGCCAGTCGATGTCACGCAAGTAACCCGCGAACGCGGCGGCGGCAGCGCCCGTCGCGGGGTCCTCGACCACGCCGCCGGCGGCGAAGGCATTGCGGACATGGAACAGGCGCGGCGTCTCCACCGTCGCCAGCGCGATGGTGACCAAGCCCGCTTGCTCCATCAGGGAGCGGCCCCGTTCGAACTGGTACGTCATGCGCGCGAGCGCGTCGCGCGATCGCAAAACCAGCAGGGCATGATCGGCGCCGCCGTGAATTTTTGCGGGCGGCAGCTTCGGGTCGAGATCGCCGCTCGCATAGCCGAGCAGGTCCAGCAGCGCATCCCGCAGCGACGCATCCAGCGGCGCGCTGCGCGTCGGCGGCGACTGCAGCGCGGCCGCAATGGTGTTGCCCTGGCGCTGCCCCGAAACGGAAATGACCGCATCGTTCAACTGCAGCCCGAAACTGCGATCGCCGAAGCGATGCGCGAGCGCGGCACCGAGCGCGATGGTGGCGTGGCCACAGAACGGCACCTCCATCGCCGGCGAAAAATAACGCACCCGCCATCCGTCACGCTCGGGCGCGGCAAAGGCGGTCTCCGAGAAGCCGACCTCGGCTGCGATCACCTGCATCGTCGCGGCATCCGGCAATACGTCGCCGATCCAGACCCCGGCGGGATTGCCGCCTCGGCCGCCGTCTGAAAATGCCGCGATACGAAGCACTGGTGTCATGGGATCGATCTCATTTGCCGCAGGATGGGTTGCGCTCATGCGAAACCTATCATCTTCACGAGCCGCAATTATGAGAGGTTGAGCGCTTATGGCATCCATCATCGCTGCGTGCCGCGTTGGCAGCTGGGAAAAAATGGCAAAGCTGAGGCTGTCAATAGAAGATCGGGTTAGGACTGCCGCTTATCCCCGTAATACACTGAATGTCCTTTGGGGTTCGGGGTGCGTATTGGGAGGATCAATCATGGCAAGTGTTGAGCAATTGCGCAGGCGGGAAGGCGTGAACCTGGTTCAACTCGAGGCGGATATTGCATCGGTTCGCACGGGAAGTTCGATCGCTTCAATTTCTCTGCCTGATTACGTCGAGCACACCGAGGGCGTCACGCGCGTCGGTGCGCTCAGTGCAGAGGCGGTCATTCGCGACTATGAGTCCGCGGCAAAAGAGATCGAGGCCATGGGCACCGAGTTGATCGACGCCGCGCAAAAGTGCGAAGCGCTGACAGTCCAGGTCCATGATGCGATTGCCTTCATGCGCGAAACGGCCGCGGGGTATCGTGACGAGGGACGGAAGATCTTCAAGCGCATCGAAGAATGTGCGCTCTTCACCGAAGACGTCCGCAAGACATGCGAAGAGGTCAAGCGCAGAATGAAGGACGTCTCGGTCGGCGAGTCCTCCAATGAGGAGCTTGCGACGCAAGAGCGCCAGCTGACCGGGATCGCCGCCAAGGTGTCGGTGTACGAGATACCGGCCACGGAGCGATAATCCGCAGGATGGGTTTACCCCTTTGTGATATCCATCACCTTGGCGGAGCCAAGGTGATGGTATCGCTTTCGCCCTAAGGGCTCGCCAATCCGGATCGCCGTAGGGATCGACCATATAGGGCGGGGGAATCCAGAGTCCTCGCGGCGGTGATCCTGTTTGCCGCAAGCAGCCCGGATGGGCCCAAGCGAACCCATCAAATAGCTGTTGTGGAATGATGGGTTTCGCAAGGGCTCTAGCCATCCTACGGGATCGGGACAAGCCTCGCATAAGCCGGCATGGGGATAGTGGCCTCTACTCTGGGTTCGAGGAGATTCTGCAATGCCGATCGCGGGGCAAAAGCTGGCCTTTGTCATGGCCTCATCCAGCCATGGAACCATGATCGTCAATCGCTTCGACTATCGTATGGTCGCCCCCGACCGCGGCTATGGCGTGGGGCATCAGATCCTCGAGGCCGCCGCATTCGATCCCGGCGAAGTCAAGATCGCGCTCGAGCTGCTGGCCTTGCGGCGCAAGCACCACGGTGACGGCGTCATCGCGATCGACTGCGGCGCGAATATCGGCGTGCACACCATCGAATGGGCCTCGGCGATGACGGGCTGGGGCTCGGTGATCGCGATCGAGGCGCAGGAACGGATCTACTATGCGCTGGCCGGCAACATCGCCATCAATAACTGCTTCAATGCGCTGGCGGTGCATGCGGCCGTGTCCTCCGAATCCGGCACGCTGCAAATCCCGAATCCGAACTATTTCATGCCGTCCAGCTTCGGCAGCCTGGAATTGCGGCCGCGCCCGAGCAACGAATTCATCGGTCAGCCGATCGACTACACCGACAACACCGTCGTCGTGCGCAAGATGACGCTGGACGAGCTCAATCTGCCGCGTGCCGATTTCATCAAGATCGACATCGAGGGCATGGAGATGGAGGCTCTCAGCGGCGCCCGCGAGACGATCAGGACATACCGTCCGATCCTGCTGATCGAGAAGATCAAGACAGATCTCCGGCAGCTCGAGCAATGGCTCGTCGACAACGGCTACCGGCTGATGGGTCTCGGCATCAACATTCTCGCCATCCATCAGAGCGATGTGTGCTTGAAGGATATCAACGTATCCCAGAGCGTGGGCCCGCAAACACACGCGGCCTAGGCTGACTGCTCGATTGCGCGCCTCGTCCTTCGAGACGACCGCTTCGCGGTCTCCTCAGGATGAGGCTAAGCGGCACCGGTGCTCGTCAAAAACGACGGACGCACACTCGGTCCTCATCCTGAGGGCCCGCCAACGGCGGGCGTCTCGAAGGATGGCCACATGGGAATCGCTCCCACATGCGATAGCCCTGCGCCCAGGGCCAAGTCGCCGGAGCCGACGTCCGTCATTCATGCAAGTCGTGATCGAAATGGGCTTGCCTTGCTTTGCGTCCTTTTGCACTCTTCGTCGGGAAGGAGACCATTGCATGAAGATCAAGACTGTCGCGTGTGCGCTCGGAGCGGCCGTGGTGCTGTGCAGCCTCGGGATTTCGGGTGCCGAGGCTAGGGCGCGGAGAGCCGTCGTCGTTCGCGCACCACAAGAGAGGCTCATCGTCACGGCGCCTGTGCTGAGGCCAACGCCGTGGGATTACAATGTAGTTCCGCGTTATCGCTATCGCCCTGAAGACGACCGGGTCGATCCGTACGGCCCGCCGCTGGTGCCGTCCTATGTTCGTTATGAGGGGTGGCGCTGGCCGTATTGGTGGTGAAGGGCAGCGGGGCGTTGCCGAGTTGTAGAGTCTCGTAGGGTGGGCAAAGGCGCAGCGCGCCGTGCCCACCATCTCTCCACGAATGCGACAGACATGGTGGGCACGCTTCCGCTTTGCCCACCCTACCGCACCGAACCCGCCGCTCCCTCGCGTTAACCCCCGCGCTTTGCACGGCTTGCTCAACATAACCGGCGTCTGTACCCTGCGTTGCAGAAGGGTTGGCTTTCCATCAACGGACGGACTGAAATGACTGCAACCGAGGGCGTGCTTCCGGAGCAAGATTCTGACCGGAAGCTGCCGCCAAAGATGCCGCCGGGCGTGCTGGTCGAAGGCCCGGTGGTCGACGCAAAATTTCGCGATTCCTACATCTCGTTCGCCATGATGATCTTGGGCTCGATCGGGGCGCTGGTTTGGGCCTTCACGCAGGGCGTCGGCCGTGTCGAGATTTCGGTCTTCGCCGGCCTGTTCGTGATGACCACGATGGGCATCGGCTTTATGCATCGCTACTTCGTCCACCGCAGCTACCGCTGCGGTCCGGTGATGCGGACGATCCTCGCTGCGATCGCCACGATGGCGGTGCAGGGCTCGATCCTGAAATGGGTGAGCAACCATCGCCGGCACCATCTTCACTCCGACAAGCCCGGCGACGTCCACAGCCCCTATTATGACGGCTTCGGAAACCGCATTGCCTCCTTCGCCAAGGGGATGGGGCACGCGCAAGGCAACTGGGTGTGGGACCTCGCGACCACCGATTCCGAATATTACGCCAGGGATATTCTGGCCGACCCGATCGCGATGTTCTTCACCAGGACGCGCTGGTACTGGTACGCGCTGTCCGCGATCGTCATTCCGGGCGCTATCGGCTATGCGTTCGGCGGCGTGCACACGATGATCGGCTGCGTGCTGTTCTCCGGCCTGTTCCGCAGCTACCTCATGACCATGGCCACCTCGCTGGTCAATTCGGTCTGCCATAGCGACGGTCGCTACGGCTACCGCCGCTATGAGCTCAACGACGGCACCACCAACGAGCTGGTGACCACGATCCTCACCTTCGGCGAAGGCCTGCACAACAACCATCACCGGTTTCCGCGCGACGCCTATCTGTCGCACGCCTGGTACGAGATCGACATCAACGGCCTGATTATTTTGGGACTCGGGAAGCTTGGCCTCGTGCACGACATTTTCTCGGCCGGAAGCCGGCAGCGAGGTTCGGACGGCGGCAAGAGTTCAATGCCGGATACCGAAGCGACGGTCTGAAGCCGTAGGATGGGTAGAGCGAAAGCGAAACCCATCAAAGAATCCCTCGCGGAATGATGGGTTTCGCAAGAGCTCTACCCATCCTACGGACTACGGATATCCGGATGGAGAGTTGCCAAACGCAGACGGAATAGCGAACATTGGCTGTGGACCTCGACGGGGCATTCATTCGGCCCCGTCTGAGTCGATTTTGAAAATATTTTGGAGGGCGCCATGGATTGTTCGAATTTCCGAATTCTTCTCCTTGCTGTTGCGGCCGTGGTTGTTGCCTCGGTCAATCCTTCGTCCGCGCAGATCGTGGCGCTCGGCCATAGCGCGGTCCACGGCAACGTCGCGGAATCCGAGATGTGGCCGGCCGTGCTGGAGGGATTGCTGCGCGCCAAGGGGTCTCAGGTCCATGTCGCCAATGCCGGCGTGTGGGGTGAGACCACCGATGCGACGCTTGCACGTACGCCGAGCGTCGTTCCGGCTGGGACGAAGCTCGTCATTCTCTGCGACAATCCGGCCAATGACGTCAGGCACAATATGAGCCCGGTCAAAGCCATGGAGAACATCGCGGCCATCAAGAGCCAGTTGAAGGCGCGGGGCATCCGGGTCGTCGACGTCTGGGGGACCTACATGTCAGTTTGGCGGCAACCAGGCAGCGTCGGTCCCGACGGGCGCCATCTGAGCGTCGAGGGCAACAAGAAGATGGCGACGGCGATGGTCGGCGTGGCGAAGTAGCCGCTAATTGCCGTCACCCGCCCCAAGGCGCTGAAACTGCCGCTTCATCGCGTTGACCCTGGCGACATAGCTCGCGACGAGGTGATCGCCGCAGCGTTCGGTGGCCACCATCTGAAAGTGCCGCCGCGCATAGGCGGTGGCCGGACCTCCGCCGCAGAGATGGATGAAGGCGGCGAGATCCTGCTTTTGCTGCGCATTGGCCTTCACGTCGCCGGCGCGGGCGAGAACGTCGGCGACATTGCGGTCGAGATATACCGATGCCAGCTCGATGGCGTGGCTCGGGATCGCGCGGGTGTAGAGGAAGGTCGAACCGCAGCCGGTATCAGTCACGACGTTGCCGCGGATACAGAACCGCGCGGCCTCGCTGAGGGCCGGATCGGTCATCTGGTAGAGCCCGACGGCAGACGAGGCGGGCCGGTAGATCGCCAGCGGATTAAAGCTCCATCGCCAGCGCCAGTAGGTGCGCGCCACCGGATTGCCCGAGCTCTCGACCTGCGCAAGTGCTGCCAGCAGTTCGGGCGAGATCGTCGCAGTGGAGTAGGTGCGGAAGAGCGGGCCGTATTGCCGCCAGTTCTCGGCAGGCTCCTTGTCGAGGGAATTGCCGAGAAAGACGAACAGCTCGGTCGGCTTGCGGACCATTTGATAGAGGATGTTTGCAAGCGCCGCGAGCGCAAGCAGCATCGCCATGCCGGCCGCGATCCGAACCAGCCGCGGTGCGCGCACGAACTTTTTTCGTACCCACCGAGCGCCCTGGCGGATGCTGCGAAGGCGAGTGAGCAGGCGCTTGCTTTTCCTTGGCATGGGGCTTGTGGGAGCCGGTAGGATGGGCCGAGCCGTTGCGGAAGCCGTGGTCCGACGGGTTGATCTATATCGCTTCGGGGCTGCGCGACGATCCGCGGCCCCTCCGCACCGGGAATACCAAGCCGTGAGGCGACATGCCAAGGACACTGAAAAGAAAACTGAAGACGTATCAGACCTCGCTCGGCTTTTACGATCAGGCGGTCGCTGCTCCCTCGATGAAGGCGGCGCTGGATGCCTGGGGCGCCAGGTCCAACCTGTTCCATCAGGGCATCGCGAAGGAGACCGACGACCCTGATATCGTCGCCGCGACCATGGCGAGCCCGGGCGTGGTGCTCAGGCGCCCGGTCGGATCGGACGGCCCGTTCACCGAGCACTCTGAACTGCCGACCGATCTCGCCGGTGATGAGGGCAAGACAAAAGCCAGGTCCAGGCCAAAGAAGCGTCCCGCCAGGCGTGCGGCGAAGTCCTCCCGCAAGATCGGCGATCAGGACGCGCGCAAGGCCGCCGCGGCCTTCGCCCGGGAAGAGCAGCGCCGCGACAGCGCGCGCCGCAAGGAAGAGGCCGCCCGCGCGCGCCGTGACAAGGCGGTCGCGGCCGCCCAGGCGGCGCTGGACAAGGCGAAGCGCGACCACCAGGCGCGGGTGGATGAGATCGACGCGGAGCGGGCTGTGCTGGACGAACGTGCCGGGGCGGAGGACGCGCGTTGGCACAAGCAGAGGATCAAGCTGGAGGAGGCGGTTCGTCGGGCGCGAGGGTAGAGGCGCGGGGCGGATGGGCCGACACGGTAGATCCGCATCCTGTCAGGCGCACGAGCGGCGTTCCACCCCGTCGGCTCATCCGCCCTTGCGCGCCTACCAATCCGGATCGCCGTAGGGGTCGACCATATAGGGCGGGGGCATCCATGGTCCTCGTGGTGGCCTGGGTCGCCGGGGTGCGGCCGCTTGCACGTGCGGCCGTGCAGCCGCAGCCGTATCGTTGTTGAGCACGCTCCGCACGGCGGGTTTCACAGATGCAGATGCGGATGAAGCCGTCAGTTGCGTTTGCAGCGCCTGGACCTGCGCGGCGAGGCGCGCATTGTCCGCCGCATCCTTCTCCTGCGCCGCCTTGAGCTGTTGAATGGTGTCGGCCTGCTCGCGCAGCGTCTGCTCGTTGCGGCTCTTCAGTTGCTCGAGCTTTCCGTTGATGCTCGCAAGCTCGTTGGTGATGGTCTTGAGCGATTGCGCGAGATCAGACGAGGGCTGGTCAGGCGCTGTGGTGCCAGTGCTTGGAGCGTCCGGTCTTGAAACGTCAGGTTTTGGAGCGCCTTCCGTTTCCTTGCCGACCGGCGGCGGGGGCAGCGGACCAGGCTGATCCACAGCAGCCAATTGCAGTGCCGGCGGCTGCGCCGGACTTGCAACCGCGGACGCTTGCGGGGGCTCATTCGTGGCCGGCGGGGCCCAGCGCGCCATGATCGACTTGCTGATCGACTTGCTGATCGACTTGGCCTCATCGCGATATTGCGAAGCGAAGGCAGCACCGAGAATGCCGATCGCCAGCACGAGGCCAACCAAAGCGCGCAGCATGGGCCGATCTCCCTTCAGGCCTTGATCGCGAAGCTTGCTATCCGGCGCCTTGTCCTCGGCTGCCGCCGCAGCGGCGCTTGCTTGCGAAGCCCGCGGGCTTTCGCTGCCGCGTTCCATTGCGGAAACCAGCCGGTCCAGCCGCGCAAGGTCGTCCTCTGCGCTCTTGATCTGGTCAAAGGCCCGCGCCAGCCCGCCATCGGCACGCATCTCGTCCGGCTTTTGGGTATCAGGCATTTGGATACCAGGCTTTTGGGAATCAGCCTTTTGGGTATCGGTCTTTTGGGTATCAGCCTTGGGGTCGTCCGCTTCAGGCACCGATGCGCTCTCCATCCAGTCGGGCGTCACTGGGCGTGCGGCAATCCGATCGCTGGAAGAATAGGTCTCGCCGCTGTCCAACACAACGCGCGTGCGAGGGAGAAATTATGGCGGGCTCGGGGGCGGGGCGGATCGAGTTCGTAGGACGGGTTGAGCCTATCGCCTTGCCGATCGGCTGATGATGGGGCATCGCTTCGCTCCAATCCACCCATCCTACGGGCTTCGCCCCATCAGTCGCCCGGCCCATTATGAACATTCGTTCAGGGGAACGGGGCCGGTCTCATTTCGTTGCATTGAGGGGCTTATCGGGAGGAGGACGACATGAAATCGAAGATCATCGCGCTCTCTGCTACTATTCTCATGGCAACGGCACCAGCCGTGTTTGCTCAGGGCGTATCGAGCCAGACGCCGGGCCAAGAGACGCAGCAGATGGGCTCCAAGACGGGTGAGCCGGGCGCTTCCAGCTACGCTCCGGGACACAAGAAGCACCATGCGATGCACCATGCGACGCACCACGCCAAGGCCTCGAACAAGACCAGCGCCGGCGCGTCCAATTCCGCGCCCGGCCAAACCACCGGCGCGAGCACCAGGTCTCAAACCACGGGCACGAGCACGATGCCAAAGTCGGGCACGAGCACATCGCCGAAGTACTGACGGCCACAACAGTAACCCGCCATTCGCGAGACCCGATTGGCGGGTTACGCCCTCGGCTAACTCCGGCTCTGCCGGATTGATGGGTATTGCTTTCACCTTCACGCGTTGAACTTGCGTCGGGCAAAGTCGTCTACGCGGCCCGTAGGTGGGTTAGCCGAAGGCGCAACCCACCACTGCTTGCCTAGGAGGAAATGAAGGAGGTGGGTTGTGGGCTACGCTTCCTGCAAAGGAGGATCCGATGAAATCGCTTTTGCTGCTCACGGCGAGCGGTCCGTTGCTCATTCTCACATCCCACGAGTCCCTGCACGACCAGAAGCTCCTTGACGTGCTCAGGCACAAGGGGATCGGCAAGTTCGTCGCGTTCGAGGTTCCCTTGTCGCTCGCCAAGGCGCGCTACGGCGGGCACTTTCAAGCGGTCGAAAGCAATCTGCAGGAGACCGATGATTTGAGAGTCCTCGACTTCGACGGCCAGCGCATCTTTCAGCTCTTTCGTTTCGACGAGCTGGGTGCACCAATCCTAAAAGAACCGTCGTGATCCGGTGAACGCCCCGCCGGACGCTACGAAGGCGAAGGAGGAGGCTCTTTCTTTTCCTTGGCGTGGTCATGTGGGAGCGGGTGGGATGGAATGAGGTGGGGTATCCTACGACTGTTCGTCCCCAAGCTCGTAGATGGGGTAACGGGCCCCGAGGCCTCCCAAGCCAACCGCGCTAGCTACGGCGCAATGTGATGGCGCGCGTCGCGCGGTTGGCTTGGGAGGCGGTCGTCCCTCACACTGATGGTGTGACGGAGTCGAGGATGGACCTCGCTCCAAGCATCGAGGAGAGACGACCATGAACCACTATGCCGGAATCGACGTGTCATTGGAATGCTCGAGCGTGTGTGGGCAGAGCGTCCGCGGGGCGCTAGGCGGTGTGTTCCGTCGATCGCGCGACGTCGCCGCGTCCTGCGAGGAGGCCGGCAATGGAGATATCCTCGTCCAGCGCCTCCCAGTGCAGTCCAACCCGGCTGAGTTCGACTTGCTCGCGTTCGGTAGGCGTTGCATGCAGCAGGCGCGGAAACCACGCGAGCGGAATACCCAGTGTCCGACCATCGGACAGTTCGACCCACATGGTGGCGTCATCGAAGCTTACGTTGGTGGGCGCAGTGGTCATGCCGTGCCTTTGCAAGCAGATCGCGGATCGGGCGGATGGCTTGAAGAGTACCCGAATGTGGCGCGCAATTGAAGGGCAGAGAACTCGCGAGCCAATCTTCTCAGGGCTGCACGAGGGCGCATAGCGCAAGGGATAGATCAGGGGCGGTTCTCTGGCTTGAGGGGTGCAGTCCAGCACTGTCACTGCAATTCCGTAATTCCGGAGCCTGCGATCAATAGCGGCCGCCGTTGTGCTTTTGCTGCGTGATCCAGTCCGACAATGTTTTCGGTGTCGATTTTGCAGTCCGGCCCAGTGATACCTTCGGATTGTTGCGGACACCTTTCGTCGGACGGGTGAGCGGCGCTTCCGTCGCGTTGACGCTCTTCATGGCAGCCGTCGATGCTTCCGCGGCTTCCTTTTCGAGGCGCAGCTTTTTCAATCGCGCCATCTTGATGCGCTCTGCCTCGACTTCGGGGCTTTCGGACAGCAGCGGCTTGTGTTGAGCAAGCTCGGCCGGGACCAGGACGCCGATGATGGTTGTCTCGCCGAGCGCCTTGCAGGCTTCGAGCCGATGCAGTCCCTCGACCAGAACGAGGCGGTCTCCGTCGTGCCGAACGGAAATGGGGTCCTGTTGTCCGATGTCCAGAATGCTTTCCGCGATCTCCCCGACGATCTCGGGCTTGATGGCTTTCTTCTGCTTCGTGGGAACGAAGATCTTCTCGATCGGGAAGCTTTCCGGTTTGGGCATAACTCGACTCCGCTTCTACCGGGCCCGTCGGAACGCATGCGGGTGGGGTTGGGAGTTTAGGGGGGACGGGCTCGATCGCAAAGGCAATTTCGCCGGCAACGTATTGATGACCATCGAAGCTTGGAACCAAACTGCGATGCGGTGGTACGATTACGGTGAGAGTCCACTAGATTGACGTCGTCCGCCAAACTAGAGCCGAAGCCGCAGATCCGTAGGACGGAGCGAGTGAATTTAGTGCACTGGCATCGTAATTCCCTTAGTGTCTGTCCGAGAAC
>NZ_VSSR01000081.1 GCF_008123515.1 Bradyrhizobium cytisi
AGCCCACAAGGGGAGAGGGGAAGACGGCGCCGAGGTGCCGCGAGCTGTTTCAGCACATTCATTGCTACGTCCCGTAAGTCGAGCCCTTCGGCAGCGGAAACACCGGATCCTGGGTGCGGATGTTGGTCGGCCACACCACCGAGATGTGCTCGCCCGCGTTCTGCATCACCACCGGCGTCGAGCGTTCGTTCTGGCCGGAGAGTGGCGTGCCCGGCGGGAAGAATTTTACGCCGTATCCCTGGATAGTGCCGCCGGCGGGGATGTCGACGTCGAGCGCGGCCTTGCGGATCGCTTCGGGCTCGAAGCTGCCGTACTTCTCTTTCGCCACCGGCAGCACGTTGTTGAGCAGCACCCAGGTCTGGTTGAAACCCATCGAGCAGTGCGGCGGCACGTCGGTCGCGCCGGTCTTGGCCTGGTAGCGCGTAACCATGGTCTTGATGAGATCGCCTATGCCGGGCGCGAGCTTCGACGGATCGAGCAGTTGTGCCGGCACCGGATCGATGTTGCAGAAATTGTCGATGTCGGCGCCGAAGGTCGCGCGCAGCTTGTCCAGCTGGCTGTAGCCGGCGCCGGCGCCGAACAGCATCTTGAAGCGCAGGCCGCTCTCGCGCGCCTGGCGCAGGAACAGGGTGATGTCAGGGTTGTAGCCGGCATGCGAGATCACGTCGGCTTTGGCGCGCTTGATCTTGGTCACGAGCACCGAGAGATCGGGCGCCGAGGCCGAATAGCCTTCCTTCAACACGATCTGGAGCCCGGCCTCCCTGGCATAGGCCTCGTCCGCGGCGGCGACTCCGACGCCGTAAGGGCCATCCTCGTGGATCAGTGCGATCCGGACGTCCTTCGGCTCCATGCCGAGCTTCGCCTTGGCGTGCTCGCTCATGAAGCCGGCAAAGGCCTGGCCGTACTGGTCCGAGTGGATTTGCGCGCGAAACACATATTGCAGGTTCTTGTCCTTGAACACGGCCGTCGAGACCGCGGTTGTGATCCAGAGGATTTTCTTCTGCTGCTCGACCTTCGCGGCCATTGGCACCGCATGCGCGCTGGAATAGACGCCGTTGATGATGTCGATCTTCTCCTGGCTGATCAGCCGTTCGGCTTCGTTGATGGCGACATCAGCCTTGCTCTGGGAGTCGGCCGCAACCGGCACGATCTTGGTCTTGCCGCCGATGCCGCCCGTCTCGTTGACGAGATCGATGGCGATCTGGGCGCCGACCGAGGAGGCGACCGAGCCGCCGGCGGCAAATGGGCCGGTGAGGTCGTAGATCAGGCCGATGCGCAAATTCTCGGCTTGCGCCTGGGCCCGGGTCCAATCGAGGCTGAGTGTGGCGGCGGCAGCCGCCGTACCCTTCAGCAGCTGCCTGCGTGAAGTCGGCATCCTATCCCTCCCTCCGAACCGTCGTTTGCGACTGGTTTTATGTTTTTTGGCGAGTATTTGGAGGGCGCTCGTGAAAGTCAACATGCACCGCACCAGGCAGATCGCGGCCGTGCGTGGATCAGATCGGCATTTTTCCCTGAGTATCATTCTTTTTGTGGAGCGCTCAGGAAGAGACCGCTCCGCTGTCCCTCACCACGGATCGTTCCGTTGCCTGCATCATGCGCGGACGCGAACATCCGCTTGTCGCGCGTGTGCTTTCAGCTTCGGCCCGACGCGACGTCGTCTCCCGCAATCGTGATGGTCTCGCTCCCGCGCGCTCGCCGCAGGCCAGGCTTACGACCGGCATTCGGCTTGTGCGCATCGGAGATTGCGTGCCATCCTAGCGGGGTAAATTGCACGGGAAGCCCAATTCCCGGCTTGGCCATCGTGCCGCGTTAAGGGTCGAAACAAAAGCTCAGGGAGAAGAGACATGGTGTGGACGCTTCGTTTTGCGGGGCTCGCTTGCGTTGGCCTGTTGCTGTCCCCGGTCAGTGCCTTGGCAGGGCCGAAGGTCGTGTCCGGTCCGGGCGCCGATCCGGGTTGCTTCAAGCCCTGGTCCGCCCAAACCAAGTTCTTCCAGTGGGACAAGAAGCCTGGTCCCTACAAGATCGCGCTCGTCAACGGCTTCGTCGGCAACACCTGGCGCATCCAGATGGTGAAGACTGCAAAGGCCTTCGCCTCGCAGCCGGGCATCAAGGAGAACATCAAGGAGTTCAAGGTCGTCTCGACCGGAACCGATGTTGCAGCGCAACTCGGCGCGATGGAGGACTTCATCAATCAGGGTTTTGACGCCATCGTCACCATCGCGGTGGCCCCCGATGGCTTCGACCGTATTATCCGCCTCGCCGACAAGAACAATGTGGTCGTGGTGCCCTTCGACAACGTCCTCGACACCGACAAGGTGATGATGGTCAACGAGGACCAGAAGGAAATGGGCCGCATGTCGGCGAAGTGGCTCATCGATGAGAGCGGCAAGAAGGCGGGCGACATCCTCGAGGTCCGCGGCCTGCCGGGCAATTCGGTCGACCGGGACCGCCATCTCGGCTTCCGCGAGGTCATGGAAGCGCCGGGCAACAGCTTCAAGATCACCGAAGTGGTCGGCAATTGGGATACCGGCACCTCGCAGAAGGTGACGGCGGACGCGCTCGCGGTGCACGGCCATTTCGACGGCGTGTTCACGCAAGGCGGCTCCGACGGCACCGTGCAGGCGATGATGTCGGCAAAGCATCCCTTCGTCCCGATGTCGGGCGAGGGCGAAAACGAGTACCGCAAGCAGATCGCCGATCACGCCAAGGACGGGCTCAAAGGCATGTCCTATGGCCAGTCTCCGGCGCTGGTCGCCATTGCCACCAAGGCGGCGATCTCAGCGCTGCAGGGCAATGTGATGCCGCAGCTCATCTCGATCCCGATCCCGGTCGCGACCTACAAGGATCTGAAGCCCGGCACCAACTACTGGCCGGACCTCAACGCAAACTTCTTCGCACCGAACCAGTTCGCGCCCTGCGGCGTCAATTTCACGGCGCCGGAGATCATGTCGCAGAGCGAGAAGAACACCCAGTGAGCGCACCGGAGATGTTCCGGTTGCGGCCCGGCCTTGGCCGGGCCGCTGCTGCGTGAGCCCGCCATGCCGGACGCTACTCTAAGCCAATCCGCCTTCCTCACCCTGTCCGGAATCTCCAAGCGTTACGCCGGAGTGCGGGCGCTCGAAGGCGTCGACTTCGCATGCGAGCGCGGCAAGATCCACGCGGTGCTGGGCGAGAACGGCGCCGGCAAGTCGACGCTGATCAAGATCATCGCCGGCGTCGTCCAGCCCGATACCGGCACCATGCGGCTCGGCGGACACGATGTGACCTTCGCGACACCGTCCGCCGCCAATGCAGCCGGCGTCGTCTGCATCTTCCAGGAATTGTCGTTGATGCCCGACCTCTCGGTCGCGGACAACATCTCGATCGCGTCGCCGCCGCGCCGCTTCGGCCTCATCGACGCGCGGGCGCAGCGCCGCCGCGCCGAGGAGCTGCTGGCCGAGATCGGATGCGAGGACGTCAATCCCCTGATGCGCGTGCGCGACCTGCCGCTGTCGCGCCGCCAGGTGGTGGAGATCGCCAAGGCGCTCGGCAAGAAGCCGCAGCTCTTGATCCTCGACGAAGCCACATCGGCCCTCACCAGTGCCGACGTCGAGAAGGTGTATGCCATGCTGGCACGGCTCAAGGCCGAGGGCGTTGCCATTCTCTACATCTCGCACCGGATGCACGAGGTCGAGGCGCTGGCCGACCGTGCTTCCGTGTTCCGCAACGGGCGTCATATCGAGACCTTCGACCAGGGCAGGAGGTCGACCGCCGATATCGTTCAGCTCATGATCGGGCGCGACATCGCCACCCAGTATCCGCCCAAGCCCGCGCGCGGATCGACGAAGCCGGTGCTGACCATCGAGAACCTGAGTTGGGACAAGCGCCTGGATCGCATCTCGCTCCGCGTCGGCGCCGGCGAGATCATCGGCCTCGGCGGGCTGGATGGCCAAGGGCAAAAATCCTTGCTGCTCGCGCTGTTCGGCGTGCTGCGTGGCGTCTCCGGGCAAATCACCGTCGAAGGCCGCGGGGTGCGTCCGGGCTCGCCGGCGGCGGCGAAGTCGGTCGGCATCGCGCTCGTGCCGGAGGACCGCAAGACCGAAGGCCTGATGCTGCCGATGTCGATATCGGACAATCTGGTGATCGCCTCGCTCGACGCGATCTCGACCGGACCTCTGGTCGACCGCGCGCGCGAGACCGATGCAATCAAGCGTGCCATCGCGCGGCTGCAGATCAAGATCGGCGCGCCCGGCGACGCCGTCGCCACGCTCTCCGGCGGCAACCAGCAGAAGGTCGTTCTCGCCAAATGGCTGATGACCGATCCCAAGCTCATCCTGCTCAATGATCCCACGCGCGGCATCGACGTCGGCACCAAGCAGGAGCTTTACCGGCTGATGCGCGAGCTCGCCGACCAGGGCGCTGCCATCCTGTTCTACTCGACCGACTATGACGAGCTCATCGGCTGCTGCGACCGGGTGGCGATCATGTATGACGGGCGCATCGTGCGCGAGCTTGAAGGTGATGAGCTCACCGAGACCAACATCATCGCCAGCGCGCTCAACATCGACGCCGCGACGCCGGACACATCCGGAGCCGTCCATGCTTGACGATGTCGCTATCAGGATTCGCCAGAACATCGGCATCGTCACCGCCGTCCTGTTGTTCTCCATCCTTTATCTGCTCTACAACCTCGCCCACCCCAAGGGCTTCTCGTCGGCGGTTCTGGTGCAGAACGGCGACGAGATCTTTGCACTCGCCATGCTGGCGATGGCGCAGACCGTGCCGGTGCTGGCGTCGGGGCTGGATCTCTCCGTGGGCGCCGTCATGACCATGGTGGGGTGTTTCGCGAGCTACCTGCTCACGGGAGCGGCGGGGGGCAGCCCGTTGCATCTCGAGATCTTCGGCCTGCATCTCGGCCTTGGTATCTTTCCCGGCGGCGTGAGCGGCATCCTGCTCGGGATCGTCATATGTCTTGCGACCGGCGCACTGGCCGGCTTCGTCAACGGCTGCGTCGTCGTTTATGGGCGCATCCAGCCGATCATTGCGACGCTTGCGACCGGGGCGGTCTATATCGGCATCGCGCTGTTCCTGCGGCCGACGCCGGGCGGCAAGATCGACGAGGATCTCAACTGGGCGCTGACCAACTCGCTCGGGGATTTCGCCGCGACCGTCCATATCTTCGATGATGGCGGAGCCGGCTGGTTTGCGCCGGTGGCCTGGATCCCGGTGCCGTTCGTGCTGCTCGTCCTGATCGCGCTCCTGGTCTGGGTGCCGTTCCGCCGCTCCGTGCTTGGCCGGGCCGTCTATGCGGTCGGCTCGGCCGAAGGCGCAGCCTACATGTCCGGCCTTCCGATCGAGCGTGCCAAGATCGCGGCCTTCACGCTCGCCGGCTTCTTCGCTGGCTGTGGCGGCCTGTTCCTCGCCATCCAGACATCCTCAGGCAATGCCGACATCCCGCAGGCCGGCGCCTACACGCTCAACTCGATCGCCTCCGTCGTCATCGGAGGGACCTCGCTACTCGGCGGGACCGGCAGCGCGATCGGCTCGATCTTCGGTGCGATGGTGCTGCGCGTCATCTCGTTCTTCTTCCGCATCTTCGACATCGCCCCGCTGTTGCAACCGCTGTTCGAGGGCCTGATCCTGCTGGCGGCGGTCAGTATCGGCGCGCTCGGCGTGCTGCGCGTCAAGAATACGCTGGAGCTGTTCCGATGAGTTCGGCCTCCCTCAGTCTCTCTCGCGATGACCGCCCGATCCTGATCGCGGCCCTGTTCATCCTCGTCATCCTGGTGGCGGGAACGATCTATACATTTGCGCGCTTCGGCAGTGCGCCGCTGCTGTCACCGGCCTATCTGCTGCAGCAGCTCCAGATCGGCGCCTTCCTCGGCATCGTGTCCGCGGGGATGATGATGGTGATCCTGATCGCCCAGATCGACCTGTCGGTGCCGTGGACGCTTGCCGGGGCCGCGATGATGGCGACAACGATCGGCGGGCCGCTTGCAATTCCGGTCGGGCTCGGGGTCGGGCTTCTGGTCGGTCTCATCAACGGCATCGGGGTTGCGTATCTGCGCGTGCCCTCGATGATCTTCACGCTTGGCGTCAACGCGGTGATGCGCGGCCTGATGGTCGCCCATACCGGCGGCTACGCGCCGCAAACCGGCGCCACCGACCTGATGCGGATGCTCGCCGGCGACCGCACGCTCGGCATTCCCAACGCCTTGTTCGTCTGGATCGCCGTGTCGGTACTTGTCACGATTGTTCTGCAGCGCACGACGCTTGGCCGCTACGTCTATGCCATCGGCAACAAGGAGGCGGCCGCGTATCTGGCCGGCGTCGATACCCGCCGCATCACCGTGATCTGCTTCGTCCTGTGCGGTGTCGCAGCCGCGCTCGCCGGCGTTCTGCTCGCCGGCTACTCCACCAAGGCGTATCAGGGCATGGGGGATGCCTATTTGCTGCCGTCGATCGCGGCGGTCGTGATCGGCGGCACCAACATCCTTGGCGGCCGCGGCCGTTATCTCGGGACACTGATCGGCGTCGTGCTGATCGTGCTTCTCAACAGCGTGCTGTCGATTATGGACATGCCCGAGGCCGGCCGCCAGGTGATCTATGGCCTCGTCATCATCTTCATGCTGCTGGTCTACGGGCGCGGCGAACGCGTTACGAGTTGACGCGACACGTCTCTTTCTGGTTGCGATCGCTCCCTACACCGCCGCCCGCGTGTTGAGGTAGATCGAATACAGCGAGGTCTGTCCGCAGATGTAGAGGCGGTTGCGGCGCGGGCCGCCGAAGCAGACATTGGCAACGATCTCGCCGATCGGGACCGTACCGAGATGCGTGCCATCCGGCGCATAGCAGAACACACTGCGCCCCGCCGACGTCCAGATGTTGCCATGGATGTCGCAGCGGAAGCCGTCATAGAGCCCGTCCGGGCAGGTTGCAAACAGCGAGGCTTCCCCGACTGTTTGCCCCTTGACCTGATAAGACCAGATCGTCGGCGGCAGCCCGCGGACATGAGTCGCGCCGGTGTCGGCGACATAGAGTCGGGTTTCGTCCGGCGAGAAGGCTAGCCCGTTGGGCTGCACCCGGTCGGAGACGACGCGCGTGATGACGCCGGAGCTGCCGTCGATCCGGTAGACGTTGGAGGCGCCGATCTCGGACGGACTTTGTTGCCCTTCATAGTCACTGTCGATGCCGTAAGTCGGATCGGAGAACCAGATCGAATTGTCCGACTTGACCACGACGTCGTTGGGCGAATTCAGCCGGCGGCCCTCGAACGCATCCGCCAGCACGGTGATCGAGCCATCGTGCTCGGTGCGGGTGACGCGCCGCATGAAATGCTCGCAACTGACCAGCCGCCCCTGGCGATCGGTGGTGTTGCCGTTTGAATTGAAGCTCGGCGCGCGGAACACCGACACCGATCCGTCGGTCTCGTCGAAACGCATCATCCGGTTGTTCGGAATGTCGGACCAGATCAGGTAGCGCCCGGCCGGAAAATAGGCGGGGCCTTCGGCCCAGCGGCAACCGCTGGTGAGTTTCTCGAGATTGACATGGCCGATGACGAGCCGCTCGAAGCGAAGGTCGTGCGCGACATAAGGGAGCATGGGTCCTCCTTGATGGCCGCAGATTCTTGGAGTTGCCTGCGTGCACCCTTACTGTGAGCGACCCTGCCGAATTTGCAAGCGGGCTTCACTTCAGGGGCGCATCGAGCGAGATATGAAATGCCCGGGACATCTAGCGCGAAGACGCGCTTCTGCCCGGGCATCACATCGTTGCGGTGGCCTTGTTCCACTTTTTTACTGCGACAGCTTCACAAAATTCGGAAATTTCAGCTTGCCTTCCGCGATCTTCTCCGGCCAGACCACGACCTGCTTCTGGTCCTGCCATTGGAAGACGAGGCCGGTGACCGCGCCCGCGCCGGACTTGATGCCGTGGGTGAACTCGTCGTCCTTGCCGTAGAACTTGATCTGGCCGATCGTGCCCTCGAAGTCGGTCTTCTCCATCTCGGTGACCATCTTGTCGGGATCGGTCGAGCCGGCGCGCTTGATGGCGTCGGTGATGATGTAGACCTCGTCATAGGCGGTGTAGCCGGTATAGGCCGGCGGCGTGCCGAACTTGGCGGCGAAGGCCGCCGCGAACGGCTTCGTCTTGGATGTGACGGCAACATCGGGCGTTGCGACGGCCAGTGACGGTACGCCGTCGGCAGCACCATTGGTATCCTTCCAGAAGGTCGGGCTCAGCGCCTGCGCGCTGATGCCGAACATCGGGATCGGCACCTGCTGGTTCTTCCACTGCACCGTCGGCTGCACGCCGACATGCGAGATGCCGGTGACGATCACATCAGGCTTCTTGCCTTCGATGTTGTTGAAGATCGGCGTGAAGTCGGTGGTATCGGGCGAGAAGCGCACATGCTCGACCACCTTCAGCCCGGCCTTGGGCAAGCAGGCCTCGTAGCCGACATCGAGCGGCTTGGTCCAGGCGGCGTCCTCGCTCATGATCGCGACCGTCTTGAACTTGAGCTTGTCGACGAGGAGATCCTTGGCCGCGTCGCAGACGATCTGCGCTTGCGCGGCCGAGGTCAGATAACCGTGGAATGTGTACTTGTTCTTCTCATAGTCGTTGTGGATCGCCTTGGTGATCTCGTTCGAGGCGGCGCCGGGCGTGATCAGCGGCATCTTCAGGCGCGCCGCCCAGGGCTCGAGCGCCAGCACGACCTCGCTGATATAGCTCGCGATCACCGCGGAGACCTTGTCCTCGCTCACCGCGCGCTGGAAGGCTCGTACCGAGTCGGCCGAGGAGCTCTTGTTGTCATAGGTGACGATCTCGACCTTGCGACCGAGGATGCCACCCTTGGCGTTGATCTCGTCGGCGGCGATCTGCGCGCCGCCCGGTGTCGCAGCACCCGCGATCGACTGCACCTCGGCGATGACGCCAATCTTGATCGGGTCGCCCGATTGCGCATAGGCGGGGACGGCGAGGCAGAGCGCCAGCGTGGAGGTGAGGAGGTGAGAGCTCAAAATGCTCGATGATCGCATGGTCGTTTCCCTTTCGCTTGTTTTGTTATTGATAGGTGCGAACTACAGAAAATCGGCGCCGGCCTCGGCGGCGAAGCGGCCGGGATCGCCCTCCCAGACGATCCTTGCGTGCTCCAGCACATAGACGCGGTCGGCATGAGGCAGCGCGAAGGTCACATTCTGCTCACCGAGCAGCACCGTGATCGACGTGGTCTGCCGCAGCTTTTCCAGCGCCTTGGACAACAGCTCGAGGATGACGGGTGCGAGGCCCAGCGTCGGCTCGTCCAGGATCAGGATCTGCGGCTGCATCATCAGCGCGCGTCCGATCGCGAGCATCTGCTGCTCGCCGCCGGACAGCGTCTGCGCCAGCTGGCCCTGGCGCTCCTTCAGGATCGGGAATAGCTCGAACAGCCAGGCGAGCTGCGCGGCGCGCTTGTCATCGGTGAGATGTTGCCCGCCGAGATCGAGGTTTTCGCGCACACTCATCTCGCCGAACAGTTCGCGTGATTCCGGACATTGCACGAGGCCGCTGCGGGCGATCTTGGCCGGGCTGGTGCCGCGGAGCTTTTCGCCGCCGCGGATGATCTCGCCGCTATAGGGCAAGAAGCCTGAGATGGTGTTGAACAGCGTGGTCTTGCCGGCGCCGTTGAGGCCGACAACCGAGACGAACTCGCCTTCATGGATGTGAATCGAGACATTCTCCAGCGCCTGCGCCTTGCCGTAATGGACGCTGACATTCTCGACCTGGAGCAGCGGCACCTTGTCCTTGAAGCCGGTCTCGGGCCGTGCATGGGTCGCGATGGCGCCGCCGAGATAGACCCGGCGCACGGTCTCATTCTTCATGACGTCGTCGGCCTTGCCGGTGACGATCTCCTCGCCGAGATACATCGCGAGCACGCGGTCGACCAGCGCCGCGACGCTCTTGACGTTGTGGTCGACCAGCATCACCGCGCGGCCCTCGTCGCGAAAGCTGCGGATCAGGTCGGAGAAGACATCGACCTCGGCGCGAGTGAGGCCGGCGAAGGGCTCGTCGACCAGCACCACTTTTGGGTCCCGCGCGATTGCCTTGGCGAGCTCGAGCCGGCGCAAATCGGCGAAGGGCAGCGTCGGCGGCCGGCGGTTCATGACGTTGCCGAGCCCGACGCGATCGGCGATCCATTTGGCGCGATCGAGCAGCGCCTTGTCCGGAAACAGCATGAACAGGCTGTCCGGCAACAGCGCCACCATGATGTTCTCCAGCACCGTCTGCCGGTTCAGCGGCCGCGAATGCTGGAACACCATGCCGAAGCCTTTGCGCGCGATCCTGTGCGCGGGCAGGCCGGCGACGTTCTCCCCCTCGAACACGACTTCGCCCGCGGTCGGGCGCTCGATGCCCATCACGCTCTTCATCGCGGTGGATTTGCCCGAGCCGTTCGGCCCGATCAGGCCAAAGATCTCGCCGCTGTTGACCTCGAAGCCGAGGTTCTTCACCGCCGTCAATCCGCCGAAGCGTTTGGTCAGGCCGCGGACTTCGAGCACGGGACGGTTTGAAAGCCTCTGGTCCATTACGAGCGAGCCTCGCGCGAGAGGGCCGCTCCGAGAAAGCCGCCGGGGAAGAACAGCACGACGAGCAGCGCCACCGCCGAGACGATGAAGGTCGCGAGCTCGCCGGTGGGGCGCAGGAATTCGCCGGCGACGATCAGGAAGATCGCGCCGAGTGCGGCGCCGAGCACGGTGCGGCGGCCGCCGAGCACAGCCGACACGATCACGTTGACGCCGACCGCGACGTCGACGACGGTGCCGACCGAGGCGGTGCCGAAGTAGAACACCAGCAACGCGCCTGACAGGCCTGAGAAGAACGCGCTGACGATGAAGGCGGCGAGCTTGTGCTTGACGATGTTGAAACCGAGCGCGCCGGCCTGCACCGGATCCTGACCGCTGGCTTGCAGCACGAGGCCAACCGGCGATTGCGACAGGCCGTAGAGGATCGCCGCCGAGATCGTCATAAAGCCGAGCGCGATCCAGTAATTGGCGCCGGCGCTGATGGTGATGACGTCGGGGATGGTCAGCCCGATCTCGCCGCCGGTGAGGTCGGCGAACACCACGATGAAGTTCTGCAGCATCAAGACGGCGACCAGCGTGGTCAGGCCGAAATACGGCCCGCGCACGCGCAGCGCCGGCAGCGCCAGCACGAGGCCGGCGATGACAGAGGCGAGCGCGCCCAGCACGATGCAGAGATAGACCGACCAGCCGAACTGGGCATTGAGGATGCCGGCAGTGTAGGCGCCGACGCCGATCAGGAAGGTCGGTCCGAAATTGACCTCGCCCGCGAAGCCGAACAGCAGGTCCCAGGCCATCGCGAACACGCCGAAATAAAATGCGACGGTGAGGAGCCCGAGCACATAGCCGGAGACATAGAGCGGCAGCGTAGCTGCGATGATCACGAGCGCCAGCGAGACGAAGAACAGGCGCGAGGTAAAGAAGCCCGCCATCTCAGCGCCTCCCCAGCAGGCCCTGGGGCCGGATATACATCACGAACACGAGCAGCAGCAGCGCCGGAATGGTGCGGTAGGCCGGCGAGACCAGATAGGCCGTCAGCGTCTCGAGATAGCCGACCACAAAGGCCGCGATCAGCGAGCCGGAGACGCTGCCGAGGCCGCCGAGCACGACGATCGAGAATGCGCTCGCGGTCAGCGGACCCACGCTGTAGGAGCTCACCCCTAAGAACATGCCGAGCAGCACGCCGGCGACGCCGGCGAGGATGCCGTAGATCGCCCACACCACGATGTAGATGTTGGTGAGCTCGAGTCCGAGCAGGGTGACGCCGCGCGGGTTCATCGAGGCCGCCAGCACCGCCTTGCCGGTGCGAGTGCGGTTCACCAGCAGCCACAGCAGCGCGATGACGAGGCAGCACACGATCGCGGTGAAAATCTCGTTCTTCGGCGTGCGGACGCCGAGGATCTCGACGACGCCCTCGACGATCGGCAGCACCGTCTTGGCGTTGTTGGTGAAGAAATAGGCGATCAGCTCCTGGATCATGATGCCCCAGAGCAGTGTTCCCGTGAGGACGAAGATCTCCTTCTCCTCGTTCGGGATGCGCCGGGAATCCTGGATCGGCTTCACCACCGCAAAGTAGGTGGCGAACGCCGCGAGGAGGGCGACGCCGACCCCGATCAGCGCGCCGGCATAGGTGCCGACATTGAGCACGCTGGCGGCGGCCCAAGCCGCCACCGCTGCCGCCACCATGATGGCACCGTGGGAGAGGTTGAGCACGCCGGAGACGCCGAAGATCAGTGTGAAGCCGGTGGCGCCGAGAGCGTAGAGAGCGCTGATGGCAAAGCCATCGATCAGAATCTGGAAAGCTCGCATCTATGATTGGCCAAGAGTCTCACTAGAGGAAAAGGTGCTGCGGGGCGCCGCAATTGGAAGCTCCCGGGAAGTGATCCCGGGAGCATGTCGGATCAGTTGCTGAGCTTGATGAAGCTCGGGAACTTGATGTCGACCTTGGCGACGTCCTTGGGCCAGACCGCGCTCTGCTTGCCGTCCTGCCATTGCAGCATCAGCCCGGTGATCAGGCCCTTGCCGTATTTGATCGAATGCGTGAACGGATCGTCCTTGCCGTAGAACTGGACGCGGCCGATCGTACCTTCCCAGTCGGTCTTCTCCAGCGCCTCGACCAGCTTGTCGGCATCGGTCGAGCCGGCGCGCTTCACGGCGTCGGCGATGTAATAGACCTCGTCATAGGCGGTGTAGCCGGCATAGGAGGGATAGTTGCCGAACTTCTTCTTGAAGTTCTCCGCGAACGGCACCGACTTCGGCGTCACCGCGACGCCGGGCCCGGAGACGCCCTGATAGAGCACGCCTTCGGCGGCCTGGTTGGTGTCCTTGCCGAAGGTTTCGTTGGTCGCCTGCGAGGAGATGCCGAACATCGGGATCGGCACCTGCTGATTCTTCCACTGCACCGTCGGCTGCACCCCGACATGCGAAATGCCGGTGATGATCACGTCGGGCTTGGCGCCCTCGATCTTGTTGAAGATCGGCGTGAAGTCGGTGGTGTCGGGCGAGAAGCGGATGTGGTCGAGCACCTTCAGCCCGATCTTGGGCAGGCATTCCTCGTAGCCGACATCGAGCGGCTTGGTCCAGGCGGCGTCCTCGCTCATGATGACCGCCGTCTTCATGTGCATCTTGTCGACGAGCAGGTCCTTGGCGCCGTCGCAGACCGAGAGCGCCAATGCCGCCGAGGTCAGATAGCCGTGGAAGGTGTACTTGTTCTTCTCGTAGTCGGCGTGGACGCTCTTGCTGATCTCGTTGGAGGCGGCACCCGGCGTGACGAACGGCGTCTTCAGCCGCGAAGCCCAGGGCTCCAGCGCAAGCACCACTTCGCTGATATAGCTGGCGATGACCGCGTTGACCTTGTCCTCGTTCACCGCGCGCTGGAACGCGCGCACCGAATCTGCCGAGGAGGAGTGATTGTCGTAGCCGATGATCTCGATCTTGCGGCCGTCGACGCCGCCATTGGCGTTGATCTCGTCGGCGGCGAGCTGCGCCGCCTGCGGGATCGATGCGCCGGCGATCGCCTGCGCTTCCGCGATCACGCCGATCCTGATCGGATCAGCCGCAAAAGCCGGGCCTGACGCTGCCAATAATGCGCCGATGGCGACCGCACCAAGTGCACTTCGCAATGCACCAGAGAGTACTTTATTCATGTTGTTCTCTCCCTTGAACCAAGCTTCTTTGAGCTATTGGGCGGGACTATAACGACGAGAGAATCCCCGGCAAGTGAAACTGTATTCAGGATTGTACGTTGGGGACTAAAGTCTAGCGCTTGCGCAAATATCGGGCAGAGCGGATCGATATTCCGCGCGCAGGCATGCAGATTTCGGCGGCGGGCATGCATGAGCATTCGGGGCCACAAGAAAGGATCGCTGAGCTGCTTAGCGCGCTTGCAGCAGCGATGGATCGAGCGGCACGAGCCGGGCGGGATCGAACGGCGCGAGATCCACCTGAGGCGTTCCGCCTTCGGCGATGAGCTGCGCCATGGCCTCGCCGGTCGCGGGCGCATTCAGGATGCCCCACACATTATGTCCGGTCGCGACGTAGAGACGGTCGCTCTGCGGCACCCGGCCGATCAGCGGCAGGCCGTCCTCGGTCACGGGACGGAAGCAGGCCTGCTGCGCGATGATCTTGTCAGGGCGAAACAGCGGCGACAGCCGCTCCGACATGGCTTGCAGGCGCGCAACCGCATCGCGGTCCGGCGTCACGGCCGCCGGATCGAGCGGCAGCGGCGCGATGTCGGACAGCGCCGTGATATGCGTGCTGCCGTCGGCGCGTGGAAAGACCTCGATCGACACGCCGCCGCCATCCGTCTCGCATTCCAGGAACAACGCATCGGCCGGCACGTTGGAGCCGAGGTCGTAGACGATGCTCGGGCTGCGCTGGCCATAGACAGCGGGCAGGCTCATCCATTGCGCCGCGAGCAGCGACCATGGTCCCATCGCAATCACGATGGCATCCGCTTCGATGGTGCTGCCTTCGACCTCGACACCTTTCGCGCGCGTCCCATGCGGATCGCGAACGATGCCGGTGACGCGGCCGGGGCGAAGCTCGGCGCCTTGCGCGAGCGCCGCCTTCATCACGGCCGACGTGAACTTTCGCGGATGAACGATCGCGGTCGTCTCGGTCGTGCCGATGGGCTGCGCGATCACGATGCCATCGCTGAGCCAGCCAAGTGCGGATGGCGCAGTCCGCCGCGGATCGCCATCGGGCGCCACGTAGCCGCCATATGCGCTCATCGGGCGGTAGCCCCAATCGCCCGCGATCTCTTCCGGCAGCTGCGCGTGAAGCGCAAAGCTGCGCCGCGCCAGCGCATCGAGCGGCGTGCCCGCACACCAGTCACATGCCAGAAAACCGCCGGCCTTGCCGGAGGCCGCGGCCGCCAATTCCGTCCGTTCGACGACGATGACATCGACGCCGAGGCGGCGGAGGAAATAAGCTGTGCAGACCCCGATTACGCCGCCGCCGCAGATCACAACGCGCATGGCTTTATCCCTGACCTGGGGCCTACCGTTGAGGAGACAACCTAGCTCGAATAGCCGCGTTCCAAGGCATGACGCTGCTGGTATCGCTCCAGCGCCAGATGGACGAGGCGCGTCAGCAGCTCTCCATACGGAACGCCCGAGGCCTCCATCATCTTCGGATACATGCTGATCGACGTGAAGCCGGGCAGGGTGTTGATTTCGTTGAAGCAGAATTCGCCGGTTTGCCGGTCGAGAAAGAAATCGACCCGCGCGAGGTCGCTGCATTCGAGGGCCGCGAACACTTGCACCGCGAGCGCGCGGACGCGCTCCATCTGCGCCGGGTCGAGCCTGGCCGGAAGATCGACGCGGGCGCCGTCGGGGTCGAGATATTTGGCCTCGTACGAATAGAATTCGTGATGGGCGTTCGGATTGAGCTCGCTGGCGACGCTCGCAAACAGCGTCTCGCCATCGAGCACCGCGACCTCGATTTCGCGCGCGTCGATGCCCTGTTCGACCAGCACCTTGACGTCATAGCGAAACGCATCATCGAGCGCCGTGCCGAGTTCATCCCAGGTCTTGACCTTGTGAATGCCGACACTGGAGCCCATGTTGCACGGCTTGACGAACACCGGGAGGCTCAGCCCCTCGACCGCCTTGGCGAGAGACGCGGCGCGGTCCGCGGCGAAGGCCTTGCGGGTGAGCACGCGATAGGGCGCGACCGGAACGCCGGCGAATTCCGCGAGCCGCTTGGCGACATCCTTGTCCATGCTGACGGCGGAGGCGAGAACGCCCGAGCCGACATAGGCGACCTCGGCCAGCTCCAAAAGACCCTGCACGGTGCCGTCCTCGCAAAGGGGGCCGTGCATGACCGGAAACACGACGTCGATCTCGATCGGGCCTGTCGCGCTTTCGGAGATCGGCACGAGAACGCCACGTCCGTCAGCCCCTCGGGCGAGCCGCATCTCGGGTGCATCGGGCAAGATCGGCAAGGCCGCCTGCGCCGGATCGATCCTGGCAAGATCGTTCCACTGCCACCGGCCGGTCTTGTCGATGGAGACCGGGATCACCTCGAAGCGCGCGCGGTCGAGATGCCTGAGCACGGAGGCCGCCGATTTCAGCGAGACCTCATGCTCACCGGACCTGCCGCCATAGAGAACAACGACGCGAATTTTGTCTGCCATGGCTCAATTATCACGCGCCCTGTCTGGAAGTCACGTGTTGCCTGCGGAGACTAGATCGACCTGACCGTCAAAAGTTCTCGGGCGCGCTCGAGATCGGCCAGCGTGTCCACGCCTAACGGCTCCGTCTGGATCACCTTCGCATCCATCCGCATGCCGTGCTCGATCGCTCTGAGCTGTTCAAGGCTCTCGCGCTGCTCGAGGACGCCGCGTGCGAGGCTGACATATTTCGTCAACGCCTCGCGTCGATAGGTGTACATGCCGACGTGATGATAGTGCTTCCCCGCTCCTGAGGGGATCACGGCCCGGCTGAAGTAAACCGCGCGACCGATGGTTTCTTCCGGGTGGATCGCAAGGGCGATCTTCACAACGCTCGGTGCCTGAAGCTCGATGGGATCCTCGATCTCGGTGGCGAGCGTAGCAATTGAACAATCGGCATGCCGGGACAACGGCTCCATCGTCGCACGTATCGTCGCCGGATCAATGGTCGGCAGGTCACCCTGAAGGACAACGACGACATCGTATGCCGCTTCCGCGTCGATCAACTGCAGTGCCGCGTGCGCACGATCCGACCCCGTCGGGAGGGTTGGGTCGGTCAGGACGGCCCGTCCGCCCAAATCGTCGATGACCTCCACGATGGCTTGATCGCCGCAGGCAACGACGACGGGGCCGATATCGGCCTCGAGACCTCTTCGCCAGACGTGGACGATCATTGGCTGACCGTTGATATCCGTCAGCGCCTTGCCTGGGAGCCTGGTCGAACCAAGCCGGGCGGGTATGATCACGATCGGACGCATCGAAACCTTCCGCTCCCTGAATGGGCAAATGTCTGAGGCGCCAGCGGGGCACGCCGGCGCCTCGTTACAATTCAGCTCACGCCTGCTCAGCCCGGCCCCGCACCTTGCGTCGCGGTGAACACCGCGTAGAGCGACTGGCTCGCGGCCATGAACAGGCGGTTGCGCTTCGGTCCGCCGAAGCAGATGTTGCCGCAGACTTCCGGCAGTCGAATGCGGCCGAGCAGCTTGCCCTCCGGCGACCACACCGTCACGCCGTTATAGCCGACGGCGCGACCGGCATTGCTGGAAGCCCAGACATTGCCGTTGACGTCGCACCGCACGCCGTCGGGTCCGCACTTCACGCCGTCGATCACGCAATCGGAGAAGCTCTTCAGGTTGGACAGCTTGTTGTCGCTGCCGACATCGAACACGAAAATCTCGCCCTTGCCGCCGGGGCCGGTGTCGCCCGGTCCCTTGCCGGTCGAGACGACGTAGAGCTTCTTGAAGTCGGGCGAGAAGCACAGCCCGTTCGGATCGGGCACCTGCTCCTCGGTGACGACGAGATCGACGCGGCCTGAGGAATCGATGCGATAGCAATTGGTCGGCAGCTCGCGCTTGCCAGGTGCGAATCCGGCCGGCTGTCCGATCCGCGGATTGAGCTTGCCGGGCGCATTGCTCGGTCCGCCCGCCGCATCGGGCTCACCTTCATAGAGCTGGCCGCCATAGGGCGGATCGGTGAACCAGTAGCTGCCGTCGGGATGCGCGACGACATCGTTCGGCGAGTTCAGCTTCTTGCCGTTGTAATTGTCGCACAGCACGGTGGCGGTGCCGTCATGCTCGTAGCGCGTCACCCGCCGGGTCAGATGCTCGCAGGAGAGCTGACGGCCCTGGAAGTCGAACGAGTTGCCGTTGGAATTGTTGGAGGGCGCGCGGAATACGCTGACGCGGCCGTCGTCCTCGCTCCAGCGCATCTGCCTGTTGTTGGGAATGTCGCTCCAGAGCAGATAGCGGCCTTGAGCGCTCCATGCCGGACCTTCAGCCCAGAGCACGCCGGTGTAGAGCCGCTTGATCGCGGTGTTGGGTTGCGCGAGATCGTTGAAGGACGGATCGACCGCGATGATATCGGGGTCCCAGAAATAGGTGGTCGGTGCGCCGCGGGGGCCGAAGTCGCGCGGCGGTGTGGTGATCGTCGTCGGCGGGGCGGCGGGTCCGGTCTGGGCCAGCGCAGTGCCCGTTCCGGCGATCGTGGCCGCGGCGCCGAGCGCAAGTCCCTGCACCAGCGTTCGTCGTGAAAGCGCAACATCCTGCTCACGCTGCTGTTGGCGTGTCATTCGCGTCCTCCCGGGTCATGTTCAGCTAGCCGGTTGATCCGGCCGAGCAAGTGCAAGGTTAGTCCCATTCATCCCCGGTTGCGAGGGCGGCCAGGAATATGTGTGAACCGCTGTTCGGCCCGGTGTGACGCGACAATTCGCGTGCCTTCGGGGAATTAACCGAGCCCCAGTTTGGGCCCCGTCAAGCCTTGACGTCGCCTCTATTGCTGCGCAGAAAACCTTGGGAGAAAGGCCGCAGCAAATGGTGCAGGGTATCATTACATTGATCGTGTTGCTCGGGATCGCGTATGCGGCCGGCTATTTCACGCGCGATTTCCAGTCCCGCAAACGGCGTGCATCGGCTCGCCGCTCGGGCGGCTATAGGCAACCGGACTGGCTTAGCCCCACCGTTCCCGCCAACACCAACGAAACTCCGTCCCCCGCCCTCGGTGAACTCGGCCAGATGCTGGATCGCTGGGAAAGCAGGGCCCGCTCGCGTCGTACGGGGTAGCTTTCCAGAGACAACAAGCTCGACCGTCATCCTTGCGTGACCGCGACGCGGTTGTCGCTGGAGGTATGCGCCCTAACGATGATGGTGAGCATGGCCCGCACTCACAAAAGCAATTCCGGCATTGCGAGCGAAGCGAGGCAATCCAGACTGCCCGTCGCGGAAAGACTCTGGATTGCTTCGCTTCGCTCGCAATGACGTTGAGGAAGTTGCGCGCAACACCTCCTATCGTCGTCCTCCCGCAAGCAGGACTGACTATCCAAGGCAGAAGTTTGGTGAAGACCGGTCGTTCAGACCGTCAGCCATCGATAGACCTTCGCGGCATGTTCTTGGCTTTCGCCGGGATGACACCGTGAAGCGGTGGGTCACCCATGCTGACCATCTTTTGGCGTTGCAGTTGCGGTCATTTCTCGTCTAGAAACGACGCACTGAGCCTCCCGGCAACCAACCGTCAACGGTTTTGCCCGAGGATTTGGGGCTCAAAAGGGTCTGGCAATGCTGATTCGCGGCCAAATCGATGGGATTTCGGGGGAGGTGGCTCTGGCCGCCGCCACGATCCCGGCCGCGCTGCTGCCCACCCTCCTGATCGGCGGGCTTCTTCTTACTTGCCCCTGAGGGCCGGCTGGGCGCCACGCGCCTGGGCGCTCAGGGGTTGGTCGAGATCACCGGACACCTCAAGCGCCCAGCAGACTGTCGGCGCGAAAGCTCAAAAGGAAATTTGATAATGGCCCCCGCGAACAAGTCCGATAAGGACCGCGTCATCATTTTCGATACCACGCTGCGCGACGGCGAGCAGTGCCCCGGCGCCACCATGACTTTCGAGGAGAAGCTCGAGGTCGCGGAGCTGCTGGATGATATGGGCGTCGACGTCATCGAAGCCGGCTTCCCCATCACCTCCGAAGGCGACTTCCAGGCGGTGAGCGAGATCGCCCGCCGTTCCAAGAACGCCGTGATCGCCGGCCTGTCGCGTGCGCACCCGGCCGACATCGACCGCTGCGCTGAAGCGGTGAAATTTGCGAAACGCGGCCGCGTTCACACCGTGATCGCGACCTCGCCTTTGCATATGCGGGTGAAGTTGAACAAGACCCCGGAGCAGGTGCTCGAGACCTCGGTCGCGATGGTCGCGCGCGCCCGCAACCAGATCGACGACGTCGAATGGTCGGCCGAGGACGGCACCCGCAGCGAGATGGATTATCTGTGCCGCATCGTCGAAGCCGTGATCAAGGCCGGCGCCACCACGGTGAACATCCCCGATACCGTCGGTTACACCACGCCCGACGAATACACTCACTTCATGAAGACGCTGATCGAGCGCGTGCCGAACTCCGACAAGGCGGTGTTCTCCGTGCACTGCCATAACGACCTCGGCATGGCCGTGGCGAACTCGCTGGCCGGCGTGGTCGGCGGCGCGCGCCAGGTCGAGTGCACCATCAACGGCATCGGCGAGCGCGCCGGCAACGCCGCGCTCGAAGAGATTGTGATGGCGATCAACGTCCGCAACGACAAATTCCCGTTCTGGAACAAGATCGACACTACGCAGCTGACCCGCGCCTCGAAGGTGGTGTCGGCGGCGACCTCGTTCCCGGTGCAGTACAACAAGGCCATCGTCGGCCGGAACGCGTTTGCGCATGAGAGCGGCATTCACCAGGACGGCGTGCTGAAGGACGCCTCGACCTACGAGATCATGCGGCCCGAAATGGTCGGCCTGAAGCAATCCTCGCTGGTGCTCGGCAAGCATTCCGGACGCCATGCCTTCGTGCACAAGCTGGAGGAGATGGGCTACAAGCTCGGTCCGAACCAGCTGGAAGATGCGTTCACGCGGATGAAGGCGCTCGCCGACCGCAAGAAGGACATCTACGACGAGGACATCGAGGCGCTGGTCGACGAGGAGATGGCGGCGTCGCACGACCGCATCAAGCTGACCTCGCTGACCGTGATCGCCGGCACCCATGGCCCGCAGCGCGCGACCATGAAGCTCGACGTCGACGGCCAGATCAAGATCGAGGAGGCCGAGGGCAACGGTCCTGTCGATGCGGTGTTCAACTGCATCAAGCGCCTGGTGCCGCACGAAGCCAAGCTCGAGCTGTACCAGGTCCACGCGGTGACCGAAGGCACCGACGCGCAGGCGGAAGTGTCGGTGCGGCTGTCGCATGAGGGACGTGCGATGACGGCGCGTGCGGCGGATCCGGACACACTGGTGGCGTCCGCAAAAGCCTATCTCGGCGCGCTCAACAAGATCGTCATGAAGCGCCAGCGCGACACCGTGACGACGGCCGCGGCAAGCTGAGAAGCGAAGCTGCGCGTTGGCTTCGCCTCTCCCGCTTGCGGGAGAGGCCGACACGCGAAGCGTGGCGGGTGGGGGTTCTCTCCTCTCGGGGTTTCTCGCTCGCGGAGACCCGCCCCTCTCCCGCAAGCGGGAGAGGGAGCACAGCGGCGCTTACGGCGTTCTCTATGAATAGCTGCCCTGCTAACGGCCAATAGCACGCATGGGCGCCAGCCTGTATTGATGCTCCCGGCACGAGGACAGGCCGCCCGCGCGCCGGGCGGCCCAAAAACAACAGGGAGAGATTATGCGCACCTTCGTGATCGCGGCGTCCGTTGCGGCATGGGCCTTGAGCCTTGCCGGCCCCGCCAGCGCCGACCCGATCATCATCAAGTTCAGCCATGTCGTCGCGACCGACACCCCGAAGGGCAAGGCGTCCGAGAAATTCAAGGAGCTCGCCGAGAAGTACACCGGCGGCAAGGTCAAGATCGAGGTCTATCCGAACTCGTCGCTCTACAAGGACAAGGAAGAGCTCGAGGCGCTTCAGCTCGGCAGCGTGCAGATGCTGGCGCCGTCCAACTCCAAGTTCGGCCCGCTCGGCATCCGTGAGTTCGAGGTGTTCGATCTCCCGTACATCCTTCCCGACCTGAAGACGCTGCGGAAGGTGACGGAAGGCCCGCTTGGCGCGCGGCTGCTCAAGCTGCTGGACTCCAAGGGCATCACCGGCCTTGCCTATTGGGACAACGGCTTCAAGCAGATGAGCGCCAACAAGAAGCTGGTGACGCCGGCCGATTATCAGGGCGTCAAGTTCCGCATCCAGTCCTCGCGCGTGCTGCAGGCGCAGTTCAAGGCGCTCGGCTCGCTGCCGCAGGTGATGGCGTTCTCGGAAGTCTACCAGGCGCTGCAGACCGGCGTGGTCGACGGCCAGGAGAACACCTGGTCGAACATCTATACCCAGAAGATGCACGAGGTGCAGAAGTACATCACCGAGACCAATCACGGCTACATCGGCTACGTCGTGATCGTGAACAAGAAGTTCTGGGACGATCTGCCGGCCGACATCCGCGACCAGCTGTCGAAGGCGATGAAGGAAGCGACCGACTTCAACAACGCGCAGTCGCAGAAGGAGAACGATGACGCGTTCGCCGAGATCAAGAAGAGCGGCAAGAGCGAGATCATCAAGCTCACGCCGGAGCAGGACGAGGCGATGCGCAAGGCGATGGAGCCGGTCTACAAGGATGCGGCGAGCCGCGTCGGCCAGCCGCTGATCGACGAATTCCTGAAGGAATCGAAGAGCACGACGAACTAGCACGACGAACCGAGCGCACGTCGAGCGAATCCAAACGAAATATGAAGGTGGGCTTCCGTGCGGGCTGCACGGAGGCCCTTTTTGTTGCGAATGATGTCCGGGCGGTGGCTGAACGGACGTTCAAGTGAATTATACCTCTGAAAGAACGCCCTCCCTGTCCAAGTTGTAAGTTGCACCTTGGCCTCGCGACCCTCATCTTCAGGACATCCTTCCAGAGGAGGTACGTCATGAGGAAGTTCACCATCGCCGCCATCGCCGTGCTCAGCATCGCCGGGTCGGGCGCGGTCTATGCCCAATTTCATCGCCCGTGGATGGAGCACTTCCGCCACATCCGCATGAACCCCGAAGACCGCGCCGCCTTCGTCGACGCGCGGATCGCCGCCGTCCATGCCGGGCTGAAGCTCAACGCCGACCAGGAGAAGCTGTGGCCGCCGGTCGAGGCCGCCGTGCGCGACTTCGCCAAGCTGCGCATCGACCGCGCCAATGCGCGGATGAATGCCGGCCCCGGCGATGCTTCGAAGGATGCCGACAAGCCGGAGGATCCGGTCGCCCGCCTGCGCCAGCGCGCCGAGGACATGAGCGCCACCTCCGCGGCCCTGAAGAAGATCGCCGATGCCGCCGATCCGCTCTACAAGACCCTGGATGACGGCCAGAAGCGGCGCCTCGCCCTGCTGACCCGCCACCGCGGCCCGTTCGGCGGCGGCGAGGACGGCCCGCCCCACCGCTTCATGGAACGCGGCATGGACCGCATGATGGAGCGTGGCATGGACCACTTCCGCGGCGGCGACCGCGACGACGGCCCGGATCGGGAAGGGCGCCTTTGAGCGCACCGGGATTCCCCGGGTATTAACCTCTGAGAAGCCGCTGGAATCCGGCGGCTTTTCGTATTTCCGGGGCTGTGGAAGAACCTTGGAAAACATGCGCCACATCGCTTGCCAGACCCGGATCGCTTTGCTAAACGACCGGCCTCGCAAGGCATTGACCGCCTTTCGGGCGCATAGCTCAGTTGGTAGAGCAGCTGACTCTTAATCAGCGGGTCCCAGGTTCGAGCCCTGGTGCGCCCACCAAGCATTCCAAAGACTTACGACGGGGTCGCGTAGAACGGTGAGAGAACGTTCGACCACGCGTTGAGGGTCAATCGGCCAAACGTTTGAGAATTACACCCTCAGTGGTCGGTGTTGCGCTAGCCCGCCGCGCGATTGCAGGCTTACGTGCTGCGTTGGCAGCAGCACTATCGCGCGGAGTAGCCCGAACAACGGCGCATACTCAAGGCATCACACCCAGCCACCATCGACGATATAGTGCTGGGAGGTGCAGGCGGAGGCCTCGTCGGAGGCGAGGAACACGGTGAATTTCGCGACCTCGTCCGGCACCAGCCTGCGCTTCAGGCACTGTCGCTGCTGAAGTTCGATCTCGCCCGCCGGCGTCATCCATTTCTCGAGCTGGCGCTCGGTCATGATCCAGCCCGGCGCGATCGCGTTCACGCGGATATTGTAGGGACCGTAGTCGCGCGCCAGCGAGCGCGTCAGGCCGATCACGCCTGATTTGCTGGCGGTGTAGGCGGCCATGCCACCTTGTCCGGCGATCCACGACACCGAGCCGAAATTGATGATGGCCCCGGCATTCGCAGCCTTCATGTCCGGCAGCACGGCTTGCGACGCAAAGAACTGGTGTTTCAGATTTACCGCGACGCGGTCGTCCCAATATTCCGGCGTCATCTCCTCGGTGTTGTGCCGTTCGTCATGGGCGGCGTTGTTGATCAGGATATTGATCGCGCCATGCGTCTTGCGTGCCTTCTCCACGCCGGCGCGCAGTGCGGGGATGTCGGTCAGGTCGACGTGCTGGAAATGCGCAGCCAGTCCCTGATCGGATAGCTCGCGCGCCAGGCGTTGACCCTCCTCGACCTTGATGTCGAAGAACACGACCTTGGATTTCTGCTCCGCGAAGCGCCGCACGATCGCAGCGCCAATCCCCGCCGCACCTCCGGTGACGAGCACAACCTTGCCGGCGAGGTCGGAATAGATGGCAGCCATGGGCACCTCTCAGCTTGTTTCGGGTGACGCGACGGGCCGCCCCGATTCTTTTCCAGACCTTAGCCATTCCCCGCGTGAGGTGCATAGGTCAGAATTTTAGTTGCGTACCTCAGAAACTGAGGGCAGGATTGCAGCCAACGAATAAAAGCCGGTTGGGAGGATGTGATGAGACTGCTCGGGAAGCTGGGACTCGCCGCGACTGCATGCTTGCTTGGCGCCAACGTCGCCGCAGCCGACACCACGGTGAAATGGCTCCACATCGAGGTTAATCCAGCCCAGGTGAAGATCTGGGAGGAGGTCGCACGCAGCTATGAGGCGTCGCATCCGGGCGTCAAGGTCGAGATGCAGTTCCTCGAGAACGAGGCCTATAAGGCCAAGCTGCCCACCATCCTGCAATCCAAGGACCGGCCGAACATCATCTACAGCTGGGCCGGTGGCGTCCTGAAGACACAGATCGAGGCCGGGGTCCTCGACGACATCACCGATCAGGTGAAGGGCTACAGCGACAGTCTCACGCCGGCAGCGCTCGCTGCATTCACCAGCAATGGCCGCGTCTATGGACTGCCCGTCGCGCTGTCGCAGGTCGGCTTCCTCTGCAACAAGGACCTGATGGCAAAGGCGAAGGTCGATCCCGCCGGGATCAAGACCTGGGACGATCTGCTTGCCGCCGTGAAGACGCTGAAGGCAGCCGGTGTCACGCCGATCGTGGTCGGTGGCGCCGACAAATGGCCGCTGCACTTCTACTGGACGCATCTTGCAGTGCGCGTCGGCGGCAAGGCGGCCTTCGATGCGGCGCTGCGCGGCGAGAACGGTGGCTTTGCCGGCGAAACCTTCCAGAAATCCGGCGAGCTGTTCAAGCAGCTCGTTGATCTCCAGCCGTTCCAGAACGGTTTTCTCGGCTTCAAGAACCCGCAGGCCGTCGGCTATTTCGGCGACGGCAAGGCCGCGATGACGCTCGCGATCTCGACCGTCTATAATTTGCAGCGCGCGCTTGCCGCCGACAAGGTCGGATTGAGCGAAGACAAGATCTGCTGGTTCGATTTTCCGGTCGTCGCGGGCGGCAAGGGCGCGCCGACCGATACGCTGGGCGGCATCACCGGCTGGCTGATCACCAAGGACTCCCCCAAGGAAGCGGTCGATTTCCTGAAGTACTTCGTCTCGAAGGACGTGCAGACGCGGCTTGCGGCGGGCAACTACATTATCCCCGTGGTCCAGGGCGCGGACGCCGGCCTCAACAACGCCTTCATGAAGCTGATCGCGGCCAATCTCGCGAAGTCGAACTACCACCAGAACTTCTATGACCAGAGCCTCGGCCCCTCGGTCGGTCGCGTCGTCAACGATGTCACAGCGGAGATCGCCGGTGGCAGCATGAGCCCGCAGGACGCAGCCAAAGCGATCGAAGCGGCGCGGAAGCAGGGCAACTGACGATGACGCGGCGGATCGCGATCGTGTCGGCGGTGGGCGTTACCGGCGAGACGGTCCCGCAGGCCACGACACGCGGCCCGAGCTGGGACGGACGCTTCACCGTCCTGATCCTGTTCCTGCCGCCGGCATTGCTGCTGTTCACGCTATTCGTGGTTCTGCCGATCGGCGAGGCGGCCTGGTATTCGGGCTTCAACTGGAATGGATTCGGCCGGCCGACCAACTGGATCGGCTTCGACAATTACCGCTTCGTGCTGGAGACACGCGCTTTCTGGCTCGCGCTGCGCAACAACGGACTGATCATCGCAGTCTCGCTCGCGGTCCAGCTGCCGCTGGCGCTCACGCTGGCCCTGATGCTCGCCGAACGCTTTCGTGGCGCGGTGGCGCTGCGCATGCTGTTCTTCATGCCCTACATCCTGGCCGAGATCGCGACCGGGTTGATCTTCTCTTTTGTTTACGACGGAGACTACGGACTGGTTGCCTCGATCTGGCGCACATTCGGCGCCGAGGCGCCGCATCTGCTGGCCTCGACCGACACCGCGATGCTGGCGGTGCTGATCGTGATCGTCTGGAAGTACTTTGGCTTCCACATGATGCTGTTCATCGCGGCGCTCCAGAGCCTCGACAAGAGCCTGATCGAGGCGGCGCGGATCGACGGCGCGACGCGCTCGCAAGCCCTGCGCCATGTGGTCATCCCCTTGCTCTATCCGACGATCCGGCTCTCTGTGTTCTTCGCCGTCGTCGGCTCGCTGCAGCTGTTCGATCTCGTCATGCCGCTGACGCGCGGGGGGCCTGCGGATTCCTCCAACACGATGGTGAGCTTCCTCTACAACAACGGCATCTCGCGCATGCGGGTCGGCTATGGCAGCGCCATCGGCGTCATCCTGTTCGTGATCTGCGTGACCTTTGCCTTCACCTACAAGCGATGGTTCATGCGCGATGAGTAGTGCCGAGACCACCCGCGCGCCGTTCGATCCCGCCGTGCTGTTCAAGGCGGCGTTCCTCGCCGTCGTCGCCATCTTCGTGCTGGTGCCGCTGCTTGCGACCTTGCTCGGCGGCTTCAAATCGCTCGGCGAATTGCGCGTCAATCCATTCGGCTGGCCCACGCACTGGGAATGGCAGAATTATGCCGACATCCTGTTCTCCGGCCGTTACTGGCAGCTCTTGCGCAACTCGCTGATCATCTCGACGCTCACGGTGACATTGACCCTGATCACAGCCTCGATGGCGGCGTTCACCTTCGCCCATGTCAAGTTCTACGGCTCGTCGATGCTGCTGAGCTACCTGACGCTCGGCCTGCTGTTTCCGGCGGCGACCGCCGTACTGCCGTTGTTCATCAAGGTGCGCGATCTCGGACTGCTCGATACTTACTTCGGCGTCGCGCTGCCGCAGGTGGCCTTCAGCCTTGCCATGAGCGTGCTGCTGCTGCGGCGCTTCTTTAGGGATATTCCCCATGAGCTGCTCGAAGCAGCGCTGGTCGATGGCTGCAGCTATGTCAAATTCTTCCGCTACGTGACGCTGCCGCTGTCGCGGCCGATCCTGGCGACCGTCGGCACCATCACCTTCGTCAACAGCTGGAACGCCTATCTGCTGCCGCTGGTGATGCTCAACACCGATGCGCTCTATCCCTGGCCGCTCGGCATCATGGTTTACCAGGGCGAGTATTCGTCCGAGTGGCACCTGATCCTGGCCTTCATCACCCTCACCATCCTGCCGACGATCATTCTGTTCCTGCTGGCACAGAAGCACATCGTCGCCGGCCTCACTGCAGGCGCGGTCAAGGGATGAACGGTACCTCACGGAGATCACAATGAGAAAAGTCGGCGTCGGAATCATCGGCTGCGGCAATATCAGCACCGCCTATCTGAAAGCGGCCCAGCGCTTTCCGGTCATGGAGATCAAGGCGCTCGCCGACATGCGCAGCGACGCGGCCGAGCGTCAGGGTGCCGCCTTCGGGCTGCCGGCGATGCGGGTCGACCAGCTGCTCAAGCGCGACGACGTCGAGATCGTCATCAATCTCACCGTGCCGCTTGCCCACACCGACGTCAGTCTCGCGGTGCTGAATGCCGGCAAGCATGTCCATTCCGAGAAGCCGCTCGGCATCAACGTCGCGGAGGCCCGCAAGGTGATGGACCTCGCCGCGCAGAAGGGCCTTCGCGTCGGCTGCGCGCCCGACACGTTCCTCGGCGGTGGGCACCAGACCGCGCGCAAGCTGATCGACGACGGCGCTATCGGCACGCCGGTGGCGGGCAGCGCCTTCTTCGGCTGTCCCGGCCACGAGCGCTGGCATCCGGCGCCGGGATTTTATTACTTGCGCGGCGGCGGACCGATGCTCGACATGGGGCCGTATTACATCACCGATCTCGTGCAGCTGCTTGGCCCGGTGGCGAGTGTGATGGGCTCGACCGCGCGCCCGAAATCCGAACGTCTGGTCACCAGCCAGCCGATGAACGGCACCTTGATCCCGGTCGAGGTTTCGACCCATGTCGCGGGCACGCTCGAATTCGAGAGCGGCGCGGTCGTCTCGATCGCGATGAGCTTCGATGTGCCGAAGCACCGGCACGCGCCGATCGAGATATTCGGCGACAAGGGCAGCATGGTGGTGCCGGACCCGAACCGCTTCGGCGGCGAGGTGCAGGTCGCGAAGACCGGCGGCGAATGGGAGACGGTGCCGTTGACACACGGTCATGTCGAGGGCGAATTCCGTTCCATCGGCGTCGCCGACATGGCCTCCGCGATCCTGAACAACCGGCCGCATCGTGCCAGCGGTGCGCTTGCCTTCCACGTGCTGGAGGTGATGGAGGCGTTCCAGACCTCCGCCGACGAAGGGCGGCGCATCAAGATCGAGAACCGCGTCGAGCGGCCGGCGATGCTGCCGGCCGGGCGTGAAACCGGACAGATCGACTGAGGGAATGACCATGCGCAAGGCATTGATTGTATGGGGCGGCTGGCCGGGACACGATCCCGATCTCTGTGCCTCGATGATCCGCGGCTGGCTGAAGGCGGAAGGCTTCGAGGTCCGGATTGAAACGACGACGGAGGCATTCGGCGATCCTGCGATCCATGATCTCTCGTTGATCATCCCGATCTACACCATGTCGAAGATCGAGAAGGCGGACGCGCTCAATCTCTGCGCGGCGGTGCGTGGCGGCGTCGGGCTCGCCGGCCATCATGGCGGCATGTGCGATGCGTTCCGCGAGTCCGTCGACTATCAGTTCTTGTGCGGCGGGCAATGGGTCGCGCATCCCGGCAATATCATCGACTACAAGGTCGACGTGACGAAGCCTGATGATCCCGTCATGAAGGGCCTGAAGAGCTTCGAGCATCGTTCCGAGCAGTACTACATGCATGTCGACCCCGCCATCGAGGTATTGGCAACGACGACCTTTACCGGCGAGCACGCATCCTGGATCGACGGCGTGGTGATGCCGGTGGTCTGGAAGAAGCGATACGGCGCGGGCAGGGTGTTCTATTCCTCGCTCGGCCACCGCGCCTACGAGCTCGACGTACCGGAGATCCGGACGTTGATGACCCGCGGCATGCTGTGGGCGGCGCGCGAATGACAGCTGGCGCGACGCAGCCGGCGGTTCGCGCCACGCTGGAGGACGTCGCACGTGCGGCGGGTGTTTCGCTTGCCACCGTCGATCGCGTTGTCAACCGGCGCGAGGGCGTGCGCGCCAAGACCGTCGCGCGTGTCGAGGCCGCCGTCGCCAAGCTCGGCTACCGCGCGGACGTGGCGGCCGCACGGCTCGCACGCGGGCAGAGTTTTCGCTTCGCCTTCGTGCTGCCATCCGGCAGCAACAGCTTCATGACCAACCTGACTGAGCAGGTCCAGCGCACCGCGGACTGGCTCGCCGGCCAGCGCGGCTTCATCGATATCCTTCATGTCGACGTGTTCGATCCGGATGTGCTGGCCGGCGCGCTGGAAAACCTGTCGCCGGCCTATCAGGGCGTCGCCGTCATAGCGCTCGACCATCCCAGGGTGCGTGCCGCGATCGACGAGCTCACCGCGCGCGAGGTCGCCGTGGTGACCCTTGTGTCGGACGCGCCGAGCTCGCGCCGCCTGCATTATGTCGGTATCGACAACCCGGCCGCCGGGCGGACTGCCTCGACGCTGATGGGGCGTTTCCTGGCCGGGCGCGAGGGGACGGTCGCAGTGATCGCGGGATCGTTGTCGCTGCGCGATCACACCGAGCGGCAGTTCGGCTTCCACCAGATCCTGTCCAGCGAATATCCGAACCTGCGCGCGCTACCGGTCATCGAGGGCCGCGACGACAGCGAGCGAACGCGCCAGCTCACCGCGGCGTTGCTCGCGCGTCATGCCGATCTCCGCGGCATCTATTGCTGCGGTGCCGGAAACCGTGGCATCGCCGATGCGCTCGAGGCCTCCGGCCGCGCGCGCGAGGTGGTCTGGATCACCCATGAACTGACGCAGTACACGCGGCGTTTCCTGGTCCGCGGCACCCTCGATGCCATCATCAACCAGGACCCGGGCCATGAGGCACGGTCTGCGGCGCGCGTCCTGCTCGCGCATTGTTCCGGCGAGCCGATCAGCCCCGATCAGGAGCGCATCCGCATCGACATTTTTCTGCGGGACAATCTGCCGTAACGTCGGGCATTGTCGCGGCAACTCCTGGTCTTGCGCCTCAACTCCACCGTATGGGTTTGCCGCCTTGCTTCGCACTTTCCTCGGCGAGGATCGCGATGCGCGTGGCGCGCAGGGCATCCTTCGCCGAAATCTGCAGGGCTTCGCCGCGCGCGAGGTGATCGAAGGCGAAGGCGGCAGGCGGGGCGCCCGGGGGAAGGTCGACGTCGCGTCGAGGGCGTGTCGCCGTTTCAACGAGGAGCCTGTTTTCCGCGAAGAGAACGTCCGCGCGCCCGCGTGTCCCTGAGATCCGCATGGCATAATCGCCATGGCGGGGAGAAGCTTCCGGCTGAATCCAGTCCACTTCGATCGAAAATTGCGGGCCGTTGTCGCATGCGAGGATGGCGCGTCCCAAAGCGGGAAAGCTCGTCGTGCCGGCCGCCGGGGTGGGCGAGACCCAGCCGCTGATCGTGCCGCTGGTGTGCCCTGTCAGCCAAAGTGCAAGATCGATGTCGTGGACCGTCAGGTCGGCGAGGATGCCGCCATAGGTCGATGGCTCGAACATCCATGCCGGACGACGGCTTGGCGCGAGCTTGTGCGGCCCGGTCGAGTTGATCGATACGATGTCTCCTAACTCGCCACCTTCAAGGACCGAGCGGAGCGCGAGTGTGACCGGATAAAAGCGCTTCTCGAGCAGAAGCGTCAGCAGGTTGCGCCCGGCAAGGGCGTTCTCAATCAGGGCGAGCTGGGGAAGCGTCACCGCCATCGGCTTGTCGACGATCGCAAAAATATTCCGGCGCAGCAGTTCAGCGACGATCGGCGCTCGAAGACCGAACTCAGTGAAAACAGCCACGGCCTGGACCTTGTGCGCCTCCAGCAATGCGATCGGGTCAGCATAGCCGGGAGACTGCGTGCGTCGCTCGAGCTCGGTGAGGCGGGCGGCATCGTGATCGGCGACCGCAGCGATCCTGACGTCGGTCCTGACAGCGATCTCCGAGAGCACGTATTCGACATGCGGATGAGCCGCACCAATGATGGCAATGTCGAGCATGGAAGAGGCATCACCTGGCATCGAGGGCCATCTCCGGCAAGACGTCGTTGGGGGTGACGACCCGGCCTTCCGCGGCCGAGCGATAGATCGCGGTGACGACGCGCGTAGCCTCGAATCCATCCCTGAACGGAGTGGCGGGTGCCCGTCGCTCCCGGACCGCCTGGACGAAGTCGCGCCATTGCGCGATATGTCCCTCGATTCCGATCGCCTTGGGATCGTTGGCGGCACTTCCTGGTCCCGTCGCGCTCGCAGGCTGCGGGATATCGGGAAAATCCCAGCGGACGATGCGGTCGTGTGCAAGCTCGCAGCTGCCCCGATCGGTGAACAGGCGCAGCATGGCCGGCCGCCCCGGCGGCAGTGCCGTGCTCGTCACGATCACGCCCAAAGTGCCGGATGCGAAGGACAGCAGCGCCGCCGTCGTGTCCTCGATCGCGTGAGAATGTCCGAGCGTCGCAGTCTTGCCTTGAACGCTCGCCACTGGTCCGAACAGCCAAAGCATCAGGTCCAGATTGTGGACGCCCTGGTTGAAGAGCGAGCCGCCGCCGTGACCGGCTTCGGCGCGCCACGGCTTCTCCGCATAGTAGGCGTCGGAGCGATACCAATGGATCGCCGCCTCGATCAGGCGCGGTTGTCCGAGGCTGCCTGCGTCGAGCTGCTTCTTGATCGCCAAATGTTGCGGTTCGAGCCGGCGCTGCGAGACCACGCCGCAGGTCAGCTGCGAGCTCTCGGCCGCACGGACCAGCGATGCGGCCTCGGCGGGATCGACGCAGAGGGGTTTCTCGACCAGCACATGTCGTCCGGACCTGATGGCGGCAAGTGCTGCGTCATGATGAGCGCCGCTCGGAGTGCAGACAACGACGGCGTCGATGTCTGCACCGGCCAGCATGGCGTCGGTGGTTGCAAATGCCGGAACAGGCGCGCCGTCGATGCATGCGGCAATCTGCTCGGGGGTCCCGCCGGCGACAGCGGCCAAAACTGTCTCGTCGAGCGCCCTGATCGCCCGCGCGTGTGTTTCACCGATCGCCCCTGGACCGACCAACCCGATGCGAAGTTGGCTCATCTCAATTCCTCAATGCTTGGCTGGAAAGGGTTGACCAGCGACATAGACGGTCTCGGGAATGATGGACCCGTCGTCTCCGAGACGAAATCGAAGCAGATCCGCCGGCGCGCCGACTGTCAGAGCTGGCAGCTGGAATGGTGTGCGTGGATTGATCGTTGCCAGCCTGAGTGCCTCGGCCAGCGTCAAGCCGGCCACTCGCCTGGCCGTCGCGACCCCGAACGGAAGGCTGGCTGCTGCGCCCGCCAGAAACGGCGTGCCGGCGACCTCCAGCCGGCCGTTCGCCTTCAGCTCGACGCGTCCGCCCACCGGCACGTCATAGATCGCCGGCGGACAACCCGCGAGCGCGACGGCGTCTGAAACCAGCATCGATCGTTCGAGGCCCTTTGCGCGCAGCATGGCCTTGAAGGTCTCGGGCGGAAGGTGGTGGCCATCGGCGATGAAGCTCGCCCAGAGCCTGTCTTCCGCCAACTGCGTCCAGATCGGATTGGGGTGCCGCGGCAGCTGGGCCGCGATGCCGTTGCCAAGGTGCGTCGACAACATCGCTCCAGCCTCGACCGCGGCGGAGATCTGAGCTGTCGTAGCATCGGTATGGCCGAGCGCGACATGAACTCCGCGCGAGCGAAGCCCTCGCACATAGTCGGCCGTCTCCGGCCAGTGCGGTGACAAGGTCACCAGGCCGACGAGGTTTCCGCTGGCGGCTTGCCAGGCGTCGAACTCAGCGAGATCCGGTGGTCTGACGTGTTCGGCCGGGTGCGCGCCGCGAGGACCGTCCTCCGGTGCGATATGGGGCCCTTCAACATGGACGAAGGGGATCGCGTGCCTGACCAGCGGATCGCTGTCGCGCGCCTGTGCGATCGCCTTCAACGCATCGATGAGCGCAGCGCGTGATGCCGTGATCAACGTCGGAGCAAAACGCGAAACGCCGCTGCCATGGACGGCCAGGGCGAGATCGCGAACCGTCTGCGGATCGGTGCCGCCATTGAGGTCATGGCCGCCGAAGCCGTTCAATTGCAGATCGAACAGTCCGAGCGACAACCAATGCCCGTCATCAGGGCCGCCGGGGGCGATGCCTGAAATATGGCCATCCATAAATGTGATCGTGCGAGGTTGCCCGGTCTCCGGATCGCGACCCCAGACCTGTGTCGTAACCTCGCTCATGCGCGTGCCGGTGCTTGCAGTGAAAGCCGTAGTGGTGCGGAATCACGGTCGAGATACAGCGTGCATCGCGGATGCGTACGCAATGCGCTCGCCGGACAGGCAGCACCTATCGGGCCGTACAGGGACTGCTCGACGGCGGCGCGCTTGGCCGCGCCGGGCACTACGCAAAAAAGCTGATGAGCGTCCAGCAATCGAGGGATCGTCAGGGTGATCGCGTGTGTCGGAACGTCGCCCAGAGTCGCAAAGCATTTGTCGTCAACCTGCTGCTGACGGCAGATCGCGTCGAGCTCGACGATCTTGACCTGCCTGGTGTCGTGCAAATCCGCGACGGGCGGATCGTTGAACGCCAGATGCCCGTTGACGCCGATGCCGAGGCACACGATGTCGATCGGGGCCTCGGCCAGAAGGGCGGTGTAGCGCGCCGCCTCGCGGTCCGGATCTAATTCTTGTCCGATCAAATGGGCGGCACCCAGAGGGACGCGCGAGAAAAAATGGCGGGTCAGCCACACTCCGAAGCGCTCGGGTGCGTGCGCCGGAAGCCCGAGGTATTCGTCCATGTGGAACGCGATCACGCGTCGCCAATCGACATCGCGCTCTGCTGCCAACGCGTCCAGCATCTCTGCCTGGCTCGGAGCGGCGGCGAACACCATCCTCACCCTGTCTTGCCGCGCGAGGCGATCGCGCAGCGCGGCTGCGATGTCCAAAGCCGCAGCCCGGCCCATCGCATCCCGCGTCTCTGATATCGCGATCCCTGGAGCGACCGAAGCCATCATGCTCATCCGTGGTTCTTGCCGGGGCCCGTCACTCCGCGCGATCGAGGATGTAATGCAATCGGTTGCATGTCAAGCTTGCGCCCCGGCGACGATCAAGGCATGTGTAGTGTCGAGATCCCGCATAGGAGACGCCCCCGGTGAAACGCGATTCCGACGGCAGGGAGCAGCGTGCCAAGATCGCGCCGACCATCAGTCAGGTCGCAAAGATCTCCGGGGTCTCGCGTGCAACCGTATCGCGCGCCTTCACAAGACCCGGAATGCTGAGCGAGGAGACCGTCCGGCGCGTCAAGGCTGTCGCCGACAAGCTGGGATATGTGCCCAACCAGGTCGCGCGCGCACTTTCGACCGGGCGGCATGGCAATGTCGCGCTCATTGTCTCCGACGTTGCGAATCCGTTCTTTCCACCTTTGATCAGAGCGGCCCAGCTTCATGCCGACAGGGCGGGACTGTGCGTCTTTCTGGGCAATTCGGACGAGGATCCCGCCCGTGAGGAGTTGCTGCTCGGCCGCTTTATCGGCCAGGTGGAAGGACTTGTCCTCGCCTCGTCCCGCCTGGACGAAGCGCAAATCCGGATCTATGCGGCGCGCCGTCCGCTGGTGCTGATCAATCGCGATATCGAAGGAATTACGCGGGTCTTGATCGACACGGCACCAGGCGTTGCAGCCGCGATCGCACATCTTGCCGAGCTCGGGCATCGGCACATCGCCTATGTCAGCGGCCCCACGACGTCATGGTCCAACCAGCAGCGGCGCAACGCGGTCCGCAAGGAGGCGGCGAAACGCGGGCTCAAGGTGATCGCCATTCCGGCCCGCCCGCCCTCCTACGACACCGGCCGGCTTGCCGCCGCCCCGATCGTCGCCAGCGGGGTGACCGCGGCCATCGCGTTTGACGATCTCGTTGCCCAGGGTCTGCTGGCGGGGCTTGCTGCCCTCGACGTCGACGTGCCCAGATCGTTCAGCGTCGTCGGCTGCGATGATGTCCTCGGTGAGACCACTTACCCGCAGCTCACGACAGTGTCGGCGCGCTGCGCCGATGCCGGCGACGTCGCGGTCGGCCTCCTGCTCAGCCAGATGAGCGGTGGCGCGTCGGGCGAAATCCGCCACAAGCTGAACTCTCATCTCGTCGTTCGCGCGAGCACCGGCCCGGCGCCGGCGAAACGAAAAAGCCGCTGACGATTTGGTCAATAGCCTTCGAAAGCGGCAACGGATCGCAATTGACACGCAACCGGTTGCATGACAGCCTTTGGTCGGGATTTATGTAGTTCTGGGAGCGGGGACATGGACTTCATCGCGACATCGGTTGGCACGTTCGGATATCCAACCTCTCCCGGGAAGAAGCGTCATGCATGGCTGTCGGCTGCTGGATTGCTGGCAGTGGCTGTTGCCCTGCCAATGCTGGCGTCGCCGGCGTCAGCGGAGAAGCTGACCATCTGGAGCGGCTGGCCCGACCTCGTCCCATTCTATAAGCGCGTCGGCGACCAGCTGAAGGCGAAGTATCCCGATCTCGACATCAGCGTCGAGGCAATCGCCTTGCGTGAGCATGAGAAGCGGCTGGCGCTGTCGCTTCCATCCGGCGCGGCCGGAGACGTCATCGAGATGGAGGTCGAGGCGGCGCGATATCTGGAGGCCGGCCTGATTCCGGAGCCGCCGGCCTCGATCGTGGAGTTCGTCAAAGCCAATTACGACATGACGCGCGTGAAGACCGCCACTTATGAGGGCAAGATCTACGGCGTCCCGTTGTTCCAGGGGCAGGGCGCGCTGTTCTACAACACCGACACGTTTGCCAAGGCCGGCCTTAATTCGCCGCCCAAGACGATGGCGGACTATACGGCCTATGCGCAGAAGCTTGTCCAGCGTGACACGTCCGGTGCGCCGACGGTGAGCGGCTGGAGCCTGCGTCTCAGCGGTGGTGGTTCAGGCATTGCTGAAAAGTACTGGACGATCCTCTATAATTTCGGCGGGACGTTGCTGGAGGAGAAGGGCGGGAAGTGGCGCGCGGCCTATGCGAACGAGGCCGGCCGCAACGCGCTCAAGCAATATCTCGACAACGTCGTGACCTATCGGACGGTATCGCCTGAGATGAAGGCGGACGCTGAAGCCTTCGAGCTCGGCCAGACGGCGATGTTCATCCGGGAGTCCTGGGTGATCGGCGACATCGCCAAGAAGGCGCCTAACCTCAAATACGCGACGGCGCCGTTGCCGAAGGGAACGTTGATGGTGCCGGTGGACCTCTACGTTCCCAACAAGGGGCCGAAGAGCCAGATCGCCTGGGATTTCGTTCAGAAGGCCAATGAGCCGGAGAATCTGCTTTGGCTGCTCGAGAACACGGCGTGGGTGCCCAATCGCAAGGGGCTCGACTACTCTGCGGTCCTCGGCAAGATCCCCCAGCTCGGCGCGTTTGTGAACACGCCCGCCGACCACGTCTTCTTCACCGTTCCGGCGATCAGTCCGGCGAGCGAAATCCTCACCCGGCTCGCGGCCCGGCTCGAGAAGGCATTCACCGACAAATCGCTGGCAGGAAACGATGCCGGCATCGACGCTTTCCTGAAATCTGCGGCTGAGGAGAGCGACAAGATCCTTGCCCGGGAAGATCTGCTGGCCAAACCGTGAGATCGCATCCGATGGTCGCGACCACACAGTTGCAGCGCTAGCCGGCGGCCGCTCCGGGAGACTCCATGCGTTCCAAGCCGAAATGGCTATTTCCGGTTCTGGCGCTGCTCCCGGTTCTCGGCCTCTATGCTTGCTTGCGAATCTATCCGATCGCCGAGACACTGCGTCTCAGCCTCTTCAAGTGGAACATCATCTCGCGGCGCAAACCGTTCGTCGGACTCGACAACTTTGTCGAGCTGATGAGTGACCCGCTGTTTCTCGAAGCGATCTTCAACACCACTATCGTTGCGTTCGGCGTGCTGGTGATCACCATTCCTGTCGGGTTGGCACTCGCCGCGCTGATCAACGGCCGGCAAGGCCTGCGGCGCAGTGGCTTCTACGAAACCTCGATCTTCCTGCCTCACGTCGTCTCGCTTGTGCCAGCGGCGATGGCCTGGAAATGGATTTTCGATGCGCGGCTCGGGCCCCTCAACGCCCTGATCGGATGGTTCGGAATCCCGGCCCAGGCCTGGTTGTTCGACCCTGCCTTATCGCTGGTGTGTCTGATCGTTCTGTGCTCCTGGCAGTCGATCGGCTACGCCGTCCTGATTTTTCTGGTCGGATTGAAGAACGTTCCGGAGGCGCTGTACGAGGCGGCGCGCTTGGATGGCGCATCCGCTCTCCAGGCATTCCGTTATGTCGCAATACCTCTGTTGAGACCGGTGATGCTGTACGTGTCGGTGATCACGCTGATCTCGTCGTATAACATTTATGCGCAGGCCTTCGTCCTGGCCTCGGACGTCCAGGGCGCGCCGGGGCATCTCGTTCGCGTCCTCGTCCTCGACATGCTCGAAAACAGCTTTCGAAATTACCGGGTCGGCTATGCCGCTGCCGAAGCCGTGGTCCTTCTCGTGATCGTGCTCGTCCTGACCGGCGCGCAGTTCAGGCTGTTTCGGGATCGGAGCCGCGCGTGAGCGATCCAGACCATCCGTCCAGCGATGTTGACCGGAACGCGCCTGCTGGCCTCGCGATCGACGTCGTTCTTTTCGCTGTCGGCCTGATGATGCTGCTGCCGCTCGTCTTCCTGATCAGCAACGCGTTCAAGACGCCGCCGGAGCTGCTGGCCTGGCCGCCAACCATCATTCCGGACCGGCCGACGCTGGAGAACATCCTCGGCGTGCTGCACGAAACGCCACTGCTTCATTGGATCGGCAATACGCTCATCTTTGCAGGGATTTCGACGGCCAGCGTCGTCACCACCTCCGCCATTGCCGGCTACGTGCTCGGCAAGTTCGATCTGCCTTGGTTCCCTGCCGTCTTCGGCATCATCATCGCGACATCGGTCGTTCCCTTTGAAGTGTACATGATCCCGCTCTACCTGAACGTTCAGGCTGCAGGCATGCTGAACACGCTGCCGGGACTCCTGGTCGGTTATCTCGTGATGAGCTTCGGCATCTTCCTGGTGCGGCAATATGTGACGACGTCGATTCCCGACGAGCTGCTGGAGGCCGCGCGGGTGGATGGGGCAGGCGAGGGATGGATCTTCCTGCGGATTGTGCTCCCGCTGATGCGGGGCCCACTGGGTGCTCTCGCTGTGCTGGCGTTCTTTCAGGCCTGGACTGCGTTTGCTTGGCCGCTCGTCGTGACGACCAACAAGGATACCTATACGCTCGAAGTTGGGCTGGCGCTGTTTCAGACCGGCTTCACGGTGGATATCGGTCATCTCAGTGCGGCCGCGGCGCTCGCTCTCGTTCCCAGCGCGCTATTCTTCTCGCTGATGCGCCGAAATTTCGTGCGTGGCGTGGCTGGAACGGGTCTGAAGGAATGATCGCCACGTCCGATTGGGCCGTGATAGGAGCGCACAGGACGTGATTGAACAGGAATACGATACGATCATCATCGGCGGAGGTTCTGCTGGAGCGACGCTGGCTGCGCGCCTCAGCGAAGATCCCTCGCATCGTGTGCTGCTGCTCGAGGCGGGGCAGGATCTCCGCACCGCGACCACACCGGAACACATTCGCATCCCGAACCCCATGCGCGCCATCGGCGACGACGACTTCCGCTGGCCGAAGCTGTTGGCGCGACGCACCGAGCGGCAGCAGCCGCTGTTGCTCTGGCGTGGCCGCGCCATGGGCGGCAGCTCGACGATCAATGGCCAGATCGCAATCCGAGCCGTTCCCGACGACATCGACCGCTGGGCGGCTGCAGGCTGCACTGGCTGGTCGTGGGACCACCTTCTGCCCTATTTTTGCAAGCTCGAAACGGACAGGAATTTCCCCGACGCACCCTATCACGGCGATCGCGGTCCGATCCCGGTGTATCGCGCTCCGATCCCGGATTGGGGTAACGTCGACCGCGCACTGCGCGCGTCGGCGCTCGGCCTTGGCTATGGCTGGTGCGAGGATCACAACGCGCCAACCGGCACCGGCGTCTCGCCCTACGCCATCAACAGCGAGGGCGGCTTACGAATCTCCACCAATGACGGCTATCTGGAGCCGGCGCGTGATCGCGCCAATCTCGACATCGTCGGTTACGCGCTGGTCGACACCATTACCTTCGAAGGCAACCGGCTGCACGCCAACGGCGTCCAGGTTCGCGTAAACGATCGATCCTACGCGCCCCGCGCGACGCGTGACGTTATCCTCTGCGCCGGCGCCATCCATTCGCCGGCCATCCTGCAGCGCTCCGGCATTGGGCCCGCCGCCCTGTTGGAGAGGCTCGGCATCCCCATCCGCGCGGACTTGCCGGTGGGCGAGAATTTGCTGGACCATCCGATCGTGAACGCGCTGCTGCATTTGCGCGAAGGCAGCCAGGTCAGCACGCTGATGCACCGGCACACCAATTGCTGCCTGCGCTACTCGTCCGGCCTCGCAGGCGCCGGCGACAACGACATGATCATGATCGCCGGCAATCTTGCGCGCTCGTCGCAATCGATGGCCGATGTCACGCTGGGACGGATCGCCGTTTCCGTCTATCAGGCTTTCAGCCAAGGTTACGTTCGCATCGTCACGACGGACCCCGAGGTCGATCCGGCGGTCGAGGAGCGCATGCTGTCCGACCCTCGCGATCTCCAACGCCTGCGCGACGGCGTCCGACGCCTGCGTGATATCTGCCTGCAGCCTGCGGTAACCGATATCGCTGGCCGCGTCGACTATGGCGCCAGCGGACGCTCCATGGACGAGCCGTTCAGCGACGCCGAGTTGGATGATTGGCTGTTCGCCGAGTGCAGCGACGCGCAGCACGCCAGCGGCACCTGCAGAATGGGCGCACCGGACGATGCACGTTCAGTCGTCGATCACGAATGCCGGGTGATCGGATGCACGGGATTGCGCGTGATCGATGCCTCGATCATGCCGGAAGTGCCGCGCGCCAACACTCATTTGACCACGGTCGCCATCGCTGAGCGCATGGCAGATCGGTTGAAGGGCGTAATATAAGACGCACGTTGCGGCTCAATCAAACTTAATCCGCAGAAACAGTACAGCAATCTGAAAGCCACACCGCGGCCATAGCTTTCCCGTTTCAGAGCAGTCAGGTGCTCTTGAGGTGTGGAATGTCGTTTTTGCGGGCCTGGCTTGTCGCGGTGGTCGTGGGTGGCGTGTCGATTGCAGCCTCACTTCCGCTGGTGCTGTTGCCGCAGCCGGCCGCGGCGGCGCAGGCCACGGATACGATCGTGGTCGAAGGCAATCGCCGCGTCGAGGCCGAGACGGTTCGCTCCTACTTCAAGGCCGGCCCCAACGGGCAGTTCGACCAGGTGGCTCTCGACGACGGCCTCAAGGCGTTGATCGAGACCGGCCTGTTTCAGGATGTGAAGGTTGTCAGGGCCGGCGGCCATATCGTGGTGTCGGTGGTGGAAAACGCCGTGATCGGCCGCATTGCGTTCGAGGGCAACAAGAAGATCAAGGACGAGCAGCTCTCGGCCGAAATCCAGTCCAAGCCGCGCGGGACTTTCTCGCGCGCGATGGTGCAGTCCGACACGCTGCGGATCGCCGAGATCTATCGCCGTTCGGGCCGCTACGACGTCCGCGTCACGCCTGAAATCATCGAGCAGCCGAGCAACCGCGTCGATCTCGTCTTCACGGTCGAGGAGGGCGCCAAGACCGGCGTCAAATCGATCGAGTTCATCGGCAACAGCGCGTTCTCGTCCTACCGCCTCAGGGACGTGATCAAGACGCACGAATCGAATCTGCTGAGCTTCCTCAGCAGCGGAGACATCTACGATCCGGACCGGGTCGAGGCCGACCGCGACCTGATCCGCCGCTTCTATCTCAAGAACGGCTTTGCGGACGCGCAGGTCGTGGCGGCGCTGACCGAATATGATCCGGACAAGAAGGGCTTCCTCGTCAGCTTCAAGATCGAGGAAGGTCAGCAATATCGCGTCGGCACGGTCGAGTTCCGCTCCAGCATCGCCAGTTTCGACGCGACCACGCTGCGCAACTTCTCGCGCGTCAATGTCGGCTCGCTCTACAATGTCGAATCGGTCGAGAAGTCTACCGAGGAGATCCAGATCGAGGCCTCGCGCCGCGGCTACGCGTTTGCCGTGGTGCGGCCGAGCGGCGACCGCAATTTCGAATCCCACACCGTCTCGGTGGTGTTCAACATCGACGAAGGGCCGCGCACCTATATCGAGCGCATCAGTCTGCGGGGCAATACCCGCACGCGCGACTACGTGATCCGTCGCGAGTTCGACCTCTCCGAGGGCGACGCCTACAACCGCGCCCTGGTCGACCGCGCCGAGCGCCGGTTGAAGAACCTTGACTATTTCAAGAGCGTCAAGATCACCACGGAGCCCGGCTCGTCCAGCGACCGTTTGATCCTGATCGTCGACATGGAGGAGAAGTCGACCGGCGACTTCTCGGTCTCGGGCGGCTACTCCACGACCGACGGCGCGCTTGCCGAAGTCTCGGTCTCCGAACGCAACCTGTTCGGCAAGGGGCTTTTCGGCAAGGCGTCGGTGACTTACGGCCAATATGCCCGCGGGGTATCGCTGTCCTTTGTCGAGCCTTATTTGCTCGACTACCGGATCGCGCTCGGATTCGACACCTACTGGCGTCAGCAATTGTCGAACAGCTATACGAGCTACGGGGTGACGACGCTGGGCTTCTCGCCGCGCCTGGGCTTCGCGTTGCGCGAGGACCTGTCGCTCCAGCTCCGCTACTCGCTCTATCAGCAGAGCATCACGCTCGCTAGCGCCTACAACAATTGCAATAACAACGCAGCCAACACGTCGCTGGCCTTCAACCCGACGCCGGCCTACATCCAGAATGTCGTGGGCGGGGTTGATCCGACGAATTCCACGAGCTCGGGCCTCTACGGTTACGGTTGCTATGGCGATGGCGAAACCAGCCTGCCGGTCCGAAAAGAACTGGCGAGCGGCCCGACCTGGACCTCGGCGCTGGGCTACACGCTGACCTACAACACGCTCGACAACACCAAGAACCCGACCGACGGCGTGCTCGTCGACTTCAAGCAGGATTTTGCCGGCGTTGGTGGCGACGTCACCTATCTGAAGACAGCGCTGGACACCAAGTATTACACGCCGCTGGTCTCCGAGATCGTCAGTGTGATCCATCTTCAGGGTGGCGTCCTCAGCAAGATCGGCGACAACGATCTGCGCATGCTGGATCACTTCCAGATGGGCCCGAACCTCGTGCGCGGCTTCGCCGCCAACGGCATCGGTCCGCGCGACATCACCTATGCCAGCTACGGCGCCACGGGCGATGCGCTGGGCGGCACCAAGTACTGGGGCGCGTCCATGGAGCTGCAGATGCCGTTCTGGTTCCTGCCCAAGGAGGTCGGCCTGAAGGGCGCGGTTTATGCCGATGCCGGCTCGCTCTGGGGTTATCAGGGACCGACCTCGTGGACGGCCACCGGCGAGGTCAATACCAAGGCCTGCCCGACCTGTGGACTGCAATACGACGACAGCAGCGTGGTGCGCTCGTCAGTCGGCGTCGGCCTGATCTGGGCCTCGCCGTTCGGACCGCTGCGCTTCGACTACGCCGTGCCGCTCACCAAGGGCAAATACGACGTGGTGCAGGAGTTCAGGTTCGGCGGCGGAACGTCGTTCTAGCCGGCCAAAATCCGCCGGCATGCATCAACAAACACCTGCGCGCCGGTGACGACGTCGGTGTCGGCGGTGTTCTCGGTCCAGTGGTGGCTGATGCCGCCGATCGAGGGCACGAACAGCATGCCTGCGGGCATGATGGCCGCGAGCATCTGGGCGTCGTGGCCGGCGCCGCTCGGCATGCGCACCGATCGTCCGTCCGCCACGGCCTTGCTCGCCGCCTCGATCGCATCCTGGAAGCGGGAGTCCATCATGGCGGGTGCGCCCACGCGAATCCGCTCCACGTTCACGGTGCAGGGGCCTTTGGCATTGGCCTCGTCCGCCGTCGTTCGCAGCAGTTCTTCCAGCCGCGCGATCACGGCCGGGTTGTCATCGCGGATCTGAAACAGCATTTCGGCACCGCCGGGAATGATGCTCGGCGCGCCCGGATCGAGCGTGATGCGGCCGGTAGTCCAGACCGTACGCGGTCCGCACGCAGCCGGGAAACGCTGGTCGACCGCCACGCAGAATTTAGCCAGCGCGAGGCCGGCATCCTTGCGCACGGCCATGCGCGTGGTGCCGGCGTGGTTCTGCTCACCCGCAAAATTGATGCGGTACTGCCAGATGCCGACGATGGAGGTCACGACGCCGATCGCGAGCTTGCCGCTCTCGAGCGTGTCGCCCTGTTCGATATGCGCCTCAAGATAGCCGACGTGCCGTCCTGGCTCGGCGGCGATGCGCGCGCGTCCGGTAAGCCCCATGTCGGTCAGCGCGTCGCGCATGGTGCGGCCATTGGTGCGGTCGCGTGCGGCGTCGATCTCCGCCTCGGTCACCTGCCCGACATAGGAACGCGAGCCGAGGAAGCTGCCGAAATGACCTTCCTCGTCGCACCACGCAGCGACTTCGACCGCGCCTTTCACGGAGGGATCCGTATTGAGCACGCGCGCCGCCTCGAGCGCATAGACGACGCCGAGCGGGCCATCCAGCCAGCCGGCATAGTTCTGGCTTTCCAGATGCGAGCCCGCCAGCAGCTTCGGTCCAGCCTTCGCGCTGGTGCCGAGGATATTGCCGATGCCGTCGATCGCACCAGTGAGGCCGGCTTCGGGCAGCTTCTGCACCAGCCAGTCCAGCGATTGCTTGTGCGGCTCGGAGAAGGTCGGCTTGTGCACGCCGGTCTTGTAGGCGCCCAGGCTACGCAGCGCATTGAGATCGGCGAGGACGCGCTCGCCATTGGCGCGTGGCTTGGTGTCAGGCATGTTCGGCAACCTTCAGCGCCTCGGTGCGGATCTCCTCGACCAGACGTTCCTTGAGCTGGACGAATTCCGGCGTGGTCTTGATCTTGTAGGAGCGTGGATGCGGCAGGTCCACATTGATCTCGGCCTTGATCCGGCCGGGACGCGCACTCATGACGATGACGCGGCTGCCGAGGAAGATCGCCTCCTCGATGTCGTGGGTGACGAACAGCACCGTCTTCTGGTCGCGCTCCCAGATGCCCAGCAGCATTTCCTGCATCAGGGCGCGGGTCTGGTTGTCCAGTGCGCCGAAGGGCTCGTCGAGCAGCAGAATTTTTGGGTCGTTGGCAAGTGCGCGTGCGATCGCTGTGCGCTGCTGCATGCCGCCCGAAAGCTGCTTCGGCCAATGGTTCTCGAAGCCGGACAGTCCGACCTGGCGGATGAAGGCGTCGGCGATCTTGTTGCGCTCCGCCTCGGACACGCCACGCTCGCGCAGGCCGAAGGCGATGTTCGCGCGCACGGTGAGCCAGGGAAACAGCGTGTAGGACTGGAACACCATGCCGCGATCGGCGCCGGGGCCGGTGACCTCGCGCCCGTCGAGCGTGACGCGCCCGCTGGTCGGACGGTCGAGGCCGGCGACGATGCGAAGCAGCGTGGACTTGCCGCAGCCCGAGGGACCGAGGATCGTGACGAAGTCGTTGTTGCCGATGATGAGGTCGGTCGGCTCCAGCGCTCTGGTCGGCGCGTTGCCGTGGCGTGCCGGGAAGATTCGCGAGACCTGCTCGATCTTCAGCGTGGTCATGCGAGCCTCCATGGAAACAGCCAGGCGTTGAACGCCTTGAACATGAAGTCCGAGAGGAGGCCGATCAGCCCGATCACGATGATGCCGAAGATGATCTGGCCGGTATTGAGAAGCGCCTGGCTGTCGGTGATCATGTGGCCAATGCCGGAGGACGAGCCGATCAGCTCGGCGACGATGACGTAGGTCCAGGCCCAGCCCAGCACCAGCCGCAGGATTTCCGCAATCTCAGGGGCGGAGGAGGGCAGCAGCACGCGGCGGATCATGCCGCGGTCGCTGGCGCCGAGCGTGTAGGCGGCTTCCACCAGATCGCGCCGCGTCGCGCCGACGGTGACTGCAATCATCAGGATGATTTGGAACACCGAGCCGATGAAGATGACCAGCAGCTTCTGCAACTCGCCGATCCCGGCCCACAGGATGAGGAGCGGGATGAAAGCGGAGGCAGGCAGATAGCGCGCAAAGGAGACGAATGGTTCTAGGAAGGCTTCGACCGGCTTGTAGGCGCCCATGAGCACCCCGAGCGGCACCGCGATAATCGCGGCCAGCGCAAAGCCGCCGACAACGCGCCAGATCGTCATGCCGATGTCGTAAAGGAAGCCTTGCTTGGCCAGGAGGTCATAACCTTCCTGCACCATGGTCAGCGGATTGGCGAGGAAGGTCTTCGATACATGGCCGCCGAAGGTCGCCCAGGACCAGAGGGCGACGAACAGCACGAAGAACGCGAGGCCGTAGGCCACGCGCTGCTTCGATGTCACGGAATCCAGGGGACGCATCAACTATCTATCCGAATGGTCGATCAGGCTCCGGTCCCGCCTCGCGGCGGGACCGGCAGCTCGTTGAAGCTTACTTGATGAAGCTCGCGTCGTAGAGGTCTTCGACCTTCGGTGCGGCCTTGATGATGCCGATCTCGAGCAGAAGCTCGGCGGCATCCTTGTTGAAGGCGAGGAAGTCGCCCGCGAAGAACTTCTGGTTCGCGGCCTTGTCCTGCCAACGCAGGTACTTTGCCGAGTTGCCGAACGCCTCGCCGGTCTGCTTCACGTCGGCGCCCATGATCTCATAGGCCTTGGCCTGGTCCTTGGCGATCATCTCGAGCGATTCGAAATAACTGTCGGCCAGCGCCTGCGCTGCCTTCGGGTTCTCGGTAAGGAATTTCGGCGTGCAGCCGAACGTGTCCATCACGATCGGGTAGTCCAGCGTGGTCGCGATGATCTTGCCCTTGTCGGGTGCGGCGCGCACGGTCGACAGATACGGCTCGTAGGTCATCGCGGCGTCGTTCTGGCCGGAGACGAAGGCCTGCGCGGCCGCGGCCGGCTCGAGGTTCACGACGGTGACGTCCTTCACCGTGAGGCCGTTCTTCTTCAGCATCCAGGCCAGCGCGAAATAGGGCGAGGTGCCGGGCGCTGAAGCCGCAACCGTCTTGCCCTTCAGCTCCTTGATCGACGTGACGTCGTTGCGCACGGCCATGCCGTCGGCGCCAAAGCTCTTGTCGAGCTGGAAGATCTGCTTGGTCGCGACGCCGTTGGCGTTCCAGGAGATCCAGGTCTCGACCGTGGTCGCCGCGCACTGCACGTCGCCGGAGGCAATCGCGAGGTGGCGGTCCTTCTGCGGGATCTTCTTGATGGTGACGTCGAGGCCGTTCTTCTTGAAGATGCCGGCTTCCTTCGCCAGCGTCAGCGGCGCGAAGCCGGTCCATCCGGAGATGCCGACACCGACCTTGACGTCGTCGGCGAGCACGGGAGTGGCGGCCGTAAGCGCAATGATTGTCGCAAATACTTTCGAACTACGCATGATTGTCGTCCTCTTGCCGATCGATGGATTGACGTCCTGTTGATCTCTGTCGGTCTGTGGGGACCGTTGCCCGAAGCGTTGCACGATTTGTGCCGACATCGTTCTCTCAACCTCCCTTGAATCGGGCGACAAGGCGGTGAGAGTCACCGGGATAGAGCAGGCGCACCGCGGTGATGGTGCGCGCGCTACGCCAGGTATAGCGGTCGATCACCAGGCAGGGCGCGCCGACGGCGATGTCGAGCGCCTCCGCGGTGCGATCATCCGCGACAATGGCGCTGATCGTATGCTCGGCCTCTGTCCACGGGACATGATGAAGCAGCCACGAGCCCGGCGGCTCGCGCGAGAAATCCGCCGTTGCAGCATTCGGCACAGAGGCGAGATCGATCAGCCGGTCCTCGACCGCAAAGGGCACATTGTCGGCGCTGTGACGGCAGGCGATCGAGACCACCTTGCCGGCTTTCTTGACGCCAAGACGCTCGCGGTCGGCAGCGGTCGCGGCGCGCAGCTTGCGGCTGATCAACTCGTAGCCGTAACCGCGCCCGAGTGCGGTGATCTCGGCGCGGATGTCGGCAATCTTGAGCACCGCCGACTGGTGCTGCGGCCGCCGCACGAAAGAGCCGGCACGGCGGCGCCGCTCGATCAGGTCGGCCTGCGCCAGCTCCGACAGCGCCTTGTTCACCGTCATGCGCGAGCAGCCGTAACGTGCGACCAGCTCGTGCTCGAAGGGAATGCGATGGCCCGGCGGCCATTCGCCGGTCAGGATACGCTTTTCGATATCGGCGCGGATCCGCTTGTAGAGCGTCGGCTTGTCGGCAGCATCAGTCGCGAGGCTCATGCGACGAGCCTCCGCATTGATGCATTGAAGCGTTCGCGCGCGGACCGGCGCAATTTGTGCTGCCCGCTTTCAACGATCTTGTTGCCGCCGGCCCAGACGCAATCGATCGCGCCGTGGCCTGCCGCAAAGATCCAGCCGTCGATCACGGCGTCGCGCGCGCGTCCCCCCAGCGACGGATGCGCGGCATCGAGCGTGACGATATCGGCACGCGCGCCCGGCGCGAGGCCCGCAGCCGGCTGCGCCAGCGCCCGGGCCCCGCCCGCAAGGGCATCGTCGAACAGCGTGCGCCCCGTCGAACGGCCGACGCCACCGGACAGCACGTTGCGCGCGCGATGCTTGAGCCGCTGGCCATATTCAAGCTGGCGCAGCTCGTCGGCGACGCCGACGAGCACGTTGGAATCGGTGCCGACACCAAACGCGCCGCCAGCGTCAAGAAATTCGCGTGCCGGAAAAATGCCGTCGCCGAGGCTCGCCTCGGTGACAGGGCAGAGACCTGCCACCGCGCCGGTCTTCGCGAATGCGCTGACTTCTACATCCGTCATGTGGGTCGCATGAATGAGGCACCAGCGTTGATCGACCGGGGCATGCTCAAGGAGCCATTGCACCGGGCGTCGTCCCGACCAGGCCAAGCAGTCCTCGACTTCCTTCACCTGCTCAGCGGCATGAATGTGTACCGGCCCGCCTTCGGCGAGTGGAATGATCGCCGCGAGCTCGTCCGGCGTCACCGCGCGCAGACTGTGCGGCGCGATCCCGATATTGGCGCCCGGCAATGCCGCAATGGCCTTGCGCGAGGCAGCCATCAGTGTGGCGAACTGATCGACCGAGCAGATGAAGCGGCGTTGACCATCGTGAGGCGCGGCGCCGCCGAAGGAGCCGTGCGCATAAAAACTCGGCAGCAGCGTCAGGCCGATGCTTGAGGCTTCAGCAGCCCCTGCAATGCGCGCGGCCATCTCGGCGGGATCGGCGTAGGGCGAGCCGTCGCGATCGTGATGCAAATAATGGAACTCGCCGACGCGGGTAAAACCCTGCTCCAGCATCTCGACATAAAGCAGTGTCGCGACAGCGGCAACATCGTCCGGCGTCATCGCTAGCGCAAAGCGATACATCGTCTCGCGCCAGGTCCAGAATGTATCGGTGCTATCGCCGCGCAGCTCGGCAAGTCCCGCCATGCCTCGCTGGAAAGCGTGGCTGTGCAGGCTCGCAAGTCCCGGAAGCGCGATGGCGTGGCCCTCGTCGCCCGCGGCCGGCGCGACGCCCGGCGTCACCTCCGCGATCGCGCCGGCGGTGATGACCACCTGCACGTCATTGGCCCAGCCCGAGGGCAGGAGCGCGGAGGCGAAATGCAGTCGGGACATGATGACACGCCGGCTGGACAGAACCGGCTTACGATTATATGTCTAGACATATAAGTCAAGCATCCCAGGGCGCAGGGACTTCGCGAAGGGACAGTGGCATGGCAGAGCGCTTCGACCGGATCTGGCACAACGCCCGGCTCGCTACGATGCGGGCCGACCGTCCCGATCTCGGCGAGATCGAGCATGGCCTGATCGCCATACGCGACGGCCACGTCGCCTATGCCGGTGCAGCTGCGGATTTCCCAGCGGATGCGGACGCCGTCCAGCGGATCGATTGCGAAGGGCGCTGGATCACGCCGGGCCTCGTCGACTGCCACACCCATCTCGTCTATGGCGGCAACCGCGCGCACGAGTTCGAGCTGCGCCTGAAGGGCGCGAGCTACGAGGAGATTGCGCGTGCCGGCGGCGGCATCGTCGCGACGGTGGCCGCGACGCGCAAGGCGAGCGAAGCCGAGCTGGTCGCGAGCGCGCTGCCGCGTCTCGATGCGCTGATCGGCGAGGGTGCCACCACGGTCGAGATCAAGTCCGGCTATGGGCTCGACACCGAGACCGAGATGCGCCAGCTCGCGGCCGCCCGCAGCCTCGGCCGTCAACGGAGAGTCTCGATCCGCACCTCCTTCCTCGGCGCGCACGCGCTGCCGGTGGAGGCCGACGGCGACAAGGATCGCTATATCGATTTCGTCTGCAACGAGATGCTGCCGGCTGTCGCAAAGGCGGGCCTTGCCGATGCCGTTGATGCCTTCATGGAAGGCATCGCGTTCTCGGCGGAGCACACGGCACGTGTGTTCGAGGCGGCGAGGGCGCTTGGGCTGCCGGTCAAGCTCCATGCCGATCAGCTCTCGAACCTCGGCGGCGCTGCGCTCGCTGCAAAATTCTCCGCGCTCTCCGCCGATCATCTGGAGCATACCGACGAGGCCGGCGCTGCGGCGATGGCGAAGGCCGGAACGGTGGCCGTGCTGCTGCCCGGCGCCTTCTACTTCATCCGCGAGACGCAAAAGCCGCCGGTCGAGGCCTTTCGCAGGTACGGCGTCCCCATGGCGCTCGCGACCGACTGCAATCCCGGCAGCTCGCCGCTGACCTCGCTGCTGCTCGCCATGAACATGGGTGCGACGCTGTTCCGGATGACGGTGGCCGAATGTCTCGTCGGTGTTACCCGTGAAGGCGCGCGGGCACTCGGCGTGCTCGATGAGACCGGCACGCTTGAGGCCGGCAAATGGTGCGACCTCGCGATCTGGGACATCGAGCGTCCCGCCGAGCTCGTCTACCGCATCGGCTTCAATCCGTTGCACCGCCGGGTGTGGAGGGGCCAATGATGGAGCCGCGCGCAGCGATCGTCGTCAAGCCGGGAACGGTGAGCCTCCACGACCTCGCGCGCGTGCTGGCAGGTGCGCCCGTGATACTCGATGCCGCGTTCTGGCCGCGCGTCGAGGCGGCCGCGGAGATCGTTGCGAAGGCCGCGCAGGCCGCTGCTCCCGTCTATGGGATCAACACCGGCTTCGGGAAGCTGGCGTCGAAGCGGATTCCGCCGGACCAGACCGCGCTGCTTCAGCGCAACCTCATCGTCTCGCATTGCTGCGGTGTCGGCCCGGCGACGCCGGAGCCGATCGTGCGGTTGATGATAGCGCTGAAAATCGTCTCGCTCGGGCGCGGTGCCTCCGGCGTACGCCGCGAGGTCATCGAGCAGCTCCAGGCCATGCTGGCGCGGGGCGTGTATCCGCTGGTGCCACAGCAGGGCTCGGTCGGCGCCTCCGGCGATCTCGCGCCGCTTGCCCACATGACGGCGGTGATGATCGGCGACGGGCAGGCGATCGTCGACGGCAAGGCGGTGCCGGGCAGTGAGGCGCTCGCCGCGGCCGGCCTTGCGCCGTTGACGCTCGGCCCCAAGGAGGGTCTCGCGCTGATTAACGGCACGCAGTTCTCGACTGCCTATGCCATTGCCGGCGTGCTGCGCGCATTTGGCCTGCTGCGCGCCGCCCTTGTCACCGGCGCGCTGTCGGTCGATGCGGCGATGGCCTCGACGGCGCCGTTCCGTCCTGAGATCCAGGCGCTCCGCGGTCATCCCGGGCAGATCGCCGCGGCTGCGACCCTGACTGCGCTGCTCGACGGCAGCGATATCCGCCTGTCCCATCTCGAGGGCGACGAGCGCGTGCAGGATCCCTATTGCCTGCGCTGCCAGCCGCAGGTCGCGGGCGCCGCGCTCGACCTGATCACGCAGGCCGCGCGCACGCTGATCACCGAGGCCAACGCTGTCACCGACAATCCGCTGGTGCTGGTCGAGACCGGCGAGATCGTCTCCGGCGGCAATTTCCACGCGGAGCCGGTGGCCTTTGCCGCCGATACGATCGCGCTGGCGCTGTCGGAAATCGGCGCGATCAGCGAGCGGCGCATCGCGACGCTGGTTGACCCCGCGCTCAATTTTGGCCTGCCGCCGTTCCTCACCCCCGATCCCGGAATCAATTCCGGCTTCATGATCGCCGAGGTGACGGCCGCCGCACTCTACGCCGAGAACAAGCAGCGTGCGGCGGCCTGCTCGATCGACTCGACGCCGACCAGCGCCAACCAGGAAGACCACGTCTCGATGGCCGCCCATGCCGCGCGGCGGCTCTCCGACATGGCCGACAATCTCGCCGCGATTTTAGGCATCGAGCTTCTGGTCGCAGCGCAAGGCATCACGCTGCGCGCGCCGCATGCGACCAGTGCGCCGCTCGTCGCCGTCATCGCGGCATTGCGTGAGCAAGTGCCCGCGCTCGGCGCCGACCGCTACATGGCCGGCGATCTCGCCGAAGCCGCTGCGCTGATCGAAGCCGACGCACTGCCGGCCGCGGCGCTCACGGCGCTTCCAATCGATCCGTTCCCACAACTTGACTGAACAAGACTCGTCTGAAGAGGTCTTCATGAACCGCCGACTGGACAATGACCGCATCATCCGCGCCCCCCGCGGCAGCGACATCAGCGCCAAGAGCTGGCAGACGGAAGCACCGCTCCGTATGCTGATGAACAATCTCGATCCTGATGTCGCGGAGCGCCCGAGCGAGCTCGTCGTCTATGGCGGCATCGGCCGCGCCGCGCGCGACTGGGAGAGCTTTGACCGGATCGTCGCGTCGCTGCGCGAGCTCGAAGGCGACCAGACCCTGCTGATCCAGTCCGGTAAGCCGGTCGGTGTTTTCCGCACGCACCCGGATGCGCCGCGCGTGCTGATCGCGAATTCGAACCTCGTGCCGCACTGGGCGACGCTGGATCATTTCAACGAGCTCGATCGCAAGGGTCTGATGATGTACGGCCAGATGACGGCGGGTTCCTGGATCTATATCGGCAGCCAGGGCATCGTGCAGGGCACCTACGAGACCTTCGTCGAGGTCGGCCGCCGCCATTATGGCGGCAGTCTTGCCGGCAAATGGATTCTCACCGCCGGTCTCGGCGGCATGGGCGGCGCGCAGCCGCTGGCGGCGACCATGGCCGGCGCTTCGATGCTTGCGGTCGAATGCCAGCCGAGCCGCATCGAGATGCGCCTGCGCACCGGCTATCTCGATCGACAGGCCGCGACGCTCGACGAGGCGTTGGCGATCATGGCGGAGTCTGCCAAGACCAAGAAGGTGGTCTCGGTCGGTCTGCTCGGCAATGCCGCGGAGATTTTCCCCGAGCTGGTGCGCCGCGGCGTCAAGCCCGACATCGTCACCGACCAGACCAGTGCGCATGATCCGATCAACGGCTATTTGCCGAAGGGCTGGACGCTGGCCGATTGGGAAGCCAAGCGGGCGTCTGATCCGAAGTCGGTGGAGCGTGCGTCGAAGACATCGATGGTCGAGCACGTCCAGGCCATGCTGGATTTCCACGCGCAGGGAATCCCGACGCTCGACTATGGCAACAATATCCGCCAGATGGCGCAGGATATGGGCCTGAAGAACGCCTTTGATTTCCCCGGCTTCGTGCCCGCCTACATCCGGCCTCTGTTCTGCCGCGGCGTAGGGCCATTCCGCTGGGCCGCGCTCTCGGGTGATCCCGAGGACATCTTCAGGACCGATGCCAAGGTCAAGGAGCTGATGCCCGACGACCAGCATCTGCACAATTGGCTCGATATGGCCAGGGAGCGCATCAAGTTCCAGGGCCTGCCGGCGCGGATCTGCTGGGTCGGTCTTGGTGATCGCCATCGCCTCGGCCTTGCCTTCAACGAGATGGTCGCGCGCGGCGAGTTGAAGGCGCCGATCGTGATCGGCCGCGATCATCTCGACAGCGGCTCGGTGGCAAGCCCGAACCGCGAGACCGAGGCCATGAAGGACGGGTCGGATGCCGTGTCCGACTGGCCCTTGCTCAACGCATTATTGAATTGCGCCAGCGGTGCGACCTGGGTCTCGCTGCATCACGGCGGCGGCGTCGGCATCGGCTATTCGCAGCACGCCGGGATGGTGATCGTCGCCGACGGCACGCCGGAGGCCGCCACGCGCATCGAACGCGTGCTCTGGAACGATCCGGCCAGCGGCGTCATGCGCCATGCGGATGCGGGGTACGACATCGCGATCGACTGCGCCCGTGACAAGGGGCTAGAGCTGCCGAGCCTGACGAAGTAGCGGCGGCCTTCACTTCGCCAGTTGAAGCGCGGCCGTCTGCTTGGCGAGCTGCTTGTCGAAATCCTCCGACAGGCCTGTGGCGTAGGTCGCGAGCTCGCCGGGCTTCACGAACGGATTTGGCGTGGCGCTCTTGATCTGCTGCGCGCGCTTGTCCTGCATGCCGTAGACCTCGGGATGCGGCCCGAGCAGCACGTCGACCTTCATCGCCTTGGCCTTGGCGAAGGTCGCGCGGTAGTCGTCGACGATGCCGGGATAGGTCGGCTGGCCGACCAGCCGGTTCAGCGCCACGGTGCCGCTGCAGAAGAACAGCACCTGGCGGTCCTGGTCGCCGTCCTTCACCGTCATCTCCCAGCTGGTGCAGCCCGGCGAATGGCCGGGTGTCTCATGCGCCGTCAGCGTGGTGTCGCCGAGCGTAACCTTGTCGCCTTCCTTCACCGTGCGATCGACCTTCACCGGGGCAAAGCCGAGGTCCGCGTTCTTCTCGTCGCCCGGATAGTAGCCGCCTTCGAGCAGCGGCTTGTCGCGTTCGCCCGCGACAAGCTGCGCGCCGCTGTCCGTCTTGATCTCGGCAAAGCCGCCGGTGTGATCGAGATGGGCGTGGCTGTTGAGGATGTATTTGATGTCGGCGACCTTGAAGCCGAGCTTGGCGATGTGGTCCTTGATCATGCCGGTCGACTGCGGCATCGCGGTGTCAATCAGGATCAGGCCCTGCGACGTCTTGATGACATAGACGGCGATGCCGTCGGTGCCGACATAATAGATGTTGTCGATGAGCTGGAATGGCTCGAACGGCGCCGTCCACTTCACCATGACCACCGCCAGGAAGTCCTTGATGGTCTGGGCCTGCGCAGCAGGTGCGAAGAATGCCAGCGCGCACAGCGCGGCCGCGAGCTTTCTCATGGATTGTCCTCCCGATTGTTGTTGTCGTTGCGACCGCAGGTGACGCCCGCGGATCGACCAGGCCCACGCTAAATGCTGCGCGATGGGGCAGCAACGGCCTGATGCTCGAAAAATTCCGCGTCATGCGCGGAATAACGGTCGCTGTCCTGTTTGAGCATGGCGGCGATTGCTGCACTGCGCCGATCGCGTTTGACCGCATGCGGGCCGACCGCCATACTTTGCGTCAAGACGGGCCAGCAAGGACTCGTCAGCACCGGGAGCTGAAATGACCAAATCATTGTCCGTCGTCACGGGGGCGCTGATGTCCCTCGTCTGCTTGGCTTCGACAGCCTTCGCGCAGCCGGCCTGCGTGACCCAGAACATGGCCGTGCCGCCGGGCGCCAACACCACCGACAAGGCGGCGCCGTTCTTCATCGACACCACCGGCCTCGATTTCAAGACCACGCCGCCGACGCGCGATCCCTCCAATCCCAACTATCCGCGTGCGACCGAGCTGCCCGACGGCACGCTGCCGCCACCGGGTGCGGAAGGCAATTTCATCATTGGCCCCACCCACAATCCCGCGCCCGAGACCATCGCGAAGGAGGGCGTGCCGCGCGGCACGACAAAATCATTCACGCTCTCGTCGAAGGACAGCACGATCTACAATCCCGGCCTGATCCGCGACGACGTTGCCGGCTGCACCAATTCCTCGATCATGACGACCGTGACCGCGCCGGACGACAAGTCGAACATGATCGTCAACACCAGCCATCCCGGCATCTGGTCGCGCACGATCGACGTCTATGTGCCGGCGCAATACGTACCCGGTACCGAGGCGCCCTTCATTGTGATCGGCGACGGCGGCTCTGCCGCCTACAAGGATCTCCCGGCCACACTCGACAATCTGATCGCGCAGCGCCGCGTGCCGCCGATGATCGCGATCCAGATCGGCAATGGCGGGCAGGATGCGCAGGGCAGTCAGCGCGGCCGTGAATATGACGCGGTGTCGGGGGCCTACGCGCAGTTCGTCGAGCGCGAGGTGCTGCCGCTCGTCGAGCAGAACGCCGGCGTCGAGCTCACCAGGAACCCCGAAGGACGCGCCACCATGGGGCTGAGCTCGAGCGGCGTGGCAGCCTTCACCATGGCCTGGTTCTATCCCGATCTCTATCATCGCGTGCTGGCGTTCTCACCGACCATGGTCAACCAACAATGGCCGCATGATCCGTCACTGCGTGGCGGCGCCTGGGAATATCACAGCACGTGGGCGGGACCGGCGGGCCCGAACCTGATCTCGAAGGCGGGCGTGCTGACGCCGGCCGAACCGCCTGGCGTGCCGCTGATCGTCGCCGCGCCGACCAAGCCGATCCGCTTCTGGTATTTCGGCGGCGACCAGGACCTGTTCTATCCCAACCCAACCATTCCCGACGGCATGCACGACTGGACCTTGTCGAACGCCGTGATGGCGAAGGTGCTGGCGGCGAAGGGTTACCACTACCAGTTCCTGTTCGTGCGCAATGCCAAGCACGTCGATCGTCCGACGATCGCGCAAACGCTGCCTTCGGCGCTGGAGTGGGTCTGGAAGGGCTATCCGATCCCTTGAGTCATCGCAGAAGGATCAGGCGAGGGCGGCCTGACGTTCCCGCACCGCCTCGCGGGTGCGATCGGCGCCACGCGGCTCGGCGAGCCGGGTGAAGCTGCGCTGGCCGGCATGCACGGGTGCCTCGACGATCACGCCTTCGCAGACGATCTGGCCGCCGAGCATCCTGAATTCGAGCTTGTCGTAGCGCGGCATCGTCTCGCCGGGCTCGGGCGGCAGCAGTCCGATGCGGCCCTGGATGTTCAGCGTGGCATCGCCGGTGCCGTGAAGCCGCGGATTCCACATCCTGACCCCGGTCTCGGCCCAGCGTTGCCGGATCAGCGCGGCGCGATCGGGGGGTTCCACGACCTTTGCACGAGTCTTCGGCGCAGCGGCGATCGTCTCCTCTGCGACAACGGCTGCGACGGGCGTCTCATCGACGGCAACCGGTTCGGGCTCCACGGAAGCTACGGATGCGGGTTCGTCTTCCGTGACGAGCTCGGAGGGCTCGACCGAAACCGTCTCCGTCGCGACAGGCGCGATGAAGACCAGCTCCTCAAGGCCCGGCTCGACATTGGCCGGAAGTTCCGCAGATGCCTCGCTGATGATAAGGGGCTCAGGCGCCCCGATGGCTTCGACTTCGACAGTCGAGACCGGGACCTCTTCGACGACGTCGGGTTCAACATCCGTCGAGTGTTCCGCAGGCGGATCACTGCTGATGACTTCGGGCGCGTCGACCGTCCCGCTCGCAACACCAACCGAAGAGATCGAAGCTTCTTCCTCGATGACCGACTCTTCATCCGCAGCGCTACGCGCCACCTCGAGACTGCCGCTGTGCGGCAGAGGCCGTAGCCGGTTGAACGCCCATTTCACCGCAGGAATGCGGCTCAGCAACGATATCAGTCTCGAAAGCACTGGGAGTTGTCCAAGAGATACTCAGGCCGTAGGCAATCGCTGATTCGCCAGCAATGTGAAAAACTGCCCCGGCCGTCACACCCCTGTCAATCTAGGCGGGACCAATTGCAGAACATCTGCACAGTCTCGCGCGCCGCGGCGTTCATTCGAAATGCATCGATGCGAGTGGATCTTGGTTGCGATCGGGCTGGTGCGTTGGCGCAAGCGGGATGGCCGCGCGCTCGGTCTTGCGGATGTGTGGATGTGCGAGGGCGTGCTTGTGCACCAGCGCCATGGTGAGCGCTTCGCATTCCGCCTGTTCGCCGCGCCATGCGCAGTCGATGCTTGATGACTGTTCCGGCCAGGCCTGCGCCGGGCCGGCGATCGCAAGCGACAAAATGATCCGCAAGGCGGCGATGATGCTTGTCTTTGTCATGGGACGCTCCAAACCGTTCTATCGAATGGATCGGGCGAAACGGACAATATTCCGCGTTGCCACATGATCGTGCGGCAACTCACGCGAGGTTTAGCGGCCGTGAGGCAGGCGTGAGGGCGTTCCCTTCGCGAACCGGTCCGGCGCGCGATCTGCTCGATCTGCCGACGACGCCGAACGTCGAGCTTTCCTACGTCATCCTTCCCGACTAATTTGAAAGTCCATGGGCGTAAGGACGACGCAATGAAAAAGCTTGCCGCCATCGCAGCGGTTCTGGTCTGGTCGACATGTGCACTGGCGCAAGACCGCAGCATTACCGTGGCCTCGACGACATCGACGGAGCAGTCGGGGCTGTTCGGCTATTTGCTGCCGCTGTTCTCGACGGCCGAAGGCATCGAGGTCAAGGTCGTGGCCGTCGGCACCGGCCAGGCGCTGGACATCGGCCGGCGCGGCGATGCCGATGTGGTGTTCGTCCATGACAGGCCGGCCGAAGACAAGTTCATGTCCGAGGGGCAGGGCGTGAAGCGTTTTGACGTCATGTACAACGATTTCATCATCGTCGGCCCGAAGAGCGATCCCGCAAGAATTGCTGGTGGAAAGGACGTCGCTGAGGCCCTGCGTAAAATCGCGGCGTCAAAGGCGCCGTTCATTTCGCGCGGCGACAAGTCCGGCACGCATGCGGCCGAGCTGAGATTGTGGAAGGAGGCCGGCGTCGATGTCGCGATCGGCAAGGACAGCTGGTACCGCGAGATCGGCCAGGGCATGGGCCCGGCACTCAACATGGCGTCGTCGTCGAGCGCCTACCTTCTGTCGGACCGCGGCACCTGGCTGTCGTTCAAGAACCGCGGCGAGCTTGCGATCCTGACCGAGGGCGACAAGCGGCTGTTCAATCAGTACGGCGTCATGCTGGTCAATCCGGAAAAGCATCCGAACGTGAAGGCGATGGACGGGCAAGCCTTCATCGACTGGCTAATCTCGCCCAAGGGGCAGGACGCGATCGCCGGCTACAAGGTCGGCGGCGAGCAGCTATTTTTCCCCAATGCGTCCCACTAGCAGGAAGGCGAGTGTCGAGACCGCCACGCTGAGCGCGAGCAGGATCAGCCCGAGCCCGAGTGCCAGCGGCAGGTCGCCCTTGCTGGTCTCCAGCGCGATCGCGGTGGTCATCGTGCGGGTAAAGCCACGAATGTTGCCGCCAACAATGATGATGGCGCCCACTTCGGCGATGGCGCGTCCGAACGCCGCGAGAAAGGCTGTCAGCAGCGAGGTCCGGCCGAGTGCGAACAGCAGGCCGATGCTGCGCAGCGTCGATAGTCCGTCGATCCGCGCAAGGTCGCCATATTCCGCCCACAGCAGGCTCGCCGGCCGGTGCACCAGCGCGACCACGATCGGGGTCGCCAGCAGCGTCTGTGCGATCACCATGGCCGCCGGCGTGAACAGCAGGCCGGCGGCGCCGAGCGGACCGGATCGCGACAGCAGAAGATAGAGCGCCAGTCCGACCACGACCGGCGGCAGGCCAAGCAGCGCATTGGTCAGCACGATGACGACCTGCCGCCCGCGGAAGCGGGTGATCGCAAGAAAGGCCCCGAACGGCGCGCCGATCAGCAGTGCGACGATGCTGGCCGTCAGGCTGACGCGCACCGAGAGGGCGACAATGCCGACCAGCTCGGGATCGGCTTCGCCAATCAGCGTGAAGGCAGCAACGACGGATCGTGCGAAGTCGTTCATCCGGCCTGATGCCCCGGTGCAGGGCCGAATGTCCTGGAATGGTCGATGTCGTGGCTGCGAAGTTGCTTCACACTTGGTCCCTGCCGTTCGTGCCGACAAGTTAGAGAATACAAGGTCTCCTCCGACGGGCAAAACACTCTGCCAACAGCGAGCTCCCGATTGTCAAGCCAGTATCACGAAAATATACCGCTTTACCGAAATTCGGAATTGGCGTATGTATCGTTCCAGCTTACCCGGCACGAGGGACGGATCGCGAGTCGTCCGGTACGTGGGTGAGTTGCGGTGGACGCGGGCGCGCGTCGGCACGCAGGGGTCGGGAGCAGGGCGAGCGGAGGATTGAGCCGAACCTCGTGAGCTCCGGCCGCGTGTGACGAACGGCGCGTGCTGCGTACGGCAAAACCGTGTGGTCCTGACTGTCGTCGCTACAGTCAAGCCTTGCGGAAGGCGGCAGCGGGCCAACCGGCTCCTCGTCGCCATCTTTTCGCAAGGCGACGGAGGCCAAAGGAATTCGGCTCCGGGGAGGGCACGGCATAAGCCGTCAAACCACTCGCGCAGGGAAGGTCGGGATGTCTCGGCTGCCCTGTACGCCGCTGTGCAGTTCTCCACTGCGCTACCCGCGCACAGCGGACCGCGGGTGCCAGCCGGCGCCCGGCCTTCCCTGCGCCCTCGGCAATCCCGGGGGCGAAAACGAGCCGCAAAACTCGGGCCAAAACGGTCGCGAGACCGCGAAATCATGCCCTTCGCGAGCGGAAAGGCGACTTTATTCTCGCCACGGATGCTTTAAGGAAGAGCCTGGATGCGGCGCAGCACTTTGGCGGCCGCGGATCGAAATTCGGGTCAAACCGGGCACGCCGTAGTCGATTGCGGGCTCGCTCAACGAGAAGGACGTCAGGCTATGATCAATACCGTTGGCATCATCGGAGCAGGCACCATGGGCAACGGCATCGCCCAGATCTGCGCCGCGGCCGGGCTTTCGGTCGTGATGGTCGACATCTCCGATGCGGCAGTGAACCGCGGCATTTCGACCGTCGGCGGCAGCCTCGAGCGCCTGGTCAAGAAGGAGAAAATGTCGGCGGCCGATCGCGAGGCGACGCTCAAGCGTATCACCGGCACGACCGATCGCGCAAAACTCTCCGATTGCGATCTCGTCATCGAGGCCGCGACCGAGAACGAGGAGCTCAAGGTCAAGATCCTGAAGGACCTCTGCGCCGCGCTGTCGCCGCGCACGCTGCTTGCGACCAACACCTCGTCGATCTCGATCACCAAGCTTGCCGCCGCCACCGATCGCCCCGACCGCTTCATTGGCATGCACTTCTTCAACCCGGTTCCGGTGATGGCGCTGCTGGAGCTGATCCGCGGCTTGCAGACCTCGGACGACACCCACGCTCAGGCGCTTGATTTCGCCCAGCGCGTCGGCAAGGTGGCGATCACGGCCAAGAACAGCCCTGGCTTCGCGGTCAACCGCATCCTGTGCCCGATGATCAACGAGGCAATCTTCGCGCTCCAGGAGGGCATCGCAACGGCGGAGGAAATCGACGCCGGCATGAAGCTCGGCTGCAACCACCCGATCGGGCCGCTGGCACTGGCCGATCTGGTCGGGCTCGACACCATGCTGTCAGTGATGGAGGTCTTTTATAAGGGCTTCAACGACCCTAAATACCGTCCGGCCCCCTTACTCAAGGAAATGGTCGATGCCGGCCATCTCGGCCGCAAGACCGGGCAGGGCTTTTACACTTACGGCGCCTGATTTGGCGCGGGCGGCGGGCTTAGCGCCCGTCGCTCACTCCCGCAATTTGCGCTGCGACAAAGACGCCGCGTGCAATTGGCCCGACAATGTCGAACGGGCGGCTCGCGGGAACAACAAAAAACGGAAAACAAAGGACATGTCGGATCGACTGAAGGCCGAGCGGGAAGCTGCGGCCGAATGGCGGAACCTGCTGACCCTGAATGCGATCGAGCGCACCGGGATCACCGAGGAGATGATCGGGGAACTCGTCACCCGTTTCTACGGCCGCGTCCGCGAGGACACGCTGCTCGGACCGGTGTTCGCAATCGTGCAGAATTGGGACGAGCATCTCGAGAAGCTCAAGGGGTTCTGGTCGTCGGTGGTGCTGATGAGCGGCCGCTACCATGGCTCGCCGATGCGGGCGCATATGCCGCTGAGCCTGGTCGGCGATCATTTCGACCGCTGGCTCGATTTGTTCGAACAAACCGCGCGCGAAGTCTGCCCGCCGCCGGCGGCTGCGCTGTTCATCGACAAGGCGCGTCGCATCGCCGACAGTTTTGAAATGGCGTCGGCCACCATCGCCGGCCGCATCGCGTCGCCGCGTCACGTGCTCAGGTCCTGAACACGACTGGTTGCGTTGCGCTGTTAAAAGCGCGTTGCACCAATTCCAACATGATCAGTCTGATCTGCAAAATGATCATGCCGATCGCGCGGCATGACGTTGAAATGGCAAAAACCCGTTTGAATGCGTTCAATCGCGTTCAATCAAAGCGAGCAAAGCCATATTGATGCATTGCGGCGCCAATTCTTCGCCTTCATTTCGGCAGAGTTCCAGCGCCTGCTACCGTGCATGTCGCGCGCATCATTCAATATCACTTTATCATCCCCCGGCAGCACTGCGGAACCCGAAGCCGATGTGAGCGCGGAGCAAACGCGGCGAACATTGCTGCTCGGTGCACTCGCCACCACCGCCTGTCTCGGCTGTTCCGCGCCAGCGCGTGCGGGCGAAGATCCGCCCGGATCGGACGAACGTCCGCAGAAGGGCGACATGCTCGTGTTCTCCGAAGGCGATCACGAAGGAAAGCTCATCAAACCGGCTGATCTGACGGCTGGCGGCCCGCCGGTGCATGCCTGGCCGCAGGATCCCAAGACATCGGTGGTGCGCAATGCCTCGCGGCTCAACGAGATCCTGATCATCCGGCTCGATGCTGCCGAGCTCGACGAGCAAACGCGCGCGCGTGCCGTCGACGGCATCATCGCCTATTCGGCGATCTGCTCCCACGCCGGCTGTCCCGTCACCGCCTGGGTCAAGAGCGATGTCGGCGACAAGGAGGTGTTCAAATGCATGTGCCACAACTCCGAATACGATCCCCGCGCCAGCGCGCAGGTGGTGTTCGGGCCGGCGCCGCGGCGGCTCGCCGCGCTGCCGCTTGCGCTCGCTGACGGTTCGCTCAGCGTCGCGGGTGGATTCATCGGAAAGGTAGGTGGCGCGCAGCCGGGATGATGGACGTGCGGGTCGTGCCCGCGTCACAAGAGGCCGCATCCGCCGAGGGGCGGACGTCGGGACGAACGACAAGAATTCAAAACAAGAATTCAAACGGATGAAAAAGGGGAACGTCCATGAAAACGTCGAAGAAAACGTCCATGACCAGGAAGCAAATACTGCTGTCCGGCTTCGTCGCCTTCACGTGCCTTGTCTCGACCGCTGCAATCGCCGGACCGATCGAGAGTTACGCGCCCGTCACCCAGCAACGCCTGGAGAATCCGGAGCCAGGCAACTGGATGCTCTATCGGCGCACCTATGACGGGCAGGGCTATAGCCCGCTCGACCAGATCAACACCTCCAACGTTAGGGATCTCACGCCGGTCTGGACGTTTGCCACCGGCGTGGTCGAAGGCCATGAGGCGCCGCCGATCGTCAACAATGGCGTGATGTTCGTGGCAACGCCGATGGGGCAGGTGATCGCGCTGAACGCGAAAACCGGCGATGAATACTGGCGCTACAAGCGGCAGCTCCCGGACGATCTGTTCCAGCTGCATCCGACCAGCCGCGGCGTTGGCCTGTGGGAGGACAAGCTCTATCTCGCCACCACCGACGACCACGTCGTCGCGCTCGATGCCAAGACCGGCAAGGTGGTGTGGGACACCAAGGTGCAGGATTACAAGAAGGGTCAATACATGACCCTGATGCCGCTGGTCGTCGATGGCAAGGTCATCGTCGGCGGCTCCGGCGGCGAGTTCGGCGTGCGCGGCTATGTCGCCGCCTTCGACGCCAAGGACGGCAAGGAGCTGTGGCGGACCTTCACCATTCCCGGCGAAGGCGAGCCCGGCCACGACACATGGCAGGGCGACGACTGGAAGAATGGCGGCGGCTCGGCCTGGATGACCGGGACCTACGACAAGGAGACCAAGACGGTCTATTGGGGCGTCGGCAACGCCGCGCCGTGGCCCGGCGAGATGCATCCCGGCGACAATCTCTACACCTCGTCGGTGCTTGCGCTCGATCCCGGCAACGGCAAGATCAAGACCTATCACCAGTACCACCAGAACGATTCCTGGGACTGGGACGAGGTCGATGCGCCGATGCTGATCGACCTGCAGCGTGACGGCCGCAGCATCAAGAGCCTGGTTCATCCGGGCCGCGACGCAATCTTCTGGGTGCTCGAGCGCACACCGACCAAGATCAACTACGTTGCCGGCTGGCCGTTCGTCTCGACCGACGTCTGGAAGGGCATCGACGAGAACGGCAAGCCGATCCTCGATCCCGCGCACAAGCCGGTGGTCGGCAAGCGCGTCGAGTTCTGTCCGTCACTGTGGGGCGGCAAGGACTGGCCGTCGGCGGCCTACAGCCAGAAGACCGGCCTCGTCTATGTTCCCGCCAACGAGAATTTCTGCGGCGGCTTCACCGGCGAGAAGATCGCGCTCAAGCCAGGGGAGCTCTGGCTCGGCACCAAGCCGGAGGATATCGGCCTGAAGACCAAGCCGGGCGCCGATCATTTCGGCGAGATCCAGGCCTGGGATCCCGCGACCGGCAAGAAGGTGTGGCAGCACAACTTCCCGAAATCGCAGATGTTCGGTTCGGTCACGGCAACCGCGGGCGATCTCGTCTTCGCCGGCGGCACCAACGACCGCAACTTCCGCGCCTTCAACGCCAAGACCGGCGAGCAGTTGTGGGAGCAGAAGACCAACTCCGGCATCATGGGCATGCCGATGTCCTATGAGATCGACGGCACGCAATACATCGCGATCCAGTCGGGCTGGGGCGTGGACGCGCAGCGCATCCAGGACGCGCTCGCGACCAACAATATCGGCATCGAGTCCAACGTGCCGCAAGGCGGCGTGATCTGGGTGTTCGCACTGAAGAAATAAGCTCCGCAGGCGGATCGAAGACGGCGGAGCGAGTGGGGGCAAATGCGGCGGACGGCAACGTCCGCCGCATTTTGCGTGTGTGAACGTCGCTACTTCCCCTGGCGATCCACCTTGTCCTTCTCCTTCTGGTTCATCTCCTGAACCTTCGGATCGGCGCTGCTTTGCCCCGTTGTCTGGGTGGTCGAGGCGGGCGGCGCGCTGGCGTTGGGAAGCGAGTTTTGCTCCGGCGCGGTGGGGCGCGTCGCCGTGCTCGGCGGCGTGGCGGTGCTCTGGGCGAACGCGGCTGCATTCGTCAAAAGAAAGGCGCTCGACAGCAGCGAGACTGCGAGCGCCCTTGGAATGTCTGTCATCGATCTGCTCCAGTCAGATCGATGGAAACGGCGTGAGGCCGCGTCTGTTCCGTCAAGCCTCCAATTGCTTGCCGATCGGCAATGCGCGGATGCGCTTTCCGGTCGCGGCGAAGATCGCGTTCATCAGTGCAGGGGCGAACGGCGGCACGCCGGGCTCGCCGACGCCGCTCGGCGGCGTGTCGGGTCCGGGCGGGACGATGTAGACATTGGTCACCACGGGAGATTCGTCCATCCTGATGACCTGGAAGTCGTCAAAGTTCTTCTGCTCCACCTTGCCGTCCTTGAAAGTGACCGCGCCATATTTGGCGAGACTCAGGCCCATGATCGCGGCGCCTTCGATCTGCGAGGCGATGCGCTCCGGGTTGACATAGGTGCCGCAGTCGATCGCGGTATCGACCCGCGGCACCGTCAGCTTGCCCTTGTCGTCGACAGCGACTTCGACAATGGTCGCAATGTAGCTGACGAAGCTGCGGTGCACGGCGATGCCGAGGCCGTGGCCCTTCGGGACCTGTCGGCCCCATTCACCCTTCTCGGCGACCAGCTCGACCACCTTGCGCAGGCGCGCGGTGTCGATCGGGTAGCTGTCATAGGGCTCGCCGTAGTTCCACATGTCCTTGACGGCGGGCTTGACGATGCGTGGTGTGCCGATCAGTGCGAGCAGCGTCTCCTTCTGGTCGCGTCCGGTCGCATTTGCGATCTCGCCGACCATCGACTGCACCGCGAAGGCGCGCGGGATGTTCGAGACCGAGCGGAACCAGCCGATGCGGGTGAATGCGGCTGCCTCCGGGTTCTCGCAACTGATATTGGCGATCTCGAACGGCATGTCGACGAGGCCCATGCCGAGCTCGAAGGACGCCGCATGCTTGGCACCGGCAGCGAAGGTCGAGGCGATGGTCGGCGCCACGCTGCGGTGGCGCCAGGCGATCACCTTGCCGTCCTTGTCCAGCCCCGCCTCGATCCGCTCCACCGAGACGGTGTGCAGGAAGTCGTGGTGGAGGTCGTCCTCGCGCGTCCACTGCACCTTGACCGGCGTGCCGAGCTCCTTCGACAGCAGCGCCGCCTCGAGCGCAAAGTCGCATTTCGACTTGCGGCCGAAACCGCCGCCGAGCAGCGTGACATTAACGGTGACATTGCCCTCGGGGATGCCGAGCGTCTTGGCGACGTCCTCGCGCGTGCCGCCGGGGCTCTGCACCGGCGCCCAGATCTCCGCCTTGTCGCCCTTGACGTCGGCGACCGCGACCGGCGGCTCCATGCTGACATGGGCGAGATGCGGCAGGTAATATTCGCCGATCACGACCTTGTCCGCCGCCTTCAGCGCGGCGTCCGCGTCGCCCTCCTGGCGCACGACGAGGCCCGGCTTGCGCGAGGCCTCCTCGAGCTCCTTGCGATAGGCAACCGAGTCGTATTTGCCGTTGGCGCCGTCGTCCCAGACGAGCTTCAGCGCGTCGCGGCCCTTGATCGCAGCGCCGGTGTTGCGCGCGATCACCGCGACGCCGCCGAGCGGCTGGAATTTCGACGGCCACGGCCAGCCGCGAACCTGCATCACCTTCTCGACGCCGGAGATTTTCATCGCTTCAGCCGGGTCGAACGAGACCAGCTTGCCGCCGGTCACTGGCGGCCGCGCGATCACAGCATACTTCATGCCCGGCAGGCGCACGTCCGCGCCGTAACCCGCCTTGCCGGTGGTGATGTCGTGGAGATCGACGATGCTGACCTGGCCTTTGCCGAGATAGCGGAAGTCCTTGGGGTCTTTCAGCTTGAGGCCTTCGATGCTCGGCACCGATTCCTTGGCGGCGTCGGCTGCGAGCTCGCCGAAGCCGAGCTTGCGGCCGCTGGCGCTGTGGACGACCTCGTGATTGACTGCCTTCACTTCCGTCGCCGGCACGCCCCAGCGCTTTGCCGCGGCCTGCTCCAGCATGGTACGGGCGGAGGCGCCGATCTGGCGCATCGGGATGAGATAATGCCGCGTGCTGCGCGAGCCGTCGGTGTCCTGGTTGCCGAACTTGCCCTCGTCACCATGGGCCTGCTGCACCTTGACCTTGGACCAGTCGGCCTCCATCTCCTCGGCCACGATCAGCGGCAGGCTGGTACGCACGCCGGTGCCCATCTCGGCGCGGTGGGCGAGGATGGTGACGGTGCCATCAGGCGCGACCGCGACGAACACGCGCGGATCGACCACGACGCCATGCGGCATCTTGCCGGCGCCGGTTTCATAGGCGAAGGCCCGGCGCGTCATCACGGGTGCGGCGAGCACGAAGCCGCCGGTGACGCCGAGCCCCTTCAGGATGCTGCGGCGCGAAATCTTCTCGACCTTCAGATTCTTTTCGAAGCCACGAAGCTTCCGCGGATTGTCGATGAAATTCATGTCACACTCCCGTTGATGCGAGGTGGACGGCGTTCTCGATGCGCTGGTAGCAGCCGCAGCGGCAGATGTTGCCGGACATCGCCTCGCGGATCTGGTCATGCGACGGCTTGGGGTTCTCCATCAGCAGCGCAGCCGCCTGCATGATCTGGCCGGCCTGGCAGAAGCCGCATTGGGGAACATTGACCTCGCGCCAGGCCTTCTGGACGGGATGATCGCCATCCGGATGCAGCCCCTCGATCGTGGTGACTTCGCGCCCCGCCACGTCGTTGATCGAGGTGATGCAGGAGCGGACCGCCTCCTTGTCGATGATGACGGTGCAGGCGCCGCACAGGGCCTGGCCACATCCGAATTTGGTGCCGGTCAGCCCGGCTTCGTCGCGCAGGAACCAGAGTAGCGGGAGATCCGGGTCGCCGTCCCAGCTCTGTTCCTGGCCGTTGATCTTCACCTTGATCATGATCGTCCCTCGCTCTTCATAAGCTTTGCCGATGTTGGACTGGCCGATGTCTGTCGGCACAATGGTCCGTGCGCTGTCGCAACCGCACTCCAGCCGGTTGTCTTGCGCGGGCAAATCCCGGCATGAAGCTGGAATACGAATCGCAATGTCCGGATGTGCTCGATACCTCCCGTTTTGTTCTTGATTGATTGAGCTCGCGCGGCATCGTGACGGCGCGACCGTAGCAGAGATCGCGCCGGACCGGCATTCACAGCCGGGTGTTCTCGACGTGAACAGATTGCATCCGGGGTTTGTCAAAAGCAGGGCGCGGCAACAGGTCGCGCGTCGCACAATCACGGAATCTGAGGCGCGGTGAAAAAAGCTTCGTCCGCCAGAGGGACTGCGCGGACGAAGCAGTATGCCTCAGTCGAGGGAGGGAGAATCGCAGGGACGCTGACTTCAAGCAGGAAGAGGGCGGCACTGCGCAGTCATTCAGAGACCAGGACTGAGGGAGCGGAACGCGCTCGCATACGCAAAGTGCACTGGCGGCAAGCTCGCCGCAAACCATTCGAGAGCTGTCCGTCCCCTCTCTGGGGACCAGCGAGGGGACGGACAAGGTTCTGGCAGCCTTGTCAGGCGGCCTTGGCCTTCGCCGTGTGGGTCGCGATCGCATCCATCAGCGCTGGCGACAGGCAGTCATAGGGCTCGAGCCCAATTTCCTTCAGCCGCGAACGGATGCCGGCCATCTGCTCCGGCTTGACGCCGGACTCGATCACCGAGGAGACGAAGGCGGCGAATTGCGGCGCCTGCGAGCCCTGCTCCTGGAACAGCTCCGGATGGATAAAGTCGAGCCCGTAGAACGGATGGTTCTTATTCTCGATGCGGCCGAACATATGCGTGCCGCACGCTTTGCAGGCGTGACGCTGAATCGCCGCCGAGGGATCGACGATCTGGAGCTTGTCGCCGTTCTCGAGCACGGTGACGTTCTGACGCGGTACCACGGCCACGACCGAGAAGGTCGCACCCGCCGGCTTCCAGCACTTGGTGCAGCCGCAGGCGTGGTTGTGGGCGACGTCGCCCTTCACGCCGACCTTGACCTGGTGGTCTTTGCATTTGCAGGCGAGCGTGCCGCCGGCGAAGTGGCCTGTGCCTTGCTTGATACCGTTGTCGATCGAGGGATGGAGTGCAGTCATGGGTCGATCCTCCTTGGGGGTGACGCTTGCGAGCTAGAACACGACGACTGAACGAATTGATTTACCCTCGTGCATCAGGTCGAAGCCCTTGTTGATGTCTTCGAGCTTGAGCGTGTGGGTGATCATTGGATCGATCTGGATCTTTCCGTTCATGTACCAGTCGACGATCTTCGGCACGTCGGTGCGGCCGCGGGCGCCGCCGAAGGCGGTGCCGCGCCAGTTGCGGCCGGTGACGAGCTGGAATGGGCGGGTTGCGATCTCCTTGCCGGCTTCGGCCACGCCGATGATGATCGATGTACCCCAGCCGCGATGGCAGGCTTCCAGCGCCTGGCGCATCACCGTGGTGTTGCCGGTGCAGTCGAAGGTGTAGTCGGCACCGCCGTCGGTCAGGGTCACCAGATGCGGGACGATGTCGCCGGTGATCTTCTTGGGGTTGACGAAGTGGGTCATGCCAAACCGGCGGCCCCATTCCTCCTTGGAGTCGTTGACGTCGACGCCGATGATCTTGTCGGCGCCGGCCATCTTGGCGCCCTGGATCACGTTCAACCCGATTCCGCCGAGGCCGAACACGACGACGTTGGAGCCCGGCTCGACCTTCGCGGTGTTGACGACGGCGCCGACGCCGGTGGTGACGCCGCAGCCGATATAGCAGCTCTTGTCGAAGGGGGCGTCCTCGCGGATCTTCGCCACCGCGATCTCGGGCAGTACGGTGAAGTTGGAAAAGGTCGAGCAGCCCATATAGTGGTAGATCGGCTTGCCCTTGTAGGAGAAGCGGCTGGTGCCGTCAGGCATCACGCCCTTGCCCTGCGTCGCGCGGATCGCGGTGCAGAGATTGGTCTTCTGGCTCAGACAGCTTTTGCACTGACGGCATTCCGGCGTGTAGAGCGGAATGACGTGATCGCCGGCCTTCACCGAGGTCACGCCCACGCCGATCTCGCGGATGATGCCGGCGCCCTCGTGGCCGAGGATCGACGGGAAGATTCCTTCGCTGTCGAGACCGTCGAGCGTGTAGGCGTCGGTATGGCAGATGCCCGTCGCCTTGATCTCGACCAGGACCTCGCCGGCCTTCGGCCCTTCCAGATCGACTTCGACGATCTCGAGCGGTTTTTTGGCTTCAAAAGCGACAGCGGCACGTGTCTTCATCGGTAACTCCTCAAATTCTCGCAGGATGCCAAGACTTAAGCCTCGGCCGGGCTGCAAACGTTCACTTCTTGCCCATGCATGAGTCTTCAGTCTTGGTATAGGCGTCGTTCTTGTCCTCATGCTTGCCGGGACGGGCGCGGCCCCAGGCCTCGTCGGAGCGGGCGCGCAGATAGACGTAGAGATCGTCCATGTAGCAGGCGACGTTCGGGTTATCTCCGAAGGCCGGCATCACGTTCTCTGCGGCGGTGGAGATGTTCTTGCGGCCCGAGGCGACGACGCCGAGAAAATCGGCATAGTTCATCGTCTTGAGCGAATCCTTCAGTGCGGGCGCATAGGTCGAGCCCATGCCGTCCGGGCCATGACACACATGGCAGTCCGAGTGATAGCGGCGGTATCCGGAATAGGTGTACCAGTCGACGGAGTCGCCGTTGATCTTGTAGGTCGGGTTACCCTCCTTATCGAGCCATTCGCCAGTTTCGTTCTGCTTGACGGCGGTCGGGTCGCCCGAGCCGTCCGCGACAGCAATTCCTCCGGACGCAACGAAGATCATCGCAGCAATGACAGAGCAGATTTTACGCAAAAGGTGTTCCTCGAAGGCGTTCGGTGGAGACGAGCCGGCGCGTGGAGTTGATCCACGCGCCGGAGCGATACGGAGGTGAGGCTAGTTCGCCGGCAGCGAGAACACCGTCAGCGTGCCGCCGAGTGCCGTGTAGTTGCTGAGCGCCGCGTAGCCACCGACCGCGCCGAGACCTGCGGTCGGATCGGTCAGGCCAGCTGCCAGACCGATGCCGGCCCAGCCGCCCACGCCGGAGAGCACTGCGACATACTGCTTGCCGCCGTTCTCGTAGGTGGTGACGTTGCCGATGATGCCGGAGGGAGTCTTGAACTTGTAGAGCTCCTTGCCGGTCTTGGCGTCGACTGCCTTCAGGTAGCCTTCGAGCGTGCCGTAGAACACCACCCCGCCGGCGGTTGCGAGCGCACCCGACCAGACCGAGAACTGCTCCTTGTTCGACCAGACGATCTTGCCAGTCTTGCCGTCCCAGGCGATGAAGTTACCCATATTGGTTTCACCTGGCGGCGGATACATCGAGAGCGTCGCGCCCACATAGGGCTGGCCCGCGGTGTAGCTGACCTTGAACGGCTCGTAGTCCATGCAGACGTGGTTGGTCGGAACATAGAACAGCTGCGTGTCGGGCGAGTAGGCCGCCGGCTGCTCGTCCTTGGTGCCGAGCGCCGCCGGGCAGATGCCCTTCACGTTGTGATCTTCGCCGGCCTTGTCGGTCGAAGCTGCGTCGAGCACCTTCGGACGGCCATAGGTGGCGGAGTTCTTGTCCATGTCGACGCCGGAGGTCCAGTTCACCTTCGGGTCGTACTTCTCGGCGACCAGCAGTTCGCCGTTGGTGCGATCGAGCGTGTAGCCGAGACCGTTGCGATCGAAATGCGTCAGCAGCTTGCGCGGCTGGCCGTTGATCGACTGATCCGAGAGGATCATCTCGTTGACGCCGTCATAGTCCCATTCGTCATGGGGCGTCATCTGGTAGACCCACTTGGCCACACCGGTGTCCGGGTTACGTGCCCAGATCGTCATCGACCATTTGTTGTCGCCGGGACGCTGCTTCGGATTCCAAGTCGAGGGGTTGCCCGATCCGTAATAGACGAGGTTCAGCTCGGGATCGTAGGAGATCCAGCCCCAGGTCGCGCCGCCGCCGATCTTCCACTGATCGCCTTGCCACGTCTTCAGGCTGGAGTCCTTGCCGACCGGCTTGCCGAGTGCGGTGGTTTTGTCGTCAACCAGGATCTGGTCGTCCGGCCCTTCCGAATAGCCGCGCCAGGCGACCTTGCCGGTCTTGATGTCGTAGGCGGTCATGTGGGCCTGAACGCCGAACTCACCGCCGGAGATGCCGACCAGCACCTTGTCCTTGATGACCATCGGCGCGGAGGTGCCGGTCTCGCCCTTGCTGGGATCGCCGTTCTTGGCGGTCCATGCAACTTGACCGGACTTGGCGTCGAGCGCAACCAAGGTTGTGTCGGCCTGATGCAGGAAGATCTTGCCGTCACCGTAAGACAGGCCGCGGTTAACCGTATCGCAGCACATCACCGGGATGACGTTCGGATCCTGCTTTGGCTCGTACTTCCAGACGATCTTGTTCTCCTGCGAAAGGTCAATGGCGTAGACCTTGTTCGGGAACGGCGTATGGACGTACATCATGTTGCCGATGACCAGCGGGCCACCTTCGTGGCCGCGCAGCACGCCGGTCGAGAAGGTCCAGGCGACCTGGAGCTTGCCGACATTTTGTGCGTTGATCTGGTTGAGCTTGGAGTAGCGGGTATTGGCATAGTCGCCCGTCGGCATCACCCAATCTTTCGGGTTCTGCGACATCTTGTTCAGCTCGTCATTGGCAGAGGCGCCGCCGACGGCGAGAGCCGCTGCGGAGCCAAGAAAGGTCGCCAGTAGCACCTTGCGCATAGTCATTCCTCCGTTGGTCGCGTTTTATTGTTTCCGAAGCATTGCTTAATCACCGGGCTTTTCGTCCGGCGTCTGCTCGTGCAGGGGCGGTCACGTTGGGGACCAGAAACGATGCTGGGCTGTTTCCTCCTCAGGATGAGAGCTACAGGTCCGCGTGCAGGAGCGGCCCGTTTTTTTTGTTCCTGCCGTAATTCCTAACGACTTCGCTATCGGGAAACTTGCCCAAGAGAGAAGCCGCTTTGCTCGACAGCGCACGGAGGCAAAGTTTTTGATTTTGCAGTAGCGAATTCAGCGGCTTCCGCGCGGCTTGGCGCCGCGCGCCAACGCTCAGGTTCCGCTTGACGGCGTTGCAACTAAGGCGGAGGATTAACTTTCAAGGGCGGCAAAGGAACGATGGCGCTCGTTTCAAAGACCGCCCAAAGTTGAGGTAAACGTCACGCAATCAAGGCTGAGGGCTCCAGCAGGCGCTGGCCGCGATTCGCGTCGGATCTCCGGGTATCACCAGTGACTGGATTAATGTCCGACACAATTCACACGCTCTCGACGACCGGACTGACGCCGAAGCGACAGATCCAGAGCTGGATCGACGGGCTGACGAGTCTGTGCGGGCACTTCGATGTCGATCCGCTGGAAGCAACCTCGCTCGAGGGACGCATCGACTACACCAGCGTCTCGCGCCTGAAGCTCTGTCAGATCGAGGTCAGCCAGCATCGCATCGCGCACACGCTGGCGCGCGCCAAGGCCAATGAGCACCCCTACATCAAAATTCACTTCCAGACATATGGTGTGTCCTATTTCGAGCAGGAAGGCCGCCACATCGAGCTGAACCCGGGCGACATCATCGCCTATGACGTCTCATGTCCGCATCTGATCGTCAGTCCCGCCTTCACGCGCCACGACGTGGTGATCGTGCCGAAGGCGCTGCTGCGCGATCGCGGCTTCCCGTCGCAGCGCATGCCGGCCTGCAAGCTGTCGGCGAAGACGGGGACAGGACGGATCGCCCATGATTTCGTCCATGCCACGTTCGACGAGGCGGCGAAGCTGTCGGCCAACAGCGCGGTCGGTGTTGCCGATTCGCTGATCGACCTGCTGCTGCTGCCGCTGCGCGAAGCCGACACGATGTTCGATCGGGTCGGGCCCGAGGCGATGTATGTGCGTGCCCAATTTTTCATCCGCGAGCACCTGCGCGATCCCGATCTGTGCATCGACCAGATCTCCGCCGAGCTCGGCTGCTCCAAGCGCTATCTGCACATGCTGTTCTCAGAGCGTGGCACCACGGTGAGCGATTACATCTGGCAGGCGCGCCTCCAGAACTGCCGCCAGGAGCTCGAAGCTCACGGCGGCAAGACCATCACCGACGTCGCGTTCTCGTGGGGCTTCTCCAGCTCATCGCATTTCAGCCGCGTGTTCCGGAAATATTTCGGTGTGGTGCCGTCCTCGATCCACAAGGGGCAACAGGGCGCTGTTGCCGTGGATCAGAATTAAGCGCGCCTCACGCTGCTGCTCGTAGCGGCTTGCTGGACACGCGATAGCTCACGCCGATATGGCGACGTAGGGAATGCTGGCCACGAGAGCGGCGACCAGCGCCGCGTTGCACAGCATTGCTTTCCAATGCAAATGACGCAGCTGGCGCACCGCGTCCGCATCGCCCGCATCTCTGGCACTAAGCTGGTCGTCTATCTGTTGCATGAACCACGGGCGGCCCCAGATCGCGACGACCGCTATCAGGCCGACGCCTGCCGCGAACAGCGGTCGTCCGGCGAAGATGAAAGCTACTGTCCCGATCACGCCGGCGACGCTCACCATCCTGAACTGGATGTTGAACATCCCGCGCAATAGCTGCGTGACGGGCGGGATGTCGAGCTTCACCAGCAGGAAAGCGGGCGACGCAAGCAGGAAATAGCCCATCGGGAAAAGCAGGATGACCAGGGCGGCAACGGCGACGGCATCAGGTCTCATGAGGGCTGCCTTTCTCGTTCGGGACGGCAAGGGCTTCCGGCGGCATCATAGGGCGGCCGGTGCCGCTAGGCCAGCGGACGGGTTGCGGCGGGCGTTCTCGGCTCACCGCTGCATGATCTTCGTCCAGACGTCGCCGAGGATCGCCGGCTCGCGCGGCGGCAGATAGGTCAGGCCGGCTTGCTTGCCGAATTCGGCGATCTTGCCCTCGGCCGCAAGATCCGTCAGCGCTTTGTTGACGGCCTCGATCAAGGCCGGATCGCTGCCAAGCCCGACATAGCCGCGATTGGCCCCGATCGGATAATAATAGCCGGAGGCTGATATCGCGGTGTCGGGATGCGCGTCGCGATGGGCGTCGTAGCGCGCGAGATCGATCAGGGTCGCATCATAATCGCCGCGATCGAGCGCGCCCAGGAGGTCGTCGCGGGCGGGCACGAGATGGGTGATGTTGTCGACTAACCGCCCCCTGTCGAAGGTCATGAGGATGGCGTCGCCCAGGGATCCGCTTTCGATCGCGAGGCGCAGGCCGGCGAGGTCGCCGATATCGCTGATCTTGCGGTCGCGCGCCTTCGGCCCGAGCACCACCGTCATCGGCGAATAGACGTAAGGCCGGCTCGGGGCGAGCACGCCGAGCGCAACGCGGCGGCGCCGGTCATCGCGCGTGGCGCCGGCGAAATCCGGCAAGCGCGCTGTCTTCAGGCCGGGTTTGACGAGGGAATCCGTCGTCAGCGCGTAGCCGCCAACCAGCGAGCAGCGGCCGTCGGACAGCAGCGCATTGGCCTCGAGCTGCGGACTCGAATCCTCATCCAGCTTGCTCTCGAACCACTGGATCCTGAGCGGGCGTCCCAGCCCCTCCGCGAGCGCCTGCGCCAGCAGCACGTCGAAGCCCGAGTCCGGCTTGCCGCGGTGATGCGCGGAGAGCGGCGGGCGGTCCTCGTCGAGACAGATGCCGAGGGGATCTGCCGCCCACGCCATTGCCGGAGCCGCAAGCATGATGGCGAGACCGAGCGCTGCCAGCCGGCCTGTCATGGCTTCCTCCGGCTGGAGATGAAGGCCCAGAGATTTCCGATCTCGTCGTCGTTCAAAATGTCGCCCCATGGCGGCATCTTGTTGTTCTTGCCGTTCTTCACGGTGGTGACGAAGCGCGTCCTGTCGTCGGGAAAGGCGCGCAGGTCCGGCGTGATGGTGCCGGAGTTCATCATGTTGGGGCCGTGGCAGTGCGAGCATTTTTCGGCATAGGTCGACTTGCCGTGGTCGATCTGCGCTTGCAGCGGATTGCCGTTCGAATCGTCCGCGGCACGAACGGTCGCCGCAAGCGCGACCGTCAGCACTGCGACGGTGGCAAGGATCGCCACCGCCTTGTGAGCCATGTCTCTCAACGTCTCTTGTCTCTCAACGTCTCTTGCCGTTACTGCTTCACCGCAAAGACCCACAGCGAGCCGCCGGGCGGCACCTTGGCCAGCCGCTCGTCGCCGGAGAACAGCGAGTAGACGCCGCCATAGCCGCTCGTGACGGCGATGTACTGCACGCCGTCCTGCTGCCAGGTCACCGGCTGTCCCTCGATGCCGGAGCCGGTCTGGAACTGCCAGAGCTTCTTGCCGGTGTCGGCGTCGAAGGCCTCGAACTCGCCGGTCAGCGCGCCCGTGAACACGACGCCGCCCGCGGTCGACAGCACGCCGGAGAAGCGCGGGATGTCACTTGCCGCCTCCCACTTCGCCTTGCCGGTCATCGGATCGATCGCCTTCAGATGGCCGCGCGCGCCGTCACCCCATTCCCAGGGATCGGTCAGGTCCATGCCGAGATACCATTCACCCTGCTTGAAGGTGGCCGGCTCCGACTTGTACCTGCCGCCGAAGGCGAGCGTGTTGGCGTAGGCCAATCCGGTCTGCGGGTTGAACGACATCGGCTCCCAGTTCTTGCCGCCGAGGATCGACGGATAGACGACGACCTTCTTGCCCTCGCGCGCATCCTTGACGACGTCGGTCTCGATCGGACGGCCGGTCTTCAGGTCGACGCCGGTTGCCCAATTCACCTTCACGTAAGGATTGGCCGCGAGCACCTTTCCGTTGGTGCGGTCGAGCACGTAGAAGAAGCCGTTGCGGTTGGCATCCATCAGCACCTTGGTCGGCTTGCCCTCGACGTTCATGTCGGCGAGGACCATCTCGGCCACCGAGTCATAGTCGAACGGATTGTTCGGCGAGAACTGGTAGTGCCACTTGATCTTGCCGGTCTTTGGATCCATCGCCAGCACGGAGCAGGTGTAGAGATTGTCGCCGGGGCGCACAGCCGCGTTGAACGGGCCGGGATTGCCGATGCCCCAATAGACCGTGTTCAGCTCGGGATCATAGGAGCCCGTGATCCAGGTCGAGCCGCCGCCGAGCTTCCAGGTGTCGCCCTTCCAGGTGTCGCCGCCGGGCTCGTCCGGCGAGGGGACCGAATGGGTGCGCCAGAGATGCTTGCCCGTTGCCGGATCCCAGCCATCGATGAAGCCGCGGGTGCCGAATTCGGCCCCGGAGATGCCGGTGATGACGACGCCGTCGGCGACCAGCGGGGCCACCGTCATCGAATAGCCTTCCTTGATGTCGGCCGCCTTCTGCCGCCACAGCTCCTTGCCGTCCTTGGCGTCGATAGCGATCACGTTGGCGTCGAGCGTGGTGCGGAACAGCTTGCCGTCGAACAGCGCGGCACCGCGGTTGATGATGCCGCAGCAGACGATGCGCGGTGTCTCGGCCGGATATTCGATCTTGGATTTCCAGATCTGCTTGCCGGTCTTGGCGTCGACCGCCATGGTCGCGTTGTGAGAGGTCACGTAGATCACGCCCTGGTACACCAGCGGCTGCGATTCCTCGCTGCGATCATCATTAAAGGAATAATTCCAAACCGGGACGAGGTTCTTGACGGTATCCTTGTTGATCTGGTTCAGCGTCGAAAAGCGCTGGAGATTGTAGCCCATCCCGTAATTGAGAACGTTCGACGTATCGGTTGCGCCTTTGACCAGTTGATCGGTCGTCTGTGCGCTCGCAACCGAGCATGCGGATATGACGAGGCTCGCGGCCATCGCAAAGCGTTTCATCCGTTCCTCCCAATATGCGCGCCTTTTGACGCTGCGATTGCAACACTCCGCCCGAAAGCAAAACCCGTCAATACGAAAGTCGAAAGCACGCTGCCGATATGTTAGACGCCAGATGCTAGGCTTGATGCGCCAATCCTCGAGAAATGTTGCGCGTCTTGCGCGGATGCGCTGCACCAATTTCCACGGCGCGAAGATTGGCGCAGCGCGAGAATTTTGGCCCAACCCGTTTCCATCCCGGGCGAAGCATCGCAATTCGGCTTGAACCGGGGCTGGCTTGCGGACTTATCTTGTCGCTATCCCCGGCGAATCGGGGCCTATGGTCAGGGAGATCCAAATGATATCGCGTCGCTCAGTTGCGCTTGCGCTCACGCTCGCTGTGGTCTCCGGTCCGGCCTGGTCGGCATCCGGCGGCGCGGTCAAAATGTTCGACACCGACAATGACGGCACGCTCGACTTGGCCGAGGTGAAGAAGGCGGCTGCCGCGCTGTTCGCAAAGCTTGATCGCGACCATGACGGGACGCTCGACGTGCGTGAGTTGCGCGGACGGTTAACGGCGAAAGAACTCGCCGCCGCCGACCCCGATCACGACGGGACGCTGACGCTCGACGAATATCTTGCCGTGGTGGAGCAGCGCTTCAACGCGGCGAATCCCGACAAGGATGGGACGCTGGATGCAAAGGAGCTGAACTCGCGTGCGGGTCGCGCACTGCTGCGGCTATTGCGTTGAGAACAGAAGCGCTTGACTGGGAGCGAAGGCGGTTTGCCCGAGAGTGAACTGTACGCGTGTGACGCGAAAGTTCGCTGTGCTCGTGGTCCGATTCCAGACTTGCGCAGTTGCTGAGGCAGCCCTAGGTTTTGCCCGGCGCGATGTCGCGCTCAATACTTGGGGAGACCCGAATGGCTTGGAAAGCTCCGAAGATCGTGGAAGTGCCGGTCGGCATGGAAATCAACATGTACGCCTGCGCTGCGCGCAAGTAAGACTGACGACCTGCCGCGGCTTTGATGGCGGATGCCGTCGAAGCCGTGGTAGTGTTCGTGATGCGCATTGGAGCCCACACAATCTGGACGGCGGTCGCGTGTACGCTCACGCTCGTGCCAATGTGCGCCAGGGCCGAAGAGGGCTTCGACACCGAGCATATCTTCGGCTTCATGATCGGCAGCGATGTCGGCAATCCCGGCGAGCGCGAATTTCAGACCGAGACGACGGGACGCTTCGGCAAAGGCGGTGGCAGCTATCGCGCCCTTGGCCATGAGGTCGAGATCGAAATCGTGCCGCTGCCGAATTTTCGTATCGAGGTCGGCGGCACCGCCACGCTGCATGACATCACCGGCGTCCCTGATATCGACGACCGCCGCCAGTTCAATTTCCAGGGCCTCTCGCTCGACCTGCGTTATCGCCTGCTCGACCGCGAGAGGGCCCCGTTCGGGATGACGATCGCCACCGAGACCCATGGCGATCGCATCGATGAAGTCAGCGGCGCCAAGGGACGGATGTACGGCACTGCCTTCACGCTCGCCTTCGATCGCGAGCTGATCCCGAATTTTGCGATCGGCGCGCTCAATTTGATCTACCAGCCGGAATGGACGCGCTTCGAGGTGAGCGGGCTGTCCGAGAAGAGCTCCACCATCGGCGCGGCCTTTGCCGGCATGGTGCGCGTGCGCCCCAATGTCCTGCTCGGCGGCGAGCTGCGCTACTTCCGCCAGTATGAGGGCATCGGCCTCGGCGGGTTCTCGGGCCAGGCGCTGTTCGTCGGACCGACCGCCTACTTCCAGCTCTCCGAGCAATCGCGGCTCACCCTAAGCTGGAGCATGCAGGCCTGGGGCTGTCCGGCCGGAGCGGGAGCCAATCTCGACCTCGTCAATTTCGAGCGGCATCAGGCAAGGCTGGTGTTCGGGATTAACTTCTAGCAAAGCGGTTCCCGCCTACTTCTCACGCCGGATTGAAACTTCCGGCTCCTTGGAACGTATCCCTTTGTGTTAGCCTGAACTGCTTCCGCGCGAGGATCCCGGCATGAATCCGATCGACCTGGTGGTGACTGTGTGTGCGGTGCTCTCGCCTGCGACCTGCGAGGAGCAGCATATTGTGTTCAATTATGCGGGGTCGCCGACGCAATGCGCGATGGCCGCGCCGCCCTATATCGCGCAATGGGTCGGCGAGCATCCGAAGTGGCAGGCGGTGCGCTGGCGCTGCGAATATCCGCACTCGAGCGACAAGGCGTAAGTTGCCGCGCTACTTCGTGCAGTCCTTCAAATCCTTGTCGGCGATCGAGAACACCGCGTCGGCCTTGATCTCGATGTCGCGGACGATGCATTGCCGTGAATTGGGGTAGCTGACCTTGGCGTCGTAGTGGCCGGGCTCGACGCCGGTGATGCGCAGCCGCTCGTCGTGGTCGACCTCCTTGTCCTTGTCGTTCAAGGTCTGGTTCGGGCCCCATTCGGTCTTGCCGGCCGGCGAGAGCTGGAAGCCGGAAATGGTCTCCGTGGTCAGATTCCAGAGCCGGATGCCCTTGCCCTTGCTTTGCGCGGCGGCTTCGTCGGCAAACGCCAGCAACGCGATCAACACCAGACCCCAACGCATCAAATCGTCCTCCCAAAGCGCCGCCGCTATTGCCTGATCAGGCGCTCGCTGTTCTTTGCCTTGTCGAAATTTTTGGCGCGGTCAAGGCCGATCGGTGCAATCAGCCTGGCGGAGGCGAGATCGGCGCCCTCGAAATCGGTATCGATGACGGTCGCCCCGGTCAGGTCGGCGCCGCCGAGTTGGGCGTTCCGGAGCGACGCACCGGTCAGGTCGGCTCCCCTGAGGGAGGCAAACTCGAGATCGACGCGCGACAGGTCGGCGTTGCGCGCGTTCAGCCGTTCCAGATTGGCCGATCGCAGCACGGCGCGCATCAGCCCCATCGACTGGTTGCGCATGTCGGCGCCGAGATGCGCGTCGGCGATCGAGGCGCCGACCAGGCTTGCGCCGCTGAGGTCGGCTGCGATGTGCGCGCCGGTCAGATCAGCGCCGTCTAGGTGGGCGCGCGCCATCTGCGTGGCGAATAGGTTGGCGTCCTTCAGGCTCGCGCCCGTGAGATCCGCGTCGAGAAGCCACGCCTGATCGAGGATCGCTCGATCAAGACGGGCGCCGCTGAGTTTTGTCTTGTTGAGCCGTGCCGCGCGAAGCACCGACCTGGAAAGGTCGAGCCCCGAGAGATCGAGCCCCGACAAGCGCGTGCCGGTGAAGTCCGCGGGCGCGCCGGCGCCCGCTTTGGCCAGCACGGCCTCGACCTCCTGCCGGCTCATTTCAGCGGAAACCATGGCGGGTGAGGTGAGGTCGACGTCACGCATCATGTCCTGGGCGCTCGCCACGGTCGCGACGAGCGCGAAGCCAAGCGTCGTCAGAGCAACGGTTCGTCTCATCGTCAGGCTCCGCTGCCGGCCTGTTTAGCATACGGACCGTGCGGCTGCCTATGAGACATCCCGCCCGGCGCGTTCGCCGCCTTGTTCATCCTGGGCTCGCCGCGCAAGCCCGGCCCTGATCGCGGCAATCGCGGCGTCGCTGCGTGCCTCGCGAGGGATGCCGATGGGGACCTCGGCCAGAATGCGCGCCGGGCGGGGCGACAGGAAGAACAAGCGGTCGCCGAGACGCACCGCATCGTCCAGGCTGTGCGTCACGAGCAGCGTCGTGACGGGCCGGCTGGCGACCAGCGTCGCGATCTCGTCGCGCAATCGGCCGGCCAGCGCGTCGTCGAGCGAGGCGAGGGGCTCATCGAGCACCAGAACGTCGGGCTCGACCGCAAAGGCGCGGGCCAGCGCAACCCGTCGGGCAAGCCCCAGCGACAATTCGCCGGGGAAGTGGCTGCGATGCGCCTCCAGCTCCAAAATCCTGAAAAGCTCGGCGAGTTTTGCGTCGCTCACGTCGGGTGCCGCCAACCGCACATTCTGCTCGACCGAGCGCCACGGCAACAGCCGCGGTTCCTGGAACACCATGCCGATCCGCGCCTCCGGTGGGCGCGCGACATGGCCGTCGAAGTCACGGTCGAGCCCGAGGATGATGCGTAGCATCGTGCTTTTACCGCAGCCGGACGGGCCGATCAGCACGCCGACCTCGCCGGACTGCAGCGCGAATTTCATCGGCGCCAGCACCTCCTGCGTTCCGCCCGCAGCGCTTTTGAACGTCTTGCCTGTGATCTCGACCTCAAGCCGCACGGGGGCGCCACCGCGTTGCGCGGGCCTCGAACGGCTGCACCAGCGCCGTCTCGATCACGAGCACGACCGCGGCAAAGGTCAGGGAATAGGCCAGCAGCCGCGGCGTGTCGAACAGCTGGAAGGCGACGCCGATCTCGAAGCCGACGCCATTCGGCCGTCCAAGCAGCTCGGCGACCAGCACGATCTTCCACACCAGCGACAGGCCGGAGCGGGCGGAGGCCGCGATATAGGGCGCAAGCTGCGGCAGCACGACATGGCGGAATGCGCGCCAGCGCGGCATCGCAAACACGCTCGCCATCTCGTCGAGCGAACGGTCGAGCGCGCGCGTGCCCTCGCGTAAGGTAACGACCGCAGTCGGCAGCTTGTTGATGGCGATGGCCGCGATCGCCGCGGCCTCGGTGAGCCCGGCCCAGACATAGGCCAGCACGATCACCACCAGCGCCGGCAGGTTCAACAGCAGGATCAGCCAGGGATCGCCGAGCCGGTCGGCGAGCTTCACCCGCCCCATCAGATAGCCGGTGGCGCTGCCGAGCGACATCGCCAGGACGAAAGCCAGCGCGACGCGTGCCAATGTCGCACCGAGATGCAGGAACAGTGCGCCGCTTGACGCTTCCGCGATAATGACATCGAGCACGGCGGACGGGGAGGGCAGCTTTGCGCCGCCGACGAACAGCGCGGCGGTCCACCAGATCGCGAGAAACAGGGCGAAGGAGAGAAGGCGCAGCACCTCAGTCTCCGGGCACTGCGTGATAGAACGTGCCGGGATCGAGCCCGGCCGCCGGACCGACCAGGTCGCGGCCGCCGATCTCGGCCAGCACGCGATAGAGCACGCGCGCATCCGCTTCCTCATCGTTGATGTTCCGGCGTGGAATGCCGTCACGATAGCGGTCGCGGTAGGTTTTGAGCATGGCCGGATCGCTCGCGCCGGTGAGCGGGGCGATCTTGTCCCAGGCCGCATCCGAGGTGACCAGCAGCTGCTTGGCCTTGCGGGTCATGGCGATGAAGCGTGCCACGGCGTCGCGATGGCTCGCGGCCCAGCTCTCGTCGAAGACATAGCCGACAGCGGACACCGCGCCCTTGGCACCGAGTTTCGGCAAAATCTCCTCGATGCCGGCGAGGCGCCGAAAACCCTTGGCCTCGAGCTGGGCGCAGAAATTCCAGAAATTCAGGCTCGCATCCATCTCGCCGTCGAGCGCCTTGGCGGCGATCAGGGGCGGAGCGCCATAGGCGATGGTTGCATCCGATTTGAGGTCGATGCCGTCCTGCTTCATCCGTGCCTGCAGCAGCAGCCAGCTCTTGTCGATGGGGCCGCCGCCGACGCCGAGCTTGCGGCCCTTCAGGTCGGCAAGCGTCTTGATCGGCGAGGCCGCGGGCACCATCACCGCGCCGAGCGCGCTGGAATAAGGATAGAAGGTGAGCTTGGCGCCGAGCGCGCGCTCGCGCGACACCCAGAGCCAGTCCGACAACATGATGTCGGCATTGCCGGCGCGCAGCGCGATCTTGCCGGCCTCGGGGCTCGCAAGCTCGGTGACTTCCAGCGCCAGGTTGGCCTCCTTGTCGAGCCCGGCCTCGCGGATGGTGGCCAGTTCCCAGGAGAATGTTCCGGTCTTTTGCACCGCCAGGCGGATGGTGTCCGCGGCACGAGCCGAGGTGCCCAGCGTCAGTGCCAGCATCATCGCGAGCGCCAATATTCGTGCCAAAACTCTGATCACCTTGTGAGCCATTTCCTCGAAGGGAGTGCTTTTCAGGACAATACGCATAGCATAGCTTCCATCGCAACCAGTGGGAGGACGCTCATGAGTTTTGCGGGACAGGTACGACCGATTGTCGCCGCTATGATCGTGCTCGCGGCGACCGTCTACGCGGCGCGGGCCGAGGAGCCCAATGATTATCCGACGTCGGCGCGCGCGGAATATGTCTATGGCTGCATGAAAGCCAATGGCGAGACGCGGCAGGCGATCGAGCAATGCTCCTGCTCGATCGACGTGGTCGCCTCGATTGTCTCTTACGAGCGCTATGTCACCGCCGAGACCGCGCTCAGCATGTCCCAGGTCCAGGGCAATCTCGGCACCCAATTCCGGACATCAGAGCAGGCGAATTCGGCCGTGAATGATTTGCGGCGGGCGCAGGCTGAGGCTGAGGTGAGGTGTTTCTAGCTGAAGATAGAGACCTACGTCCCCGGCTTCTCCACGTCCCACTCATTCCGGAAAATGTGCCCATCCGTGTCCTTGGCCTCCGCGCGGAATCGCTTCGCGCCGTTGGACACGTAAGTGAAGCGCAGGTTGGGATCTTCCGAGATCGAGATGCCGCCTTCCATCGACAGCACAAGGCTGTCGTCCTGCGTCAGCTTCAGCTGGTTGACGAAGAAGGCGGGAATATAGAGTTGCGTGACTTGATCCATCTGCAGGCCGGAATTGTTGGGATGGCCGATCATGATCTGCGCTTCACGGATGCGGCTCGCCGGCGCTTCCTCGCGGGCGAATTGCCGGTAGCGCATCTGGCCGAGGCGGTTCTGGGCCTCTTGCGCGTTCTTTCCCGCCGGCGCCGAGCAGCCGCCTGACGCCTTCACATAGGTCTTTGAGACGTAGAGCTGGCCGTCGCTGAGCTCCGCTACCGCATGAACGTCGGTGTAATTGTTGACACGCACGCGCGTGGAGATCTCGGTGATATTGGCATCCGCGCCAAGCTCGAATTTCGCGGCCATTGGCGCTGGGTTGCGGTCGATCACCAGCGTGATCGATCGGATGCGGCGCGCATCGCCCGGCGACAGCTTGCTGCGCAGGGTCACCGGCACGATGGCGGCATCCTCGGCGCGATAGGGCATCTCGATGGCGATGACATTGTTGCCATCGTTCATCGGACGGTTGCTGAAGATATCCTGCACCAGGCCCGGCCAGGGATCGTAGGCCTCTTCGGCGCTCGCCGGCAGCGCGAAGGCGATGCCGGCCAGTGCGGCGATCAAGGTGATGCGGAGCGTATGGCCCATGATGATGGTCCTGTGCGGACGACGCAGTTATCTCGGAGTCAGCGTAGCTGATCTCGGAGTCAGCGTAGCTGATCCCGGAGACAACGTAGCGCGTCCGCTACTCCCATTCAATTTCCGAAAATGCTGCGGTTGCGTTGCGGGCGTTGTAGTCGTCGAACAGTTCCCAGTCCGGCCGCTCCGTGGTCGCTGCCTTCTCCGCCGCGGTTCGGATCGGCTCGCCCTTCTTGTTCGAGGCACGGACGTCCGACAGCAGTGTCGAGAGATAGCGCCGTTCATCTGATAGCGCTGCAGGCCAGTCGCTCATAGGGCCGTGACCGGGAACGACGCGGGCCGCCGGAACGCTCTCCAGCTCCTTCAGCAGGGCGAGCCAGCCGCGAATGCTGCCATCCACCACCGGAATGTGGCGGAGAAAGACCAGATCGCCTGCGAACAGCGTCTTGGTCGTCTCGTCGAACACGGTCAGGTCATTGTCGCTGTGCGCGGCCGGCCATGCCCGCAAGGTCAGCCGGCGCGATCCGAGATCGAGCGCCATGACGTCCTCAACCAGCACAGTGGGCGGCACGATCTTCACGGGATCGATCAGTTCGCCGCCCATGATGCGCCGGAAACTATCAAGATAATACGGCCCGCGCGTCGCCAGCGCCTGCGGCAGCTTGCTGTGGCCGACGAAGCTGGTTCCGTCCGCGATGAAGGCCGCATTGCCGAAAACGTGGTCGGGATGGCCGTGGGTGTTGATGACGTAGCGGATCGGCTTGCTGGTGCGGGCTCGCACCGCGGCCAGCAGCGCCTCGCCTTCACGAAGGCTGCCACCGGTATCGATCACGGCCACCGCATCCTCGCCGACGACGAAGCCGATATTGGCAATATCGCCCTCGTTCTCGCGGGTCATCAGGGCGATGGTCCCGGAGTGCACGAAGATTCCCGGTGCGACTTCGCTCACAGGCAATTCGGCCGCCCCGGCGCGTGCTACCGTCGCGAGTCCCAGCAGGGACAGGGCTGCGATCTTTGACGTGAGATGCGACACTTTTCCGCCTCAGTTCAGGGCTTGCCGCATTGCACTGCAGCACAACAAGCCAACGCAAGGTTTGGCAAACATGGTGCGTCCTGCGTTGCATGGATAGCATTCGAATGAAATGAGGAGGAAGCGCGATGGAGGTCGGACGACATCGTCGCTGGTTGTTTTCACTGTGTGTGATGGCGGCATCTTGTGCGATCGGCGACGTCGCCCGCGCGCAGACGACCGATAGTGGTGACCTCTCGTTCGAGCTGGTCGACCCCAAGGTGCTGCGCGTCTGCGCCGATCCGCGCAACCTTCCATTCTCCAACGAGAAGGGCGAGGGAATCGAGAACAAGCTCGCCGAGCTGTTCGCGGACAAGCTTCAGAAGAAGCTCGACTATGTCTTCTTCCCGCAGGCCACGGGCTTCGTGCGCATGACGCTGGGTGCGCATCGCTGCGACGTCATCATGGGCTTCCCGCAAGGCGACGATCTCGTCCAGGGGACCAATCCGTATTATCGCACATCGTACGCGCTGGTTGCGAAAGCGGGCAGCGGGCTGGAGGACGTCGACACGCTCGAAGACCCGAAGTTGAAGGGCAAGCACGTCGGCATCGTCGCCGGCACGCCACCGGCGACCAACATGGCCATCGCAGGCCTGATGGGCGATGCAAAACCTTATCCGTTGATGATCGACACACGCTACGACAATTCGGCGCAGGCCATGATCGACGACCTCGCTGCCGGTAAGATCGACGCCGGCGTGCTGTGGGGACCGATGGCAGGGTACTACGCCAAGAAGGTCGGTTCGCTGCACGTGACGCCGCTGGTGAAGGAAACCACCGGTCCAAAACTGGTGTATCGTATCGGCATGGGCGTGCGCGCCGTCGACCAGAACTGGAAGCGGCAGCTCAACAAGCTGATTCAGGAGAACCAGGGCGAGATCAACAAGATCCTGCTCGACTTCGGCGTGCCGCTGCTGGATGAAAACGACCGGCCGCTCGGTGCGGGGACGGCCAAGAAGGCGCCATGAGGCGGCCTCTTGCCGGCGCGCTCATCGCCGCCGCCCTGGCGGTGCCGGCTTTGGCGCAGCAGCAGGAGCCGTTTGAGCCCGAAGGGTATCGCACCGACAATTACCGCGCGCCGGTGCCGGCGACGCTGGAAGGCGCGCGCGTGCTGACGACGGCGGAGGCCGAGGCGATCTGGCGCGCAAAGAGCGGCGCCTTCATCGACGTGCTGCCGCGCGCGCCGAAGCCAAAGAACCTTCCGGCAAGCACGGTCTGGCGCGACGCACCCCGGAAAAACATACCCGGCAGCATCTGGCTGCCGGATACCGGCTACGGCGCGTTGCCATCGGCGATAGACGGTTATCTCCAGCGCGGTCTCGCGCAAGCGTCATATGGCGACAAGGCCACGCTGCTCGTGATCTATTGCCTCGCCGATTGCTGGATGTCCTGGAACGCCGCCAAGCGCGCGCTCGCTTACGGCTATTCCAACGTCGCCTGGTATCCCGAGGGCACCGACGGCTGGGAGCATGCGAAGCTGCCAACAGAGGAGGCACAGCCGGAGCCGCGGCCTGAGCAGTGAGTGGCTCGATTCCTCCATCATTGCGAGCGCAGCGAAG
>NZ_VSSR01000082.1 GCF_008123515.1 Bradyrhizobium cytisi
GGTCGGGCCGGGACGCCCGCCTGCGGTGCCGCCGGCGGCGTGCCTGCAGGAGGTGTTCCGGCAGCCGCAGGCGCGCCGGCGGGCGGCGTTCCACCCTGACGTCCTGGAGGCTGCGTCACCGCGCCGCCAGGAGCCGGCGTTGCCGTCGGGGCCGGGGTCGGGGCGGCACCTGGAGCCGGTGTTCCTGGAGCCGGTGTTCTTTGAGCCGGTGTTCCCGGAGCTGGGGTTCCTGCAGCCGGCGGAGCGCCCGGACGTCCGGGCGGCGTCGTCTGGGTCCCACCCGGAGCCGGCGTGGCACCTGGAGCCGGTGACCCTGCAGCCGGGGGAGCGCCGGGGCGTCCGGGCGGCGGGGTGCCAGGCGCTGGGGTCGCGGACGGTGTGGGCGTGGTTGTCGGGGCAGCAGGTGTCGTGCCCGGGCGAGCTGCCGGCGCTGCGGGCGACGGAGTGGGCGTTGCGGTCGGGGCTGGCGTTGCCGCCGGCCCAGGCCGTGCCGCGGGGCCCGCTGAAGGTGGCGTGGCCGCAGCAGGCGGAGGCGGGGCAGCCGGACGCGCCGGTGCTGCGGCGGGCGGCGGCGGAGTTGGTGTCGGTGCATGCTGCTGCGGGGCCGCGGCCGGAGGAGGTGTCGGCGCATGTTGCTGCGGAGCCGCGGCCGGAGGCGGCGTCGGTGCCTTGGGTGCAGCAGGCGGCGGGGGCGGCGGAGGAGCCTGACGAGTCGCGGGCGGCGCGGCCGGGGGAGGCGGCGGCGTCGGGCGTGACGGCGCAGCAGCGGGCGGGGGCGCGGCCGGCGGATGCGGCGGGGCAGCCGCCGGCGGCGGTGCGGCCGGCGCCTTTGGCGCAGCAGGTGGGGCAGCAGGTGGCGGCGGCGCTGCCGGGCGCGCGGCGGGCGGCGGGCCCTTTGGCGCTTCCTTCGGAGGCTGCTTCGGTTTTCCGTCAGGGCCCAATTCTGGCTGGGCCTGCGCGACCACGAGCGGCGGCGCGGTTTGCGCATGCGATGCGGAGCTTGCGAATTGCATCGCGGTCAGGGCCGTCGTGGCAAGCAGCACGAAACGAAGGTTGGTCATGTGGTTCAACTTCCCCGGAAGGTTCTTTGACGAAGTCTTGGTTTGACGGAGTCTTGGTTTGACGAGGTGTCGGTTTGACGAAGTGTCGGAATGAACGGCTACGCGTTAGGCTGCATTGTGGCGGGCGAAGACATTGCGTCGCGATTTATTTCTGCATGCAAATCATCTCACACAAGCAACGTTCATTGCGCATTCAGGCGCAGCTTGCAATCGCCCCACATATGATCGCTCGCCTCACATGTGATCCTGCGACGAATTGGCATCCGTCGCGGGATTGGGTTTGGTCGGTCCATTCGGTCCGCGCGAGGGAATCTCTTCCGGCATCCGCCCGGGCAATTCATCGGGCTGCGGTGATTCGCCGGGTTCGTGCACCGGCGGCGTGATTTCAGGCTGCGGATTGCCCGGCGGAATTCCCGGCGGCGGCTCGGTGGGCGTGCCGGGTGTCGATGGTGGTATCTCGGGCGGTTCGATCGGCATCGGCATCATCGAGACCAGTTGTCAGGAGAACGACAACGATGATGCCGTGCCAATGTTCCCTGCGGCCTGCGCTATTCCGGCGCGTGACAGACCGCCTCGATGTTGTGGCCGTCGGGGTCCAGCACGAAGGCGCCATAATAGTTCGCGTGATAATGCGGGCGAAGGCCCGGCGCCCCATTGTCGCGGCCCCCGGGCGGACATCGCGGCCTTGTGGAACGCGTCGACGGTCGCGCGTCAGCGTGACAGGAACGTGTTGCTTCGTGTCTTGCGCGCGATCGCAAAGCCGCGCGCGACCATGTCGGCGATACAATCTTGCTGCCATTCGTTTTGGGACAGATGCTCGATCACGACCGCGCGCGGCCACAGCGATGGCGGCGCGTCGCGGAAGAAGCCGATCAGCACGCGGTCCTCAAAACCTTCGACGTCGATCTTGAGCGAATCGACCTGCGTGACGCCGGCCTCCTCCAGAATGCGCGTGAGCCGCAGCGACGGCACCTTGATCGCATCACGGCTGGCGGCGCCGGTGACGACGTGCGTGGCGCCGAGATTGCCGCCGCCGCTTTCGATCATCAGCTCGCCGTCGCTGTCGCCCGCGGCGGCCTGCACCAGGCGCACCTGCATCGCGTTCGATGCGGCGTGATTGAAGGTGAGCCGTCCGAATGTCGTCGGATGCGGCTCGATCGCCACCACCTTGCCGGTGGGGCCGACCTGCCGCGCCATCACCAGCGCAAAAGTGCCGACATTGGCGCCGACATCAATGAACGTGCCGCCGGCCTGCGTGTGCTGGCGCAGGAAGTCGAGCTCGTCGAGATTGTAGTCGGGATTGAACAGCGCACCGCGTTCGGTCGCGCTGCCCTGGTGATAGAAGCGGAACGAGGCGCCCTGATATTGCACGTCGATCGGGCCGCCGCGCAGCAAATTGACCAGCCGCGACATCCACGGACGGAACGCGCCGCGCTTCAGCCTCGATCCCTGCGCAAGGCGAATGATTGCGGCCTGTGCTGCGTTCGGCGCAAACGCGCCGAACGGCGCAGATGAAAGGGCATTGTCGGGCGTCAAGCAGGCGATCCTCGTTGCAGGCGGCGCATGCATAGCCGGTTTTGCCGGGGACTCCAACGCTCCATCACAGCTGTCGTCCCGGGGCGCGAAGCGAGCCCGGGATCCATAACCACAGGGAGCCGTGTGGCGCGGGAATCCCGCTCCGGGTCTTGGCCAAACTATGTCCTGCGGGTATCGCGACGAGCGCAAGCGCTCGCGCGGGGATCCCGGATCTGCGCTCCGCTTCGCTGCGCTTGTCCGGGATGACGGAGAGAGGTCACGCCGCCTTTTTCGCCACCGGCTTGCGCAAGGGCAACCGCAAGCTGCTCGGCCGCTTCGTGCGTGCGGCAGGGTCCGGTCACTCCGCGGCGCCGTCGCGCACCCGTTTCAGCCGCGCTGCGTGGTGCAGGAGGCGCGACAGCTCTTCGATCGAGTAGGGCTTTTGCACGAGATCGAAGCCGGCGACGCCGCCTTGCGACAGCGCCTCGCTATAGCCCGTGGTCAGCACGATCGGCACGCTGATGCAGCGATCGCGGATCGCCTGCGCGAGATCGAGGCCGGTCATCCCTGGCATGACGACGTCGGAGAATACGACATCGAAGCGATCGGGGTCGCCGACCAGCTCGGTGAGCGCGTCGGTGGCGTTGTCGACCAGCGTGATGCTGTAGCCGAGCTCGGTCAGGCCGTCGGCGGCGAAATTGCCGAGCTCAATATTGTCCTCGACGACCAGCACCGACATGCCGCTGCCCGCCACGGCCGGTGCGGTGGTCGGCGCCTGGCTTCGGGGCAAGAGATTCGCCGGCACGCGCGGCAGATAGAGCAAGAAGGTGCTGCCCTGGCCGACCTCGCTCACGACGGTTACCTCGCCGCCGGATTGCCGGGCGAAGCCGAACACCTGCGACAGGCCGAGGCCGGTGCCCTGCCCGACCCGCTTGGTGGTGAAGAACGGCTCGAAGATGCGGCCCAATTGTGCGGCGGGAATACCGATGCCGCTATCGCTGACGGCGACGCAGACGAACCCAGGATTTTTCAAGGTCTGGCCGCCCGAGAGCTGCGCGAGCGTGTCCGGAACATTCGTGGCCGCGTGCACGGTGAAGACGATCCGGCCCTTGCCCTGCATGGCGTCGCGCGCGTTGGTCGCCATGTTGATGATGGCCGTCTCGAACTGGCCGGCATCGGCATTGACCAGGCAGGGCTCGGCCGGCAGCCGCGTGACGATTTCGATTGCCGGTCCGAGCAGTGTGGCGAGCATGTCGCGCAGCGACTGCATGCGATCGCCGATGTCGAACACTTCGGGCTTCAAGGTCTGGCGCCGCGCGAAGGCCAGGAGCTGCGAGGTCAGCTTGGCGGCGCGCGCGACCGCCTCCGCAATCGCCGTGATGTAGCGCTGCCGCCGCTCGTCGCTCAGTTGCGGCCGGTTCAGGAGATCGACGGACGCACGGATCACGGTCAGGAGGTTGTTGAAGTCGTGCGCGACGCCGCCGGTGAGCTGGCCCAGCGCCTCCAGCCGCTGGCTGTGCTTGAGCGCCTCCTCGGCTTCGCGCCGCTTGGCCGCCTCGGCCTGGAGATGCTGGGTGCGCCGGAAGGCGAAGGCCAGCAGGATGAACAGCAGCGCGGTGGCGGGTACGCCGAACACCAGGTGCTGGCTCATGGTGGCAAGCCAGCGTGCGCGGATCGCCGAGGTCTCCAGGCCGGCGCTGACATAGATCGGATATTCGGCGACGCGCCGGTAGCCGATGCGCCGCTCGATCCCGTCCGAGGGCCAGGCGATGGTCATCAGTCCATGATCGGGATGGGCTGCGATGCTCCGGCCGACTGCGCCGTTCGGATCGAGCCGGAACTCGCGATCGAGCCGCGGGAAATGCGCCAGCAGCACCCCGTCGGTGCGCCCCATCGCGAAGAAGCTGCCGGGATCGGTGCCGATCCTCGCGTAAAAGCTCTCGAAATATTCCGGCAGCACGGACGCCTGGATCACGCCGGTGAAGCTGCCATCGACGGAGTTGCGGCGGCGACTGACGCCGAAGAAGCGCGCGCCCTGGTAGGGTGGCCGCGGCGTCAGCGAGGCGCCGATGAAGGTGCCGATGCTCTGGTCGACATGGGCGTAGAAGTAGTCGCGGTCGGCAAAGCTCAGCTCCGGCGGCGGTGACACCAGGCTGTTGACCAGCGACTTTCCGTTGGCATCGAAGATCCAGGCCGATTTGAGCTGCGGCAGCGCGTCGGTCAGCTGCTTCAGGCGCCGGTGCAGCGCCGGTTCCCGCGACCGGATGACATCGTCGGGAAGGTCGCGCACGACCTCGTTGAGCTCGGCGAGGCTGCGATCGATGGTCTCGAACACCTTGAGTGCGTGTTCATGGGCGACATCGAGCGTGCGCTCGATCTCACGGTCGGCGATGTCGAGCGTCGAATTGTAGGAGATGATGGAGGCGATGGCGAACAGCGCAATGGGCAGCGCCAGGGATGCGGCCATCATCCACTGCAACAGTCTCAGCGAGTTGCGTTGTGCGCCCTGCACGGTCGCTCCGGTCCCCCGGCCGGAAGCTTACTAGACTCTCTCGCTGGGAAGGAAGCGTCTTGTGGTTTGAACCGGAGGTTGTAGCTTGCCGATTCGCCCGCGGCACGGGTTGGGGTGAATTTTACCCAAAATCGCCCCGCGGCAGAATGTCCCGGGCATTTCGGCCCGGGATCGCAGCATGAAGGCGCCTAGATCTGGCGCTCGACCATCTTGAGCTTGAGCTCCGCGATGGCCTCTGCCGGGTTGAGGCCCTTCGGGCAGGCCTTGGCGCAGTTCATGATGGTGTGGCAGCGGTAGAGCCGGAACGGATCCTCGAGATTGTCGAGCCGCTCGCCGGTGGCCTCGTCGCGCGAATCCGACACCCAGCGGTTGGCCTGGAGCAGCGCCGCGGGACCGAGATAGCGGTCGCTGTTCCACCAATAGCTCGGGCAGGAGGTCGAGCAGCAGGCGCACAGGATGCACTCGTAGAGGCCGTCGAGCTTCTCGCGGTCCTCGTGGCTCTGGCGCCATTCCTTCTGCGGCGTCGGCGAGGTCGTCTTCAGCCACGGCTCGATCGAGGCGTACTGCGCGTAGAAATTGGTGAGGTCAGGAACGAGGTCCTTCACCACCGGCTGGTGCGGCAGCGGATTGATCTTCACCGCGCCGTCCTTCACGTCGTGCATCGAACGCGTGCACGCCAGCGTGTTCTGGCCGTCGATGTTCATGGCGCAGGAACCGCAGACGCCTTCGCGGCAGGAGCGGCGGAAGGTCAGCGATGGGTCGATGTGGTTCTTGATCCAGATCAGGCCGTCCAGCACCATCGGACCGCAATCATTGGTATCGACGTAATAGGTGTCGACGCTCGGATTCTTGCCGTCGTCCGGATTCCAGCGATAGACGCGAAATTCGCGAAATTCGGTCGCGCCCGGGGGCTTCGGCCAGGTCTTGCCGCCTGATATCTTGGAGTTCTTCGGAAGTGCGAATTCAACCATTTCGATAAGGCTTTCGCTGTTCGCTCAGTACACGCGCGCTTTGGGCGGGATGTACTGCACGTCGTTGGTCATGGTGTAGTCGTGAACCGGGCGGTACTCGATCTTGACCTTGCCGTTGTCCTCCAGCCAGGCCAGCGTGTGCTTCATCCAGTTCTTGTCGTCGCGCGCGGAGAAGTCCTCGCGCGCATGCGCGCCGCGGCTCTCGGTGCGGTTGGCGGCCGAATTCATCGTCACCACCGCTTGCGCGATCAGATTGTCGAATTCGAGCGTCTCGACGAGATCCGAATTCCACACCAGCGAGCGGTCGGACACGGCGATATCGGTGATGCCGCTGTGGACCTTCTCGATCAGGTTCTGGCCTTCGCTCAGGATGTCGCCGGTGCGGAACACGGCGCAGTTATTCTGCATCACGTGCTGCATGCCTTCGCGCAGCTTTGCCGTCGGCGTGCCGCCGGAGGCGTAGCGGTAATGGTCGAGGCGGCCGAGCGCGAGGTCGGACGAGTTCGCCGGCAGCTCGGGCTGCTTGCCGTTCGGCGTCAGCTTCTCGGCAAGACGCAGTGCAGCCGCGCGGCCGAACACGACGAGGTCGATCAGCGAGTTCGAGCCGAGGCGGTTGGCGCCGTGCACGGAGACGCAAGCGGCCTCGCCGATCGCCATCAGGCCGGGGATGATCGCGTTATCGTCGCCATCCCTCTTGGTCAGCACTTCGCCGTGATAGTTCGTCGGGATGCCGCCCATGTTGTAGTGCACGGTCGGCACGATCGGGATCGGCTCGCGCGTCACGTCGACATTGGCGAAAATCTTGGCGGATTCGGAGATGCCCGGCAGGCGCTCGGCGAGCACTGCGGGATCGAGATGGTCGAGATGAAGGAAGATGTGGTCCTTCTTCTTGCCGACGCCGCGCCCCTCCCGGATCTCGATGGTCATCGCGCGCGAGACGACGTCGCGTGACGCCAGGTCCTTTGCGGACGGCGCATAGCGCTCCATGAAGCGCTCGCCCTCGGAGTTGACGAGATAGCCGCCTTCGCCGCGCGCGCCTTCGGTGACGAGGCAGCCTGAGCCGTAGATGCCGGTCGGGTGAAACTGCACGAACTCCATGTCCTGCATCGGCAGGCCGGCGCGCAGCACCATGCCGCCGCCGTCGCCGGTGCAGGTGTGTGCCGAGGTGCAGGAGGCGTAGGCGCGGCCGTAGCCGCCGGTCGCGAGGATCACGGTCTGGGCGCGGAAGCGGTGCAGCGTGCCGTCATCGAGCTTGAGCGCGACGACGCCGCGGCAGGTGCCCTGGTCGTCCATGATCAGGTCGATGGCGAAGAACTCGATGAAGAACTCGGCCGCGTGGCGCAGCGACTGGCCGTACATCGTGTGTAGCATGGCGTGGCCGGTGCGGTCGGCGGCGGCGCAGGTGCGCTGCGCCTGGCCCTTGCCGTAGTCCATGGTCATGCCGCCGAACGGACGCTGGTAGATCTTGCCATCCTCGGTGCGCGAGAACGGCACGCCCCAATGCTCGAGCTCGTAGACCGCCTCGGGCGCGTTGCGCACCATGTATTCGATCGCATCCTGGTCGCCGAGCCAGTCCGACCCCTTCACGGTGTCGTACATGTGCCACCGCCAGTCGTCCTTGTGCATGTTGCCGAGCGAGGCCGAGATGCCGCCCTGTGCCGCAACCGTGTGCGAGCGCGTCGGAAAAACTTTGGTGATGCAGGCCGTCCTCAGGCCGGCCTCGCTGCAGCCGACCACGGCGCGCAGGCCCGCGCCGCCGGCGCCGACCACGACGACGTCATAGGTGTGGTCCTCGATCGGATAGGCTTTTCCGTTGGTGGCGGGAGCGGCGTTGCCCTTGCCATTCGTCTCATTGGCCGATCTTCCGGTTGTCATGGATTACACTCCGGATGAAAGTTGGAGAATCGCGTAGATCGAGGCGAGCGCAACCGCGGCCGCGAAGAAATTGTTGAGCATGATCGAGATGAGCTTCAGCTTCTCGTTATGCACGTAATCCTCGATCACGACCTGCATGCCGATCTTCATGTGCCAGGCGCTGGCGACGATGAAGAGCAGCATGATGATGGCGACCGGCAGCGAGCCGAGGATCTGCTTGGCGCCGGCCTGATTGCGGCCGAGCAGCATCATGATGATGACCAGCACCGGGATCATCAGCAGCGTCATCGCCACCGCCGTGAGGCGCTGGCGCCAGAAGTCGGATGTGCCGGAATGCGCAGCGCCGAGGTTGCGGACGCGGCCGAGCGGAGTGCGCATGCTGCGCTTCGGGGTATCGGCTGTGCTCACCGTCCACCTCCGATCGCGTAGGCAATGATCCAGACCAGCACCGTTAGGGCGATGCCGCCGATCAGTGCGCCCCAGGTCAGCGCTTCACGCTCATTGGCCTTGAATCCATAGCCGAGATCCCAGACGAAGTGCCGGATGCCGCTGAGCATATGGTGCATCAGCGCCCAGGTGTAGCCGAACACGATCAGCCGGCCGATGATGCTGCCGGTGAAGCCCTGGACGTGGGCGTAGGCGGCAGGGCCCGAGGCGGCTGCGATCAGCCACCAGGCCAGCAGCAGGGTTCCGAAGTACAGGGCAATACCGGTGGCGCGATGGACGATGGACAGCGCCATCGTCAACGTCCAGCGGTAGACTTGCATGTGTGGTGAAAGCGGTCGTTCGATCCGTGCGGTCATGGGCTTTTGATGTCTATTGCGGCCCAGCAGGGGCACGCGGGGATCGCGAAAGGTCGGCTCTATTTACGGAGTCGATTTGGCCTGCGCAATCACCAAATCGACATAAATCGAACCATCGTTCAGCTCTACGGCGTTGATGCGACAAGCCAATCAGGGGCTTGGTATACCACTGCGATGGTGCACCGGCCAAGGATAGAATACAAATTCATCCTTTGTGCGACCGTCGAGGCGCATTGAAATCACTATTGGAACGGCTCCAAGCCGCCGACCGGCTGCCACCGTTCGAACCAGGCAGTTCATGATGTCCGGCACCGCGCGGCCGGACGATGCGCCCTTTCCAATTTCCGCCTTGCGCATCGATTTTCCGTCAGGCGGCGGACATGCGCACCCTGCATTCCACCCCAGCCGGGAGGCGTGGCGTGTCGACCATGCAAATCGGATCGCCTACAGATTGTTGCGCAGCTCATTCCGAACGGACGAACCGGAGAAGCTGCGGGGCAGGTCCGGGTGATTGCAGGTCTCGATATCGCGGAAATCGTGGAGCTCGCGCTGCTGCTGATCGCAGTCGGCGCGCTCTCCGGATTTCTCGCCGGTGTGTTCGGCATCGGCGGCGGCGCGATTCTCGTGCCGGTGTTCTACGAATGCTTCCGCCTCGCCGGCGTGCCGCTCGAGGTGCGCATGCCGCTCTGCGTCGGCACCTCGCTAGCCGTCATCATCCCGACATCGATCCGTTCGTTCCAGGCCCATTACAAGCGCGGCGCGGTCGATATGTCGATCCTGCGCGTGTGGTGGCTGCCGATCCTGATCGGCGTCGTCGCCGGCAGCGTGGTCGCGCGTTACGCGCCGGAGCGGCTGTTCAAGATCGTGTTCGTTGGCGTCGCCTGGTCGGCCGCCGTGCGCCTGATCTTCGCGCGCGAGACCTGGAAGCTCGGCAACGATCTGCCAGAAGGGCCGTTGATGCGCATCTACGGCTTCTGCGTCGGCATTTTATCGACGCTGATGGGCATCGGCGGCGGCCTGTTCTCGAACCTGCTGATGACGTTTTACGGCCGGCCGATTCATCAGGCGGTCGCGACCTCGTCGGCGCTCGCAGTGCTGATCTCGATCCCCGGCGCGCTTGGCTACGTCTATGCGGGCTGGCCGGCCGCGGCGACCTATCCGGCCGTTGCGGCCCTGCAAATCCCGTTTGCGCTCGGCTATGTCTCGCTGATCGGCGCCGTGCTGGTGATGCCGATGAGTCTTGTGACCGCGCCGCTCGGTGTGAGAGCTGCGCACGCCATGTCGAAGCGCACGCTCGAAGTTGCGTTCGGCTGTTATCTGTTTATCGTCGGCAGCAGGTTCGTGATGAGTCTCGTGGGCGGACAGTAGTCGCCACAAAGTCCGTCATTGCGAGCGCAGCGAAGCAATCCAGAATCTCTCCGCGGCAGCAGTCTGGATTGCTTCGTCGCATCAGCGCAAAATTGCTTCGCAATTTTGTCGCGAGCTCCTCGCAATGACGGCGAGAGAGCAAAAGCCCCCTCATTTCTTCGCGTAAATATCCTTGTAGATATCCCGCAGCACGTTCTTCTGCACCTTGCCCATGGTGTTGCGCGGCAGCTCGTCGACGACGAACACGCGCTTGGGCATCTTGAACTTTGCCAGGCGCCCGTCGAGTGCCTTCAGCACCGCGGCTTCGCTGACGTCGGCACCCTTGTTGCAGACCAGCACCGCGGTGACGCCCTCGCCGAAATCGGCATGCGGCACGCCGATCACGGCGGATTCGATCACGCCGGGCATGGCGTCGATCTCGCTCTCGATCTCCTTCGGATAGACGTTAAAGCCGCCGGAGATCACGAGATCCTTGCCGCGGCCGAGAATGTGGACGTAGCCCTTGTCGTCGATCTTGCCGAGGTCGCCGGTGATGAAGAAGCCGTCGGGACGGAATTCGGACTTGGTCTTCTCCGGCATGCGCCAATAACCTTTGAAGACGTTCGGGCCCTTGACCTCGATCACGCCGATCTCGTCGCGCGGCAGCTCCTTGCCGGTCTCGGGCTCGGTCACGCGCACGGTGACGCCGGGGAGCGGCAAGCCGACTGCGCCGGGCACGCGCTCGCCGTCATAGGGGTTCGACGTGTTCATGTTGGTCTCGGTCATGCCGTAGCGCTCGAGCACAGCATGGCCGGTGCGCGCCGACCATTCGCGATGGGTTTCGGCCAGCAATGGCGCCGAGCCCGAAATGAACAGCCGCATGTGTCTGGTCGTCTCGCGCGACAGCGCGGGGTTCTGCAGCAGCCGCGTATAGAACGTCGGCACGCCCATCAGCACCGTGGCGCGCGCCATCAGCTTGATGATAAGGTCCGGATCGAGCTTCGCCAGGAAGATCATCGACGCCCGCGCAAACAGCGTCACGTTGGTCGCCACGAACAGGCCGTGGGTGTGGTAGATCGGCAGCGCGTGGATCAGCACGTCCTTGTCGGTGAAGCGCCAATAGCCGACCAGCGAGAGCGAGTTCGACGCGAGATTGTCGTGGCTGAGCATCGCGCCCTTGGAGCGGCCGGTGGTGCCCGACGTGTAGAGGATCGCGGCGAGATCGTCGTTGGCACGCGAGACCGTCGCAAACTCGCTGCTCGCCGTCGCTGCGGCATCCGTCAGCGAGCCCTTGCCGTCAGGTCCAAGCGTATCGACCTTGGCCTTCACCTTGGCGGCGATCGGGGCGAGGCCGTCGGCCTTGGAGGGATCGCAGACCACCAGCGAGGGCTCGGCGTCGCCGATGAAATAGTCGAGCTCATTCAACGTATAGGCGGTGTTGAGCGGCAGGTAGACCGCGCCGGCCCTGACCGTGCCGAGATACAGCACGATATTGGCGACGGATTTTTCCACCTGCACCGCGACGCGGTCGCCGGGCTTCACGCCGCGCGCGACCAGCACATTCGCCATCTGCCCGGCCCGCGCGATCAGATCGCCATAGCTGATACGGGCGCCGTCCTGCGTCTCGATGGCGAGACGCGCAGGGTTATCCAGGCCGTCGAACAGGCGGGAAAACAGATTGGCGTTGGCTGCTTGGTTCATGCAAGATTTCCTCGACCGCAAGATTGACAAGGCCGGTCAAAACCGAGGGCTGGATTAGCAAAAACCGCCCCGAAGAAGCAACGGAGACAGTTGGCATGGCAAAAAACGGGAAACGCGTGGCTTGGGTGACGGGCGGCGGCAGCGGGATCGGGGAGGCCGGCGCCGAGGCGCTCGCGGCCGACGGCTGGATCGTCGTGGTCTCCGGCCGCCGCAAGGATGCCCTGGAGACCGTGGCCGCGAAGATCACCAAGGCGGGCGGGGTGGCCGAGGCGCTGGCGCTGGACGTGTCAAGCGCCACTGAGGCTCAGAAGGCGGCCGATCACATCGCCACGAAGCACGGCCGGATCGATCTGCTCGTGAACAATGCCGGCATCAATGTCCCCAAGCGGAGCTGGAAGGACATGGAGCTGGACGGCTGGGACAGGCTGGTCCAGGTCAATCTCAACGGCGTGCTCTATTGCATGCGCGCGGTGCTGCCGACGATGCGCAAGCAGCAGGACGGCTCGATCATCAACGTCTCGTCATGGGCCGGCCGCCACGTCTCGAAAATGCCGGGCCCGGCCTACACCACGACCAAGCATGCGGTGCTGGCACTGACCCATTCCTTCAACATGGACGAATGCGTCAATGGCCTGCGCGCCTGCTGCCTGATGCCGGGCGAGGTGGCGACGCCGATCCTGAAGCTGCGCCCGGTGGTGCCGAGCGCGGAGGAGCAGGCGATGATGCTGCAGTCCGAAGATCTCGGCCGCACCATCGCCTTCATCGCGTCGATGCCGCCGCGCGTCTGCATCAACGAGCTCCTGATCAGCCCGACGCATAATCGCGGCTTCATCCAGACACCGTTGAGCAGGGATTGAGGCGCGGTCGGAGCCCCGAGTTCGTCATTGCGAGCGAAGCGAAGCAATCCAGAAATGTATCGGCGGAGGTAGTCTGGATTGCTTCGTCGCAAGGGCTCCTCGCAATGACGGCGGAGCCACTACACGAACTCCCCCGCGCATAGTTTCACGCATCACGATAAATTATTGCTCGAAACCGTTTCGCAGACGCTCCCGTAGTTCGGACCAACGACGCGTGACTGCTTCACGTCAAACTGTCGCAGGCGCCGTTGTTGCCCCAACGCAAAATCCGGCAGTCGCCGGCCACAATCATCGGGAGTTTCTCCATGTCGAAGCGCATTGCCTATCTCACCGCCGCCGCCTTCAGCGCGCTGGCCATCACCGCGACAATCATCGCGCCGGCCCGCGCCGAGGAAAAGACCGTCATGGTCGGCGGCGCCGCGATGTTCCCCTCGAAGAACATCGTGCAGAACGCGGTCAACTCGAAGGACCACACCACGCTCGTGGCGGCGGTGAAGGCGGCCGGCCTGGTGCCGACGCTGGAAGGCAAGGGCCCGTTCACGGTGTTCGCGCCGACCAACGCCGCCTTCGGCAAGCTGCCGGCCGGCACCGTCGACACCCTGGTCAAGCCCGAGAACAAGGCGACCCTGACCAAGATCCTCACCTATCATGTGGTGGCCGGCAAGCTCGAGGCTTCCGACCTCACCGACGGCAAGAAGCTCAAGACCGTCGAGGGTGAGGAGCTCACGATCAAGAAGCAGGACGGCAAGGTCTGGATCGTCGACGCCAAGGGCGGCACCTCGATGGTGACGATCTCCAACGTCAACCAGTCCAACGGCGTGATCCATGTGGTCGACACCGTGCTGATGCCGGCGGCGTAACACCGCGAGGTCCGGTTTCATCCCCCAAACCGGATGCGACGAAACGGCGAGCCGGGGGGTGCCCGGCTCGCTTTTTTGTGACCACCAGAGTCCGGCGGTATCGATTCGATGCCCGCAGGGGCGTAACGAAAGCGGAAGCATCGGCGTATAATCGGCATCAGACGACGTTCAGGACGGAACCATCATGGCAAGCCTCACAGTCACCGACGAGCACGTCGGGGCCACCCCGGCCAAAACGATCCAGCCGGTCTGGGTCCGGGTGATGCACTGGACCAACGCCGTCGCGATGATCCTGATGATCCTGTCGGGCTGGCAGATCTACAACGCCTCGCCGCTGTTCGGTTTCAGCTTCCCGCGCGGATACACGCTGGGCGGCTGGCTCGGCGGCGGTCTGCTCTGGCACTTTGCGGCGATGTGGCTCCTGATGATCAATGGCCTCGCCTATCTCATTACCGGTTTTGCCACCGGCCGCTTCGCCAAGAAGCTGCTGCCGATCACGCCATCTGGCGTGCTCCACGACGTCCGGGCTGCCCTGACCTTCAAGCTCAGCCATGACGATCTCAGCGTCTACAATTACGTGCAGCGTGCGCTCTATGCCGGCATCATCGTCGTCGGCGTGCTGATCGTGCTGTCCGGCCTGTCGATGTGGAAGCCGGTGCAATTGCATTGGCTGGTGACGCTGTTCGGCGATTATCCGACCGCGCGCTACGTCCATTTCTTCTGCATGGCCGCGATCTGCGCCTTCATCGTCATTCACGTGCTGCTCGCGCTGCTGGTGCCGAAGAGCCTGCGCGCGATGATCATCGGTCGCTAGAGAGGGAGAGCAGATATGGCCAAGCGTTCATTCCTGATCCCCGGCGTCGACAAGCGGCTGCTGATCAAGGACTCCCTCAAGACCATGCCGGATGTCACCCGCCGCCGCTTCATCGCGGGCGGCGCCAGCCTCGGCGCGCTGACCTTGCTCACGGGCTGCGACGTGGTCGATTCCTCTTCCGCCGAAGCACTGCTGGCGAAGGTCTCGAAGTTCAACGACGCCGTGCAGGATTTCATCTTCAATCCCGACGCGCTGGCGCCGACGTTTCCCGAGAGCGCGATTACAAAGCCGTTCCCGTTCAACGCCTATTACGATCTCGACGACGCTCCGGACGTCGATGGCGACGCCTGGAAGCTCGAGGTGCGCGGCCTCGTCGACGACAAGAAGTCGTGGACGCTGCCGGAGCTCTACAAGCTGCCGCAATCCACGCAAATCACCCGTCACATCTGCGTCGAGGGCTGGAGCGCAATCGGCAGCTGGACCGGCACGCCGTTGCGCGATTTCCTCAAACTGATCGGCGCCGACACGCGCGCGAAATACGTCTGGTTCCAGTGCGCCGACAAGGACGGCTACAACTCGCCTTTGGACATGCGCACCGCGCTGCATCCGCAGACGCAGATGACGTTCAGATACGCCAACGAAATCTTGCCGCGCGCCTACGGCTTTCCGATGAAGATCCGCGTGCCGACCAAGCTCGGCTTCAAGAACCCGAAATACGTGGTCTCGATGGAAGTCACCAACGACTACAAGGGCGGCTACTGGGAAGACCAGGGATATAATTCGTTTAGCGGGAGCTAGGTGTCGGCCCCACCTTCCGCTGGCACAACGCCGCCACCGCCCCCAACGCCAGCAACCCCGCCGAGACATTCAGCGCGTAACTCAGGCTCCCCAGCGCATCCGTGATCGCGCCGACCACGATCGGCCCGAGCGTCTGGCCGACGCCGAACGAGATCGTCATCGCCGCGATCGCGCGCGGCCACACCTCGGGCGGATAGTTGAAGCGGACAAAGGCCGTCGTCGAGCCGACCACGGCGAAGAAGGCGACGCCGAACACCACCGCCGAGGTTGCGAGCCACGCCGTCGAGTGTCCGAGCATCGGCAGGCCGGCGCCGATTGCATTGGTGCCGAGGATGATCGCGGTGGCGAGACCGCCGCGGTCGAGCGCGAGCACCCGACGCCAGGCCCAGGGCGTCACGAACGCACTCATGCCGATCAGGCTCCAGAACCCAGCCTGCGCCGCGGCTCCGCCGCCGCCGTCGCGCACATAGGCGATCATGAAGGTCATGTAGGCGATGTAGCCGGCGCCGAACAGGAAATAGGCGGTGAGATAGATCAGCACGGGACGAATCGCGAAGGCGGCGTGGCTGCCTTCGTGGAAACGCGCGCCGCTCTCGATCCGGACCAGGAACAGCGGCACGGTCATTGCGGCCGACAGCAATGTCAGCGCCCACCACACCATCCACCACGAGCCCGGCCCGAAATGCTGCAGGGTGAACGGCGCGATCAGCCCGGAGGAAAGAATGCCGATGCCAGGGCCGGCATAAAAGAGACTCAGCAGGAAATTGGCCCGCTCCGGGCGCGATTGCGCGATGGTCGCGGCCAGCGCGCCGCCGGCGACGAAGCCCGCCGCGGCGCCGACACCGAGCACCAGCCGCGCCAGGCTCAGCGCGATGAAATTGCCTGTCAGCGCGCAAGTGGCGAGTGCTGCGACGCAGGCCAATGTTCCGCCGCGGATCGCCGTCGCCCAGCCGACCCGCTGGATCAGCCGGGACGCAGCCAGCGCGCCCACGAGGTAGCCGACGGCGTTGATGGTGTTCATGAAACCGGCCGCCGAGTAGGACCAGCCGAGGTCCTCCCGCATGTCAGGCAGCACCAGGGCATAGGCAAAGCGGCCGATGCCGAGCCCGACGGTCGCGGCCAGCGACAGGGTCAGGATCAGCCGCGCGGGATGTGCGTCGGGTGGATGGCGGTCAGGAGCGTGCAAGGGGTTCTCCGGCCGACGCAGTGTGGCAGGCCCCGCCCGCCTTGCACAGCGGCGCGGCGGCAATGGTGTCTTGCCAAGCGCGCAACGCCGCTCTAGCACTCCCGCCGACCTGTCATTCCGGGGCGCGCCTCTTGGCGCGAGCCCGGAATCCATTCCGCCACTTGCTCTGTGGCCCGATGGATTCTCTGATGCGCAATTGCGCATCGTAGCTCGCTCGCTTTGCTCGCGCCCCGGAATGACAGAGGATCAAGAAGGAAACGACCATGGCGACCCACAAATTGCTGCTGCTCCCCGGCGACGGTATCGGCCCCGAGGTGATGGGCGAGGTGAAGCGGCTGATCGATTGGCTCAATTCGGCCGGGATCGCCAAATTCGAGACCGATACCGGCCTCGTCGGCGGCTCGGCCTATGACGCCCACAAGGTGTCGATCTCCGAGGGCGACATGGCCAAGGCGCTGGCCGCCGACGCCATCATCTTCGGCGCGGTCGGCGGCCCGAAATGGGATGCGGTGCCCTACGAGGTGCGCCCCGAAGCCGGCCTGCTGCGCCTGCGCAAGGATCTCGCCTTGTTCGCCAACCTCCGCCCGGCCGTGTGCTATCCGGCGCTGGCGGACGCGTCGAGCCTGAAGCGCGAGGCAGTCGAAGGCCTCGACATCGTCATCGTGCGCGAGCTCACCGGCGGCGTCTATTTCGGCGAGCCCAAGACCATCACCGATCTCGGCAACGGCCAGAAGCGTGCCATCGATACCCAGGTCTACGACACCTATGAGATCGAGCGCATCGGCCGCGTCGCCTTCGAGCTTGCCAGGAAGCGCAACAACAAGGTGACGTCGATGGAGAAGCGCAACGTCATGAAGTCGGGCGTGCTCTGGAACGAGGTCATGACCCAGGTCCAAAAGCGCGAATACCCTGACGTCACGCTCGAGCACCAGCTTGCTGACTCCGGCGGCATGATGCTGGTGAAGGCGCCGAAGCAGTTCGACGTCATCGTCACCGACAATCTGTTCGGCGACATGCTGTCCGACATCGCGGCGATGCTGACCGGCTCGCTCGGCATGCTGCCCTCGGCCTCGCTCGGCGAGGTCGACGTCAAGAGCAAGAAGCGCAAGGCGCTGTACGAGCCCGTGCACGGCTCGGCGCCTGATATCGCGGGCAAGGGCCTCGCCAATCCGATCGCGATGATCTCGTCGTTCGGCATGGCGCTGCGCTATTCCTTCGACATGGGCGCGCTCGCCGACAAGGTCGACGCCGCCATCGCCGCCGTGCTCGCCAGCGGACTGCGCACCGCCGACATCAAGTCGGAAGGCACCACCGCCGCCTCGACCACGCAGATGGGCGAAGCGATCCTGAAGGAATTGCAGAAGCTGCACGCGTAAGGCTGCATCGCAATCGTAGGGTGGGCAAAGCGGAAGCGTGCCCACCATTCTTATTGAGACTGCGCAGAGATGGTGGGCACGGCGCAAGGGCGCCTTTGCCCACCCTACAAGATCTCGCAAAACAAAAAGGCCGGGCGTGAGCCCGGCCTTTTGATTCGGTCGCGACGTCCGCCTCAGTAGAGCGGGAAATTCTGCGGATAGCCGCCGAGATCGGCCGGCGTGGGCAGCGGCTGGCGATCGATCGGGCGGTTGTTGTTCTCGCGGGCGAAGGTCGGATAGCCGACGGCCGGCGGGAAGGCGTAGTCGCTGAACTTGCGGTCGCCCGGATTGACCTCGGTGCCGCCGTCGAGCCAGGAGCGCTTGCTCACATAGATACGGGTGCGGCCTTGCTGGTAGACCGCATTGGGGCCGCTCGGACCGTAAACGGGCCGGCCGCGATCGTCATAGCGCTGCTTGGTCCTGGTATCGGCCGAAGCCGGTGTCGCGAAGGCCATCGCAACCACGGCGCCCGCCGCAAGCAACGTCGCCAGTCTGTTCGCGGCAAAAAAATTCGAGCTCATCACGTCCCCTTCAGGCGGCAAGCCGCCAGTCGATTTCACCCCATACTAGCCCGGCCGGGGCGGTCGCAACTAGGTCAATTCAGTCACACCACGCCGGAATAATCGTGCGTGCCGGCAAAAGTTGCATCGATACCAGTGACTTGAGCTTGATGCCGGTCAAAGCGCGCCGCGCAATTGTGCGTTGGCGGCGCCCAGCAGCCAGTCGGCGGAGCCTTGGGAGGAGCCTTGGGAATCGCAGGCGCGGCGCTTCAGCTCCGCATGGGCGAACAATTCCGCGAGCTTTGGCTCGTTGCCCGAGGCGAGCTGCGTCAGCCGGTTCAGGGTGCAGGCGATCGCCGCCCGCCGGGCCGGCATGGTGTCGCCCTGGCAGGAGAAGCCGGAGATCTGCAGCGCAGGCTCCTCGTTGCGCTTGAGGTAGCTGAGGCACGCCGGCGTCCCATCCGCTGTGCCTGATGGCCGGAACAGGGCGACGGGTCCGAATTTGGTGTCGATCAGGCCGGCCTGCTCGAGCGCGGTCGCCGCACCCAGGCCCATCTGGACGGCGAGGCCCGCGGTCGCCGGCCGCGTCACGTCGAATTCGCTGCCTTCCCGGTAGATCTCGAGCTCGGCCACGGGCTTGTCAGCATCGCCGGTCCAGCGCATCACGTCGCGGCGACCGCCCTCAGGATGCCGTAGGATGGTGTAAGAGGCTGTTTTCTCGGATGAATCAAGCCGGTTGAGGGCAAAGGCCGGGTGCGAGCGCTCCGCGACAGCCCAGCCGGGCTTTTCCCCGGGCCCATCGTCGCGCAGATCCGGCAGCTGGCCGAGACCCGCAAGCGCGAGGATGGCAAACAGGGCAAGCGTCCCCACATAGGCAAGCAGGCGCGCCAGCGTGCCGACGACCTCGTCGGCGAAATTGGCGAGCGCCAGATGGATCTGGGTGGGGGTTGCGGCCGTGCCGGCCTCAGGCGACTGCATCCACGGCCTTCAGGCATGGTCCAACGTTGTCTTGAGGCCGGTTCTCGCATAGAAGCGCTGCTCTTCCTGTTTAAGCGTCAGCTTCAGGAACGGGCTTTTTCATCGGAGAGTGAACGATGGGTTACAAAGTCGCAGTCGTCGGCGCGACCGGCAATGTCGGACGGGAAATGCTCAATATCCTCGATGAGCGCAAATTTCCTGCGGACGAGGTCGTGGCCCTGGCGTCACGCCGCAGCATGGGCGTCGAGGTCTCCTATGGCGACCGCACCCTGAAGGTCAAAGCGCTCGAGCATTACGATTTCTCCGACGTCGACATTTGCCTGATGTCGGCGGGCGGCGAGGTGTCGAAGGAATGGTCGCCGAAGATCGGCGCCGCCGGCACGGTCGTCATCGACAATTCCTCGGCCTGGCGCATGGATCCGGACGTGCCGCTGATCGTGCCGGAAGTGAATGCCGATGCCACCAAGGGCTTTACCAAGAAGAACATCATCGCCAACCCGAACTGCTCGACCGCGCAGCTCGTGGTCGCGCTGAAGCCGCTGCACGACAAGGCGACGATCAAGCGCGTCGTGGTCTCGACCTATCAATCGGTGTCGGGCGCCGGCAAGGACGCGATGGACGAGCTGTTCTCGCAGACCAAGGCCGTCTACACCAACCAGGAGCTGGTCAATAAGAAGTTTCCCACGCGCATCGCCTTCAACGTCATCCCCCACATCGACGTCTTCATGGAGGACGGCTACACCAAGGAAGAGTGGAAGATGATGGCGGAGACCAAGAAGATTCTTGATCCCAAGATCAAGCTCTCCGCCACCTGCGTGCGCGTGCCGGTGTTCGTCGGCCACTCCGAGGCCGTCAACATCGAGTTCGAGAACCCGATCAGCGCCGACGAAGCGCGCGACATCCTGCGCAAGTCGCCGGGCTGCCTCGTCATCGACAAGCAGGAGGCTGGCGGCTACGCCACGCCGTATGAAGCGGCCGGCGAGGACGCGACCTATATCAGCCGCATCCGCGAGGATGCGACGGTGGAGAACGGCCTCGTGCTGTGGTGCGTGTCGGACAACTTACGCAAGGGCGCCGCGCTCAACGCGATCCAGATCGCGGAAGTCCTGATCAACCGCAAGCTGATCAGCGCGAAGAAGAAGGCGGCGTAAGGCTTCGCTCACTCCTCTCGTCGTCCCGGATTTGCGCTTACGCTTGTCCGGGACGACGATCGCATTTGAGGCGGCAGTCCGTAGGGTGGGCAAAGCGAAGCGTGCCCACCACTTTCGTAACAACCGGAAAAGATGGTGGGCACGGCGCGTTGCGCCTTTGCCCACCCTACGAATTCGAGCCAAGCCGCGGAAGGCTTACGCCGCGTCGCGCACGCTTCTGAATTCCTTCGCCGCCTGGTCCAGCACGAACAACGTTCCCTCCGCGACGCCGAAATAGGCGCCGTGCAGCTGCATCTCGCCGCTCTCGGCCGCCTTGCGCACGAACGGGAACGTCATCAGGTTCTCCAGGCTGCGGAACACTGCGGCTTTCTCGATGCGCTCGACGAATTGCGCCATGGTCTCGTGGTCGCGCTGCTCGACCACCTCGCCCGGCTTGATGAACATCTGCATCCATTTGCCGATGAAATCGCCGGGCGTCAGCGGCTCGATCTTGTCGACGAAGGCGCGGATGCCGCCGCATTGCGCGTGGCCGAGGACGACGATGTGCTTCACCTTGAGCACCTTCACGGCATATTCCAGCGCGGCCGAGACGCCGTGCGCGTTGCCGTCGGGTTGATACACCGGCACCAGGTTGGCGATGTTGCGGACCACGAACAATTCGCCCGGGCCGACGTCGAAAATGGTCTCCGGCGCGACACGGCTGTCGCAGCAGCCGATCACCATCACTTCCGGGAACTGTCCCTTCACCGACAGCTCGCGATAGCGGTTCTGCTCGGCCGGCAGCCGCTGGGTGGCGAAGGCGTGGTAGCCTTCCAGCAAATGCTTCGGGAACGCGATCATGGCCTATGCCTAATCATATACCGATAGCGCGAACAAGCCTTTCGAATAGGCAGGCCAGGTGCTATCGGCTTCGGCCATAATAGAGACGAGCAAACCGGAAGGAACGTCGCATGACCCGCCCGCGCCGCAGCCATTTGTTCATGCCCGGCTCCAACCCTCGCGCCCTCGAGAAGGCGCGGATTCTCCCCGCCGACGGCCTGATCCTGGACCTCGAGGATTCCGTCGCTCCCGACGCCAAGGCGGTGGCGCGCGACGGCATCGCCGCCGCGATCGCCGCAAAAGGGTTCGGCAAGCGCGAGGTCCTGATCCGGACCAACGGCCTCGACACGCAATGGTGGGCCGATGACGTGGCGATGGCGGCCAAGGCGTCGCCCGATGGCATCCTGGTTCCGAAGGTCTCAAGTATCGAGGATCTCCAGACCATCGGCCGCCATCTCGCCGAGCTCGGCGCCGCGCCGACGGTGAAGGTCTGGGCCATGATCGAGACCGCGCGCGCGGTGCTGCATGCCGAGGAACTGGCCGAAGCCGGCCGCGATCCGAAGACGCGACTCTCCGGCTTCGTGTTCGGCCCGAACGACATCTCGCGCGAGACGCGGATCAAGATGCTGCCCGGCCGCGCCGCGATGATCCCGATGATCACCCATTGCATCCTGGCGACGCGCGCCCACGGCCTCGAGATTCTCGACGGCCCCTACAGCGACATCAACAATCCCGACGGCTTTGCCACCGAATGTGCGCAAGGCCGCGATCTCGGCTTCGACGGCAAGACGCTGATCCACCCCTCTCAGATCGAAGCCTGCAACGCCATCTTCACCCCGCCCGAGGAGGAAGTCGCGCGCGCCCGAAAGATCATCGCAGCGTTCGAGCTGCCGGAAAACGTCTCGCGCGGCGCGATCCGGCTGGATGGTGCGATGGTCGAGCGCCTGCACGCCGACATGGCGAAGCGCACGATCGAGATCGCGGACGCGATCGCGGCGATAGGGAAGGGCTGACATTAGCTGCGGTGTCGTTGCGATTAATCGTAGTCACAACGTGCCGGCCGCGGAGTCCCCGGCTCGCCACGGCTGGCTTGCTCGCCGGTGACGGGCGCGCAGCCAGGTGGGAGCGATCGTGACAACAGGAATTCTGGTGCGGGGCAAATATCTTCGCTGCCCGAGACCAACTTTCCCGCCTTGAACCGGCAAGCGCGCTTGCGTGGATCGGGGTCGTGCTCAGACCAAATACGAATGGGGTCGCCGGCGACCACTTCAGTGTACGAAAGAACGAACCACTTTTCCTTGATCTGCAACATCGTGAGTTGGCAACCGGAGTAGTCTGGCCCGATGTCTTTGGCGCGAGGGTAAATGCGCATCGCCATGCCGTGAGCTGTATCTTCTCCCGCACCGGCGGGTGGCTCGGCGAGATCGCAGTTCTTGCCTTGAGGCCGCGCTTCTGCGGCATGACCAATTCTGGGCGACAGAAGCAGGAGGAGGGCGAGGGCAACAGCAGAGGCTCTCATGACGTTAGCAGTCTCCCGAGCCACTCGGCGGCGCATGACCAAGATTGGCGACATTATTGATGACACTGGTCCGTGTCGGCAGCAAGAGTTGACGCCGAAGTGGCTGAGCGGACGATTGTGATCGCAGATGCAATCGCGGCGATGAGCAAGATTATTCGCAAACGGAATGTCCGCTTTCTGACGGCGGGTGGCAATCTGGGACTTGCCCGCTGCTTCGGCGATGTGGCTTGCTTGGCCTGGACGAACCAGTCGCAAGGAGCCAATGTATGCAGGTCGTGCTCTACATGTCCGCGCTTGCTCTGTGGATCCTAGTGGCATGCATCATTTGGTGCGCGGCAGGCCTCATGTTTCTGGTTCCGCGAACGCGCTCTTCGGCATGGCCGATATCGCTGGCGATGGCCTCAACATTTCCCTTTGTATTTGCCTATCAAATCGTGGCGTCGCCGGCCGTCATCCTGCTGCTGTTGTTCGCCGCGGCGCTCAGTTGGCTTATCGAGCCTGGCGCCTCAACGACGCAAAATCCGGTCATTATAGGAGTGGCGATCCTCGTAGCTCTTGCCTCGGTAATTGTCGTGCTTGTTGCGTCCGTTGTCGGCTTCTTTGACGGTTGGCGAGCGGGCTGGAGGCTTGCTCGTGGCCGCTCGATCAAAGAGACCTTGTCGGACACGATCGCAGGGAAATGCTTCGACCGCTTGAGGCCGCGGCATACCTAGAAGGCTTTGGACTGCAATGCGGCGCGATCCGGCTCGACTGCGCGATGGTAGGGCGTCTGCGCGCCGACATGGGGCGCCGCACGATCGAGATGGCGGACGCGATCGCGGCGATGGGCAAGGCCTAGGGCGTGCCTTCGGCTTTCTGAGCGATGCCGTGCCATATGGCATCTTTCAGAGCGATGAGAGATGGCGGTGGAATGGTCGGCGGATCCGCAGGCCCATTTGCTGCTCCCGGCACCAGGACGGCAACGTGTATCTCGCCATCCGTGTAGTAGGGGTCGCCACCCCCGTTTCGGCCGAACAGAGTTGGGCCTATGCCCGAGATCTGAAAGAAACTGCCGACGACACGTGCCGCGCGCAAGTCGGCCATCAAGAGATCTCGCTCGGCATCGATGCTGGCCGCGATGTGATGGGTGACTTGTCCCGTGTCGTGGCTCAGGCCGACGCCCCGATCGAAAGTCGCCGAACCGAGCCAAACCGGGCGACCATCATCGCCCTTCTCAAGGGCCTTCCAGAATCGAACATGATTTCGCCGATCGGCGCTGCGCCCTGCCGGCTTCTCGAAAGCATATTGCTCCTTCTTTCCAAGATAGTAGAGCGGGCTGACGGGGGCGCTACGATATGGCCGATCCAGCACCACGCTTCCGATGATCTCGATGCTCGAGCGCAGCGTCACAGCATCGGCCGCAAACCATCCGGCCGCATTCATTGCGCGGACGACGTCCTCGTCGTTGCCAACAAGTCCAACGTTCAGGGGATCAGCAGGGATATCGTCCGACGTCCTGGTGATCATCGGCAACGAAGCGAGCCCAGCTTCGTGCTCGTGGTGAATCCACAAGGTGGGGACCAGAATGTAAGCCAGGGCCAGATAGGCGAACAGGATAACAGCCAAGCGGTAAGGCCATCGCCGTTTCCTCGTCCCGTCCTTGGCAAAATTAGTCATGCGATATCGTTCGAGCCAGGATACTCGACACCATACCAATCCGGCTCACTCAGTTACAACGCTTATCGGACCCGCGTTAGCGCGGCGCGACGTCGGCGCGATCGAGTGAGCATTTGCTGCAGTTCGTGGCGTTGGCGATCGATCTCGTGTCCCGGACGCGCTGCAGCGTTCCCGGCGATGCGAAGCATCGTCCGGTACGCTGCAGCGCAGAGCCGGGACCCATCTCGCAGTGTTGCTGGGTCCCGGCCCTGCGGAGCGGCACTTCGCGCCGCACCGCGTCCGGGACACGAGGGAGAGCTACGAAAACCGTTCCGTCGCCCACGCATACAGGCTGCCCGGGATCGGCTTCTCGCCGCCGCGGCCCTTGGGCGAGATGTGCAGGCCGATGATCTCGGGGTCGGTGACGAGGCCGAGATAGCTCGAAGGATCGAAGAACAGCTTTGGCTCGGCGTGCACGGCGTAGAACGACTGCTTCGGCAGCGCGCATCTCAATTCGCCGGTGCGGCGCGCGAGCGCGGTCAGTGCCGCCGGCCCGAAGATCGCGACACGAATATCGGAAAGACGGTTCGAGCCGCCGCGCAGGCGGCGCATCAGGAAGGTGATGCGGTGGCGTACCGACAGCCAGTTCGGCGTCAGCTCCTCCTGCTCCATCAGCTCTTCGAAGGCGGCGACGATGCCGTGCTGCGGCGGCAGATAGATCACGGAGTTGCCGAGCTGGCGCGGCCGTTCCCAGGCGAAGTACGGTTTTGCCGGATCGATCATTGCGGGCTTGAGCAGCAGCACGTCGGCATCGAGCCAGAGGCCGAGGCCTCTTGCCATCAGCTTCATGCGGAAGAAGTCGCTGAACTGCAGCGTGGTCCAGTCGCGCCAGCTGCCGTCCGGCTGCGGCGGCCGCAGCCGTTCGGAGAAGGCGTGCGGCAGGATCGCTTCGGCGTCGGCATTGCCGACGCCCGCCGGAAGACCGGGAATGGTGTCGAAGCTATAGACCGTGACCTTGTGGCCGGCAGCCAGCTGCGAGCGCAGACAGGTCTGGCGCAGCGCGTCCATCGGGCCATGCCAGAAGGTGACGATCTCGGGCAGCATAAGCGGAAGCTATAAGGGATATCGCGGGCAAAGAAAAAGCCCCGGCGCCGATGACGCCGGGGCTGAAACCAAAACTTGAGGCTTAGGCCCAGGCGCGCTCGCGCTTGAGCTTGTCCTCGTAGGTGTCGATCGAGGCCTTCTTCTCCATAGTGAGACCGATGTCGTCGAGGCCGTTGATCAGGCAGTGCTTGCGGAACGGATCGATCTCGAACTTGACCGTGCCGCCGTCGGGACCGCGGATCTCCTGGTTCGGCAGGTCGATCGTCAGCGTCGCGTTGGCGCCGCGCTCGGCGTCGTCGAACAGCTTGTCGAGGTCTTCCTGGGAGACGCGGATCGGCAGAATGCCGTTCTTGAAGCAGTTGTTGTAGAAGATGTCGCCGAACGAGGTCGAGATCACGCAGCGGATGCCGAAGTCGAGCAGCGCCCAGGGCGCGTGCTCACGGCTCGAGCCGCAGCCGAAATTGTCGCCGGCCACCAGCACCTTCGTGTTGCGATAGGCGGGCTGGTTGAGGACGAAATCCGGGTTCTCGCTGCCGTCGTCCTTGTAGCGCTGCTCGGAGAAGAGCCCCTTGCCGAGCCCGGTGCGCTTGATGGTCTTGAGGTACTGCTTCGGAATAATCATGTCGGTGTCGACATTGATGATCTTCAGCGGCGCCGCGACGCCTTCCAGCGTAGTGAACTTGTCCATGGTTGCGCTTCCCGAGAGTGGTTAGGGACCGCGTATTTATCGCGATCGGGGGTCGAATCCTAGGCCGAATTCGGCAGACCTAGTCTGCCCGAGCCTCGATCGCCGCCATATCGTCGTCCGAGAGGCCGAAATGGTGGCCGATCTCGTGAATCAGGACGTGACGGACGATATGGCCGAGGCTTTCGTCGTGCTCGGCCCAGTAGTCCAGGATCGGCCGGCGGTAGAGCCAGACCATGTTGGGCAGCCGCGCCACGTCGCCAAAACTCTGCTGGGGCAGGCCGACGCCCTGGAACAGGCCGAGCAGGTCGAACTCGCTGTCGCATTGCATCTCGTCCAGGACCTCCTCGGTGGGGAAGTCATCGACGCGGATGATCAGGCCTTCGCAAAGGCCGCGGAATCCCGCCGGCAGGCGCTCGAAAATGTCGTGCGCCGTCACCTCCATCTCGGCCAGCGAGGGTGCTTTCAGGTCCGTCCACATGGGTTGTTCTTAGCGCGGGTTCCGCAGCGATGCATCCGGCTTTATAAGCGCTCTGAGGTTGACGGGCGCCGCCAAAACGGGGAGCTTGGGGCCTCGATGGGGACGGTTCAGGTGGGCGGAAAAATGCGAGCGAAAACAGCGCTGACGCTACTGTGCATGGGGTTGTTTTCGCAAGTCTGTGTTGGTGCGCATGCCCAGACCCTTGCGCAGCCTCATGGCCCCGTGGTCCGCATGGCCCAGGCGATCTCGCCCGACGACGTCCCGCCGCCGCGCAAGCGGCCCCAGACCCGCCTCCGCGTCACGCCCTATTACACCCCGGACGGCGTCTATCCGCGCTACAACCCGGGGCCGGATGCGGTCCGCGAGTGCAACGCCACCTACGTGCAGGAATTCCGGCCGAGCGGCACGGTGATCGTGCCGCATATGAGCTGCTACTGGCGTCGCGGCTGAATTTGGCATCACCAGGTCGTCATGACGAGATGGATCGCACTGGCCGTTGTTGTTGCGCTCGCCGCCGGCCTGCCTCACGTTTTCGCGGCGCAGAGGGTGACGAAGCTGCCGGATGCCTCCGCCGGGCGCGCGGTGTTCGATGCGCGACGGCATGTGCGATACGAGATCGCGCCTACTTCTCGCCGTCCCGATCCGCACTATTATGCGCGGCCCGTTGGTTACCGTCCCTATCCCTACGGCGTGCCCGCGCCGTTCGTGTTCGGCTACGGGCCGTGGTGGTGACGCGAGCAGCGTCGTTCATCATGGCGGCGGCTTGCGCTACGGCGGCATCCACTACGGCGGCTACCACGATCAAAATGAAAAGGGCGCCGCGGCGGCGCCCTTTGTTTATTCGATGACTCACGATTGCAGGCAGTGGCTCAGCGCCACTCCCTGACGTCAACGAAGTGACCCGCGATCGCAGCTGCTGCGGCCATCGCGGGCGACACCAGATGGGTGCGGCCCTTGAAACCCTGGCGTCCCTCGAAGTTGCGGTTCGAGGTCGAGGCGCAGCGCTCTTCCGGGGCCAGCTTGTCCGGGTTCATGGCGAGGCACATCGAGCAACCGGGCTCGCGCCATTCGAAGCCGGCCTTGATGAAGATCTTGTCCAGACCCTCAGCTTCGGCCTGCTCCTTCACGATGCCGGAGCCCGGCACGACCATGGCGTTGACATGGCCAGAGACGTGCTTGCCTTCCGCGATCTTGGCGGCGGCGCGCAAATCCTCGATGCGTCCGTTGGTGCAGGAACCGATGAAGATGCGGTCGAGCTTGATGTCGGTGATCTTCGTCCCCGCCGTCAGGCCCATGTACTTCAAGGCGCGATGCTTGGAGAGACGCTTGGCCTCGTCCGCGATCTTGTCGGGATCGGGCACGATGCCGGTCACCGAGATCACGTCCTCAGGGCTCGTGCCCCAGGTCACGATCGGCGGCAGCTTGGCTGCATCGAGCCGCAGCTCGCTATCGAAATGCGCGCCCTCGTCGGAGCGCAAGCCCTCCCAGTAGCGCATCGCCGCATCCCAGTCCGCGCCCTTCGGCGCCTTCGGACGGCCGCGCAGGAAGTCATAGGCTTTCTGGTCGGGCGCAACGAGGCCGGCACGCGCGCCGCCTTCGATCGACATGTTGCAGACCGTCATGCGGCCTTCCATCGACAGCGCGCGGATCGCCTCGCCGGCGTATTCCAGCACGTAGCCAGTGCCACCCGCGGTGCCGATCTCGCCGATGATGGCAAGGATGATATCCTTGCCCGTCACGCCTTCAGGCAATTTGCCGTCGACGCTGACGCGCATGTTCTTCGCCTTCTTCTGGATCAGCGTCTGCGTCGCCAGCACGTGCTCGACCTCGGAGGTGCCGATGCCGTGGGCGAGCGCACCGAACGCGCCATGCGTCGAGGTGTGGCTGTCACCGCACACGATCGTGGTGCCGGGCAGGGTAAAACCCTGCTCGGGGCCGATGACGTGGACGATGCCCTGGCGCTTGTCGAACTCGTTGTAATATTCGATGCCGAATTCCTTGGCGTTGTCGGCGAGCGCCTTGATCTGCTCGATGCTCTCCGGATCCGGGTTCGGCTTGGTGCGGTCGGTGGTCGGCACGTTGTGGTCAACGACAGCGAGCGTCTTCTCGGGCGCGCGCACCTTGCGGCCGGTGGCGCGCAGGCCCTCGAACGCCTGCGGCGAGGTGACCTCATGCACCAGATGGCGGTCGATGTAGAGCAGGCAGGTGCCGTCATCGGCTTCGTGCACCAGATGGTCGTTCCAGATCTTGTCGTACAAAGTGGTCGGCTTGGACATGAGCTTAAGCTCCGAACAATGTATGTCAGCGGATATGCGCGGGTTCGCGCGGGGCAACAGGGCAGCCTTGAGCGCAGCCTTGAGCGCAGCCTTTAAGCTGCGGGACTAAGCTCTGACGTTGCCGAGGTCGCGAAGCGTCCGAAGAACCGGCCAGGCAGCCGCGAGCGATCGTCGATAACGATGCGCTGGGGGGTTACGAGGCAGGTCAGATCTGGAAACATTCCAGGAATATATAGCAGGGAGATCTGGAATCGCGAGGGCTTTGACGCGCACGGCTGACGCAACAAAAAAGCGCGGGGCCAAGCCCCGCGCTTTTCGAAACTCGTCTGGTAGCGGAGCTTACTCGTTGACGGCGGCCTTGTGCTCAGTCTTCTCGACGATGCGGGCCGACTTGCCGCGGAGATTGCGGAGGTAATAGAGCTTGGCGCGGCGCACCTTGCCGCGGCGCACCACCTTGATCGAGTCGATCATCGGCGACATCACCGGGAACACGCGCTCCACGCCCTCGCCGTAGGAGATCTTGCGGACGGTGAAGCTCTCGTTGAGGCCACCGCCGGAACGGCCGATGCAAACGCCTTCATAGGCCTGCACGCGGGTGCGGTCGCCTTCGACCACCTTCACGTTGACGATCACGGTGTCGCCGGGACCGAACTCCGGAATGTCCTTGGTGGCGGAGAGCTTGTCGAACTGCTCTTTTTCGAGCTGCTGAATCAGGTTCATGGGTAAATCTCCATCGGCGCGCCCAGCCTTGGAAACGGGGGCTGCGCGAAATTCGTCTATCCAGCCATTGCGGATGTGGCCGCTCCTATAAGGCAAGCCGGAGCGTTTGTCACCCGTCTGTCTTGTTTTTTGCCGTTTTTTGGCGTCCGGGCCGATTCGGGGCCTTGGGCGGGATTCGGGCCCATAAATCGGGCCGCCGGGCCGCCGTCAGGGCCTCGGATTGCGCCCGCCGCCAGGCCGCGACCTTGGCATGATCGCCGGAGGTCAGAATCTCAGGGATCGGAACCCCCTCGAACAACTGCGGACGGGTGTACTGGGGGTATTCGAGCAGGCCGTCGGAAAAACTCTCTTCGGTTCCCGAGGCTTCCTTGCCCATCACCCCCGGCAGCAGCCGGACGCAGGCGTCGATCAGGGCCATCGCAGCGATTTCGCCTCCTGAGAGCACGTAATCGCCGATCGAGACCTCCTCCAGGCCACGGGCGTCGATCACCCGCTGGTCGATCCCCTCGAACCGCCCGCAGACGATCAGGGGGCCGGGGCCCTGGGCGAGCTCGGCGACACGGGCCTGGGTCAATGGCCGACCCCGCGGGCTCATCAGCAGTTTCGGCCGGTCCGGACTGATCCCGACCGCGTCGATGGCCGCCGCCAGAACGTCCGCCCGCAGCACCATGCCCGGGCCGCCGCCGGCGGGGGTGTCGTCGACGCTGCGGTGACGGTCCGTGGCGGAAGCCCGGATGTCCCGCGCCTCGATCTCCCACACGCCGGAGGCCAGCGCCCGCCCGGCCAGGCTCACGCCGAGCGGCCCCGGAAACATCTCCGGAAACAGCGTCAGAACCGTCGCGCGCCAGGGTGAGGGGTTTGTCATCGTGCTTCTAAAAATTCCGTCGTCCCGGCGAAGGCCGGGACTCATCACCACCGCAGTCCGTTTTGCGATGATCGGGGCCATCAGCTTAGCGAAAAAACACGTCTCGTGGTTATGGGTCCCGGCCTTCGCCGGGACGACCCGGAGAGGGATCCTCGCCTTCGACTTCCTGCGGCAGCTCGATCACGACGCGGCCGCCGGCGATGTCGACCTCAGGCACAATCGCATTGGTGAACGGCAGCAGCATCGTCGCGCCCTTGAGGGGCGCGATCTCGATGATGTCGCCGGCACCGAAATTATGGATCGCGAGCACGCGGCCGAGCGCACCGCCATCTGTGGTGACGGCAGCGAGCCCGATCAGATCGGCATGGTAATATTCGTCCTCATCGGTCGCGGGCAGTTTTTCGCGCGCGACATAGAGTTCGATTCCGTTGAGGCGCTCGGCCTCATCGCGGGTCGCGACGCCCTTGAAGGTCGCGACCAGATGGTCCTTGGCTTCGCGGGCCTGCGCCAGCTCGAACTGGCGCTTGCCGTCCTTGGAGAGAAGCGGACCGTAGCGCTTAACGGCAAAGGGATCTTCGGTGAAGGTCCACAATTTGACCGCGCCGCGCACACCATGCGCGGCGCCGATCCGCGCGACGCAGATCAGCGCCGACATGGATGAGCCTTAGCCCTTCGCAGCGGCTTCGGCCTGCGCCTTGCGCTCCTTGCGCGGCACGGCCTTCTCGGGGTTGTTGCGCGCTTCGCGCTTTTTGACGCCGGCGGCGTCGAGGAAGCGGGACACGCGGTCCGACGGCTGCGCGCCCTTGGCGAGCCAGGCCTTCACCTTGTCCATGTCGAGCTTGAGCCGGGTCTCGTTGTCCTTCGGCAGCAGCGGGTTGAAGTGACCGAGCCGCTCGATGAAGCGGCCATCGCGGGGGAAGCGCGAGTCGGCGACGACGACGTGATAGACGGGACGCTTCTTGGTGCCTGCGCGGGCGAGGCGGATAACGACGGACATTTAGTTCTCCTTCGAAGTACGGTTTGCAAAGTACGTTTTGTTCGGTTGATTGGTATTCCGCGTTGCGTGAGACCGATGCGATCCCTCGCGACGAATTCCTCATTTCTTCTTGCCCGGAAAACCGCCGAGGCCCGGCAGCGTCGGCTTGCCGCTCAGCCCGGTCAGTCCAGGAACGTTCGGCAGACCGGTGCGAAGACCGGCCGGCAAATCCTTCGGCAGGCTGGGCAGACCCTGTCCGCCGCCGCCCTGCATTTTCTCCTGCAGCGCCTTCATCTCGTCCGGAGACGGCATCTTCATGCCGCCACCAAAACCCATGGCCTGAGCGATGCCGGCCAGCGGACCGCGCTTGCCCGAGCCCATGGCCTTCATCACGTCGGCCATGTTCCGGTGCATCTTCAGCAGCTTGTTGACCTGCTCGACGCTCTGGCCGGAGCCAGCGGCAATGCGCTTCTTGCGGCTGGCCTTGAGCAGGTCGGGATGACGGCGCTCGTCGCGCGTCATGGAATCGATCACTGCGACCTGGCGCTTCAAAATCTTGTCGTCGATCCCGGCGGCCGCGATCTGGTTCTTCATCTTGGCGATGCCGGGCATCATGCCCATCAGGCCGCTGATGCCGCCCATGCTGGCCATCTGCGAGAGCTGCTCGCGCATGTCGTTGAGGTCGAACTGACCCTTGCGCATACGCTCGGCGGTGCGCGCGGCCTTCTCCGCGTCGATGTTGGCGGCGGCGCGCTCGACCAGCGACACCACGTCGCCCATGCCGAGGATGCGGCCGGCGATACGATCGGGGTGGAAATCTTCCAGCGCATCGGTCTTTTCACCGGTGCCGATCAGCTTGATCGGCTTGCCGGTGACGGCGCGCATCGACAGCGCAGCGCCGCCGCGGCCGTCGCCGTCGACGCGCGTGAGCACGATGCCGGTGAGGCCGACGCGCTCGTCGAACGCGCGAGCGAGGTTGACGGCGTCCTGGCCCGTCAGGGAGTCCGCGACCAGCAGCACTTCATGCGGGTTCGCCGCCGCTTTGATGCTAGCTGCCTCCGCCATCATCTCTTCGTCGAGCGTGGTGCGGCCGGCGGTGTCGAGCAGCACGATGTCGTAGCCGCCGAGCTTGCCCGCTTCGAGCGCGCGTTTCGCAATCTGAGCCGGCTGCTGGCCGGCAACGATCGGCAGGGTCGGAATGTCGAGATCGCGACCGAGCACGGCCAGCTGCTCCATCGCCGCCGGGCGATAGATGTCGAGCGAAGCCATCAGCACCTTGCGCTTGTCGCGTTGGACCAGGCGGCGGGCGAGCTTTGCGGTGGTGGTCGTCTTGCCCGAGCCTTGCAGACCGACCATCATGATCGGCACCGGCGGCACGGAATTGACGTCGATTGTCTGGCTTTCGGCGCCGAGCATGTTGATCAGCTCGTCATGGACGATCTTGACAACCATCTGGCCGGGCGTGACCGACTTGACGACGGTGGCGCCGATCGCCTGCTCGCGGACGCGTTCGGTGAAGCTGCGCACGACCTCGAGCGCGACGTCGGCCTCGAGCAGCGCGCGGCGCACCTCGCGCATGGCGGCGTCGACGTCCTTTTCGGTCAGCGCACCGCGCCCCGTCAGACGATCGAGAATGCCGCCAAGCCGTTCCGACAGATTGTCGAACAATGCCGTTGTCCTGTTTAACCTCTCCCCGCCTGCAGGGAGAGGTCGCCGCGCCCTTGCGCGGCGGGTGAGGGGGTACGGGACTCTCCACGCGCGCCACACGCGGAGGGAGCCCCTCACCCCGACCCTCTCCCCGCAAGAGCGGGGCGAGGGAGAAGAAAGTCCAAACACCTTTGCGCCCGAGGGCGCATCGCGCTGTCGGGCGTTGGCCTCTGGTCTCTAGGACCAGTGGGCGGGTCGAAAAGAAAGCCTTTCCGAGAAAGTGGCGGGGTTAAACTCCGCTCACGCCCAAAAGTCAAGGAAAGTTAGGGTGGCGGGATGGCTTTGCCAGGGCAAGGTCTTGAAAACAGGGCGTTTCCGGCGATGGGTTCCTTTTTCGGCGGTCCCGCCCATATAGGCGGTGATGTCCGACCGTCCCAACCATCCCTGAAGCCCGCCCCGTGCCGATCACCCGCCGCCGCATCTTCGGACTGCTTGCCGGGGCCAGTGCGCTGGTCGGTGTTCCCCTTTGGATCTCCCGCATGAAAACCTATGACGGCCCGGTCTCCGATCATTTCGACGGCTTGCACTTCTTCGATCCGGACGGCGCGCCGCCGAGATCGCTCGGTGAGGTGTTCCGCTGGCAGTTCGGCGGCGGCCAAAAGCGCGCGAAATGGCCGGACTGGGCGCCGAGCCCCCATGCCGACACCCCGCCGGAGCGCGTCGATGGCGACAGGGCGCGGTTCTCCTTCGTCGGCCACGCCAGCTGGCTGATCCAGACCGGCGGCCTCAACATCCTCGTCGATCCCGTCTGGTCGATGCGGGTGTCGCCGGTGGGGTGGGCCGGACCAAAACGCCACAACGATCCCGGCATTGCCTTCGAGAAGCTGCCGAAGATCGACGTCGTGCTGGTCTCGCACGGGCACTACGATCATCTCGACATCGCGACGCTGTCGCGGCTCGCGAAAAATTTTGCGCCGCGCGTGGTCACCCCGCTCGGCAACGACGTCACAATGCGCAGCAGCGATTCCTCGATCAAGGCGGAAGCGTTCGACTGGCACGAGCGCGTCGAGCTCGGTAGCGGTGTCGCCGTGACTCTGGTGCCGACCCGGCACTGGTCGGCGCGCGGCATGTTCGACCGCAACAAGGCGCTGTGGGCGAGCTTTGTGCTGGAGACGCCTGCGGGGAAAATCTACGTCGTCTGCGATTCCGGCTATGGCGACGGCGGACATTTTCGCCGGGTTGCCGAGAAGCACGGGCCGCTGCGTCTGGCGATTCTTCCCATCGGCGCCTACGAGCCGCGCTGGTTCATGCGCGATCAGCACATGAACCCGGAAGATGCGGTGAAAGCGCTCGATGATTGCGGCGCGCAACAGGCGCTCGGGCATCATCACGGCACGTTCCAGCTCACCGATGAAGCGATCGACGCGCCGGAGAAGGCGCTGGTGGAAGCGCTCGATGCGGCCAAGATTCCGCAGGAGCGGTTCGTGGCGATGAAGCCCGGGCAGGTGGTGGAGATTTAGGTCTCGCCACGCACACAGTTCGTGCCCCGGACGCAGCGCAGCGTCTCTTCGACGATGCGCTGCAGAGCCGGGGCACATGTCGACGTATTGTATCGTGTCGCTTTCCGGGTCCCGGCTCTGCGCAGCAGCGTTTCACGCTGCAGCGCGTCCGGGACACGAGAGTTATTGCTCTTTCGGCTTGATCCCCCAGCTCACATTCACCGTCACCGACAGCGTTTCCTCACCCGGCGCAACGGCAGCAGGCGCGGCCATCGGGGCTGCGGCCATGCGGCCCTTGAACAGCGGCATGGGAGCACCACCTTCGGAGACGCTGAGCGGCGCGCCCAGCGTGACGCCGGTGGCCTTGGCATAGATCTCGGCCTTGCGGCGGGCGTCGGCGACCGCCCGCTCGCGGGCGTCGTCGAGCAGCTTCGAGGCTTGCGTCACTTCAAACGAGATGTTGCCGATATCGTTTGCGCCGGCGCTGACCAGCGTGTCTATGATGCCGGCGACCTTGGTCACGTCGCGGATTTTTACGGTGACGCGGTTGGAGGCGCGGAAGCTGACCACCGGCGAGGCGCCGTTCGAGCGGTTCGGCGCATATTGTGGCTGCAGCGACAGCCGCGAGGTCTGGTAATCCTTTTCGTCGATGCCGGCGCCCTTCAGCGCCAGCAGCACCTTGCCCATCGCGGCGTTGTTGGCGTCGGACGCTTCCTTCGCCGACTTGGCATCATTGGCGACGCCGGCATCGATGTGCGCGAGATCGGGTGCCGCCGAGACGGTCGCCTCGCCGCTCACGGAGATGGCGGACGGAAAATCGTCGGCGAGCGCGGGCGCGGCCTGCAGCGTGGCGGCGAAAATAGCGGCGAGGGACGTAAAAAGGGCGGCGGGCTTTTTCATCGGACTCACTTCAGCGGAACGAACACATTGATCACGAGCTTGTCCTCGGCCGTCTTCAAGGGATCGGTGAGGTACTCCTCGATGAACGTGTCCTTGGCCTCCAGCTTCTTGTCGTCGAGGTGATTGGTGATCGCCTCATAGGTGTTGTCCATGTTGTCGTAGGAGCCGCGATGGACGAATTTCAGCGCCTTGCCCTCCGGCGATTTGCCGATGCTCATGTCCTTGGTCAGGTTCTTCGGGTCCTGCTCGACCGGAATCTCGGCGAGGAAGGTGAAGCCGGTGTCGTCGGTCGAGGTGTAGACGATCATCGAATTGCCGGCGTGCTTGATGCCCTGCTTGTCCAAGAGCGCGTTCAGCGCCTTGAAGGCGTCGACCAGCGTGTCGAAGGCCGAGTCCCAATTGGCGGTGCCCTTGACCATCACGACCTTCTTGGCCTCGAGCGTGGTCTCCAGTCCGAAGGGATCGGCGGTCTGCACCGGGGCGGGCGTAACGGACGCGGCGGGCGGGGGTGCCGCCGGGCCCGGCGACGGTGAGGCGCTGGCCGCTGGCGATGGTGCCGGCGAGGGAGTTGCCGCGGGCGCAGGCGAGGCACTTGCAGCCGGGGCGGGCGCGGCTGACGGGGCCGGCGAGGGACTAGCCGACGCGGCGGGCGCCGGGCTCGGGGTCTGCGCCGGAGCGCCGGACGGGCTAAGCGACAGCGCGACTGCCGGGATCAATGCGGCCAGAGCGAGACGACGAAAAGTGTTCATTTTATTCTCCCCAGACCTTGCCCACCAAGGCCTTAACCCGGCCGCGCATCCCGGTTCGCGCGAACTGCGCCGTTCTAACACGCGAGCGCCGAATTCGTCCCATGACAGATGCGTCATGGCAGCCGTCATGGTGGGCGTCCTGGTCTCGACGGCAAAACACTGGCCAAGCCGGCAAGGATCGCCATATAAGGCGGGCGAAATTCGGGAATTTTCATGAGCGCGCTGGCCAACCACGCTTTTGCCAAGATGAACGGCATCGGCAACGAGATCGTCGTTGTCGACATGCGCGATTCCGCCGGGAAGGTCACGCCGGACGACGCCCGCGCGGTAGCCTCCGCGGAGGGCGGCGTGCCCTATGACCAGCTCATGGTGCTTCAGAAGCCGCGGCTCGACGGTACCGAAGCCTTCATCAGCATCTACAACAATGACGGCTCGGAAGCCGGCGCCTGCGGCAACGGCATGCGCTGCGTGGTGCGGCAGATTTTTGGGAAGAGCGGGCAGACCACGGCGACCTTCGAGACCGCGGCCGGCCTGCTCAATGCCTGGCAGGGCCCGGCAGCCGATCTCTACACCGTCGACATGGGCGCGCCAAAATTCGGATGGCAGGATATTCCGCTGGCGGAAGAGTTTCGCGACACCCGCTACATCGAATTGCAGATCGGGCCGATCGACAAGCCGATACTGCATTCGCCGTCCGTGGTCAGCATGGGCAATCCGCACGCGATCTTCTGGGTCGACGACGTCAACGCCTATGATCTCGAGCGCTTTGGTCCGCTGCTGGAGAATCATCCGATTTTCCCCGAGCGTGCCAACATCACGCTCGCCCACATCGTCGATCGCGAGCACATCACGATGCGCACCTGGGAGCGCGGTGCGGGTCTCACCAGGGCTTGCGGCTCGGCGGCCTGTGCGACTGCGGTTGCGGCTGCGCGCCTGAAGCGCACCGACCGCAAGGTCGAGATGACGCTGCCCGGCGGCAAGCTCGGCATCGAATGGCGCGAGCGCGACGACCACGTGCTGATGACGGGCACCGCGACCTTCGAATACGAAGGCAATTTCGATCCGGCGCTGTTCGCGCCGGCCGGGTAATGGCTGTCGAGGTCGTCACTTTCGGCTGCCGCCTCAATGCCTTCGAGGCCGAGGTGATCCGCCGCGAGGCGGAGGGCGCGGGGCTCGTAGACACCATCGTCATCAACAGCTGCGCCGTCACCAACGAGGCGGTGGCGCAGGCGCGCCAGTCGATCCGCAAGTTGAAGCGCGAACGGCCCGGTGCACGCATCGTCGTCACCGGCTGCGCGGCGCAGACACAAAGCAGCATGTTCGCGGACATGGCCGAGGTCGATCGCGTCGTCGGCAATGACGACAAGATGCGCAGCGATGCCTGGCGCGAGGCGCGCGACGCCTTCGATCTCGGCACAAGCGAGAAGATCGCCGTCAGCGACATCATGGCGGTGAAGGAGATGGCGCCGCATCTGATCGACGGCTATGCGGGCGGCCTGCCGCGCGTGTTCGTGCAGGTGCAGAACGGCTGCGACCATCGCTGCACCTTCTGCATCATTCCCTACGGCCGCGGCAATTCGCGCTCGGTGCCGATGGGCGCGGTGGTCGATCAGGTGCGGGCGCTGGTCGAGCGCGGCCATGCCGAGATCGTGCTGACCGGCGTCGATCTCACCAGCTACGGTGCCGATCTGCCGGGCGCACCCAAGCTCGGCCTGCTGACCAGGCAGATCCTGCGGCACGTGCCGGAGCTGAAGCGGTTGCGCATCTCCTCGATCGATTCGATCGAGGCGGATCGCGATCTGTTGGATGCCATCGCCAGCGATGCGCGGTTGATGCCGCATCTGCACCTGTCGCTGCAATCCGGCGACGACATGATCCTGAAGCGCATGAAGCGACGGCATTCGCGGCAGGATGCGATCCTCTTCTGCGATCAGGTGCGTCGGCTGCGGCCGGACATCGTCTTCGGCGCCGACATCATCGCGGGCTTTCCGACCGAGACCGAGGAGATGTTTTCCCGCTCGCTTGATCTGGTCGAGGAGTGCGGCCTGACGTTCCTGCACGTCTTCCCGTATTCACCGCGCCCCGGCACGCCGGCCGCGCGGATGCCGCAGGTCGCCGGCGGAGCGATCAAGGCGCGTGCGAAGCGGCTGCGCGCAGTGGGCGAGGCAGCGTTGCGGCAGCGGCTGCAAGCCGAGATCGGCGCGACGCGTGAGGTGCTGATCGAGAGCGATGGCCAGGGGCGCACCGAGCACTATCTGCCGGTGGCGATTGCGGGCAAGCGCGTGGGGAGCGTCGTGCCGCTCACGATTGCCGGCAGCGATGGCGAGCGGCTGACGACATAATCCGCTGTCTCTTCCCTTCTCCCCTTGTGGGAGAAGGTGGCGCTGACGCGAAGCGGCAGCGAGACGGATGAGGGGTATGTCTCCGCGGATAGAGACCCCTCATCCGCCTTCCCTTCGGGAAGGCACCTTCTCCCACAAGGGGAGAAGGAAGAGTCCTGTCCAGACCGGATAGAGAG
>NZ_VSSR01000083.1 GCF_008123515.1 Bradyrhizobium cytisi
GAGTTGAGAAAGTTGGGCTAGGCCGTCCGCCGGGACGATTCACATCGAGAAACAGGCCGGCGTAACGCAAGCGCCGGTCTCAATTTAAGCAGGGGAGGAATTCCAATGAATCCGACACGACGCAATCTCATGGCCGGCGCTGGTGCAGCTGCCGCTTCCGCGCTTCTCGCTCGCGCCGCCGGCGCCCAGTCGTTCCCGTTCACGCCCAACCAGCGCTACCCGGATCCCGCCGTCCAGATCCTCGATCCCGGCTTCGCAAAATACCGGCTCTATTCCTCGACGCTCGAGCAGGTCGCGACGGGCATGCGCTGGGCCGAAGGTCCGGCCTATTTCCCCGAAGGCGGCCATCTTCTGTTTTCCGACATTCCCAACAACCGGATCATGAAGTCCGGCGAGAAGACCGGGCAGACCAGCGTGTTTCGCGCCAGCGCCAACTACGCCAATGGCAATGCGCGCGACCGCCAGGGCCGCCTCGTCAGCCGCGAACGTTCCGTCACGCGCCGCATGACCCGCACCGAGAAGGACGGCAAGATCACCGTGCTCGCCGACAAGTTCGAGGGTAAGCGGCTAAACGCGCCGAACGACATCGTGGTGAAGTCCGACGACAGCATCTGGTTCACCGATCCGCTGTTCGGCATCAATGGCGAGTGGGAAGGCAAGAAGGAGAAGGCGGAGCAAGCCACCACCAACGTCTACCGCATCGCCAGGGACGGCAAGCTCACCGCCGTCGTCACCGACCTCGTCAATCCGAACGGCCTCGCATTCTCGCCGGACGAGAAGAAGCTCTATATCGTCGAGTGGAAAGGCACACCCAACCGCAGCATCTGCAGCTACAACGTCGCTGATGACGGCAGCCTGAGCGGCAAGAGCAAGCTGATCGACGCCGCCGACCAGGGCGCGCTCGACGGCTTCCGCGTCGACCGCGATGGCAATCTCTGGTGTGGCTGGGGCTCGAACGGCGCGCTGCAATCCGAACCCGCCGATGTCGGTGGCCGCAAGGTCTTCCAGCTCAGGTCCGATGATCTCGACGGCGTGATGGTGTTCTGCCTCGAAGGCAAGCCGCTCGCCTTCATCAAGCTGCCCGAGCGCTGCGCCAATCTCTGCTTCGGCGGCCCCAAGAACAATCGCCTCTATATGGCAAGCAGCCACTCCATCTACGCCCTCTACGTCGAGGCGCATGGCGCGGTGTGAGTTTTCGCCTCTCCCCGCTTGCGGCAGGGGAATCGCATATGGATTTGCGGGCTCTATTGCGTTGTTTTGCAGGATGGATTCTGAGAGCGACTCCCACAAGGCGGAGGGAGTCGCATGGGGAAGTTCAAGAAGGCTTTTCGGCGGTTGTCGGACCCACGTGCGGCGAACGCACGACACGATCTGCTGGAGGTACTGGTTATCGCCTTGGCGGCGGTCCTGTGCGGAGCAGAGACCTGCTCGGACATGGCGGAGTTCGGACAGGCCAAGGAAGACCTGCTTCGGCTGTTTCTGCGCCTGGAGCACGGGATTCCCAGCCACGACACTTTCAGTCGCGTGTTCCGTCTGCTCGAGCCGGAAGCCTTCGAAGCCGCGTTCCGGCGCTTCATGGCGGCGTTTGCCAAGGCCAACCGGCTCAATCTCACCGGAGTGGTCGCGGTCGACGGCAAGGCGCTGCGGGGCGCCTTCGAGCGTGGTTCGCGCTACGAGCCTCTGCACCTGGTCAACGTCTTTGCGGTGGAGGCGCGCATGTCTCTTGCCCAGCAGAAGGCTCCCGGCCGCAACGAGACCAAGGGGGCGTTGGAGGTATTGGCGCTGCTGTCCCTCGAAGGCTGCATCGTCACGGCCGACGCGTTGCATTGCCATCGCGCGATGGCCAAGACGGTGCTCGAGCGCGGTGGCAACTATGTGCTGGCGATCAAGGCCAACCGTGGACCTCTATTCAAGGCCGTGGTTGGGCAGTTTGCACGCTCCGGCAAGCGCAGCGCCGTCAAGACGGTCGAGCCGTCCACCCACGATCGGCGCGAAGCGCGCCGAGCAACCATTATGCGCAATACCAGCCTGGCTGCCGTCCACGGCTTCCCGGGCGTCGTTGCAATCGGTCGCATCACCTCGCGCAGGCAGTTGCAGGGCAATCGTGCCGAACCGCCGGTCGTGCGCTACTACCTGCTGTCCAAGTCCATGTCCGCCAAGCGACTGCTACAGGTCACGCGCAGTCATTGGACCATCGAGAACCAGCTCCATTGGGTGCTCGACGTCAACTTCGACGAGGACGGCAACCGGGCGAGAATGGACCATGCTCCCGAGAACCTCGCCGTCCTGCGCAGGCTCGCGCTCAACATCCTTCGATCTTGTCCCGGTCCCACCTCCATACGTCGAAAAATCAAGCGCGCAGGATGGGACGACAGCTTCCTCCTCGCCCTGTTCGGCCATATGCGATAGCCCTGCCGCTTGCGGGGAGAGGCCGGAATGCGCGCGGGACGCGCGGAGCCCGAGTGAGGGAGACCCTCCGCGAGTCTCTGTGTCACCGTCTTTGCGGAAGCAGTCCCTCACCCCAACCCTCTCAGCGCGAGCGAAGCTCGTCGCGCCCCCGTAAGAACGGGGAGAGGGAGATGTCAGACCTCCGCCTCCGCCATTCCCGCCGCCCACAGCGCGAACGCGTACACGATCGCCACCTCGTCCAGCCGGTTGAAGCGCCCCGAGGCGCCGCCGTGGCCGGCGCCCATATTGGTGCGCAGGAGAACCGGGCCGCCGCCGCTCATGGTGGCGCGCAGGCGCGCGATCCATTTCGCCGGCTCCCAATAGGTGACGCGCGGATCGGTCAAGCCGCCCATCGCCAGGATCGCCGGATAATCCTTGGCCGCGACATTGTCGTAGGGCGAGTAGGACAGGATCGTGCGAAAATCCGTCTCGCTTTCGATCGGATTACCCCATTCCGGCCATTCCGGCGGCGTCAGCGGCAACGAGTCGTCGAGCATGGTGTTGAGCACGTCGACGAACGGCACTTCGGCGACGATGCCGGCGAACAATTCGCCGGCGCGGTTCGCCACCGCGCCCATCAGCATGCCGCCGGCTGAGCCGCCGTGGCCGACGATGCGCTTTGCGCTGGTGTACTTCGCGTCGATCAGCGCGCGCGCTGGCAGCAAAGTCGTCGAACGAATTCGTCTTCTTGTCGCGCTTGCCGTCGAGATACCAGCCCCAGCCCTTGTCGGCGCCGCCGCGGATATGGGCGATGGCGTAAACAAAGCCGCGGTCGATCAGCGACAGGAGGTTGGCGCTGAAGGAGGCCGGCATCGCCATGCCGTAGGAGCCGTAGCCGTACAGCAGGAGCGGCGCCGCGCCGTCGAGCTTCAATCCGCGGCGATAGAGGATCGAGACCGGCACCTCGGCGCCGTCATGCGATTTCGCCATGATGCGGGTGGTGACGTAGTCGGCGGCGTTGTGGCCGGACGGAATCTCCTGGCGCTTGCGAAGCACCCGCGTCCGCTTGGCCATGTCGTAGTCGTAGACTTCCGACGGCGTCGTCATCGACGAATAAGCAAAGCGCAAATTCGTCGTGTCGAATTCGTAGGAGCCTATGGTGTAGAGCGAGTAGGCCGCCTCGTCGAAGGCGATCGCGTGCTCTTCGCCGGACGCAAGATCGCGGATCACGATGCCCGGCAGCGCGTTGGCGCGCTCCAGCCGCACCAGATGGCCGGCATAGAGATCAAGATTGATGATGTAGATGCCGGGACGGTATGGGATCAAGTCGCGCCAACTCGTGCGCTCGGGAGATGCGAGCGGCGCGGTGACGATCTTGAAGTCGATGGCGTCATCGGCATTGGTGAGGATGAAGAGCTCGTCGCCGCGGTCGGCCCGAATATTGCACGCCCTCCTCGCGCGCCGCGACCAGGCGCGGCGGCGCCTCGGGGTTTTCGAGATCGATCAGCCGCTGCTCGGAGGTTTCGTGATCGCCGCCCGCGATCACGCAGAAGAGCCCGCTGGTGCTCTCGTACAAATGGGTGCGCCAGCCGGAATCCTGCTCCTCATAGACCAGGGTGTCGTCGGTCTGCTTCGTGCCGAGCCGGTGCCGCCACACTTGCATGGGCCGGTGATTGTCGTCGAGCCTCACATAGAAGAAGCTTTTGCAGTCCTTGCTCCAGACGATCCCGCCGTCGGTCTCCTCGACGAGGTCGTCAGAATCCTTCCCCGTCGCCCAGTCGCGCACCCGGATCGAGAAATATTCCGACCCCCTGGTGTCGGCGCTCCAGGCTTGCAGCTTGTGGTCGGGCGAATGCCGGCTGCCGCGGAAGTTGAAATATGTGTGGTCTTTTGCAAGCGCATCGCCGTCGAGCACGATATGGCTTTCGCCGCTGTCGCGCGGCATGCGGCCGAACAATTCATGCTGCCCGCCCTCGCGGAATTTGTGGAAGTAAGCGAACGACCCGTCCGGCGACGGCACGCTGGAATCGTCCTCCTTGATGCGCCCGCGCATCTCGCGCGCCAGCGTCTTCTGGAGCGGCGCGGTGTGACCGAGCAGGCTCTCGGTGTAGCCGTTCTCCTCGTCGAGATATGCGCGGATGTCGGGATCGAGCACGCCGGGATCGCGCAGCACCTCCTGCCATTTGTCATCCTTCAGCCAGGCATAGTCGTCGCTCATGGTGATCCCGTGCAGCGCGAAGGAATGCGGCCGGCGAGGCGCGATAGGGGGCAGGGACGATTTTTGGGCTTGTGTCACTCGATCCTCATTCAGGTTGCAGTCATTCACCTCGCCCCGCTTGCGGGAAAAGATCGATCGCGAAGCGATCGGGTGAGGGGACTCTCCACGAGCCCAGCTCCCACCATCTTTCGCTGAGACAGCCCCTCACCCCGACCCTCTCCGCGTAAGAACGGGGAGAGGGAGAGGAAGGAGGCGCGCCGTGCCGCCTTATATCGTCCCGATTCCGCGAATTGCCAGCGCGGCTGCGCCAGCTTACGGGGACAAGCCGCCGGGGTGTTGATCACGACATTGTATGCTTTAGGGCAAGAGGAGCGATCGCTCGCTAACCGCTTGCTCACTATGAGCCTACCAAGATACTCCCACGAACACTATCTGCCCGGGCGACCGGTGGATCCGAGTGGAGGAGCGACGCACGGACAATGGAGGCAGTATCGGCGTCCGGATCGATATCACCGACCTGAAGCGCCGGGAGGCATCGTTCCGTCTCCTGTTCGAGGAGAATCCGCTGCCCATGTGGGTGGTCGATACGGCAACCCGGCAATTGCTCGCTGTGAACGCAGCGATGTGCCGACACTACGGCTACCGCCGCGGGGATCTTCCCCTCATGTGCGAGCCGCAGCTCGAGTGCGAAGGATCGGATGGCGCCGCCGAATTCGAACTGCACAGAACCGCTTGCGGGGATGTCATCTAGGTCGCCATCGAGTCTCGTCCGCCCCACTACGACGGGCGCCCAGTGCACGTGCGTAGCGTTCGACGTCACCGAGCGCAATCGCGCCCAGGAGAAATCAGCTATCTAGCCTCCCACGATGTTCTGACCGAGCTGCCCAACCGGACCGCCTTGGATGAGCACCTCTTGGCCGCGGTCGAACGGGCCGAGCGCACCGGGTCCCGCTTCGCTGTCATGTGCATCGACCTCGACCACTTCAAGGAGATCAATGATCGGTTCGGTCATGCGAGTGGAGATGCCGTGCGCGAGACGTCCCGGCGGCTTCAGGAAGCTGCGCAAGGCTGCTACGTGGCGCGGGTGGGCGGCGACGAGTTCATCGGTATTCGACCAGGTGCTTTTGCCGGCTGACTGCATTCGAGGAACCGATCGAAGTCGATGTCATGCTCTCAAGCTGGATCTCTGGCGTCGGCGTGGAACTGTTTCGGAGAGATGCGGACAACGTCGTGTCTCTGCTCGCGAACGCCGATGCGGCGCTCTATCGGGCCAAGCACGAGGGCAGGGGCGCGATCCGCCTGTTCACGAGCGCCATGGACCAGCAGCTTTAGGACCGTCGCGCGCTCGAGCATGATCTGCGGTTCGCCGTCGAGCGCGGGGAGCTCTATCTCGATTATCAGCCGCAGCAGCACCGCGATGGCGATACGAGGCCCTTGTCCGGTGGCGGCACCCGGAGCGTGGAATCGTCGCTCCCGGAGAATTCATCCCGGTCGCGGAACGAGGCGGTTCGATTGCACAGATCGACGACTGGGTGCTGATGGAGGCCTGCCGGGAGGCTGCATCGTGGGACCGACCCTTCAGGATCTCCGTCAACGTCTCGGCCGCGCAATTCCGCAGGGAAAACCTCGCAAGGCGCTGCGTGACAGCGGGCTCGCGCCGAGCCGCCTGGAGCTCGAAATCACCGAAGGCGTCCTGATTGAGAACGTCTCGCGCGCCAAAAAGACGATGCAATCGCTCAAGAGCCTCGGTATCCTGATCGCGCTCGACGATTTTGGGACCGGGTATTCCTCCTTGTCCTACGTCGAGGCATTCCCCCTCGACAGGATCAAGGTCGACCGGTCGTTCGTCGCCTCGCTCGGACAGAGCGAGCGATCATTGGCCATCGTTCACGCGGTCATCGAGCTTGCCCACGGTCTTGGCGTACCGGTTCTTGCGGAAGGGATCGAAACAAAGCTCCAGATGTCGCTCCTTGTCGAGGAGGGCTGTGACGAGATGCAGGGTTACTTGATCGGACGTCCGCAGCGCCTTGCGGCGGAAGGTCGCTCCAAGCCGAGGGTCCCATCTCTCATGCAGTCGGCCTCATAGGGGAGATTGCGCGGGCTCGACAAAGCTGTCCTCAGCATTCGGCATCTGATTGAAGAAGCCGGACTGAGGTCCAGTCCACCGTTATTGGTGCGAGGCTGCCAGCAGGCCGCTACCGCAAGAAATCAGGTCGATCTGCACGGCTTCAACATCCGCCTGGCGCATTCGCCTGCCGGGAGGGTAACGTAAGGCGCTGCTAGGCGGCGGTCCCAACCTGATCGGAGAGGTCTTCGATCATGCTCACGAACATGTGCGAGTCCTCCCCATGGCTGCCAATCTGCAAACGTCTCCACGAGATGACCTGGCGGCCACGAACTGGATTGTAGATCGTATCGACAATAGGCTCGAGCTGCTGGCTTTGCGCAAGTAGCTGCTGGTCGCGCTTTTCGATCAGTTCGGCCGTTTCCGGGGAAAACAATTCGCGCGCGGTCTTGCCGACGAGGTCGCTGCGCGACATGCCGATCTGCTGTTCGGCCGCTTTGTTGATGAACAGATAGCGCAGACTGCGCGCGTCCTTGGCGATGATACCTTCGCGCACGTTCTCGACGACCGTGGCGAGCAGCCGTTCGGTGCGCTCGAGAATACGCTCCTTCTGCCGCTGTTCCGTGACGTCCTCCTGGACGGAGACCCAGCCACCGCCATCCATAGGGCGTTCAAAAATCTTGACGATCCGGCCGTCGTTTAGCATGATCTCGTAAGCTGCCGGCTCCCTCTTGGCGATGCGAACGAGAATGGCCGAAAGGTACGCTTTGATGTCGCCGCTGAACAGCCCGCTTGCAACCCGGTGCAGCAGGATCTCCTCGAGCGAGGACCCTGACTTGATGGTCTCGGGCAGATTATACATCCGGCAATATTTGCTGTTCATTGCGATCACACTTGCCTTGCCGTCGAGCATGATGAGGCCTTGCGGCATGCTGTTGATAGCGGCGGAGAGCTGCCACTTTTTGACCTGGTACTTGTCGTTGAACGCGTCGCGCTCGGCCATCGCGGCGTCGCGCTGCTTGCTGAGGTCAAATTCAAGTTGTTCGAGTTCAAAAACTTGAGCGACAGCATCGCGGAAGTTCCGCACGCCGCGCGCCAGGCGGCCGATTTCGTCCTGGCGTCGCAGGTGCGGCACCTCGCTTCTGATGTCCCCGGTCGTGATACGATCGGTTGCCTGGGCAATGTCTAGGAGCCGCGCCAGCACCGAGTCCCGGATCACGAGAACATTGAGCGCGGCAAGCACCAGCGCCGCCAACCCCAGCATGAACAGGTACCATGCCGCATAGCGATTCTGTTCGGCGAGCCCATCTGCTTCGCGAATGCGTTCGTTGTAGCCGCGCTGCAACGCTTCCAGATCCGCATTCAGCCTGCTGCGAACCGTGCTGCTGGCCTCGGTGTCCCCAAACTCGCGGGCGGCTGCGGGGCTAATGTCAAGGGCCCGGCGCACCAACTCCTGGCGAAAATCGATGAATTGGGCAATGCGCCGTTTGAGGGCTGCGAACTGTTCGAAGTCTTCCGAACGGACCGTAGGCTCCCAGCCCTTCATCACCTCCGCAAGCTCGTGGTTGCGCTTGAGGATTCCGTCCGCGAACTCTTTCACCTTGGCTCGTTCGGTGGACATGTAGATGCCGCGTGAATCCATCACTATCGCATAGATGGATGCGTTGACCAGTCCGGAATTGATCGCCGCAGCAGCGGAGGAGGCCTGCATATTACGATAGGAATTCTGCAATCGCACGGTCTGGATAGACATAATCAGAAGAAAGGTCGTAACAATTCCCAAAAACCCGGCGATCGCATAGACTTTCTCGGCTACTGTCAGGTCGTCGGCCCCGCGCGCAAAGCGGATATATTTTTTCAAAAGCCGCACGACGGGCCCGGCTCCAAAGCCTGCTATCGCAGCATTCATGACACATCCCAGCCTAAACCTATCCGATTATCCAACCTTAAGGTTGTGCCGTTTACGGTGGGGCGATGTGCGTTGAGGATCGGCTGGCGTCGGAGAGCACGTCTTCGAGGGAGACTTGGGCGTGCGCATCCCCGCGTAGACCGCGGGCTCATTGGATTATTCTGGCGGCGAGCGCTTAGGCGGCTCCGGGCTTTCCTATACATCCGGACGAGTTCGATCAGGTTTTCGATTCCGAAGTCAGTTAAGGCCTGCATGCCATGTTCGCCGGCGACATAGACCCAGATTGCGCCATGTTCGATCTCCATTTCATTGGCGACGTCTGGCAGCCAGTCTTCATCCTCGCCAAGTTCCTCGGCAACACGCTTGATGCTGGTAACGTGACGAACCTTGCTGACGTGCATGGTTACACAGCTCAAGCGGCGATCGCTGATGCCAGCCTCCAATCCCAGGGAAGCAGTCCGTCCAGCCGATCAACTGGATGAGCAGAGAGGGGCCACACGAGCGACGGCTCACTTCATGTGAAGACGAAGACAAGCAAGCTCGAGCAGAGTAGCGCAATTCCGGCTGCGGTCAGCCCTAGGAAACTGCTGGAGACAAGATCATGACTGCCCATGAACGACCTCTGCGGCGAGGAATAGAGATCGGCAATCGCCGCTTCGTTCCCTTTCCAGCCTATCTTGAGATTATTATTCGAATGACGCGCACAATTCCTGCTGGTCTCGCGGTAGGGCGCAGTTTTCCAGCAAGATGAAGCGACAGTTCGCCGCGTTGCGGCGGGCATCCTCGTTTAGGTGCTATCGCCTGCAAACAGATCGCGCCCTGTGACCGGAGCGTAACTGATGTAGTGTCGCGCCGGCGCGCGACACTACGGATCGAGGTCTTCCTTTGAATGTTCATTTCGCTGCCTGCTATCATTGGTGAAGCCAATAGGTTAGTTAGCAGTAGCCGCCGACATGTAGACCGAGGATCTCGTTGGGAGTCACATACTTCGGACCACTTCTAGGCATTCTCCGACAGTCTGACCGCGTGACGCTTGAACAGGATCCGCCCAACAAATTGTTTGTTTCGTGGCCCTTGTCAGCGCGGACTAGCTTTGGGCAGGGTCCTAACATTGGGCGGCACCGCATTTGGCTAAGCAAGCAACACAAGGGGGAAATGGCTCTGCTGAGAGTCAGGAGCTCGTGCGGCGATTAACGTTGGAGATCAGATCCCTCAACGTCTGCTTGGAGGATTTCCTTCACGTCCGAGCCGAGTCACTCGGCATTAGTGGAACACAATTGGCGATCTTGATGGCGGTGACGGACTTAGACAAGGATGGGGGTGCTCCGGCCGGCGTGGTCGCAAAACTGATGAAAGTCGACCCATCCTTCATCACGCTACATTCGAAGGCGCTGGAGAAAGTCGGATTTGTGCGGCGCAAGCCCGGTGTCAGAGATGCTCGGGTCGTCCAGCTGTCGCTAACGGACAAAGCTCGTAAGCGTCTCGCGAACATCGCTGCACAACAGGAGGAACTGGATCAATTCGTTTTCGGTGAGCTTGGCATTGATGGATTGACGAGACTGTCTAGCCGGCTTGCAGGACTCAGGAAGCGGCTGGAGAGAGCTCGCCTCAAAGCCGAACTGGACACCGGCGCAGTGTCAGCCCGAGGGAGGGGCCGACGTTAGAAGGGAGGCGCTTTGGATCATTAACGGTTGCTTGAATCGAGTGCCGCCATGCCCTCATGTGAGGCACCGTCATCATGAGGCGCACATCGGCTCCTCGCGCTGTCGGGGCAGTCGAAGCGCGACAACTAGAGTTACCATTTGTGTAGCGCGAGCTAATCGATTTGGGCCGACTTAGGAACCGTAATTTCCGAGTCACCGTTCGATGGGGCACCGATCTACAAGGAGCGCCAGGATCCGAAGAGTCTTTACAACGGAGATGGTCGCATAGGTGAGGTGAGACGTCGCAGCAGCAAGTATGGCGAACACGATACTAGCGCATTTGCCATGCGATTCTTGCGCGGCTCGTGCAGCTTTTCCGGCAAATGGTGGTTGCAGTCCGGCGTCGCAATCAAGACGGATTCGGTGTGAGGCCAGAGTTCTCCGCGGATCTCAGATTTCTGGCGTCCCCAACCCGTTGCACGCGGTCCAGTTGCTAAGCGTCTCTGTGTGGAATAGCAAAGCTCTTACAGATCGTGATGAAGGCCGTCTTTGCCTCGGTATTCTCGAAGCAAAAATGCGCCCCTTGGTCGCCCCGCTCAATCGACCAGTCGATTTTGCTAGCTCGTGCAATGCGCGACGCCTCTTCGCGCAAGTGATCCAATTGCTTCCCGTGGGCCCGGACAATCACACAATCTGTCATTTGGAACTCTCACTAACTCAAACGTCCAGTTCACAATGTAACGCCGCGCTTCACCGCCGGTTGATCTTGATGAATGCCTCTTGCACTTGTCGTGATATGGCTGACCCACGGCGAGGCAATACCATTACGCGCTTTGATGCAAGCCATCCGAATATATATGTCGGGGCCGATTGCACATGATTTGAAAGGAGGGCGGCCGTAATCTGTTCCGGACCCCGCATCCTGTTCCGAGTGGAAACCGCGTCGACCTGCGTTAAGCTTCCTGAACGGCAAAACTAGAAAACGACGCGTTTTGGGTCTAGGATCTTGGCTGCCGGGGCTGGACTGCATTCATTCACGATACGCATTTTAAACCCGGAAGGCCGCCGGCGATATTGTCGGCGGCCTTTTTCAGGGATAGGCGAATGAAGATGAAGGGACTCGACGCGCTCGTCGCTGAAACGATGGCGTTCGCCAAGTCGCTGGAGGTGGAGATCGAGCGGCCCCGCTCTCTGCCGAAAAAAGTTGTCGAGCCGGGTTGCCTCAGCTTGCCCGACTATGGCGGCAGCGAACGCGATGATATCCGAAAACGGGTCGAGAGCTTCAAAGCGCAGCAAGAGCGCTTCATGCGCGAGCGCGAAGAGTATGCCAATTCTCTGCTGCGTCGGATCAGGTCGATCACGAAATCTTAGACGAGCTCAAGCTCGCTGAATCTTCGCGCTTGAGGTGGATGGCCGACTCTCAAGCGCGAATTGGCAACCAGAGACGGCGCCAGGGCCGGTGGAGAAGAACTCAAGAAGCGCTTTCCCATGCTTCGGTGCTTTGGCTAATCGCCATCTACGTCACGGGTTGGCGGCCGAGGCCGCGCGCTCATGGCGCGCTTCACGAGCCCGGAACGTGAGCGGACCAGGTAGGACGCGTTCTCGAAGGTCTTGGCCTGGATCCGAGCAGCAAGAAGTTCGCCAGCAGCAGATGGCCGTGCTGGGTCAGTACTGATTCGGGATGAAACTGAACGCCGTAGGTTGGTTGCTCGCGATGGGCGAGGGCCATGATCTCGCCCTCTTCGGAGCGCGCCGTCACCGTGAGATCGGGAGCGCACGAACCGTCCAGCTCGACAATGAGGGAATGGTAGCGGCCGACGCGAAGTGGAGAGGGAAGTCCATCGAACAATCCTCGACCGTCGTGCGCGATGGATGAGGAGCGGCCGTGCATTGGACGGCGTGCACGTCTCACACTTCCGCCGAAAGAACTCCCGATACACTGATGTCCGAGGCAAATCCCAAGAATTGGGACGAAACCCGAGAGCTCCCGGACGACGGCAGTCGATATTCCGGCCTCCGTTGGTGTGCATGGGCCCGGCGATATGACTACGGCGCGTGGTTTGAGTTGAGCAAGATCGCTGACGCCGATGGCGTCGTTTCGGATCACCTCGGTTGCCTCGCCAAGCTTGTGGAAGTAGCGGGCAATATTGAACACGAAAGAGTCATAGTTATCGATGATGAGGATCACGATGCACCATGACCGTCGTCGTCAAATGCATCGAAGATGCGTTGCGCCTTGGCGATCGTCTCGTCGTATTCGGCCCCGGGGTTTGACATCGCCGTTATTCCGCTCCCTACGTGAAACGCTGCCAGATCATCGCTGACAGTGACGGTGCGGATTGCAATGTTCGTATCCATGTACCCGCTGAAGCCAATAAACCCAATCGCCCCGCAATAGACGTCTCGCGCCACACGCTCAATTTCCGCGATAATTTCCATCGATCGCACCTTTGGCGCCCCTGTAATGGAGCCGCCGGGAAAGCAAGCTTGAAGCAGGGTAATAGCGTCTTGGTCGTCTGCAAGTTCACCCGTAACGATCGATACGAGGTGGTGCACTGAGGCATAGGATTCGAGGCCGCACAGCACTGGAACGTCGATCGAATGTGGGGTGCAAACGCGCGACAGATCGTTGCGCATGAGGTCGACGATCATAGTATTCTCGGCACGGTCCTTTTCGGACGCGACTAGGATTTCAGCGCGACGCTGGTCTTCCTTGGAATCAGCAGAACGCGCGATCGTGCCTTTGATGGGGCGCGTCTCGACCTGTCGTCCGTCAAGCCTCAGGAATCGTTCCGGCGAGCTCGATGCAATGGTGAGCTTGCCGTAGCGCAGGAGGGCTGCAAAGGGTGCCGGGTTCAATGACCGCAGCTGGCAGTAGAAGGCAAGAGGATCAAATGAGGTCGACAGGCGGGCGCTGAAGCGCTGCGCAATGTTAGCCTGGAAGACCTCTCCAGCCAGAATCAAGTCGATGACGCGCTGTACCGCCGCAATGTAGCCCTCACGGCTGAAGTTCGAATGCCATGCGGCGGCTCGGCCGGGGGAGTCGTTCCCCGACGTCTTTGGGCCCGCAAGCAATGCTGCAAACTCGTCGGCCCGACGGCGTGCGCGCTCGGCGCGACGTGCGGGATCCTGCTCCGGCCATCCGGTAGAAACGACCCAGCATCTATCGTCATGGTGGTCGTAGCTGACTACCACATCATAGAAATGGAGGATGGATTGGGGCAAACGCTGACCGGGAATCGTCGGCGCCGACAATCGCTCCAGAGTCCTGTTCAGATCGTAAGCAAGGAAGCCGGCCGCGCCTCCCTGGAACGGCGGGAGATCAGGACGATGCTTTTGCGGATACTTGGCGAGCAGGGTGCGAAGGATTTCCCATGGATCGCCCTCGAGAGCCTCTCCGTTGCAACTCGCTTGTCCGTCCGCGACGATGTAGGTGCTGAACGGGTCGCAGGTCAGATATGAGTAGCGCCCGAGCAACTCATGCCTTGCTGCGCTATCGAAAAACGTGAGGTGTGCTCGATGCGCGAGACATCGCATCGCTGTGACCGGCTCAATCCACTGCAGCTCGCGGACGTGCATGGGACTGTCAGTCACCGATGGGCGTGCTATGAGGCGTGCTCCGATTGTAATCCCGACCCCAACGAGAGCGACGCTCGTCTGGGACCCGCAAGCTCTTGAGATCGATTGTCAGGTTAACCCCCGCCAGTGGACACAGTGCGCCGAGTAACTTGGCTCTTCGCTGCCGTTGAGGCCAAACGCGCATCTGTTGATACATTGTAGTCCGCCGCGAACCGTAGCTCCCGGAGCGGTCGTACCCGCCTGATCGATTCCTGGTACAGATCATGCGCCTTGTAAGCTGCGAGTTCCGTCTCGTTGTCGAACTCACCATAGACCACAACGTCGACATCGTTGCCGAGCTCGTCGGTCTTGCGATTGCGAGCAACCTCGAGCCGGCGTGCATGTGTGATTGTGGTGAGTACCGATAGGCCTTCGATGATTTGGTCGATATGGGCCTTATCCTTGGCGGTGAACAAGACGATGTGACGAATCATGGATAGCCGTTAGTGATTTCGGAAGTAGGTCGCATGACTACCTTAGGATCGAGGCCGCCGCAACGCTCGCCAAGGCGGTCGGTGGTTTGACGCCCTTGCGATGGTCTGCGGTTTTCAACGAAGCTCATCCGATCCTGTTTCTGCTCAGGAAGCGGGAAGGGCAAGGCGCTCAATCGTTTGAATGTGGCGTGCGAGCAGGTTACAGGCTTGATCGACCTTGCGCGCTCGCAGTGCCTGCAGAATCAGGCGGTGATCCTGGTTGGACCGTGGTCGCCAGCCGACACTTCGCGCCATCGCGAACACCAATCGTGAATTTGCGAGTTGTAGTCCGTCAAGGCTCGCGAGCAGGCGCGGCATCGCGCAGGGCGCCACCAGCGCGTGGTGAAAGGCGCGGTTGGCCGTCTCAAACTCCTGAATGGTCTGGGCATTGTCTGCTTCAATCAGGGCGAGCTCGATCCGAGCCAAATGGGCGGATGTGAGTATTGGAGCTGCATTGCGCAACGCGACAACTTCGAGCGCAGCACGCATCTCGGCGATCTCCTTCACTGAATTGGTGTCGAGCGGGGCAACCCGCACACCGCGACGGCGCACAGCGACGACAAGGTGTCGGGCCTCCAGTTGCCGAAAAGCCTCGCGCACCGGGACGTGGCTGGAATTGAATTCCCGCGCGACATGATCCTGCCGGAGCGGGACGTCTGGCTGCAGCGCGCCGCTGATGATGCGCTCACCGATTGACTCCGCAATGCGCACCGCGATTGTCGTGTTCTCGTCAGTCATCATAGATTATCTATCATTGCCTCTCCGTCGATGATCGGCATAAGGCCCACTCGCTTTGCAGGATTTCTGCAATCCCTGCAGACTTTCGCGGTCTTTGGGCGTCGGCATACGGTTATGTTTAATGTTGGAGAGGCAAAGAAGGCAGGAACGGGCGGCCACATTATAGATAATCGCCAAGATTATCTATTATAAGGAAGGCGAGACTTATGGTTGCTGCCACGGGAGTGGAACTGAATGACGGGGGCAACAGCGCGCCGGTCCGCCATGACTGGCAGCGCGCCGAGGCCGAAGCACTCTATGGCCTGCGGTTTGCCGACCTGATGTTGCAGGCGCAGAGCGTTCATCGCAAGAACTTCGATCCAAACCACGTCGAAACAGCAAGCCTGCTCAGCATCAAGACCGGTGGCTGTCCGGAAGACTGCGGCTATTGCTCGCAGAGCGCGCACTACGACACCGGCCTGAAAGCCACCCGCCTGATGGATCGCGCCGAAGTGGTCGCCACCGCCCAGTGCGCCAAGGACGCTGGCGCGACGCGCCTCTGCATGGCCGCGGCCTGGCGCAGTCCGAAAGACCGAGATCTCGATCAGGTCTGCGACATGATCAGCGCTGTTAAAGACCTTGGCATGGAAACCTGCGTCACGCTCGGCATGCTGACGTCGAAGCAGGCCACCCGGCTCTCCGAGGCCGGGCTCGACTTCTACAATCACAACGTCGATACCTCGCCCGAGTTCTACGACAAGATCATCACCACCCGCGCCCTGCAAGATCGCATCGACACACTAGCACACGTGCGCGACGCCGGCATCAAGGTCTGTTGTGGCGGTATCGTCGGCATGGGTGAGTGCGTCGAGGACCGGCTCGGCATGCTCGTGCTACTCGCCAATCTTCCCAGCCATCCGGAAAGCGTGCCGATTAACCTGTGGAACGAGGTTAAGGGCGTGCCAGTCAATGACACCGCGGAGCGTCCCGATCCGATCGCACTGGTGCGCTTGGTCGCGACCGCCCGGATCATGATGCCTAAGAGTGTCGTGCGGTTGTCCGCTGGACGGAAGTATATGACCGATGAACAGCAGACGCTGTGCATTTTGGCCGGCGCGAATTCGATCTTCATCGGCGATGTGCTGTTGACCACCAAAAACCCGCGGCGCGACCGCGACGCGAATTTACTGGACCGGCTCGGCGTCACGTCCGGGCTTGCCTGATTGAAGCAGCTCAACGAGCACGCTGTGCGCAAACTCCGGTTTAGGTGAGAAATGCAGATTGCGTTGATGAAAGGCAAAATCCTTCGCGCCTCGGTGACTGAAGCCGATCTGCACAGTGATGGCTCAATTTCGATTGATCGTGCGCTGCTGGATGCGGCAGGATTCCTGATCAACGAACGCGTCGAAACTACAACATCGAAGCCGGAGCGCGCTTCGCCGCCTATGTGGAGGAAGCCCCCGCGGATCTGGCACCATAGATTTGAACGGAGCCTGCGCGACTCGCGATGCCCGGAGACGAAATTATTATCGTTGCATATGCCTCCTTTGATGAAGCGGAAGCGAAACTCTTCAGACCGCGCGTTGTGGTGGTTGACCGAGAAATCGCATCTTGTCAGGTTGAAAGCCAAGAGCCCGATGCTTTGTTCTTTGCGGCCATCAGAACTTTCGCGAGATCGACCGCTACTTTGCGAGTGAAGAATGAATTCAATCCACACGGCCAAAGTTGGCGACTATGTCGCGGCCTTGCATGCCCTGAAGGTAGACAACCGGCTGCGTGGCCTCAAGCCGCGCGCGGGCATCGATTTTGCGTCGAACGATTATCTGGCGCTCGCGAGCGCGCCGCGGATGAAAAAGGCTGTCTCCGCCGCGCTCGAGGCCGGCACACCGATCGGAGCCGGCGGGTCGCGGCTTCTGCGCGGCAATTGCGAGGAACACGAAACTCTCGAAAAAGAAGCGGCTCAGTTCTTTGGGGCTGAGACGGCGCTATTCTTTGGTGGCGGTTATGTCGCAAATTTTGCCGTCCTAACAACGCTGCCGCAGCGGGGCGATCTGCTTGTTCTCGATTCTCTGGTGCACGCCAGTATTCATGAAGGCGCACGCGCTGGCCGTGCCGAGTTTCGGATAAGCGCCCATAATGATCCCCAATCGATCGAAGACACAATTCGTGACTGGCGGGCGGAGGGCGGAACGGGCCGCGTCTGGATCGTGGTCGAAAGTCTCTACAGCATGGATGGCGATTTCGCACCGCTCGAAGACCTGGTCGCGATCGCGGACCGGTACGGCGCGTTCTTGATGGTGGATGAGGCTCATGCCACGGGCGTTTACGGCGAGCGGGGACGGGGGCTCACCGCCCCCTATGAAGGGCGCGAAAATCTCCTGGTCGTTCATACCTGCGGCAAGGCGCTGGGTGCAGCTGGTGCGCTTGTCACTGTCTCCGGCGTGCTGCGCGACTTCATGATCAATCGCTGCCGTCCCTTTATCTTCGCCACCGCACCCTCACCGCTGATGGCTGTTGCCGTGCGGGAGGCACTCTTCATCCTGCAACATGAACCTGAGCGGCAGCAGCGTCTGGCCAAGCTGGTCGCGTTCACGCATCGGGAGGTGGGTTTGCGCGGTTGGCGAAGTCCTTCGGCCTCGCAGATCGTGCCGTATATCGTTGGCGACAACGCACGAGCGATCCGACTTGCCTCCGCATTGCAGGCTCGCGGTTTCGATATCCGCGGAATCCGGCCGCCGACCGTGCCGGCGGGCACGGCCCGTTTGCGAATTTCACTGACGCTCAACGCTGGGGAGGATGACGTGCGTGCAATGCTCGATGCTCTGTTCGAGGAGACGAGAGGTGAAGCTCAATGAGTCAGCAGATCGTGGTCACAGGCACAGATACCGGCATCGGGAAGACGGTCCTTTCTGCGGGGCTCGCCGATCTTCTTGGCGCGAGCTATTGGAAACCGATTCAGGCCGGCCTTGAAGGAGAGACCGATACTGAGCTCGTCGCGCGACTGGGCAATCTCTCGTCCGATCGCATCGTGCCGGAGCGTTATCGCCTTCAAACGCCCGCTTCGCCCCATCATTCCGCCGAAATTGATGGAATTCGCATCGAGCCAGATTTGCTCGATGTGCCGGACACCGGGGAGCGACCGTTAGTGATTGAGGGCGCTGGCGGCTTGATGGTCCCGCTGAGTGGCGAGACACTCTGCATTGATGTCTTCGAGCGGTGGCGGCTTCCAGTCGTGCTTTGCGCGAGCACGGCACTGGGCACCATCAATCATTCGCTGCTGTCGATAGAGGCTCTGCGAAAGCGCCAGATCCCCATTCTTGGGATTGCCTTCATCGGCGAAAGAAATGCTGAGATTCAGACTGCAATTCGCGAGATCGGGCGGGTGCGTTGGTTAGGGCGATTACCCTGGCTTTCGCCTCTCACGGCAGACACGCTGCAGGCCGCGTTCAAAACCTCGTTCCGTGCTGATGATTTCAAGAGATGACGCCAAAGACGAGGTCGCCAATCTGGCATCCGTTCACGCAACACGCCCTTCATGACGAGATGACAAGGGTTGTCCGCGGCGATGGTGCTTATCTCCACACCGCGGATGGTCGTCGAATCGTGGACTCAATCTCATCCTGGTGGGTCGTGACCCATGGTCATTGCCATCCACATATCGTCAGCGCCATTCAGAACCAGGCAGGCAAGCTGAACCAGATCATCTTCGCTGGCTACACTCACGATCCGGCTGAGGAGGTTGCCGCACTGCTTTTGAAAGTCGCACCCCCTGGTCTTGACTATGTCTTCTTCTCTGACAGTGGCTCAGCCAGTGTGGAAGTCGCCTTGAAGATGGCACTCGGCTATTGGCATAATATCGGGAAACAGCGAATACGCCTTGTCGTGATGCAACATTCTTACCACGGCGATACGGTTGGGGCGATGTCGGTCGGTGCCCGTGGCGTGTTCAACGCGGCCTATGGGTCCCTGCTGTTCGACGTGACGTCAATCCCGTTCCCGACGAGAGGTCATGAACAGGCGACGCTCGATGCGCTCGAGTCTGCATGTCGAAACGAAATTCCGGCAGCTTTTATTGTGGAGCCTCTGATATTGGGGGTGGGCGGAATGCTGATGTACCCAGCCTGGGTGCTAAGAGAGATGAAGCGGATCTGCGAGGCCTCGGACGTCCTGTTCATTGCCGACGAGGTCATGACAGGTTGGGGGCGCACCGGAACATTGTTCGCCTGCGAACAGGCCAATGTCACTCCCGATATCGCCTGCTATTCGAAAGGCCTCACGGGAGGGGCGCTTCCGCTCGCAGTGACACTTTGCCGCGCTGATATTTTCGACGCGCATTATTCGAAAGATCGGACGCGTACGTTCTTTCATTCGAGTTCATATACGGCAAATCCTGTGGCCTGCGCCGCGGCAAAGGCCAACCTGGATCTCTGGCAAGATCCGGAATCTCGCCAACGTGTGGCGTCGGTCGCCACGATGCAAGAGCAGGCAATTGAGCCATTCCGCGCCGACCCGCGCTTTGCAAACGTCCGTCGGACCGGCACGATTACAGCACTCGATCTGAAAACGAAGGATGCAGGCTATCTCGCGGGCGTCGGTCCGAAGCTTCAGGCTTTCTTTAAAGACCGAAATCTGCTGCTGCGCCCGCTCGGCAATACAATCTATGTAATGCCACCATATTGCGTCACAGGGGCAGATCTTGATGAAATCTACGTCGGCATCAGAGATGCCGCCGATGCGCTAGCTTAAGGCGCGCTTGGCGTGTATAGCGAGCGGGAACCCAAGGTTCGACCGTCGGGTTTCGGATTGCCGTCCTTTAACCGCGTAAAGGCAAAGAGGTGGCCCTGATAGCTGCAGATGAGTTGCTGTACGCGGCCCGTCGGCGACAGTCGAATTCCGTCAAGCAAAGCCGCCCGCACGCGGCATTTAAGCGTCAACACGCGACTCATTGCATTAATCAAGATGGAAATATCGTTACAGTCAACAATTAAGACTTGGCCGGCGAAGCACCCCGATGGAGCGTGCCGCTTTGCCAAGGAGGCGCAATTCAGAGCTCAAACTCTTGCGCCCGGTGTCCGCACAGCCGCGAGACTAGGCATCGCCAGCGTCGCACTTCACGTGCGGGCAAGGTGCTGCAGCGAAGAAAGAGGGGCTATTCACCTAATGCCGACAGGAGGCGAGGAATGCGCAACAGCTCTCATAGTTCGCACCGCGGTTCAGTAAGGTGCTGCGCGATATGCGGTGGAAGGTTCGGGCTGATCCGTTATTACTGCTGGCGAACGGCCCTTTGCTCCAAGAATTGCGTCGACCGCTTCAAGGCGCGGCAGGAGGCCGACCATCAATGGTTTCGCTGGTTGCGAGCGGCTTAATACATGGCGACCACGCTATGAAATTTATACTCGTGAATCAAAGGACCCCGCGCGGCTACAGAACCTGCACCGAATGTTCTCGGTTCTTAGGTCCGGGTTACGTGCGAGAGGTGGTAACGCGGAGAGAATATTGCAACTACGATTGCTACCGACGCTGTCACTTAATGGACATCGCCTTCCCGTACCTTACAGCGCGTGCCGATTCTGATTTCGACGCGAAAGATCTCGTTCCTCTTGGGCTCGCAGCCTTGCTGGGTGCGGCTTCGTTGTGGTTTCAGGTTGGGGCGGCCTCGATGTCATGGATCAACACAGCCGCGCATGCCGACGAGCCGTCCGCGGCTGAGCGACCTCCCTCGGCTTAAGCTGGGCTGAGTCGCGCGGTGTGCGCCAGCGTGACCCAAAGCCGCTCCGCATAAGAACGGCTGAGAAGTTCTTATTTGATGATCGCGCAATCATTGGAGGTTTTGATGCGTCTGTCCGTGACCCTGGAGAGGTAATTTCCTTTTTTCCTCTCCCCATTGACAGCTTCCTCTCGCCTTCCCAAGGAAGCGCCGACTCCAAGCATGCGGGGGTGGATCGGGATCTAAGATGAGCCACATTTCAGAGCCGCCTGTAGAACGCGTCACGATTCCGGTCCTGCAGCGATGGAAGGAGGAGGGGCGTCGTATCGCGATGACCACCGCTTACGACGCGGTTACAGCACGCATCGCCGATCCGATCGTGGATATCATCCTTGTTGGCGACAGCGTCGGCAATGTCTGCCTTGGATTCGACAACACGCTGCCGGTCAGCATGGCGATGATGAACCATCATCTCGAGGCTGTTGCGCGTACAAGGCCCCGTGCCCTGCTAGTGGCCGATATGCCCTTTCTTAGCTTTCACCTCAGTCCCGAGGAGACGATACGCAATGCCGGGGGGTTCCTGCAGCGCGGTGCCGACGCTGTCAAACTCGAGGGGGGTGCCAAGCGTATCGAGATGGTGCGCGCCCTGGTCGATTGCGAAATTCCTGTGATGGGCCATCTCGGCCTGACTCCGCAGAGCGTCAATGTCATGGGTGGGTTCAAGGTGCAGGGCCGGAAGGCCGATGACGCCTTGCGCCTGCTCGATGACGCCCACCGTCTACAGGAGGCCGGCTGTTTCGCTCTCGTCCTGGAGGGTATTCCGGCTGAACTCGCGGCGCGAGCGACCGAATCCCTGAGGATACCGACCATTGGAATCGGTGCGGGTCCTGGCTGCTCAGGCCAAGTGCTCGTCTTTCACGATGTGCTGGGATTGACTGAAGGTCATCGCCCCAAATTTGTTCGCGCCTATGCCAATGGTTTCCAGTTGTTACAGGAGGCCCTGTCGCGTTGGGCAGCCGATGTCCGCAACGGTGCATTCCCGACATCGCAAGAGTCCTATCGGCTTCCTGAAGGCCTTCGCGACACGGTCGCGAACTGGACACCCTCCAATCCAACCTGATGTAAATCACAACATGCAAACGATCACGACGGTCGCAGAGCTTCGTCGCGCGCTCGCAGAGGTTCGCAGCGCCGATAGACGCGTCGGACTTGTACCGACGATGGGCTATCTACACGACGGCCATCTGGCGCTGGTCGCGGCCAGCCGGACGCAATGCGACGTCACCGTAGTTAGCATCTTCGTCAATCCCACTCAGTTCGGGCCAAATGAGGATCTCAGCACCTATCCGCGCGACTTCCTGCGCGATCAAGAGCTGTGTCGCGATGCCGGCGTTGCGATCGTCTTTGCGCCGGATATACAGGAGATCTATCCGGCTCAATTTGAGACCTTCGTCGAACCGGGCGAGCTCGCAAAACCAATGTGCGGAGCTTTCAGGCCTGGGCATTTTCGTGGGGTGGCGACTGTCGTTGGCAAGCTGTTCAACATGGTGCAGCCCGATGTCGCGTTTTTTGGACAAAAGGATTTTCAGCAATGCGCGGTGGTGCGCCGCATGGCAATTGACCTCAACCTTCCAATTGAGATCATCACCGCACAAACTGTACGGGAACCGGATGGACTCGCGATGAGCAGTCGCAACCGCTATCTAAGCGAGGAAGAACGTCGGCGCGCTCTTGCCATCAGCCGTGGGCTATTCGCCGCAGCGGATAAGTTTCGCTCAGGAGAGCGCGACGCGGAACAGCTGATTGCGATCGCAAGGGAGCAGTTGAATACAGTCGATCGGCTGCAGTACCTTGAGCTTGTCGACGCTGATACGCTCAAGCCAGCCGAGAGTCCTCTGCGGCGTACCGCTGCACTATGCGCCGCAGCCTATGTCGGCTCGACACGTCTGATCGACAACGTGATACTGCCGTTGCCAAATCCTTAGCGTTACTCACAACCAAACGACGGAATGAGCTCAGAAATACTGATGTTTGCAATGAATGGGTGAATTCGTGGACGAACAGTTTTTGAGGGACCGGGCTCGGATTATTCGCGATCTAGCGGACAAGGCAGACCCCTTCATCAGAAAGAGACTACTGGACCTCGCGGAACGGTATGACAGACGTATTAGCCGGCCATCTCAGGCGATGAAGACGGTCCTGTCGAAACTTTCTGCAAATTGAATTTGGGAGCGCGATCTACGTTCCCACCCCTGTGGCGCTAGTCGATCAGAAATCCGGATCCGGCCCACCCGCCTATGGGCGAGGCGTGCTGTCGCTCTTGCCGCACCCGATTGAGACGTAGCCAATTCAAAAAGTCGATGACGCGTGAGAGACGATCTGGAGCCAGCTTCTTAATGACAGCCGACGGCAACCTTTCTTTCCGAGCCGCGCACACCGAAGCGCGGAGGCGGTTTATTACATTACGAAAGCGTCAATCGCCGGTCTTGCAGGGTCGTCCTATTCTTGGAACCAAATCGAGAATTGGATGCTTAAGCGTACGCCGGCATTTTACGAACAACTCATCGCCAACGGACGAATGACCGTGTGTCAGCACGACGGTGTTGTGGTTGGATTTGTCGACGCCGAGCCTGGTGAAGTAACTCGATTATTTATCTTGCCTGACGTAGCTGGTCTCGGACCCGGGCGGCGCCTTTTGGAGATTGGAATCGCGCCATAGCGGGCCAATAGGGCTCGAGGTGACGATTAATGCTGAGGGCTTCTACCGAAAGCATGGGTTCAGAAGCCTGGGCAGAGGCTATTTCTCTCACGGTCTCGGCGACGAGCCGATTGAGATCGTACATATGGAATTATGAATTCCGTTCTCCTTGCTGGGGTCGGCGAGTTCGCCTCCCAAAGGGTACCTCGCGTATGCCAACGTTAATCATCTGGCGATCTGCCGATGGCGGCCACGGCGACTTCTCCGGCCAGCACAAGCGCACCATCGATGCGGTGAAATCCATCGAAACGTAAGCGCGATCGCGGCTGGACACGCCGCAATCGAACACCGGCACGAGCCGAGAAAACGTGCGTTGGGAGAAGCAGAAAGAGAAGGTGGAGACCGCTCTGTGGCGGGGCGCGGCAGTCGCAGATTTCTTACCCGATCAAACACACTTGAACCGCGAAACGCGAAATGTGCATTATCTTTCTCACTAGGGAGGGGGAGATCTCCAAATGTTGGATGCCGCTACCACCGCGCTTCTGCGCGCGATCCTCGACGAGGTCTGCGAGAGCCTTTCTCCGCATGATACCGGTGCCCGCACTTACGTCGCCTCGAAGCTTCTGGAAGCCGCCATCGGAGGTGAGACGACGCCCGACCACCTCAAACAGATCGGCCGCGAAGCCCTTTCCGAAAGACCGACCATGTGGAGGTAGGCGTAGACAACATGATGGTGTCACTCAGTTGAATTTCCAGATCACAGTTCTGAAGATCCTGGTGAGCTATCTGGACGAGGCCGCACCGATGCTATAAGCGTGACATGGCCATTTTGGCGATCGCCTGCCTTGCCCGCGTTGGCCCAAACGTTGACGCCATGACCGCACGGAAAAACTTTGCATTCTGCTGAGCTGGCGCAGATTTTCGCCGATGCGAGGGCCCTGATTAGCGAATTTCGCTTTTAGGAAGCCGATAAATGTTACTGCAAGAGATGCTGATAAGCCGAACCCTGAGAACCGACTATCTTGTCGGTAGACTCGACGCGGCTCCTAGTTATCTCTCTCCATACGAACGACTGGAACCATCTGACGAAGCCTGAGTGGAGGTGAGGATGCGCCCCAAGGGACGAATCCGATCAAATGGGAGACCTTTGGATGCCGTACTACTCTTTTGATCTTGTGATTGACGAGGAGTACGAGAATCAAGGCGGCCTCATTCTCGAAAACATCGAGGTTGCCTCCGACCGAGCGGACCAGCTCGCGACCGAGTACATCCGGACCTGAAGACCAAAGGCTGTGCGGTTCGGGTCACCAGCCCCGAGAACGCCGAGGTCTATCGCACGCCACTCGATCCGGTCCCGTCATGGATGAGACGTCAGCACTCAGCGTCGGCAGCGGCGGGCGACACTCGAAACGCTCGGTTTGGCTAATGGGAGGGGCGATCGCGCGTCCACGGCGAGGCGCCGTGACGTTCGCAGACAGTCGATCTGTCGAGGTCATCTACGGGCCATAGCGTCGACAGAATGGGCGCGAGATGGACGAGGAGAGATTCACTGCTTACTTGACTTGGTCGCCTGAACTTAAAAAGGGAGCCTCGATGAGGCGACCGGGGCCTGGCCTTGTTTCCTAACAGCGTTCCACGCGTTTTTCCCGTTAAGAACCTGCTGAATCCTGCATATCAACCGGCACCTTGTTGGATGCGGAAAAAGGCCGCGCGAACATTACGCGCGGCCAAGTCAGGGAGGAAAACGCCCCAAGGGGCCATTGAAGGAGCATCGAGATGAGTAGATCGATCACTCATCGAGAGCTCCAAGCTTGTGAGAGAATCACCGTTGCGAGCGCTTCAATTATCTTTGATCCCGCGCATGAATGAGATCGGATAACCGAATTCAGCGCCGCTTGGCGGCGTTTTTCGCGCATGTTTCGCATCTTTTATGCGAAAATGATCAACGTGTCACACGCCGTGAGCTACTACCGACCTGTTCTGGCAGTTCGCATCTCATCGGCCTGTAAATTGATTTCCCGTTGATAGATCTGCAACGTGTCCTCAAGGCTATGTAGCGCGCCTCGGACCGCTTTTGCCCAGCGAGCTTGGCTCCTTATCATCGCGGCGCAAAGCTCGTCGGGGCCAGTGCGCTCGCCACGACGCCGAGCAATAGTGCTTCACCTACACTGCGAGTTCAGGATTTCGAAATCAATGTAATTTAATTGGCAGGTTGTCATCGACCAAATGAAGTACTCTCCCGTTTAGCTCAATATAGAAAAGCGCCCGTCGCACTCGCGATAACAAGCACTGCGCGTGGCATGAACTCATTGAAGGGGTAAAATGAGTAAAATTGCTACGAGGATTTTCGGGCAATCAAAGGGCTGCCGTGGCTTACGCATTGGATTGCGCGGCCAAATGGCCCTGCTCGGGATTTCCGGGGTCCTCGTCACCGGTGCAATCTGCGCCGCCGCCCTGAATTATGCGAGCCTGGTCCAGCGCGATTCGAATCACAGCAACCAATTCAAAGCCAATGTCGCATCATTGTCGCAAAGCTTTCTCGAGTCCCGACAAATCGCGAGCGATTTCCTGCGCAAGCCCAGTGAAGTGTCGATCAAGAAGTATGCGAACAATTATGAGCGGCAGCTCGCAGACTTGAGTCGCGTCGAAGCATTTTTGACGGCTTTGCCGGAGGTTGACCCGCTGAGGCAGGCAACCTTCCTGCGGCCGGCGATCAATCTCTATGCAACGCGCTTTCAGAACGTAGTCTCGGCGCAACGCAACCTCGGCTTTAACGAGGACGACGGATTTCACGGCAAGCTGGGCAAAGCCGTGCACACCATCGAACAACGTCTGGCAGAGCTGAACCAGCCACGCCTGACCATCTTGATGCTGATGATGCGCCGGCACGAGAAAGACTTCATCTTGCGCGGCGAAGACAAATATGGCGATCAACTGGTGGACCGGGCGGCGGAATTCGAAACCGCGCTCGCGCAATCCAGCCTACCGGCTGAGATGAAATCCCAGATCCTCGAGCTGATCCGCGCATACAAGTCGAATTTCGTTTCGTTCATGGTGACACAGCAGACGCTGAGCGACCAGGTCGACGATCTCGCACAGATTTACGACCGCATTCGCCCGACGCTCGCGAAGATCATGGCTGCCGCTGACGCGAATTCGCAGGCTGCGGAAATACGAGCTGAAGAAATCCGGCGGAAGCTGATCTGGGTGATCGGGCTTGCAACGATGGTCGTGGGCCTGCTCGCCTTTCTGTTCGGCCAGCGTATTGCCAAAACGGTCGCTTCGATGACGGCAGCCATGCGCCAGCTCGGCGACGGTCGCTTCGATGTGGTTCTCCCGGGCCTTGGCCGAAAGGATGAGCTTGGCGAGATGGCTGAAGCAGTCGAAATGTTCAAGCTGAGAGCTCGCGAGAAGGCGCAGGCCGAGCTCGACGCAAAGGCCGAACAGGATCGCACCGCTGCCGAGCAGCGTAAGGCCGATATCGCTCGGCTCGCCGGCGAATTCGAAGCCGCCGTAGGCAAGGTGATCGACACTGTCTCGTCGGCCTCCACAAAACTTGAAGTCTCCGCACGCAGCCTTACCAGTTCGGCTGATCACAGCCGGCAACTCTCCATAGAGGTCGCCTCCTCATCGGAGGATGCGTCTGAAAACGTTCAACGTGTCGCATCCGCGACGGGCGAAATGGCGGCAACCATCGCCGATGTGGGCCGGCGGGTCGAAGAAGTGGCCAATATGGCGCGCGAAGCGGTTCGCAAGGCCGAACTCAGCGACCGGCGCATGGTTCATTTGGCGGCCGCGGCGGAGCGAATCGGCAGCGTGGTCCAGCTGATCGCCGCGATCGCGCGGCAAACCAATTTGCTCGCGCTGAATGCGACGATTGAAGCCGCGCGCGCCGGCGATCGCGGCAGAGGTTTCGCGGTTGTCGCCCAGGAAGTGAAATCGCTCGCGACGCAAACCGCGCACGCGACCCTTGAGATCACCGAGCACATTGGCGGCATTCAGGCCGCGACGACTGAGTCGGTCGGCGCGCTTACCGAAATCGGCGTCATCATCGGCCGCATCTCGGACATCGCCATGACCGTGGTCGATTCGATCGGGGAACAAGAGGCGACCAGCAAGAACATCGCGTTCAATTTGCAGGAAGCGGCGACCAGGACTACCCAGGTGGCAGCGAGCGCCGGTGAAGTCACCAACCGCGCAAAGGAAACCGGAGGGGCTTCGATGCAGGTGCTGATGTCTGCCGAACTGCTATCTGAGGAAAGCTCTCGGCTGAAGCACGAACTAGACAGCTACCTGGGCAGGGTTCAAGCGGCTTAAATCGGCGTGTCAACGTCGCAGGCTCTCCACGCCTGAAATGTGACCTTTCTTCCGCAGCCAAGTTGCCCCATCTGTTCTCGGATCGGCGTGTAAATGCTAGGTGTTCAATCTGACCGAGTGTCTTAGAGCTGCAAACGCGGAAGCGCTGAGCACTCCTGCGGTTCTCATGCGCGGTTTCTTTATCTCCGCCGCAAGACGGCGGAGCGAGCCGTAACCACGCTGGAAAAATGCTTTCGCTCCTAACAACAGCAGGAATAATGCGCTGGTTTTGAATATTAATTTATGTGCTGATCGGTCAAACGGCGCAACGCAGCCATTGCTGCTCTCTCTTCTGCGGTGCAATCGAGGGTATTTCATGCGCAATCATGACGTTGTTTCCAGTAGCTTCCTGGCGCTGACCGCGGCCGGCCTCGCGCTGCTCCGCTCGAGCCTGCTCGTCTTTTCCTTCGCTTAGCGGCTGCATCCGACGACGAGGAACCGATCGACATCGAGCATATGGAATTGTGAGCCGATGGTCTTGCTGCGGTGAAGGACGCTGAGCGTCGGCATCCAGCAGGCGTTCTGCAGCATTGGCGGCTCCGTGGCAAAGCCGCCGTTTCTAAGCGGTTTCGATCAATATCATGTCCTCTGGGAGGAAGATCGTCGTCTCATGAAGGTGACGGTATTGCCAGTCAGTCGCTGTAATTGTCGATCGCTGGAGCGCCGACTGCAAGCCGACAGTCGTTGGTGAAATCCGTCGAAAAAGCGCATTAGAACGCGAAATTCGAGCGTCAGTGCCGGGCCATTGCATGAATCAATATCGCCATGTGGCTACTGTGCAGGAGCAAACGTAATCATTTCACGATGAGACCGGCAAAGTACAACGGCGCGTTTAAACCCATTCCAATTCGACGAAGCACAAATGATGTGGCTGCAATCTGATGCGCTCGGGAACGAAGTCGTCCGATCCGAGCGCCGGTCCATTGCGATGGGGCAGCTAGTCCGGAATGGAAAACGAGGCGGCTGAAGCCATCGGCATGCTGATGTAACTGCAGCCATGACGGCAGGACTAACTTGTTCAAGGCCGCAACCAGACACCTGTTCGGGTACGACCTCGATGGCAGATGTCTGCACGAATGGACCCTGCTGCTTGTGAGCGCCGCGACGGCGGTGCTTGCCGGCATCACGGCTGCGGAGGCGGCCGACTGTCCGCGCAAAGACGCGCTTGGGACCTCGCGCGTGCTCGCCGTTGACGCCAAGACTCATCCGCGGGTCGGACTGAAGAGCTTTCCTCAGACCCTGCCCTTGGCCGACCACGAGGTCGTGCTGACCTTCGACGACGGGCCCCGGCCGCCGTACACGGAAAAGGTGCTGGCGGCGCTCGCGCAGGAGTGCGTCCGAGCCACGTTCTTCCTGGTCGGCAAGTCGTCAGCCCAATTTCCCGAGCTCGTGCGGCGCGCCGCTGCGCAAGGCCATACCATAGCGCACCACACTTGGTCGCATTTGTTGGCGTCGAAGATCAGCTTCGAGAAGGCGAAAGAGGACATCGACCGCGGGATTGCGGCCGACGAAATGGCGCTCCATGGCATATCGACAATGGCGCCCTCGACGCCGTTCTTCCGCTTCCCCAATTTCGACTCGACGCCTAAGATGCTCGATCTTCTTCAGGATCGGGGCATTGTCGTATTCGGAGCGGACCTGTGGGCCAGCGACTGGGAGGAAATGACGCCAGACCAGGAGCTGAAGCTCATCACCAGCCGATTGAATGCTGAGGGGAAGGGCATCATTCTGTTTCACGACGCCAAGGCACATACCGCCGCGATGATGCCCGCGTTCCTACGGTACCTGCACGACAACGGCTATCACGTTGTTCACATCGTTCCGACGGCGCTGCTGCAGAGGAATGCCGATACGCATTGATGGCAAATGTCACGGCGGGCGCAGAATGGAGTAATCCCGAATCAACTAAGCCTTCGTTCATGCTAGCCGGCGGAGGGCGAATCGCGCTTCAGCCGTTTCGGGCCCGCTCTGTCACAGGAAGGCTACGAACCGCAAAGTGACGTAGTAGGTTACTTCAGACGTCTGCCCCATCCCTGCCGCTTGCGCGCCGGCAGGAGTGCTAGGCGCGCATAGCCCGGTATCTTCGTCGTGCAGCACTACCTGATTCTGGAATGGCAGAAGCCCCCCGCTTCATCGATGACCTAAGCAATCTTCTGCTGAAATGCCGCGACCGTCTTACGCTGTAACGCGTGTCCGCAAGCATTAGAACAGTCTTCCAAAAACAGATCCGCAAAGTGATCCAAGGGAACGATAGAGTCGATCTCGCACGACACGGCCTGACGATACTCTCAGAAAGCATTGAATCGCAATGCGATGGCTCGCCGTGAACCCCGCTCAACAGGACGGGACATTGTCTATTCGAAAAACACGAGAGAAGCGGGCCTCAATCGCGAACTCAACGACCAAGTTGCACCCGGTCGTCGGACGTCCGCGATGTTCTTCATCGCGCGGCAATAAATGGCGCGTCCGATGAGAAATTAAAAAAACTGATTATCTAAACACAGGAAAAAGCAGTGTGTCTTTGACTCGCGCGTTCGACAAGTTTCTGAGAGCATTGATCTCAGGCAATGCTGCTGGTCAGGGACGCTCATGATGCCAAACAACATCTTCGACAAGAGTAATTCGGTTATCACCGCAGGCCGATGAGCGTTCCTTCCGCGACGCGCGCAGCCATCGCAATGGGGCCGCTGAACGTCATTGCTCGGGATTGGATCAGGAAAATCGCTGATCGGCCCGCCGCTCGAGCTGCCCTACAAGGGGGAGAGTTGATCCAAATCCGTGTTCGCAAGCGGTCAGCCGCACTCCTGCAACGTCCGAGCATGAACACGATGGGGGTGACACGCAGGTCCAAAGAAGGAGGGCTCCGTGCGACCATTACGATGTTTGACAAATTATCGTTCGGTTTTCTGAGATATTTTTGGAGCGGCACGAGGACGCTATCACCTCAATGTGAACTAGAGCGTCATCTGACTTTCAACCGTGCGGCGTATCTGCTTTGAATCGGGTGCTGCGGCAGCCTCCGTCCGCCGCTGGACCAGGTCGTATGTTGGTTAAACTTGGAAGAGGATATGACATGGTGACCACGCGTGAAGTGTCTATCGATGACGCCACAACGGTGACCCACATGGTTGCTGCCCTACTTGCCGAACTTGAGGGCGGTCAAATGCAAAACGGACTAGATACCCAGCTTGTTGTCGACCTCCTGGCGATGAAAGAGCGCGTCTATGGGTTTCTGGCTTTCACGGAGGCACGCCCGGTCGGCCTCATTATGTTGTCGGAAAGCGCTGCGCTTTTTGCGCGCGGAACCTACGGCATTATCACCGAACTCTATGTGGTGCCGGATCAGCGATCGTCTGGGATCGCGATGCGTCTCATTGAGGCTGCGGTGGGCCTGGGGACGGTAAAGGACTGGGGCCAGCTTGAAGTGGGGGCGCCGAGGCAACCCATGTGGAGCCGTAGCCCCACCTCAGCATTGTACTTGAAGGCCGGTTTTGCAGAGATCGGCCCACGCCTCAAATTGCCGTTGCACGGCTTAGCCAGTCATCGTGCGAAATGTAATGCTGCAGGGCGATCGCGATTATATCCTCGGCGGCAACACGCACTCTGCCGCGGTGTGCCGGATTCATCTTCTGCGAGATTTGCGTGAGCGTCGATTTGCCGGCGCCCGGTTGACCCGCGACGAAGTTTGTAATGCCGGCTTGTCGCGCGCGGTGAGCGATCGGCAATTGTCGGAGGAGATCCTGGCGGACGCGGTCGAGGCGGCGCTGAGGCTTGCGAATGGGCCGTGATCCGTTGGAACCTCCGTTGGCGATGTGTGGCAATTTCCTGGTGGCTGCAATGAATCTCCGGCCGGAGCAACAATACGAAACTTGATGTGCCCGCACCGGCCGGGTTAGCGTTTCGCGCGGCCTTAGAACTTCCCCAAGTTCGCTTAGTTCGCACTGGATCGCCGCCTGGGTCTCTCAGGCGGCGGTCCGGATCAAAGCCCGTCAGGGGCTCCCTCCATCTCGTCATTTCGTCGCAGGGCGCGGCGCCATTGTCGGCATTGCCGCCTTGGCCATGATGAAACATGATGGGCCTTGGCCGGAGACGACTTGTCTTCGGGAAGGTGGAGATGACACCGAACGCGCAAAGCGCAGATTCGGCCGGTTGAAGGAGCTCTTGACCGCCGACAGCACGCCCTCCGCAATCAGCGGGATGTCCATCGGGCGCTCGCGTAGCGCCGGCATGTGCACCGGGAATGCGGCGAGGCGGTAGTACAGGTCGCGCCGGAAGCGACCGGCCTCGACCTCGGCCTCCAGGTCGCGGTTGGTCGCCGCCACCACGCGAACGTCGACCTTGCGCACGCGCTGCGCGCCGAGCGGCCGGATCTTGCTCTCCTGCAGCACACGCAGCAGCTTGACCTGGAACGCCGGGGAGGTCTCGCCGATCTCGTCGAGGAAGATCGTGCCGCCATCGGCGACCTCGAACAGGCCGATGCGATCCTGGTAGGCGCCGGTGAAGGCGCCCTTCTTGCAACCGAACAGCGCGCTTTCCAAGAGCTCGTCCGGCAGCGCGCCGCAGTTCTCGACCACGAACGCCTTGTTGGCCCGCGCCGAGCCGTAATGGATCACGCGGGCCAGAAGCTCCTTGCCGGTGCCGGATTCTCCGGTGATCAGAACCGAGATATCGTAGTCGGCGGCGCGCCTGCCGAGCTCGATCACGGCGTGCATCGGGCTTTCCGTCGAATGCACGATGCGGTCGAAATCGTAGAGCTGCTTGGCCACTCCGCGCTTGACCGAGACGAGCTTCTTGATGTGCCCCGAGGTCGCCTTGACGTCGACGCCGGCGGTCTCGGTCTCCTTCTGCAGCCGATAGAGCTGAACCGCGTCCTTGACGGTTTCGACCAGTTGGTCAGGCTGCCAGGGCTTGGTGATGTATTGATAGATGCCGGCCTCGTTCAGTCCTGCGATGATGTCCTCGGGCTCCGAATAGCCGGAAATGATCATCCGCACCGGATCCGGCCAGAGCTCGCGGACGCGCTTCAGGAAGCTCACGCCGGATTCGTGCGGCATCCGCTAGTCGCAGAGGATCGCGTGGACGATCTCGCCCTCCAGCAGCTTCTCCGCATCGGTCGCATTGCCGACGCAGAGCACCTCGAAATCCTCCCTGAGCACGCGCCGCAGCGCGTCCTGCGAGCGGACCTCGTCGTCGACGACGAGAATGGTTCCCTGAATGCTCACGATGGCACCGCCATGCCGACAGGCCGATCTGGTGCACGCCGGGACCGGTGACCAGCGATGGTCAGCGGCGTGCGCGACTTCGGCACCTTGTGGATGAAATTGTAGCGCGCGACGTGGTAGCTCGGATCGAAGCCGTAGAAATTCAGCTTCATCCGCCGCAGCTCCTCGTCGCGGTAGGATTGCAGGGGCTTCTCGGCCTCATCGGCGGCGCGCCGCTGCCGCTTGGCGGCGAGGCGCATGGCAAAGCCGGCATCCGACGCCATGGTGGCGCCGCGCTGTACGAGGCTTATATCGGCAAGCTCCTCGCCCGATAGCACGCGATCGACGATGCCGAGGCGCCGCGCCTCCGCCACGCCCATCGGGAGCCGGCATTGCGTGATCCGGGTTGCGTTCGCGGCGCCCGCACGGCGCGGCAGCAGATAGGTCCAGTATTCCGAGCCGTAAAGATTGCCCATGTCCTTGTAATGCGGATTGAGGACGATCTGGTCGCTTGCCCAGACCTCGTCGGCGGCAAGACTCAGGAAGACGCCGCCCGCACCCGCATTGCCGCGAATGACCGAGACGACCAGGCGGTCGGTGGTCTCGATGATCGCGCGGGCAAGATCGTCGATCGCATTGATGTTGCGCCAGGACTCATCCGCGGGGCTGTCGGCCGCCTCGATTTCTGCAAGATGAATGCCGTTCGACCAATAATCCCGGCCGCCGGTCAGGAGCAGCACCCTGGTCGGGCGCGCCAGCGCCGCGCGATAGGCCTCGAGCAGGGCCTCACAGTCGCCGGTCGCCATGGCGCCGTTGTAGAAGGAGAACGCGAGCGCGCCGACCTCGCCATGCTCGCGATACCGGATCGGGGCGTAGCCGCAGCCGGGCCGGTGCGGCAGATGCGCCGCCTCGGCGGCGAAGAGTTTCGCCGCCGGCAGCTTCAGGCTCTTCGGCGCGAGCTTCCTGACATGCCCGATCCAGACCGCACCATCGACCGTGGCGCGCGCCAGCGCGCCGTCGCATTGCGCGACGACGGTGCCGGGCACGCCGGAGATGCCGTGCGCCTCATGCGCATCGAACAGCCTGACCTCCTGGAAGGACAGGCTGTCGACCAGGCCCGGCATGCCGTCGGCGCTGTCGATCTTGCGCAGCACGGTCGCGGTGGTGTCGTGCTGCCAGTCGATCGCCCGGCCCGCCTGGCGGCAAGGTCCGCGCACGCGAATGCGCGGGTCGTCCGTGTCCATCGGCTGCGGGGCAGGCCGTCCGGATTCGATCGCCGCGACGGCTTCGAGCACCGCCGCAACCGCGCAGGACGTCACCTCATTGCGGTAGATGCTGGACTTAGGCGCGCGCCGCATCGGGAAGCTGCGGAACGCCCAGACCGGACCGGCGTCGAACTCGCCATCCGCCTGCAAGACCGTGACGCCCCACTCGCTTGCACCGTCCAGAATCGTCCAGTCGAGCGCCGCCGGACCGCGATCGCCGGGCGGACCGGGATGGACGACCAGGCACCGCAGGCTGCGCCAGACGTCGTTGGGAATCGCCTGCTTCAGGAACGGCGCGATCACAAGGTCCGGCCGATGCAGCGCCACGCTCTCGCGCGTGACCTCGGCATGGATGTCGAGCTCGACCGCGACATCGTGGCCTCGATCCCTGAGCTCGACATGCAGCCGCTGCGTCAGGCTGTTGAAGGAATGCGACAGGAGCAGGATGCGCATGATTTGCCTCAACAGATTCTCGGCAATTGCTCGCCCGACAGCCAGTCGACGATCCGCCCGCCGCCGAAGCTCGTGGCCATCTGCACGAAATGATGATCGTCGGCCACGGCCTCGCCGATGTCGGCGGCGTCGCGGCCAAGCGGATGCGCCCGCATCGCGGCCAGCACTGCAGCAGCATTTTCGGGCGCCACGATCGCGACCAGCTTGCCCTCATTGGCGACATGGAGCGGATCGAGCCCGAGCAGCTCGCACGCTGCCGCGACGCCCGGCTTGACCGGGATCGCCTCCTCGCGAAGATGGAAGCCGAGGTCGGACTGCCGGGCGATCTCGTTCAGCGTGGCGGCAAGCCCGCCGCGGGTGGGATCGCGCATCAGGCGGATGCCGCGGCCGCCGGCTTCGACCATCTTCGCGACGAGATCGTTCAGCGCCGCCGAATCCGAGACGATCTCGGTCTCAAAGGCGAGATTCTGCCGCTTCGACATGATCGCCACGCCGTGATCGCCGAGCGTGCCCGAGATCAGGACGCGATCGCCGACGCGGGCATTCTCCGCCGAGAGATCGAGCCCGTGGGGCACGACCCCGACGCCGGCGGTCGAGATGAACAGGCCGTCGGCCTTGCCGCGCTCGACCACCTTGGTGTCGCCGGTGACGATGTGAACGCCGGCCGTGCGCGCAGCCTCGCCCATCGATTCCGCGATCATCTTGAGGTCGGTGAAGCGGAAGCCTTCCTCGATGATAAAGCTTGCAGAGAGGTAGAGCGGGCGTGCACCGGCCATGGCGATATCGTTGACGGTGCCGTGCACTGCAAGCGAGCCGATATTGCCGCCGGGGAAGAACAGCGGCGAGACCACATAGCCGTCGGTCGTCATCACCATGCGCCCGGCACCAACGTCGAATGCCGACTGGTCGTTGCCGCGCGCCAGCCATTCATTGCCGAAGGCCTCGTGGAACAGACCCGAGATCAACTGCGCCATGGCCCGGCCGCCCGAGCCGTGGGACAGGTCGACGCAGCCGTTCCTGATGTCGAGCTTGCGCTGGTAGGCCTTCATGACACGCGCCTTTGCTGGTGGTCGCGGAAGCGGCCATAGGTCCAGTATGCGGCGCAGGCGCCTTCGGAGGAGACCATGCAGGAGCCCATGGGCGTCTCCGGCGTGCAGACGGTGCCGAACAGCTTGCAGTCGACCGGCTTCTTCACGCCGCGCAGGATGGCGCCGCATTCGCAGGCGGGATTGTCGTCGACGCGCAGCTCGTGCATGTCGAAGCGCACCTCGGCGTCGTATATGGCGTAAGCGCGCTTCAGCTTCAGCCCGCTATAGGGAACCTGTCCGAGCCCCCGCCATTCGAACTGATCGCGCAGCTCGAAGATGTCGGAGACCTCCTCCTTGGCGCGCAGATTGCCGTCGCGGTTCACCGCGCGGCTGTACTGGTTCTCGACCTCGTGCCTATCCTCGTTGACCTGCCGCACCAGCATCAGGATCGCCTGCATCATGTCGAGCGGCTCGAAGCCCGCGATCACTACGGGCTTGCCGAACTCCTCGGCAAAGAACTCGTAAGGGGCCGTGCCGATGATCGTCGAGACATGGGCCGGCCCGACGAAACCGTCGATCTCGACCCGGCCGATGTTGCGGATGTCGGGACTTTCCAGGATGTTCTGCATCGCCGGCGGCGTCAGCACGTGGTTGCAGAACACGGTGAAGTTTTCGAGCTGCTTCTTCTCCGCCAGCCGGATCATGACTGCAGTCGGCGGCGTCGTGGTCTCGAAGCCGATGGCGAAGAACACGACCTCGCGTCCGGGATTGTCCTCGGCGATCCGGATCGCGTCGATGGTGGAATAGACCATGCGGATGTCGGCGCCGCGCGCCTTCGCCTTCAACAGCGATGCGCCCTGCGAGCCGGGAACGCGCATCAGGTCGCCATAGACGCACAGGATGACGTCCGGCCGCTCGGCGAGCCGGATCGCCATGTCGATGCGTCCGCCCGGCAGCACGCACACCGGACAGCCGGGGCCGTGGATCATCCGCACGTTCTTCGGCAGCATGTCCTCGAGGCCGTAACGCGAGATCGCGTGGGTATGGCCGCCGCAGAATTCCATGAAGCGATAGAGCTTTTGCGGATCGGCTTCCGCGCGGATCGCTTTCGCAAGCCCGAGCGCGATCTCCTTGTCGCGAAACTCGTCGGCATATTTCATGACGCGGCTCCCTGCCCCTCGGCGCTAAGCTCGCGCAGCAGCTCGAGCGTCCGCATTGCCTCCTCCGGATCGATCTTCGTCAGGGCATAGCCGACATGGATGATCACATAGTCGCCGACGGCCAGATTCTCGATCAAGGCGACCGATATCTCCTTGCTGACGCCGTCGATCGAGACGATCGCCATCTCGTCGGGCAGGAGCTTCGTGACCTCAGCAGGTATCGCGAGACACATCAGGCGGTTCCTTCCAGGCCGTACTGTTCGAGTTGGAGCGTGGCGATCCAGGCCTGGCCGAGGCTGAGACCGCCGTCATTGGGCGGCACTTGCCGCGGCAGCAGCGGCAAGAGACCGGCGGCGATACAGCCGCGCTCGATCTCGCAACTGAGGATCGCGTTGAGAAAGCAGCCGCCGCTCAGGGCGACGGTCGTGACGTCGGTCTCGCGCGCCGCACGGGCGATCCAGTCGACGCAGGCAGCGGCGAGCGTGCCATGGAACAGCCCGGCCCCCTCGACCGGATCGATGCCCTCGGCCGCAAGGCGCGCAAGCAACGGAAACAGGGACAGCACCCCATCCTCGATCGTCCAGCCGTCTTTCATGGAGCGCGGCGCGCGAACCCGCGCCTCCAGTTTCATCGCGGCTTCGCCCTCATAGCTCTGCACCTGGCAAAGACCGAGCAGCCCCGCCGCCGCGTCGAACAGCCGGCCGGCGCTGGTCGTCACCGGTACGCCCGGCTGGTCGAGCAAGGCATGGAGACGCGCAGCCTGCGGCTGCGCCGCAAACCGGGTCGCGATCGCGTTGCCGCGGGCCAGGCCATGCAATGCGCTTGCAGCCATGCGCCACGGCTCGCGCGCGGCGCGATCGCTGCCCGCCATCTTCATCGGCGCCAGATGGCCGAGCCGCCGGAACTGCGCGCGCTCGCACAGCAGGAGCTCGCCCCCCCAATTGCCGCCGTCGCTGCCCTGGCCGAAGCCGTCGAGCACCAGCGCCAACGCAGATGCCGCGAGGCCATGCTCCGCCATCACGGAGGCGGCATGGGCATGATGGTGCTGGACTGCGATCAGCCGCCGCCCGCTCGCTTCGGCGAAGCGGGTCGAGGCTATGTTCGGGTGCAGATCATGGGCGATAACCGCCGGCTCGACGTCCAGCGTCGACAGCAGGTGGCCGATGGTTTCCTCGAAGACACGGACGCCTTCGGCGGTGTCGAGGTCGCCGACGTGCTGGGAAACGAAGGCCTCGCTGCCGCGCGTGACCGTCACGGTCGACTTCAACGCGCCGCCGACCGCAAGGATCGGCGGCACCGGTCGCGCCAGCCGAACCGGCTCCGGCACGTAGCCGCGGGCACGGCGGCTGAACTGCGTCCGGCCGGCGACGACGGCCGCTACGGAATCGTCGGCGCGGGTGACGATGTCGCGATCATGGCTGACGATGAGGTCGGCGATGCCGGCAAGCCGCAGCTCGGCCTCGCGATTGTCGATCAGAAGCGGCTCGCCGCCGGGATTGGCGCTGGTGGCGACGATCGCCCAGCTCTCGCCGGCGAGCGGATGCGCCGCATCCAGCGCCTCGAAGATCAAATGAAGGAGCGGAGTGACCGGCAGCGCGATGCCGATCCGCGCCAGCTCCGGCGCGATCGCCGGCGAGAGCCGATGGCGCGATGTCATCAGCACGATCGGCCGCGGCGACGTCTCGAGCAAGGCGAGCTCGGCAGCATCGGCGTCGGCGATGCCGGCGACCGCGTCCACCGAGCCGACCATGACGGCAAACGGCTTCTGGTCGCGCTGCTTGCGCTGGCGCAGGCGCTGCACGGCCGCCTCGTCCCGGGCATCGCAGACGAGCTGATAACCGCCGAGCCCCTTGACTGCGACGATCTTGCCTGCGGCGATCGCGGCAGCGATGTCCTCGATACCGTGGCTGAGCCGCGGGCCGCATTGCGGGCAGGCGATCGCTTCGGCATGGAAGCGGCGGCTGTCGGGATCGGCATAGTCGCCCGCACAGGCCTTGCACATCGCAAAGCGCTTCATGGCCGTGGTCGCGCGGTCGTAAGGAAGCCGCTCGGCAATGGTATAGCGCGGACCGCAATGGGTGCAGTTGACGAAGGGGTAGCGATAGAACCGGCTGGCTGGATCGAACAGCTCGCTCAGGCATTTTGGACAGGTCGCGGCATCGGCGACGATGCGTGTCGACACCCTGCCCTGGTCGCTCGCGCGGATATAAAACCCCTCGCTCGCCACCGCCCCGACCGGCTGCACCGAGATCTCGTCGATCCGGGCGAGCGGCGGCTTTTCCAGCGGCAGTGCCCTGACGAAGTCCGACGCGCGCTCGCCCTCGACCTCGATGACGACGCCATGGGAATCGTTGGCGACGAAGCCGCCGAGGCGGTAGCGCGTGGCGAGGCCGTAGACATAGGGGCGAAAGCCGACGCCCTGTACCGCGCCGCGCACGTGCAGGCGCAGCCGCCGTCCGTCCCGCGCCGTGGCCTCGCCGCCCATCGTCACTCCGCCGCCGTCATCGCGGCAGGCGTCGTCGCCGCCATCCGCTTGCGGATCCAGGCAAAGAACGCCGCAAAGCCTTCGCCGGTGCGCGCCGACACCGTCAGCACCTCGATCTTCGGGTTGACCCGGCGCGCATAGTCGATGGTCTTCGCCAGATCGAAATCGAGCACGGGCGCGAGATCGATCTTGTTGATCAGCATCAGCGACGAGGCTGCGAACATGTCGGGGTATTTCAGCGGCTTGTCCTCGCCCTCGGTGGTCGAGAACACCACGATCTTGCAGGCCTCGCCGAGATCGAACGCCGCCGGGCAAACCAGGTTGCCGACATTCTCGATGAAGAGCAGGCCGCCGTTCAGCCAGGGCAGCCGGTCATAGGCCTCGCCGACCATGGCGGCGTCGAGGTGACAGCCCTTGCCGGTATTGACCTGGATCGCCGGCACGCCGGTCGCGCGAATGCGCTCGGCATCGTTGGAGGTCTGCTGGTCGCCTTCGATCACGCCGATCGCAAAGCTTGCCTTCAGCTCGGACAGGGCGCGGACCAGCAGCGAGGTCTTGCCGGCGCCGGGGCTGGAGACCAGGTTGAAGGCGAGCACGCCGTCGGCCGCGAAGCGGGCGCGGTTGTCGGCCGCAAGCCGGTCGTTCTTGCCGAGGATGTCGCGCTCGACCTGGATGATGCGGTCGCTGCTCATGCCGGCGATCTTCTGGCCCGCGGGATTGGCGCCGCAGTCGAGCAGCCCGGCCTCATCGGGGGCGTGGTCGTGGGCACCACCGTGGTGATGGTGGTGACCGTGGTCGTGGCCATGACCGCGGTGATGATGATGGTGCCCGCCGTGCTCATGGCCATCGCCGTGATCATGATGATGACCATGCGCATCTTCGATCGATGCCTTGCCGTCGCTGCAGCCGCAGACCGTACACATCAGTCGACCTCCAATTCCCTTACGCGCATCTCTTCGCCGCCCGTCACCTGCAATTGGTAGCCGCCGCAGGACAGGCACGGCTCGTAACGCTGCCCGATCTCAACGGTTTTGGAACAGGCCATGCACCAAGCCGTGCCGGGCATCTCGACGATCTCGAGCCGCGCGCCTTGCGCGATGGTCCGCGCGGCCACGGCCTCGAAGCAGAATTTCAGCGCCTCCGGCGCGACATGGCTCAGCGCACCGATCTCCAGACAGACGACGTTCACCTTGGTGAAAGCGCGCTTGCGCGCTTCCTCCTCGACGATACCGACGATGCCTTCGCACAGCGCCATCTCATGCATGGCCGGCCTCGCGAAATTGCAGGCTGAAGCCGACGCAGGGATCGAAGGAGCCGACCAGCGCGCGAACCGCGTCCTGTCCCTGCCGGCCGGTCGCGAGCGTCGCGCCCTTGAGGCTCCTGACCAGCGGTCCGCGGGCGTGAAAATTCCACTCGGTCGGTGCCAGGAACTCGAAGTTGACGACGCGATCCTCGTCGTCCAGTGCGACGGCGTGATGGAGGCGCCCGCGTGCGCATTCGACCGCGGCTGCCCCCTTGCCCGCGCCGAGCCGGTAGCTCGCGACGACGCCTTCATCGAGATCCGCATCGCCACGATCGAGCCAGGCGCAGAGCCGCGCGACCTCGGCAATCCGCGCCTTCAGACGCGCGGCGGAGCCCGCTTCCGCCGCCGAGACCGCTTCACGGCGTGCCCTGCGCGCCCAGACGCCGGTTTCCGGAATCCGGCCGCAGAGGTCCGGCGCATCGGAATAGGCCGCACCGTCCGCCAGCAGACGCGTGACGATGTCTAAATCGTCCGCCACCGTCAGGAAGGATGGATCGGCCTCCGGCTCTGACACCAGCTTGCCGTGGCATCCCGCGACGGAGGCGGCGAGCGGGCTGCCCGGCGCGAGCGTCTCGTCTTCTTCGCCGGCGATCCCCATCGCGCCGAGCGCGGCCTTGATCTGCACCGCCGCGTCGCGATGCAAGGCCGGCGGGACGGCCTCGTCCGCGCCCCCAAGCAGCGCGCTTGCCTGCATTACGGCGCGCACCGCCGGAGCGTTTGTGCCGTCGAGCGCGAGCCGTCCGACGAACAGGCCGCGCAGCAGTTCGGTCAGCCGCTCGACGACGACTGCGGTGACGCGGCGCCGCACCGTTGCGGGAGCCGCCTCCCGCCCTTGCGCGGCTTCCACCGCCGACTGGAACGCCACGTGATGGGCGATCGAGCACAGCGAGAACAGACGCGGCAGCACCGGAAGCAACGAAGCCGCGGGCTTTCCCGCAAACAGCCGCGTCAGCGGCGGCCGGTTGCGCGGCTTGATCGCGACGTCGGCGATCGTGGCGCCGGACAACAGCACCGTAATATCGATCTCGTTGCGGAACGAGAGACTCATCCATGCCGCTCCGTCAAGGCACCCCGCAGGAAGTTACGCCGATCGATCGGGCTTGTCGCGGGCTCGCGGCGGCGAACCGCCTCCTCGCTGTCCGCCGGCAGCATCAATTCGGCAAGCGCGGCTTCGGCCGTCGCTCGCGCGGCATCCATGTCGGCGAATTGGAACATCGGCGAGAACAGCGAGCAGCTCGCGATCCGGCCGATCCGGGCGACCTCGCTGAGGGTGAATTCGATATCGCCCGCGGGAAAACGCATTCGCACGGTCGCGCCCGAGGTGACTGGCGTCACCGCGCCCGCCGGCATCGCCACGTTCATGAACCACGACGTGACCATGATGCCGACGATCGTGCCGTTGAAGGGACGGAAACCGACCGCCTCGACGCCGAGCGCATCGTTGTAGATGGGTAGATCGCGCATCGCGCGCTCGCCGATCTCGCGGTAGCTTGCGGCCAGAAGCTCGCCCCACGCCGCGGCGTCGGCGTCGCCGGCAGGACCTGACGCACTCGCTGGCGCGCTGCCTGTCATGTTTCGATCGCCATGAACTTGGATTTTGGCGCGTCGCAATTCGGGCAGTGCCACTCCTCCGGCAGCGCCGCGAACGGCGTGCCCGGCGCGATCTGCGCTACCTCATCGCCATCCGCCGGATCGTAGACGGTCCAGCAGATGCCGCATTCCAGCCGCGTGACGTCGGCGACGTCCTGGCGCACGCCAATATTCTCGAAGGCGCTCATTTGAAGTAGGCCTCGATGATTTCCTGCAGCCGCTCGGCGGAATCCTCGAAATCCTCGTCCGCTGCCAGCGCAACCGTCGGCACGCCGCCGACTTCGAGCGTATCGAGAATGATAGTGTCCATGGTGTTGAAGAACTGCACCGACCAGACATGGCGGATGCCGGTGGAGAGCACCCGGCAGGTGCCGTAGCCGCGCGACACCAGCTGAATCGGTCCGTTCCGGATCGTGTCCTGCAGGAAGCTCATGTCGACCGGGCTCATCGGCAGCAGCGTGAAATTGATGATCTGCGAGCGAATGCCGGGCCGCCAGGCCTGTGCCCGCTCGCGGATTTCGGCGAGCACCGGCAGCACGTTCATGGCGCCCTCCGGCACCTGCCCGATCTCGAAATCGGCGGATGTCAAGTCGGCAGCCGCACGCTTGACGATCTCGGGAACCGCGCCGATCTCGAGATATTCGGAAGTGGCGTCGGTCTCGAGCCACACACGCCAAATTCCCGCCAGCACCGATTCCTGGATCTGCGCCAGCGATCCGTCCGGCAGCGCGACGACGCCGGCGACCTCGCCTTCGCCGAGCACGTCGGCCACCAGCTTGCTCTCGAGATCATTGAGATTGGCCAGCCGAAACAGTCTTGTCGGCGCGTTCGCTTTTTGATCCGCGATGGCATCCGCAATCCTCGAGAGCAGCGCGACCGCGTTCGGGCAGCTCTTTGCAAGCTCCACACTGTCGAGCGTTGCAAGCTTTGCGAGCGCGCCGGCCGCCGTCAGGCTGCCCTTCGCTGCATTGAGACTCTCGTCGCCGATCGGAAACACGTTGACTGGTTGCTCGGCGCCTTCGGGCGCATCCCAGAAGCCGGCCTTCATAGCCCGACCTCTTGTGCGCGATGCTGGGGAACGATGGTGACGGCGACTGCGGCGCCTTGCCCGCGCGGCCGGTCGATCAGCTTGGTGATGCGGTCGGCATAGACCGACCAGTCCTGGATCTTGGCGATCAACCCCAGCGTCTTGCCGTTGGCGACGAAGATCAGCGTCGGCTGCACCCGCACCTCGAAGCGCTCGCCGAGCACACGCTCAGCGTCGCGTGCGATGATCGCACCGCGCAGCCGATTGCCGAACGCTGCGATAAGCTCGGGCAGCACCACGGCGACATCGATTGCCTCCGGAAAGCGGTTGGGATCGCCCGCCGACAGCAGCACCGCGACCGCACCGGCCTCGTCCGCTCCGCCAAGAAAATGATCGACCGTCGCAGCATCGACCTCGGGCAGACCACTCCGCGCCAGATCATGCTTTCCCACCTGGAATTCCATCGAACCTTTCCTGACAAGCTTGTGTTTTTGCCGAACTAGAGGTTAGCAAGCCACGTGCCAGGATCGGTTATCACATGTCCGGATTTATCCCATTGATCCAGATCATGTATTTCTTGGCGCCGACTGTAAGCCAAGCTTCAATGGAAAGATACTTGCCATATCTGGTGAGAGCTGTCTTTGCAGGTAGAAATCGACCTTCCAGGCGCACAGCGGCCGCCGAGGCCGGCCGGTCACTGATGTCGTCAACGCATCAAACGGGAGAAGCAGCGGCGATCCTAGTCGGACCGCAGGTGCTCGGGTAGTTGCGGCTCGCGGTCGATGAGGTCGGCGAAGAAGCGGTCGCAATCCTCGCCGTCGAGCGCCGCGCTGAGACCTTCGATCGCATTCGCGATCAGGCGTGCCTCGTCCTCGTCCAGCAGCCGGATCGCGGTGTCGATATAGACCAGCACCTTGGCGCCGACCGGAGGATTCGAGAGCAGCAGCACAGAGACGGGGCGCTGCTCGCCGCGATACACGCACAGCGCCGAGATCCCGTCGGTCTCGACAATCGTCATGGGCAGGCCGAGGCACATGGGCAAATCTCCGGCAGTGTGGCCGATCAGGCCGGCCGCGTCTCGTAATGGAGATGATCGATGTCATTGGCGAGCAGCCGCTCGATATCTGCCAATGGCTCGGCGCGTTGGCTCACCGTGAGGCCCCATTCGGCCAGGATGGCGCAAGCGAGATTGATCGCCGGCGCGATCTGGTCGCGCACCGGCGGCGTCAGCGGCCCGCCCCAGTCTTCGAGATCGAGCGGCTGGCAGCCGATCAGCACCAGATGTTTCGGGCAACGGCCGAGCAGGTCGGCCGCGCTGATGACTTCCTGGAAGCCGGTCTGGTGCAGGCTCATCTTCTTGGCGCCGGTGAAACGCGGCACCTCGTCGTCACGCACAAGCTTCAACTGGCCGGGCTCGAGGCCATAGTCGATCGCGTCGAACACGATCAGGCGGTCCGCCTCTTCCAGATAGTTGACGAGATAGAGCCCCTGCGTGCCGCCATCGAGGATGGTGACGTTGTCGGGCACGGCGTAGCGGCGGTGAAACTCCTCTACCGCGCGCACGCCAAACCCTTCGTCGGCCCACAGGATATTGCCGATGCCGAGCACCAGGATGCGATCGTCTTGCGAGAATGTCGGCTTCACTTGGCGTTCCCGTCTCAGTCGCGGAATTGGCGTTCGCCCGAGATCATTGAGGAGATGATGCTCTGGCGCGACATGATGTCTTCGCGGATCGCGGTGTAGATGTGCACCATCACGAACACGACCAGCGCCCACATCCCGAGATGATGCCAGGTGTGGACGTCCTGGCTGTTCGGCCAGATCGCAAACACCCAGCCGAACAGCTTGTGCTGCCAGCTGTCGATGCCCTGACCTTCCGAATATAGTGCAAAGCCGGTGACGATCATGAAGGCCACGAACAGCGTGAAGCCCGTGAACATCGCGGTCTGCGCCAGCGGATTGTGGCCGACATGCATCTTCGGCTCGCGCTCCAGGAACGCGTACCAGCGGATTTCGTGCAGCACTTCCTTCCAGAACTGCTTGCGGTGAAACGGGATGTAGAAGATCTGCCGAGAGTGGTGGTTGCCGACGAAAGCCCACAGGATGCGCGTGAGGAAGAATACCGCAAGCACCTGCCCCGCGGCGAAATGGGCGAAGCGGATGTAGCCCATCACGAAATTGTCGGACGCCTCGCCCGCGACCGTCGGCAACGGCGTTCCGATCAGATAGCCGGTCACCATAAGCACGATAATCGAGAACGCGTTCACCCAGTGACAGATCCGTACCGGCGCTTCGTAGACATAGACGCTGGGACGACCCACCGCACGTTCTCCGGAAGCATCGGCTGCGATCGCCGCAAGGTCGGGCCTGGCGTCCGAGGCAGGAGCAACTGCATCCATCATGATCCTCTCCTACCTGACCTTGACCTTGGCGAGCTCCTGGCCGTCCGGGCTCATGACGTGCGTCGAACAGGCCAGGCACGGATCGAAGGAATGGATGGTGCGCAGGATCTCCAGCGGCTGCTCGGGATTGACCATCGGCGTGTTCATCAGCGACGCCTCGAAGGCGCCAATATTTCCCTTGGGGTCGCGCGGCGAGCCGTTCCAGGTCGTCGGCACCACGCACTGGTAGTTGTCGATCTTGGTGTCCTTGATCTTGACCCAGTGCGCGAGCGCGCCGCGCGGCGCCTCGGTGAAGCCGACTCCCTTGGCCTCCTTCGGCCAGCTCTCCGGCTTCCACTTGTCGACATTGGCGGTCGAGCTGTCGCCGGCCTTGATGTTGGCGACGAGCTTGTCCTGGAAGTAGCGCATCTGGCGTCCGGCCCAGACGGATTCGAGCGCACGCGCCGCCGTGCGGCCGAGCGTCGAGAACAGCGCCGACATCGGCAGGTTCAGATCCCGAAGGAACTTGTCGACGGGATCCTTGAACTCCGCCTTGTTCTGCGCGTAGCCGACGACCCAGCGCGCCAGCGGGCCGACCTCCATGGCGTGACCGCGCCAGCGCGGCGCCTTGATCCAGGAGTACTTGCCGCCTTCGTCGAGCTGCTCGATCGCCGTCTTGGTGCCCTTCGCGTTGGGTCCCAGCACGTAATTCGGCTCGGTGACGCCGTCCCAGGGATGAAGTCCCTTGGTCTCGTCGGGATATTTGTACCAGGAGTGCACCACGAACTCCTGGATCTCGTCGGGATTGGCGTGGTCGACCGGAAGCACCTCGGACAGGTTGCCGTTGATAATGGCGCCGCGCGGCAGCTTCAGGCTCTTGCCGGAATAGTCGTTGGCATGTTCTGGCACATCGCCATACGAGAGCACGCTCTGGCTCGAAAGGCCGCCGCCATAGAGCCAATCCTTGTAGAATGAGCCGATCGCCGCCACGTCGGGGAGATAGACCATTTCGTTGAACTCGATCAGACGGTCGATGATCGAGGAGATCAGGTTCAGCCGTTCCATGTTGATGGCGCCGACAGCGCCGGTGCCGTCGACATTGATCGGACAGGGCACGCCGCCGACGAGCCAGTTAGGATGCGGGTTCTTGCCGCCGAAGATGGTGTGAATCTTGACGATCTCCTTCTGGAAATCGAGCGCCTCCAGATAATGCGCCACCGCCATCAGATTGGCTTCGGGCGGCAGCCTGTAGGCCTTGCTGCCCCAATAGCCATTCTTGAACGGACCGAGCTGTCCGGACTCGACGAACTTCTTCAGCCGGGTCTGCAGATCCTTGAAGTAGCCGGGCGACGACAGCGGCCAGCTCGAGATCGACTGCGCTAGCGTCGAGGTCGCCCGCGGATCGGCCGAAAGCGCGGAAACGACGTCGACCCAGTCCAGCGCGTGAAGGTGATAAAAATGGACGACGTGGTCGTGCACCTGCAGGGCAAGCTGCATCAGGTTGCGGATCGAATTGGCGTTCTCCGGGATGGTGATCCCGAGCGCGTTCTCGACCGCGCGCACCGAGGTCAGCGCGTGCGTGCCGGTGCAGACGCCGCAGATCCGTTCGGTGAACGCCCAGGCGTCGCGCGGATCGCGGTTCTTCAGGATCACCTCGATGCCGCGCCACATCGTGCCAGTGGAGACCGCGTTGCGGATGACGTTGTCGGCGTCGACATTGACCTCGACCCGCATGTGACCTTCGATACGTGTCACGGGGTCCACGACGATGCGCTTGCCGGAATTGTCGAGATTGAAGCCGTTGGGAGTCTGGATACCCATGATTGTCCTGCCCTGCTGTGTCTTTTCGATCAGCTATTGTGGTCGGCGTCTTCGCGCTTGGTCGCGAGCCGCTTGACAGCGGTCACAGCCGCATGCACAGCCACCGCGGCGCCGACGGCGCCGGCCGCCACCATGCCGATCTGATCGGCGTTCTTCTCGATGCCGAACTGCTTAATGTTGGTGAGACGGTCGTAGAACGAGCCCTTGTCCCAGAAGCCGTCCTCCGAGCAGCCGATACAGCCGTGACCCGACTGGATCGGGAAGGACACGCCGCCGTTCCAGCGCACGGTCGAGCAGGCGTTGTAGGTGGTCGGCCCCTTGCAGCCCATCTTGTAGAGGCAATAGCCCTTGCGCGCGGCCTCGTCGTCCCACTCCTCGACGAACTGCCCCGCGTCGAAATGCGGGCGCCGGTAGCACTTGTCATGAATGCGCTGCGAGTAGAACATCTTCGGTCGGCCCTGGCGATCGAGCTCGGGCAGCTTGCCGAAGGTGGTGATGAAGGTGACGACGCCGGTCATCACCTCGGCGATCGGGGGGCATCCCGGCACCTTGATGATGGGCTTGTTGGTGATCACCTTGTCGATCGGAGTTGCCTGTGTCGGATTGGGCTTTGCCGCCTGTACGCAGCCCCAGGAGGCGCAGGCGCCCCAGGCAATGATTGCCATCGCGTCCTCGGCCATCATCTTCAGCTTCTCGACGAACGGCTTGCCGCCGTCGATGCAGAACATCCCGCCTTCGTTCAGCGGCGGATTGCCTTCCACCGCGAGGATATACTGGCCTTTGTGCTTGGCGCGGGTCTCCTCGAGGATGGCTTCGGCCTGGTGGCCCGCAGCCGCCATGATGGTGTCGTCGTAGTCGAGCGAGATCATCGACAGCACCGCATCCTTGACCAGCGGATGCGCGGAGCGGATGAAGCTCTCCGAACAGCAGGTGCATTCGAGGCCGTGCATCCAGATCACGGGCACGCGCGGCTTAGTCTCGAGCGCGTTCGCGATGCGGCTCGCCGCCAGCGGTCCGAGGCCGAGGCTCGTCGCCGTCAGGCTGCAGAATTTATGAAAGCACCGACGTGTGATGCCTTGCCGCCTGATCACGCTGTAAAACGTTTCCGTCGCCGCGCCCATGAATCCTCCCGCCTTCGGCTTTGACTTTTCGATGACACAAAGGGTAGCAAGAAGCAGGCCAACAGCCTGGAGAGATTCAAAAGTGGAGAGATTCCATAACGTTGCGAATTTGAACCACTTTCATGAACGGTACGCGAGGACGCTGCCAACACGAGAAGCGGAAACAATTCGATTTGCAGCCGGCAACGAAGTTTCCGGTCAATGCGCGGTGCACGCCATGCAGGGATCGAACGAGCGCACGATGTGCTGGATCGCAACCGCACGCGGGCCGGCGTCGCCGACATCAGTGCCGACCAGCGCCTGCTCCAGCGGGCCGCCGACGTCGAAGGAATCGCGCGGCGAGAAATTCCAGGTGGTCGGCGCGATGATCTGGTAGCGCTCGATCTTGCCGTCGCGCACCGCCATCCAGTGCCCGAGACTGCCGCGGGCGGCCTCGACCAACCCGACATAGCTTCCGTCGGGGAGCTCGCGCGATTTGTCGCAGAACGGCTCCGACAGCCGCAGCGCGCGCGTCCACTGCTCCATGGCAAGCGCGATGCGCGCGGTCTCGATCAGCCGCGCGATCACGCGGCTGCGCACGTTGGTGCCGTCCCGCGCGACCAGATCCGTGATCAGTGCCTGGCCCGCCACCGTCTGGCGCGCGATCGCACCGACCTCGATCGGCTGGCCCGACAGCCGCGGCGCCTTGCACCAGCTATAGGCCGCCGGCTTGTCGGGATCTGGGACTGTGCTGCTATGGGCGGGATCCGCAAAGGAATCCCGCATCCAGGCATGCGAGACGTCCTCGGTGATCTGCGTCAGCGGCAGCGGTTCGACGATTGCGCGCTGGCTGAACAGGCCGCGCGGAAACAACTCGCCGTCGACACCATGATAGGCGCCGTAGCTCATCATCGGCCCCGTGCCCCGACCGAGCCCGGTCAATGCCAGACTGTCCGCAAGCCGCAGGAAATGCGCGAAGTCGCCGCCGCGGCCATCGCGCCAGCCGTCCAGCTCGTCGGCGGTTGCGATCGCCAGCACGTTCTCCAGCGAATCCGCGAAGACGATACGCTCTAGGAAACCTCGAAACGCCGTCGTGATCGACAAGAGCCGGATCCGCTCGCCGAGATCGATGGCGCGCGTGGTGCCGCCGGGCTGGAACGCCAGGCTGTGGGGCCATTTTCCGGCAATGATCCCATGGTCTCGAGCAGCCGCGCCCGCGCCGGCAAGGCACCGCGCTGCCGCGGGTGGCGGCAAAGCGCTCGCGCGCCTCCTCGTGCCAGCCATGGGCGGCATAGGCCTCGCGGGCAAAGTCCGGCATAAAGAAGATGTAGAAATGGGTCAGATGGTCGGCCGCGTTCTCCGCGGCATGGGGGATGTTGGTGGCGAGCAACCCGTTGGGCGCCGCCTCGATCGACATGGCGGCGCGCAGGGCGGCCGCAGCCGCGACCGATTACGAGACCGAACAGATGCCGCGAATCCGCGGTGCCAGCGCCAGCGCATCGAGCGGCGGCCGACCTTCCGGGATCTGCTCGAAACCTCGGTAGAGCGGCGCCGTCACCTCGGCGCGCATGACGCGGCCACTCTCGACATCGAGGCGGACTTCGAGATCGCCCTCGACGCGGTTGAACGGGCCGATCGTGATCCGCGTCATGGCTTGCCCTTCGTCGTCGCGCGACCCGGCGGCACGACCACATGGTCGGCGGTCGCGTTAAGCCGCACGCGGCGCGGCGTCGCGGACTTCGACAACGCGGCGAGCGCGACGAACCACGCCTTCGGCATGTCGGTCGGAAGCCCGACCGGAATGCCCGCGAGCTTGGCGGTCTCCAGAAAGTTCTGCGCCCCTTCGAAGCCCGGCGACGTGCAGGCGATGCAGGCATAGCCGCCCTTGGTGCAGGAGCCGCCGCCGTTCCAGGAGCGCTGGTTGCAGTCGCCGACCGCCTGCGTCGCCTTGCAGCCCAGATGCTCCATCAGGCAGCCGCGCTCCGACATGGTCTCGGCGCTGGCCTTGAACTCGTAGAACTCGTTGCGCGAGCAGCCGTGATGGGCAAGGTGATTGGCGACGAATTTGGGCCGCCCGTAGGAATCGAGGTCGGTGGCGGCAAGGTCCTTGGTGGTCAGTGCCAGGATGGTTTCCATCATCCAGCCCGGATGCGGCGCGCAACCCGCGACGTTGACACGTCAACATCGCGACTGAGCTGCCGAGTTGCTTCCTCGAGCACCAGACGGATCACAGCGTAGGAAAGCGCTCGCACCGGCCTTGCAGATCCAAATGGTGCGCAATTATCGGACAATCGGTGTGGTGAAATCCGTCGAAAGAAGCGCTCGAACGCGGAATTTAAGCGTCAACGCGGGACTCATTGCATTTATGAATATCGACATGTCGTTACCGTACAGCATCGAACGTGACCCTGTTTCACGAGCCGATTGTTGCGTAGTCCTAATTGGCTCGCTGCCTCCTGCCCGGCGTGGTATACGTCTGCGAAAATTTACTCACCAAATAGGTCTCTGTTCAATTGGGAGTTCGCCTTGGGACGTTTCTACTTTCACCTACGTGCCGGCGACGAGATTACGCTCGATGAGGAAGGAACAGAACTACCAGATTTACCTGCGGCTGAGGGTGAGGCCGTATTAGCCGCGCGCGAGCTTCTAGCCGAAGCGATCAAGAGCGGTACGCCAGACGTGTCGGAGGTTTTGGTCATCACAGATGAAGTGGGGCGACCGCTCGGTACCGTACCCCTCGCAACCGTTCTGCCGAGGCTCTTAAAGAAGTAGGGTGCCTCAGTTGGCGGTCTGAGCATCATCCCGACAGTATTGCCAGTCCCGAGGATCCTTATTGCAGATTTATCGGCTTGCCATACGGCACCGCCCCTATCCAAACAGCTGGATGATGGTCCGACCAACAGCAGCGTCACTCGAGCGAGCGCTGGATCGCGCGCAAGGCTATTTTATTTCTTCAGGCGAACGCCCCTTCAATCTCCGATTCGTGATGGCCCGATTCGCTTCTAGGTACCTCCGCACCACACGTGGAAGCAGATCTTCCTTTTAAGGTCGCACGATCAGCCTTGTATCTTATCTATCCGCCCGGCATTCCCGCGGACACGGCTGCGCAATCAACGACGTTTAGGTGTCTCGCCCCCTTTCACGGGCGCCGGATTAACCAGGGCTGAAGATCAAATAGAGCAGGATCACGGCCACGACGACTGTCCAGCCGATCGACGTGGCGAGAGCCCATACTTGCGGCGGCATCGGACGGCCTCTCCCGATGAAGCTAACGAAGAGACCGCTGGCGCTGGACAGCGATCTCTTGGACCCGCCTCAAAGCTTCTTCGAGATGAAAGCCCTTACCCAGGGTCCACCACTATCAAACGCCGGACTCGCCACCCTGTGAAGTCAAAAACGATTCGAAGGCCAATGGAACAATCGTGACGTTGCGAGCGCGACACACCTAGCAAGCCAGGCCAGCACCGGTGGAGAGTTCTTCCCGGGCGGAAGCCAACCAAACTGGCATAGAAATGAGTGACAGTGCCTGGCGCGCAAGCCGGCGGCTGAATTGTGGGCTATTTCACAATACTGATATTTGAAGTGAGCTAGATAAGCGTTCGCCAAGGGCCAAATATCGATTTGCCGGGCAGCAGATGGAACGCAAGCTATCATCATTGGAGCGGCAGGCTGCCGACGCTCTCCGTCGTGCAAGAAGGTTACCTATTGGCGCGGACCGCAACGACTTACGGCAACTTGCCCGAGGGCTTCTTTGGCTGCACCGCAATGGCATGGATGCGTTGATGAACGAACGTAGTGGCAATTGGTTAGAAAAGCCGGGACTAACTGCCGCAGCGCAATGACAGGATGGACCAAACGCCGACATGAGACCGTCGGCTTGAAATGATTGAGGTCCCAACCGAGGCGCGCTTGCGAAGCCGCAATTGGGATGGTCAAATTGAAAATGAAAAGCGCGAGCGCAGCCGATTTTTATCCGTTCCCAAGCGATGAAGGCCATCTCCGGTCACGCGTGATACTGCGCGCGCATATCCTAACTACGGTTAACCTATTCGGGACCACCCCTGCGTAGTTTTGTAAGCGAGAACGTGAATTGACTTGGATCAATATTGCCTCCTGCTTAAGTGCACTAGCGTTGTGTCGACTTCGAGGAGGTTCCAATGCGCACTGTGGCTTTGACTATTCTGATGATGAGTATGGTTTTGGCAGCAGGGCAAGCCCCGGCTCAGACCTATGATTTTTCGCCTGCGCCTGCTGGGCAGGATAGCTACTGCTTGCAAGGGCGCATATGGGGCTATCCCGGCAATTGCCAATTCTCCAGCTACGCCCAATGCATGGCCACCGCGAGCGGTACTAACGCCTATTGCGGGGTCAATCCCCAGTATGCGTTCGCGCGCCAGCGGCGCGGCGCCTATCGGGACCGATACTGAGCGGCAGTCACGCGATATCGCAGCACAGTGCTGTCGGCGCAATAGCGGAAGAGCTCGCGAGGGATTCAGCGCAAACGCCAGATTGTGCTGTGCGATTGGCGCGCGCGAAGGACGGCATCGATCTCCGCAAGGTCCGTGGTGAACCGGACCTTGCCGAGCGTCGACGCAGTGTCCTTGCGCCCATAACGGAACACTTTCTGGATGAGCTGCAGAACGTTCAATCCGCGTCTCGTTGCACTGCCGCGGTCGAGCTCGGCATCGTGTTCCCAGAAACCGTCCGGGTCGAAAAGATCATGGGCGTGAAATCGGCAGCCGTCTTGTCCTACTAGTCTGTTCCGCAACCTCGAACACCTCGCGGAGAGTGCCGCCACGCCTTGCGCGTAGACGATACCGGCGCGCGATTGGGTAGCAGCGCCTCTTCCGGATGCTAGAATTACTTGGCATACGTGGTCGCAAGGGGGAGGCGCCGGCGTTACAGTGGCATCGAAATCAAGTAGCCGCGATCAAAGCTTGTACGTCAAATGGGGCGAAGCGGCTGTCGAGGGACGGGCCTACAGTGTCGCATGTCACGCGCGCTTCTTCGGCTTCGTCTTTTGCTGCATATAGGACCGCAGCATCGCGTTGACGGCGGCTGATAGCCGTCGTCCTCGCGCTTGAAGAACTCCAGCACGTCCTCATCGGCGCGAATGGAAATCGCCTTCTTCTTCGGCGGAATCAGGAGCACGGCATCCGACGACGTCCATGAACTCCTGCCAGTCGGGATCATTCTTGATCGCCGCTTCGATCTCCTCGTCGGTCGGCGTATCAACACGCCTCCAGTCAGCCTTGCCTTCCGGCGATCACCCCATTTTCGTCGCAGGATCGATTGGATCAAACCATCTCTGCCACCTACTCGTGTCCGTACGTTTGTTTGGTGAAGAACCGACAGTTTGGAGAGTGTCGGCGACCTATGCAATCGCCCGAACCAAATTGGAGAAGAGGCTCGCCGGCCGCCTCAGGCCGTAATGATCGCGCAGCGTTGTGCCCGTGTAATCGTGACGGAACAGGCCGCGCTTGCGCAGAATGGGCACGACCTGCTCGGCGAAGATGTCGAACCCGCCGGGCAGCCACGGCGGCATGACGTTGAAACCATCGGCTGCCCCGTTCTCGAACCAGGTCTGGATGTTGTCGGCGATCTTTTCCGGCGGTCCCGCAATCACCCAATGGCCGCGGGCGCCGGCCAGGCGCTGCACGAGCTGACGAATCGTCGGCTTCTCGCGATCAACGATGTCCATCACCAGCTTGAAACGGCTGGCGACGCCGCTGGCGCCCTCGGTATCGATCAGATGACGAGGAAAGGGGCCATCGAGGTCAAACCCGGAGAGGTCGAGACCGATCATCTGGCGCAGCTGGGTCAGCGAATACTCGGGCTGGATCAGCACGTTGAACTCGTCCTGCAGCCGATCGGCCTCGATTTGCGTGCTGGCGATGAAAGGACTGATGCCGGGCAGAATCTTGATTTGATCGGGACTGCGGTCGAAGGCGCGCGCCTGACGCTTGATGTCGGCATAGAATTCCTGGGCGCTCGCCAGTGTCTGATGCGCGGTGAAGATCGCCTCGGCGAAACGCGCCGCAAAGGCACGTCCGTCGTCGGAAGAACCGGCTTGGACATAGACCGGTCGTCCCTGCGGCGTCCTTGAGATGTTGAGCGGCCCACGCACGCGGAAATGCTTTCCGAGATGATTGATCGCGTGGATCTTGCCGGTGTCGGCGAAAACACCCGAGATGGGGTCGTTGACGAGCGCGTCGTCTTCCCGGCTGTCCCAAAGCCGCGTGATGACGTCCAGATACTCCCGCGCCCGCTCGTAGCGTTCGTGATGCGGAGGATGCTCGGGCAAGCCAAAGTTCTGCGCGGCCTGCGGCGTGCTCGTTGTCACGATGTTCCAGCCGGCCCGGCCGCTACTGATGTGGTCCAGCGAGGCGAACAGCCGCGCCAGGTTGTAGGGCTCAGTATAGGTCGTCGATGCCGTGGCGATCAGGCCGACCCGCTGGGTGGCGGAGGCGATCGCGGTGAGCAGCGTGATCGGCTCGAGGCGAAATCGTTGCGCATAGCGGACATTGTCCGCCAGCGCCGGACCATCGGCAAAGAAGACCGCGTCGAACTTGTGCGCTTCAGCGCGCTGCGCCAGCTCCTGATAGTAGGTGACGTCGAGGATGCGATTGGCTGCCGAACTCCTGTGGCGCCAGGCCGCCTCGTGATGATCGTCTGGATAGATGAAGAAGTTGAGGGAAAGCTGCCGTCGTGCGCTCATTTGTGAGTCCGTGTGCATTGGGAGCTGTAGCAAGCGAGACTCTACGTCTGCAGTCACGCTGATGTCGATGAAATGAATTTGCGTTGTTCAGCTGGATGCAAGCATGAAGCTTGCGAGCAGAGCGCCAATCAAAAACCAGGGCAGTCGTCACGACGAAAAATGGCGGCAGCTGTAACGATTTTATCGCGTCTTTGGACGAGAAGTGCGTTGCGCCACGTCAAATTGCGTTGCTCTTGCAGCCGGGCGGGCAGTCATCATTGCGAATCTTTCAGTGTCAGCATCGCTGGCGAAGCGTTCGTTGCCTGTCGCCGAAAACAAAGCTGGTTTTGTTTCATTGACTGACGATCGATCGCTCGTACCATTCAAGGCCTCAACGCGAGGTCGTTTCACCATGCTCCAATCCGATCCCAGTGACCGATGTCCCGGCTCGGGCCGTCTGCCGGAGCACGTTGCGGCCGAGTAGGGCCCTAGCCTGAAATGATTTCATCTATCTCCGCCGTCGTTTCCGCGACCGGCGCATGGCGGAGCTTTGTCCAGGGGATCGCAGTGACGAGAGCACGACCATGAGAAACACGACAACTATCGATAACGTCATTCCGCGCGCCGACATCGTCAAGCGTGCGGCCAGGCTTGGCGCCGAGATCAGGAACATCAAACTGTCGGGCGAGCTTTCGGACGAGACCATCCGTGCCATCAACCAGGTGCTGCTCGAACATAAGGTCATCTTCTTCCGGGACCAGGGACATCTTGACGATGCCGAACAGGAGCGCTTTGCCATCAGGCTCGGCAAGCTGGTGCCCCATCCGACGGTCGGCGCGATCAAGGGCACGTCGTCGATCCTGGAGCTGGACTCGGGCCGAGGCGGTGGCCGCGCCGACCAATGGCATACAGATGTCACGTTCGTCGACGCCTATCCGAAAATCTCGGTGCTGCGCGGCGTGGTGATTCCGCCCTACGGCGGCGATACCGTCTGGTCGAACACGGCAGCAGCTTATCTTGACCTGCCGGCGCCCCTGCGCGAGCTCGCCGACGAACTGTGGGCCGTTCACAGCAACGCCTATGACTATGCCGTGAAGACGCGGGCAACCGAGGCGGACAAGAAGCACTTCGACGAGGTGTTCACCGGAACGATCTACGAAACCGAGCATCCGGTCGTCCGTGTTCATCCCGAGACCGGCGAGCGCACGCTCGTGCTCGGCAATTTCGTGCAGCGCTTCGTCGGCCTGCCGAAATACGACGGCCAGAAGCTGTTCGATCTGTTCCAATCGCATATCACGGCGCCGGAAAACACCGTGCGCTGGAGTTGGGAGGCCGGCGACGTTGCGATCTGGGACAATCGCGCCACGCAACACTGCGCGGTCAACGACTATGGCGATCAGCACCGCGTTGTGCGCCGCGCCACCATTGATGGCGATGTACCGCTCAGCGTCGACGGTCGCCGCAGCGTGACGCGCGTGAAGACATCCAAGCCCCAGACCGCCAAAGCCGCTTGATCCGGATTAGCTCAGGAAAGTCACAACGATGAGCGCTATACTTCGATTGCTTCGCGCAAGGCGCGCCCGGTTGGGACGTGCCACCCGCAAGACGTTTCGGGCTTTGTTGGCCGGCGCCATGGCGCTCGGCCTCACGGCCCCGGCATTCGCCGAGCCGCCGCTCGAGAAGACCGAGATCCGCTACCAGGGATCGGCCGGGCAGGTGACGTTTATCGAGCTGGCCGAGGACCTCGGCTATCTCGCGCCGCTCAAGCTCAAATGGGTCGGTAACACCATCAGCGGGCCGCAGGACATCCAGACCGTCGTCACCGGCGATATCGACATCGGCGGCGCGTTCTATGGGGCGATCCTCAAGTTGATCGCGGCGAAGGCGCCGGTCAAGGCGGTGGTCGGCTATTACGGCTCCGACGCCGACACCTATTACGGCTCCGACGCCGACACCTATTACGGCTACTTCGTGAAGGAGGACAGCCCGATCAAGACGGGGCGCGACCTGATCGGCAAGAAGGTCGCGGTCAACACGCTCGGCGCCCATCTGGAACTCGTGCTCCGCGAATATCTGGCTAGGTCCGGCCTCAGCGCAAACGAGGCCAAGCAGGTCACGCTGGTGGCGATCCCGCCGGTCAGCGGCGAGCAAGCGTTGCGCCAGGGCCAGGTCGAGGTCAGCGCGCTGGGCGGTGTCCTGCGCGACAAGGCGCTGGAACGGGGCGGCATCCGCTCGCTCTTTGTCGACACCGATCTGTTCGGCCAGGTCACCGGCGGCGCCTATGTGCTGCGAGAGAAGTTCATGAAGGACAATCCCAATGCCTCGCGCAAGCTGGTGGAGGGGATTTCGCGGGCCATCGAATGGGCCCAGATCACACCGCCGGAAGAGGTGCGGGCCCGGTTCGACAAGATCATCGCGGAGCGCAAGCGCAACGAGGATGCCTCCTCGATCAAGTACTGGAAGAGCACGGGCGTTGCGTCCAAGGGCGGCGTGATCTCGGACAGCGAGATCCAGGTGTGGATCGACTGGCTGGTGAAGGACGGCCTGTTCAAGCCGGGTCAGATCAAGGCTTCCGACACCTACACCAATGCGTTCAACTATTTCCGTCCCGGAAAGACGGCGGAGGCCCGATGACCATTGCCAAGATCCGCTTCGAGCACGTCCGCAAGGAATTTTTCGCGCGCGGTGAGGGCGGCGGACCAGGCCAGCGCTTCACCGCGCTGGAGGATATCACGCTCGATGTTCGCTCCGGCGAATTGCTGGCCCTGGCTGGCCCAAGCGGCTGCGGGAAATCCACCTTGCTCGATCTGCTGGGCGGGCTCACGCTGCCGACCAGCGGCCGGATTCTGCTCGATGGCCGGCCGATTGCCGGACCCGGTCGCGACCGCGGCATTGTGTTCCAGCAGTATGCGCTGTTTCCCTGGTGCACCGCCGCGCAGAATGTCGAGTTTGGGCTTGATATCGCCGGGCTCAAGGCCAAGCAGCGTCTCGACATCGCGCGGCATTTCCTCGACCTGGTCGGGCTGTCCGGCTTTGCCGACCGCTACCCGCATGAGCTCTCCGGCGGCATGAAGCAGCGCGTGGCGATCGCGCGAAGCCTCGCTTACGATCCGGAAGTGCTGCTGATGGACGAGCCGTTCGCCGCGCTGGACGCTCAGACGCGCGAGACGCTGCAGGGCGAGTTGCTGCGGATCTGGCGCGCCACCGGCAAGACGATCGTCTTCATCACCCACGGTATCGACGAGGCCATCGTGCTCGGCCAGCGGGTGGCGGTGATGACGTCGTGCCCGGGCCGGATCAAGCAGGTCATCGACATTCCGGACGGGCTCCGCAGCGCGGACGACGACGTACGCTCGCTGCCTGAGTTCGGCCGCGTGCGCCACGAGGTCTGGAGCCTGTTACGCGAGGAAGTGCTGAAAGCGCAGCAAGGACAATTGGCCGGCGGCGCTGGTGCGCGCGCCGATCGCAAAGTGGAGGATGTCAACCATGTCTAGTCTCGAGATGCTGACATTGCTGGAGCTTGCGCACGGGCGCCGAGAGCCGCTCACCCGCGCGGAAAGCCCGGCATCGCCGGTGGTGGACCGGATCCGCGTCGCGGCCCGCGGGCTGGCTGCCTTCGGGCACCGCTCATTGCTGCTGATTGCCCTGTTGGCGGCGTGGGAGGTGGCGCCCCGGCTCGGGCTGATCGATGCCGTGTTCCTGCCACCCTTCTCGGAGGTGATCGCGGCCGGCTGGCCGCTTGCGCAAACCGGCGAGCTCTACGATGACGTCTCCGCCAGCCTGCTGCGCGCCTTGAGCGGATTTCTGATTTCGGTCGCCTTGATCGTCCCGCTTGGCGTGGCCGTCGGTTGGTATGCGCGTCTCGGCAATCTCGTGAACCAGTTCATCGAGATCTGCCGCAACACGGCGCCGCTTGCGCTGCTGCCGGTCTTCATCCTGTTGCTCGGAATCGGCGAGCTGTCGAAGATCACGATGGTAATCTATAGCTGCGCCCGGCCACTCCTGCTCAATACCATTGCCGCGGTGAAACAGGTCGATCCGTGGCTGATCAAGTCGGCGCGGACCATGGGTGCAACCCCGCAGCAGCTGTTTCGCAAGGTGATCGTTCCGGCGGCGCTTCCCACCATCTTTGTCGGGATACGCCTCGCCAGCGCGTCGGCCATGCTGGTACTGGTGGCGTCCGAAATGGTCGGCGCCAAGGCCGGCCTCGGCTATCTCATCATCAACAGCCAGTACAGCTTCCTGATTCCGCAGATGTATTTCGGCATCCTCGGCATTACCGTCATCGGGCTGGCGTTCAATGCCATTCTGGAGGCACTGGAGCGGCGCTTCATGCGGTGGAAAGCGCCAGTAACGGCATGAGATATGGGACAGGCGCCGCTCGGAACTTTCCGCGCGGTGGCCAGCGTCACCATGCTGCTCTGCGGCACGTCGCGGATCAGCCAGACATTCCCGCCGATGGTCGATCCGCGGCCGATCGCGATACGGCCAAGGATCGTTTCGCCGACGTAGATCACGACGCCGTCGTCCAGGATCGGGTGGCGGGTGTCGCTCCTGATCACATTGCCTTTGTCATCCGTCGGAAAGTCGCGCCTCGAGCGTGACCGCCTGATAGATGCAGACATTGTCGCCGATAATGGCCGATCGCGACCCCGGTGCCGTAATCGATGAAGAAGCCGGAGCCGAAGCCGGTGCGAGCGCCGGGTGAATATCGACGCCGATCGGCCTGGCTCAATTCACGTGAATCAGGTTTGGGCGCTATGTCAGCGATCGATGACATTCGGCGATGTCAGCGAACGCTAACATTTTCAAATTGTCAACGAACGCCGACATATGCTAAAGTATGCGAACGCTGACATTTGGAAATCCCATGCTCGTGCGCACGCCGGCCGAATTCGGCGCCGTCCTTCGCGACCGGCGCAAGAAGCTCAAACTCGATCAGTCGACGTTTGCCAAACGCATTGGCGTTAGCCGCCAATGGGTGATCGAGGTTGAGCACGGTCACGCGCGCGCTGAGCTCGGGCTGATCCTTCGCGCCCTCGACGCCCTAGACATTCGCCTGGAAGCGGGCACCGAACAAACGCCCGCCCGCGGGGCCACCAGGCCAGCCGTCGATATTAACGCCATCGTGGCCAAGGCCAGGAAGAAAAAGGCATGACCAGCGAACTTGTTGCTCTGCTGGATGGTAGGGAAATCGGCCGCGTGCGCAATGACGCCCGCGGCCGGCTCACTATTGTCTATGACAGGGACTGGCGCCAGGCCGAAGGAGCCTATCCGCTGTCGCTGTCCATGCCGCTCGCGGCCGAAGAGCACGGTCCTTCCGCCGTGCAGGCTTTCCTCTGGGGACTCCTGCCCGACAACGAGCGCGTGCTCGAACGGTGGGCCAGGAGATTTCAGGTGTCCGCGCGCAACGTGTTTGCCCTTATTTCCCATGTCGGCGAGGATTGCGCGGGTGCCATTCAGTTCGTCACGCCCGATCGGCTGAAGGCGTTGCGAAGCGGTGCTGACGACAAGGTCGAATGGCTTGACGAAACGGCGATCGCCAAACGCCTGCAGACCTTACGCGAGGATCACGCCGCATGGCGGTTGCCGGGCGATACCGGACAATTCAGCCTTGCGGGTGCCCAACCCAAAACCGCCTTGCTTCTGCAAAAGGGCAAGTGGGGAATTCCCTCTGGGCGCATTCCGACGACGCATATCCTCAAACCGCCGACCGGCCATTTCGATGGACACGCGGAAAATGAACATATCTGCCTCATACTTGCGCGCAATCTCGGTCTGCCCGTCGCCGACAGCCGGTTGATGCATTTCGGAATGGAAATCGCCATCGTCATCGAGCGCTACGACCGGCAGTTCAGTGGGAACGAGATCGTCCGTGTCCACCAGGAAGATATCTGCCAGGCGCTCGGCATCCTGCCGACCAGGAAGTATCAAAACGATGGCGGACCAAGCCCTGCCGATGTGATCGAACTTTTGCGCACCTACTCCACGGATCGCGTCGCCGACGTTGACACCTTTGTCGACGCGCTAGGCTTCAATTGGCTGATTGCGGGTACGGATGCTCATGCCAAGAATTATTCGCTGCTGCTGGCCGGAGGCCCTCACGTACGACTCGCTCCGCTCTACGACATCGCCAGCATTCTTCCCTACGATGACGTCGATCTGCAGAAGATCAAGCTCGCGATGAAAATCGGGGGTGATTACAAGCTCAGCCAGATTAGTTTACGCGATTGGCAGAAGTTCGCGCGCGAAGCGCGTCTCGATCCTGACAAGGTGATCGCCGGATTGATTTCCCTGGCCGAGCAGCTTCCGGACATTGTAGCCGCCGTACGGGAGCAAGCGCAGAAAGACGGATTGGACAATGCCATCATCGGGCGCCTCGCCGAGCACTTGATCGCCAGAGCCAAGCAATGCCGTCGACTGCTCGGTGGGATATAGTTCCAACTACGGCCGCCAGCAGGATGATGATGGTCAGCAGCAAGGCGCCGATCATCATCGGTCGACATGTCGTTGCCGACGCCAACGGCAGCGCCAGCATCAACACCGCGATCGGCATGCCGATATCGATGTCGATGTCGACTACGATCGGTGGTTGCTCGCGACCCGTGGCAGCCGCGTAGTCACTGCGGCTGGCATCACCTCACGTTAGTCTAGGCGTTCCGCGGGCTTTTCCAATTCGGCGGGGCCTTGTAGCTCCTTTTTTGGCACGGCCCCTATCAGCCCGGCAGTCCCGTGGACACGGCTGCGCAATCACGACGGTTAGGCGTCTCGCCCCCTTTAAGGGGCGCCGGATTAGCCAGGGCTGAAGATCAAATAGAGCAGGATCGCGGCGACGACGACTGTCCAGCCGATTGACGTGGCGAGAGCCCATACTTGCGTCGGCATCGGACGAACTCTCCCGATGAAGCTCAAGAGAGCGCTGGCGCTGGACAGCGGCCTCTTGAACCCGCCTCAAAATGTCATCGAGATAAAAGCCCTTACCCGGGGGTCCGCCATAATCAAACGCCGGACTCGCCACCCTGTGAAGCCAAAAATGATTCGAAGGCCAATGGGACAATTGTGACGTTGCGAGAGCGACACACCTGACAAGCCTGGCCCAGCACTTGTGGCGAGCTCTTCCTCAGGCGGAAGCCAACCACTTGGCACAGAAATGAGCGACAGTGCCTAGCGCAGAGCCGGGGGCGGAATTGTGGGCTATTTCACGATGCTGATATTTGAAGTGGGCTAGATAAGCGTTCGCCAAGGGCCAAATATCAATCGCCGGGCAGCAGATGGAACGCAAGCTATCATCATTGGAGCAGCAGGCCGCCGACGCTCTCCGTCGTGCAAGAAGATTACCTATTGGCGCGGACCGCAACGACTTTCGGCAACTGCCCGAGGGCTTCTGTGGCTGCACCGCAATGGCATGGATGCGTTGATGAACAAATGTACAATGCCAATGTCGTGGACTCCATTCTGATTTGCGCCGTTCGTTCCGCCTACGAAGGTTTGATGAGGCAGCTTGAGCACAGTTCCCGGTTGTTGTCCTTGAAAGCTTGCGGTCGATGCCGGCCAGATCAACGTCTATGCTGACCGGCAAAACGGCGTCGGGGGCAAGAGCGGGCTGTCTCCACAAGCCATGCCGTCGACGAATATCTAGCCGTCCTAGACGATGCGGCCTTTGGGGCCGCGACCGAGATCGTCCCAGAGTCCTCCATGGCCGGCATCCTTTCCAGCACCTGTCGTCGGCGCGGAAAGCTCCAAGGGATGCATGAGATCGAGAGCGATAATTGCAAACACTCCAAGACGCGAAAGTCCGCCGAGAGCTGTGCTAGGCCTCCGCTAAGGGCCAAGGTTAACAAAATGTTAAGTTGTGTCTTTTTGGATACAGCCAGAACGTGCGCCGCGTGGTATATACACCTCAATTAGGGAGAAGCTATTTCATGAAGCGCGGGCGCATTTTGAGCCCTGGGCGGAGCCTTGCGTCGCTTGGGACGATAGTCATCTTAGCGGGTTGCGCGATCAAGCCAGTGCCCGATGACGTTACGGGCGTTTCGACTTACGCGATCGCACGGCAAATACGCTGCGAGACGCGTGCCGCCGCCAGGGAGCGAGTGGTCACATACATCAAAAACCTCGCGGAAGGCAGTCAATACATTGCCGGAGATCCGCAAGCGCAGCAGCTTTTGGCGCGCTACGGGGACGGCGGCGAAGACATCAGCACCTTCAGGCCAAGCATGTTCACCGGGCCGCTAGAGGTCGAACGGCGCAACTATCTTACGATGATCTATACGACCGCCATTGCTTAGTGTCTGTCCGAGAAC
>NZ_VSSR01000084.1 GCF_008123515.1 Bradyrhizobium cytisi
AGTCTGTCGAGTAGTCTTTCGACAATATCGACCACGAGCTTCTGCTGCGGGCCGTCCGGAAACATGTGACGTGCGCATGGGCGCTGCTCTACATTGAAAGATGGCTGACAGCGTCGATGCTGCAAGAGGATGGAACGATAATCGAGCGAAGCCGCGGTACCCCACAAGGGGGCGTGGTGAGCCCGATCCTCGCCAACCTCTTCATGCATTATGCATTTGATCTCTGGATGGCACGGATGTTCCCCGATCTCAGGTGGTGTCGGTATGCAGATGACGGGTTGGTACATTGTCGGAATGAGATGGAGGCGCAAAGCGTTCGCGAAGCGCTCCAGGCTCGACTGGCGGAGTGCCGCCTGGAATTGCATCCTACGAAGACGAGGATCGTCTACTGCAAGGATGATCGACGCCGAGGTAAAAGCGAGACGGTCATGTTTGACTTTCTCGGTTATTGCTTCCGGCCACGATCGGTCCTGGGGCCGCACTCGCAGAACATGTTCTGTGGGTTCACCCCAGCGGTCAGCAAACCAGCGCTGAACGCCATGCGGGCGACGGTCCGAGGCTTGACACTTCGCAGGCGAACCGAGGTGACGCTGGACGATATTGCTCGCGAGCTAAACCCGATGGTTAGGGGGTGGATCGCTTATTATGGGCGATACACGCGCTCAGCGCTTTATCCTTTGGCACGCTACATCAACCAGACGTTAGCTATTTGGCTGAAGCGAAAGTACAAGCGCTTCCATCACCGTTTAGGACGCGCGCGTCTCTTTCTGGAGAAGATTGCGCGTGAGAACCGCAGGCTCTTTGTGCACTGGCAGCTCGGCGACGGCGGCAAGCTTGCCTGATGGGAGCCGGGTAAGGCGAGAGTCTCACGCCCGGTTCTGCGAGAGGCTGGAGGTGAAATCCCTCCGGCCTACTCACCCCACCATCCGCATCCTGGCGAAGGGCAAGTGCAAGACCGGGCGGATCTGGACATATGTGCGGGATGACCGGCCCTTCGCCGGGCCAGCGCCACCGGCGGCGGTCTATTACGCCTCGAGCGACCGTCGAGGCGAGCATCCACAGAAGCATCTGGCCGCCTTCGCCGGTATCCTGCAAGCTGATTGCTACAACGGCTTCGAGCCGTTGTTCGATCCGCAGAAGAAGGTGCTGCCGATTACGCCGGCGTTTTGCTTCGCCCATGCGCGGCGGGGCTTCTTCGAGCTGGCCGACATCGAGAAGAACGCTGGGGAAGGCCACAGGGGCAAACCGGTCTCCCCGATCGCGTTGGAGGCGGTCAGACGCCTCGATGCGGTGTTCGAGATCGGGCGCGCCATTAACGGCTGCGGCGCCGACGAGCGGCGCGCCATGCGCCAGGAAAAGAGCAAGCCGCTGCTCGACGACATGCACGGCTGGCTGCTCCTCGAGCGCGAAACCCTCTCGCGCTCCTCCGAGGTCCTGAAGCCTACGAATTACATGCTCAGGCGCTGGGCCGACTTCGCCCGCTTCCTCGACGATGGCAGGATCTGCTTGGCCAACAATTGTGCTGAGCGCGCATTGAGAGGCATCGCCTTGGGAGGCGCAACTGGACCTTCGCCGGCAGCCAGCGCGGCGCCGAACGCGCCGCCATCATGCTGACGATGATCACCACCTGTCGTCTTAACGATGTCGATCCCAAGACCTGGCTCGCCGATATCGTCGCCCGTATCGCCGATCTTCCCGCTTCGCGCCTGCACGAACTGCTGCCCTGGGAATGGAAGCTCCCGCGCCAAGGCGACACGCCCGCCGATCAGCAGGCTGCCTGATCTTCACGCAACGCCTTCATAGCGCTACCCGGCCCTCACGCGCACGCGTCAATCGGGCGGCCTTCGTCGTATGCGTACCGAAGTCCCACAAGACTGATAGTCGATCTTCAGGCCAAGCCCGGCAAGATCGGCAACGAGCCCGCGTATGGTGAAGTCGCCGTCCTCAATCCGTTGCCACAGCCACACCGCCTGGTCGCCCGAAACCGCCTTTGGCTTGTGGCCGCCCATCTGGCCAGGAGCAACGCTGCCGGTCTCATCAACCCGCTTCGTTCAGGCGATCGCTGTGCTGATCGCCACTCCAAACTGGCGCGAGCGCGCGGTGGCAGCGATTGAAAGCGGAATGTCCCGCGATGAGGCCGCCAAACAATGTCAGCGGTCATCCTGATCAGGCCGATGATGAACCAACCGAATCAGAAGCCCGGAAGGCGCCGACAGGACGATGAATCGCGAAGCGAGCTAACTTCGAGCTTCGTGCCGGTGTATCGAAGTGAAAGTCCACGGTTCGCTCGGCGATGCTGAGTATGGCTCCTATCTCGCCGGCTGATTTGCCGCGCTATTTAGGCGCCGATCACGCCGAGCTTGGCGTGACCTCTGAAGAGGTTTCGCGCGATCGTGCGTCGCTGGATCTCGTCAGTGCCGTCGTAAATGCGGTACACACGTAGATTGCGGTACCACCGCTCGATCGGTAGCTCCTTGCTGTAGCCCATCGCGCCGTGGATCTGCATGACACGATCAACGACCTTGTTAGCCGCAATCGATCCGGTCAGTTTCGCGATCGAGGATGCGTGCCGCGCGTCATGTCCGTTTTCCGCTTGCCATGCCGCGAGCAGCGTCAGGTATTTCACGGCCTCGATTTCGACGTGTGAATCGGCAATCTGCCATTGGATGGCTTGGTATTCCGCGATACGGTGTCCCATGGATACGCGGTGCTTGGAGTATTCGATCGCCATATCGAGCAGGCGCTCCGATGCGCCCACGGCCATTGACGGGATCTCGTAGCGACTGGCGCCAATCCATTCCATCGCCAGCTTAAAGCCCCATCCCAGTTCGCCAAGGATGTTCCGATTTGGAACACGGACATCCTCGAAAACGAGCGATGCCGGGCTCCATTCGCCCATTGTCGGGATGGGTCGAGAGCGCCAACCCATGTTGCGGTCAACGAGGAAGCAGGTAATGCCGCCCGACGCGCCCTTGTTCGGATCGGTGACGGCGAACAGTATCACGAAGTCGGCCTCGCTTCCGCCTGAGATGAACGTCTTCTCGCCGTTGAGGATCCAGTCGTCGCCGTCGCGCACAGCCCGCGTGCGAATTGCCGTGGCGTCCGAGCCTGCGTCAGGTTCGGTAATCGCGAAGCAGCCGACTCGCTCGCCATTGATAGTCGGGAGGAGATATTCCTGCTTCTGGTCCTCCGTGCCGGAGAACAGGATGTTGTCAGCGGATCCGCCGAACCTGAACGGAACGAAAGTGCGCCCGTTTTCGATATAGACGATGGAGTTCATGATCGCTCCGAGTCCGGCGCCGCCGTACTGCTTCGGGGTGGTGATGCCCCAAAAACCGGCGCTCTTTCCTTTCAGCTGTAGGTCTCGCAGCTGCCCGGGTTCGAGACCACGACCGCATTGGCGCTCATTGCGGAGAACCTGGGCCTCAAGGGGAATGATCTCTTTGTCAATGAACGCGCGGATGGAGGTCCGGACCATATGCTGTTCGTCGCTGAGTGAAAAATCGACCATGATTTTCGTTCCTGTGGACGGATATCTAAGGTGAATGGTTGTGCCGCGACCGTATGCCACCTCCGGGCGGCGAGCCCGAGCTTGATGATCTGCAGCTTTCGAATTGCGCGTGCTCCTTGGCATGCTGAGCCGTTGCCAAACCTCAGCACGACAGCGGCTGCGCTTGTGCGGCGTCCTCGTAGCCAAAGTCGTTGCGCCGGGGATTCAATTGCGACAGCCGCGAGGTCCGATCCTTTTTCATTTCACCTCAGCGCACTAGCCCGAGCGCCGGGCACGGCATCACGCCCCCACCACATTGCTGGCGCGCTTACCTTCGACACGGGAAGGATGGCGTTCATCAACCTAACCGTGGTCTGATCTTTACCTAGCGTCTCAGGTTCGGCGTTGGATGTACCCGCGGCCATGGCGGGCTTCGTCCGCGGCTTGCTACACCTCTTGCCGATAAAGACCGACATTTGAGCTGCGCTCAGTCCTTCTGATATACCGAACGGCGGCATGATGCCCCGCCCTATCAGGTCGGTTGAGTACTCGTCCGGCATTCTCTTGGGCAGCGAGGAAACGACTGCAACCAGCACCTTGCATATCTTGAGGGCCGACTCGAATGCGCAAGCGGTCGGTAACCGCACGACGTTTGAGCAGCAGTCCGAACGCGTAAGCTCAAGCGCCAGTATGTCGAATTCGAAGGCACCCGATACAATGATTGGCATGGCCTGCAGCTTCGAGGAAGCTGGCCGATGGCACAAGGCGTCGCCGGCACCGCTCTTGGCCAGCATCTTGACCTGCTCGACGGTCAGGTACCGGGTTGACGCTGACCCAAGCGCCGTCAGCCTCACCGGGCAGGTCGGCCGCTGAATGGTAGGACTTGCAGCCAGCAACTTCGCCTCTGTTGAGCGGCACCAGCCAATTCTTGCCGGCGAAGCTCCATTTGGCTGATGCGCGACTGCAACGGCTGCCTTTTGGCCAGCACAAACAGCGTGCGAGTTCGGGCGCGAAACGCGTTCCACTTTATGCATCGATCAGCCTCTCAGGGGCGGCGCCCCGCGCGCAAAAATACCGCGCCGAATCTCCGACCCCGCCTTCCCGAACGCGCCCGACCGAGACATCGCGCCGACCGCGAAACCCCGTAGGCGTTCGAGAGATTTCGCTTCCTCGCCTGGCCGAGATCATCAGGTTCACTCGGCTCTCGACCAATTCCGCTGATTGCGAAGTGGTCGTGCTGGCCGATTGAGAGTGCAAGCAGCGCCCGTTGACACCACTTCGTATTCTCGTGTGATCTCTTTCACAAGCTCAGCAGCAGCGAGGATAGAGTGCACGCCAGAAACGGAGTGGCCGGCGCACCAAATATTGCTCCAGCGCGGCCCTCCTCCGGTAGAGGTCTTGCCGGTTTGGGTTGCTCGCGCCTCGGACACTGACTTGTCAAGTGCTGCGAGGTCGAGACCCGCCGCTAGTATTGAGCTCCGCAGCACGTTCGCTGGGAGTCCCCAAAATGTGCTCGTCAAGACAACGTCATCAAAGGTGCTATCAATTAGCATCTGACGATAGGTATCGCTTGCCATGCTTTCTAAGGTGACTACGAAGCGAGTGCCCATGCAACCGAGATCACACCCAAGCACGCGCGCTGCCGCTAGCGAAGTTCCGTCTGTGATACCGCCCGCAAGTACAATCGGACCGTCGAACATGGCGCGAACGGCGCGAACAAAAGCAAACGGATTGACCCATCCGGTATGGCCTCCTGCGCCGGCGGCGAGCAAAATCAAACCGTCCGCGCCGGCGTCGATGGCTCTTTCCGCGTGGTGCAAGGAGGCGATGTCCGCGAACACGAGACAGTCGACTTCGTGCAAGGCATCGATTGCAGCAGCGGGCGATCCCACACTAGTTATGACAATGTCCAGCTTGTGACGTACGAGACAGGCAAGATCATCCTTGAATCGTGGGTGGCGGATCATGAGAGTTGGGCAGTGCGGCGCGACAGCCTTATCCAACTGAGCGAGATCATGCTCAATCCGGCCGAGCCAATAATCAAGCTCCTCAACGGATCGGGCGTTGGCTGTCGGAAACGCGCCGATGGCTCCCGCCCGGCAGACGGTAGTCACAAGGTCCACCCCAGAGACATTGGCCATGGGCGCGACGATCAGGGGTACCGCCAGTCGGGAAGAGAGAGCACCCGGCAGTCTGTTACTCTCGAACAATGCAGTCACGGCATTTAGTTCCTTAGTCTTAAACGCGTTCGCAGCAAATGTCTTTTGGATTCGTAAGGTTTCCCGAGTATGCGCATTCGGCATTTGCGGCGCCTGCGAAGTATAGGCACTGTTCGCCCGTCATCGAATCAGTCACAAGCTTTTGGCGCGAGCCTGCGGGCGTCGATCGCCAGTTAGCCCAAGTCGACGAGCTTGAACGTTTTTCATCGCCGGTTACAAGAACGGATCGTCGGTTTGCATCGCGAATTCCTCAAAGTCATCCTTGATCAACGACGCGGCAATCCGTGACATGCTTACGGGATTAATTCCATCACTAACGTTGGTAGTTGACGGGAGCGTATATTGTAAGCCAATCACCGACCGCCCCGGGGTCGGTTGAGCTTGAGCGACGATCGGAACACTGCTTGGTACCGCCTTATGCGCTGCTGGTGGCCCCAGGCTCGCCCTCGGATTAGGAACAGCTGGCCCAGTTCGTGGGTTTGGCGCAGCCGCCCATGCGTCGTTCAGTACCTCGATGGCCGGAGGAGAGCGTCGGATCCGCCTACTAAGGCTTTGAACATGCCAACCGCGCGATGGCCGATGCGCTGCTGTTGCGCCGCGGGTGGCTTCACCTTGCGCAAGGTGTTCGTCGCATTTGATCAGGCACCCACTGGGGGGCGCCTACGCCGATCGTCTCGACGTGTTCTTCGGCGGCAGCCATTCTAGCAACCCCGCCGCTTGGACGGCCGCATCCCAACAGTAAGCACGACCAGGTCGTCGATTATCGGCACGTGATCCATATCTTTGCGGCGCAAGCCAATTGCGCTGCTCAATCTCGTCTACCGTGATCGGCTGTTCCCGCGCGACGCCTAGCCGAAACTTCGATTGCTTGCGCGAACCGCTGCCGGACAGGAAAGCCTGCCGGGTCATGCTCGGTCTGCTCGCACTAGCCCATGAGCGCGGCTGCGAGGCCGAACTAGCGATGAGCTCGCGACCGAGCTTGTGCTGGCCGACGCCCCGAGCTCAACCGGCTGCTTGGTTAGTTCGCTCCCGATTTGGCGCGCGTGGCGCAAGTCGTGGTGCAGTTCGCACCGCTCGCCACCTATGAGTGCCTCATCGGTGTCGGCCAGATCGGAGGTGCCGCATGAGCACGAACAACACCGTTGAAACCGCGCGGCTCAATCTGTCTCTCAACGAATTGCGGCTGCCAGCCGTTAAGGTGCCGTGCCAGCGATTTGCCGAGTAGTCCGATACGGAGGCTGGCCCGCGGCCGGCTTCCTCGCTAACCTTGCCGAGCACGAGATCGCCGAACGCGGCCGCCGCCGCGTCCAACGCCATCTCGTCGAGGCGCGGCTGCCCCGTGGAAAGACCTTTCGACAAGTTCGGGTTCGAGGCTGTGTCGATGATCTCCATAGCGCAGGTGACCGCGTTCTCCGCTGACGATGGTTGGCTGGGCAAGAGCGCCATCTGCTCCTATACGGACAGCCCCGGGGTGGCAAGAGCGTACGATTGGGCCGCGGATTCGGCTCCATTGCTTGCCACTTAAAACTCTCCCGCATTCACCACTATCTTCCAAAGCAGCTTTAAAGCACGCTTGGATTGGAGGGTCCGAAAGCGAAACAAGCTATTATCCGCTTCGCTCGTGCAACTACCCAATCGAATAGGCTAGACGACTGGGTGGAGAACGCCCACTGATGTTCGAGAGCGTCAGCTGTGTGGCCGCTATAGGGCTGGGGGTCCAAGCAGCGTTCAACCTCGGCATGGGCCGGCGACTCCAACTGATGAAGCGATTTGCCGCACCTAACTCCTCAGCGCGATTCCAAAGAGCGAGCTGCGAGCTACACGTGTTCTCTCTCGTCTCGTGCACGGATTCGCGTGCGGCACGCGGATTGCTAGAAATGAGGAGCCGGGGCCATGCGATGCCCCAGGTGTTCCCATGAGACCCAATCGATCGGTACCTGGATGTGCTGAGTCCGCGCTCGCTAGCCCAAAGCAGTAAACTCATGAGGTAAAACTTACATCCGATCTGATCAAGACTTCAGGGAACGGAAACAGTGAGAACGCTCTCTGACCGTCAATTGCCTGTGCGATTGCGGGACGAATGCGGTGGAGGATGAGGTGCGCAAGAAGCCCGCACCAAACGGAATATGTGTGAGGAGGCAAAGTCTGGTGTCTGAGAAAACAATACTAACGTCTGACAAGCGGCCGCGAGCGGTCGGGCTGTTGGGAGGCGGGATCATTGGCGGCGGGTGGGCCGCACGATTCATCCTCAACGGAGTCGACGTGCGCCTGTATGGTCCTTCTAATGCTGCGATCGAACGCGTGCAGAAGGTGCTACGCAGCGCGCGGCGGGTGTATCGGCAGCTGACGCAGGTCTCTTTGCCGGTCGAGGGGACTCTCGCACCGGTAAGCTCGGTCGCGGACGCCGTTTACGGAGTGGAGCTCGTTCAGGAGTCTGCTCCGGAGAAACTGGAGCTAAAGCAGCAGCTACTGGCGGCCGCCAGTGAAGCAGCGGCACCTGGTGTCCTAATATGCTCGTCAACCTCAGGGCTACGGCCGTCCTTACTCGCGGCGGGAGTGAGATACCCCGAACGACTGCTTGTCGCGCACCCCTTCACCCCTGTGCATCTGCTTCCGCTCGTTGAACTTTGCGGGGGAGCGAGCACCACGCCCGATTCGCTGGAGCGCGCCGCGGAGATCTTCCGAGCTGTCGGAATGCACCCGCTCGTGGTGCGCAAAGAGGTGAATGGGTTCATCGTGAACCGGCTCCAAGAGGCGCTGTGGCGCGAAGCGCTATGGTTAGTGCACGACGATGTGGCCACCACACAAGAGATCGATGACGCAATCCGCTATTCATTCGGACTACGTCGCGCCGTCTTGGGCCCCTTCAGCGTCGGCGGGGGCGCGACCGGCATGCGCGAGTTGATGGACAAATGGCAACCCGAACTGAGATCAGCGTGGACGAAGTTCACCGACGTGCCAGAGCACAATGATGCCTTCCTGTGCAAACTCGCCGAACAGTCAGATGCGCGGACGGACAATTGGACGGTAGCTGAGTTTGAAGATAGGAGAAACGACGCGCTTGTGGCCGTGCTACGGGCGCTGCGAACACAGGGCTGCGGCGCGGGTGAGACGATCGCTTACTGGGAACAGAGGTTGCGCGACCGCGTTCCGCAGCTCGACGGTGGTTCCGACGAGGCTTGCCCAATAACCTCAATCTGAGTGCATGTCGAGGAGCTCACAACCCGTTAGGTAAAAACGCAGCAGAGGTATCGCCAGACTCATGTGTAAGAGAGCGCCTCTGGGCACGTCGGGTTAGCGGCGTGCGCCCACGAATTAACTCCGCTGATTCCGCAAACCCTCGCCAAAACGACAGCAAGCTGGCTCATCTTGCGCCCGAACGATTCTGCGCCTCGTAGCGTAGAGCATTTGCGAAATCTCGGAGTGAAGGCGAAGAACGGAATGTATTCGTATGCCCGGTGCTAGACGCCCTGATGGCGGAACAGCGCCGGCCCCACTCGGCTTTGAAATCTCGAGCCTGAGCAGAGCGAGCTCGGCAGTCCGAACCTCGTAGAACGCCTTTGATCTCGGGCTGGACCCACTTCCGATGCTTTCGGGATACAGGCCGTTGCGGGTCAAATGCACGACAGGCTTAACCATCGTTTTGTCTGTTGATCGAGTCGGGAAGCGCTTCAAGCCGTTGACCGCTGCGAGCAGGATGGGCCGCCTTTGCTCAGACCACTCATAAGCTTGAGCCGGAATTTGGCGCCTCCGATCGACTCGATTCACAGCCGGAGCACATGCTTTCCCAACATGAGGAGGACCTCCTCGTTCTTGATCCCCGTCTCCCGCATTGTAGCCCTGAGCGCGTCGAAGAAGACCAACGGATAAATCGATTCCAGATGTCGGTTTTGCATTTGCGGGCGTCATTGAAGATCGCATGGCTGATTTGCCGATCAGATAGGTGGAATTCGTGGTGCCCTAGAGCTCAGCCGGCCAGAAGCCCGGATATGCCGCCGTTCATGTCCAGCCCATGCAACACTGATGATGTTTTCGTCGAGCGTGTTGAAGCGGGTCTGGCCCTTGGCAACGATCATCGGTTCGGAGGTGCCGGCACGGCCGCGCGGCACGCCGATTCGGATCTCGCCCTCGTCTGTCAACAATGCTTTGGTGCTCGTGCGGTCGCGGCTGTTCCCCGACTCACGGCCGTCCGGGCAGCCCGTTCTAGATGCGGGCGTGAGCCCTACGTCCATTGCGCGCTCTAGAAACGCCTTCTTCAGCTGTCTGAAAAGATCGCCTTCACCGGCCAGCTCTTCCCGCCTGATCCGATAACTGCTTGATCGTTTTAGGGACAGCAGCTTGACGGCACCACGGTCTGGTCACGTCCTGCAGCAGTCAGTCTACGCCTTGACCACAAAAGCGCTGACGTCTGCGCCGGATGGTCAACACACTATTGCCAACCGCCGCAGCCTCCGCCGTCAAGTCCACCGCTGGCCAGCAGCACGATCGCTGCGCTCCAAACCACCTTCCGCGGCCTCTTTCGGTGGTCAAAGTAGCCGATCAAATGGTTCGTTATCGACCGCGCTGAAAGCAATCTGGTCGATCTTCGGCGTAGCCTCGCAGGGCGCGCTGATTGTGAAGCGTCTATCAGCCGTGGAAAGCTGGTTTATCAGCAGGTCGAAAAACGCTCACGCCCTTGATCGCAAAGCTGGTTTGCGAAGCGAATCGCGCGGCGAGAATTGTTGGAGAACCATGACCGCTGGATACAGCGGGCGGAAGCGCGTGCCGGCACCAAAGCCAGGCGGACGAGCGGGCACTGTCCAGTTCAACACATCTAAGTTCCGAATCCGACAGACTAGGGCACAGGAGTGCGTCGACGCGGCGCTGGATTTGTCCGCTTTAACGCAGGTCAGTCCTCGTCTTTCTTGGCACGCCGATTGCTGAGACCCGCTGAAAGTCCGTTACCAGTGTCAATCTCAACGGCCAAGAGGTTCACATGAAAGTATTCGGGGTGATCCAAATCGACGCGGCCGCCGATACGCAGTCAGCTGCGCTTCCGCGAATTTCGGCTATACCGCGTCCGGCGAGCGTGCCGTTGTCGCTGCGTCAGCAGCAACTTTGGTTTGTCTCGCGTCTGAAGGGCGGTAGCGAAGATTGTCACGTGCATACCATGCTTCGGCTTCGCGGCCAGCTGGATGAGGCTGTACTGCAGTCGGCTCTCGATGGATTGGTGGCACGCCACGAGGTGCTGCGCACAACCTTCGGCGCGCAGGACGGCGAGCCATTTCAGAAGATCGGTCCGGCGCATACCGGACTTCGCTTGAGACGGGATCATCTGGCGGGGGCGGCAGATCTGGAGGCGGCGCTCTCCGAGCTCGTGAGCCGCGAGGTGGAGGTGCCATTCGATCTGGAACTTAGTCCGCTGATCCGCGCGCGGCTTGTGCGCTTGGCGGTGGACGACCATGCGCTCGTCATTACGCACCAGATGGTCTCGGATACTTGGTCGAGGAATATCCTCACGCGGGATCTCTGCGAGCTTTATAATGCGTTTCGGGAAAATTGCGCTGACCGATTTAAGGTATTGCCGGTGCAGTATGCGGACTATGCGCTTTGGCGGCACCGTTGGGTCTCGGGCCAGGTGTTGCAGCGTCAGTCGGAATGCTGGCGTCGGATACTGGTGGGCGCACCAGCAGTGCTGGAGCTGCCCACGGGCCGGCCGCGTTCATCCCGGCCGGACCACTACGGCGGCGACGTCGAGTTTACGCGACACCCGGTTCTTACAGACCAAATCAAAGCGCTGAGCCGAAATCTTGGCACAAGCTTATTCGTGATGCTGCTGTCAGCCTGGGTGCTGGTACTAGCGAGGCTGTCGGGTCGCGATGAGCTGGTGATCGGCACGCCGGGTGCGAACCGGGCGTACTGCGAAATCGAGGGGCTGATCGGCCTATTTGTGAATCCTTTGGCGCTGCGCATCGATTTGTCGGGTGATCCAACGCTGGAGATTTTGGTGGAGCGCGTGCAGGCCGCCGCGATGGGGGCCAAGGCGCACCAAGATCTACCTTTCGAACAGGTGCTGAAGCTCGTCAATTCGTCGCGCACCTTGGCTCACAGCCCTATCTTCCGGGGAGCGTTTGCATGTGAAAACAATGTTATCGAGCCGGCGGAGCTAGGTGGCCTGAAACTCGAATGCGTGAACCCTTGCGTCCGCTTCGCGCAACATGATCTTGCGCTTACGTTAATGAGGTCCAACGCCGAGTTTCGCGGTCGGCTATTTTACGCGACGGCACTGTTGGAGAGGAGCACGATCGAGCGATTTGCGGATGTTTTCTAGCAGGCGGTGAGCCAGATGACCGAGGCTCTCGGACGCGGGGTTTGGTCGTCGGAGATGTCTAAATATTTGGAAGGAGTGGAATGTGAGCGAAGCCGATCCGCACGATCCATGTATCCAGGAGCTGATTGGCACACAGCGCACCGCGGAGGCAATCATGATTGACGACAAGGACCAAAATTCAACCAAGACCGATCTGAACGCGCGGGTGAACTCGCCGGCAGCTTCCATTCGCCGATCTGGATCATTGCCCGCAAAACTGGAGTCACGCTGCCACACTAAGATCATGAAGTTCATGGAGGGGACGCGCGTCCTAGGTACACATGAGTTGCAAGCCAGCAGCATCACGCGCTATCAGGTCACAAAGTTCTATCGCGAACGCATTACCAATAGCCGTTACTACGAGCAGCTTAAGCATATTGTGGAACCTTCAGCAAAGGAGTGTGAGAGCCCTGGCAGTTTGGACACGAGCGGCGAGCACGACAATACGGTCACCCCTGGACTACAGCACAAGTACGCGCAGACCGGCCTGTTGCTAGTAACGGACCGTTGCGCGTCATATTGTCGTTTTTGTTTCCGCAAACGCATTGTAGGCAAAAATTCCGACGAAATCGCACCTAATTTCTCCCTGATTGCGCAGTACATCGGCGCTCACCCTGAGATGACTAACGTCCTGTTATCGGGAGGCGACCCATTCGTGCTCAGCAGTGCCAAGCTCGACAGAATACTCGATCATCTGCTGCCGATCGCGCACTTGGAGACAATTCGATTCGGCACAAAAATGTTCGCTTTTGCGCCCAAGCGGTTCGAAGATCGCGCTCTGCCGGATTTGTTCCGAAGGATACATAAATCCGGTAAGACCGCAGCAATAGTTACACATTTTGATCACATCGGTGAAATCTCGGTTGATGCCGAGTGGCGGGTTCGCTCTTTGCGCGAACTGGGCGTGCAGTTCTTCAACCAGTCCGTGCTTCTCGCGAAAGTCAATGACGATGCCGAGATCCTGGCGGCGACCTTCGCCAAATGTCACCAAATGGGTATCCGCCCATATTACCTCTTTCAGGCTAGGCCTGTAAAAGGTGCATCGCATTTTCAAGTGCCTCTCCGTCGTGGGCTTGAAATTGCGCGCAGCGTCAATCAACGTCTCAGTGGGATTCAAAAGACATTCAAATACATCATGTCTCACTACACCGGAAAGATCGAGATCCTTGACTTGGGAACAGATGGTCGCCTGTATATGCGGTACCACCAAAACAAGACTTCCGAAAAGATAGGAAGGATCTTTTCTCGGCAGCACGTCGACGCTGCTTGCTGGTTGGACGACTTGCCCGAAGAGTGAGATCGAACCGCGCACTGCAATCTCAGACTGTGTAAAAGACGGAGTTTTGCCCCTCCACCCCAGCGCACGTTAGTCGGAGACACTCCGCGCGCCGCTCTGGTTTGGAATCCTTTTCGCTTGCGCGATGTAATAGAATCGGCGCTTGACGTACACGCTCTGGCTGTCCGACCCGAGTGCATTACTCTGGTCGGGCGAAGTCGTGTTGCTCGTCCATTTCGCGGATATGGAATGCCGGTTGGAGCGGACCTCGGCGTTGCGAGCCCGCCGAGGGGCTCCGATTAGCGAGATCTGAGAGTAAGACCTCGATCAAGCGGTGGGTGGCGTGGACTCCAACGAATCCGTTTCAGCCACAATCTAATCCAAAGGCTGTTTTGAAGAGGCGATCTTGGCTGTGATGGATAGGTTCGTATCCAGCGACGCGGCGTGGCAGCGCGGACGGCACCTCTGATGAGAGCCCGGCCTGACGCCGCGAGAACCGATGTCTCGAAGGTGTGCTGTCGATCGTGCGCACGAGCGTCCCTGGGAGGATATTCCGGAGAGTTTTAGGGAGCCGAACATCGTATTTCGGCGAAAGATGCAATATCAAGGTTGTTCGATGGCGATATTGAGGGACCTCCGACCATCCGGATCTCGGATATCTGATTGTTCTTTCCACCATCATTGAGCCCACCAGTATGCTGGCCAGGGTAAGAGAGAATAGAAGTAGACCAGGTCGCGTAATGTGTAGATCTGGCGGTCGTGAGGGAGGCGCCCGGCGCAGTCGACTTGTGGATGACCGCTGCCGCGCCCGCATTCATTGAGGTTGGCGCGCGGCCAGAGCTGTAGTTCCCAATCGCCTACACTTTGCTGCATTTTCGTGAATGCGACGCTTGAGAGAGCCGGCATGCTCGGTCAGCCGGACGCAAAAGATTGAATCACAATCGGGTAAAGGACGATGGATTGATATTCGCGAGCATCGGCTGCCGATCGTCAACAGTTGAAGCTCGGGGAACAAGGTGGCGACCGTCTCACATGAGCCTATGTGTCATGCCGATCGTGTCCGGTTGCCTCCGGCGAAGTCGGAAGTCTGACAAGTCGCTTGGTGAGTCCAGGAGCAAGCCGCCAGAACGTGTCCTCCTCTCTCTCTTCTGACAAGTTGCGCAAGCAATTCCGAGAGCGGCATGCCGATTGCTACGATGAAGACACCGAAGCGAATGCGTTTCGAAGAGAGGGTGTCGCAGGAGTTCCACGAGAGCGGCTCGATGAATTATAGGCCATGCGTTGTCGTGCCCCGGAATCGAAATGAGTGAACATGATGAGACCAAAGTTATTGCCGACCTGGTCCGGCTTCGGACGGGTCGAGCTTTCGGTAGAAAGGAAAGTGATAATATGATTTCTGAGGTATTCATTACGTGTGCCGTTACAGGTAGTGCAGGCACCCTACGTAGTCCACTCGTGCCAATAACTCCTGAGGAGATAGCCAGTTCTGCTATCAAGGCGGCGCGCGCTGGGGCAGCTATGGTGCACATTCACGTGCGCGATCCGGAAACCAAACGGGGGTCGCGCGATATAGCACTGTATCGTGAAGTCGTCGAGCGCATCCGTAACTCAGACGTTAATCCGGTTATCAATCTAACTTCAGGAATGGGCGGCGACCTCGTGCTTGGTGGGGCAAATGCTCCCCTTCCGCCTAATCCTACGGGAACGGATATGGTGGGCGCGCTCGAGCGACTCGTGCACGTCGAGGAGCTGCATCCCGAGATTTGTACGCTGGACTGCGGGACAATGAACTGGGGCGCCGATAGTAATTACGTCTTTGTCAACAGCGCGGCGACGCTGCGCGCGATGGCTGCGCGCGTGAAGGAGCTCGGTGTTCGCGCCGAGCTCGAGGTCTTTGATGCTGGCCAGCTGGTCATGGTGAACGATCTCATCGGGCAGGGGCTTATCGACGATCCGCCGCTAATCCAGTTGTGCATGGGGATTCGCTACGGCGCGCCCGACGATCTGACCACGCTGATGGCGCTCGTGCATCGGCTACCACCTCGCGCCATCTTCTCAGCGTTCTCCATCGGGCGGATGCAGCTCCCGTACGTGGCGCTGGCGCCACTGGTGGGCGCGAACGTGCGGGTGGGACTGGAGGATAATGTGTACCTTTCCCGTGGGCGTTTGGCGACGAACGCTGATCTTGTGCAGAGAGCTGTCGAGATACTCGAGCGAATCGATGTCCGCGTGATGAGCCCAGACGAGGTGCGAACGAAGCTCGCGCTCGCAGTTCCTGCCTGAGAGGACCAGAAGCATGTCTGGGAAGCTACCGCGCGCTGTCGGACTACTTGGGGGTGGAGTGATCGGCGGCGGCTGGGCCGCGCGATTTCTCCTAAATGGGGTTGATGTGCGACTGTATGGCCCGTCGGCTATCGCGGTCGAGCGAGTGCAGAAGATGTTGTGTGCCGCGCGGCGGGCATATCGACAGCTGACGCAAGTCACCCTGCCGGCCGAGGGGGCGCTCACAGTTGTGCACTCGGTCGCGGACGCTGTGCACGGCGTTGACCTTGTGCAAGAATCGGCACCGGAGCGGCTCGATCTAAAGCGCGAGCTGCTTGCGACCGCCAGCAGGGCGGCGGCATCTGAGATCCTGATCTGCTCCTCGACGTCCTCAATTCGGCCCTCGTTGCTCCAGGACGGCGCGAATCATCCCGAGCGCCTCCTCGTCGCGCATCCGTTCAACCCCGTATATCTGCTGCCGCTTGTTGAGCTGTGTGCCGGACGGCATACCGCACCCGAGGCTCTAGCGCGAGCAGCTGAGATCTATCGAGCAATCGGAATGCATCCTCTTGTGGTACGCAATGAGGTCGATGGGTTCATTGCGAACCGGCTGCAGGAGGCGCTGTGGCGCGAGGCGCTATGGCTTGTGCATGACGATCTGGCTACCGTCCAGGAGGTCGATGATGCGGTCTGCTATTCCTTTGGGCTCCGCCGACCGATCATGGGTCCTCTTCTGACCTACCGCATGGCCTGCGGCGGGACGGGCATGCGCGAAGCCATGGAGCGACTTGGACCGTACCTGAAGTGGCCACTCTCAAGGCTCACTGACGTGCCCAAGCTGACCGACGCCTTCCTGGACAAACTCGCCGGACAGGCGGACGCACAGGCGAAGGCAAGCAAGTTCACTGAGCAAACACGCGACGACTGCCTCGTTGCGTTGCTGCAGGGGCTACGGTCACAGCGTCACGGAGCAGGCGAAGCGGTCGCGAGCTGGGAGCAGCGGCTGCGCGACAACGCTCTACAGCTCGCGGCAGGCGATTCAAACCCGCTTCGGTCTCCCACACTGCAGATGCCGTCCGATTGATTGAACTATAACATCTCTCAACACCGACATATCTAGCGATCGATGCGATAAATGCTCTGCTTGCATCAGCATCGGCCACGACTATCCTCTCAAGCTGTGGCGGTTAGATCGAGATGTGCCTGCACAAGCTCCGTGAGCTGTACGCTGCGGCGCGACAATCAAGA
>NZ_VSSR01000085.1 GCF_008123515.1 Bradyrhizobium cytisi
CCAGATTGTCGCGCTACAGTAGCCAGACATTTAACCATGGCTCGATCCGCTATGCCTTCACGGTGCGCGATATTGTCGGGCTTTACCTGTCCCCACCAAATCGTTGTGCTCAGCGTTGCTGAAATGACTCAGATACAAGCACTCGACCCGAGCAACCGGTCTTTACCGATGATGCCTGGCGCACCGAAACGTCGCATGCACAGCTATGTGTGGCATGATACCATCACGCTTTTGGCCCAGTCGATGTCGCTTCCGGATTTGTCATCGGCAAATGCTACAAGTGCGATCAGGGCGGTCGAGTTCTTGAAGTCCTCAAGGGAGATCGACTCTCGAATCCCTGAGGGGTTCGCTGTCAATATCGTCATGGACAACTACACCGACGCCCAAGATCAAAGCGTGGCTCGCACGCCGGCCGCACTACGAGCACGGTCTCCAGCTGATGATCTGCCGTCAGCATGCCACAGTGCCGATGACCTGAGCCCCTGAACCTCCTCCAAGAATGGGTAGAATCCGTCACCAGAGGGGAGACGGAGATGAAGCAGTCGAGGTTCACGGAAGAGCGGATCATAGCGATCCTGCGGGAGCACGAGGCCGGATTGAAGAGCGGTGATGTTTGCCGCAAACACGGGATCAGCAGCGCAACGTTCCACAAATGGAAGGCCAAATACGGCGGGCTCGACGTGTCCGAGGCCCGTCGTCTGAAGATTTTGACCGACGAGAACGCGAAGCTAAAGAAGCTGCTGGCCGAGGCGATGCTCGACAACCAAGCGGTGGCTCACCTTTGTTCAAGTTTTGAGGTCAGTCAGCGGCGGGCGGGTGAAGTGATCGGGGCGGATCGGTCATCGGTGCGATATCTCAGTTTGCGGCCTGATGACGCTGCCATCCGATCCCGGGCTGCGTGAACTGGCGTCGGTTCGGCGGCGTTTTGCTATCGTCGCCTTCTTCTCATGCTCCGTGGCGAAGGCGTCCTGATCAATCACAAGAAGCTAAGGCGATTGTATGCGGAGGAGCGGCTTCAGGTTCGCCGGCGGGGCGGACGCAAAAGAGCGCTGGGAACAAGGGCTCCCCTGACGTTGCCGCAGGCACCGAACCAGCGCTGGTCACTGGATTTCGTCAGCGCCACGCTGACCGACAGCCGACGCTTCCGTATCCTGGCTGTCGTGGATGACTTCACCCGGGAATGCGTCGCACTGGTCGCCGACACGTCGTTGTCGGGGACGCGGGTGGGTCGTGAGCTCGATGCCGTGATCGCTCGACGAGGCCGCCCGATGATGATCGTCAGCGACAACGGAACCGAGCTCACTAGCATGGCCATCCTGCGCTGGTCGCAGCTCACGCAGATCGAGTGGCACTACATCATCACACCGGGCAAGCCGCAGCAGAATGCCTTCGTGGAAAGCTTCAATGGACGACTGCGCGACGAGTTGTTGAACGAGACGCTGTTCTCGTCACTCGATCACGTTCGCGAACTGCTTGCGGATTGGCAGGACGACTACAACACCGTTCGCCCGCATAGCGGGATCGGCAACCAACCGCCCTGCACCTATGCCAGGCTAACAGCGTCCGCAATGCAACAGGACGGGACGCTGCGCTGTGTCGAGGGCTCCGCGCCCCGTCCTGTTGCATCACCGAGCCGCACAGGCTCAAATGAGAAAAGGATTCCGCCCATCGCTGGATGAACTTTGGGGCTCAGGTCAGCCGCTCGATCGACGCACGGCTGACGATCGCGCCCTCGCGGCAGCGATGGAGAGACGACGCCCGCCGACTGGATGCGTGCATTATCTGTATCGCGGTTCGCGATATGCCTCCAGGTGGTATCGCGAAACACTGGCGTGCGCGCGCTCGTCGGCTCGATGGGGCGGCGTGGTAAACCGTACGACAACAAGGCGGATCGTATCCCTCCGTTGAGGGCCGCCTTGTTTGACGGACGCGAGCGCTGCAGGTCCTAGGGGTAATCCTAGGAGAAGCGCTATGACGATTTCGCGGGCAGAGGTGATCACATCGGTTGAGCGGCGGCGTCGGTGGTCGCAGGATGAAAAGGAACGGCTAGTTGCAGCATCGCTCGAGCCCGGAGCCACTGTTTCCGAGGTGGCTCGCATGGCCGGCCTTCATGTGAGCCAGCTGTTCAGGTGGCGCAAAGAGCTTTGTAAGCACAGTGAGACGAGTATAGCGCCGTTCGTGCCGGTCGAGATTGGGCCGTCTGTGCCGCCGCGGGATGTGGCCGAAGCGCCATTGACGACGGCGCCGGCGCGTCGACGGAGGAGCCAGGGCATCATCGAGATCGATCTTGGTAGCGGACACCGCATCCGGGTCGATGGCGACGTTGATGGAGACGCGCTGCGTCGAGTTCTCGATGCCCTGGTGCGCCGATGATCTCGGTTCCGACCGGCGCGCGAGTGTGGCTCGCGACAGGCTACACGGATATGCGCAGAGGCTTTCCGTCGTTGGCACTTCAAGTGCAGGAGGTGCTGCGCAAAGACCCGCTCAGCGGTCATCTGTTCGTCTTCCGCGGTCGCCGCAGCGATCTTGTAAAATTGATCTGGCACGATGGCCAGGGAGCCTGCCTGTTTACCAAAAGACTCGAGAGAGGAAAGTTCATCTGGCCATCGGTTGCCGGTGAATCAGTAACGATCTCTCCGGCGCAGTTGAGCTATCTGTTGTCCGGGATCGATTGGCGCAACCCTCAAGAAACCCATCGTCCGACGCGGGTCGGATAGCCGCTTTTACGGTTTGAATCTGCTGCTTGATCTGATTCAATGGCGTCATGATATCGAAGCCGGACGATCTTCCATCGGACCTTGCGAGTGCCCTGGCGGCGCTGCAGGCCGAGCGTGAGGCGCGGCTGCGAGCCGAGGCGGTGGCTGCCAGTGCGCGGGCGGAGCTGTCGGACAACGAGGCGCTGATCGCGCATCTCGAGCTGCGGATCGAGAAGCTCAAACGCGAACTGTACGGGCAGCGCTCCGAGCGCACGGCACGGCTGCTTGAGCAGCTGGAGTTGGAGCTCGAAGAACTCGTCACCACGGCGAGCGAGGATGAGCTTGCCGCGCAGGCCGCGGCGGCGAAGACGCAGAACGTCCGTCCCTTCATGCGCAAGCGGCCGGTGCGCAAGCCATGGCCGGATGACATCGAACGCGAGCGCGTCGTCATTGAGGCTCCAACGAGCTGCGCCTGCTGCGGTGGATCGCGGCTGGCGAAGATCGGTGAGGATGTAACCAAGACGCTGGAGGAGATCCCGCGCCGCTTCAAGCTGATCGAGACGGTACGCGAGAAGTTCACCTGCCGCGATTGCGAGAAGATCAGCCAGCCGCCCGCGCCGTTCCATGCCACGCCGCGCGGCTTCATCGGCCCACATTTGCTGGCGACGATCCTGTTCGACAAGTTCGGCATGCATATCCCGCTCAACCGCCAGAGTGCGCGCTTCAAGGCCGAGGGGATCGACCTGCCGTTGTCGACGCTGGCCGACCAGGTCGGCCACGGGACCTTTGCCGTCATGCCGCTCTTCCACTTGATCGAACGCCATGTGCTCGCGGCCGAGCGGCTTCATGGCGATGACACCACCATCCGTATCCTGGCGAAGGGCAAGTGCACGACCGGGCGGATCTGGACTTATGTGCGGGATGACCGGCCGTTCGCCGGGCCTGCGCCGCCGGCGGCGGTCTATTACGCCTCGAGCGACCGACGAGGCGCGCATCCCCAGAAGCATCTGGCCGCCTTCGCCGGTATCCTGCAAGCCGATTGCTACAACGGCTTCGAGCCGCTGTTCGACCCGCAGAAGAAGGTGCTGCCGATTACGCCGGCGTTTTGCTTTGCCCATGCGCGGCGAGGCTTCTTCGAGCTGGCTGACATCGAGAAAAATGCTCGGGAAGGTAAGAAGGGCAAACCGGTCTCTCCGATCGCGCTGGAGGCGGTCAGACGCCTCGATGCGTTGTTCGAGATCGAGCGCGCCATCAACGGCTGCGGCGCCGACGAGCGGCGCGCCGTGCGCCAGGAAAAGAGCAAGCCGCTTCTCGAGGACATGCACGCCTGGTTGCTGCGTGAGCGCGAAACCCTCTCGCGCTCCTCCGAGGTCCTGAAGCCGATCAACTACATGCTCAGGCGCTGGGACGACTTCGCCCGCTTCCTCGACGATGGCAGGATCTGCTTGACCAACAATTGTGCTGAGCGCGCATTGAGAGGCATCGCCTTGGGAAGGCGCAACTGGACCTTCGCTGGCAGCCAGCGTGGTGCCGACCGTGCCGCCATCATGCTGACGATGATCACGACCTGTCGCCTCAACGAGGTCGATCCCAAGGCCTGGCTCGCCGAGGTCCTCGCCCGTATCGCCGATCTTCCCGCGTCGCGCCTGCACGAACTGCTGCCCTGGGAATGGAAGCTCCTGCGCCAAGCCGATAAGCCCGCCGGTCAGCAGGCCGCCTGACCTTCACGCAAGCCATCATAGAGCTCGCCGTGCCCGCGCGCATGCGTCAATCAGGCGGTCTTCGTCGTATGCGTACGGCGGATCGCTTCATGAACCATGAAGATCGACGCGGTATATTCGATGGCGCACGGGACGTTCGAGGCCAAATATCGAGAAGCTTCCCGCTGCCTCGATGAGGTTTACGGCGGGCAATCATGACCGATTGCTCTCGGCTGTCTCAGTCGCAACAGTTCGGGGATCAGCACGCCCGGCAAAAGCGTCAAATCAGCCGCGTGACCTGTTCGGCCCAGCGGCCCACTCCAAAGAAGGGTCAACATTGGGACCGATTGACAGCACTGGAGCTTTCGCCGCAGTCACTGGCTTAGGCGAGGCATACGCGTCTGAAAGGAGCTTATAGCAACAGCACGCCTTTTCTTCGAGGCACTTGCGTTTATCTATTTGCAGCAAGCCACGCGTCTTGCGAATCAATCCCTGCTCTTCAAATCGGCTTAGCGTCTCAGTTACGCTGGCGCGGCGCAATCCCAAAGCAGAGGAGAGATAGTCATGGGTAACCGGAAGCACATGAGCATCAAGAGCATCGCTTGCCAAACAAAGCCAACTCGCTAGCCGCTTCTCGCGATCGTGACGAACCCCGCAGAGCGCGGTCTGAGCGCAATGCAAGCTCAGCGCTTGAATGTACCGGAAAAGATGTTCACAAACTTGAGGCTGCTGGTCTATTATCCGACGCAAATTCTCAACATGGATTCTGTGCGCACTTCCGGGAAAGAGAACAATAGATTGATGAGTCGAAACATGCCCTCCGACCAACAGCAAGGCACCGACCGCCCCTCGATATCCGATTACCGCTGTTTCTAGGATACTTCCGGCCACAGAAATTCTGAGCGACACAAGACCTGACTCAATGAAATAGACGTAGTCAGGACACCTTTTCGGCTCTTGCAGAGCCACACCCGCTTTCAGAACGATCGGCTCAAGGAACTCCCCTAGCGCGGCAAGGTCCGGCAGCGAGAGATTCGCCAAAATCTCGTTTTTGACAAAGGGCCGCGTGTTGGTGCGCACTGGACGGGTCCGGTAAAGGATTAGGTGGATGCCGGGTAGCCGATTGAGAACTGCGTCTCCAGAGCTACATGCGGTTCGAGGACGACAGGCCGATCATAGTCCCGAGTGTCACCGGATGTATGGGCACCTCGCTGACCACAAAAAAGTTGGTTGGTACTCTAAACAGATCTCCGGTCAAAATAACTGCAATAAACAGACGATTCAGATTGAATTCCGCGATTGATGGCTTTCTACGACGTATTTCAGCTATCGTCGGCAATGCGCGATCGAACCCAGTGGCATGCTTCGGTACCGCTAGCGCCAGAGTCCAAGAATCCTAGGCGGAGCGGCACAGCGTATTGATCGTCTGGAAAACACGGGTCTCCTGACGAGAATAGAGGCGATCAGTACTCGCGCTTCGGATTACGCAGCGACGTCTTGAGCTGGGTCAGATCGCTGGAGAAGAAGAATCGCGGAGAACGCTGACGTCATCTTACCATCAGCTACTCAGCCGAGGACGGGACTTCTTCCGGCGATTCGGCTAGCAGATCGATCCGGCAAATGTCGCTGCCTACACAACGATCTCCGCACGATTTGGACGCCGGCCGGAAGAGGCGCAACAACCGGCTTAACACGGCGATATCGGCATCGGCGGCAACTCGAGCGGCTCGATCGTTCAAAGCTCATGCACGAAAACGCTTCGCATTTCGGCAATCAGGCGCAGATTTTCGGCGACATGAGGCCCTACATCAAGGCACTTCTGCTCAGTTGGCCAGTACTATCCATTGTGTCCGTAGGCGGAACGAGGCGAGCGAACGAATGGCTCGTTTTTATTTTAACCTGGAAGGCAAGCAGAATGTCGACGACCCTGGCGGGTTGTCGTTCGAAAACGAGCTGCAAGCCTTCCGTGCGGCACAACGCCTAGCAAAGGACCTAGCGAGCGCTCAACCTCTGCTGCGGGGTACAACCTGCGTGGTCGTTACACGCAAGGACCGAGGTGAGTCCTATTACGTCAGCGTGTGACGGCGCCTCCAAATCGAACCTCTCGGCAACTTCTGATGCATCCGGGACCGCATAACTCCAGGCAGCGATCATATCGCGAGCTGGCAACCACGAGTCTTCGCCAAACCACTCCCTGTGGCTATCGCGACGAGCGCAAGCGCTCGCCCAGCGCTCCACTTCGCTGCGCTGCCATTTTGCCGCGCGCGCGATCGCGGCCGAACCCAAATGATCGAGCAGAACGACGACGAACCACGACTATCAACGCTGCTGATCATCCCGATTGCAATTGTAAGACGTTCCTGGGCAATTACTTGGGAGAACAAGGTGGCTAAGAGTCTGTCCGAGATC
>NZ_VSSR01000086.1 GCF_008123515.1 Bradyrhizobium cytisi
GCAGCGGCTTCGTTCAATCCTCTAATTGAGGACAGGCTCTAGTTCTACAGGAAACGACAACTCGGCACTCCGGAGCTGTTCTACGCGGCGCCGCAATCGCATTGCCGCCCTCGACCGCGCAACGAAGCGCGGGATCGGATGAGAGCGTCGGGATCGGCGCCAGGACGGTAGGGTACGCCTACACGTCCGGTGTCGGCGCAACACGGGACCTATGACAGGGATTGGGCTGATCTCTGTTTCTGACCCTTTCCCGGACATTGAAGCGCGCGGCTGATCGAGGGTGAGGCGTCGTAGTCACATCCATCACGATCACCGCGCGCACTTGTCGCGTAACGCTTATTTGTGGGCAACGGCCCAGCATTCCAACTCCACTTATGAGATGGAGCCGGCGTTCCAATTTCGAGGGCAGCTCTCGGCGCAGCGGACTTGGCACGACGAATCCGTGGAAATCCAGCGGAAAAGACCAGTTGAACGCGGCATTTGAGCATCAAGTGCGCGGCTGAGTGGGCAAATCAATACTCAAAAGCGTCTAGACTCTAATTCCACATAACCTGTTGGCGGCAGGTCCGAGCAATTTTGTTCGGCAACCTGCTGCCGAGCAGAGATCGATTTCGCTGCATGAGAAATGGGCACGCAATGCATCGCCGGAAGGGACTCGGGGGAACGATGAAAGGAGTCGTGAATATCGACGACTTGCGCAAGCTGGCGAAGAAGCGGCTGCCCAGGGCCGCTTACGATTTCATCGAGGGGGGTACCGATGACGAGGTCGGGCTGGTCACCAACGAACAGGCGTTTCGCCTTGCGCGCATTTTGCCGCGGCGCCTAATCGATGTCAGCGTACGCGACCAGTCTGCGACGCTCTTCGGCCGAAGTTATTCTAGTCCGATCGGCATCGCCCCGACGGGCCTGGCAGGCATGTTTCGCCCTCGTGCTGACATGATGCTGGCTGAGGCGGCGCGCGACGCCAACGTGCCGTTCGTCATGTCGGGCGCCAGCACGGGCTCGATCGAGGATCTCGGCAAGTTGGCTCCCGACCACGGTCTGGTACCAGCTCTACTCGGCCAAGGACCCTTCGATCTCTGAGGACATCATCAAGCGGGCGAGTGACGCCAGGCTCAGGACTCTGGTCTTCACTGTCGATGTGCCGGAAGGCTCAAATCGCGAGCGCAATATAAGGAACGGCTGGGGCTGGCCGCCAAAACCGACATGGAAGATCAAGTTCGAAGCGCTACGCCATCCGGCTTGGATGATGCATTGGCTGCAGCATGGCAGTCCTTATTTTGACAACTGGGTCAGGTACGCCGGACCCGCCGCCAGCGCTGAAAAAGTAGCTGATTTCGTCGCCTACCAGTTAAAGTCGCCGATGACCTGGGAGCATGTCGAGCGGTATCGAGAGCTGTGGAAGGGTAATTTCGTGCTCAAAGGAATCATGCACCCCGATGATGCAATCCGAGCGCACTCGCTTGGCTTAGACGGCATCATCGTCTCGAATCACGGTGCGCGGCAGCTCGACAAAGCGCCCTCGCCACTGGAGGTGCTGCCCGCGATTTGCGACGCGGTGGGCGACAAAATGACTGTGATGATCGACGGTGGTATCCGCCGTGGTCTCGACGCGATAATCGCCCTGTGCATGGGTGCCAAGTTCGTCTTCCAAGGCCGGCCGACTCTTTACGGCGTGACTACCGGTGGAGTAGCCGGTGCAGCGAAGGCTTTGGCGATCTTCCATCGCGAGATCGACATCAGCATGGCTCAAATCGGAGCGACCAAGATCGCCGATCTCGGCCTCCATTTTCTGATGTGGAAACAAGAGAAGGATTTGCGCCGCAACGGGCGCTGAGGAATGTAGGCGATCGACCTATATCTCGCCTCAGCGGCCGCTTTTCCTAATAATTGGCTCGCCGGCCGAAAGCTGGCAGAGGAGAATAGGCGCAGGGGCGCGTATTAGTTTGGTGATGAGCGACGATAGTCACGCGTCGGGAGGCCTCGTTGTGAGCCAGACCTTGCCAAGCACGATGAACCTATCGCTGCAATTCGGCACCGTAAAACCCGCCGCTACTACGAGCTCGAGGATCAGAGCAGTTTGGTTCGATGCTGCGCGTTCAAGGCAACCGGGGGAGCGGTCCCCATGACGCTCCGAAGACGGGAGCTAGATGTTTGATCCCAGAGGACGCCGAATGGGCAACTCGGACAAGCTGTCGCCCGTGGCCCGCATGGACAACGGCTACTATGATCGGTCGCCCATCTCAAGCAGGCCTCGCCTTGAATGGCCAGGGGGTTGCGGTCTGCTTCATGCTGCACTTCGAGCACAATTGGTACGCACGTCCGGATGTAGTTGTCCCTCCAAGCTTCGCGGCCGCAGCCGCCCCGTACCCGCGGATTCCTGACGTCCATAGTACGTCCGCGTATGAATATGGGAATCGTGTCGGCGGGTTTAGAGTACTCGATCCTTCGTAGGAACGGTATCCGACCGACGATTGCTTGGACCTAGATGTGGCCAGGCGGTGCAGACCGCTCGTGGACCAATGCTTGGCGGTTGAAGCGGAATTCGTCGGGCATGACCTCTCCAGTGAAATATTCATCGATGAGACCATGTCCGAGGAGGTGGAACGCGCTACATTCTGTCCACTATCGAAGGCCTTGCCGAGACTGTCGGCCAGACCGTTCGGGGATGGGAAGGCTCGTAGTGCGGAGAGTCGTCTAGGACAGTAGTGCTTGTCGCTTATGAGAAGACGGCACAAGCAACGCGCGCCTCATGATAATGAACATCCATCGGATATTGGGCCAGCCCTTTCGTATCCGGCAATTTGAGCATGTTGTGGCTCGCATCCGGGAGCAAGCAAGGATGGTTTGCGATGGTGAGGTGTGCGATGCTTACCGAAAGAGCACGAGGTTAGCATCGAATGGATAGTCCCCAAATTTGTCGGATCAATCTCCCACGGTTGTCTGGCATGGCGGAACGCGGGATAGCGGCGCTACGCATCGATTGCCAATCGGACATCTTCCCCTGGTTGCGCTTGCTGATGAACAAATCGATGATCTAGTTGGAGATGTAATGTAGGCGTCGATGGCACCCGGACCTGCGGCGTGTTGGCGTGAGGTGTTTGGTGCCTTGCGAATGGATAACCGACGGTAGAGCGTTACATTCTCTCTATTGGGTGGCCCTCAGGCTCGCGCTGAACCTAAGTTCGATATTGCTCCGCGCCTATCGCTGGAACCAATTGTAGGTGACGGAGCGGTTCGTAAATCCTGCGATAATTGCATTTATTTGCAGTTCAACTGCGCGGGATGGGGAAACTCGAATCCTTTCGCCTGCTTGTGCTGATTAAAATTAATCCCGGACATTTGATTTGCTGTCTCTCCGAGGGCCGGCACAAACAGGAGGAAGCACATGGACTTCAAGGTTTCGCCGAAATCGCTGCGGGAGAGCTGCGGCGCCGAGGAGTGGCAGGCGCGGGTCGATCTAGCGGCTGCGCATCGAATGGCTTTTCTTCAGGGCCTCTCAGAGGGCATTTTCAATCATCTGACTTATGTGGTGCCCGGCCGCAGCGACCGCTACTATCAGATTCCATTCGGGATGCATTGGTCCGAAGTAACTGCTTCTTCGTTCATGGAAGTTGGCATCGACGATGGCCAAATCAAGCGCGGAGAAGGCGTGGTCGAGCGCTCCTGCTATTGCATCCATGCGCCGATCCATAAGGCCGCGCCGAAAGCGAAGGCGATCTTTCATACCCATATGCCGTTCGCCAGTGCCCTTACCCGCCTCGAAGATCCGCGCATTAAGCAAATCGGTCAGGGCGAAACCATCATGGCGGGGCTAATCGCATATGATGATTCCTTCCCGGGGCCTGCGAGCGATCCAGCCGAGGGCGTGCGGCTCGCCAAAGTGCTTGGGGAGAAAAAAGTGCTATTCATGGCCAATCATGGCATCACGACTGTCGGCGAGACAATCGCAGAGGCTTACGAGAAGCTTTATTATATCGAGCGTGCCGCACAAGTGCAGCTCTACGCTATGTGGACCCACCAGCCGCTGAAGCATCTCCCGCAACAGGTGATCGACGAAACGACGCGCAGTGTTGGCGTCGTGCGAGCGAGTCCATCCCCAGCCGAGCGGCACTTCGGTGCCCTGAAGCGGATACTCGACCGGAAAGAGCCCGATTACGCGACGTAACCGCGCATTTTGGGTGGAAAGACAGGCGGCTACCATGGGAGCAACGCAAGACGTGGTGGGAACTGCGCTTCGTCCACCACGTTCCCACTGCTGTTGGCTCGTTCACGCGATGCGCTCGCCGCTGCGCCTCAATGCTTCCATCGTGTGGTCGGCATAGGCCGGACTGAGTGAGGCGAGTGCCAGCAGGTAGCGGTGCGGCGCCTCAACTCGTTGGACATCACCTCGTTGCGGACGCGCACCGTCACCTGATCGCCATGTCGGAATTGCGGTGCCGGCGAAACCCATGATGACGTCGCCCTCGCTGGTTGCCGATCTCGCGCTTGCTGGATCGCGAGAGGTCCATAGCATGACAATTCACGACTTGAAACTGTTGCAGCAGATTGTGCAGCGGCCGGATGCTCCCAAGCTCGCGGTGCGCGCCTTCGGGCCGAAATTGCCGATCCCGATCCGCATGGCGCCCAGTTTCTACAAGAGTAGTATCGGTAAGCGCGGTCACGACCATGTCGTTGATCTTCTCTCGATCCGCAGGGCGAGCGCCGAGTTGGCAGGCGCCTGTCTGATCAACCCGCGGAGGATGACATAGTTGGCAAGCACCAGCGACCCTCGGCGAATTTATGCCATTGCTGAATATTGACCCGCAGGAACTTTATTGGTCTTTTCAAACTGTTCGGCAGAGCTACTTCTGGTCTTGTTGATGGGCGCCTGCAGGGGTCCGCCACCTCCGAGTTTGCCGTTGAGATCGGGGCTCTCGATGTTTACGGGCGCGGATGAGCGAATGAATTGTAGTCGACCGGCTACTGCGGAGATAATCGCGGAGTTGTTCGTTGCAGTGTCACGAATATGGATCTCGCAAACGCGGCAGTCGAACATCGTTTCGTTTCCGCATGCGTGGGACGCGCAGCGACTTGCTCATCATTGCCGCTTAGCAAATAGGCAAATCGGCTGCGTTGTAATCTCGAAGAGCTTCGGTTTAGCTAGTCTTATTACTTTGGAGATGAGCATGCCCGTTGACAGACCAGACATTACCATTGTTCTGAGCCACCCTGACGCTGAATTGTATGCACGGCTTGTTGCGGATCGCTTCCCTCAGGTTCGCACGATCATCGCGCCAAGCCCTGATCAGCTCGCGCGCTGCATAAACGAGGCGGATGCCCTCCTCGCATCTTCGTTACCCGTCGACCTATTTGAACACGCGAAAAAACTGCGTTGGATCCAGTGCCCTTTCGCCGGCGTCGAGTCGATCATGCCGTTTCGCGAAACGATAGGGGAAATCACCATAACAAATGCTCGCGGCATTCATGGTGATATCATCGCTGATTATGTAATGGCCGGCGTAACCATGCTGCATTGGGATTTCCGTAAACTCCTGCGCGATCAGGCGGAGCGGAGATGGAGCCCGCGCTTTGTCGCGCCGTTGGCCGAGAAGACGCTCGGCGTCGTGGGTCTGGGCTCGATCGGGGCGACGATCGCCCGACGCGCGAAGAGTACGGGAATGACTGTGGTCGGCTCGAAGCGGGATGCCTCAGTTCCTGTCGATGGTGTTGACCGGCTGTTTGCCTCGGATGCCCTTGACGAAATGTTGCCGCTTTGCGATTTCGTGGTGCTGGCCGTGCCGGCGACGGCAACCACCGCAGCTCTCATCGGTGCGGCTGAGATCGCGCGAATGCGCCGCAATGCCTTTTTGATCAACATCGCCCGCGGCCAAGTTGTCGCGGAGGCCGAACTGATCCAAGCGCTGAAGGCGGGCACGATCGCCGGTGCATTGCTCGACGTGTTCCAACGGGAACCGCTGCCTCAGGAAAGCCCGTTGTGGGACATGCCGAACGTAATTGCGACACCGCACGTTTCAGGAAGCGCGACAAACTATCCGGAAAGAGTATTTTCCATCTTCGCCGATAACATCGAACGTTTTCTCAGGGGACAGTCCTTGACCAATGTCGTGGATCTGGGACGTGGTTATTGACTGCGGCGCAATCCAGGGAATACCCCTGTGCCGTGCGCTCCAGGTTCGGGCGGTCGGCCAGCCACAGCGACATGCGGCGCTTAAGCCTTCAGGCGCGATCGTGTTCCGTGAAAAAGGCAACCTGATGTGACCACGCTGAACGCGATGCTGCGTGCCGAACCGCGGCCCGCTTGGCCGCGAAGCCTAGGCGTGGTCGAAACGCGCCCCTCCAATGCTCACTCAAGAAGAGGCTTACTATGATCAATCGCATGCAATTCTACATTGACGGCGCCTGGGTCGATCCGGCCGTCAAGAAATCCACGCCGGTCGTCAACCCGGCGACGGAAGAGGCGATGTACGAGGTTGCGCTGGGCTCCAAGGCTGACGTCGACAAGGCCGTTGCCGCGGCCAAGCGCGCTTTTGCCTCTTTCTCGCAGACCAGCCGGGAGGAGCGCGTCGCGCTCCTGTCGAAAATCATCGAGGTCTACAGGGGCCGCCTCAAGGAGATCGGCGCTGCCGTCTCCGACGAGATGGGCGCGCCGCTGCCGATGGCGGAGAAGCTCCAGGCCGGCGCCGGCCTCGGCCACCTCATGACTACGCTCGACGTGCTGAAGAACTATCATTTCGAGGAGCCGGTCGGCACCGCCATGGTGCTGCGCGAGCCGATCGGCGTGGTCGGCATGATCACGCCGTGGAACTGGCCGCTCAACCAGATCGCCTGCAAGGTCGCGCCCGCGCTCGCCGCCGGCTGCACCATGATCCTGAAGCCGTCGGAGTTCACCCCGACCTCGGCGCTGATCTTCGCGGAAATCCTCCATGAAGCCGGCGTGCCGAAGGGCGTGTTCAACCTCGTCAACGGCCTCGGCCCCGAGGTCGGCGCCGCCATGAGCGAGCATCCCGACATCGACATGATCTCGTTCACCGGATCGACCCGCGCCGGCATCGACGTGGCCAAGCGCGCGGCACCGACCGTGAAGCGCGTCAGCCAGGAGCTCGGTGGCAAGTCGCCGAACGTCATCCTCGAAGGCGCCGACCTGCAGAAGGCGGTGACCGGCGGTGTGATGCACATGTTCAACAACTCCGGCCAGTCCTGCAACGCGCCCTCGCGCATGATCGTGCCGCTGTCGAAGATGAAGGAAGTCGCCGCGATCGCGAAGGCTGTCGCCGACAAGACCAAGGCCGGTGATCCCCGTGCCGAAGGCACCACCATCGGCCCCGTCGTCAACCGTGGCCAGTGGGATAAGATCCAGGGCCTGATCAAGAAGGGCATCGACGAGGGCGCCACGCTCGTCGCCGGCGGCCCGGGCCTGCCCGAAGGCGTCAACAAGGGCTTCTATGTCCGTCCGACCATCTTCGCCGACGTCACCCCCGACATGACGATCGCCCGCGAGGAGATCTTCGGACCGGTGCTGACCATCATCGGCGCCAAGGACGAAGCCGAAGCCGTGCACATCGCCAACGACACGCCCTATGGGCTTGCCGGGTACGTTTGGGCCAGCACGGTGGAAAGCGCCAAGCGCGTTGGCCGCCAGATTCGCGCCGGCAACGTCAACCTGCAGGGCGTGCCGAACGAGAGCTCCGCGCCATTTGGTGGCTACAAGCAGTCCGGTAACGGCCGCGAGTGGGGCCGCTACGGTCTGGAAGAGTATCTCGAGGCCAAGGCCGTCGCGGGATACAACGGGGCGTAAGCTGATCCGCGACTGACAAGATTTTGGCGCCGGGCGGATCACCGCTCCGGCGTCAGGCTTGGAGGCTGGACTTTGTATTTTTCTCTTCCCTTGACCGGGATCGCGATTCTCGCCGGGCGGCGACTCGCCATACGCAAGAATCTTCCGGTTCGGCACGCCACCGGATTCCGCGACCCATAGGATCTTCTCGTCCGGCGAGAAGCAGAGCGCGTCCGGCCCGGCCCCCACCCTCGGCGACGATCGTGGCCTTGCCGGTCAGGGGATCGGGCCGTTGGACGTTGGGATCGATCTCGGGTTCGGCCTCCTAGCGCTCGTAATTGCTGAGCGGCCCGAAGGTGGGATCAGCGAACCAAATCGACCGTCGGACTTCACGACGGTGTCGTTCGGCAAGTTCAGCCGCTTGTCGCCAACGAGTTCATCAGAAGGAGTGAATACAAATCCGATAAAAGTGGCTCACGCCAATGGCAAACGTTCGCGCCAAAATGTACGTTGATACGGATCGGCTCATCGCCAGCAAAGCCTCGATGGTCGAGCAGATTCGAGCGCACGCGTCAAGGATTGCGAACGTGCGCGATACAGGAGATCACGCGGTGGCGCGGCCTCAGCGCGAGCGGAACGCGTGGACCCCAGCGCGTTGCCCGAATCAGACGCAGAATTTCAGCTGAATCTGGCCATACATGAGAGGAATTCGGCGTTGAATGCGCCTAATGCTTCGGCCACGAATAGTGAAAAGATGGCCCTCTGTGAGGGAGCAGAGCTTCTGGAATAGGGCTCATTGCCAGGCCTGCGATCTTTTCTGTTATCAGTCCTGCTGGAGAGTGACGTTCACTGCCGTTGTTGAACAATATGCCATACCGCTACAATGCCGTCGTTGAACACATCCGCAAGCGGGTCGATGCCGGTACGCTCAAGGTTGGTGACCGTTTGCCATCGATCAGGCAACTCAGCCTTTTGACAGGATTCAGCGCAGTTACAATTCATCACGGTTATGAGCTGCTCGAGAGTCGAGGCTACTGCACGGCTCGGCCGCGATCAGGATATTATTTGACGCGCATTTCGTCGGAGCTAAGCGATTTCGCGCAAGCCGGCGAAAACTCGGTCGAACCAATTTCCATCGGGGACTTTCCGCAGGCCCTGCTTTTGTCGTGGCAGAATCGGACTTCGAATGCGTTCGGTGCTCCGCAACCAAGCGACGATCTCTTCGACTGTGCAGAAATTGACAGCGTGATGCGCCGCATTCTCCGCCGTCGGAAGCTGCCCGCCAAAGACGCCGCCATGGGCGATATTGATCTCCGCCTGCAGATAGCCAAGCGCGCCGCGCAGCGCGGCATATTTACGCGATATCAGGACATTATCGTAACGGGATCGGCTACGCAGGGGCTCAATCTCTGCCTCGACGCCCTGACTGATCCCGGTAATGTCATCTTGGTTGAAAGCCCATCATATTTCCCGGCCTTATCGAGTATCAAACACCGGAACCTCCGCGTCGTCGAGATCTACTCCCATCCTAGAACCGGCGTCGATCCAGACCAGTTCGAATATCTAGTCAAGAATAACAACATCAGGGTTGCTCTGCTGATGGCGAACAATCACTTCCCTACTGGCATCACCTATGGTGAGGAAGGTATGAAGCGGATCGTCGCCGCCGCGCACAAGAACAATGTCACCATCATTGAAAATGATATGCTTGGCGATCTTTATTACGGCATCAGCAATCCCAGATCCTTGAAAAAGTTTGATTCGAGCCAGACTGTGCTGCAGTTCAGCAGCTTTGAGTGCAGCTTGGCCCCAGAATACGGGCTCGGGTGGGTGATAGCGGGCAAACACGCACAGCCCATTCTCGCTGCCTCTTGTTTAGGAGGTTACGCGATCAACGACTTTCGGATTCAGCAGGCCCTTGCCGAATATCTATCGTGCCACAGCCAAGACAGGCACCTGCGCCGGATCCGGGACACGCTCGCCTCGCGGATGCAGCGGGGGCTGCAGCTCCTTGCCGACAGGATGCCAGCCGGTTGCTCCATCAGCCGGCCGAACGGCGGGTATATGTGCTGGGTTCATGCTCCACAAGGGTTTAAGTCAGGCAGAGCCGCAAGGGCGCTTCACAAGCAACGCGTAAGCATTCTGCCCGGCCCGGTATTTTCCGCAGCGGCACGATCTTTCGAGAATTTATTCGCGCTGAACTTCTCCTTTCCTTGGACGACCACCAATGAGGCCAAGATCGGCAAAATTGCCGACTCAATTGCCGAAATCGCCCATTGACTAGTTATGGGCAACGTATCGTTTGACGGAGCAGCGGCACTCCGAGGTCAAATAGCCTTCGCCTGCACCAACAGTGCGCGGTCTTCGGACTGCTAATGCGATCGATGGCGCAGCGCGCGCGACTCCGGTGCTTGCGTCCTTGGGTAAACGACTATCCGGTCGAGTATTGGCGGCAAGAATTTTATGCGTCCGCCAAGCAATGAGGACTGACTGGCCTGCATTCCGGATGCTTATCCGGATAGATCGCAGCCTCTAACGCGAGCAGTCACGGATATAAAGTGTGGCGAACCCGGAAATATCTGACGCATTGCCCAAAGTCAGCTCGACCTGCAGCAACGGCAGCCGTCCCTTGCGATTGATGCACTGCTCGGCGCGGCCGGCAGAAGCCGAGGTACATCTCTAGTGACAGTACCGTCTTAGAGAACGCCAGGAAACATGGCGTCATCACTAGCGCGGCCTAGAACGGGACTACTGCCTCTACCAACTTCCCCTTTCGGATCTACGCAAAGACAATCCAGCCGCACGAACGCAAAATGCCAGCCAGGTTTTTCAACTGAACAAGGAGCGCGAGAGGCCAATTTCCGTGTCGTCGCAGAAACCGGCGCGACGCTTGCGCACGCTCCGCCAAACCATCTCTCAGCGGCAGAACGGTTCGAATCAGACGAGTACGAAATGAATATGGTTGTGCTGATCAAAATTAAGATCAGCTGTATCTAGGAACACGATGAGCTTTGATGCCAAATGACTTGAACAGTCGGAAACGGAACGGATGGACGATTTCATTATTATCGGCAGTGGCATCGCTGGCCATCACGCCGCTTCCGAGCTCTGCCGAAAGGCACCTAGCCACAATGTCCAAGTCGTTGGTGCAGAGTTGGGCCGGCCCTATGACAGGCCCCCACTTTCCAAGGAATATCTACTGGCAGCTGAACCTGTCCACCCGGAGCTTCGTCCGTCCGAGATTTATGGCTCGACCGTGGCGCTGCGAGACGGCCTAAGCACAACGAGTATTGATCGGCAGAACCGGACAGTCACTCTCGCGGATGGATCGCAGGTTCACTATGATAAGTTGCTGCTTGCAACGGGCTCCCGTCTGCGACAACTTCACCTTCCGCATGTCGACCCTAGGCGTATTTTCTACCTGCGCACACTTGAGGATGCTCAGCGGCTCAGAAGAGCTCTGTGTGAGAGTCCACGTGTTGCCATTTTAGGAGGCGGCTTCATCGGACTAGAAGTAGCTGCAGCAGCACGCGTGCGCGGATGTACAGTGAGAGTCCTAGAACGCGCGCCGCTGCTTCTTTCGCGTGCAGCAACGCCGAAGCTTTCAGAGTTTGCGCGCGCCTTGCATATCAAACGGGGCGTCGAGGTCTTGGTTGACCTCGAGGCGGGCGAGATTTTCGAAGAGAGCGGCGAGATAATTTTGAGGTGGCCCGGAGGGGAGCTCCGTTCCGACATCCTGGTGGTAGGTATCGGCGTTGTTCCGAATTCGGAGCTTGCCTCGCAGTGCGGGCTCGCCACGGCCGATGGAATTCTCGTTGATCAACAATGCCGGACCTCCGACGGTGCAATATTTGCAGCCGGCGAAGTGACCAATTATCCGATTGGCCGGCATGGTTTGCGGGCACGCACAGAGTCGTGGAGCTCGGCATCGGCTCAGGGAGCCGTTGCGGCAAAAAACATGATGGGGCAAGATCGCTGCTTTAACGAGTTGCCATGGTTCTGGTCCGATCAGTATGACATCAACATCCAATGTATAGGATTACCAACCAAGGCATCGCGCTTTCTTCAGGTCGGCGACTTGAATTCCAACAGCTGGCTCCAGGTCGGAATTGACGACGCTGGTCACGTGATTGGGGCCGAGGGCGTCAACAGGGGGCGCGACATTTCGGCACTGCGACGAGCTGGTCGAAGCGGGCAGTCGATTCCGGCAGCACTTGTCGAGCAGTTGATTCGGATAGAGCCGGTCAATCGATGAGTCGCATCGGCCAGCCGCACCATGGTTTGACGACTTACGTGCATGACGCAAATAAAACGAAGTTCTCGTTAGACCGTGTCTACTCTACGCGACGGAATGCACGCGTTCGGCACTGACAAGATAATGTTCCCACCCATGCCTTCGCTGTGCTGAGAGAGGATTCGCGCGATAACCCCTGCGGAGCTGCGGTTAGCTGGCCCAAGAGCTTACCGCCGAATTAGGACAAGGCCGTTGACATATCATTCGTTAAGGGCCGCCCTGCTCAGGGCTATACCGGCTCCCTCCATCCTTGCGATGAAGGGCTGCGTGGCTGTCCAAGTCTGCAAACATCAAGCAGGATCTGGCGCGGTTACACATCGTGTGCTGACCAACTTTGGAACGAACTGTCTATTCCAGTTTGCCGAAGGCGAGTGATAGAGTTTCACATGAAGTGCACTGTACTTTGAGGAGAATGCAATGAACAACGTGGTCGATCAAAAGAATCGAAAAAAAATGACCATTGTGGACACCGATGTGCATCACGGTTACAGGAGTAAGTCGGACCTCTTCCCGTATTTGAGTAAGTTCAATGCGGAGCGGTTTGCGGAATACGGGATCGAGACGGGGTTTAGTTTCGGCTTCAACGGCGGCGTCCGCGGGCGTCGTGCGGAATTGGTGGACGAAAACAACCCGCCTCCGAAGGAAAACTTTTTCACCTCTGCCTTCGACGTCGAGGACACTAGGGTACGACTACTAGATGGTAGCGGCATCGACTTGGCCATCCTTACTGGTGGGATAGGTCAGGCCGCCAGTGCAATGTTTGATGTGGACTACGCAAGCGCTCTGTGCCGGGCGTTCAACGACTTCTCACTGGAGCATTGGATAGCCAAGGATGAGAGGTTTCGTCTTGTTCTTCACATCAATTCGCAGGATCCGAATGGAGCCGCCGCCGAGATCGATCGGCTCGGCTCACACCCAGCGGTTTGCTCGGTGATGCTGGGCTGTGGCGCACCGAGACCCTTCGGGCATCGTTTGTACCATCCGATCTATGAAGCCTGCGTCCGAAATGGGTTAGCTGTCGCGATGCACTTCGGCGCGGAGGGTACGGGCGTGAATCCGCCTATCTCAGCTGCGGGCTTCCCAAGTCACTACATCGAGATGCGTCAGATTCGGTCCTCTTGGTATTCCGTCAACGTAGCGAGTTTTGTGTTTGAGGGAGTTTTCGAAAAGTTCCCAAGCCTGAAAATCGGCATGCTCGAAGCAGGGTTCTCGTGGTTAGCTCCACTAATGTGGAAAATGGATTTTGACTGGAAGGGGCTTCGCAGGCAGACGCCCTGGGTCAAGAAGCTGCCCAGCCAGTACATCAAGGAGCACATCCGCTTTGCCACGCAACCGATGGAAGAGCCCGAGGATCCCAGCCAGCTCAAGCAACTCATCGACTGGATCGGTGGATCGCAAATACTGATGTTTGCATCTGATTACCCGCACTGGGACTGGGATGATCCAGCAAGAACGCTGGTCGACTATCCCGAGGACTTTCGGCGCCGCATCTTCTCGGAGAATGCAATTGACACCTTCCGTCTGAGTCTGCCGTCAATCTCAAAAGCCGCATAGGAGACGGGTGTCAGTGTCCAAGAAGTATCAGGTCTGCTACGCGGACGAAATTCCTACAGGCGGTCGGCTGATCGTCGACATTGCTGGGCGCAGCGTCGGGATATTCAAGGTCAACGACGAATACTTTGCGATACGCAACAGCTGTCCGCACAAGGGCGCGCCGCTTTGCCGGGGATTGCTGGACGGAATGGTCACCGGGGACGCTCCCGGTCATGCGCGATTCGAGCGATTAGGCGAGATAATTCGCTGCCCATGGCATGGCTGGGAGTTCGATATCAAGACGGGTCAATCTGTGCTCAACCCTCACAAAGTGTGGGTGCGTACATATCCTGTCAGTGTCGATGCAGAGGAATCAGTTCAGACCAACGCTAATTGCGCGGGGCCGGATCCATCGATTGAAACCTACCCAGTGACCCTCGAGACAACCAATACCGGCGAACGGCGGCTTCTCTGCATTCATCTCTGAAAGCGCGTTCCAGAATGAACGAAAACCAAGGAAGAATGCAGACATCGTTGAAGGTCGTCGGCGCCTCACCTGTGTCATCAGAACGTGCTGATGCCGGTCGGAGTTTCGTCCCAATCAGCTGACAATCGTCTCCTTTGGAGGGACTGTCAGGCGGGCCCTGACCGGGAATTTCGTCCGGAGGCGAAAGGAATCAGATCAATCTCATCAAGGACGACTATGGCGACGAGATTACCTTAATCGGGGCCTGCGTCCGCGTCGTGATGCGAATTCCCCGGGTTGGCAGACGCGCCACGTTAAGAGGATAAACGTTTGTGAGGACAATGACAGTAAATTGGATCGGTCTATGTCGCCTGGACGACTTGCCGGGCGACGGAATGTACGCATACGAGGTTGGGTCAAAGAAACTGGCTGTCTATCTCTTGGATGGGAAGGTCTATGCGACCGACAACGTGTGCACCCACGCTTTCGCTCTGCTCACAGATGGTTGGCTTGAGGACGGACTCGTCGAGTGCCCTTTGCATGGCGCGCAGTTCGACGTGACGACCGGAGCTGTGGTTAGAGGACCTGCCGATTGTGCAGTTCCAGTCTTCGAAACCCGGATTCGGGATGGGCTTATCGAGGTTCGCATTGATGACTGAGTGTGAGGGTATGCAAAATTCCGAGAGCGGGCATCTATACTTTGGCCGGGTTGAGTTAGCGAAAGGGAGCCGCCTTCGTCAATCCAGCGTGTACGCGACCCAGTCTCGAAGTTCGTCAAGGTTTGCTTCGAGCGAACAGCCGCATCTTTCACCGATTCTCCGAGGACGACTTTCAGTCCTCATCGGACCCGCCGGCTGCATGGCCTCGACCTTCGAAGCCGATGCGCTCTGCATCACCTGCGAGAGCGGCCCGACCTGTCTAACACGTCAGGTGCCGCGCCAATGACCAAGATGCATGGGACCACGCTCGGCGAAGCGCTCATCACCTTACTCGAGGCGCATGGTGTCGACACCGTGTTCGGCATTCCAGGTGTGCATACGGTTGAGCTCTACCGTGGCTTGGCGCGTTCGAAGATCCGCCATATCACGCCACGCCATGAGCAGGGGGCCGGCTTCATGGCCGATGGATACGCACGTGCCAGCGGCCGGCCGGGCGTCGCCTTCGTCATCACCGGGCCGGGGCTTACGAACACAATAACCGCCATGGGCCAGGCGCGTGCCGATTCCGTGCCGATGCTGGTGATCTCCGGCGTCAACGCCACCAGCACGCTCGGCAAAGGATTGGGTTTCCTGCACGAATTGCCCGACCAGCGTGGCATGATGGAGAAGGTGGCGCTGTTTTCCGAGCGTGTCACCGAAGCCGCGGAACTGCCGGACGCGCTCGCCCGCGCTTTCGCGCTGTTTTCCTCCGCGCGTCCTGGCCCCGTCCACATCGAGATCCCGACCGATGTCATGGTAAAGCCCGCCGATGGGATCGGGGCTGCACTCAGCAATGCCGCGCCGCCGGCTCCGGCAGCTTCGGCGATCGCCGAAGCTGCGAGGTTGATCAAGGCCTCCCGACGTCCGCTCATCCTCGCTGGTGGTGGCGCTAAACAGGCCGATGCGGCGCTAAGGAGCTTCGCCGAAACGCTCGGCGCGCCGGTCGTCGAGACCGCCAATGCGCGCGGCCTGCTGCATCGCCATCACCTTTGCGTGCCGGCGAGCCCCAGCCTGAAGGCGGTGCGCGCGGTAATGGCGGACGCCGATCTGGTGATAGCCGCCGGCACCGAATTCGGTCCGACCGACTATGACGTCTATGGCAACGGTGGGTTCGTGCTGCCGCCGAACCTCATCCGCATCGATATTGGCGCCGATCAGATCGCCCGTTATGCTAGCAACGTTGCCATCCAGACGGATTGCGCCGAGGCACTTGGTGCGCTGCTGACCGAGCTTGGTCCCGCTCACGTCGCTGCGAAAAACGGCGAGTCACGCGCGGCCGCAGCAAGAGAGGCAGCATTGGCTGAATTGAAGCCTGACTATATTGCGCAAGTTCGCGCGGTGGAAGCAATCCGCGACGCGCTGCCTGGCGCAATCATCGTCGGCGACTCGACCCAGCCGATCTACGCTGCCAATCTCTATTATGACCACGACCGTCCGGCTGGCTGGTTCAATGCCGCAACCGGTTTCGGTGCGTTGGGCTATGGCCCACCGGCGGCGATCGGCGCGGCCCTCGCCGAACCTGAAGCGCCGGTCGTTTGCCTGACCGGCGACGGCGGCTTTCAGTTCACATTGCCGGAACTAGGCGCGGCGCTCGATGGAGAAGCGCCGGTGATCTTCGTCGTCTGGAACAATCGCGGTTATCGTGAGATCGAGAACTCGATGCTCAAGCGGGGAGTCGAGCCGGTCGGCGTGTCGCCGGCGCCTCCGGACTTCTGCAAGCTCGCCGAGGCCTATGGCATGGCGAGCGAGCGGCTGACCAGCATTGGCGACCTCGGCCATGCGCTGAAGCGCGCGCGAGCGGCCGGCAAGCCACGCGTCATTGAAATCGTGGTCGACTGAAGAGCTGCGTTTCGCACGACCAGCCTCGAGGGCGGTCTTGGTTGCGGCGGCCCCGTTCTTCTGACTGGTCAAACTCAGACTGGTCTGGTGCAAGTTCAGGGAATTCCGACCCTTTGGGCGGCACTGGCTGGCGAGCCAGCGACGATGGATCTCTCAGATTCCTGCTCTGTCTTCCGTACGCATCCGAGCAAGGCCGCCTTGTGAAAAGGTCGGCTGCGTAGCTGACTGTCCTTATGGACGTACATAAGGACAGTGCGGTGCTGAGCCGCATAGAGGTGGTGGAGACCGGTCGGCGGCGACGCTGGACGAGTGCGGAGAAGCTCAGGATCGTAGAGGAGAGCTTCGCGGGGCCGCGACTGGTTTCGGCGACCGCTCGCCGGTACGGGATCTCACGTCAGCTTCTGCTGAATTGGCGCAAGGCTTTGGCCTCCAATCATCAGGCTGGAGTGGGTTCGATCGGCCCGACATTCGTCCCTGCGATAGTTGCGCCGAGCACGCCGCCAACGACGGAAGCTGTCGAGGCAGGCCAGATCGAAATCGTGAGCCCAAAAGGGCTGCGCGTGGTCTTCGGTCCCGGCGCGGACGTCGAGGCGGTGGTTCGAATTGCTCGCGGACTGGAGCGCCGATGATCCCGATCCCGACGGGCGTGCGGGTGTGGCTGGCGACGGGCTACACGGACATGCGCCGAGGCTTTCCGTCGCTGGCACTCCAGGTGCAGGAGGTGCTGCGCAAGGACCCGCTCAGCGGTCATCTGTTTGTCTTCCGCGGTCGCCGAAGCGATCTTGTGAAGGTGATCTGGCACGATGGCCAGGGAGCATGCCTGTTCACCAAAAGACTGGAGAGAGGGCGGTTCATCTGGCCTTCGGTTGCGGGCGATGCAGTGACGATCTCTCCGGCGCAGATGAGTTACCTGTTGTCCGGAATCGATTGGCGCAACCCGCAAGAAACCCAGCGTCCGACGCGGGTCGGATAGCTGTTTTGGGTTTGAATCTGCTGCTTGATCTGATTCAATGGCTTCATGATATCGAAGCCGGACGACCTTCCATCGGATCTTGTCAGTGCCCTGGCAGCGCTGCAGGCCGAGCGTGAGGCCCGGCTGCGAGCCGAGGCGATGGCTGCCAGCGCGCAGGCGGAGCTGTCGGATAACGCGGCGCTGATCGCGCATCTCGAGCTGCGGATCGAGAAGCTCAAACGCGAACTGTACGGGCAGCGCTCCGAGCGCACGGCGCGGCTGATCGAGCAGTTGGAATTGGAGCTCGAAGAACTCGTCACCACGGCGAGCGAGGATGAGCTTGCCGCGCAGGCCGCGGCGGCGAAGGCGCAGAAAGTCCGCGCCTTCACGCGCAAGCGACCGGTGCGCAAGCCATGGCCGGACGACATCGAACACGAGCGCGTCGTTATCGAGGCTCCGACGAGCTGCGCCTGCTGCGGCGGATCGCGGCTGGCGAAGATCGGCGAGGATGTGACCAAGACGCTGGAGGAGATCCCGCGTCGCTTCAAGGTCGTCGAGACGGTGCGGGAAAAGTTCACCTGCCACGATTGCGAGAAGATCAGCCAGCCGCCCGCGCCGTTCCATGCAACACCGCGCGGCTTCATCGGCCCGCAATTGCTGGCGACCATCCTGTTCGACAAGTTCGGCATGCATATCCCGCTCAACCGCCAGAGCGCGCGCTTCAAGTGCGAGAGGATCGACCTGCCGTTGTCGACGCTGGCCGACCAAGTCGGCCACGGGACCTTCGCCGTCATGCCGCTCTTCCACCTGATCGAGCGTCATGTGCTCGCGGCCGAGCGCCTTCATGGCGACGACACCACCATCCGCATCCTGGCGAAGGGCAAGTGCAAGACCGGTCGGATCTGGACATATGTGCGGGATGACCGGCCCTTCGCCGGACCTGCGCCGCCGGCGGCGGTCTATTACGCCTCGAGCGACCGTCGAGGCGAGCATCCCCAGAAGCATCTGGCCGCCTTCGCCGGTATCCTGCAAGCCGATTGCTACAACGGCTTCGAGCCGCTGTTCGATCCGCAGAAGAAGGTGCTGCCGATTACGCCGGCGTTTTGCTTCGCCCATGCGCGGCGGGGCTTCTTCGAGCTGGCCGACATCGAGAAGAATGCCCGGGAAGGTAAGAAGGGCAAACCGGTTTCTCCGATCGCACTGGAGGCGGTCAGACGCCTCGATGCGTTGTTCGAGATCGAGCGCGCCATCAACGGCCGCAGCGCCGACGAGCGGCGCGCCGTACGCCAGGAGAGAAGCAAGCCGCTGCTCGACGACATGCACACCTGGCTGCTGCGCGAGCGAGAAACCCTCTCACGCTCCTCCGAGGTCCTGAAGCCCATGAATTACATGCTCAGGCGCTGGGCCGACTTTGCCCGCTTCCTCGACGATGGCAGGATCTGCCTCAGCAACAACGCCGCCGAAAGAGCGTTGCGCGGCATCGCCTTGGGAAGGCGCAACTGGACCTTCGCCGGCAGCCAGCGCGGCGCCGACCGTGCCGCCATCATGCTGACGATGATCACGACCTGTCGCCTCAACGACGTCGATCCCAAGGCCTGGCTCGCCGACGTCCTCGCCCGTATCGCCGATCTTCCCGCTTCGCGTCTGCACGAACTGCTGCCCTGGGAATGGAAGCTCCTGCGCCAGGCCGACAAGCCCGCCGATCAGCAGGCCGCCTGACCTTCACGCAACGCCATCATAGAGCTCGCCGTGCCCGCGCGCATGCGTCAATCAGGCGGTCTTCGTCGTATGCGTACTGTCTTCCAGTTGTCGACCCTTCGATCAGATTCGCGCCCGACCTTGATCGCGAGCGCTGGCTCGCGGAATCTTGAGGTTCTGGCGAGTTCAATGGAAAGGCCTATCGCGCGTTGGCCTGCAGAAAACGTAATCGTGCGCGAGGTCGCTGATGGACTTCGGTCCTGACCGAGATGAAACCGTGCCGGAGCCGTATGGCTATGTGGGCGGCTATTCGCCGGGTGCTGTTATGAGTGTTTCGAGCGGTTGGCAAGGCTCCTCCAAGCCCATGAAGAGCAAATCGGGCGCCTCGCGGAATAGAAGACAGAATTTCGCTGAAGTTAGCTCTGAGATCGAAGAAATTCGGCTGATGGGCCATAATAATGTTCTGGTGATCCGATGATGCATTCCGCGTCAAGAGGCGAACGTGTTCGCGGGGAGGGGCATTATCAGCAAGTCGAAAGCGGTCAACGTTCAAGCAGACTGCGCCGTTGTGCGCATCAGACCTAGAGTTGGCCATTAGCCCAGCGCTCTCACAACTGAGATCATGCCCGGAGCGCAAGCGTGAGGATTGTCTGGGACTTTGCGCTTCTCCTGATCGTTTGACGGGAAATACCGCGGCAGAAAGCAGAGAGCAACGAAAAGGAGCGATGCGTGAGACTACTTTCATTCACGGTCGAGGGGCGCGAAAGCTTCGGGCTTCTCTCTGGAGGCGGCGTCGTCGACCTCGCTCCGCGAAGCAGGCATGAAAACCTCCGCGCGGCCTTGCGAGAATTGGATAAGATTGAATCACATGCGGGTCGGGACTGCCGTTTGGAGGACATCCGATTTCTTCCGGTGATTCCCAACCCCTCTCGCATCCTGTGTGCGGGCTTGAACTACCTGAGCCATCTGAATGAAAGTAGACAGCCGCGTCCGCAGCGCCCGATAATCTTCACTCGTTTCGCGAGTTCTCAGGTCGGCCATCTCGACAGCTTGGTGCGCCCGAAGCTCTCCGAAAATTTCGATTTTGAGGGTGAGCTGGCTCTAATCATTGGCAAGCCTTGCCGGTATGTGAGCCGCGACAGGGATTGCCGGGCGATCCTGGATCGGGTTGGATGGGACACTTACATACCTACGAGCCTGGAAAAGGATGGGGGTTCTACTCATACTCGAGCGATCCTGAAGTGGACACGTTGCTCGAAAGGCAAGCCAAGGTGCTCGACGAGAGCCAACGAAATGAATTGCTCAAGCGTGTCGCCGCTCTAAAGCATGAGAGGGTGCTCGGAGGGTTGCCTACCTATCTTCCGACTATAACGTTCGCCTTCAGAGACACGATCGACTGGACGCCGTGGCCCGATCGCAGCGCCCAATGGAGGACCATGCAGCAGATCAGGCCAGTCAAATAATACAGGTCGACGGGAGCGCGAATGAGTCCCGAAGGAAAAATCGCTGTAGTGACAGGCGCCGGCTCCGGCATTGGTCGCGCATCGGCCGTCGTCCTAGCGAAAGCGGGTGCGCGAATTCTTGCCAGCGACATCGACTATGAAAGCGCAGAACAGGCGGTGTCCGCAATCGAAAGCATTGGGGTGAGGCATTTGCGCTTCACGTTGACGTCTCGGACCCGCATGACGTCATGCGGATGATAGATGGGGCTGTGTCGCGCTTTGGCGGCTTGGATATCCTTCACAACAACGCCGGAATCCTTTCAGGGCCGCGTTTCCCAGATTCCGATCCATCGTGTTGGCAGCGAGCGATTTCGGTAAATATCATGGGTGTCCTGTCTGGAACTCACTACGGCGCAGAAGCAATGCGTCAACGAGGCGGGGGCGTCATAATCAACACCGCTTCGATCTCCGGCTTAATGCCTCATTTTACCGATCCGGTCTACGCCGCAACGAAAGCCGCGGTCGTAAACCTCACGCGTTCCCTTACTTTTCTGAAGGAGGAAGCGAACATCCGGGTGAACTGCGTTTGCCCGGGTCTCGTCCGCACGAACTTGGAATGTCACTCAGGGGCGGTGCTTGACGCCGCGACGCAGCGGCGTTTCAAAAGCCGACGCGCTGGCTTGAAAGATCTGCCTGCTCTGGAACCGGACGATATCGCGCGGGCCGTGATGATGTTGATCCAGGAAGATGGCCTCAACGGCAAAGCCTGCACTCTCGAGCCTGGAAAACCTTGGCAGATTCAATAGTCACAGGATGAGCAGAGGGTGAGAAGGCAGCAGGCAGACGTCGTTGTCGTCGGGGCCGGCATGGCCGGCCTTTGCGCGGCGCTTACCGCAATTGACCAGGGTGCAGACGTTGTCGTCCTCGAAAAGGGGAGCCGGGTCGGCGGCTCTATGCTGCTATCACATGGGCTAATCTGGACCTTCTCCGACAAGAGGCAACTCAAGCAGGAGATTCCCGACGGCAATGAAGCGCTCCAAGAACTTGTCGTAGATGGTCTGACCGCTGGTCACACTTGGCTAGAAGAGCTGGGTGTTCCACTCGAGCCCGAAACGTCGTTTGAGTGGTACGGGCGGGGGCGAGCAGCGGATCCTCGCACCATGGCCTCCACGATCATGCAGCGGTTCGGCGAGAAAGGCGGACGGCTTCATCTCCGGACGGGCATGCAGCGATTGCTCCTTTCGGACGATCAAGTCGCGGGGGTGGTTGCGTTCGATGATGAAGGATCTCTTGCCGTCGAGGCGAAGTCGTCGGTGCTTGCCACCGGCGGATTTCAGGGCAACACGGGTTTGATCACGCAATACATCACACCTCATGCTGACTCCCTCTACCTTCGAAGCAACCCCTGGAGCACCGGCGATGGCTTTCTTGCCGCCACAAGAGCAGGCGCAGCAGCCACGACACATCTAAACTGTTTCTATGGCCATGCGTTAGCGGCGCCTCCCGCTCGTTTTTCCCACCTTGACTTCTCCAATCTGACGCAGCGCTACGGGCAAGTTGCCGTAGCCCTGAATCTGGAAGGCCAGCGTTTCGTAGACGAGTCGGAAGGGACTGGAGAAGAAGCCCTCAATCTAGCACTGGCCGCTCAGCCGAACGCGACAGGAATCTATGTGGTCGATGCGTCGATAGCGAGTGGCACTGGACACAATGCCTATCCTCCTAAGGTCGCCATCGATCGGGCGCGCAATGCTGGCGGCCCAGTAGTGTCTGCGGACACGCTCGAAGAGCTCGCTGACAAGTTGGCTAACTGGTCGGTCCCGGCCGACATTGCGCTAGGCTCCCTGCGTTCATACAACGCCGCCGTTCGCGAGGGTCGCGGCAGGGCACTTTTCCCCTCAAGACAGAGGAATGCCGTGCCCCTTCTGACCGCTCCCTTCAGTGCAGTGATGGTACGGGCGGGTATCACCTTCACCTGCGGCGGGCTACAAGCCGATCTTGATATGAACGTCCTGCGAAGGTCGCTTACGTCTTCTACCTTGTCTCTGACGAAGGCGGACATGGATGAAGTCTCGCTCACACCGATGGCGAATCTTTACGCCGCAGGTTGCGATCTAGGCGCTATAAGTACTCGTGGTTATTTGGGCGGCTTAGCGACAGCTTTGGTAACAGGCCGGATTGCAGGAGCGTCTGCAACGCACAACGCAAAATATAACAAACCTTAGCCAAAACTCTGGGGCGATCGATGACCTATCCTAAGCGTGTGGCAGTTATAGGAGTGAGCCATTGGCATTCAACCTATGACGCCGCATATGTCGAGCTGCTGCGCGCTATGAATGTGGACGTTGTCGGTATATCGGACGAGAACGAAGAAATTGTCCGCAATCGCGCGGAGCGTTTCAAGATTAAGCCGTTTCAAGACTACAAGGAAATGGTTGACCGGACAAAACCGGATTTCATCGTCGCGCTCGGACGCCACGTCGATATGCCGGAAATATTTCGCCATCTTGCCGAAGCCGGGATCCCATTCTTGATGGAAAAGCCGTGGGGCGTTGATGACACAACAGTAAGGGAGCTTGCAGAGCTGGCATCAAGGCGCAATTTGTGGGTCTGCGTACCTTACTTCACTCGCTATACGCAGTGGGCAGAGTTGGCACGCTCAATGGTACAGAGCGGCGAGCTTGGAGCTATTTCACACATCGTTTTCCGAATGATCCGTCCCACGATGAAACGTTACGTGGCGTGGGACTCGCCTTGGATGCTCAGCAAGGATCAAGCTGGCGGCGGTGCTCTGCTTAACCTTGGCTCTCATGGTTTTGACATCTGTCGATTCATCACCGGGGAAGAGCCATCGGTCCTTTCGGCGGTCTTGAGCAACGTTGTTCATAACTCCGAAGTCGAGGACTATGCGCACGTAACCCTACGCACGCCTAAAGGAATAATCTTTCACAATGAAGTCGGATACACACTACCGACTTGGCCTAAGAATTCGACTGACAGCGAGCAAAAGCTTGCTGCAGAAAACGCAATCGTGCGCGAGGTCGCTGGTGGAGTTCACATCCTCGGTCCAGATCGAGATGAAATGGTCCCGGCGCCACTTGGCTATGTAGGCGGCTGTCGTCGGGTGCTCGTTGAGTGCTTCGAGCGGTTGGCTGCCGGCAAGCCTCCCCCAATCACAGCTCATGACTGCGCTCGCGCTGTCACGCTAACCCACGACGCCTATCGACTGGCGCATTATAGGGGAGTTCGAAGCGATGATGCATGATCCCAACTGTGCCATTTGCAAGGCCAACATGGATGTTTCCTCAGTGCCAGGAGGAATCATTTATGAAGACGATCTTTGGCTCGTTCACCACTTGATGCCAGGCAGGGGGGTGCCAGGTTGGATGATGGTTCAAACTCAGCGCCATGTTGCGGGTATAGCGTTCTTCAACGATGCCGAAGCCCTGAGCTTTGGTCCAACGTTTCGACACTTGCAAAAAGTACTAATGGATGTGACTGGCGCTTTGCGGATCTATACAGCTTCGATGAACGAAAGCGTGCCCCACTTCCATTGCCACCTTGTGCCGCGCTACGGAACAATGCCGAAGAATGCTCAGGGATTTGAGATCTTCGACCTCTTTCGCGCGTCGGCCGCAGGCGAAATTCAGGTTGATGCAGACGCGGTCAAAAGCCTGACCGATCGATACCGCGAAGCTCTTAAGATTGAGCCACCTGCCACGCTTGTCGGGGCTAGATAGCGATATCGGAGGAAAGATGGAAATCAGTGGCCGAACAGCAATCGTGACTGGCGCTGCTTCCGGGATTGGTCGCGCGACAGCTATGGCACTAGCAGCCAATGGCGCACGTATCGTTGTCGTCGATATTGATCCAATCGGACAACGAGTCGCTGACGAGATCGAAAACGCGGGGGGGGAAGCCAGCTTCTTCGTTGCGAATGTCACCTCGACTACATCTCTGTCCGAGATGTTTTCGTATGCAGAAGCGACCTACGGTGGCTTCGACATACTTCATAATAATGCTGGAGTTATGTTTCCCAGCGGCTTTGAAGATCAGCCCATTGAAGCCTGGGTGCGGATGATCGAGGTGAACTTTTTGTCGGTCGTACGCGCTACTCATGCAGCAATACCACTTTTGAAAAGACGTGGCGGCGGCGCAATTCTGCAGACGGCTTCCGTTGCGGGGTTGCTGGCCTACTCTAGTTCGCCGATCTACGCAGCTTCCAAAGCGGCCGTTGTCAGCTTTACACGATCGCTCGCAGCCTTAAAGAAATCTGCAAACGTCGCAGTCAACTGCTTGTGTCCCGAGCTGGTGGATACTCCGCCTATTCAGGAAAGTCGGCTACGCAATCGCGCTGTGGGCACCTCAACCAAAGACTTGGCGTCCCCGCTCATTCCCGCCGAAGCGGTAGCTGCAGCAGCGGTCGAAGTGATTCGAAATGAGACTCTCGCTGGGCAAGCGATGAAGGTGTCACCCGATCGACCTGCAGAACTTTTCGAGTTTCCAGATTGGGGGCTCCAGCGGTAGTCACTCGCGAGCAGCGGCTCTCATTGATCCAGGAATGCGATCTCGATACGGCGGAGCCGCAATCGACGCTGCGACGGCTGCTGAATCCCCGTGTTTCGCGATCCGGTGAAGGGCGCGGTACACTCTCGTGATGATTCTCGGGGGAGGTTTGTTTGGTAAGAACTTATTTCCGCCTCTGCCGGTGGCGGCTCCCCTACACTGCGCGTCTGAGGATTGCTCGGCGAGCCGAGCCGATCTTCACCACAGGAAGACGAGCCTTGGACGATTATAGAGAAGCATTTGTCGGAAGCGATGTTGCGAAGCCGAAGAACATTGTTGCGATTACGGAGCGGGCGGGGATGATAGGTTCGCTTCTTCGGTGAGGTCGACGCGTCGGCCAGCAGCATGCGGCGGGTCATAGGGCGGATTGTCAGCCTCTTTGATCAGCTGCATTTCTGCTACGAGGCTAGGCCGACGGGGTACGGCCTTTACCGCCTGATTCACTCCACTCGGGTGCGAATGCACCGTGGTGGCGCCGTCATTATACTGAGCAAGCCTTGCCATCGGAAGGACGAACCGCCGAGACGCCATTCCCCTTGCCGACGAGCTGACTACAATGTGGGTTCCCGATGAAGGGGCCAAGTCCATATGGGATCTCGTGCGGGCCCGAGCAGCGGCAGTTGAGCCGCTGCGCGTCCAGGACCGTCGTCCGGCGTGTCACGCATTGTCTGGTTAGAGAATGAATGATCTTAAGCGTGCTCTGAAGACCGCACCTAGTACCCACTTTTCTTGGA
>NZ_VSSR01000087.1 GCF_008123515.1 Bradyrhizobium cytisi
GCTATTTAGGTACAGACCCTAAGCATCGTTACGCTGGTATCCATTTTATGGTGGTTCTATTCGCCGTTGCCGTGGAGAGCCCTTGACCGTCGACTCCTTTGCAGCAGTCATCTTTCGAGGCGCTCAACACACCTCCATTGGAGAGGCTTCTATCCGACCGAGGGCGGTCAAATGCACTATCCGGGAATAAGTGGGCGAGATCGCAAGGCGGATTGGGCATAAATAAGAGCATGTCGCCCACCATCTGCGCGCGGATTCAACTGGCGACATCATAACTGTGACTTCGTCGAAGCGGGCCCGAGCTAAGCGCGTCGGCTCCAGAAGCGCCGCACTATCTTGCGATAGCGGCCAAATGGCCGGTCTTTTGACCAAACATACTCGTTCGATCTCGTCTTAGTGATCCCTCACAGGGCCAGCTGGTTCGGATCACTGTCGGGCCAAGCGCCGGATCGAATGACCTGAGCCGAATTAGAGAAGCCTTGCTCGCGACCTTGCGCGACCTTTGTTTGCCGTTGGAGTCGCTCGAGGTCTGCGGCGCGGATGTGGCAGCGGATCACGTGACCGGGCTCCGCTTCAACAAGCGGCGGCTCCGTGATCTCACAGATCGCTCCAACCTTACGAGGACATCGGCTGTGAAAGACGCAGCCCGACGGCGGATTCGCCGCGGAGGGGATTTCGCCCGTCAAGCGGATGCGCGATTTGACGGTCCCATTAAGGTCGGGGGCAGCTGAAAGAAGAGCCTCCGTGTACGGATGGCTTGGACCTTCGAAAACCCGCTCTGATGGTCCCAGCTCCATGATGCGTCCGAGATAGAGCACGGCAATTCTGTCGGAAAGATAACGCACGACGCCGAGATCGTGGGAGATGAAGACATAGCTGACGGAACAGACAGTCTGAAGCTCGGCGAGAAGATTCAAGATCGCCGCCTGAACTGAGACGTCAAGCGCCGAGGTGGGTTCGTCGCAGACCACAACGCGAGGATCGCCGGCAAAGCTTCTGGCTATTGCCACCCGCTGTTTGAGCCCGCCTGAGAGCTGCCGCGGCCGGAGAGTTAGATGTCGGGTAGTCAGCCGGACCGCCGCTACGAGAGCATCGAGGCGGTCCGCAAGCTCGGTGCCACGAAAGCCCCCGAGCTTGCGCAATGCACGACCAATGATGCGGCCGGCAGAGTGGGAGCGATTCAGCGCCGCGTCTGGATTTTGGAAGATGATCTGTACCGCCTTCACCTCTTGATCCGTTCTGCGGTCAAGACTGGCAGCGAGTGGCTTGCCGTCCAGCTCGATGGTTCCGCCGGAATCGGGACGCACAAGGCCCAAAAGCATCCGGGCCAGGGTGGTTTTGCCTGAGCCGGACTCGCCGACCAGACCAAGTGTTTCTCCGTGCAGGAGGCTTAGGGAAACATCGACAACCGCACGGACTGTATGGGTGCTTTGGCCATAAGTCTTCGAGAGATTGGCAATCCGCAGGACCGGCGCTGCCGCCAATGAGGGCTTTGGTACCGCCACATCGGCCGGTGTGGCAGGGGGATGATCAGCGGTCCGATCCGAGTAGTGGCAGCGCACGAGCCGACCGTTAGAATCCCGCAGCTCAGGAACTTCCGTTCTGCAGCGATCGTCGGCGAGCAAACAGCGCTCGGCGAAGGGGCATCCCGGCAGGAGCGCGCCGGGCGAGGGTAGAAAGCCAGGAATCGTGTCGAGCCGTCCATGGTCCTTCCGCTGCCCTCCTCGCGGCAGGCACCGCAGAAGCGCCCGAGTGTACGGATGGCGCGGTGATCTCAGGATCTCTTGCGTCGGCCCTTCCTCAACCAGCATCCCCGCATAAAGGACACCGATGCGGTCGCACGTCTTCGCCACCACCGCGAGGTTGTGGCTGATGAACAGGATCGAGGTACCAAGCTCGCGCCGAAGATCGGTGATGAGGTCGAGGACCTCGGCCTCCACGGTAGCGTCCAGGCCGGTCGTGGGCTCGTCAAGAATGAGCATTGCGGGACCGTTCGCAAGCGCCATCGCGATCAATACACGCTGCAACATTCCGCCTGAGAGCTGATGCGGATAACGTTGCATGACCGAACTGGGATCAGCGATACGCACCTTTTTCAGCATGTCCAGTGCGCGAGCTTGGCGTTGTGCCGTCGGGACGCCGGCCACCTCGAATACCTCGACCAACTGCCGCCCCACCTTCAGGGAAGGATTCAGCGCTTTGCCAGGGTCCTGATAAACCATCGAGATTTTTTTTGCCCGCAATTCCCTGAGCGCGTCGGGCCCGAGCCGCATCACGTCCGCGCCGTCGAGTATAACCGACCCGCCGGTAATTCTGCCATTCCGGGGCAGATAGCGCACCGCTGTGAATGCCACAGTAGATTTGCCGCAGCCCGACTCCCCGACCAGCCCGTATGCCTCGCCGCAAGCAATCTCAAAACTTACATCGCGCAACACCGCACGGCTTTGCCCGCCAGCGCGGTAGGCAACCGACAGTCGGTCCAGGCGAAACGCAGGCTCAACCATCGAGGGCTCCATGCAGCCCGTCGGCTAGTAAATTTACCCCAACTACGAGGCTAGCAATGGCCAGCGCGTCGAAAAGCACCGTCCACCAATATCCCCCGCTGGTCATCCCGTAGTTGGTCGAGATCGACAATCCCCAATCCGGCGAGGGTGGCTGCAGGCCAAATCCGATGAAGCTCAACGTGGCGACGGCGAAGATCGCATAACCGAGGCGCACTGTTGATTCCACGAGAATGGGCGGGATTATATTGGGTAGAATTTCGAAGAACATAATGTGTGCCGCATTCTCTCGGCGGAGAGCGGCCGCAGCGACGTAGTCGAGCTCCCGTTCCGATAGCACGGCCGAGCGAACGGTGCGGGCGATGAGAGTACCGAAGGACAGCCCGATGACGATGATGACTGTCATATTGGAGGTCCCGAGCGCGACGATCGCGAGTAGCGCGACAACGACCGACGGGATTGCCATCTTCGCCTCGATTAATCGCGAGACGAGGTCATCGACGATGCCTCGGAAATAGCCGGCGAGAAGCCCAAGCACGGTTCCAAAAACGGTGGCCAGGATCGTGGCGAGAGGCGCGACGGTGAGGATGTCGCGCGAGCCAACAATGACGCGGGAAAAGATATCGCGGCCGAGCTGATCGGTGCCGAACCAGTGGTCTAGCGAGGGGGGCCCGAGCGCATTCAGGATGTCCTCGGCTAACGGGTCGTAGGGTACGAAGCTCCGCCCGAAAAGGGCGCAGATCACCCAGAAAAGCACGATGGTCATGCCAACCAGAAAAGAGCTGGAGCGGAACAGCGCGAAGAAAATCTCTTGGCGCCTGCTCCATTGTACAGCGGGGGCAAGGTTAGTCATTGGCATTCCTAATCCGAATGCGCGGGTTGAGAAGAGAGTAGAGGAGATCGGCGACCAAAGTCGCTACGGCATAGATGAGACCAATAGTCAGTACGCACGCCTCAAGCATCGGGAAATCCTTGCTTTTGGCCGCGTTGAAGATCAACGACCCGATTCCCTGGTATCGGAACAATGTCTCCACCACGACAAGTCCGCCAATGAGGTAGCCTGTCTGACTGGCGATGACAGTGATTGTCGGCAGTAGCGCGTTCCTGAGGACGTGCCGCCAGATGACTTCTCGCCAGGGAAGGCCCTTCAGGACGGCGGTGCGGGTGTAATCAGAATCGAGCGCCTCGATCATTCCTGCACGTGCCATTCGGGCAATGTATCCAAACAGAACAAGGACGAGCGGCATCGCGGGCAAGATCAGATAGTAGACTTGGACCAAGAGCCCCGCGCCATCCGGCCAGGCGGCGGAGATTGGCAGCCAGCGCAGCCAGACGCCGAAGAGTAGGATCAGCACGATGCCGGTCACGAATTCGGGCAGCGCTGTCATTGACACACCGGCGATACTGATGATGCGATCAATTGGCCGGTTCACGTTCAGCGCGGCCAGCAACCCGCCGAGAATGCTGAGCGGCACGACGAGCACAAAGGCCAGCGCCGAAAGCTTCAGCGAATGACAAAGCGCCTGTAATACCAAGGGGGCTACGTGGACCCGATAGATGTACGACTCGCCCATGTCGCCTTGAATGAAATGCCAGATCCACGTGCCATATTGCACGAGGAGCGGTCGATCCACGCCGAGCTGATGGTTCACCTCATTTACCGCATCGTGGTCGGCGAAGGGGCCTAGAATAGTTCGGCCAACGTCGCCGGGCAGAACCTGCCCGGCAAAGAAGACGAGCAGGCTCAGCAGGAAGAGTGTCATCAATGAAAACGCGAGTCGTCGAGCAAGGAAGCGTTTCATGAGGTTCTTGGGTGAAGTCGGTAGAACAATTGGTCGCCACGGATTCCTTTGTTCAAGCGAGCCAAGCGAGGTTATGCCTTTCCCGCATTCTGAAGGAAGAGCTGCATCATGCCGGTCGGCTGGACCCCGGCGATGCCGCGCTTCACCACAGTCAGTTTGTCGTAGAAATAACCGTAGAGCACCGGTGTTTCTTGCAGCAGTAGCCGCTGGATTTTGCCTGCTGCAGCCCGCTGCGCATCGAGGTCAAGTGCGGCGATATAGCTGTTGGCGAGCGTGTCGAACTCCGTGTTCTTGAAGTGCGCCGGATTCCAAGGGCCACTGCTCATCAGCGATGATGTGAGATAGACGTTCGGCACGCCGCGGTGCCCGAAGTCGGAGATACTCATTGCCGAGTCCAAGTATGGCGATTTGCCGAGGACAAGACTTCCGTAAAAAGAGGCCCGATCCATGATTTCGAGCTTCAGGTCGATGCCGATCGCCTTGACCCAACTCTGAATGAGCTGTGCGTAGGCCGGGATTTCAAGATATTGCATCGTGGTGAGTGTGACCTGGAACCCCTTCTCCATCCCCGCCGCCTTCATCAGCTCTTTTGCCTTGCTGATGTCCTGATTGCGTTGCGGCACCGTCGGGTCCATCGAGGGATAGATGGAGGCGAAGGGGCTGTCGTTGCCGATCACGCCGCGCCCCCTCAACAGGCCTTTCGTAAGTTTTTCGCGATCCAAGCATAGCGCAACGGCCTGACGGACACGCGGATCTTTGAAGAATTCGCTGTCGCACCGCATATTGACCGGCTGATGCGCAACGGAATGTAGACTCATGACATCCACAGTCGGATCGTCCAGCAGCGCTACACCGGCAAGGGCGGAAACCGTATTAATGATATCGACCTGCCCGGCCTTAAGAGCAACGATTTGCGGCTGGATATCAGCAAAGAACGTGAATTCTGTCCGCGCGGGCAGCGCCTGCGCGCCCCAGTAATTGTCATTGCGCACAAAACTCGCCCCGACGTTCCGGGTGTACTTGTCGATCTTGAACGGACCAGTACCGTCCCACGTCTCCTCAAAATTGCCGGAGTAGCTCGCGGGCAGAATAATGGCATTGGGGGTGTCAGACGAGACCAAGTAGGGGAAGTTGCCGTTCGGACTGTCGAGATGAAACTCCACAGTGTAGTCGTCCACCTTCCTCGCACCGCCCTTCTGGAGGATTCCCTTAAACGCCGAGAGCGCACCTGAGGAGTTTTTCGGATCGGTCAGGCGGTCGAAGGTCGCAACGACGTCGTCGGCCTTCATCTCGCCGCCCGAATGGAATTTCACGCCTTTGCGCAGCGCGAAAGTCCAGATGGTGCCATCCTCGTTGGGCTTCCAGCTTTTCGCGAGACAGGGCTTTGGCAGTAGGTCCGGTCCATCGATGCAGAGATACTCACCGACCTGCTGAATCATCAGGTACAAGGGGGCGTTGGACCCCTTCACAGGGTCGACGGCCGTCGACGGGGGATAGCATGCGACCCGAATGGTGGCACCTGGCTGAGCGACGGCGCGGGCTGCCGTTGGCGCTGCACCGAACCCAGTCGCCAACGCTACCCGCCCAAGGAACGGCAGCGACAGGCCAAGCAAGCTGCCGTGCCGCAAAAGCTCTCGACGGCTCACGCGGCCATCAACGAAAACGTCGATCAAATGGTTCTCGAGAGGCGTGAGGCCGGAGCGAAGTTCGTCGAGCGTGGTGATAGCTCGGGTCATGGCGATTCCCGTTTCTGACAGAATGCGCTACGCTTCATGCATATGAGATACGCAGCGTCGGACGAAGAGAGCCTTTCGACCGGACTTTTTCGATCTCTACCGTCGATTCAGCGTCACGGTGAATTGCGTAAAGCGACCCGATCAAGGGCCCGGAACCGTGGTAGTTTAAGATTAACCCGACGCTCGCGCTCGAATCATGCGAATTCAGGCGTGAGCACGCATAATTGCCGCTCCATCTCGAGACGAAGTGCGGAAAGGCGGCAGGGTTTGTGTTTTTTGACTTTCCTCGCGGCTTCAATTATCTGAACGCGAACGTGTGATAGACGGGTTCACTTCCATTCGGAGCATTCACCTCCGACCGGAACTTTCATAAGGCAGGCACAACGCGCCTCGCTGGCCTCATGAAGTCGCGTGGCTGCAAATGGCTTTCTGAGTCGTAAGGAGATCGGCATGTGCGCAGCTCTCGTGGCAGACCAATCACAAGAGCTTTACACCCGCCAAAATCGATGGCCGGGATCGGCCACAGCGACGACCCGCTCGTCCTCCCTCCCCCTGTACCGCGTTGACAACTCAGGCTTCGCTTACGAACGTGGTTGAACGGTCGGCTGAGACTTAGACTGGGACGTTGTATCTACTCATCAATAGCTTCGCGTTGGTAACGGCGTCATATACCGGCAGGCCGGTCTGCTCACGCACCTGCTGCGTCACTATTGGAAACCCCGCACATTCGAACAGGATGGCCTCGATATCATCGTGTTGCTTTCGCATAAGCGCGATTGCAGCTCCCACGTCTCTGGCGACTTGTGGAATGGTGTAGTTATTCTCAGGCCCCGACATGATGCGCCAGGTCTCAGAATTCTCAATGCCAGCAACCACCACACGATCGAGCGACACTACACCGGCGAGTTTTAGCAGATCGGTGCTCAGGGGTCTTGAATCGAACGTCAATACGGCGACTCGTCCCTTGATTGTGGCGATAAGATACGGCAGGAGCAGCAAAGAGGACATCGAGACAGGCACTGTTAGGGCCCGCGTCATAGCCTTCTGGTACTTAATCGTGAATCCGCAATTGCTCGTGATCGCGACCGCCCCCTCACGCACCAAATCCTTCGCTGCGCTTATGAACGCGGCTTCCATTTTGTCGTCCTCGCCACCGAAAACGACATTCTTTGTCCATGCGCCTGGAGCTTGGCGATAAAGCGTAGGAAATGGGAAGGTAGCAGGATTACTGAGCGATCCCGCCATGGTCTGAGGAGTATTCTGTAACTGCAACACGCCAAGCGCCCCACTTTTCTGCGCCATGTCAGATCTGCCTCCCGTGAACCTTGGAATTCATTGCCGCCTTCCACGTCACCAGCGATCTGGCAACGCCAAGCAACAGTTCGCCGATATCTTCGTGTCGTCCATCCATGAAGCACCCGCCCGGAATCGGCTTGGCCAATTCACGAGATTCGAGCACGGATCTGAGGAAAGCATATGGCCGATCGGAGGTGCTTTTCTGTCAAATCAGTCTACATTGGCGCCGAAATCCCGCATCAGTTCCGAAAACTCGAAGACCTTATGAGATCGCACCGGCGATCTAAGACCAGAGGCCTGCGACCTCAGAGCTGGATTGTAAAGCCAACAGTGGCCATGGTCGCCAACAAACTCGCTATGGGCGGCGACCGGCGCAGTGTTCGCTAGCGAACGCCAAATGCCAACACCAGGCGCGCGCGACGAGATCGAGGCAGCTCCTTTGCTCCTAGGAGGAACTTAGGGGCTCTGATCTCCGAAAGGAGACCGGGCGCTTCGGATCGATTCGAGTGGACGCCTGCTAAATTAGAGATGCCAGCCCCTAGAAACGCTCGATCGGCATCCTAGTCGGCGACACAGAAAAACGGCGCATATCAACCTAAGGCGCCTAATTTCCGCTCAAAATTGCGACCGCAAGATGGTTTTCACCGCACGATTGCCATTATCATGCATCTGCTATTTCAGCATAGTTGCGGTCGAATTTACAACCTTGAGAAAGCCATCGCCGCCGATGAATGCGAGCACTGCAATGAAGGTCGGCCCGGAATTATCCAGTGTGTTTGATCATATTGCGAAGAACAACGACAAGTTCGTCAGCCGTTTGCTTGATTATTTGAGGCATCCCAGTATTAGCGCCCAGAACGTTGGAATGGGTGAGGTCGTTGAACTGCTCGTGAGCATGCTGCGCAAACTGGGGCTCGAAGCGAGCGCAATCCCCACCGCAGGTTATCCTGTGGTCATGGGAAGGTGGGAGCGCGCGCCCGGAGCGCCGACGGTCTTGCTCTACGGGCACTACGACGTCCAACCTCCAGATCCCCTGGAAGCCTGGATTAGCCCTCCATTTGAACCGGTGATTCGGGAAGAACGCGTATATGCGCGCGGTGCGGGCGACAACAAGGGTCAACACTTCGCTCAGATCCTAGCCTTGGAGTCACATCTGGCCGTACATGGCTGTTTGCCATGCAACGTAATAATTTTGCTAGAAGGTGAAGAGGAGATAGGAAGTCCGCACATTGCCGAGTTCGTTGACGCTCATCGGGATCTACTCAAGGCGGACTTAGTGGTCACGGCAGATGGGCCCCTTCACGAGTCGGGACGCCCGATCATTACATACGGCGTCCGCGGAATCGTAGCGTTCGAACTGCGGGCTCGTGCAGCCAGATCGGATGTGCATTCAGGCAATTTCGGGGGCCTTGCGCCGAACCCGGTTTGGACGCTTGTGCACCTGCTAGCGACAATGAAAAATACAGAGGGAAACATTACAATTGATGGCTTTTACGATGATGTTGGCGCACCAACAGAGCTTGAGCGCACGGCGGCAGCACGATTACCTCTAACCGCTGAGGACATTCAGCGGGCTCTCGGTCTTGCAAAGCTCGATAACCCAACAGATCTGCCGCTCGCGGACAGGCTTATGTTTCGTCCGACATTGACCATTAACGGACTCCACGGTGGGTACGGCGGGCCCGGATCGAAAACAATCGTGCCGCATGAGGCCTTCGCGAAGTGCGACGCTCGACTTGTCGAGCGACAAGATCCCGAAGACATTCTTAGGAAAATAGAGGCTCACGTTAAGAACCATGCTCCGGACGTGGAGTTCATACGCATAGAGTCGACGCCTCCATCAAAAACCCGCCTCGACGCACCGTTCTCAAAAGCTATTCAGTCCGCGTTACAGATTGCACACGGCGTAGAACCTCTGATCTATCCCTCACTTGGAGCAACCCTGCCCGACTATGTCTTTACAAAGATACTGGGCACACCGTCCTTTGTAGTGCCTTATGCCAACGCCGATGAAGCCAATCACGCCCCAAACGAGAACATCAAGATTTGCTGCTTTCTGAACGGCGTTCGTACCGGAGCGGCCCTGTTGGATGCTTTGGGGGGATCTCCACGCTGAAGCGGAGATTCGCGTGGCTATGTACAATCGCGCAGCGACCCCAACACCGGCAGCGACCGTCCCGCTGACGTCACAGACGTTGGCCGTTTCGTTGGCAGGCAGATCCGGAGAATGAAGAGAAAGCGGATTTCATCTCGTTCTCGAAGTCGAGCTGTTGTTCACGAGCGCCGCCTCAGCTGCCGTTCCTTCGCGCCGCAGGGCATCTTGCACGTACCTAGCAGCGACCGAGCAGAGCCGGCGTCTGGAATGACCGGTCTGAAGTTCGATTTGGAAAGCGCATGCGGTTGGTTGAAATTGCTCGCCTATTCAGGATACTGCTATCATGTAGATGTTTGCGCTGCACTTTGTTGCGGCTTTGGCGATTTCCTGCATCGGGCGGGCATATTGCGACGAAATAGACCTGAAGGCTGGAGCGGATATGCAATACGATCGAATTGACGCCCGGATCCTTGAGATTGTGCAAAAGAATAACCGCCTAACTTCTGAGGTGATCGGTGAGTTGGCTGGGCTTTCCGCTACCGCGTGTCAACGAAGACTGAAGCGGCTCCGTTCGGAGGGCATCATCGAGGCTGATGTTTCCATCGTTTCGCCGAAGGCAGTGGGACGGCCTATTCAGATGCTCGTGCTAGTGAGCCTCGAGCGCGAGCGTTCAGATATCATCGACAAGTTCAAGAAAGCGATCAAATCATCAGCTGAAGTCGTGAATGGATTTTACGTTACAGGGGATGCTGACTTCGTTCTGTACATCACTGCACGTAGTATGGAAGACTATGAACAGTTCACCCGCCGATTCTTCTATGAGAACTCAGATATTAAGGGAATCAAAACGATGGTCATTATGGACCGCGTCAAGGCAGGTTTTGCCGTTCCTATTGAGGCCCCCTCCGAAGAATAGCGTGACATTTCAGCTCGCAAATCCGCGTGTTTACACTCAACTTAAACCGTCGATCGTCCATTTTACTGCTGCGGTCTGGCTGACCAAGGTTTGGTCCACGAATGGGTATTCGACCTCAAGCCACAAACCGTAGCCTCAACAGTGAGCTCCGCCCGGGAGCTAACCAACGGAGATTCGGTGTCCGTGCCCACGTGCAGTGGTGGACCGGAGCCGTAACTCGAATACGCCAAGGGGTCAGGAGAGGTCTCAAGCTTACGCACGGCGTGTTGCGACCAGACGCAGAGAGCAATAATGGACAGCACGCGCCGCGAGATCGAGGCTTAGGTGAAGCGGATGTGCCGAGCGCAGCCTACTATGGCGCTCAAAGCGTGCGCGCAATCGGAAATTTTCATGCACTCTGTTAGCCGTCGCCTGTTTGATTCGACGCTCCGCAACTCTTATGGAAGCGACTCAGGGAAGGGCGCGCGATCCCGATTTTGATTGTAGCTCTTCGTCAAGCGAGGCGATCACGCCGGCTGATGTGCTATGGAAGAATGACAAAGGCCTTCCGAACCGTTTCAATGATTTTCCATTCACCATTGGTATTAGGGTGAAAATAAATGGAATCGCCGGCTTCGAGGACAATCGTCGGCCCGCCGTCCGGCGTGAACGTACAGCGTCCTGATAGAAACGTTGAGAATTCCGCCTCAGCAACCTGACGGCGCCATTTTCCAGGCGAGCATTCCCAAACGCCGGCACTGGTTGAATCGCTCGAAGACTTGAAGGCGACTTTACTGCGCATAATGGAGACCGGCTCACCGATCGGCCGGGCAACCGGGCTGATGCTATCGAGCTCATTGCTAGGAAGATTGGCTGACGCTTTGAGGATAACTGGAGTCATGATTGGTTCCTGTTCGTATACTTAATTTCAGTCACGCTTCGATGGCACATAGCCGACGGGAGCAAGGTTCGCGATCGCAAGAGTAAGTGGATCAGTGCGCCGGGAACGATCTTCCAGGCCCTCTTTCCGGCGCAACGCTTCGCGGACAAGGACGGAGCCAACATATCGGAAGGGCTCGACCGGGAAATTGTCTACGCCCTCACGAACCAGTCCGCAATTGGACCAGTGGTCCTTTTGGTCAAGCGCGAGAGATGCAAGTATTTTTCCACCCAGAACAGTCGGCCCGACTCCCTGCCCAGAAAAGCCAATGCCGAAAAGAATGTCGGGGTGATTGTCGAGGTAGCCGAAGAATGGCAGTCCATCCACGGACCGATCAATCGGGCCAGTCCAGGACGATTCGATATCCATGCCATCAAGCATCGGGTAAAGATTGCGGAAGCTTTCCTCGACTTCGCCAGCCCTATGCGAGGGCCCTTCGTAGTAGTTGGCTACCTGTCCTGCGAATGCGAAGTGTCCTAGCGATTTGCCGAAAACGATACGACCATCAGGCGCGTTCCGATAATAGTTCAGGAACATGCGAGAATCGCATATCGCCATACCGTTCTCGAATCCAATCTCTCTCAGCTTGCTGGGTTAGCCGTTGTCGCGATCATGTCACTGGAAACGATCGCCACCTTGCGCCGAAGATAAGAGAACTTCGCTCCCCAGGCGTTCATGGCAAGAATGACTTTCTTGCTTGTAATCGAGCCTTTGTGCGTGATCACCTTTGGTGTTTTGGTCCGTTCCAATCTCACCATGGGCGAATGCTCATAGATTGTCACGCCCAGCTTCTGAGCGTGCCTTCGAAGGCCGAGGGCAAGGATGGCTGGCTGCACCGTCGCGGCATCTGGTTCGAACACGCCAGCCAGGTTGCGACTAGTGCCGCTTAGCCGCGCCACATCCGCATTGTCGACCACCTCGAAGGGCCGCACGTTGTGTTTGCCCAGTTCATCGATCAGGACGTTCCAGCAGCCAATTTGTGGACGGGAAGTAGCGGTCCAAAGCCAACCATCGGCTCGGAACTCTGCATTTACACCATTATCCCGGCAGAATGCTCCAATTTCCAATACTGCGTCCGCTGAGCTTTTCGCAATCCGGGTTGCTTCAGCTGTACCGCAAAGCTTGTGCAACGAGAGATACTTAGCCCAGAAGCTGGTGACAAATCCGCCATTGCGACCGCTGGCGCCCGACCCGCACAGGTCTCTCTCCAGTACCGCAACTTTCAATGAGGGCGACCGCTCTTTGATCCGGATTGCCGTCCATAGACCCAGATAACCGCCGCCGATGATCGTCACGTCGGCCGTGACGTGTACCGATAAGCACTCCACCTGAGGCGTTCCTAACCGGTCGAATGCCTGCTTTAACCAAAAATTGTCCATCCTGCAGAGCCTATTGAAATTGCATTTACATTCATAATAATGCGTTTGTGGGGGTTTTTGCGTCGCAGTTTCTTGCCGTTTGGACCGTTTCCTGCATCACGCAGACATACTGCGGTGAAATTCACCTGAGGCTCGAGCCGACATGCAATACGATCGAATAGACGCCCGCATCCTCGAAATCGTGCAAAAGAACAACCGCTTAACCACTGACGTGATCGGGGAACTAGCAGGAATTTCAGCGACGGCGTGTCAACGACGGCTGAAGAGGCTTCGTGCGGAAGGCATCATCGAAGCGGATGTCTCCATCGTTTCGCCCAAGGCGGTAGGAAACCCGATTCAAATGCTCGTGCTAGTAACGTTGGAGCGGGAGCGTTCAGATATTGTCGACAGGTTCAAGAAGGCGATCAAAGCCTCAGCCGAAGTCGTCAACGGATTTTATGTCACCGGCGACGCCGACTTCGTGCTCTACATAACTGCGCGGAGTATGGAAGATTATGAGCAGTTCACGCGACATTTCTTCTACGAGAACCCGGATATCAAAGCGGTCAAAACGATGGTTATCATGGACCGCGTAAAGGCGGGCTTTGCCATGCCCATTGAAACTCCATCAGACGATTGATCTCGCGTGGGCTTCTGCCCGCTGTGCACTTTGCAGTGATAGCTCGGTCTAAACGCCCAGAAGTTGTCGCTTTCGCTCGCCGTCGCCGCTTCACGGAGTATCAGGAACTTTTCCTTTGGTGCTCACAAGGGATACGGCGCTTCGTCACTCATCCAGTCTGCAGGAATGACAAAAGTACTGGGGCGAGGGTCTGCGGCAGCTCCAAAGGATTTTCAGTCTGACGAATAGGAAATCAGGGCGCTCTCGAGGTCAGTAGAGTAGTCCTGCTTTTTTCGTCGTAGCACTACAGCTACAGCTGAGTAGAGGGCAGTGTGCTTTGCATCAGACGTCCCGGTCAGCCTGGGAATACGACAGTTTTCTTTCCGTTCATCAGCACGCGATCCTCGAGGTGATGCCTCACCGCGCGGGCGAGAACGCGCCTTTCAATATCGCGGCCCTTCCGGACGAGATCGTCTGGCGTATCGCGGTGCGAAATCCGTTCGACATCCTGCTCGATGATCGGTCCCTCGTCGAGATCAGAAGTCACATAGTGCGCTGTCGCTCCGATCAACTTGACTCCTCGTTCGTAGGCTTGGTGATACGGCTTGGCGCCCTTGAAGCCTGGCAAGAAGGAGTGGTGGATGTTTATGCAGCGACCCGACAACTTGGCCGAAAAGCCGTCCGACAGAATCTGCATGTAACGGGCGAGGACAACAAGCTCTGTGTTGGTCTCCTGCACGAGCCCCCAAATCCGCGCCTCCTGCTCCATTTTGGTCTGCTTGCTAACCGGGAAATGATAGAAGGGCAGCTGGCCTAGATCTGTGCAAGCTAGGTGCTCGCGGTCATGATTGGAAACGATCGCGGTGAGTTCCATCTGCAGTTCACCGATTCGCCAGCGGTACAGTAAATCCGCCAGACAATGGTCGACCTTAGAGACGAGCAGCATCACACGTTTCTTTACGGAGCTCTGCCGTAGATTGAATGTCATGGAAAGACGGCCAGCGAGTTCCTCGACTGAGGCAGCGATGTCCGCTTCCGAGTTCGCATGCTCGAGGCGATTGAAGACAACGCGCATGAAGAATCGACCGGTCTCGTTATCATCGAACTGCTGAGCATCGATGATGTTGCAACCAGCTTCGAATAGGATCCGCGAGACTGCCGATACGATTCCCGGGCGATCAGGGCAAGACAAGGTAAGAATCATGGAACGGTCGGACATGGCAGTCGCCGCCAGCGGCGGCCCTCGTAAAACACAGAGCTGAAAGTCATTTTTTAGAGCGTGCCATGAGCAGCTCCGGGGCGATTAAATCTTCGGCCTTTCGCAATTCGCCTTTCACTCGAGTGCGATTTGAATCGTAGAAAGGACGAAGCGATGCGATGGCAGCGTGCCTTTGGCTGGCGATCTCTATTTCGAAGTCTCCTTCAGACAGCCATTTGGCACTCACCCCACTCGCGCAATGCAGATATCCCATGCCGATACCGCAGCCGAGCGTGTGACCGAATCCCGCTGAACGCAGGTAACCAACGAGAGATCCATTGCGCCAAACGGGCTCTGTTCCAAACATGAGAGGCACCGCGCGGGGCGCGGCTAACTGCACAAGGCGTCGGTGCGGGATTTGGCCGCGCTGAGACTCGAGAGTCGCGCGGCCGATGAAATCCTCCCCCTTGTCCCAAGCAATTGTGAATCCCAGCCCTGCTTCGATCGGCGTATCTTCATCACTTACGTCTGCCCCCCAATCGCGGTAACCCGCCTCGAGGCGCAGCGTATTCAGTGCCACGTATCCCGCGTGTTGCAGATTGAGATCGCGTCCAGCAACGATCAGTGCATCGTAGACACCCAACGCCTGCTCGGTGGGAATATGCAGCTCCCACCCGAGTTCGCCCACGAAAGTCATGCGGAATGCGAGCGCCATGCCATAGCCAATTTCGATTTCTCGGGCCGTGGCGAACGGAAACGCAGCTTCTGAAAAATCTGCTGGGCTGACGCGCATGAGCAGCTCTCGTGAACGCGGCCCCATCACCGACAGGCATGTGTAGCCCGACGACACGTCGGTGACGAACACGTGGCCTGCTTCTTTGGCATGAGTCCGCAACCAGGCAAGATCTCGAATGCGCTGAACGGCTGCAGTTACGACCAAGAATTCATTCTCACTGGTTCGTGCGATCGTGACGTCTGACTCCATGCCGCCGCGGTCATTGAGCCACGGCGTGTAGACAACACGCCCCACCGGAGCATCAATGTTGTTAGTCGAAAGGCGTTGAAGAAACGCAAGTGCGTCGCGGCCCTGCACAAGAAGATGTGCGAATGAGGTCTGATCGAAGAGTGCAACTCCGGAACGAGCCGCCTCGTGTTCCGCCCCGCTTGCCCTGAACCAATCATCGCGAGCAAATGTGGCGTGGCCGCTCGCCGGCATCCCGGGATAACCAAACCACTGCGCTCGCTCCCAGCCCGCAGCCTCGCCAAAGTTCGCGCCAGCGGCAGCTAGTCGATCATGCAGCGGCGACACTCGCACGTTACGAGCTGTCATGGGTGACTTGTGAGGCCAATGAAGCGCGTAAAGAAGTCCAACGGCCTCGCCTGTTCGATCGCGCAAATATCGGCGGTTGCGCTGGAAGGGCATGGCGCGTCGGACGTCCATTTCCCAATAGTCAGCCGTCGGCATACCGGTCGACATCCAGTCGGCCATCACTTTGCCCGCACCGCCGGAAGATTCGATGCCACACGAGTTGAAGCCAGAAGCAACATAGAGGCCAGCGATGTCGGGCGCAGGCCCCAGCAAAAATCGATTGTCGGGCGTGAAACTCTCTGGTCCGTTGAAGTTCAGTTGCAGTCCTACATCCGCAAGCGCCGGCATACGTCGCATAGCATTGATGAGGTGAGGCTCCATGTGATCGAGATCGTCAGGAAGAGACTCAAAACTGAATTCTGAGGGAATGCCTTCCATGCCCCATGGCTTGCCTTTCGGTTCGAAGAAGCCAACCAGCAATTTTCCTGCATCCTCCTTGGCATAGAAGCATGCATCAAGGTCGCGCACTGTGGGAGTATCAGGCAGCAAGCCTGAAATGGCCTCGGTCACCACGTAGAAATGTTCTGCGGCGTGGAGCGGCACGGTCCAATCAAGGTCAGCAGCCAGCGTCCGGGTCCACATCCCTGCGCAGATGACCACCTTTTCGGTGCGCACGACGCCCTCGGCAGTTTCGACGCCAGCGATTCGCCCCTTCTCAACCAGAATGCGGGTCACCGGCGTGCGTTCCAGGACTTTTGCTCCTCCCTGCCGCGCGCCAGTGGCGAACGCGCGCGCCGTGTCCACCGGATTTGTCTTTCCATCGGAGGCAATCCACGCCGCGCCAAGTACGTCGCTTACGTCGAGCAAGGGCACCCGCCGCTTGGCCTCCGCAGCGTCGATGATCTCAACATCGAGACCAAAGGAGCGCCCCATAGACGCGCCTCGCTTCAACTCCTCGAGACGCGCAGGCGTCGCCGCGACGGTAATCGACCCACATTGCCGAAAACCGGTGTGCTGACCGGTCACCTGCTCAAGCTCTCGGAATAGGCCTGCGGTATACTGAGCCAGCTTCGCCATATTTTCGCTGGCGCGCAGCTGGGTAACGAGCCCCGCCGCATGCCACGTAGTACCGCAGGTGAGCTGGTCGCGTTCGAGCAGCAAAACGTCGCGATGTCCAAGTCGAGTTAGATGATACGCGATGGATAGGCCAATGATGCCACCACCGACGATTACGTATTCAGCTTGGGAAGGCAGTTTGCTTTGCATTTGAACAACTCAGAGAAATGACCGCAGGCTGCCTGGACTTTCCGCAGGATCAGCAGGTGAATAGCGCGGCGTGTTTGGAGGCTTGGGCAGAGCGCCACGGAACAGCGCACTATACGGGAGCCGATCCGCACATGCGCGAAATCAAAAGTCCATGCATATTGTGCCTGATGGCTGATGCCGCGCGTCATGCAGGTATGCGCGATAACGGTACGCTATCTGGAGCTTCGCAAATTGGTCCCCTTCCGCGTTGTAATTCGGACTTGGTCAGCCGGAGCGTTCTATTTCTCGCGCAAATAGTATCGGGCTGATGGAGTTGAATTAAACTGAAATGGCGCTCCCAAAGCAGAAATACTGCACGCTCTCCGCAAGGTGTGAGGTTTTTATTCTGTCGACTTAAAGTTACCTGAGCACATCAGACGCGATCCAGCGCGCGCAGCGCATGCCGTGTTGGTTCTCGCTTGGAGAAATCATCCTGCCGAGAACGGCACTTGATCCGCCATAGATGAGATTGTCGGACGCGGCGTTCGCTTCACCGCTAGAATTTGCGGGCGTCTCGGCGGACATGGGGCCGTGCCGTCGTCCGCCGATGAACCGGAGGCGAGTTGTTCAGATGCCCACCGCATATCTGCCCTCTGAACGGGACGCTTGCTTGCATGCGGCGGACAAAGACCGCGCTATGTTTGACCGGTATACCTCCTGCGATGATTGCCTAGCGACGATCTTCTTCGGCGGGAATAACGCGAAGGTCGTCCGTGCTTATTGTGACGCTGAGAAGATCGCCTGTTTTCGGATGGCGCCAAAACGGAAAGCGCTCCTGCATCGTCAGCTGCTCTCCGTTAAGGTCAAGCACGATTCGTGTCGCCCCACCGTAGTAGTGCGCCTGCAAGACGCGCCCTTGATAAGATGGTCCGCTAGCGTCATCGGTCGATAGCCGGACGTGCTCCGGCCGGATCACCGCTGTCGCAGAACCAGCACTCCAATTTCCATCGAGGCGCAGGCCCGCCGCCGACGTAAAACTGCCATCAGGGCCTACTGTCCCCTTCAGAAGAGAGCACCAGCCAATAAACTTGGCAACGAAAGGTGTTTCCGGCGACTCGTAAATCTCGCCAGGCGTGCCAATCTGTTCAACCTGACCGGCATTCATAACAACGATGCGGTCCGACATAGCCAGCGCTTCTTCCTGATCATGCGTCACAAACAGGGTCGTGACGTTGACGCTCCGCACTACTTCCCGCAACTCTTCTCGCATGCGTAGGCGCAGCTGCGCATCGAGATTTGAGAACGGTTCGTCAAGAAGCAGTACTGCTGGTCGCATCGCAAGAGCACGCGCAAGCGCGATCCGTTGCTGCTGCCCGCCAGACAGTTGCGCCGGAAGACGGTCGGCTAAATGAGGCAGCTCCACCAGCCTGAGCATTTCCTCAACCCGCGCTTTGCGCTCGTCACGCGGCCATTTGAGATTTTCGAGGCCAAATTCAATATTTTGCGCGACCGTCATATGCGGGAATAAGGCGTAGCTCTGAAATACCATTCCGGTATCTCGCCGATAGGGTGGCTGGCGCGTCATGTCGACGCCGTTTATCGTAATGCTACCTGACGTCGGTTCTACAAATCCCGCCACCATGCGCAGCGTTGTTGTCTTGCCGCAGCCTGACGGTCCAAGCAGGCAAAGTAGTTCGCCACGACGGACCCCAATCGAAGTGTTCGAAACTGCAGCAACTTCACCGTAGTATTTGGAAACAGAGCGCAATTCGACGACAAGATCATCTGCTTCAGGCACGAAGTTGTCACGCTCTTTCGATAAAGCCAGCATATTCACTCCTATCTACGCAAGTCTTTCCGCGCCAATCAGACGTTCAATTGTTAGGATAACGACCAATGTTACGACGATCATGAGGCTAGAGACGGCCGCCACTAGTGGGTCATAGCTGGTATCGACGTACGCAAAGATTTGTACCGGCAGAGTAACGTGGCCGCCGTAGGTGAGAAATGAGGAAACGGTCACGTTTCCAAACGATGTCACGAAAGCGAAGATCGAAGCAGAGAGTAAGCCGGGCATGATCAGCGGCAGCGTAATGCGTCGAATGACTCGGAATGGTGTAGCTCGGAGGTTCATTGCGGCCTGTTCGAGTTGCTGGTCGTGCAAAGTAAGGCTCGCCAGGATCGTACGCACGACGTATGGTATCGTAAGAACTAGGTGTCCCAGAAGTAACGGATACATTGTCTGTGTAAGATCGAGCCACGCGAACAGCTGCAACAATCCGATTCCGAGCACGACAGCCGGGACCACCAGCGGCGAGAACGCCAGGCCTTGCAAGAATGCCTTTCCTCGAAAAGAAAACCGGTTCATGGCGAATGCGCCGGCAAAGCCGACCAACAGCGCGACGATGGCAACCAGCACAGCCACGTAGGTACTCGTCCAGAGCGCGGCCATAAATAATTCGTTTGCAAATGCGACTTTATACCATCGTAGAGAAAACCCCATGGGAGGGAAGTTCATGGTGTCGCTGCTGGTGAACGATGATAGAACCACTAGGATCGCGGGCGAGGCAAGCATCAAGTAAACGAGCGCACGAATAAGCGTGCCGGACACGGCCATCAGACGATCAATTAGATCAGCGCGCATAGACTCATCCCCTGACGGTGAAACGCGAAGCAACCAACGCATTGAGCGCCACTGTGAAGGCAAGTCCGCTCACGAAAAGTACGAAAGCCATTGCCGCACCAAACGGCCAATTCAGTTGCGCCATAATGGTCTCATAGATCAGGCTTCCGAGCATCGCGACGCGTGCTCCGCCGATTAGACGAGGCGTTATGAACGCCGAAATCGAGAGAACGAATACAATGTTAAAGCCAACGAGAATTCCAGGCACGGCAAGTGGAAGAATGACCTTTCGAAAAGTCACGAAGCGGTTGGCACGCAGATTCGAAGCTGCCTGCTCCAATACTGGATGTATTTGGGTGACTACGCTCATGACCGACAAGATCATGAATGGGAGGAACTGCTGTACCAAAACGATCAGCACGGCAGGTCGACTAAAGAGGAGCGTTTTTGGCGAGGAGAAAATGCCAAGGTATACGAATAGCGAATTGAGGAGACCATTACGACCAAGAATGATCAGCCAGCCAAATACAACGACGACGAGACTGAGCGTCAACGGGAGGATCACAACAATCATCCGCCACCTCCGCGCCGCAGACGTTAGACGGGCGAGCGAATATCCGGTGGGAAAGCCGATCAACAAGCAGACCAGACTGACGATAAGTCCGTCGACGAACGTCTCCACCAGAACAGACGAGTAGTAAGTATCTGAGAAGAAATGCACGTAGTGCTTAAGGCTGAAACCCGTACCATCTAGGAGATGGGTACTTGGCAAGAAGCTCGATCGCAGCAATCCTAGGACTGGAAGCACCAAAAAGCCTGCAAGAAGCAAGACCATTGGGGTCAGCAAGATCACCAGAGTTAGGCTTCGGCGCTTGAGCAATGACTGCTTCACGGCGTACCCTTCGTACTTCGATCGAGCGTTCTAGGTTGGCCCGGCGTTTGCGTACTCCCGAGAATCCGCGCCACACCGAGATGAAACACTCCTAGTTCCGGATCGTTTTATTGACCCGTTCGATCCAACCGCTGCGGTTTGCCCAGAGCTGTTGCCAATCGATCTGCTTTCTCAGGGCATTGCGCTCAGGAGAATTGAACAGGAGATCTCTGCGAAGATCTTCGGGCAGTTTGACATCCGTCGTTACTCCATACCGGAGCGCCTCAGGTATCGCGAGCATGCCTTGATCCGAGAGCAGCTGGTCAGCAAAGGCGTACGCGGCTTCCGGATACTTCATGCCCTTGACGACGTTGATATAACTGATTGTGGAGTAAACGCCTTGGGAGGGAAAAACCGTGACGATAGGAATGCCCTTGGTGCGCAATTCGTGAGCGCGGCCGTCCCAAAAAATACCGGCGTAGCCCTCTTCGCTTTGAAACATCTGCAGTTCGGCGACGTTCGTTTGTGCTAGCGCAACAATGTTGGGCTTCGCGGCACTTAGTATCTTCATCGCAGGCTCCATTTCCGAAATCGAACCTCCATTCTCCTCAGCCATGCCCAGAAGATATAAGCTGCTGGCGATTTGGTCCGGGGCAGGTAGGATCACGCGTCCGGTCAGGTCGGACCGGGCGATATCTGAGTATGAAGTAAGGGGCCGCTTGATATATTTGGAATTGAAAACCGGTACGACGGACGAAACGTTAAACGGAACACCATAGTCACCGAATTCGCGAAACCCCGGAAGAATACGTTTGATGTTGGGAACGTCTGACACCTTGATTTCTTCGACGATGTCGGCCTTAAGAAGCTCGACGACGTAAGAGCTGTCGCACATAAACAAGTCGTACGGCGGGCTGCTCTTATTCGCGATCAGTTTGACGAGGTCTGCTTGCGTCGCGCCAGCGGTAAATTGGACTTTTAGCCCGTACTTTTCTTCTAGCGGCCCGGCCACGCCTTTTCTAAGAGCTTCGTCGAACGCGCCGCCGAATCCGTTCACGCGCAACGTAACATTGGCGAATTTTTTCGTCTGAGCCTGGACGTAGGGAGCGGCCAGCACGCCAGCGGCAGCCGTAGTAGCAAATCTCAAAAATGCTCGTCTTTTCATTGCCGGATCTCCTCTCCTTTGTTCCCCTCAACAGATGATGAGTGGTTGTCCCTCAGTCTTTACGTTGGCCTTCAATACCGTGGAGAATGGGCCTCCAATTTAAGTATTGAGCCGTTCTCGAGCAGAAGATCACTGGTCGGTTTGTACGCAACTCGCTCCAAGCCTCTTTGCTCATTTCCTTGCGCCTCAGTCCGGAGCAATTTCGAGCGAAGTTCGCCGCCGCAGCATGCGGCGAACGCCCCCGGCTTCGCTAATGAGATCCGCGCGACTCCGCCGCTTTGATCTATTTCGTGGAAATAGTATCGGGCGATCAGCTCGAATATAACCAAAATGGCGCCTTTTGCGCATAAATTGCGCGCTCCGTCTGGTAAAGATGAAGCTTTCCTGCGAAGTTTAGGGCGAACATATTGGAACGCGGATTGGGCATTAGCCGTTATCGCCGACCGAGAGCATCTGTGCCGCGCCAGTGACAAGGGGATTCGCTTCATGAACCTTCGCATTCAGAAGCGATTGCCTAAAGCGCCGTCAACCGGCGGTGATGTCCAGCACCCTACGTGATTCCCGGTGCGGGTTGATTGTCGCCGGCCGATTCTCCAGCTCGGGCTGGTCGAATGTAAAAACCCCAGCATTCGTCAGCAGGGACAGTCCTCTGCGCGAAACTGCCGCAGTGATGGTGTTCGCGAGCAAGTAAGCGACAGTCATAGGCCCAACGCCCCCGGGCACTGGGGTTATGTAGCTTGCGCGCTTACTCGCTTCGACGAAAGCGACATCTCCAATAAGTCTGGCAGTGCCGTTCGAATCGATTGTACGGTTGATACCTACATCAATGACGATTGCGCCTGGTTTAAGCCAATCGCCCCGAACCAGTCCCGCGCACCCGGCGGCGGCGACGACAATGTCGGCCCTTCGACAGAGATCGGGTAGGTTTCGCGTCTGGAGTTGTGCACCTGTAACTGTGCATCCAGCATCGCCAAGCAAAAGCGCCAGGGGCTTTCCAACGACATTCGAGCGACCGATGACAACAACGTCCATTCCATTTAAATCGCTGACAACGGTCTTAATAAGATGAACAACACCGAGCGGAGTGCAAGGGGCGAGAGCGGGCCGACCCGCTGATAGTCTTCCAATGTTATACGGATGAAAGCCATCGACATCCTTGGCCGGATCAATGGCTTCTAAGACGCGCCAGTGGTCGATATGGCCGGGGAGCGGAAGCTGAACGAGTATGCCATCGATGGAATCGTTGGCGTTAAGCTCCTGGATTAATCCCAACAGCTCGTCTTCACCAACATGACTCGGCAGCACCAGTTGTTGCGAGTTGAAGCCTACCGCCTGCGCCTGTCTTGCCTTGGTCTTTACATAAATCGAACTCGCCGGATCTGTACCGACTAGCACCACAGCCAAACCAGGGGTGACATCACACCTGGATTGCAGCAACGCCACATTCTGCGTGACACGAGCCCGAATAGCCTCAGCAATAGCTTTTCCATCGATCTTGATGGCATCCATGGTTAGTTCCTGAGAGAGGAAATTGGGCAGCTTGTGGACGCGCCTGATTTGTCTCTCCACGCGACATTCAATGCAACTTCAGGCCCGCTGGAGCTAATGCACGCCATTAGGCCCACTTTTGTGCGCCGTACAGATCCCGGCTTCGAGAGCAGTATCGGCCTGAACGAAAGTCTGTCAGTTGGGGCGTCGCGGGACCGTCGGGCAACGAGTTAGCCGTCTCGGGCGCGAAGTAACGACAGTCTTTCAAGCAGCAGATTCCTTCGCGAGTTCGTCCATAACCTGCTTGGTCGCTCGGTACGCTAGATCAACAATTTCGTCTATCTCAGCTTCGGATACGATTAAAGGTGGTGCAAAACCAAGAATGTCTCCGTGTGGCATCGCTCGTGCAATTAGCCCCCGATCACGGGCAGCTTTCGAAATACGTGCCCCTACTTTGTGGTGCGGGTCAAATCGCCTTTTCGTCTGGCGATCTGCAACGAACTCAACGGCGCCAAGTAAGCCCACCCCTCGAACTTCCCCGACGATCTCGAGCTGAGCGAATCGTTCCTTGAGCCGCTTCTGGAAATGCGAACCGACGATCCTGGCGCGCTCGCTTAATTGTTCCTTTTGGACGATATCAAGCACTGCATTGGCAGCTGCTGCCGCAATCGGATGGCCCGAATAGGTGTACCCATGCGAGAACGCTCCTACTCGTTCCGCAGCTTCCTCCATGACCGCGTAAACTCTCTCGCCGACGATAGCTCCCGAGAGCGGCACATAGCCGGAAGTCAGGCCTTTGGCGACCGTAACCAAGTCTGGCTCGATCCCGTACAGCGTGCTCCCGAAATCAGCGCCGGTTCGGCCAAATCCACAAATTACCTCGTCGGCGATGAGAAGAACGTCGTAGCGCCTGAGCACGGCCTGAATTTCACGCCAATAGCCGGTCGGGGGCGGCGTGATGCCCCCCGTACCCAGTACCGGCTCGGCAATGAACGCGCCAATCGTTTCCGGCCCCTCTCGCAAGATCAGTGCTTCAAGCTCCGCTGCACGGCGGCGGGAAAAGGAGTCCTCTGTCTCGCCTGGCTCAGCGCCCCAATAGTAGTGCGGGGCGCCCGTATGCAGAATCCCCGCAAAGGGGAGATCCATGTGATCATGGTAGAACGACATCCCGGTCATCGAGCCGGAGACTACCGAGCAGCCATGATAGCCTCGTTCGCGCGAGATGATTTTCTTCTTCTTGGGCTGACCACGTAGATTGTTGTAGTACCAGACGAGTTTAGCTTGGGTCTCGTTGGCATCCGAGCCGGACAACCCGAAGAACACTTTGCTGGGCTTGCCAGGCGCCATGCGCACGAGACGATCCGACAAGATGGCAAGCTCTTCGGTCGTGTGGGCCGCGTACGTGTGATAGTATGCCAGTTTGTAGGCCTGTCGCGCAATGGCATCGGCCACCTCGGTGCGACCGTAGCCGATATTTACACAGTAGAGGCCGGCAAATCCGTCTATGTAAGCGCGCCCTTGGGCGTCTTCGATTCGAATACCTTTCCCTCCCGTAACGATCGTGGGATCGCCACTCTTGCCGCTAGCGAAATCCTTCAGCTGCGTGAAAGGATGCAAAACACTCGAACGGTCTCGTTCAGAGATGGCCTTAATGTCTACCATACCGCTTCTCCCTAAGCCGCCAAGTCGCCAAAGCAGACGTATTTCAGCTCCATGAACTCCGCTAATCCGTGCCGCGACCCTTCGCGACCGAGCCCGGACTGTTTCCAACCTCCAAACGGAATAGGAGGCCCTGTGAATGAAGCCGTATTGACGCCGACCATGCCGTACTCGATCTGCTCTGAAAGCCGGAGCGCGCGACGCAAGCTATCGGTGTAAATGTACGCCGCCAAACCCATTTCGCTGGCATTGGCTCGGGCGATGACCTCTTCTTCAGAGTCGAACGGAAGCACAGCAGCTACAGGCCCAAATGTTTCCTCACGTGCAATCAGCATGTCTTCGGTGACATCACTTAGCAACGTCGGGGGAACGAAATTCGGTCCCATAGCAACTCCACGACTTGCGGAAATGGCTCGCGCGCCCTTCTTCACTGCATCATCGATTTGAGCCCTGCACTTGTTAGCGACCGACAACTTAGTCATCGGGCCAATCTCAGTGGCCGATTCTAGACCATGGCCGAGCCTGAGTTGCGCCACCGCCCTACCAAGCGCCTCGACAAAAGCAGCGTAGACACCCTTTTGCACATAGATGCGGTTAGCCGCTAAGCAGTCCTGACCGGAAGTGGCAAATTTTGCGGCCACCACACCTTTGACGACCTTGCCAAGATCAACGTCATCAAAAACAAGGAACGGGGCATGCCCTCCGAGCTCGAGCGAGACCTTTTTCACCGTCTTCGCCGCCCCCTCCAGAAGCAGACGGCCAACTTCGGTCGATCCTGTAAACGAGAGAGCGCGTATTCTTGGATCACGTAAAAGCGGAGTCGAGAGATCGATTGGGTCGCCAACGAGCACCTGGACTACGCCGCGCGGCACGCCAGCCTCTTCGGCTAACCTAGCCAAGGCGAGAGCAGAAAGCGGCGTCTCCGGAGCAGGCTTCACAATTATCGGACAACCGGCCGCAAGAGCCGCACCCGCCTTTCGGGTGATCATAGCGACCGGAAAATTCCATGGCGTGATCGCCGCAGCGGGACCGATGGGCTGCATCCTGACTTGAAGCAGACTTCCCTCTTTATGACTGGGGATCGTCTCGCCATAGGCACGCTCACCCTCGGCCGCAAACCACTCAAGAAAGCCAGCGCCGTACTTAATCTCGTAGCGCGCCTCATCGAGGGGCTTTCCCTGCTCGCTCGTAATCAGGATAGCAAGCTCTTCTGAATGCTCGTTCATCAATGACGCCCAGCACCGAAGAATCGCTCCACGCTGGGTCGGCAATAATCCTCGCCACGCCTGGAAAGATCGTTCGGCTGCAGCGATGGCCAGATCCATGTGCGTAGGGTTGCAACGAGCAACCTCCGCGATCCCTTCGCCAGTAGCGGGATCCACCACAGAATCCCTCTCATCGCTCGCAATCCAGCGACCGTCGATCAGCGCGTTCCCCGCCAGAAAATCGCGACGACGGAGATTTTGCAGGTGCCTAGCAGCAATGCCGATCAAATCCGGACCCTTGTGACGAGCAGCTTGAAAGTCCATTTGAACTCCATGCGGTCGCGTGGTGAAATCTCCGGTGCAGAATACTGTTGTCGCAAAGATATTTGCGTCGCAATTTCCGGCCATTTCGAGGATTTTCTGCAAGACGCAAGCATTTGCGATGGAATGCGGCTGAAAGCTGGGAGCCAATTATGCGGTACGATCGAATAGATGCCCAGATCCTGGAAATTGTGCAAAAAAATAACAGGCTGACTTCCGGGATGATTGGCGAATTGGCGGGGCTTTCTGCTACCGCGTGTCAGCGACGGCTAAAGAGGCTCCGTTCGGAGGGTATCATCGAGGCGGATGTATCCATCGTGTCGACGAAAGCGATAGGATGTCCTGTTCAAATGCTCGTTCTCGTGAGTCTCGAGCGGGAACGCTCAGACATGATCGATGACTTCAAGAAGGCAATCAAATCGTCAGCCGAAGTGATCAATGGATTCTACGTTACAGGGGACGCTGACTTTGTTCTCTACATCACTACGCGCAGTATGGAAGAATATGAGCAGTTTACCCGACGGTTCTTCTATGACAATCCGAACATCAAGGGATGTAAGACCATAGTCATAATGGATCGCGCAAAGGCTGGCTTTGCCGTTCCCATAGAGATTCCGCCTGAAGCTTGATACGCGTGCACGGTTCACAAAGCGGGCACATGTGTGTTTTTTCCTCGCTCGCCGGCGCGAAATGCAGAAAACGGGCAAGGTTCCTCCTTTACTCTGTACTCGATCAGAGACTCGAGGCGGGGCTTTCGCGCTTGCGCACTGAAGGCGACGCATCAGCTTCCAAAAGGGAATTAATGGACATCGCCGCATCCTCTCCCGCTGGAACGGAGTTGCCATGCCGGCACAGTCCGGGGAGCACGTGGAATGTCCGGCCACAGGCCGAGCGTCAAATTCCATCGCGCCGGGCCCTAATTCCGAACCTCGATCTGGCCCTCGGGAGCTTGGCGGACTCAATAAGCGCCCGGAAACGGGGTGCGCAAAAACGAAATCTGACAAGAAACGTTGGCCGGTTATGAGAACCCAACTCTGCCTGGGCATGGCTGATGTGGTCACAATCGCGCCATGGTAAGTAGGGAGCTGAGGTGACGCATTCGTCCAAGCCCGTGCCGGCCAGTAGCGACGGCATCATCGCACCGTTGCACTATGCTACCTTTCGTCGAATTTGGCTTGCGAGCTTGCTCACCAATCTCGGGATCCTGATCCAAGGCGTAGCCGCAGCCTGGGCGATGACACAGATGACATCTTCCGCGGATCAAGTCGCGCTGGTGCAGACCGCGCTCTTGCTGCCCGTGATGCTGATCTCGATGCCAGCTGGAGCGGTCGCTGACATGTATGACCGTCGGATCGTGGGGCTCGTTGCACTCTCGATTGAGCTTTGCGGCGCAACCGCGCTGAGCGTGCTCGACTGGTTCGGTCTCACCACTCCAAATCTCTTGCTGGTGCTTTGCTTTGCGGTCGGCAGCGGCATGGCGCTGATGGGGCCCGCTTGGCAATCCTCCGTGAGCGAGCAGGTGCCCTCCGAAGCACTTCCTGCCGCCGTGGCGCTGAATGGCATTAGCTACAATATAGCGCGCAGCATAGGGCCGGCCGTCGGCGGCATTGTCGTTGCGGCGGCCGGCGCGGTAGCTGCCTTCGCGCTCAATGCACTACTCTACCTGCCGCTGATGTTCGCGCTCTTCATGTGGAAGCGCATCTCCGAACCCTCTCGTTTGCCTCCTGAGAAGCTTAGCCGCGCCATCGTTTCGGGCGTGCGCTATATCGTCAATTCGCCCTCGATTAGGATCGTGCTCACCCGATCCATGGTCATGGGCGTGATTGGCGGCGCGATTTTTGCACTGATGCCGCTAGTCACGCGCGATCTCCTGGGTGGTGGCGCCGAGACTTATGGCCTCATGCTCAGCGCCTTTGGTTTGGGCGCGGTGGTAAGTGCGCTCAACATCACTGAGGTACGCAAGCGCATGAGTGGAGAGGCAGCGATCCGCGCCTGTTCACTGTCCATGGGCGGAGCGGTTGCCGCAGTCGCTCTTAGTCGCGACTCCGCTATGACGGCGGTCGCACTTGTCTTGGCGGGAGCGGTGTGGATGATGGCCTGGGTTCTTTTTAGCATAGGCGTGCAACTGTCGGCCCCACGATGGGTCGCAGGGCGGTCGCTCGCGGCGTACCAGGCAGCGAGTTCCGGCGGGATTGCCCTCGGTAGCTGGGGCTGGGGCCATCTCACGGATGTCGTCGGAGTCGATACTACGCTTTTGATCTCGGCTGGCCTGATGTTCGCTTCTCCGCTCTTGGGGCTTTGGCTACCTATGCCGCGTATCAGCGCTCGGAGCGAAGAGGCCGAGATGCTTGACGATCCTCAGGTGCGGCTGGCGCTGACCGGCCGCAGTGGCCCGCTTGTTGTGGAGATCGAGTATCGGATCGCGCAGGAGAATGCGCGCGCATTCCACATCCTGATGCAGGACATTCAGCTGTTTCGCAAGCGGAACGGTGCGTACGGCTGGTCGATTGCTCGCGACATCGCTGATCCCGAATTGTGGACTGAGCGCTATCAGTGCCCAACCTGGTTTGACTATTTGCGCCAGCGTAACCGCGCGACTCAGTCGGAACGCGCGCTGGATGAGAAGGCTTTGGCTTTCCACATCGGTCCCGAACCGGTGCGCGTCCGACGCATGCTGGATCGCCCATTCGGATCTGTTCGCTGGAAGGAAGACACTCCGGACAGAGATGTAAACCATGTCCTCCCCGGGAGGCTGTCGAGGTAGCGGCCGTTTAGAGCCACAGAGGGAATAATTGCGCTTGCAGCAAAGCGCCTCGCGCCATGCTTTGAATTTCAGCCAGTTCTTGCTTTCGCCACTGAGGACCGCGGCGATGCGGAAGTCAGCCAAGAGCGCCCAGCACATCCTACCCTCTAGACTAGTACTGCGCAAAAATGGGTCCGACCGAGCGGCGACCATGGCCCGTTTAAGGAGGCCAATCGCCTTGCGGGCGCATCGAACAGAAAGAACGGGGCCACCCCGAAGAGTGGCCCCATCAAGTCAGGGAGGAAATGTCCCAAGGAGGGACCTCTGGGTTCAGGCTGCGGCCTGATCGATCGGTGAGAAGGGCAAACCGAGGCTCTCTGCCACGGCCCTGTAAGTGAGCCGCCCACGATAAACATTGAGCCCTGAGCGCAGGTGCGGACATTCGAGCACGGCTGAGAATCCCCGGTTGGCGAGAGCCAGGCCAAAAGGCAGCGTCGCATTGTTCAGCGCTTGGCTTGAGGTGAGCGGAACAGCTCCCGGCATGTTTGCGACGCAGTAGTGAATCACGCCATCCACCTCATAGGTTGGATCGGCGTGCGTCGTCGGGCGCGATGTCTCGAAGCAGCCGCCCTGATCGATAGCCACATCCACCATTACGGAACCTTTGCGCATCGAGCTCAACATGTTTCGGCTTACAAGCTTCGGCGCAGTTGCTCCCGCGACGAGGACTGCACCGATGACAGCGTCCGCCGAGAACACCTCTTCCTCAACAGCGTCTATTGTTGAGAACCTGGTACGAACGCGGCCTTCGAATAGTTCATCGAGCTTCCGAAGCCGGTGTATCGAGCGATCCATCACTGTGACATCAGCACCCAAGCCTGCTGCCATCCGCGCCGCATGTGTCCCAACAACGCCGCCTCCGATTACCACAATACGAGCGGGCTGGACACCCGGCACGCCACCGATTAACAGTCCTCGCCCCCCCGCATACCGCTTCAGGGCCGCACCAGTAGCCTCAATAGCAAGCCGGCCCGCGACTTCGCTCATTGGTGCAAGGAGCGGAAGGCCACCATGTGCATCAGTCACAGTCTCGTAAGCGATTGCGGTGCATCCGGATTTCATGAGGCCCTTGGCCTGATCCGGGTCCGGAGCAAGATGTAGATAAGTGAACAGAATCTGGTTCTCTCGCAGCTGCACCCACTCGGAAGGCTGCGGCTCCTTGACCTTCACGATCATGTCGCTCGAGGCGTATACCTCTCGGGAGGAGGGGAGAATCGTAGCACCGGCTTTTCGATAAACGTCATCTGTAGCCCCAATGCCCGCGCCTGCATTTGTCTCGACCAGCACATTGTGACCGGCAGCCGCGTATTCTCGGACGGCTCCCGGGGTCAGGCCCACGCGATATTCGTGGGTCTTGATTTCCTTGGGAACACCGACCTTCATTTGCGATCTCCAGATGTTGACAATGTTTTCTAGTCGAAAAAGAAGTGCGAACCTGCGACGCAGATGAGCAAACTGCGCAGAAATTCAGCTATCTTTGGAGCCGTGTGCAGGATTCCAAACTTATGGGGTTGCCGACAAGATCAATGTCGCGATCTCTTCAAGCTCTCAAGCTGGCGAGTCAGCTAGACCGAACTGTCGAGTCCGTCGAACTGCTATTAACCGTCGTCCAGACTGGATGCAATTTTCCCTCGACCAGTTCGCGCGGTAGATCCACATTTGGCATTACCGAGGCGCCGTCTGGTTATCCACGATGTATCAAGCTTTTCAAACGTTCGTTGATCGACTCACCGAAAGTACAAATCCGTACGCTGCTCGGCAGAGCATGGCCGATATCACCGCTACACTAAATTCATCTTGCTTCGCCTATCTTGCTCTACCCCACGCGGCGGCCACTTCCCCCAATTTGATTTCGACATATCCCTCCTCCTGGACGGCTTTGTACTTGCGGCGCAAATACCAATCTGTCGATCCCGTAGTGCGGCGGGCAATTCGCCAGACTGAACCCTTTCGATGGGGGCTTGAGTTCGAACCGAGAGATCGATCGAAGTCTGAGCGTGAGCTATTCGAAGAAGCGGCCGAATTCGGTATTCGCTGCGGATTCACATTTCCAATCCACGATGACAAGGGAGCTATCGCTGCGCTGACCTTTGCGACCCATGCGCGTCGAAATGTTTTTGAGCGCTCGGTAGTCAAGCACGTCCAAAACCTGCGGCTAATTGCAATGGTTTTCCATGCACATGCGAGGCGTTTCTGGACGTCCAATCGCGCGGTCGGTGGGGTGGTGTTGTCCCCTCGTGAGTTCGACTGTCTCGAATGGTCTTCTGGTGGCAAATCCGCCGGGGAGATCGGGATCATTCTCGGCATCTCTGAGCGAACTGCACGCTTTCACCTAGATAACGCGCGAGCAAAGCTCGGCGTACGCTCGCTTCGTCAAGCAGCCACCATGTTAGCGGAATCGAGATATCGAAGGTGATCAGACGTTAAGTCACCCCTGTATCTTTGCACAGGATGCGCTGCATCCGCTTCTCTGCTTTGAAGGAAGTACAAAGCAAGGAGGCACGAATGATGCTGCTAATCACGCCGGACTACTACGGTGAGTTTATCAATTATCTCGCTGAAATGCACCGGCTGCGCTACCGCGTATTCAAGCAGCGCCTGGGCTGGAACGTCGAGGTCAGCGGCGAGATGGAAGTCGACGAGTTTGATGTCCTTCGACCCGTGCACCTCCTGAACCGCTCGAACGCTGGACGTATTCAGGGTTGCGTCCGACTTCTGCCTTCGACCGGCCCAACCATGCTGAGGGATACCTTCCCGATCCTTCTGGACGGGCAGCCCGCGCCACGAAGCGACCGGATTTGGGAGAGCAGTCGATTCGCGCTTGATGTTCCCTCCGGATGCGCCGAAGGCAGGTGGTAGACTTGCTACTGCTACTTACGAGCTGTTTGCGGGCATGATTGAATTCGGCCTTTCGATTGAATTGACCGAAATCGTCACGGTCACTGACGCCCGGATGGAACGGATTCTTCGGCGCGCCGGCTGGCCGCTCCGCAGAATCGGAAAAGCTCGTCCTCTCGGAAACACCACGGCGATTGCTGGATACCTGGAGGTCTCGCCCGATGCGTTGCATCGCATCCGCAAAGCGGGACACATCTCAGGTCCGGTGCTCTGGGCTCCAGTCATCCGAGCGGCCGCCTAGGATCTGGAAGCAAGTACAATCGGGGCATCGCTGCGCATTGGAGCGGAAAGCCCATCTGCTTAGAACCTACGATGCACAAACCACGTCGATCAACACCCTCCATTCAAGCCAGCAAGGCAATCGAACTGAAACACCTGCAATCGGTCGTGGCTGCGGCTGATTGTGGCAGCCTCCGTCAAGCGGCGGAATTGCTGAGAACCCAACAATCGAGTCTCAGCCGAAGAATCAGCGAGATCGAATATCACCTGGGAATTGTGGTTTTTGAGCGCTTCAGCGGTGGTGTGCGCCCCACGCAGGCAGGCCGCAGTGTTCTTCGCCTGGCAAGGACAATTCTGGAGGAGTTCGATGCTCTCATCGCGACCGCGAGGGCTGTACGGAACAGCGAGGCTGGCCGGCTGAGTGTCGGGCTCTGCACCTCACTTTCCATTGGCAACCTGCAGACGTCCTTGCTGGACTTCAAGCAGCGATTCCCGCAAATCGAGCTCGTGACGATCGAGAAATCACGAACACGCCTGGCGACGGCACTTCGCAACGGCGTTCTCGATATCCTGATCGTCACAGGGAACCTGGCGTTACTCGACAACAGAGTGATGTCGCTGTGGAGCGAACGTGTACTGGTCGCCTTACCCCATGATCATCGCCTCACCGCGCGCGACACAGTCTATTGGACTGATCTACGCGGCGAGACGCTCCTGCTGAGCCATTTCGATCCGGGAAAAGAATTTGAAGATCTTCTGATTTCCAAGCTCATGTCGCCTGAAGATCGTCCCAAGGTCGAGCGTCACGATGTCAGCCGCGGCAACATCAACAGCCTGATCAGCATGAAGTCGGGAATCACCCTGGTGCTCGAATCCGATATTGGAGCCAATATCGGAGCCAATTTTGCCGGCTTGGTCTACCGGGAGCTGCGCGACGGCACCGGCCCGAGCCGGTTCGACTTTTCGGCCTATTGGCGCGTCGACAATGAAAACCCTGCGTTGGCTGCCTTCTTGAACTTGCTTTCTGAGCGCTATCCCTCGCCTCCGCTCGGATGTTGACGGGCCCGTTGAGCCTTCCGAAAACTTCTGTCCGCTGCCATGAACCGTGCCAACATGGGAGCGATAAGCTTGGCCGGCTCCCCGATCGGCTGTCCGCTCTCTTGTGCGAGGATTTCTGCATACGCTACGAGATCCCTGTGGACGCTCGCCGGGAGTTCATGCGTAATCTTGATCGGCTTATCGTCTTCGATCGCTCCAAGTTTAAGCTTTGTCATCGTCCTCACCCTCTGTACGGTTCGAGCACCAGGTCACGGTTGACGATCACCCGCACCGGAAATCCCGGACGAATCGTCAAGGTCGGCTGGATGTTGAGATTGCGGCGGACCACCTGCTGGCCCGTCTGGTTCATCGAGTCCCCAGCCCCGCGGCGGAGCGCAGCGATGAGGTCGCTGTTGGTGCTACCCGTATCCGACCCGGAATTCACCTCGGTGCCGACGGCGAGCAGCGTCGAAAGCGCAGCGGCCCCCAACAGCTCCTTCCAATGATTGTCGACCTCATCCTCAAGCCCAGAGTAGCCCGCGGCATCTGCGCCCGGCTGCCGCTCCAGCACGATCGAGCGCCCATTTGGCATGATGAGGCGCGTCCATACCAGGAGCACGCGCGATTGGCCAAATGCGACTTGGCTATCATACGTCCCGATCAAGCGGGCTCCTTGCGGTATAAGGCGAGCTCGCCCGGTAGGGGAATCGTATACCGCTTCTGTGACTTGGGCCGTGATCTGCCCAGGCAGGTCGGACCGAATCCCCGTGATAAGAGCAGCCGGAATGACCGTTCCCGCCTGGACCACAAAGGGAGAGACCGGTCTTGCCAGGCGATCGGGACTGGTGGTTCGACGGTCAACGGAAGCACTGACGAACGCAAGTTTTCGATCCTGGCCATTCTGGGCAAATGCTTCGTCAGATGATGGCGCTGCATTTGATGGGGCTTCACTTGGCGATGTGACAGGGGCCTGTGCGCGGACGTTCGTGCTGGCAAACACCTTGCTGGTGCGTGCCGCCTCGCTCTCCTGATTGACGCGCTGCTGTTCAGCGTCAACACCGAGCGGGCTGGGCGTCGAAGAGCCCTGTGCTGCAACGATCGGCCGACCAAGATCGCCGGGTAAAGGTGGTCCAAGACGCGGCACCTCCTTCGGGATCTCAGTGTAATCCTTCGGCAAGGTTGCAAGCTGATCGGCGACATTGTGGTGGTCGGTCGCGTAAAGCTCCTCGGCGGCCGGCGTGCGTGATCGCTTCTCCTGCAGAGCCCAGAACACCGCACCAGAGATGAGCACCAGCAAAAGGGCGCTGCCACCCGCAAGCACCTTGCGCGATAGGCGCGTAACTTGCGGCCGTTCCGGCCGGAGCCGAAGGGTTTCGGCGATATCTTCCGGCGGCTTGACCCGAGGAGGGTCCTTGGGTGTGTCATTCGGCTGGCCAGTCTCTGTCACAGCGACCTCCCGTCGGTTCGGACGATCCTGACCTTCTGCTGGTGCTCCTCCCCCAGCCTCAGCTCCGCGGCCGCGAACAGCCGGTCGACGATCAGCATATTGCCGTAGGCGCGATAGTTGACGAGCTCGGTCTTGCCATCAGGCCCGATCACGAACAGCGGCGGCATCTCGCCCTGGCCGACGCCGGGCGAAAACTCGATGTAGACCTTGCGCCCATCGTCATAGGCAATGACAGGACGCCAGGGTGGGCTGTCTCCCTCGATGGCGTAGCGGTAACGGCGCTGCGCCTGGTCCGGGATGACAGGTGTGGGCGGCAGAGCTCGACCACGCGCGGTCCGATCCTCCGGATAGAACCACGCGACCTGTGGCATGTAGGGCTTTTCCCGGGAGCGGAGCTCGATGAGGTAAGTGCGGCGATCGGTGTTGACGACGAGATTGGTCTCGATCGCCGGACGTGTCGGCTTCACCATGATGTGGACACGACGCGTGTCGCCGCTGCCGCTCTCGGTGTCACCGACCACCCAACGCACGGTATCACCCGCAGCAACTGGTCCCGACCCGATCAGCTGCTCGCCGGGCTCCAAGGCGATGTCGGTGATCTGCCCCGGCGCGGCATAGATTTGATAGAGAGCGCCCGGACTATACGAAAACACCTGCACCGCATTGAAGTAGCCAGCCTTGCGCGGCTGCACGCGTGCGGCGTCATTCGCGGTTTCAATCCGCTCGACGGGCTCTTTGGCTTCCGCGTTCTTGCCGCCGCGCGCCGCCTTCCAGGCCGGTGGAACATGCAGCGGCCGCGGCCGATCGTCGGCAAGCGCCGGCAGATCTGAAGCCGGCGGGACATCGCTATCGTAACTGATTTGCGGCGGCTTGAACGTGGTGCAACCGCCAAGGGTGGACACACCAATAACAAGAGCCAGGGCCAGGCTCGGGCGGACCCTCTGTGACGCAATAACGAGACCTGACGGCATTGCTAACCCAGCTCCTTCGACCAGTTGATGGCGTTGACGTAGATGCCAAGCGGATTCTTGCGCAGGCGATCCAGATCGCGCGGCGTTTCCACAATGATGCTGATGATCGAGCTCCAGCGCTCAGTCGCGGCAAGCTGACCGTTGTCGTAGCGGCGCTCGATCCATGAGATTCGAAAGCTCTCGGGGGAAGCCCGGATAACACTCGAGACCTCGATCGCAATCTGCGTCTTGCCGAGCTTGGCGAAGGGGTCGTTGGTGCGGGCGTAGTCGTTGAGCGCGGCGGCGCCGCGATCGGTGGTGAAGTCGTAGGCGCGTAGCCAGTTTTCGCGAAGGACGATGGCGTCCATCGGCAGGCCGCGCACATGCTCGATGAAGCGCGCCAGGTGAAAAGCTACTTGCGGATCGGTCGGTTGATAGCTGGCGTTTGCCGGAGCAACGGCTTTCGCTTCCCCCAATTGATCGACCTCTACCACCCAGGGCGTGATCGTCCCGTGAGCGGATTGCCAGACCAGGGCGCCGGCAAAGCCGGCTGATAAGAAGAGGCAGCCAAAGGCCATCAGGCGCCAGTTCTTGGCCTGCACGCGCGCAGACCCGATGCGGTCATCCCAGACCTGGGCGGCGCGTTGATAGGGAGTGACGGCTTCTGGCGTGCGGCCATAGTGAACGGCCGATCGTTTGAACATTGCTAGACCTCAAGTGACGGGTAAGAAAACGGAACTGGTCGATCAGCAGAGTCAGCGGTCATGTTGCGAGAGGTCGACAGATCCGCCGCCCCCGCCGTGATCACCCGAACGGATCGCGTGCGTTGCCGCTGATGCGCCATGACTGATCGTCTGCGCTCTCTTCATGCGCCGAACCCAAGCGGGTACACTGTCGGAAGCTCTCGAGGCGTCCCCTTCGCCGTTACCGGCATCGCTCGCCGGTCCACCAAGACCAGCTGCGACCGAGCGCAAGGGACTTGCAGCACCGGACGCGCTCGCCTCGGAGCCGGACTGACTCCCCGCCCGAAACACGCTCGTGGTGCCGCTTGCAATCGCACTTCCACCTCTTGCGGCGCCTGCAATCGTGCCGCCGGCGAGACCGGCGGCACCGGCCGCAAGGCCAGCGCCAGCCGCGACGACTCCACCGGCGGCAAGTCCCGTCCCGACGGCGCTGCCAGCGCCGAGCTGCGGACCTCCGGAGACGATGCCGTTGGCAATCCCGGGTCCGAAAATGCCGAGGCCCAACAAGGCGAGAGCGCCGAGCACCAGCGCCATCGCGTTCTCGATGGTCGGTTGGTTGCCGCCGAAACCTGCCGTGAACTGAGAAAACAAGGTCGAGCCGATGCCGACGATGACGGCGAGGACCAAAACCTTGACGCCGGAGGAGATGACGTTGCCCAGCACCCGTTCGGCCGCAAAGGCGGTCTTGCCGAACAGACCGAAGGGGATCAGGACGAAACCTGCAAGCGTCGTCAGCTTGAACTCGATCAGCGTGACGAAGAGCTGGATGGCGAGAATAAAGAAGGCCAGCAGCACCACGATCCAGGCGAACAGCAGGACCGCGATCTGGACGAAATTCTCGAAAAAGCTGACATACCCCATCAGCCCCGAGATCGAGTCCAGGATCGGACGGCCGGCATCGAGCCCCACTTGCGCGATCCGGCCTGGCCGCAAGAAATCTGCCGATGACAGGCTCGTGCCCGAGGCCTTGAGGCCAAGACCAGCAAAGCTCTCGAAGATGATGCGCGCGAGGCTGTTCCAATTGCCGATCAGGTAGGCAAAAACACCGACAAACAAGGTTTTCTTGACGAGCCGGGCAAGAATCTCCTCATCACTTCCGAGGGACCAGAACAGGCCCGCAAGCGTGAGGTCGATTGCAGCTAACGTCGTGGCGAGATAACCGACTTCGCCCCCGACCAGGCCGAATCCGGAATCGATATAGCGGGTGAAGGTTTCCAGGAACTGGTCGATGACGGAGGTGCCGCCCATTGCTCACTGGCTCTGGCTTGGAATGGAGGGAGAGCCGGACGGGAGGCGGCTTTCGTCCTTGCGCGGCACAGGCGAGGAAAATGGCGCGGCGCCTACCCCGCTATCACCGTCTACCGATCCACTTTTCCCCAAGAACTGGCTGCGCCGTCCCGCCCAGATCCTCTGGCATTCGAGCAGAGCCTCTCTCTGCTCGTAGGTGACGGTGCGGCATTGCTCGAGCTTTGCCGCCGTCGGATCGGGCTTCGCAGCGAGCGAGGCGGAAGATTGGGTTGCGCTATCGTCGCCGCGCAGGCGAATGGCGCAGGCGGCGACGACCAAGACGATGAGGCTAACTGCCACCGTCATCGGCAGCCGTTCAAATCTGTTCTTCATCATCAGTGGAACATCTGCACGGTTGTCGGTTGATAGCCCTGACCTTGGGTCAGAAAGCGCCGCAGCTGCTCCCTCCCCTGATCCTGGGCACTTGCTCTTTGCGCGGCTTCGAGCGTTTGTGCGCGCCCCTGCGCGGCCACGGCCGCGGTGAGATCAGCAAGCTGCTGTGCTTGCAGCGCAAGGAGCTGGTTGCCGGCCTGACTTGCCTGCAGAGCACCTGACGCGCCCTGGCTCGCCGTGACCAGGGCCGACATCTGGGTGCGGTTGGTATCGAGATTGCCGACGACGGTTGCCTGCACCCGCATGGCGTCCTGCAGCCCGCCAACCGCATTCTGCCAGCGTGTCTGGGCGTTGGCGACGAGGAGCCCATTGGACATGCTTGCGGATGCCGGCGCATAAGTTGTTGAGAACGCGCGATCGATCTGCTGGACATCGTATGCAATGCGCTGCGCTTGACTGAGCAGCTGCTGCGTGCGCTGAATCGATTGCTCGAGCTGCTGCAAGGACGAGTATGGCAGGCTCGCCAGGTTCTTCGCCTGATTGATCAACATCTGCGCTTCGTTTTGCAGCGAGGTGATCTGGTTGTTGATCTGCTGCAGCTCGCGCGCGGCCGTCAGCACATTCTGCACGTAGTTGTTAGGATCGAACACGATCCACTGTGCCTTCCCTTGCCGGGGCATTTGCGCCGCGGCAATGGCGATGACACTCGCTACGAGGAGCGGACGGAGACGGTTCATGACAAGCCTCCTTCCTTGGCAAGCTGCGGAATGAGATTGCAGGCCCAGCCGAGGTCGCGCGCCTTAAGCCAGCCGGCGACGAATTCGTCTCGTCCGTGCTCCTCAAGAACCCGCTCGATGAGAGTCTGGTCGGTCTTGGAAGACGCGGCCGCAAAAGCCAGCGCGATCTCACCAAGGCCGAGCTCGAACAGCCGGTTGCCCCGGCGCGACTGGCAGTAGTAGTCGCGCTTTGGCGTCGCGCGGGCGAGGATCTCGATCTGCCGGTCATTCAGTCCAAAGCGCCGGTAGATGCCTAAGATCCGCGGCTCGATGGCGCGGTCATTGGGAAGGAGGATCCGGGTCGGACAGCTCTCGATGATGGCGGACGCAATTGCGGAGCCGTCGATATCGGCCAGCGACTGGGTCGCAAACACGACGGAGGCGTTCTTCTTCCGAAGCGTCTTTAGCCATTCGCGGAGCTTGCCGGCAAAATCGGCATCGTCCAGCGCAAGCCAGCCCTCATCGATGATGAGCAGGGTCGGACGGCCGTCGAACCGATCCTCAATCCGGTGGAACAAATAGGAAAGAACCGCCGGCGCGACACCGGTCCCGATCAACCCGTCGGTCTCAAACACCTGGACGGAACCCTCTCCCAGCCGCTCACCTTCCGCATCCAGCAGCCGCTCAAACGGACCGCCGAGGCAATAGGGTTGCAGCGCGCGCTTCAAGGCATTGGATTGCAGAAGAACGGACAAGCCAGTCAGCGTCCGCTCCCCAACTGGCGCCGAGGCGAGCGAGGTCAATGCCGACCAGACATGATCCTTGGTCTCGGGCGTGACCTCGATGCGCTCGCGCGCAAGGATCGATGCGATCCAATCGGCTGCCCAAACGCGCTCACCGGTCTCCTCGATCCGCGCAAGCGGCTGGAGCGCGACGAATTCTGCCGAGTCTCCACCAACCGCGCCGCCAAGATCATGCCAGTCGCCACCCATGGCGATGGCCGCTGCACGGATCGACCCACCGAAATCGAAGGCAAAGATCTGAGCGGCCGGATAGCGCCGGAACTGCAGCGCCATCAGCGCGAGCAGCACCGATTTCCCGGCGCCGGTCGGTCCAACGATCAGAGTGTGTCCGACATCGCCGACATGCAGCGAGAACCGGAAAGGGGTCGATCCTTCCGTCTTGCCGAAGAGCAGCGGAGGCGCCTTGAAATGGTGATCCCTCGCCTCTCCCGCCCAGACTGCCGACAGCGGGATCATATGGGCGAGGTTCAACGTCGAGACCGGCGGCTGGCGGACATTGGCGTAGGTTTGTCCGGGCAGGCTGCCGAGCCAGGCTTCGACGGCATTCACCGTCTCAGCCATGCAGGTGAAGTCCCGGCCCTGGATCACCTTTTCGACGAGGCGGAGCTTTTCGTCGGCCGCGCTAGGATCCCTGTCCCAGACCGTGACCGTTGCCGTCACGAAGGCCTCTCCAATCTGATCGGAGCCCAGCTCCTGGAGCGCGCTGTCTGCATCCCTCGCCTTATTGTGGGCATCGGTATCCAGAAGCGTGGACGCCTCGTTGGTCATCACCTCCTTCAGGATCGCGGCAATCGACTTGCGCTTGGCAAACCATTGCCGCCTGATCCTGGTCAAGAGCTTTAGAGCATCCGTCTTGTCGAGCATAATCGCCCGGGTCGACCAGCGGTACGGGAACGCCAGCCGGTTGAGATCATCGAGAATTCCGGGCGTGGTCACCGTGGGAAACCCCACAACCGTCAGGACACGCACATGCGCGTCACCCAGCATCGGCTCAAGCCCGCCTGTCAGCGGCTGATCGGCAAGGAGCGCATCGAGATACATCGGGATTTCCGGCACCCGAACGCGATGCCGCTTGGTCGAGACCGTCGAGTGCAGGTAGGTGAGCGTTGCCTCGTCATCGAGCCAGCCGCATTCCGGCATAAAGTCCTCAACGAGCTGCAGCACGCGGTTGGTCCGGTCGACGAAGCCACTCAGCACCTCGCGCGCATCCGCCCCGGGGCCGCGATGGCTGCCCTCGTACAGGAGACGCTCGGCCACAGCTGCACTTTCTGCCGGCGGCAGATAAAGGAAGGTCAGGTAGTAGCTCGATTCATAATGGCTGCCAGCCTCCTCGAATTGCGCTTTGCGCTCCGCATCCACCAAGGCGGATGCGACATCCGGGAACGTGTCGGGCGGATAGCGCCCTGCCGAATGCCGTTGCGCCTCGACGAAAACCGCCCACCCCGATCCGAGACGCCGGAGCGCGTTGTTCAGCCGGCTTGCGACCCCAACAAGCTCAGCCGGCACAGAACTGTCGAGGTCCGGTCCCCTGAACCGCGCCGTCCGCTGAAACGAGCCATCCTTGTTCAATACAATTCCCTCGTCGACGAGCGCGGCCCAGGGGAGGAAGTCGGCAAGGCGCGTATTCGAGCGGCGGTATTCGGCAAGATTCATCATATGCAACTCTAGGAGCTGAGGTGGCTTGGAATGCGGACGTGCCGGCGCACGACTTCCACGAAATCGGGATCGCGTTTTGCGGCCCAGACGGCGGCCATGTGGCCCACGAACCAGAAAAGAAGGCCGGCAACCCACAGGCGCAGCCCAAGACCGAGTGCAGCCGCTAAGGTGCCGTTGGCGATCGCCACGGCGCGCGGCGCACCACCCATCAGGATCGGCTCGGTGAGCGCACGGTGCACGGGCGCTATAAACCCTGCGACAGGCTCCTCCATCAGATCACCACGCCGCCGCCGAACGAGAAGAAAGACAAAAAGAAGCTTGATGCGGCAAAGGCGATAGACAGACCGAACACGATCTGAACCAGGCGACGAAAGCCACCAGACGTGTCGCCAAATGCGAGCGATAGCCCGGTCACGATGATAATGATGACGGCGATAATCTTGGCGACGGGACCCTCGACCGATTGCAAAATCTGATTGAGCGGCTGCTCCCACGGCATGTTTGAGCCAGCGGCCCAAGCCGGGACACTGCTCAGCCAAAGGGTCACAATGGCCGTGGCCGGAATGCTGGCGCGGCGGAGAGAGGAAGGCATCGTCATGACCGGTCTCCAATTGCAGATAGGATGTAATCACCTGATGCTCCTAAGCCGGTGACGCGGGCGAGCTCGCTCAAGCGGCGTTCGGCGCCGCGGCCGCTGAGCACCGCGATCACGTTGATTGTTTCGGCGATAAGCGGCCGCGGGACTGTGACGACAGCTTCCTGGACCAGTTGCTCGAGCCGGCGTAGCGCCCCGATCGCCGTTCCGGCATGGATCGTGCCGATTCCGCCCGGATGTCCTGTGCCCCAAGCCTTGAGCAAATCGAGCGCTTCGGCTCCGCGCACCTCACCAATGGGAATTCGATCAGGGCGCAGACGGAGCGACGAACGGACCAGGTCGGAGAGCGAGATCAAGCCGTCCTTCGTGCGGAGCGCCACGAGGTTTGACGCCAAGCACTGAAGCTCACGCGTATCTTCGATGAGAACAACGCGGTCAGTCGTTTTAGCGACCTCGGCGAGAAGGGCATTGGTCAGTGTCGTCTTGCCGGTCGAGGTGCCGCCGGCGACCAGAATGTTCTTGCGCGCGCGAACTGCATCCCTCAATGCACCGGCCTGATCCGGCGTCATGATGCCGACCGCGACGTAATCCTCGAGGCTGAACACGGCAACCGCCGGTTTTCTGATCGCGAATGTTGGCGCGGCAACGACCGGCGGCAGCAGCCCCTCGAACCGCTCCCCCGTCTCAGGCAGCTCGGCAGAGATCCTTGGGCTCCCCGGATGAACCTCGGCACCCACGTAGTGAGCCACCACGCGAATAATTCGCTCTCCATCAGAGGGGGATATATTCTCGCCAGTATCCGTAAGGCCGCTCGACAGTCGGTCGATCCACAATCGGCCATCGGGATTGAGCATCACCTCGACGATTGCCGGATCTTCCAAATATCCTGCGATCGCAGGCCCTAGCGCGGTACGCAGCATACGCGCTCCGCGCAAGTTCGCTTCTGAATCAAAAGAATGGATCGCCACGATTTGCCCCAAGCTGCTGAGGCCGCTTCGGCGCCTCATCTGGAGGCAAATAAAAGCTAGGTCCTGTATTACCGCAACAAAGGGGATATGCCGTTCGTAGCCTAGCGTAGAAGAAGAAGCATTTGAAAAGAGCTGGCTTGACGCGCCGACGGCGAGGCGAGAAATCAGCAATGACCAATGATCCGGCGTTGACTATTTCTACGCCTCTCGCGGTAGCGATGTTTGCTCAGGCTCCGTTGCTTCTCCTGAACCACTGTCGTTCGCCCACGTGGGCGCGATTGAGATCCCGCATTTTTAGGAAAGCTCAACCCGGGGATAATGAACCACACCAGCCGGCGGGCTGCCGCAAACACCAATCCGAAAGGCTGGTCTGGTACACCACCCCGAGTGTCGCACCCCCTGCAGGACCATTTCTTCCAAATCAGGCCGGCCGACTACTGCACGAAAATTGCCAACGCAAAATGCAGGAGTTCAAAAGAGCGATTTCTAGTCCGCAATTGCAGCAAGTTCTGGAAATCTCAACGCCTTTAGCTGGCGCTCCCGAACAGGATTGAACCGCGACTTTTGCTGGCCCGCGGCATTCTGTTGGCGACGGTATTGGCCGTCGCAGGGCCGAGCTGAGCTCGCTCATCTACTTGAGCTGCGCGTGTAGCGAGACATGGTCGAGTTCGCCTTCCCACCAGGACACAAATACCGCGGCAATACCGTTCCCGATAATGTTCGTAAGCGCGCGCACCTCGCTCATAAACTTGTCGATCGAGAATACGATCGCAATGCCCGGGACAAGCTCAGGACTGACGACCGTCAACGTTGCGGCCAGGGTGACGAAGCCAGCACCGGTAACACCGCTTGCGCCCTTCGAGGTGAGCATTGCCACAACCAGTATCGTGAGCTGCTGGCCGAAGTTGAGATCGACCCCGAGCGCCTGCGCGATGAACAAGGTCGCCAACGTCATGTAAATGTTGGTCCCATCCAAATTGAAAGAGTATCCGGTCGGCACCACTAGGCCCACGACCGGCTTGGAACAGCCCAGCCGTTCGAGTTTTTCCATCAACTGCGGCAGCGCGCTTTCGGAGGACGACGTTCCGAGCACGATCAGCAGCTCATCCTTAATGTAGACGATGAACTTTAGGATAGAAAAGCCGACCAAGCGCGCGATCAGGCCAAGCACAATGAGCACGAAGAGCCCGGCTGTCACATAGAACAGCGCAACCAATCCGATGAGTTTACCGAGCGCGGAGGGGCCGAATTCGCCGATGGTGTAGGCCATCGCGCCGAACGCTCCGATCGGCGCGGCCTTCATCACGATCCTAATGACACCAAACACCGCCTGCGCAGCATCGTCAACCAGACCGCGCATCCGCTCACCCCGCTCGCCAAGCGCCATCAGCGAGAACCCGAATAGGATGGCAAACAGCAGCACCTGTAGCACGTCGCCTCGCGCCAGGGCGCCAACCACGCTATCAGGAATGATATTGAGGAGGAAATCGACCGCCTTCTGCCCTTCCGCCCTTTTGACGTAGTTGGCTACCGCCGCGGCATCAGCCCTGGGAGCGAGCCCATGACCGGCCTGAACGAGATTGCCCATCACGAGACCCAGGACGAGCGCGAAGGTTGATACGATCTCGAAGTAAAGCAGCGCCTTGACCCCCACTCGGCCGACCTTTCGTGCATCCTGAACATGCGCAATTCCGGACACAACAGTGCAGAAGATGATCGGCGCGATCACCATTTTGATCAGCTTGATGAAACCGTCACCAAGCGCTTTGACCCAGCTGCTCGTCCCCACGCCAGGCCACAACCAGCCAACGAGAATGCCAATCAGGATCGCGATGAGTACCTGGATGTAAAGAACTTTGTACCAGGGGCCAGATGGCTGGAACAGGGCGGCGGCTTTGGCAGAGCGGCGCTGGCGGTGAATGTACATCATGCTCGACCCAGCGCCGTGGTATCAAAGAGGGATGACAATGAAGGTACGGCTTCGCTCAGTGTTCCTTCGGTGCGGGGCGCAGGGGAATCTGACCGCTCCAGATGCCCCCGTCCATTGCGGCGGATTGGCGCCTCTCCCGAATCGGCTTGTGGTCGACGCGAAGCGAAGTTCTGAATCGCTTCTGAGAGCAGCGATAGAAACTTAAGAAAGCTTCCTTGAGAGCTGGAAAGCATCAGCGTCACCACCCATTTCTATCTTTTTTGGTTGTTCGAAGATGCCATCCAGCATCTTCGAGGACGCCAACCTTAGCAGCCGGCGACCACTCTTCACTTCGGCAGGCACTCTCGCCGCTATCGCGCCGGAGCGCGACGAACCTTGAGAAAACATTCGCCATAAAGAACTTGTGGTGGTGCGGCCTCGCCTGCGTTTACCGGCTCGCTCCTCCTGTCCTCACTTCATATGAATGCCCCGACATTCCCAATAGGCATCGACTTCGATCCCAAAACCACGGCCGAGAAGATGGCAAGCAGCATTGCTCACGCTGCCTCCCTCGGCGATCTCGGTTCCGGTTTCTCGGGAGCCGTGTTTTGCGCGGCAGAACAACACTCCTCGTAACAAAGCTTCTCACTCCTGTAGCTCGCCAAAGCCTGCAGAGGGCACTGCACGACATCCCGTTTCGCTACATCCGAGGCAGGCGCTGCATCCAGCCACGTCAGCGCCACCTCGACCAATTCGATCGCGCGATCCCTTCTAGCGGTCTCGTAATAGTACTGAGCGACCGCCCCGTACGACAGGAACTTCGCGCCATCGCTGCCTTGGGGCGGATTCGCCGCCAGGATGTGTTCGGAGAGGTCCTTACCCATGGCAAAGCGCTCGGCATGTGGGAAACCGGAGTAGTCTTTCGCGGCGTCGAACAGTTGGCGGATGGCCACGCTCATCCAAACCACCGATTTCTTTTCGATCGCGTCGCGAACCGATTGGTGCAATACCGGCAGGCCGGCCCCCATGTCGCGTATCTTGTGAAGCAACAATTCCGCATGAAGCCCACGGAAGGTGACCTCATCCGGCATCGCAGCGAGTGCCTCCTCAACCGCTGAAAGGGCTGCCGCCCAATCCTTCCTCTTCATGGCGGGTTCAAGTCTGGCAAAGATCGGCTCCACCGGCGCTTGCTTCTGCGATAGTTCGCGCTTTCTGCGTCGACCCGTGTTTATCCTCGCCGTATCCAGCGCTTTGGCTTCATCGCTCACTGCCTAGGAGCCTTTCATAATTTTGGGCAACGCGTTATCGAGTTGCGTCGAATGGCCGATAAAGGCGAAGCGGCCGTCACGGTCGACCACGAATGACGTGGGAATCCCGACAGAAAAGCTGGGATCCATCCAAAGCTTGTTCATTTCACCGGCGTAGTCGAATGCGATCGCGTAGTTCAGATTTGGCACGCTCTTTGTCAACCAAGCGTCCAAGCTGGCTCGCGCTTCATCTGCTGTCGAAGCTTGTTCGTGAGCCGCGATGCCCACCACCTCAACTCCATTGTTCCTGTATTTGTCTTGCAGGATCACCAAATTTGGCATCGAGGCGATACATGTTCCGCACCACGTCGCCAAAAATTCGACGATGTATACTTTCCCAGGCTCGAACTTTGTAACGGGCTGGCCACGTAGCCAGTCCTCAACTTTGATCGAGGGGGCCCGCGAACCGACGCTCAGCACGTTCGCCGCACCGACTTGGCTTGCGCTCTCAGTCACACTGGTCATGGCTCTAATTCGCTTTTCCTGGCTCTGCGGAGAAAAATAGCAAGTCGCGTGCCAGCCAGCGCTCATTGATATTGCGCATTTTTAGTATCATTCCTGTCGACCTTGCGACGCATGTCGCATATCCGACCAGCTGTTTGGAGCTTCTCAGGCAATCAGTCGGCCGGACGTTCTTGACGCGCCTGTAGACCGACGAGGCGGGAAGTCAGGCTCCGCAAGGCCGAGTTCACCACTCCACATCTTCATCGGCTTCCAAAATGACCATTTCGGCGCTCGGGATCACGACCTGAACTGACCTGCTTTGGTCCGTCGACTTGCGCCTGAGGGCGATCTGAGTTTTCCAATTCAACTCTTTGAGCCAAGGGGCGATGAACCAGACCAGGGCGGCCAGCTGCAGCAGCACATTGATACTGAACGCCGTCTGATACGCGATTGAGGGGTAGTGTCCGTCCTTTGCCGGCCATTGCTCGAGAATTAACCCCGTCCCGTACTGGACCAGGAAAGCCCACCCGAAATGCAGAACGTTGAGCACGCCGTTTGCGCGGGCGATCAATTCGGCCGGAAAGTAATCTCCGATGATCGCGTAGCTGAGGGCGATTGCTGATCCGACCACCGCCACAATGATCCATGACGGTAGCGACAGGAAAGGTGGATGCAAGATCAGCGCGAGTTCGGCTGCAATGAACACAGCAGCTATGATCGCGAGCAACGTTTCAATGTTCTTGCCATGCCGGCGCAGCGAATCGGCGACCCCACCGAGCAGCAATGCGCCAATGCTTAGGGCTACCGCCATGACGAACAATTGTGTGACAAGGCTTGTTCGATCCAACCCTTCCACATCGCTCAGCCAAGACGCTGCCCACAAGGACTGCAGGGCCCATGCGGATCCGATACATGTTGAAGAAATCGGCGCAATTCTCCAGAACCGCCCATCCGTATAGACGGTCTTCAGACTGACTATCCCTGGAGGGCTCTTCGTAGCTGCGTCTTGCTCTGGAACTAAAAAATAGATCGCAGCGGCTGTGGTGGCACTGGATACGGCAAGCACCTCAAATAGACCGCGCCAGCCTATCCAGTTAAGCAATGCCTCCGCTGGTGCGGTTGCCGTCACCGCGCCCAGTGCACCCAGCATGATCATATAGCCGTTGACGAGCGCCACGCGCTCTCTCGGAAACCAGAGGACAATTGTTTTCAGGCCAGACATGAGGGAAGCTGCGGTGCCAAACGCTATCATCGTGCGACCAAGCAAAAGCGACAGGAATCCGCTCGATAATCCGAAAAGCGCAGCGCCTGCGGCGGCCAGCAGCAAGAGCGCACTTTGGACCCGGCGCGGACCGAAGCGATCCAAGAGCATGCCTAGCGGGATCTGGCTGCCGGTAACGATCAGAAAGTAGATCGAGGTCAACAGACCCAAATCGGCCGTACCAAGCTCCAATTCAGAGGCGAGGCGGCCACAAATGAGCGTATTGATCATCCGAAACAGGTACGAAAGATAATATCCCGCGGCAAAGGGAAGGAACACGCAAGAGATGATCCGCCAGCTCCAAGGCCGGTTGACCGGCTTTTCGCGTGATATCTGCTCAGTGGCATCGCTACGCGTGCTTCTCCGAGCGCGGCTATCTTTAGCAAAAGGCGTTTGGCAACTGTCGAAAGTTGACATTGCTGCCGCCCTCCTCGGCGACAGCACACACTTCCGATTTTTTACCTACGTCCGCCACACGGTGGGCTTCTTGTTCAACTGGCGCCCGTGCAAGCGCGCCTGACGCCCCGCCGCCCATTTCAGACCCGGATCGGCTCGAATTTGCAACGCGATCAATTGTCTCCTGCAGCAAGGGCCGGCCAAGCCGTACCCGACGGTCGACCTGCTCGGCAAAGGCCTTGAAGCGCTCAAGCCCGAGTACGCACGCCTCGTCCTGCTTTGATGGCGGCATCGGCGGCGTCAGCGTGAGGTGGTATCGCGCATGGAGGGCCACTATTTCCGCGATCATCGCGATGTCCGTACGCAGACTGAGCACCTGCTCATTCGTTCGCTCGATAGCCTCGTAAACAAGACCCTCTATAGACGGCGCCGGATCCAGGAAGCGCTCAAGAGCCGCCTCTACGACGACGCTCTTGCCCATCCCTGGGCGGTCAGTCGCGGCTTCAAGTCGCTGGAAAATGCTCTCCGAAACTTGAATCGTGATCTTTCTGGTCCGCTGAGCTTCGCTTGGGCTCGGCTGCGCGTCCACCTCAGCTTCATTCCGACTTGAGCTCGGTTCTTTCCGGCGCTCACCGCTCATCTGCATACTCCAGCTTCCTTCTCTCTGCGACTGCACACCGCCCGAGCTTGCACGCGCGTGCTCTGGATGTTCGGTCAAAGCGATGAATCGCCCTGCGATATCGCACGACAAAAGGGCCGAGACCGCATGCCGCTTCAACCGCGGGAACATCCTGGTCGCAGTCTGGCGTACCGAAAGAAAGAAACGGCAGACTCCTAAAGACAAGCGCCAGAGCTCACGTGCTAGCCTGTTGTCCCTCTAGACCAATCAGGTCGCCGACAGACGAGCGATTTCGCGGACGGTACCTGCACCCTTGCTTGAAATCGAAAAAGCTACCGATCGGACAAAGAAGTCCAGCGCGACCTAGACGGCGCGCTCGCGCCGCGACGTCGCGAACGACCGCCGCGGATGCGCCGGCATCATCCCTTTCCGCCCAATGCGCCTCATACCAAGCGCACCAGCTCATGCGCGCGCGACGGAATACACCTGCCTTGTCGATTTCCGGTATGCACAACCGTTCGCGCGCCGCGCGCGAGCCCCCTCAGGATCATCGAAATGTATCTGCTGGCACCGGCGCGACCACTCACTTGTCGGGAGGCTTCAGGGGACTGTCGGCCCCATTTGCGGACGGCTGGATCGCGCAGCGGGTCCCCCTCGGTGTGGCTGCAGACGTAGCGCTCCTTGTGCCCGCTCCCGCCAGCCAGGAGATTCGTCGGTCCCCCGCACTCCGGGCACCTTCCGGATCTGATGCAGGACTGCAATGTGAATTGCCGCTGCCGACGGCGAGCTTACTTGCGCCAGATCGGCTGCTACAGGCTCGTCGCAGAACATTCTGCGACGGGCCCACCCTGCTCGCCCGCCTTGACGTTGGAGCCGTCTATGTACTTAAATGTGACCTTGGTAGCGTCGAGTGGGGACACATCATGGATGTCGAGTTCTACAGGCTTTGCACAGCGAGCCCGCGATCTGGCCGATAAGGCCGACCCATACACGCGAAAGCGGCTTCTGGTGCTGGCCGAGAGATACGATGCCAAGCTCGGCAAGCCGTCGCCGGCCAGCCGCAACCTTCAACGCACGCTGCCGCTTCCCCGCACCGTGCCAGCCGTGAGCTCCGTCTCAGATGCTGGCGAGGCTTGACGAAGAGCGCCGGCTGCGACGTCTGCTGCGGCAGCAGGCATCGACCCTCGCATGGGCTCCAAGGCGCTGGATTTTCCAGGGACGATACACGACCAACACCTGGAAAGGATGCGCACCCAAACCGGAGTGAGCATGCCGGATGTCACGGGTCGACCGCCCTCACCGCACTTCGGAAGCACTGCGGTCGCCGAGCATCTTGCCGGTGGAGGCATTCGCCAAATGGACCGACGAGCATGCCGGACAACAACCGGCAGATGACTGTCGGGACCGATCTGCTCAAGTCCTGTCAGCAGGTGCTGCACGTGTATGCCGGTGCGCGGGCACCTGAAAAGTACTGATTGCTCCATCTGGCCAGCATAGGCCTGGATGCTGCGCCCTGAAACTGCGGTTGTTTACTGAGGGCGCGCCCGCACCTCCCGGAGCACCGTGCGGCGACAGTAGTGAATCTTTGATGGCGTCTGGAGGGGCTGGTTCGAGCACACCGGCAGGGATTGTTGGACTCAGGGCTGCGTGCTGCGTCCGCCATCGACAGCCACGTCGATGCCGGTGATGTACGATGCGTCGTCGAAAGCGAGAAAAGTCACCCGTCGCGATCTTCCGCGGCTTTCCGAAGTGTTTCGCGGATATCTGCTCCCGCAGGGCCTTTCCGTGTTCTTGCACGCTGACCTCGGAAATGCCGAGCCTCCTAAACGGCGGGCCTTCGATGACGCCCGAGCTCTCGGCGTTTACCCGGACGCTTCCGCGGATCAGCTCGGCGCCAAGCCTTCGCGTGAAGTTGCGCCGTACAGCCTTCGTTACCGATACGGTCGATGTGGCCGCGATTCCGGCCTGATCGGACAAAGAAGACGTGAAAACGATCGCGCTGCCGTTGTGCATCAGACCCAATGCCTTCTGAACGTCGAAATAGGATCTGCGGAAATTGACGTTCAAGACGTCAAAGCTCTGCTGCGTTGCTTCCGCGAGCGAGCCGAGTTTCGCGATTTCGGCATTGGCATCGAAATGAGCTATGATCGTTTCGCGCATTCCTTCGAAGCGGGATAGCCGGCGCGAAAAGCGGCAATAGCTCCCTGTCTGGATAGCTGCGCAACGCCCTGCAGGACTTTGGCTCATGACGCGTTTTTCCTTCGCTTGGCTTATGCATTGAGGGATAAGGCTTTCTGCCCGCTGTGTGGGTAGTCGCGTCGGCTACTGCCGTAGTCGAATGATGCGCCATCATGTGGTACGTGGCGAAGTGGCCGCTCTTGCTGGCGATCCTGCCATTCTTGCGAGTGACGTTGCCCTTCTCACGTTGGGAAATCAGCTGCATCTTGCACCGCTTGGCGATCAGAGGCATCGGGACAAGCTTCCATCCCGTGGCCTTGCGCAACTCTGCTTGCGTAACGCCGTCTGGTCGCAAGGCGAGAGAGAGCTGATCAGATTGATCTTGGTGTGAGGATGCTTGGCCATCGTCGCAACCCGGGGGAATTGGGCCTCATTGAACGGCTCCAAGCCAATGTGCTTCTCTTGGCCCAGTTGCCCCTTTCATCGAAAGGGGACGATTTAGTTCGCGTCCCTTTTGAAGGCCGAAACCTATTGCAGGCGGTCTCAGGCACCGCCTGATTGCTATCTGACGTAAATGGATCACGTCGCACCGATCGCTGATCTTTGGGTAGTGTAGGTTGTCGCATTTTTCGACATTGTGTTCGCGAAGTCAGGCCGGACAATGTGGATTGCTAACACAGAGGACCTGCCGTGCAATCCGCAAAAACTGGTAGGGGCAACCATTAAGAAGACCTTGCGAAGGCTGGAGAGGCTTGCGCTTGCTCAAGCAAGCGGCGTTACTCAATTGAGCGGCAGCTCGGATGGAGGCCGGACCTCGTCTCAACTCGCTTCAGATTTCAGCATTGATGTCATGCAGCCTGCCCCCTCAGATATCTGCCGTCGACCCTGATCTAACGCGCTCGCTCCGTTCGATTTAGCCCTATCCTTGTTTGCGGCCGAAATGTACTCGGCGCGATCACCCTCGCAAATTCCCTTGTAGTCCTGCATCGTCCGCCCGCTCCGGCGGTTGATCGAATTACTCTGGAATTTCGGCGTTCAAATCGAAGCTCACCTCTTTCAGAACGGTTGATCCGCTGGAAAGCCTTCGGCCGAGTGCTTCAATGAACCGATCATAACGTTCGGCGCCTTTGGCTCGGGCGGCTGGACTAGACTGTTCCGGTAACGCCGGCACCGACGTCAACCAGAAGCGGATGAACAGGGCGAGCGTCTCCAGCATGATGGTGTCATTGCGTTCGAGACGTTCGAGCAGCCGCGCGATCCGATCCAGCCGCTTGGCAACAACCGCCTCGCGTCGGTCGGAATCGTCAGGAGAGAGAAATGACGCGATCGCGGCCTCTGCGACCAGCGACTTGGGCTGGCCACGACGCTCTGCGAAGACGTCAAGCGTTCTGAATGTCTGCGGATCAAGGTAGACGCTGAGCTGAATCTTTTTCACCAATTTAGCCCGCTCACAGGTCCATGCCATCGTCAGGGTCGAGGCTGGTCGCTCGCGCTACTCCCTGCATTGCGCGGCTTAAGGCTTGTGCCTGGACCGCATCTGCGTCGGGCTCATCGGGACCAGCATCGAACTCATGTTCCGCAAGGGGTGCCTTGATTTCGATCTCCTCGTGCTGCGGCAATTCTGGCTCGCGCCGCAGCCCCCCATTCGGATCGCTACGCTTTCGCTGCCGAGGCGCAACCAATTCGATCGAGGGTGCAGCGCTTGGGTGCCCTGACCAGTCCTCATCCGGGCGCATGGACAAGAGAATCGTTCCTGTGTTAGCGGGCTTAAAGATTCGCTTCTGAAATTGCGGGTCCTCATAATAACGAACCTTGGTGGCGCGCAGAGGGTGGAGGCCCGAAACCATCACAATCGCCTCTTTCGATGAGAGCTGCATGACTTCGCCGGGCGTCAGGAGCGGACGGGACGTTTCTTGCCGACTCACCATCAAGTGTCCAAGCCAGGGGCTTAAGCGATGCCCGGCATAGTTTTTCATGGCGCGCAGTTCGGTCGCGGTCCCCAGCGCATCCGAGACGCGCTTGGCGGTGCGTTCGTCATTCGTGGAGAAGGCGATCCGGATGTGGCAATTGTCGAGGATCGCGTGGTTCGGCCCATAGGCGCGTTCTAATTGATTCAAGCTCTGAGTAATCAGGAAACTGCGAATGCCATAACCAGCCATGAAGGCAAGCTGGCTCTCGAAGAAGTCGAGCCGGCCAAGGGCTGCAAACTCGTCGAGCATCATGAGGAGCTTTTGGCGGCGCCGGTCGGGATCCAGGCTCTCCGTCAGGCGCCGCCCGATCTGATTGAGGATGAGCCGCATCAAGGGTTTTGTGCGGACGATGTCGGATGGCGGCACGACGAGATAAAGCGAAACGGGCTGCGGCCTGTCGACGAGATCGCGAATGCGCCAATCGCTCCGCGCGGTGACCTTGGCGACGACCGGATCGCGATAAAGGCCCAAGAAGCTCATTGTGGTCGACAGTACGCCCGACCGCTCGTTCTCGCTCTTGTTAAGCAGCTCTCGCGCAGCTGAAGCGACGACGGGATGAACGCGATCACCAAGATGAGGCGTCGCAAGCATGGCATTTAGCGTGGTCTCGATCGGGCGGCACGGGTCCGAAAGGAATCTGGCAACGCCGGCAAGTGTCTTGTCAGCTTCAGCGTAGAGGACATGCAGGATAGCGCCGACGAGCAGAGAATGGCTGGTTTTTTCCCAATGATTGCGGCGCTCGAGCGCCCCTTCGGGATCGACGAGGATATCCGCCACGTTTTGGGCGTCTCGTACTTCGCAATCACCACGGCGAATCTCAAGAAGGGGATTGTAGGCGGCGCTAGCCGCGTTTGTCGGGTCGAACAAGAGTACATCTCCAAGGCGCGCGCGCCATCCCGAGGTCAACTGGAAATTCTCGCCCTTGATATCGTGGACGATCACCGAGCGCGGCCAGGTCAACAGAGTTGGAACGACCAGGCCGACCCCCTTGCCCGAACGGGTAGGCGCAAAGCAGAGCACGTGCTCAGGTCCATCATGGCGAAGATATCGACCATCGAAACGCCCGAGCACGAGGCCATCGGCGCCTAGCAGCCCCGCCCGTTTGACCTCGCCCGTATCGGCCCAACGCGCTGATCCGTAAGTCGTGACATCGCGGGCCTCATGCGCGCGCAAGACCGAAAGCACCATCGCTGCGGCGACTGCCGCGATCCCACCACTTCCGGCGATGGCACCCCCCTGGAGGAATATCGTGGGGGCGTAAGCGTCGAATTCGAACCACCAGATGAAGAAGGCAAACGGCTGGTAGATGGGCCAAGTCCCTAACCTGAACCAGGCCGGTCCAAGCTGCGGCTGGAACGCAAGCTGATAAGCGGTCCATTCGGTTGCTGCCCACATGAAGGTGAACGCGATCAGGCAAACCAGGATCACCTGATGCCAAATGATTTTTGTCGCAGACATGGCTTGCCGATATCGACACCATCGACCTGTTCGCTACAATCAGAGGCTTACGTTTCTCGTAGTCGCGCGCGCCCTAGCGAAGGGATCGGAGGGTGAGATCAGGAAGCGGCGTTTGGGCCGAGAATGTTCGCTCGGCCTAGAACAGGTCTTCTCAAAGAACCGTCTTAACCAGCTTCGCGTGATCGGCACTTGGATGTTGAGAAAATCAACTCGTACCACGCTGTCGCTCGAGGCGAACCGGCCGGCCTTCGCGAAGCGAGGCTCCGGGTTATGGATGCCTGGAACGCTAGCTCGCGTCTCCCCTAAGCTCCGCGCCCGATCAAGAGAGCGTGCGGCGTGGCTATTGATGAGGCGGGCGTTCGCGGATTGAATCGGCGTGAGGCGGGGGCTCGCGGAGTACAAGAATCATGGGGGGGGGGGCAGCCCGGCAGGAGCTTATTCACCGGCGAGACGATAGTGCTGGGCCGACCTTCATCGAGATACTCCCGCACATCGGCATCGAGCGAGTCCCTCCTCCAGCCGGTCGGCTATTGCCGCCCTATTGTTTTGGCCAGCCAGATGCTCGGATGTTGCACGTCAGCTCTTGCGGTCTCCCTGGAAGGACAGGCGACTAGCGTTTGCCAAATCCTCATTGCGCGAATCGGTTGCAGTTCGCCTATCCTCAAGCTGGCTTGCCGGACTTCCGATTGCTCGCCGGCCTGCGTACACGGATAACCTCGCGCGAATGCCTCCATAGTCGAGCAGGTTGAAACCGTTATTCGCCCGCTCCATGACACCCCACAACTGTGTACAGCAAACTTGACTCTGGCGAACGGGAAGGCGGTGAGCGAAGCGGCGGACTCTTCTGCAGAGCATCTGACCATCGGCATCCGGACCAGCACGCACGGAAGTACTGGACTGCGATCACGCCACAGCCAGACACCTTCCGATCACTTCAAGATCGAAAGTCCCATGCCGTTTCCGCGACACGGGATGGCCATGTAGATTCGAAGGGTCCGGCTAGCCGATTTGGCCGATGAGAGGCTGACGAGTCTCAGCAAGCTTACGATGAACGGCGCATTTTTCCACACAGGTGCGTCCAGTCGATGATCGAGCGCCACCAAGGTCGAGGGAACCCGGAGGCGATAAAGAGATAGGTCCAGAACGGTAGATCCTCCATTTGCCATTCGCTGCTCACTGTCGCTCCTCTCCCATTTTTCCGTCTTGACCAGTCCACACGGGGGCAACCAAGTCTCGCCCGCCCTGCAATCGGGCGCAGTGCAGCGCCAGGACCTCAGGTCAGAGCGATAGGCCACGCTTGCGCCCGAAGTCCCAGTTGACGCTGCTTGGACCGGCGATGCCGCTGACCTGTTTGCCCAATTCCCGCTCGAGCGAAGGCGACCAGGGCACAAGCTGAAAGCCGAGGCCGTTGTCGATCATCGCGAAGCGCCCCGAGGCCAACGACAGGCGCCGACGATAAACCCCCGAAATCTGCTCGCCTGCATCAGATGGCAAGTGCGGAAGGCCCGTTTCCTCCGTGAGGCGTCGTGTGACGACGTCGAGTTCGCGATCCCGGAGGGTGTCGACCAGATTGCGGCTTAGCCGAACCTTGTTGCCATCGCGCTGGGCGAGCCCTTGGTCGGCCAACACATCGATGCGCTGTTCGAGTGCCGCACGAACCTCGGCGCCAAACGCATTGCGGGAGAGCTCGGCAGGATCTCGCGCGACGAGCTGCCGGTCTAGCCACGTGGCTCCGTCCGCCGCGACCTGCTGGTCCAGAACGAGTTCCGAGCGAACCGCGAGCGCAATCCGTGTCCGACCACGGGCGTCCGCAAACCGGCGCAGTTCCACAATCCCGCCGATCGGCCCATCACCGGCCGCCTCGAGGTCAGGAAGCTTCACGTGATGCACGCGCCCGTCAATCCCATCGACAATGGCAAAGGCGGTGCCATTGAGCTCGTCATCAAGCCCGCGCGCGATGAGTCGGCCGACGATCGGTTCGCCATGACTTTCGCCCTCGAGTGCCCAGGATGCGAGGGCGCGGCTGGCGCCGTCCCGCGTGAGGCTTTTGTGCAGCCGCTTGATGATCTCACCGCGCTCGCCAAGCGCGCGCAACCTCGCCTCCGCATCGGCGGCCAGGACCCAGACCGCGGGCCCCGCAGGTTCCGCCAAGCCGAGCCGCTCGAGCGTCCTCATCCGCCCGATCCGAATTTCCCGCAATGGATCGCGCCCGGCATCCCGCTCTAACCTCAAATCGATGACGCCGTCCGCCGTCCCCGCTTCCCGGGCAAGCGCCCGGTCGAGCCTGGTCCAGCGTTCGGCTGTCATGTCCGCCTCAAGGCTCTGGCGGATCTCGAGCTCCGAGCGAGGGCCAAGTTCGCGCGTGACAAGGTCGCTGGCGCGGGCGCGTAGGCCCATAGCGATATAATCGCGACTGATGACGAGGTCGGCACCGTCATCCGTACGGCCCCGCACGAGGATGTGAATGTGCGGATGCTCGGTATTCCAATGGTCGACCGCGACCCAGTCAAGCCGTGTGCCAAGGTCGCGCGAGGCCTGGTCCATCAGCTCCCGAGTGAAGCTACGCAGGCTGTCAAGTTCACCAGCATCATCAGGCGAGACGATGAACCTAAAATGATGGCGGTCACCCTCGCAACGCGTGACGAAGGCGCGACCGTCCGCATCGTCCCCCGCAGCGTCGAATAGTTTGCCCGGAGCGCCGTCGCGCGTGACCCCATCGCGCTGCAGGTAACCGATATGGGCGCGCAACGCGCCCGGCGAACGCGTCCGCCGCACCACCCGCGCCTTGACCATTGCGCCCCGGGCGCGGGCGTTGAGAAGCCGCGCCGCAGCGATGCTCGCGGCGCGGCCGCGTCCAAATTTACGGCCATGGCCATGCTTGCCGCGCGAGAGGCCGCCGGCCTTCTGAGCGGCTGTGAGTGCCTGCGCCAAAAAGGGCTTTGTCCGGGGCGCGCGCGTGGAACGGATACGGCCGGGACGGATCCGAAGATCATCGTCACGCGTCATTCCGGCTGCCGCAAGGTACCGAAAGCCGTGTAAGAACAGCGCCTTGGGGAAAGATGAACCTTGCTCTGAGTCCCCGTAATGTTTACTTGATCATTGAAATCGATACACTTTCTCGCACAACCGACCGGCCGCACCTTGCGGCTTTTATCCTGCCCTCGCCGGTCGGCTCCCCCCTGCTCCCTCCCGACCATTCTCAAAGGTGCGAGAACCTTAGAGGCCATGCGACGAACTGCGATTGCTATCATGGCAACTGCACCTTGACTGATCGATGCACAAACAGCCCCGTCGCGCGAGGTACGATTGCAGTGGCAACCGCTTTAGTCGCTGGCGTCGACGAATTCATTGTGCGCACTCCTGGTGCACAGCTGTCGGAAACGGATGAGCTGCCGCATCGATCAACAAAAACTGGCGCCTGCTGCCACAGGACGACTCGTCTGGCGGCCGAACCACCGTTCTTGCGCTGCTCAAGACCGCTCAATGGCGTTATTCTGGCTACATAGGTCTGCGTTTCATCTGGAAGGGATCGGCCTTTCGTCAAATGCTCCTCGTACCGCTTCGGTCCCGCATTGTAGGCTGCAAGAAACCCTCCCGATCCGAACCGGTCGAGCATCTCGCGAAGGTACGCTGTCCCAGCCATAATGTTGTCGTGCGGATCAAACGGATCGATACCAAGATCGTGACGGGCGCTCAGTTCGACCCAAGTCGCGGGCATGATTTGCATCAGCCCGAGCGCTCCCTGGGGCGATATGGCGTGCGTATTACCGCCACTTTCGACCTGCATCACGGCATTGATCCAACGCTCCGGGATCGCGAACCGATGGGAGGCTTCGGTCACGAAGGCCGCGTATGCAAGGCTAGGAAGCAGGGTTGTGTATTGCGCAGCTGGTGCGCGCGATGCGAGCTCCGCTCTAGCGGTCGAGGGCGGTCCGAACGTCAGCAGAATTCCCAAAGAGCAAGCAGCGGCCCCACATCCCATTGTGCGGACAGCCGCCAAGTACAACGTTTCTCCCAGCCGGCCTCGAGGCCGCCCGATCCTGCGGCAATGCGCGCCGATTCTCGAGAAGCTGGCCGAGACGGAGAAACGATGTTGCGACCAGCCGCATGGAGAAATGACAGGCCAAGAGGGGAGATCCGGCATTGTCACTTCTCTCTGGTCCACACCGGGAGCGCTCGCCCAATGACGGCCGATCTCGGCAGGGGGCCGAAATATCGGCCGTCTAGCGAGTCCGCGGACTGCCAGTTCATGAGAAACACTTCGCCCTCAGCAATGACGCGGCAACCCTGCCAGACCGGCAAGGGTCGGCCGCGGCGATCGCGCTCGCTTGCCTCACCCATCTGTATGCTGTCGACAATGATCGTGAGGCCCGTTCTGCAGACGCTTTGGCCAGGTAGCGCCAGCACGCGCTTGAGCATTGGAAGACCGCTCGGCAAATAGCCGTTGAGGTCTAGAAAAGTCGCGAGCGGGTCTGGCGCTCGAACCGCCACGAGCTCAGTGACGTACAACCGTCCGGCCTCTTGCAAGCGATAGAGGCCGATCGGAACGCTGTCCGAAGCATTCCAGATGTACAATGGTGAGGAGTTGTTGATTGGCCAGAGCGCGAGTATTGTGGCCCCACACATCGCAAGAATGTTCCCAAGCCGTCCCATCAGAGTGCCATCCTGCGCCGATGAAGCCACGCCTGGTGGCGTGCACGGGTATAAGCTCGTGGCTTTTCGTTGACGGAAAGACGGTTGTGGGCATGATGCCAATAGTCAGGGGCTACATCGGCAGGATCGATGGCAAGTGACTCCACGGCGTCGATCAACTGCAGAACGCGCTCGACCTTTGGCCAACCAGCTAATCGCAGCAGGCTTTCGCCGCCGGGACTGACCCAAGGCACGGTTGAGTATCGCTGCCCTGGCGCGACTGCGCGCAAAATATCGATCCGAGACAGGATGGTTCCGAAGTCGTTGGACGTCCAGCGCACGAAGGCGAAGATGCTGCCGGGCAAAAATGAGAGAATGCGCCGGTGATGGTCAACGATCTTTTCTGATGCAGGTTTACCGAACCGGATTCGATTTTCGATCCGCTTCTCGAGCCACAAGAGCTCAACAGTTGTGAGGTCGCTCACCTGACTGCTCCATATTGTTGAGATGGATTTTGGCGTGCCAATGATGCGCTTCGCTGGCACCGCACGAAGAGCCTTGGCGTCGGCAGGACGGCTGCAATGATGCTTCGATGGATCGTGGTCGCCGATGGCTTGCAGCAGTCCTGCTGCAAAGGACTACGTCGGCGAGGCTCCAATCCGTTAGAAGGAATCCGAAGCATTGCAGGTTAGCCGAGGTAGTGACTTGTGTCCTCTCGCCGGCGGGATTGCGGAGATGATGCTTCGCGACTGTCCGGGAACGGAGCTGGCGGCGCGTTCCGGCGGAGAATGGTAGAGACGAACGACGGAATTTTGTGCAGGGCTCGACGTGTCGCTGCAGGCTACAAATGTTTGCGTGGTGGACGGCGACGGCAACGTCGTCCAGGAAGCGACGCTCGAGGCCGATCCGGACTCGACTAAGCTGTGTCTCGCGGAGTGGACACTCCAGCGGAAGCGCGGCGGGCTTGAGGCGTTGTCCTATTCTGCCTGGCTGTTCACGGCTTTGAGCGAAAAGGACGTTCCCGTGATCTGCATTGAGACCAAGCACGCCAAGGCGGCGCCGAACGCGATGCTGAAGAAGACCGATCGCAACGACGCCAAAGGCATTGCGCAGATGGTGCGGACCGGTCGGTTCCGTGGCGTCGACGTCAAATAGGAAGGCGCGCAAACGGTGCGAGCGCTGCTGGTTGGGCGCAAGGCGACGCTCGGCAAGGTGCTGGACATGGAGAACATGATCCGCGGCCTGTTGCCTCCGTTCGGCCTCAAAGTCGGCGAGATCTCGGTCGGCCGTTTTGACGCGCGGGTGCGCGAGATCGTTGCCGGAAAGAGAGAACTGGAAGCGATCGTCGCGCCGCTGTTGGACGCCCGAAGCGCGATGCGGCTGCAATTGGCCAAACTGCACCGCCTGGCGCTGGTGGCGGCGCGCAGCAACAGCGCGGTGCTGCGGATGATGACCGTCCCCGGTGTCGGCGCGCTCGTGGCGCTGACGTTCCGCGCCACCATCGATAATCCGGTGCGATTCAAGAAGTCGACCAATGTCGGCGCCCATGTCGGGTGACGCTGCGGCGCTATCAATCCGGCCAGACCGGCCGGATCGGCAGCATCTCCAAATGCGGCGATGAGCTGACGCGAGCGATGCTGGACGAGGCGGCGATCGTGATCCTCACGCGGATCCCAAAGGACTTCAAGCTGCGGCTGTGGGGCCTGCGGCTGGCCAGGAAGAAGGGTCTGAAGCGCGCGGCGACGGCGGTGGCGGTGGCGCGCGCGCTCGCCGTGCTGCCGCACAAGATCTGGATCGATGGCGCGACCTTCCGGTTTGGCGCCGGCGGCAAGCGCGGCCGGGTCGCTGCGGCGGCTTAAGGGCCTCCGCGACCCGTCAGCTTCCACGCGCGCCTTGTCCTTCCGCGATGGCGGAGCGGCGTCTCCCGAGCAGACGGGGATGTGGGTGAGATCGCAACTTTTCTTGCCGGCGGCTTCATGGACACCTTTGAAGCCATCAAGTACGGCGCTGGTTAGCCTGACCGTCCATTCTCCAGATTCCGGCATGTGGTGGCGGCCGTGCCAACCACGGACGTTAGCGAGTTCTCCTCGAGGAGCGAGCTGCCGCAAGGGAATGCGACGAGCGTGATGCGGTGATGCCGATGCCGGCGATCGCGTAATTTTGCGCGCGACGGCGCTCGCGCGCGCATATTGGAAAACAGATTCGCATTGCAGGACGGTTTTGCGCGTGACAGAGTGGGCGCATGAGGCATCCTCGCTGCATGCACGCCCGACTTGTTCACAACGCACTGATTCACAACAAGAAGTTAGTGTCAGTACGTTAGTAAAGTTACGGGAGCAGGAAGTCTTGGCGCCGCAGAACCTTAGCTCTGATTCCGGTCCTCGATAGCACGAGCATCGCGTCCCCGATGGCACGAGGGTTCTGGTCCCTAATAGCACGAGCGAATTCACAGCTTATCCCCCGCAGGGCTGATAACGCCACGCTTTCGCAGCCGCTGCGTAGGCGGGCTGATCGGCACGGGTGCGAAATTCAATCGTTCTTCGCCATTCAGGTCGTGTGTGATAGCCAGCCGATAGCCCGGCAAGGTCTGATGATGCACGATCTGGCGCAGGTCGTAGGCGAAGTGCTTGAGCGGCGAGAGGCTCCCGGACTTGGCATGCAAGTGCACGAGGCCGAAGCTCCAGCCGCCATGCTGATGACCCCCGTGCTTGCGGACGAGGCGATAGAGCCAACGTTCCAGTCCACCGGTCAGATCGAAATACGCGCGGTCAATGGTCAGCACGAGCGATTCGTTTAGAACGCCCGTGTAGAACCAATCGGGTAGGATCAGCTCAATCCCACGGGCATGCCCGTGCGCATCGCTTGTGTGTTTCCATTCGTTGATCCAGGAGAAGCGGTGCCGCCGCCGTTCTGTCGGCTGCCGGATTGAGGTCATGACGCTGGTTGATTGCAATCGGTCGAGCGCAGCCTTGAGGCGGTCGTAGTCGCGTACGCTGGTGCCGCGGCCGACGAAGGTCAGGATCTCGTAAGGGGTCGCTGCCATCAGCCGGGACGTTTTCAAGCCGGCGTCACGCGCCTCGACAATCTGCGAGGCAGCCCAGATCAAAACGTCCGCGTCCCAGATCGTCGCCAGGCCATGTTCCGGCACCGCTTCGACACGGATGGTGATGGTGCCTGCGCGGAAGTCGATCGGAACGATCCGCTTCGACTTTGCCAGCGAAAAGAATGGATACGCCATCAAGTCTTGCGCGTCCCGTGGAGCGAGATCGCCAGGAAGCGCGCGAAACAGATCGAGTTGGTCGCGCTCTGACCGCCGCCTCCCAGCTGCAGTTGAGTTGCTCTCCGGCATAGTTCAGCGCCGCTCCTTGCCCGCATACGGAATCGGTGTGTGCCGTTTCGCGGGCAGGACTGTGCCTGCACCAGGATCGCTGGTGGACGTTTTGGCGCCTCGGTCAACCCACGCCGTCAGGTCTTCGAGCGCATACACAACGCGA
>NZ_VSSR01000088.1 GCF_008123515.1 Bradyrhizobium cytisi
GGGCATCAGCGTCCCAATCCCCACGGCCCAGAATTGCCTGCTGCCGCCATGGGCCGGGATCGCCAGCCGCCTCCGCCCGCATCCAACCGGTCTTGCGCTGCTCATCTCCGAGCAGACCTTCCAGGAACAGGCCTGCATTCGTCGCCACACGCTCTTGCGTGAACAACGGACGTATCCGTTTCTTGATCTCTCGAAGCGACGCCGCCCACAACGCAAGCGTCTCCTCGATCGACGCTGCTGGCGTCCACGACCTCCGAATCATGGTTACCCATGGATTCAGACATTTTCAAACAACGCAACTGTAATGCTAGGGCATCCCCCTTCGAGTAACGCCATTGCTCAACCAGCGTCAGAGCATTCGATACCAGATTGCCATGACTCAAGATGGCACCTTTGGACCTGCCGGGTCGTGCCCGAGGTGTAGAGGATGGCTGCAAGATCGTCTGTCGCACGCGGCATCGTATCGAAATCCGCGGGCAAGCTCACTGCGGCGTCCATGAGCGTACCTTTACCCTGCTGATCGAGCTTCTCGACCCGCGCGCCAGCCTTGCAGCAATGGAAAGCAGGTCAGCCTGCTCGCGCGGATCGCACACGATCAGTGTCGATCGCGCGTCGCGGACGAAATATTCGGTTTCCGCTGGCGTATATGCGGTATTAAGCGGCAAATACGCCGCGCCAGCGCGGAGCGTCGCGAGATAAGGTGCGACCGCCTTGACGGACTTTTCTATCTTAGCTGCGACGCGGTGGTTGGGGCCGATACCAATGCTGACCAGATAACTTGCGAGTTGGCCGCTGAGCGCAGCGAGTTCGGCGTAGGTAAGCCACGTGCCGTCATCTTTCTCTATGCAGACAGACTGATCAGAAGCCGCCGAGGCGAACAGGCGGTCGTATAAGGCTTGCCGGGAAGAGTGGCGGCTCACCGCAAAGACCAACGAGTTCGCTGAGGCGGTTATAGAACCGCTTGGATCTTGCGGGGCGAACGCAAGAGCGTCGACGCAAGGGCATCTTTGCTACACGCGGTCACATATTCGGATTCTTGCGCCGATTGGCGGTGATTTTTCTGCATTCCCGGAACCGCCTCGGCTGCTGGAAGGCGAAATCGCGGCCAAGTTCCTCGCACCGCTACTCGCGCAGCCCAGGGCGAAAAAGCTCGGGTGCAGCGATGACTTCTCGGTCGACGGCGGACGCCAGGCCTAGATGATGAAGAGCGTAGCGAACAATGGCTCCGGTGAGCGCCGGCGCAAGGGGCGGCCGCAATATCGTAGCGGACTTCCATGGCTAGAAAAGCTCCAGCCACACCATGCTTCGATCACCGATGCCGACGCCACGCTGTACTGCTTCACCGCGCATGGGCTGATCGAAAGCCGGCACGCCCTGCTGGTCGACGCCTGCCTGACGCTGGCGAACGGGCGTGCTGAACAAGTGGTCACGCTGCAGATGAGGAGCGTCGTGCCGACCGGCCAACAGCGACCACGGTTGGCGCCGACAAAGCCTACGATGCAGAAGACTTCGTCAACGAGCTGCGCTCGATGAACGCGACGCCGCATTGCACAGAACACCAGCGGCTGCAGCTCTGCGATCGACTGGCGACCGACCCGGCACAGCAGCCATGCCGTCAGCCACGGCCTCCGAAAGCGCATCGAGGAGGTTCGGTTGGATGAAGACGGTCGCCAGGCAAGAGAAGTCTAGGCTTCGTGACTCATGCGGATGGGTCGCAGATATTCGAATTCTCCAAATTTGCGCAGAATTCCGGCTTGCGGGGCCTCACATCAGGGAATCTCGACTTTTGGGCTGGGTTAATCAAGCCAGATTGGCGGATGGGAGATCCGCGCCAAAGGGGGACCACCATGAAAATTGCGAAGTATCTCATAGCTGGCTCTGCGGCAATGCTTGCAGGCGTCGGCGCGCAAGCCGCCGATCTTCCGGTGAAGGCGAAGGCCGTCGAGTACGTGAAGATCTGCTCGTTATATGGCGCCGGATTTTACTATATGCCGGGCACTGACACTTGCATCAAGCTCGGTGGTTACTTGCGTGCTTGGATGATGCTGAACACCAATAGCATGGGCGTTAACGCGGACTCGGGCGTTGGTGGTGCGGCGAACCGCTTGAGCAATTACTATACGTATCGGGCGCGTCAATATCTGACTGTTGATACGCGGACCGCAACCGAGTACGGCGTGGTTCGAACCTTCTCCGAACTTGTGTTTCAATGGACAACGGGTGGCTACAACGGTGCGGGTACGGGTCTAACAGGAGGTGCAACGACCTACAACAGCGTCGGAACGAACGCAACCGTTGGTGGCGGTCAGCTCGCCGTCTGGACGGCCTTTATCCAGTTCGCCGGCTTTACGTTCGGCAAGGCGATCTCTCAGTTTTCTACGCCCTGGAGCGAGTATCCCGGGAATTACGCTGAACTCCCGGGCAGCAGCGCTTACGACCAAGTGAACCAAGTCAGCTATACCGCTGACTTCGGCCAGGGCATCACGGCCTCGTTCTCGGCTCAGGATCAGGTCCAGCATGACCAATCCAACATCTGGAACGTGAGCGCCGCGACGGCTGCAGGTCTTGCGACCGGCACGTACGGTGCCAACGATATTGGCGGTTCGCGGGCTCCAGACCTCATCGCGAGCCTTCGCATTGATCAGTCTTGGGGCCTCTTTCAAGCGTCGCTCGCCGCGCACGACAACCATGCCGCCTACCATGGCGCGACAGAGCTCACCGGCTATCCGAGCGACAAGTGGGGCTGGGCTGGTCAGCTGGCGCTGTCCATCAAAAATATCCCGACCGGCCCCGGAGACTCGATCAATATGACGGGCGTATATGCGAAGGGCGCAACCCGTTATGTCTTCCATGATTCTACACTGACAAGCTTCGCGAGGTATGGTGGTACGAGCATGGCGGGTGCTTATCAGAGCCTTGGAATCGCTGGTGCTTCCGATTCCGTATTTGTTGCAGGCGCTGGCCAGGAGTTGACCACAGCGTACGGCTTCAATGGCGCGTACAACCACAATTGGGATCCACACTGGTCTAGCAGCATCTTCGGTGGATTTGGCGCTGTGCGCTACAACAGCACAGCTAAGGGATACATCTGTGGTGCATTCGTCGCGAGTCTCGCACTTTCCAGTGGGGCCTCCGGTTGTAACCCCGATTTCAACTATGCTGTTGTCGGTACAAGAACCGTTTGGACACCGGTTAAGAATCTATCCTTCGCGGCAGAACTCGACTACAGCATGATTGACCAGAAATACGCGAGCGGAAGCACGGTTGTTCTGCCGCTGCAATCGGGTATCGCAAAACCGGCTGGGGTGTATGAGCTGAAGGACCAACGTAGCTTGGCGATCCAGCTCGTCGCCACGCGCAGCTTCTGAGTCACTGACATATTCCAAGCAGAAGTATTGACCCCCAAGAAGGCCTTCGGCATGCCCGCCGAAGGCCGTTTTGGATTCAATGCCTCAGAACGGGTGCATAGCCATCACGCTCGAGCCGGCCGAGCGTCAGAAGATGATTGAGCCGGGTGGAAGCATTGGCTTGATGCGCATCGGCCGTGGTAGCTCTTGCATTCATGTCGTCAGGCAAGCAGCCGATCCAGTAGTTCTTTTCGATGCCAGCTCTATCGCCGTTGCTCCGACGATTATTCCAGCCCACAATCCAGATTCAAAAGAAAGGTAATTTGCCAACTTCAAATATATGGAGTCCTGCGCGCTTCTCATGACCGGCACCTTTGCCTCTTTATCGGGTCAACATGGGGCGGCGGTCGTAGCGTTTTTAAGGCAAGCACCGCGTCAATCGTAGGCTCAGAACGGTTGGGATCAACAAGGAGCCGAAACGTATCGGCAACAGCGCTATTGCGCCCATGCCCGCCGGGACCGCGCGTTGCCTCCCGCATATTCGGGGATTCGGCTTTGTAGACCGTCGTCCGTGAAGAGCCCGCACTTCAGCTCGCGGCGAGCTGATGTCGGGGGATGAGCTGGACGAGGATTTGGTGCAACAAGAGCTCGAGTCATCGGATGGGGCGACGGAAGTTGCAGCCGACGGCGGCGAGGACGGTGTTGCTGGCACCGCCCTGCCGATGCCAGAGATGGTCCCGGTCCATCCGATCTTCCGAGTTGAACCGATGACGGGCCGATGTCCGAGCGTCTTGATGTTTTCGTAAACGCGCCGTTACGCTGATCGAGCCGCTTTGGCAATGCGTTCGCATCAGTCGCGAGCTCGGAAGGTGGTTGCACTAAAGCCTAACGTAGCTGACCTGACGAAGCAGGCCGGAAAGCGATTGATCACGGCACGAACTGACCGTCCTCCACTCCGTTGAGGAAGTCCTGCAACAAAGAAAAAAATAGCCGGATGCATGCGCGCCAATGGCAACAGCGGTCGATTTTCTTCCTATACCTAAGCGTACCTAGTCGGCCTCGCTGTTGGCGTCTCCGGCCCTCTGGCGCCCCTCCATCAGGTCAATCATTCTTGAACAAGGTCTATCCTGACGCGAAGTCGGCTGTCGACGGCATTCTCAAAGACGGCATGATGATCATGTCGGGCGGCTTCGGCCTTTGCGGCATTGCCGAGGTGCTCTCCGATGCGATCCGCGACTCCGGCGTCAAGGGCCTGACGGTGGTCTCCAACAATGCCGGCGTTGACGGCATCGGGCTCAGCCGCCTCCTGGAAACCCGCCAGATCAAGAAGATGATTTCGTCCTATGTCTGCGAGAACAAGCTGTTCGCCCAGCAATTCCTCGCCGGCGAGCTGGAACTCGACTTCAATCCGCAGGGCACGCTGGCCGAGCGCAACCGCGCCGGCGGCGCCGGCATCCCGGCCTTCTACACCAAGACCGGCGTCGGCACGCTGATCGCCGAGGGCAAGGAAGTGAAGGAGTTCGACGCCGAGAAGTATTTGATGGAGCGCGGCCTGTTCGCCGACCTCACCATCGTGCATGCCTGGAAGGGCGACACTGCCGGCAACCTCATCTACCGCAAGACCGCACGCAACTTTAACCCGATGATGGCGACCGCCGCCAAGGTCACGGTGGCCGAGGTCGAGCATCTGGTTCCGGCCGGTGAACTTAATCCCGACCACATCCACACGCCCGGCATCTTCGTGAAGCGCATCGTCGAGGTCGGCACGGCCAAGAAGCGCATTGAATTCCGCAACACCCGCCCGCGCCCGGCGAGCGCGCCGGCGGCCGGCACTGGAGTTGAAGTCTGATGGCCTGGACCCGCGAACAAATGGCTGCGCGCGCAGCTAAGGAATTGCGTGACGGCTACTACGTCAATCTCGGCATCGGCATCCCGACGCTGGTCTCGAACTACATCCCGGACGGCGTCGACGTCAGCCTTCAGAGCGAGAACGGAATGCTCGGCATGGGCCCGTTCCCCTATGAGGGCGAAGAGGACGCCGACCTTATCAACGCCGGCAAGCAGACCGTGAGCGAATTGCCGTCGACCGCCTATTTCTCCAGCGCGGATTCCTTCGGCATGATCCGCGGTGGCCACATGGATCTCTCGATCCTCGGCGCCATGCAGGTGGCCCAGAACGGCGATCTCGCCAACTGGATGATCCCCGGCAAGATGGTCAAGGGCATGGGCGGCGCGATGGATCTCGTCGCCGGCGTCAAGCGCGTCGTCGTGGTGATGGAGCATTCGGCCAAGGACGGCCCGAAACTCTTGAAGAAGTGCAACCTGCCGCTGACCGGCGAGCGCGTCGTCGACATGATCGTCACCGATCTCGCCGTCTTCACCATCGACAAGCACGGTGACGGCGGCATGGCCTTGATCGAGCTTGCCGACGGCGTCTCGCTCGACGAGGTCAAGGCCAAGACCGAAGCCGAATTCCGCGTCGCGCTGAAGAATACGTAAGGTCTTCGTTGTGGGGGCGCGCATGACAAACGGTCTGCGCCTGAACGGCATCGACTTCATCAAGAACTGTTAGATAGATCGACATCGGTATATTTTGCTCCGTGGCGGTGCGGTGGCCACCTTAATGTCTCCAACCCGCGTCGCGGCGGCAGGATCACAATCGGGGCTGCTACGAACCAACCGCCGAGACGCTCGATGCCGTGAACAGTCTTAATGTTACTGACCACCCACGCATTTTATATTCTACAACGTGCTCACTACATTCGATGAGACCTTCACCCCACAGCTCTGGCTTGCCGGAGAGATCTCATCCAGTGAGCGCGGGATAATTGAGATGAACCGATATGGCGAATAGAATTTGCGGCTTTACCAACTACGGCTGTGACGGTTGCACCATGACGTTGAAGTTGCTCACCGCGATACGCTGATGCGATCATTTTGGCTACGAAGCCAATGTTACGATCCGAAACTCGGCGCGGCGGTATCGGCGTCAAACTGAACTTACGAGCTGGATTGTACAGCATTGGTCGCGGGAAGGGACGTCGAAGACGAAAAACGACCCGCCCTCGTGCGTCTAAGGACATGCTATCGCAGCATCCGATTGCGTGAGGAGACGACGGGTTCGATGCTCAATCCTTGCTCGACACTTACCGTCATCCTTGTTCGATCACGTTCCGTGTCTTTACGCAGGCGAACCGTATTTCGATCGTCACAGGCCGACCTAGCGGTGCGAGAACCCGCAGGGGCGTGGCTGAAAATGACCGTAGAAACATACGAAAGGAGCGCCACGCCGAGGTGAAGTATGATCGCCCTTCCCGTACGCTATGAACCAGCAGAAAGCTCTGCGATCGCTTCAAATCTGTCTTCAACAAAATCAGCGCACTGCAATTGTATTAACGTCCGCATTTTATCGAAGCAAATGTTGCTCGCCGGCAAAAATAAAACCATTTTCGTTTCATTGACACGACACAAATCGCCCCTACCATCTACAACGTAAACGCTAGGTCGCTTGGTATGTCAAAACCGGTCACCAGAATGTGGTCTCCGAAACCGTTCGTCTGATCGATGGGTTTATCATTGCCCGGATTCGGCGGGGCAGAGCTGCCCGGCTTTGGGCACTAATGATGTGGCGCTCGCCAAAGCAAGGCGCGGTCGAGCCGGACGCCTTATAGGCTAAGAGGACATTCTCCGCTGTCGCTTTCTGCGACCGGCGCATTGCGGAGCGTTGTGCAAGTGTCGCGATGACGAGAATGCGATCATGATAGAGTCGGCGACCATTGATAGCATCATTCCTGCTGCAAAGGTAGTGAGACGTGCGAAGCGGCTGGGTGCCGAAATCAACAATCTCAAGCTGTCCAGCGACTTGCCCGAGGAGATCATCGAGGCGATCAATCAACTCCTGTTAGAGCATAGAGTGCTATTCTTCCGTAACCAAGATCATCTACATAGTGCGGAGCAGGAGCAAATTGCCGCTCGGCTCGGTAAGCTAATTCCGCATCCCACAGTGTTCGAGTTCGATGGAGCACCCTCGCTCCTACAATCACGGTCCGGTCAAGGTGACGGCCGCGTTGATGAGCCAGATAGGGACTTTACCTTCGACCGCGATTACCAGAGAATCTCCCTCATGCGCGACGTGCCGCCCAACGGTGGTGACATCATTTGGTCGAACACGGCAGCTGCATATCTTGGTCTTCCGCTGCCGTTGCGAAGGTTCGCTGATGATCTCTGGGTAGTCCACGGCAAATCTGACGATGTCGTTTCCAAAACGAAAGCCGCCGAGGTGGAGAGAAATACGTTTGCTGGACCGGCTTACGAAAGAAAGTATCCATTGGTTCAAGTTCTTCCCGAGACAGGTGAGCGCTGTTTAATGCTCGGCAAAGACGTGCGGCAAGTCGTAGGACTTCAGCGATATACGAGCCAGAAACTGCTTGGCTTGTTTCATTCCTACGTAACGGCACCAAAAAATGTAGTGCAATGGAATTGGAGGGCAGGCGATCTGGCGGTCTGGGACAATCGCGTGACACAGCATTACCCAGTTAATGATCAGCATCCCTTCCTATGCCGCGTCACAAACGATGGTGATCTGCCGCTCAGCGCGAACAATCATCGCAGTGTGAAACGCGGTAAGCAATCGAGCTCAGCCAATGTTGCATAGATGTTTCGTCGAACCGGACCATAACGATGAACACTGTTGTTCGAGTGGTGAGTGACCAATCAAACCTGGTGACAAGGCGCGAGGGTTTTACAACGGCTAAATTCGGGCAATTCGCGGCGAAACGGCGTTAGATCTTTAAACCACGTTTCTATCAAACGATAATACTTGTGCGAGAGATGAACCGCCGAACCGATCTGCCCTCCCTCGGTCTCTCGTATAATCATTTTTTGGCACATTCTATCTGGATCGGTCGAATAAACCTCGAGCTGAGCGATCGGGGCAGCTGGTTGTCTCTGGGGACCTGTCCAGCGCGGCGCCGAACCGAGTAGCGGGAGGCCGACTTTCCCGCTGTCCCGCCGTTTTGAGAGCGCCTAACGCCTATGTGGATTATTCCCTCTGGATCGCCTTCTCGCACCGTACACCCCTTGGCCGCTCGTTTCCGACAGTCGCCTTATTTGCTGAATGAACGTTAGCGCCACGACGATCCGGTCGTGCGCGAGCTGACGTAAAGGGACAAGTAAGCCTCCAATGATTAGTGGAAGCTCGTAGGAAACAGAGGGCAAAATGGAAGTCCAATTGTCCAATTGGACGTGTCGAATGGAGGCCGCGTCAGTCGGCTCGAGGTGATCGCGCTCCGTCTTGCCGCTCGAAAGGAGCATTAGCAGGCTGCTGAAAAAGTCATTTTGCGAGTTGGTTGGAGTGTGATTCCGTGCCTGTGTCTGATTCCTTTGGGCTGGGGGATGCGATGCGCGGGGCAGATCAGCGGTCGGAAGGCATATTCAGTTACGTGCGGTTGGAGCAGCGCGTTCCAGCGGATCATCCGCTGCGTGCGATCCGCGACTTGGCCGACGCGGCGCTGAAGGATCTGTCGCGCGACTTTGCCAGGTTGTACGCCCGCCATGGCCGACCGTCGATTCCGCCGGAGCGGCTGTTGCGGGCGCTGCTGCTGCAGGCGTTCTACACGGTGAGATCGGAACGGCAGTTGATGGAGCAGCTCGACTACAATCTGTTGTTCCGCTGGTTCGTCGGTCTGTCGATGGACGATCAGGTGTGGGATGCGACCGTGTTCTGCAAGAACCGGGATCGGCTGCTCGACGGCGACATCGCGGCCAAGTTCTTTGTCACCGTGCTGAACCTGCCGCAGGTGCGTGGGCTGTTGTCCAGTGAGCACTTCTCCGTCGATGGCACGCTGATCGAAGCCTGGGCCAGCATGAAGAGCTTCGTGCCGAAGGATGGCGGCGATCCACCATCTGGCAAGCAATCGGGCAGCGGTCAGGGACGCAATGTCGAGCGCGACTTCCATGGCGAGAAGCGCAAGAACGACACGCATTCTTCGACGACCGACCCCGACGCCCGCTTGTTTCGCAAGGGCGCTGGCAAGGAGGCCAAGCTCTGCCACATGGGGCATCTGATGATGGAGAACCGCAACGGGCTGATCGTCGATGCGCGCCTCACCGAGGCCAACGGTACGGCGGAGCGAACGACCGCTCTCGACATGATCGAGGACAACGCCAAGCCGGGCAGCACCGTGGGCGCCGACAAGAACTATGACACCGCCGACTTTGTCGCCGGTTGCCGCGAGCGCGGCTGCACGCCGCATGTCTCGCAGAACGACACCAACCGCCGCTCGGCGATCGACGCGCGCACGACCCGGCATCCCGGCTATCGCATCAGCACGATCAAGCGCAAGCGGATCGAAGAACCATTCGGGTGGATCAAGACGGTCGGCGGTCTGCGAAAGACCCGGCATCGTGGCCGAGGCCTGGTCGAGTGGTTCTTCGTGCTCACCGCCGCAGCCTACAATCTCGTTCGTATTCCGAAGATGCTGGCAGCAACGGGATGAGTCTGTCTGGAGCGTCAAACATGAGCGAAAACTGCGCGTATAGCGCTCTTTACCACCCATCGATTGGCTCATCCTCGCCCCGCACATCAGGAAAATCGCCCTTCAAGACCCATTTTTCAGCAGCCTGTTAGGCCCCAATCGTCGGCGCCTTCAAACCGTGGTTTAAAAAATAGTGACGATAATCTTCTCAGGGTCCAGACTTGCCGAAGACGACCGTTACGGCCTCCCTCCCTAGGAAGGACTCACTCGCTTCCTCGACGGCCATCTTGAGCTCGAGACCAACCCTGTCGAAAACGCGATCAGGCCGATTGAAAAAAACGCACTCGTTTCCGGCCATGAGGTCGGAGCCAAAAGCTGCGCGCTGTTCTCATCGATCGTCGCAGTCTGCAGGCTCAACGACGTGAACCCCTTCGACTGCCCCCCGAAACCCCAACGCCATCATCAATGCCATCCTCAAGGTCGAATTGATGACTTTATGCCTTGCCGATTCCGCAACACGTCAGTCCCAGCTCCGCAGGGGATCCGCAAAGCCCTAGAACTAACAAAAAAAAGGCCGCGCGAATTACGCGCGGCCAAGTGGAGGGAGGAAAAGCCCCAAGGAGAACGGAAAGAGAATCGAACTGAGCAGATCAATTACTCATCGGACAACGTCATCCCTGAGAACATGAGTGGCGAGACGCTTGATCGTCCCGTGCACAATAGTTAGGATACCAAGTTAGTGCGCAGATAGAGGGCGATTTTCGTGCCCGTCCCGCATCTTTTGTGCGAAAATGATTGGTTCGGCGCACTGCGCTGCGTCTAGCGGTGCTGGCGGAAGTTGAGGCGCTGCGTGCCGAAGAATAGCGGGCAACGTACCCAAATGTGCGACTAAAAATGCAAGCCGGACTTGCGGCGACTCTTACCGGTACCGGCAACCAAATAGCCGACCAAGGTGAGCTTATGAAGCGGTTGACCAGAATTTCAAAGGCCGGCTCTCGTTGACACCCAAGAAGCATCCATTAGTACCGCGCTTCTAGTCGATTGCTGCAACGCCTTGATCTGTTGGGCAGTTCACAGGCAGCCCGACGTGCCGTGGGACCATGACGACAACCCCAATGCGGCGCAACTGGCCGACGAGGCAGGGCGTGATTCGACCGGATCGTCGCGGATCGCAAGCGCAATGGAGACGGCTCCTCAATCAAGTACGCCGGCAAAGCACGCGCCAGACGGTCGGGATCGCATCTGCGGTGGCCTGGTCCGACGGAGCTGGAACGCGTCTCCCACAATCTCGCTGCGTTCATGGGAAATGCGAGACTTTGGTCATCTTCCGGAACTAACGGCTGCCATCAATGATCACCCCGGGCGCTCGCGTGCGAGCGCGGCGACGCGAACTGCGCAGCACGGCGCCTAACTTGTGCGAGACGCTCAGCTCGGAAAAACCGCTCCTTGCCCTCGTTGTGGCACGGACATCCGGAGAGCTAGACGCAACGGCCTCGACCCCGGAACATCTGATCCTTATAGAACTTCCTGAACGTTGTGGGCAGAACTCCGTCAGCTGTGCCGTACGACCAGGTTCAAGCAGAACGATATCATTGTTGTCGGACCTTCCGGCGAGACCATTGCCTGCTGAACCAAGTTTCTCGCCAAGAGATGATGGTCTGGCCCGAACGTGAGCCGAACGGCGGGTCGAAATCTCGCCGCCGATCTCATTACGCGACAGTGCCGACCGGCCGCTGCTCGCGGCGCAGCCTTCGTTCTCGCAGAAATATGTAGAAACCCGCGTAATGATTGCGGCGCCGACGAGCGTTGCCGATGATGGCACATCGCCGAAAAAAATTAAACCAAAGACCAAGGCCCATAAGATCTGGGAATACTGATACGGCACCACGTTGCTCGCAGGCGCGAGCTTCAGCGAACGGCTGAGGCACAATAGTCCGCACACTGAGATCATCCCGGATGCGGCAAACAGCGGAAGATCTCGCGGCATAGGGGTTACCCAGCCGAACGGCGAGGCCACTGCGCCTAATAGAAACGACCCGACAAATTGCGAGGTAGCTATCACCGCGTCAGGTGTCCTTCGCAATCGGCCGGTTATTAGGATCCTTCCGGCGAACGAGACGCTGCCGCAGAGTGCCACTGATGCTGGCCAGCTAAAGCTTTGTTCCGACGGACGAAGCGCGATCAGAACTCCGCCGAAGCCGGCAAGAATCGCACTCCAGCGGCGCCACCCGACCTGCTCGCGCAGAACGGTCCTGATAGGACGGCGACGAAGATCGGACAAGCAAGATAATAGGTTACGACGTCAGCAAGCGGGAGATACGCCGCGGCAACGACCACCGCGTGCAGTTCATGCGCACCGCGCTGGCGCATTCCGACAACAGGGGCAGGCCTGTCGTCTCCGCCGTCACCGCTTATGCCTTCTCAGGACGAAGCAGAGCAGCCAGGGCGCAATGAGGGAAGGTCGCCCATTGATAGAGACGATGACGAGCGTGGCGACGGCTGGTGGTCATGCGCCGGGCTATTGGTCCTCTGCCGAATCCCAGTCCGCGCCGTGGAGACGAACCATCTCGCGACGGGACCGCTCGATGAAGGCGCGCTCGATGCAAAGGCCGGCGGTGATTAAAGCAGCCAGCGCAAGGCCGCAGGCGATATAGCTATTCACGAAATTCCAAAGAATATCGCTGCCGGCGACTAGGACAAAAGTGAGTGCCATAACCGTATTGCGAAATGCCTTAGTGTCTGTCCGAGA
>NZ_VSSR01000009.1 GCF_008123515.1 Bradyrhizobium cytisi
AGCCGCTGGAGGTCGCCTCCGCCGCGATCGGCGTCCAATTGCTGAACTGGCCTGCCACGTAGGCCGCACCATTGAACTTCAGCACAGGCCCGCTTCCACCGCTTGTCGAATCGAGGAGATAGTTGCTGCCGACCTGCACCAGGCTGGTCGCACCGGCGGCCTCGATCAATGTCCCTACGACCGGGTCAAACACGGCTGATAAACCGCTGGAATTGCCCGCCGCATCTGTTGCAGTCGCCGTGAACGCATGCGTCCCCGCCGCAAGAGATCCGGTCGTGACGCTCCACGTGCCGTTCGCGGCCGTCACCGAGCTGCCAAGCAGCGTCGTCCCCTCGTACAGCTTGATCGTGCTGCCGGCCTCCGCCGTTCCCGAAACCACCACCTTGTTGGACGCGGCGAGCGTATCCGAGACCAGAACCGGCGCGTTGGGCGCGACCGTATCAACCGTGACGTTCAAGGCGCCAGACGTCACGCTGACATTGCCGGCCGCGTCCACCGCCTGGCCGGTAAAGGCATGGGTGCCATTGACCAGCGTGCCGGTCGCAAACGACCAGTTGCCGTTGGCATCGACGGTGGCGGTGCCGACCTGGGTCGCTCCATCGAACACCCGGACCTTGCTGCCAGCCTCCGCGGTCCCACTCAGCGTCAGCTGATTGGCGCTGGTAATGCCATCGCCCGCAACGCTACTGTCAGGCGAGAACGTCGCAATGCTCGGTGCGCCTGGCGCAGTCGCATCAACGACCACACCTATGCTGGTCGACACAGCGCTGAGATCACCCGCTCCGTCAGCGGCCACCACCGAAAATGAGTGGCTTCCGTCTGTCAACGTGCCCGTGGTGAAGCTCCAACTACCGTTACTGTCAGCGGTCGCCATACCAATCTGGACTGTCTGGTCAAACACCTTGATCGTAACGCCTGCCTGTGCATATCCGGTCAGGGTCAAATGCGCTGCGTTGGTGAGCCCGCCTGTGCCCAGCGTGCTTGCAGACGCGAGCGAGATCGTCGGCGCCGTCAGTCCGGCCATGGTCATGGATACGCCGGTAGCGGAGACGAATGCGTAGTCGGACGATGACAATTGCGTCACGCCGCCAATTCGGAAACTGTCAGTCCCCCCTGCATAATGAACGGTCCACTCTTCCCCCACATTCGTCAAGTAAGCGCTAGCATCGTAGCCCTTCAGGATCAGCTTGTCGTGCTCCGCCGTCGTGCTGGTCAGGACGTGAAAGTCGGCTATCGTGTCGTGGCCACTGCCGATGCCATAGATGAACGTGTCATTACCCGCACCCCCGAAGAGCCAATCATCGCCACCGGCACCATTCAAGACATCATTTCCGCTGGAGCCAACCATCCGGTTGGCCAGTTCGTTTCCAGTGCCCGTAAGGCCTCCCATCATAAGGGTCAGATTTTCGACATTTGCGGACAGCGTATAAGATGTCCACGCTTCGACGCTGTCGATGCCACCACCCGGATTCTCAGCGATCTTCTGATTCACGTTGTTTACGACGTATGTGTCATCGCCAGTCCACCCAACCAGCGTATCGTCGTAGTTTAGCGCCGTAATCTTGTCGTTCGCAGCGGTACCGTAAACAATATGGCTGCTGGTTGATCCGTTGATCCAGGATGTGATGGTGCCTCCGACCGGCAAGCTTCCCGGCAGCTGGAAGTCATCACTGGTGAACGCTGAAATCGTGGCGTTGCGAAAAACTAGCGTATCCTGGCTTGTCAGCGCGAGATACACGTCGTTGCCGACCTGTGTCATCGCCGCCTTGATGTCGTTGAACGACGTGAACGCAAAGCCGTTCAGCTGAACGACATCATGCCCGGCGGCCGATCCCGCTGTAAAGTCGGTAATGATGTCCGAGCCGTCGCCCGAGTTAATGACGAAGGTGTCGGCACCACCACCGCCTGTCAGGATATCATTGCCGATCCCGCCGGTGATGATATTGGCCGCATCGTTGCCGATAATGATGTTGGCTTCGGAATTGCCGGTGCCGTTGATCGCTGCCGAACCTGTCAGCGTCAGGTTCTCAACGTAGTCAGTCAGCTTGTACGTGACGGTCGAAATGACGGTATCCACCCCGCCGCCGTAGCTTTCGACCACCTTGGCGTTGGGATCGGTGACGATGTAGGTATCGTCACCAAGCCCGCCGGTCATCGTATCAGCACCTCCTGCACCGCCGAGAAGATCATTGCCGGAAGTTCCAGTTAATGTATCGGCACTTGCCGTTCCTGCGATGGTGGTCGTCGGAGCCCCGCTGGCCAGAAGCGCGTAGTTGGCGAGTGTATACTCCGGCAGCTGGTACGCTTTGATATAGTCAATGCTCATCTGCGCGGTCGCGTTTGGATCCGCGTTTCCGGCCCAGCTTCCGCCCATCGCCAGATTGGCGATCATGTACATCGCGGTGTTCATGTCGGAGGGAGTGGCGACCTGACCGACCTCGATGCCGTCGACAAAATACGTCAGCGTATAGGGCGTCCACTCCACACCGAAAGTATGGTCACCGGCCGTCAGGTTGGTCGTATTTGCCCAATAGCCCTGAGTCGACGTGGTCGACGACAGGAAGCCCCAGTGGGCTTGGTCAGGATCTTTGCCCAGCGCTTCAAGCGCATCGAGTTCCGTGTTGAGGCCGTGCGTGTTGATCGGCAACATCCAGAAAGCAGGCCATGCGCCCGCGGTGCCGGGGAGCGAGGCTTTCATCTCGAAGTAGCCATAGGTCTGGACGAAGCTATTCTCGGTGGTGATCACACCCGACGAGAATTGATGGTTGCCGACATAGGCCGCATCGCTGGACGGGATCGGCGCTGCCGTGATGACAAGATGGCCGTTCTGTATCGAGAACGGATTAAGGTCTAACGGGCTCGACGCCTGGGTCCCGGGCAGACCAGTGAAGCTCGGGTCGACATACACCTCCTGCTCACCGGAGAGTGTGTAGCTTGCCACCCCGCTCCAGGCGTAACTCGTTTTCCAGGTCAGATGCGGATCCTGGCCGGCCGAGAGCGAGTTGAAATCATCGCCAAAGGTCTGAATCAGCCCCGTTGGCGCTGTGACGATATTGATGTTGGCAGTCGTGAAGTTCTGAACCTGCGTATTCTCGAGCGTTATCCTCTCGCCGTTGCCGAGCGACAGAACGACATCCGTGCCAACCTGCTGCATCGCCGCCGTGACGTCGGCGAGCGTCTTAAAATTCGCGCCATTGATCTGGAGAATGTCCCCGCCTGCGCCGGTTTGAAAATCGGTAACAACGTCACTGCCATTTCCGGTCCGGATGACAAATGTGTCGCTGCCGGCTCCGCCGGTGAGGACATCATTGCCCTTGCCGCCATCGATGATGTTGTTGCCGGCATTGCCGACGATGATATTGTCTAGATCGTTACCGGTCGCGGGAGAGTTGTAGCTTCCGCCCAGTGTCAGGTTCTCGACATTCGGTGCATTGACGAGGCTATAGCCGTCGATCATCCCATCGTAGATCGTGTCGATCCCCTGACCGGCGAGCTCGACCACCTTCGTTTCGTGATTGTACATGAAGTACGAGTCGTCGCCCCCGCCGCCGATCAGCGTAACGCCGTCGCCCATCGCCTGCAGCGAGTCGTTGGTAGCGCCGCCGGTGAGCGTTCCCCCGGCTCCAACCGTGGTCCACGCCGTGTTCGGCGCTGCACTTACTGGGAGCGGATTGTCGAGAATAACGTTGGCTGAAGTAAGCGACGACAGCGCAACGTTTTGCAAGGTAAGGCTTTCGCTCGACGATAACGTGACAACTACGTCGGTTCCCGTCTGCTTCGCGACGGACAGGAAACTTGCGAACGTTGCGAAGCCGTAGTTCTGCACGCGCAAAAAGTCGCCGCCCGTGCCCGACTGAAAGTCGCTGATGGTGTCGGAGCCGTAACCTTTCGAAACAACGAAGAGGTCACTGCCGGCGCCGCCGGTCAAGAGGTCGTCTCCGGTACCGCCGAACAGCGTGTCGGAGCCCGCGGTTCCGTTGATCAGTAGGGTGTAGGCCATGATGGTTGCGTGCTCTCCTTGCACGATGACCATCAAAGGAGCGCCTCAACGGCGACTTACAGAGTTGCGAACAAATTGATCTATGGACAAGGACGCCAGTGCGTCCCTTAACGATGGCCTAACACTGGCCATTCGCGAACCCTTTACCTTCGCGCGCGGCCCGTGATTCTACGGGAGCACCTATTCGATCGGGGGAACCTAATGCGCTCTGGAGTGCGCGTCACGTCTCACCGAAGCACTTGGTTAGTAAACAGGAGGCACTCGAAGCGGGATGAAGCTATCGCCTTCTACGACTGCAATAGACAAGCCAAGCTCACTCAATACGATCGCACCTGCTCCCACTCGAGCCTGCTGCCGATGATCGCCCCAAGGCCAGCGTACTTCGGTCGCAACCCTCGCGCAGTGCCAGCGTCGGATCCGCCACGACCACGACCGGATCTCCCGCACGACTCGCCGTCCTACGAACGCCGACTATTGCGCTGGCGCAACCGTGAAGAACCTGCCCCATAGTGCATCGTTTCCTCCTCGAAAAACTAGTGATGCACGATCAAGCCCTGGAATCAAATATCTAGCCACCTGTCCGGGCAGCCGGAAGGCAGGAATTCAGGTGCTGTTTTCTCTTATCGCAGCATTCGCCCAGCGACAGGCTCGACTATCGAATGCCGATCCATAAGCGCCTTGCAAAGCGGACTTTCGGGATTTCTGAGAAGATCGGACGGAGATCCTTCCGCACTCACTCTTCCAGCTTCGATGCAGATCACGTGATGCGCGTCGACGACAGTTTCAAGCCGGTGAGTGATCCGGAGTATGGTCCGGTCCGAAAATTTGACTTCAATAGCTCGCCTCACGCTTTCCTCCAGATCTCGATCCAGCGCGCTCAGCGCTTCATCAAGGATCAGGAATTGAGGATTCCGCAGCACTGCTCGCGCAAGCCCAATTCGTTGACGCTGTCCGCCGGAAAATCTCTGGCCTTGCTGCCCGACCCAAGTATCGTACTTCTCCGGCAAACTCTCAATGAACTCCGAGATTCCTGCCAAGGTCAGCGCCTCGATGATCTGCGCTTGCGACGCACGCTCATTCGCCATACGTACGTTATCGAAAACCGTGCCTTCAATCAAATCGATGTCTTGCCCCGCGACCGACAAGAGGTCCAGCCAGTTCGTTCGTCGTACGTCGTCCAAAGGAGAGCCGTCGACGAGAATGGTACCCTCGTCCACTGAATAAAGACGAAGAAGCAGGTTGACGATCGTTGTTTTCCCCGAACCGCTGGCGCCAATCAGTGCGGTGGTCTTGCCAGCGGGAATCCGAAAACTCACGCGATCGAGGGCCGCGGCAGCATCCGCGCGGTAACGAAAGCTAACCTCCTCAAATGATATTCCGTACACTAAGGATCCGATTCTGAGATGGCCTAACGCTGGCGGATCAGTATCTTTAGAGGACAACATCAGGTAGATCGACTTCAATTGAGGTTCGATCTGTGCCAAATACAATAAATTCCCTTCCAGCTCCCGTATATGCGGTTGAAGCCTATAGAGCAGCGCGACAGCAGTGAGTGTCGTCGCGAACCCAATACCCAAAAAATGGGCAAGCGCGACGATCAAACAAAGCACCAAAAGGTATCCCGTTTCGGTAAGCGGCGGGACCAGCGCGGCTATTTTCGCAAGGCTAAGGCTGGCTCGGTGCACCTTTGCAGAAGCACACTCAAACCTTTGCTGGTGAGCGCGTTCCTGGCCGAAGGCTCGTATCGTGCGCATCGCTTGTAGCGTCATGAGCATATGTTCGCCGAGGCGCTGGTGGATTTGCTTCACATCTCGGCCGAGCACCTGCACCGGCCTCGCCAAACGACGTATTCCAAACGAAACTCCAAGCGACGCCAACGCAGCCGTTACAGCAATCGTTACGGAAAGCCCGAGCAGAAATGACGCGAACAGGACGATCGAACAAATGCTGACCACGATCTTTGTGAAGCTGGCGTAAGCGCCGGATATCAACCAAGTCTCTGTCCCGAGCACCTCCATCAGCTGAGCTTCGTCGTGCTGCTGAAAAAAACGGTATGATGCCGATAGATATCGCCCGTGAACGGCGTTGCGGGCAAACTCATTTATTTCTTCTCCGACCCGAGCACTGATCAGGGTGTGCAGAAATGCAAGGAAGGCCCGAATAACGATGAGCAGAAAAATGACAGCAGCGGTGGCCGTGGGACTAGCGAACCAGCTGGCTGCATATTCTAGTGCATGCCCAAACAGACCACTGGTCGACATCGCGAGTTCTATTTGCCCCATCGCCAAATAGAAAAAAAGAAGCACAAGCGTGATGCCAACTGTCTCTGCCAGCGAGGACACTAGCCCCAGCGTCACAAGCAACGGCGTTACCCATCGCGGAAGCCGCGCCAGCTGCAGCAACAGAAGCAGCACGGTTACCGCAGCTCCCCGCGCAAGCGATATTCTTTTCCCGCTCACGTCTTCTCGTTCTGTCATTGGTGTGGACTACCGATCATGAACGGCAAGTTCAAGTCTCGGGTTTTACGCCCGGTGAGCTCTCGGACTTTTCGCGCAGCCAGGGCCCAAGCTTCGCGCGGCAAGTCGCACACAACGCTGAGGGCGAGCATTCCGTCTTTCCGGGCGAGCAATGCCAGCGTTTCGTAGGCGTAAGCAAGATTTCCACACGACAGCGCCCGAAACAGCACCCAACTCGCGTAATTGCGCAGTCCTCGGCTCAACAGCTTGGCGCGACTGGGGTGCCTTGTAAGCATTTCATCAACGACAAGACCCCAAGAGCGTAGCATCCGAGGCAAATTGCTCGACATGTTGTCGGGCAGATAGCGGTATCCGATGAGATATTCCGGAACCACCGCGAAGTGATACCTCTCCGCCACCCTGCAGTAAAACAGAAGATCCTCGCATCCCTGAGCGCCGGCCGCACGCAAGCCGCTTTCGAAGCCATTCGCTGCGAGCAGCGCAGCCCGGCGAACCAAGACTGCGCTTCCGTTCCCGATAAAATTTCCGACAAAGATGTCCGACAGTACATCGCCTGTACAACGAGCAGGGGGTCCATTCATGATGACCGCGCTCTTGTGATCGATCAGAACATACCAGCTATATACGAGGCCAACCTGTTCTCCGCTGGAAATCAATGCATCGAGCTGTCGTTCGATCTTTCTTGGCGCCCAAAGATCATCAGCGTCCACGAATGCGATAAAGTCTGAGCATGCCTCGGACCATCCTCGATTTCGAGCCGCTGCTACCCCTTGGTTCTCCTGCCTGACAATCCTTACCCGAGGATCCTGCGTTGCATGCTTCTCGGCCACAGCAAGGGTCCCGTCCACCGATCCGTCGTCCACGATGATGATCTCCAGGTTGGAGTGCGATTGAGACCTGATGCTGCACAGTGTCTCATCCATTGTCGCTTCAGCATTATGTGCCGGCACGACGACGCTCACGAGGTATTCGGCGGCTGTCATTGGAAGGATTGCATCCAATAGGCAAACTCCTCTGTCGCGAGATCACCTCTTATCTCTAGCCGTGGCAGATCGAGCAGGTCGTTGGACAAGCTCGCGACCTTGTTCGAAGTGTTGAAGATTGTCTTGTAGCCGCATTCGACGGCTAGAATTCTTAACCGCTCATCGATCAAGCCAAACGGAGCTGCAAGAGAAGTCACCGGCCGTGAGAGCCACGATTCCAACCCTAGACGCGAGCGAATCAGCTCATCGGCGAGTTCGGAAGTCGAGAGCTCGTCGTTTCTAGGATGCGTGGCCAGATGACTGCCGAAATGGACCCCTTGCGCGGCGAGCTCGACGATCTCGGCATGGTTGAGCAATGGCGCGCCGGGTCCGAAGTCGTGATCCCAATCAGCGGTTTTTCCAACCATGTCGGCAACAAGGAATACTTCAGCTGTAAAATCGTTCTTTTGCAGCACCGGCCAAGCATACTCCGCGAAGTCGCGATAACCGTCATCGAAAGTGATAAGGACGGGACGCCCTACAAAAGGATGCTGATTGGCGACGAACCAAGCCAGCTGCTCGGAAGTTATCGCATGATACCCATTCCTCCGAAGCCACAGCATCTGCTCGCGAAAGAGCTCTGGGCGAACCCGGAAGCGTGCAAGTCCTGCAGGGCCGTCGGCAGCAATCCGATGATACATCAGCACTGGAACGTGCTGCCGTGTCTCTCTTTGCAGAACGTGCGTTCTGCGCGCCACCGCGCCCCCCGGCACTATCAATCTTGCGACCTCCGGCTCTATGGCAGCCGTCACCTCCGCTTTGATTATATGGGGAACAGGCGGAGACTCCGTGGCACAGAGGCGCTTGTACCTGTCCACTCGGTAGAGTTCGGTTTGAATTGACATGTCCAGCGCCATGTCGCCGACTCTTCCCGCAACGATCGAGATCTTCTCGGCGCCGAACGGATTTTCCCAGTCGAATCCCGTCCGTGTCAGATTGTCTTTGAGCACGAATGCGTGAGTCAGTATGAGGCTGCCGCCAGGTCGAAGGCTCTTTGCGAGCTTTTCAAGTACGGCCTTTAGTTCGTCCTCGTCAGCAAGATAGTATAGCACCTCCGAACAGACAATCAGATCCATGTTCGGCGGTAGTTCATCGCTCAATAAATCAATCCACGTGAAGTCAATGTTCAAGTGACGGGAGCACCGGCTAAGCGCTCTTGCGAGAGCCTTGCTGGAAATGTCTGATGCAATCAGATGCTCGACTTTTGGTGCAAGCAGATCGGTGAAATGTCCCTCCGCGCACGCGAGCTCAAGCGCGTTTGCCGGGATTTGGTCCGGGAGTAGCTCTAGCTGCTTTCGATATTTCTCCTGCTCATAATCCGAGTGGTAGTTCCAGGGGTCCTCTTCGTCGAACAATTCTTCCCAAAAGCGCTCGCGTGGAACATTCCGCCCCAACTCGCAACCTCGCTTCGGACGAGGAGTGGTCAAGGGGACAGCTACTTTCGATGCGACCGAAATCTCGCTGGCGATTTTTCGAAACAGTTCTGTGCGCTGCCGAACGTGACTCCCGGCGTCTTCTTCCAATAGCCATCGACGAAACACCTGCTCGTACATTGCAAGCTTCAGTTGGACCGTCTTGCTGGCACCTTTCTGGATTTGGTGGAAGCGTAGATGATCAGAAATCAGCCTCGTCCAGTATTTCACCCCCACAGTTCCTAACACGCCAATATCGAGTAGGCGCAGGATATGTGGGCCATCGCAAACATACACGTACAGACGATCGATGGAGCCCGTTGGATGGACACGCGGCAGCCAACGAAGGTCGACTCTGATCCCAAGGGTCAGCGACAGCTCACGCGGCGAGGCGAGATCGTCATAATCCAAGATCTTGCGTTCGAAACCATACTGGATTTTGCGCGCCCATGCAGGAGTGCGACAGGCTAGCCCAATCTCCTTGATCAGGTCTGTTAGCTGCGCTCCATATTGATTCCAGCGACCGGCCAGCTTGGCCGGCACAAGCCGCGTCCCGACCATGATCGAGTCCAGCAGGATCTCGATTATCGCATCATCCGAAGTGGCCGATCCTGGCCATGCGGCGAGCATCTCCTCCACCGCAGCGCTACTGCCGTTGCGGCCGCAATCAAATCCGGCACACCATAATGCAAAATACGCATACGCTGTGACAGGATCAAACCTCGAAATGCGATCGCTCGTGACCGAACGCAGTACCTCAGTATCCCGGGTCCTCGTCGAGCGAGAGCATCCGTGCTCAATGACGCGGCGCGCGTCTATCAGCATTCGATTAACGTCTCGTGTCAGCGAACCGTCGCTTGCCCAGTAGTAGCTCAGCTTTTGGTCGACATGAATCCAGCTTCCGCCGGCATGAGCAAGCTTTTGCCAAAGGTCCCAATCCTCACAGGTTCGCAGTGCCGTGTCGAAACCTCCAACATTCAGAACGGCAGCTTTCTTCACCAAGACGCTATGGATCGTGGTGGCACAGGTTCGATTGAACTCGGCAATCGGATCGTCTTGTATTCTGGTGTCACCTCGGACTGGAGACTCGCTTCCGTCTGGAAACACCCGACAGTAGTTGCAATAGGCAGCTACCGCTTCCGGACTTGAATCGAGGGCAGCATTCATCAGGGAAAGAAATCTTTGATCAATCCAATCATCACTGTCCAGAAACAGGAGCCTGTCGCCCCTGCATTTTTCTATACCCGCATTTCGGGACGCCGAAGCACTCTTGACGTTTGCCTCCACAGCAACAAAGCGAGCATCCCTCGCAGAGTAGCTCTCAATAATGTCGGGCGTAGCATCGATAGAACAATCATCAATCAATATCGCTTCCCAACGCCCATCAGTCTGATCAATCAGACTCTCAAGTGCTCTACTCAAGGTCGATTCTGCGTTGTGCGCAGGAATGACTATCGATACGAGTGGGTCGGAATTCATTTCGGGCGCCGTCGCTGATGATAGAAACGGAGGCCCGACACATATCCGAGGAGTTCCTCCCGAAGAAAACGGTTTCCCGGATTATGTGGCCGAAGAAGCTTGCTAAACAAGCGTGCCCCATACCACCTTGGTGTATAGTAATAGGCCTGAAGGCGGTTCGTTATATTTCTGGTGTATTCGTACTGCACCATGAGAGCGGCGGAATGGCCACGCATGTAATGAAATATTTGGCTCGACAGGCCTTCGATTGTTTTTCGATGAAAGTGAAACGCAATAGATTCTGGGGCGTAGCGACAAATGTAGCCATTTGCCAATAATCGATACCAGTACTCTGAATCTCCCGAGCAGCCTGCCTGACCTACATCCAGTCTTTCGTCGAAGAAACCTACTTTATGAAAGACATCCCTACGAAATGCCATGCTGGCCCCCGCTCCGATGTCCCAGGAAGGAAAGACCCGAGTATGGTGGGACTGAAAGAGCTGAGGATCAAAATCTTTCCTTGTATACCCTTTGATAAAGCTCCAGTACGTTTCAAAATGACGCTGGGCTTCGGTGGCTAGTTCTGCTGGCAGCACCAAACCGGTGACAGCAGCAATCTCCGGGGCGTCGAACGCCGCAACGAGTTGTTCGAGCCAGCGTGGATGTTGGATTACATCATCATCGGTGTACACGACGATTTCGCTCGTGGCTCGCTTAGCACCGGTGTTTCTTGCGATATCAAGTCCGGGTCGGTCCTCCCGAACATAGTGGACCCCTGCCGCCAAAGCGACGTCCCGCGTTCGGACGTCCTTGGACGCATTGTCTACTACAATAATCTCACGAGGAGTGCAGCTCTGCTTTGGCAGAGACGACAGACACGTCCGAAGCTCCTCGGGACGGTCCCTTGTGCAGATCACGACGGACGCCGAAAGAGCAGCCAATCGTCTCATTTCGGCTTCAGCCTTGATGGCCGAAAGGAAATCCGAATTTATGTGATCGATCTTCGTATTAGTCTTCTTGCCATTGTGCATCATGATGTGCCCAATCGCTCGGTCGACATACCAGAAGACGGTCATCCCCTCTTCTAGTTCGGTCTCCACGATATCGGCTGCAGATCTGACAACGACGTGTTTGACACCCGATCCAAGAGGTAAGCCATCGATATTGTCCGCGTACTCCATCTCCCGCTCGTCAGATCTGAGGTCGGCGGTCCCGCCAATTCAGGGCCGTCTCGATGATGAAATCGATCTGCGAGTGCTGCGGTGTCCAGCCAAGTTCCCGCTGGGCCTTGGCATAGGACGCAACGAGAACAGGCGGATCTCCCGCGCGTCGCGGACCGCGCCGGATGACTGGCTCATTGCCCGCAGCACGCTTTACCGCCTCGATCAGTTCCAATACGCTTGTTCCAACTCCGGTACCAAGGTTGATGACGTGCGCGCCCGCGCGATCAAGCAGCATCTCGCCTGCAAGCAAATGCGCTCGAGCGAGGTCGCTAACATGAACGTAGTCCCTGATCGCACTCCCATCAGGCGTCGGAAAATCCGTCCCGAACACGGTAAAGGGCCGACCCGGGTTCCGCGCGGCTTCGATAGCCAGCGGAACGGCATGCGTCTCGGGCTCGTGGTGTTCCCCGATCTCGCCGTCAGGATCGCATCCGGCTGCATTGAAATACCGCAACGAGACTGATGCAATGCCGTAGGCTCTGCCGTAATCCTCCAGCATGCGCTCTATGATCATTTTCGACCAACCATACGGATTGATCGGCGATTGCGGATGCGTCTCGTCAATCGGCAGGGTGCGCGGAATACCGTAGCTTGCGCAAGTGCTGGAGAACAGAAGGTGGCGGCATCCCGTTGCGCGCATTGCTTCTAGCAGGGCGAGCGTACCCGCAGTATTGTTGACGTAGTAGCGTGCCGGGTCAGCTACCGATTCACCCACATAGGCGAGAGCGGCAAAATGCGCGACCAAATCCGGCTTATATATATTCAACGTGCTGCGCACCCGCTCCTCATTTCGGATATCGCATTCGATCAAGGGCCCCCACCGCACGGCCTCTCGCCATCCTCGTGAAAGATTGTCGAGAGTTACGACATTCCAACCGGCATTGGCGAACGCTTTGCAACAATGCGAGCCCACATAGCCTGCGCCTCCCGTTATAAGAACGGTTCTTGTCATGCCGCACCAGTTCCTTCTGCGCGCAGCAAATTGTCAAAATAGGCTATGGTCTCTTTGAGGCCTTCGCGCAACGGCACGGACGGAGCCCAGCCAAGCGCATCGCGTGCCTGACTGATATCGGGCTGCCGCTGCCTTGGATCGTCGATCGGAAGTGGCTTGAAATCGATCGAAGACTTCGACGCGGTCAGTTCGATGACAGTCTCGGCCAGTCCCATCATCGTAAACTCGACCGGATTCCCCAGATTGATCGGTCCGGTTATCTCATCGCCAGTGCCCATTAGCCGCATGAGACCATCGATCAGATCGTCGACGTAACAGAAGGAACGGGTCTGTTTGCCGTCGCCGTAGATCGTAATCGGCCGGCCGGTGAGAGCCTGCACGATGAAGTTTGACACGACCCGCCCGTCGTTGAGCTGCATCCGCGGACCATAAGTGTTGAAGATGCGCGCGACCTTGATCGAGAGATTGTGCTGCCGCCTATAATCGAAAAACAGCGTCTCGGCGCAACGCTTGCCTTCGTCATAGCAGGAGCGCGGACCGATGGGATTTACCCGACCCCAATAGGTCTCGTTCTGCGGGTGCACCTCGGGATCACCGTAGACTTCCGAGGTTGAGGCCTGCAGGATTTTCGCCTTAACTCGCTTCGCCAAACCCAGCATGTTGATTGACCCATGCACGCTGGTCTTCGTCGTCTGTACGGGATCGTATTGATAGTGAATAGGACTGGCCGGACATGCCAAGTTGTAGATCTCGTCGACCTCGACATATAAGGGAAACGTGATGTCGTGTCTCATGAGCTCAAAGCGAGGACACTTCAGTAGGCCGCTCACGTTCTCTTTAGAGCCGGTGTAGAAGTTGTCGACACAAAGAACTTCGTGTTTGGCGCTAACTAGTTTCTCGCACAGGTGCGAACCCAGGAACCCCGCACCACCGGTAACCAATATCCGTTTCGTTTGACGCGGCACGGAACAACCCTTTGTAACCATTCGTTATTTACTCTATAATCGTACAATCATCGCTATTTAATCGGCGTCCCGATAAAGTCTTATTGGATTGCTTTCAAGAGTACAGTTCAATTGCGATTAAGCATTAAAACAGTATGGCGCGTTCTCAAGGTGTGCTGACCAACAAACTTGTCTCGATCGTCGTGCCAGCCTTCAATGCTGCGGACACGATCCACGAGACCGTCGTCAGCGCGCTAAATCAAACTTACCAGAATATAGAAATTATCATAGTCGATGATGGCTCCTCGGATTGGACGAGGTCCGTTGCGGCCGCTCTGATGCGCTGTGATTCGAGAGTCCGGTATATCTACAAGCAGAACGGCGGCGTGGCGTCTGCGCGCAATCGGGGAATTGCAGATGCGCAGGGAGACTTTATCGCCACGCTTGATGCCGATGATCTCTGGTACCCGACAAAGCTTGAACGACAGCTCGAGCGGTTTGAGGCAAGCAGCCCGGAAACCGCGCTCGTGTACGCGTGGTGCTGCTGGATCGATGATGCCGGCAACGTTACCGGTTCTGCTCCGCCGATCCGGCAGGAAGGCAGTATCCTTGCGCAAATGTGTCTGGGCAACGTCGTCATCAGCGGCAGCAATGCCCTGATAAGGCGAGAGGCATTGGTCGGCGCAGGTGGCTTCGATGAGTCACTGCGCTCCCGCGGAGGCCAGGGGTGCGAAGATTGGAAGCTGTATCTCCAGATTGCGGAGCGACACGAGATAGCTGTGGTGCCGGAATATTTGATAGGTTACCGCATATCTCCTGGCTCAATGTCAGATGATTTTCGGCAGATGATGAGATCGCGTCGGATGGTAGAAATTGAGTTCAACCAAACGCATCCGGAGCTTGCCGGCCAGTTTGCGCGCGGCGAGGCAATACTCGCCTGCTCGCTAGCCCTGCGAGCAATCGAACAAGGGCAATTTCGTGATGCACTGGAGCTAATCACTAAGCTATCGCGCAGCAGCCTTCAGACGGGCATCGCGTCCCTGATCTGGCTATTGGCCGGCCTAACTCGACGTGTGCTAAGGTGGGTTGAGACGGGTGCTCGAACTCCGTCTAGCAAATTCCTGCCGGTATCTCCGCATAGGAACGACCAAACACGGTGCAGCCGATCGAGCAACTAGAGGGCATATTGCACGTTCGAGTAGACCAATGCCGACTGCCTCACAATCATCTGCTATCACTTCTGATATCACTTCGTATGATTTTTTCGGACGCGAGCTCATCAGTCGGATAGACACGAGCTCGGCGAGCTTCGGCCAAGACTTCCCCCTTCGAGGATTTTACCACCGCAGTCCATTGATACACGTCTGGCCTGCAAGGACCGAATGTTCGGATGCTGCCAGACGGCAGAACGCCGTTTGCCGGCATGGCGATTTCCTGACCGCCCATTTCCCTGGCCCCTTGCGATAGCGTGAGCAGAAGCAGTTTGGCATCAGGAGGCACGTTCTTGAAGCGGATCTCGGGATTCGGAAAAAGCGTGATACAGCCTCCCGTGCTCTGCCAGGAAAAATCAATGGTCATTGGTTCGGCCGAAGCTGCACCGAAGGCGGAGATCCATGCTGCGAATGTACAAAGCAAGACCCTGAAAAGCATGATGGCCTCTAGTTGTTCAATAGCTGGAGCATATGCAGAAAAGACCCAGCCGAAACTATCGGGGAGAGATGCTAGCCAATATCCCGTTTCAGCCAGAAATTGGGCGGCGTTAGTCGCAATCAAGAGACGTAGTCGCAAGTAAGATAACAGATCAAGCATCAATTGCATTGAAAGAAGTCACGAAAGCGTCTTGACAGCGCTGGGATCAGCACTCCGCTCATGGGACCGGAGCAATAAAGCCCCGGTGCCGTGGGCATGCAAAATTTCTGCCGCTATTAACGGTTAAGCGAGTCTCTCAAAGACAATCAAAGGGTGATGGGTCATGTACCCCCAATTGGCAAACAACGAATTCGCGCATCCGGCAGGTGTCCATTGAAGATTCTGGTTCATGACTATGCCGGCCACCCCTTCCAGGTTGATCTGAGCCGCGAGCTTGCCTCGCGAGGACACCAGGTTACTCACGCCTATTTCCATGGCGATCATGGCCCGAAGGGGCGCCTTCACCGCACCTCCTCTGACCCGGTCGGCCTGTCCTTCAAAGGCGTAAATCTGCCGCGTCCGTACGACAAAACCTCGTTTGTAAAACGCCGGTTTGACGACGTCGCTTATGGCAAGGCCGTCGCACAACTGGTTCTGTCGCTCAAGCCCGACCTCGTTATCTCGGGAAATACGCCGACCGAAGCCCAATCGGCAATCGTGAAGGCATCCCGCAAAAGCGGTTCATCCTTCGTGTTCTGGGTTCAGGATTTCTACAGCATCGCCGCTTCAAAGCTGTTGCGAAAAAAGATGGGCGCTGTCGGCGCGGGGATCGGCGCTTACTATTCATATCTCGAACGCGGGCAGTTTGCCCGTTCTGACGCGATCGTGGTGATCACGGATTCCTTTGCCGAGGTCGCAAAAAAGTGGGTCAGCGCCAAGGACAAAGTCTTCACCATCGAGAACTGGGGGGCACTGAACGAGATTTCCCCGCTGCCAAAGGACAATGACTGGGCACTCCGCCACGGCCTCGCTGGCACCTTCAACTTCCTTTATTCGGGCACACTCGCGCTGAAGCATAATCCTCAGTTGCTCGTCGAACTTGCAAGGAAGGTCAAGGGACAGGCAAATGTTGTTGTCGTCAGCCAGGGCGTCGGCGTCTCCGACCTCGAGCGGGCAAAGAACGAGCAATCGATCGACAATTTGATCCTGTTGCCGCTGCAACCGTTCGCTGATCTGCCCAAAGTTCTTGCAACATCGGACGTGACAGTTGCGACAATCGAGCCGGATGCCGGCATGTTTTCTGTTCCCTCCAAGGTGCAGTCATATTTCTGCGCCCAACGGCCGGTATTGCTGGCGGCGCCAGCCGAAAATCTTGCTTCCCAAGTGGTCCGCAAGAATGGAGCGGGCCTCGTCGTCGATCCGACAGACAAGGGAGGTTTTTTGCGTTCCGCAATCCAATTGATGAAGGATGATGCCTTTCGCATCGGAGCGGCGGAAAGTGGTAGGAAATTTGCTTTGAACAATTACGACATCAAACGGGTGACCGATCGTTTTGAGACAGTTTTTCGATATGCTATCGATGCGAGAGATGCGAGAAAGGAAACTTCATGACTAAGACTGCCCTGGTGTGCGGTGCCGGTGGGTTTATCGGCGGGCACCTTGTGAAACGCCTGAAGCGGGAAGGTTTTTGGGTCCGCGGCGTCGACCTGAAATTTCCCCCATTTGCCGAAACCGAAGCCGATGATTTCGCCGTTGGCGATCTCCGCGATCAATATTTCTGTCGCCAGATTGTAGATCGGCGGTTCGATGAGGTGTACCAGCTCGCCGCTGATATGGGCGGTGCTGGTTATATCTTCACCGGCGAGCATGACGCCGACGTGATGCATAATTCGGCGACCATCAACCTCAACATGCTTGATGTGTGCCAGAAGCGGAACGTGCGCGGGATGTTCTATTCCTCTTCGGCCTGCATGTATCCCGAGCACAACCAGATGGATCCGAATAATCCGAACTGTGCCGAGGATTCCGCCTATCCGGCGAACCCCGACAGCGAATATGGCTGGGAGAAGCTGTTCTCGGAGCGTCTCTACCTTGCCTATAATCGCAACCATGGCATGCGCAATCGCGTCGCGCGCTATCACAACATCTTCGGGCCGGAAGGCACCTGGGACGGCGGCAAGGAGAAGGCACCAGCCGCGGTGTGCCGCAAGGTTGCCCAGGCTACCAACGGTGGCGAGGTCGAGATCTGGGGCGACGGCACCCAGACGCGCTCCTTCCTCTTCATCGAAGAATGCCTGGAAGGCACGATCCGGCTGACCCGGTCCGACTTCGAAGGCCCCGTCAACGTTGGCTCGGAAGAGATGGTCACGATCAATCAGCTCGTCGACATCGTGGCTGACATTGCCGGCAAGAAGCTCCACAAAAAGCACATCCCGGGTCCGCTCGGTGTGCGTGGCCGCAATTCGGACAACCGCCTGATCGGGCAAAAACTCGGCTGGAAGCCGTCCGCTACGCTGCGCTCGGGCCTTGAGAAGACGTATGAATGGATCGAGCGGCAGGTACGCGGGAACCAGGAGCGGGCAAAGGCGGCCTAGGACGCCTCCGGATCTGAGCATTTGAACGGGGGGATGAAGCGCAGCCAGCCTGCTGGCGGCGCTTCATTGTCGACGCGAATTGTCGTCGATGCAATGGGGCTGGTGAACTCCTGGCAGAGGATGCCTGCGACCATGCGAACATTCGCCCAGACTTGTGGTTCTGTGGGCACGAGGGATCTCTTGATGCAGCACCGGACCGGCGCAGACGCGAAGATCGGGGTCGTAAATGGCTTCCGCGGCATCGCCATTCTCATGGTGGTTCTCCACCATCTCTTTATCCCCTATGCGGCAAAGGACCCACTACACGCCGGGCAGCTCGACCCGGATGGCATTTTCGCGGCCTTCATTGCAAATGCCTGGCTCGGTGTCCCCCTGTTCTTTGTCCTTTCCGGCTTCGTGCTTTATCTCCCCTACCGCCTTGGTCGTCGCAAGGTGGAGACTCTCGCCGATATCCGGTCGTTCTACCTGCATCGCGCCCAACGGCTCTTGCCCCTCTACTTTATCGTTGTCCTCGTATCGCTGACGCTGCACGCGCAGACCGGCGTCGGTTCCCTCCGCTGGTATCTCGAGGCTGGCGGGCTTCTTTCAACGCTGTTCGTGTTTTCGCCTCACGGTTTCATGCCACCGTCCAACATGGTGCTCTGGTCGGTCAGCGTCGAGATCTGGTTCAGCGTGCTGTTTCCCGTTTTGATCATCGCTATCCGCCGATGGGGCATTGCCGCCGTCGTCGTCGCGATCCTGGCGGCAAGTTCAATATTCAACTTCATCGGTGGCTCTATTCCGGTCGCAAACATCGGCTCCTTCCGCCCGTTCACCAATGGCATCTTCGGAAGCTGCTATCAGTTCGTCTTGGGCATGTTGGTTTGTGATCTCTACGTGCGACAGCTGGAAAATCCAAAACGGCCTGCCGCGAGTCTGGCCTCGCTGCTCGCAGGCCTCGTGCTGGGCAGTCTCGGCCTCTATATCACTCACCACGCGCCTTGGCTCGCGGTGCGAGTCCTGGGCAGCATGATGTTTTCGATCGCCTTTTCTCTTGTTCTGTTCGGCAGCCTGTTCGCCGGCAGCTTGCTCCGCTCGTTTCTGGAAACCTGGCCGCTGCAACTGCTTGGCTGCATGTGCTACAGCATCTACGCTTGGCACGGGATCGTGATGAACGACATGATTCCGCCCGATGCTTCGATGCTGGCGGATACAATGCGGATGCTGGCGCCGTTTACCGTGCTGATGCTTGCGTTAAGCGCGTTGAGCTACCGCTATATCGAGTTTGGGCATAGGCGAGACTGGAAAGCGCTGTTTCTGTTTGACAAAGCCGAGGTTCAACCGCAAGCCGCCTCCGTTGCCCCTGCGCTCGACCAACAAATGGCACACCTCGCAGGGAGGGAATAGGTGACGATGCTTGACCGCCGATACGAGGTGCGCGCCGCCCGCGGATGGCAGCGTCAGCCGCTGTTCGACGCCGCCGGATAGTTTCCGATGCGAGCGACGAGACGGCAGCTGCTAACGGGTGTGGCCAGTGTCGTGTGCCTTTCCGGCGATCTGCGTGCCACGAGCGCATGGGCCGACACGCCAGCCAACGTGGTGCAGGCGTCCGAGTCCGAAATCGCAGTCGCGATCCATGACGCAACGGTCGGAAGCGAAGACAGCGTCGCCAGGATCCCGGTGGCATTGAGCATGCCCACCAACCGCACGATTGCCCTCGAGTATATTGCACGCGACAGAGAGAATGCTCGAGGCGACCGTAGCGAAGCTCATGCAAGCACTTCGCAAGCGATAGCCCGCGGATATCTGATTTTTCAGCCTGGCGAACAGCAAAAGACCATCGTGGTTCCGCTCCCGCGCCCGCTTCAGGCCGGACGATCGCTCGAGGTCGAGCTCTCGGATTATTTCATCTACCCTCAACACGTATACACAAGCCGGATCGGCCGGATAACGGCCGGCGATGGCACGCCCTCGTACCCGACACCCCGTAACGATCTATTTGAGCTCCCGCCGTTGCCGGCCCGAGGCACTGTTGTGTTCTCGGACGACCTTCGCGACCCTGAATTCGCAAGCGATAGCGGATTCCGTTCGGACGGGAGGCCATGCTGGCAAAGCCGGCCGTCACATGGTCGGCGACAGGATGGCAATCGCGAACTGGGCTACTACGCTGATCCGACCCTGAACCCTGAAGCCAAGGTGTGGGGAATCGATCCCTCGACCGGACAGCGCTTCATCCAGGCAGAGTACGTGGAGAACGGACTGTCCGACGGAAAGGGTGACAAGTTGTCACCCGGATGGCAGCCAACTGTCCCGTTCAAATACACGGCCGCGATGATCAACTCCCGAACATTGTTCAACCGCATCACGAGCGGAAGCTATGTCGAATTCGACGTAAGATTTTCGAAGGTCGCGGGAAGCTGGCCGGCACTGTGGCTCAAGCGCGACAACAACCAACCGCCGCTTGAGATCGATATTCTTGAAGCCTTCATCAAATCCGATTCCTATCCAGCGGACGCAGTGACTTCCAGCATCCATTGGCTTGGCGAAAATGGGCACCGGACGTTTGGTGCATCTGTACCCCTCACTCATGTTGAGCCAGGCGCGGACATCTTCTCCAGGTTCAATCGGTTTGGCTGCTTTATTGGCGAAAAGCAGATCGTCTACTACTTCAATGATAAGCCTTTCTGCGCCATGCCAAATCTATTGGGTCCCGGCTCGTGGTATATGTTGGTTGATGTGGCAGTCGGAGGCATAGTTGGCGAACCATCAGACGCCAGCGCCTTTCCGGCACGAATGTCCATCGCAAGCGTGAAGGTTATTCAATATGGGTAAAATCGACCTGGTGAACCACAAATCCAATTGGCGCCACTTCGGGCCGATCACTGAATTTTCCTGCGCAATCCCAGGTGCGGCGCCAGTGGCATCTCTCTCGTCGTGTCGTTGACCACGCATGCCGGCAAGGAAGACGATTCTCATCTACCGAAATGAGCTTTTGCCCATTTCCGAAACCTTCATCAAGGAGCAGATTCTCGCTCTGACTAAGTGGCGAGCTGTGCTGATTGGACAACGAAAGTTGACGCAACTGGCGTTGGAGGATCTAGACGTTCGGATTCTCAATCCGCGAAACTGGAAGAGCAGACTTGCGTGGAAAATTGATAGGTTCTTCGGCACTGTGCCACGTTTCGTCAAGCGGGCTCTAAAGATGGAGCAACCCTCGTTGATCCATGCTCATTTCGGACCTGATGCATTGGATGCGTGGCCGATTGCCAGGACGTTAAACATACCCATGCTCGTGACGTTACATGGCTACGATATAAATACGTATAGAGAGTGGTGGGAAACCGGTAGAGGCGGACCGAAAATGTTATCCTACCCTAGGCGGCTGCTGGAACTATCTGCGCAGCCCCGCGTGGGGTTCATTGCCGTTTCGGAGGCCATACGTCGGCGAGCCATCGAATATGGCATCCCCGCAGAAAAGGTTGTGGTTCACTACATCGGTGTCGACGTCAATGCATACGCACCGGGGCGGACCCCTATCACCCAACGACCGCCGAACGTCGTCTTTGTTGGCAGACTTGTCGAAAAAAAGGGCTGCCAATACCTGGTCGAGGCGATGGCCTCCGTACAGATGGCAATACCGGCCGCTCGATTGATCGTGATCGGTGACGGGCCACTTCGCCCTCATCTCGAGCGGCTCGCCCAGACGTTAGGCACGCGCGTCGAGTTCCGTGGAGCACAGGCCGCCGATTATGTTAAGCGCGAACTTCACGGAGCTCGCCTATTAAGCCTTCCAAGCGTTACGGCCGAAAACGGGGATGCTGAGGGTTTCGGTCTCGTGCTATTGGAGGCTCAGGCATCGGGCGTTCCTGTCGTAACTTCTGCACGCGGCGGTGCTGTTGAGGGAATCCGCGACGGCGTAACTGGGTACGCGTTTCCGGAACGCAATGTCGGAGAACTCGGTGCACGGATAATCACTCTCTTGAACGACGACAATATCTTGGAGCGAATGGCTGAACGCGGCCCCAAGTTCGTTGCTGAGGAATTCAATCTCTCCTATCGCGCGAGACTTCTCGAAGAACTATACGATGCCCACGCTGCTCGGCAGCATTGATCCAGAGGATAGATCGTGACAACCAACTTCCAGAACATCCGAGGCGTAGTCGCCCAACTTCCGGTCATAGGTCCGATTGCCAAATCCCTCTATCGAGCCCTGACCCCTCGTGCAGCGAGCCCGCAATTTTCATCTTCCAGCCAATATTGGGAAGATCGATACAAGCTTGGCGGCAACTCTGGCGCCGGTTCATACGGCCGACTTGCAGAATTCAAAGCCACGGTCATCAATAAGTTTGTTGCAGATAACGACATCAAAACCGTCATCGAGTTCGGCTCAGGAGATGGCGCACAGCTCGAACGCGCCCGCTATCCCTCTTATACGGGGGTCGACGTTTCCGAGCGAGCTGTCCAGCTCTGCCAGGATCGATTCAGAGTCGATCCATCCAAGCAATTTATCATGGCATCAAGTCCCGAGGCTGATGCAATTCGCGCCGAGCTAGCCATGTCGCTTGATGTCATATATCACCTTGTAGAGGATTCCGTATTTGATCATTACATGACGCGCCTTGTTTCGGCGGCTGAAAAGTACCTCTGCATCTATAGCAGCAATACCGCCAGACAATCGTCGGACAAACATGTCCGACATAGAGTCTTTACCGACTGGATTGCGCAAAAAGCACCAACTTGGAAGTTAATCTCCAAAGTCGACAATCCCTTTCCCGAAGATCCAGCAAATCCTAACGAAACTTCGTGGGCGGACTTTTACTTTTTCCAGAAGTCTTAGGACCAACTTTGAAGCGGGGAAGTGGCTTGGACGCCAATGCGATCAGCGACGATCTGATGCAGCCAGCGGATGCGCTGCGCGCAACTGGAACGCGCGTCTCCGTCGTAGGCTCATTTGTTGGAGCCACCTTACCTCTCGACATCGGCTCGTTTGTCCGGGACGGCGTTTGCGTCGACCCACGAAATCATACTCCCATGGAGATGGACGCATACAGCCTCTATCTTGCTCTCAAGGCGCTTGAGCAACTTCATGGAGTGTCCTTTCGAAAAGAGCGAACGCTTCTTGCACGGGCTGTCATGCAACGCATGTTGGATTGCGACGGCTTCTGGAGTCACGGCGCATGGACTGGCTCGCCGCGTGAGGTGCATATGCGCTTTACCGCAGCCGCGATCAGACTGCTGACGGAAGCGCAGGCTGATGACCTCGGTGTTCCAGCGCAGCTGATTCTCGACGGGCTCAAACGGCATTTGGGTTACTCCGAGAAGCTCACGGAAGGAACTTGGTTCCTGCACGACTCCTTGGAAGTTTCGGAAACGCAGGTCGCTCATCCTTATACTGTCTCATCAAACCGCGCTTTTGGCTCATCACCACTCAATTGCCTTGTACTCAATACTCATGCGGATACGCTGCTGACCATTTTGTATGTGCTCACCCGTGCAAAGGATGTTGGAGAACAAGCCCGGCTTTCGCTCATGCCGATGCTTACATCCGGCCTGGCTGCGCTGAAGTTAGTGCTCCAGACGCGAACTGGCATTAGCTGGCGTATTTTTTCGTCGTTCGACTCCACTGTGAGGACCGCCCTCTTTCGAACCTATAAATCCGACTCATCTTTCAATCGCTTGATAAAAAAGTTGATCTTGCGATTGTATTTTCCTCTGCGACACCGTTTGCGGTCACGGCTACCCGCCTTCGCCTTTCCGGACGGATACACTGAACGTGACATCTCGCTTCTTGGCACGGCATTCGAATATCACTTGGTTAATCTGTATGATCTCAGCCGGCTCACTGTCGAATTGAAGCGACACGTCCAGATGCATGATCCGGAACTTATTAGACTATGTGAAACCCTGATCGACCGCGGGCTCGACTACGCCATTCGTGGACAGTATTGGAATTATTTGATCGCTGCTGCAGCCGAAAATACTCGCCCAATCCTTCTGTGCGAGACCATCATCGCTAGGCTCGACTCGCTCGGCGATCTTCCGCCCCCTGATCACTGGATCAAGGCTTACTGTCAGATCAGACGTCTCTTGCCTCCCACACCGGCGCTACTTGGTTATGATCCAGTGGTCGTGCAGTTTTCGAATCAGAAACACGCCGATTCTCGAGGAACAGATATCGTTCTATTACACAGCGGGAAGCGACTGGAGATCGATTACATGGCCGAAACGCTTACGATCGAACCAACAGTCTCAGCTACAGCCAACGAGCCGGGTAAATGAATCTATCCGAACGCATCGCGCACGGGCTATCCTGGACGCTGGCGGCGAGAATATTCACGCAGGGCTTCCAATTTGCGTTTGGTCTAGCGTTGGCCCGCTTATTGACGCCGAGCGACTTTGGCGCGATCGGGATGCTATTTGTAATTACCGGTTTTGCCCTTGCGTTCAGTGATGCCGGTTTGGGCTCGGCGCTGATCTACGATCAGGCGGCTTCCGACGCGCACTTCTCAACGGTATTTTGGCTACAGCTCGCTGCCGGGGCAACTCTTACGGCAGCGTTCTTCTTCACTGCCTCTCTCATTGGCTCATTTTTTGAGATACCTGTCCTTGAGCCGTTATCGCGCTTCATTGCCTTCACGTTTGTGATTCAGGCCCTAGGCCAAACGCATTCGGCGATGCTCTCGAAGCAGCTTCGCTTCAGACAGCTCGCGATCGTGAACATCATTTCAACGATTGCGTCTGGAGCCGTAGCTACTGCCCTTGCGTGGCGCGGCTACGGCGTCTGGGCTCTCGCGTGGCAAGGACTTTTGGCGCCGGCAATCACGACTGCCCTGCTCTGGCTGCAATCCAAGTGGAGGCCTCGTTTCGTGTTCGATTCTCGAGCAGCTGTGGACCTTGGACGATATGGATTGTACCTTCTAGGTCACACCTCAATCAACTACTGGCTTCGTAACGGCGATAAGCTTCTGATTGGCAAACTGGTAGGTGCATACGACCTCGGCATTTATACTCGCGCCTACACGTTGATGTTGCTACCTTTGAACAACATTGGTGCAGTGCTAGGGCAGGTCATGTTTCCGGCACTGTCACAGTTGCAAAATGATCTTCCTCGATTCAAGAGGTCGTATCTCTCCGCACTTCAAGCCATAGCGCTGGTCATGTTTCCTTTGATGATCGGCGTCAGCGCACTCTGCGAACCGCTTGTGATCTTCCTACTTGGACCGCAATGGAAGGAAGTTACGCCAATACTGCAAATATTGAGTCTCGTCGGTCTTGTGCAATCGATCATCTTTCCAGTTGGCTGGGTGTTTACAGCACTCGGAAAGACCAAGGAGCAGTTTCACCTCAGCATAATCCTTGCATTCGTATTTGTGGCAGCCGTCGGCGTTGGTGTCATCTTCGGTATCAAGGGAGTGGCGTATGCGTATGCGATGTGGACTCTTCTCTCCTCCTGGCTCAACCTGCGCCTCGCTGGCAGCTTCATTAACTTGCCCACAGTGGAGGTGCTCAAAGCGGTTGCAAAGATATTGTTGATGTCCGCGGTGATGGGTGCGATCGTTTTTGCGCTTGACCGCGGTCTACTGGAGGGCCTCTCAAATACGACGAGAATTACGTGCGGAGCAGCCATTGGCATTGCAACCTATCTTGGCCTTTGTACGCTGACTAAAGACACGACGTTTGTCCGGCTGAGCCGCTTCGTTTCGACCCGTTTCGCCTAGTCGAAACTCGACAAATGGACCTGAGCCGGATTCCGGAGTAAAGAAGCGTGACCATTTCCGTCTACATTCCGACCCACAATCGCGTTGACCTGCTGGCGTCAGCGGTCAAATCGGTGCTTGGGCAGCAATTTACCGATCTCGAACTGATCGTCGTCGACGATGCTTCGACGGATGGCACGGCCTCGTTCCTGGAGTCGATCACGCGCGACGACAAGAGGGTCCGCAGCTTGCGCAACGACAGCCCTCGCGGTGCGCCGGGAGCGAGAAACCGCGCCATCCTGGAAGCGACGGGGGAGTTCATCACGGGCCTTGACGATGACGACGCTTTCGAACCGCAAAGACTAGGCGCGCTGCACGATTGCTGGAGCTCGTACGCGCGGCACAAACTGCCCGTTTCCTGCCTCTATGCGCAGGATATCATTCTGAGCGGCGGCAAAGAGCTGTTCGTCACGAAAAAGAAAGGAACCGTGGAGGTCGCCGACCTCGTCGAGGCAAACCATATCGGAAACCAGGTGTTTGCCCCGACCGCCGTTTTCCGGGAGGCTGGACTCTTCAACGAGAAGCTGCCGGCCTGGCAGGACTTCGAGTTCTTCCTCAGGATCGTCAAACAATTTGGACCCGCTCGCCTATTGGACATGGCCCTCTATCGCTTTGACGTGACGCCCAGCCGCAACCGCATCTCAACGAAGCAAGACAAGGTGAGAGCGGCATATGACCTGGTGTCAAAACTTCACTTCCATGATAACGCCAAGGCGCGGCAGCAGCTGATGTTGCAGGTATTTTCCTCATTCTATGGGATCAGACCTACGCCGAAGGACTTCGTTCGCTTTGCGGCCTTGGGATTTTGGCCACGCGGTTGGGCAACTTTATCGAAAAGAATGCTCTGGTCCTGAAAAAACCTTCGACCACGGTTGGTTCGATATGCCGAAAAAAGCAAAGAACGGGGTGGCATTCCCGGCAGTTCTCTTGATCATGAAGCAGTCTAGAATTCGGCTCAAGCTGGCCGGATGTGCGGCCGCTGGATCGTTCCCCCAATAAGACGGGCCTTGCCAGACATGCTCAATTCCTCATCGGAGACGGCCTCGAAACAGAACAAGGCCGCTGATTTTCGGCCAGACATTGAGGGCCTCCGAGCCATCGCCGTGTTGTCTGTCATTGGCTTCCACTACGGTGTGCCATGGCTGACAGGCGGGTTTGTTGGGGTCGACATCTTCTTCGTGATCTCCGGCTACCTGATTTCGCAGCTGCTACTGCGAGAACTCAACGGAACCGGAACAATCGACTTTGTCGCGTTCTACGGACGAAGAGCAAGACGCCTGTTGCCCGCCGCGCTGCTCGTGACCGTGGCGACCTTGATTGTTAGCTATTTTGTTCTGTCGCCCCTGGAGCAGAAGGAAATAGCCAAATCGGCTGCGGCTTCATCCGTGTTCGCGACCAATATGTCCTTGCTCTCGCAAGCACTAAACTACTTCGGCCCGGAGAGTTCGTTAAATCCGTTTCTCCACACATGGTCGCTATCGGTGGAAGAACAATTCTATTTTCTGTGGCCGGCGCTTCTATTGGTGTTGTGGCGGACGAAGGGGCGCATCCTGCAGTTCGGACTTGTGTTCATAACATTACTGTCTTTCGTCCTATGCATTTATCTGACGTACACGAAGCAGGCCTGGGCCTTCTATTTGTCACCAGCTCGAGCTTGGGAATTCGGTCTGGGTGCACTTGCCTCACTTTTTCCGTTCCCCAAATGGGCGACATACACCAGATCTGCCGCTGTAAGCGGTTGGATTGCATTGGTTGGGCTGATCTTTTCCTGCTTTTTGCTTGACGAGTTTTCCGCTTTTCCTGGGTATTGTGCCGCAGCTCCGGTAGCCGCGACTGCGGCACGGCAAGAACGGCGCCGGTCCGTATCTATTGCTGAAACAGCGGGTGTTTCAGTTCGCCGGCACCCGATCCTACGCAATGTATCTCTGGCACTGGCCCATTCTAGTGCTTGGCTCAGCGATGTTCGACACAACGGCGGCAACAACTCTCGCCTATTTCATCCTGACGGTGACGTTCTCAGCAGGGAGCTTCGTCTGGCTTGAACATCCGGTAAGGTCGAATTCCTGGCTTGTACAAAGTTCAATCAGATCGGTCGCCGCCGGGTTTGCGCTAACGATAGTTGGACTGGTTGCAGGAGTGGGACTTTTCTTACAAGCCAAGTTGGTCAATCGTCCGGAGCAAATGGCGATACAGGCGAGCACATCTAAATATTCCCTCTCTACCGAAAACGGCTGCCTTGCGGCTTTCACCGTCGCCGACCCGTTACGGTGCGTGTTTGGTCCTTCCAACTACAAGCGCACCATCGTTCTGTTTGGCGACTCGCACGCCGACCAATGGACCACCGCCTTGGCCAGGATAGCCGAACGAAAGCAGTGGAGGCTGATCACGTACCTTAAGTCTTCCTGCTCAGCGTCTGATGTTGCCGTCTATAACATGCGATTGAGGCGTTTTTCGCCGGAGTGTGAGATGTGGCGCCGAAAGTCAATCGAGAAAATCGTTGCTGACCGAGCGGACCTGATCATTGTTTCGCAGTTCTCAAGCGGTTATATCAAGGGCGATCTCACCAATCTTGGGCCCAATGCTGTCGAACTGGAAGCCTGGGAGGCCGGTCTTCATCAGACGCTCCTCAGTCTCCAGGCGGCACATTCGGCTATGCTACTGCTCCGAGATAATCCTACGCCGCATCATCCCGTTGGTATTTGCCTGGCTCGCGCCGAGTGGCGAGGGCTCGCTTTGGACGGATGCGGCAGAGACAAAGAGATCGCCGTGATCAATGCCGTCACCAACTCCGAGCAACGAGTCGCATCGATGTTCGCCAATATCAGGTTCGTAGATCTCACACCGGAGATTTGCACTGGCGATAGATGCCCTGCAATTCGCGATGGAACCGTTATCTATCGGGATGCCAATCATTTGACCGTGGATTCTACACTTCGGCTAGAGGCAATCCTTGCAAGAGAGCTTCAATTAGCTCTTAAGGAGACTTAGACTGGTCATGCCGAGCGCTATCGCCGTTTGAGAGGCAATCGAATTGTGCGAGACGATCGGCTGAACGACATTCTTTGGTCTTACCGATTAGAAATGTCTGTCATGAGGAGATCACGCCGATGCGCAGCACCGCAAGAAGCCTGATCGCGCCGCCGTTGCACACGATCTTCCCCTCGATGCTGAAACGACGCCGCCGAATTGAAGTACTGGCGCGAGCGACATTCCGCGGAAAGCGTCGAACTCGATCATCCGCCAACGCCGGCCGAGCCGATCACCATTACGCGCGATCAGCTCCGCGCATTTGCTCCCGAATTCGAGCCGGTGCACGAAGAATTGTTCGGCACGCCCGAGGACCACAATCTGCACGCCGCCATTCTATCAAAACAGCCCTACGTGCCGAACCAGCCGGGCATCTATGTCGGCAAGATGCGGCGCGCCGGCTGATCACAGACTTTCGCCGTGTCGGCCGACCACTCGCGCTTCAATGAACAGCCCGGGGCTCGGCACGCTCGTGATCAGCGCACCTGGAACGACAGCAGGCGGCACGACAGCGCCTTCTCGGGCTGCACAATGTCGGTGCTGCAGGCCACCGGGCTCGGCAGCATTTGCCTGGCGCCCTTGTCGCCGCTCACCTCTGATATCAGCTTCGCCGTCAAAGTGAAGGATCCGGTACGTGCGACGGCGGGCAGCGAGAGCTCCACGACATTGGCGCCGTCGGATCGCTTCTTCAAAGATGCTGGGTCCAGTTTCGCATTCGCCGTTGCCGCGGCCGTCCCGTTCGCCTGGTCAACAAGAGAGGCCTGAAGCGTCCTGTTCGACGGATATCCCTCGGGCAGCCTGATCGGGATTTCCACGGTGACCGTCTGGGACGCACCCAGAGATGCGGCACCGGCACTGACCGGCTTGCCGGCGACGTTGCCGACCTTCAGGAAGGTCGGCTTCGGCATGTCGTTGATCGTCGTCGAATAACCGAATTGCTTGGGGTCGGGCGTGACTTCGCTCGGCCCGCACTGGCGCGCCCCTTTGTCGGACTCGGTGAACTGGCAGACGCGGACATAGTCAATCTTGAAGGCCTGCGGAAATGCGGCCTCATCGATCCCGTGCCGGCCCGCCCATTCGCTGCCACCGACGGCGAAATTGAGGTCAACGTGCGCGGGTGGCCCGAGCTGGCCATCTTTGCGCAGCCATTGATAGTTGCGGGTGTAGATCAGCTTGCCGTCCCAGAACAACGAGACCTTGTCGGGAGCCCAGAGATAGCCCGCAGTGTGCCAGCCAAGATTGAGATCCTCGCTCGCGTACATATTCTGAAACTTGGTCAGGAAATTCCTGTCGACGTAAGTGTACTGCTTTTCGTTGAACGGACCGATTACGTTGGAATGCAGCGAGTTTGCCTTATCCTCGACCCCGTTGATCACAAATTCGAAAATGTCCGCCTCGGGCGGATGCCAAGTCTTGCCGTCGAGGTCGTAGTCGGCCTCGAGCCAGAACGCCGGAAACACGCCCTTCGCGTTCGGCAGAAACACCCGCGCTTCATAGTAACCATAATAGAAGGTTCGATGGCTTCGGATCATCGCGGACTCGAAGAGGTTCGTTCCCTCCGTCTTTTTGGCCACCAGGCTGAGCACACCGCCGGAGACGACATGATTGTCGCGATAGCGCTGGTTCTCGTCCTTAAAATGGTCCATCGTTTCGTTGTTGTAGATGTAGCGGGTGGCCCATTTCGTCCGATCAAGCTTGTCGCCGTTGAAGTCGTCCGAAAACACGAGCTCCCAACCGGCAGACCATGCCGGCTTTGTGGGCAACACTGCACCAACGAACAGCAGCGCCAGCAGCGCTGACTTACGAATGCCGGGAGTCATCATCCCTGAGATACCTTTCTCAAATCCAGCGTCATTTACCGACGGGGCGCCATCGATGTCCAGATCATGCTCCGCATTGACAGCTTCCGGGCGGGCGTTCAGGTTGCCCGGGATGTCGACGTCAGTGAGGCGAATATCCTACATTTTGCGGGTCCTTCCATGATTGCGGTCGTCAAGTGGCCGGCAAAGGCAGAACGCGGTTGCTCTCGCTCGTTCCATCGGCTACCCGCTAAGCTTGCTGCAGATTGGCGAGGAAACCCGTGACGGCCGGATTTGCCCCACCCGCGCTCATTATCAATCTTGATCGCGACATTGTTCGATGGCGAAGCCTGTCGGGCGCCCTCGGCGGGCTCGGCATTGCCTATCAGAAGGTTCGCGCCGTCGACGCTCGCAAAAAGATCAACCTCATTCGCCGCATCGTTGATCGCGAGTTCGTCTATCCGTCCGAAAATCGTAATCTCACCGATGCCGAGATCGGTTGCTATCTCTCTCACATCTCCGCGTTGAAGCGCATTGTGCGGCAGAATCTGCCCGCCGCGATGATCTTCGAGGATGATGTCGTTTTCGACGATCAGTTCCAACAATTCTACCAGAATGATCTGCCGGGATTCCTGGCGGTAAGCGATATCGTGAAATTCGAAGGCATTCACTACCCCCACACATCGAAATCCGGATTCCTGATTGCGCAAGGCGCTACGAGTGAGCTCGTTATTCGCGTGAAACCAACCCTTGGCGCCGCCGCCTATGCTGTCACGAGAAACGGCGCCATCGCCTTGCTCAGGGCCGCCTCTATCCCCGATCGTCCCTATGACCATAAACTCGCTTACTACGATCGGCATTGGGTCGATTACGCTGAGACGGAGCCCTTTCTTGCGCGGCAAGCCGACTACACCAGCAATCTCGAGCACGAACGCAAGGTATTCGATCTCGACGTTGATGCTTCCCGGCGGCTTCGGCGACTGCAGAATAAACTCAGAGCACCGAGCCGTGCCGCGCTGCGGTTTGCCTACATCGCAAAATTCCTGATCAAGCGCCGGCTGCGCACACCGAGGCGAGAGTCTCTCGCCTGACGGTCACAGAGCTTGTGCCGGCGTACGCCGAACGCCCCGACCAAATTTGGCATGCAGGACATTGCGCGCCATGACGATTGGCCTGTGCAACGCACGGCCCAACCAGCCTGCTCGTCGACGCAATTTATTGATCGTCGACGTGTCAGCCTTGGATTGATCCCACTCTTTTCGCCGATCGATCTCGATATTGCTGACGACCGGCGCTTGCTGAATCAACAAGGGCCGGATCTCGCCAAACGTAGCGCTGTATCCTTCATAGCCAACCAAAAGGTGATCGGTCGGCCAATCGAGCACGGAAAGGCGGTCTAACAATGCTTTCGCACCACGCAGGTTGACCGCATATCCGGCCGAACCCAGCGTAGGATTCAGGGGCACTATCAGTTTTGTAAACTTCCCAGCGGATATCACCGGGCCGGTGCGGGACGTGTGATCGTAGAAGATGCCTTCCAGCTTAACTACGTCGCAACGCGCCAGATAATGCGGCAGCTCAGTGCGATAAAATTCCACAAAGCTGTCCGAAAACTCGGCATCATCTTCCAGGATGACCGCCCGATCGATGTTTTGTCGTACCATTCGACGCAAAATGCCCATATGGGACAGCGTGCAACAGATCTCGCCAGTAGTAAGCGGACGACCGATCTTCGTATTGATGAAATCCCTTCTGATCACGGAGCGGATCAAGGACAATTTGCGTTTTCCGTCGATTGCCGAAAATCGGCAATAGGGCAGCCCAGCCCGAACCATAAAGGTCCGGATGCTCTCCCAACGTTCCTTGTCACGCGTCAGGTTAATGATGAAGATCGGAATATCGGTCTCGTTTGCCATCATGGTTCCGAAAAGGCATGGGTCTTAATCGTGCAACGGGCGAACTGTAGACCAAGCATGCAGCGAGTGCTAGTTGGAGGTCAGGCAGCCAATTGCCAAATCGAGCGGGTTCACCAAACCTCGCAATCATGCTGCTGACATCATCATGCTCTAGTCTACATTGGATCTCTTACGGTTGAGCAATGAAGAACATTCTTTGGATCTGCGGACGATTGCCTACGCCGTTATTCACCGGCGACGCACTCTACTCTGCGGGCCTGTTGAAAGCGCTGGCGCAGACCAATCAGGCAGCAATCACTCTGGTCGGGACTCGCAGGACTGACGAGCCGGTAGGCGACCATATCCTGAACCTGCCAAACACCATTTGTGTCGACGTTCCTCCCACCCGCTCATCAGGCGTCCGAAGTCTGCTTTCGCCGCTTCCGCGAGATGCTTTCAATCTGAGTACGCCCGAACTAAGCCGGTCTCTGGCAAAACTGCTGCAGCAGAATTGGGATTGGATCGTGATCGATCACGCCTATTCCGCAGGGCCGCTCTCCGCAATTCTGCAAAACCGCAAACGCGCCTCGATCTGCTATATCTCGCATAACGCCGAAGGCGCCATCCGGCCGCGGATCGCCAGCAGCTTCAACAACCCGCTGCGCCGGACGCTCATGCGTCTGGATGCCGAAAAATATCGCAGATTGGAGAGCAGAATTCTGCAAAATGCAGATACTGTCACGTGCATCTCCGCCGAGGATGCATCCTACTTCGAGCGGTTCTCAAAGCACGTCCACATTGCTCCACCGGTCTACCTTGGCTCTGTCAGCCCTCCCCGTCAGATCCAATCCGATTGCCCTCGCTCATTGCTGCTCCTGGGCTCATTTGAGTGGGGCGCCAAGCAAAGAAACCTTGAATTGATCGTGGAAAGTCTGCTGCCGGCTCTCCAGCAGAATGGAGTCACTCTCAACGTCGTGGGCACAGTCCCGCCGCACTTTCGCGATCGTTTCAAGAGCTTCAGCCCGCATTTGACGTTCCATGGACGTGTCGACGATGTTTCCCCATTTGTCGCGTCCTCCCGCGGGGGGCTGGTGCCGGATTTGCTCGGCGGGGGATTCAAACTCAAAGTTCTGGACTATGCATTCCAGCGGCTGCCGATATTCGGTTTGCGCAACGCGCTGGCCGGCACCACGGTCACGGAACAATCGGCTATGTTCCCTGCGGACGGCTTGGACAGTCTCGCCGAGACCATCATTCGCAACATCGATGATCTTGCCACGCTCAATCGAAACCAGGATTCGCTGTTCGAGTTGCTTTCCGCCCGGTTCGGCCTGGAAGCCGGAACCCGTTATCTTTCAAAGGTCTTCCTGTGAGGGGAACGGCATTGTATCTTGGTCGGCAAGTCGCCCGGGCGACTCCAAATGGATCGGCTTCGAGGCCTGCAGACTGTTGACGGACGCTAGATGAGTTCGACCACTGCCAGCACCATGGACTCGGCATCAGGCCCGATCTCGGGACTTCAGTCGGAATTCGAACTGAACTCGACCGGAAAGCGCTTGATCTCGATCTCGATTTTCTCCGTCCTCTTCCTTGGCCAAATTGCTTACAACATCGGAGAATTTCCGCTCGCGGGTGATCTGGTCTGTTACGCTCTGACGACAGCCTACCTGTTAGCCTCCGGATACGCCGCGCCGATCGTTCCTTCCCTGTTTGTGTTCATAAGCGCAATCGCCCTCGCCGCGTTTCGTATTCCCTTCGCGACTTCCGGCACGTCCTGGAGCTCGCTTCTGCTTCTGACCGTGCTCTACCTACCATTGTGCTTCCGTTTCAAATGGCGTCCCGGACTTGAACCTGTTCGGGATTACACGCTGAACGCCTATGTCGTGGCGGCGTCCGCGATCGCAGCAACGGCCGTAGTGCAAATCGCGCTGGTCAATGGCCTTCACCTCAAGGTACTCGCGAACATTTACTTTATATTACCCGCATCATTGCGCGGCGCCGGCTTCTACACTTTCTTCCGTGAAGAAGGAGGCATCGTAAAAGCCAACGGATTCTTTCTTCGTGAAGCGGCCGATCTGTCCCTTGTAACGGGGCTCGCCCTCCTCATCGAATATCGTACCAGAAAGAGATTGATCGTATTGGGACTGCTTGCAGCAGGCTTGCTCTGCTCGTTCTCCGGCTCAGGATTGATCGCAGTGTTCGCCGGTTTGCTACTACCCAAAACGGCAAATCGCATTCCTGCCTTCGTCGCCTCTGCCGTCGGCGCGGTGCTATTCCTCGTCATTCTCTCCAATCTGGAGCTCCCGTTTCTCGCCCCGTGGTTTGACCGCCTGTCTGAGTTTGGAAAGTCCGGAACGAGCGCTTATGCCCGATTTGTGGCCCCAATGGAGATGGTACAAAACAGCCTCGACGGCGGGATGTTAAACACGTGGCTCGGCAAGGGCGCCGGCAGCTTCTTCCGGGACCTCTCGCTGGCCCGATTAACCTATGAAGTGGCCGATCCGACCTGGGCGAAGGTAACTTACGAATACGGCCTGCTTGGATTTGTTCTGCTGCTGACGCTGGTCACGATCCGACTGTATTCGAGTTCCCTGAGGGTCGAGGCCTGCCACTTTTTACTGGTGAGCTGGATTGGCTTTTCGTTTCTGCTCAAGCCAAATTACTGTCTCTTGATCTGGCTTCTGACCCTCGTGCCGAACGCACGTCGGCTGTCCAGGCCATGACGCCCGTTGTGCCGATATCCCACCGTGGAACGCACTACCTCACCACCCTAAAAACATTGAGAGCGGCCCTCATCAATCTGGGGCGGCTTGTTGGTGCGTAGCGCCAACTTGCGAGGGAGCGGGAAAGCTGCTTGGGGCCAGCCACCACCGCTATAGTCCAGAATAACAATGACATTCGCTGAGTGTATGAAAAACCCTGCGGATAGGACAGGGCTCGGAGAAAGTCAGCGATAATGCGTCCTGCGCTGTCCTTCGCGATCGGATGACGGTCGGGCCGCAATGCGTATGACGCAGCGCGCAAGCAAAGAAACAGCATGTTTCTGTTCAACGCCTCAGGGGCGACGGACAACCCAACACTGGCCGCGAACTCGCGAAAATACCCAACCCGTCGCCGGGTGACATCCACTTCTCGGGCGAAGCGGTTGTCTTCCAATTCCAAAAATGCACCGTGATTTGCGCCGTGGACGCGGTAATCTACGAGCGGTTTGGGAATTGTGATAACGTCACCAAGCGCGGGGGCCGCCGTCACCAAATAGCTGTCGGGCGCCCTGTCCACGAAGTCGGTCTTGAAACTGAAAATTTGATCAACGACCTCACGCGGATAAGCATTGCCAGACCCCGGCGGGGTTGGGTAGACGCCCGCAGTAATTGCCCACTCCCGAATTTGTTGAGGCGTAGGGGTTACAAAATACTGTGGCTGAATACTGCCCGTTGCATTTCCATCTGCATCAATTGTTCGCATTTGAAACTGGAATTTGCTGGCTTTTTCAGACCAAACCGCCGCAATTTCGGTCATTACGTCGGGATGTAGCGCATCATCGGAATCCAGAAAGATAATGACGTCGCCTGAAGAATGGTGGAATCCATTCACGCACGAGGGCATTTGGCCGGAATTTGCCTGTTCAATAAGCGTAATTCTGTCCGCAAACTTTCCAATCACCTCAAGCGAATTGTCTGTCGATCCATCATCGACAACGACCACTTCCACCTTAGGCCATCGAATTCCCAACGCACTCTTGATCGCCGCGCCTACAAACTTTGCATAGTTGTAGTTCGGGATGACGACGGAAAGAGCCAATTCACTCGGATCCCGGGGCATTTCGATCCTGACTGACGAACATTCTGGTTGGTCCATTCTCACGCCAGCTTCCTTCATTCAAGGACACCCCAACCGAGGCGAAGGAGAGTCGCGTGTGGTGAAGAGCCGCGCCACGAAACTGTCTAATTGTGTTCACGGATCTGACCTAACTGGCATGGTACGCGATTTGCTAGTACAACCACAAATCTACGAAGTAGACTTGGAAGTGACGATGTCCGCTGAACTGTATCGGGAACTGTCTTGGCTTCCAAGACCGCCCGAGGATTTCTCTGCTCGCTGCAAAGATCTTTTGATGAACGGGGCCGAGTTGGGAGGCCAAATCCGGTTTCTTGCGACCCACGCGCTGGATGAGCGGCAGCTTTCGCGATTGGGACGCGCGATTGTCTCGGCCCGCGAGCAGGGACGGTCCCTGCAACCTTTAGCTCCATTTCGGCTTGGCCTGATCGGAAACGGCACCCTGGATCTCATGGTCCCCGTCCTGATTGCCACGGCCGCGCGCCACGGCTTTGCCCTCGAATGCATCACCGGCGCGTACGATCAATTCCTCCAGGACGCCTTGCAGCCGGACTCACGTCTCAACACATCCCGACCAGATGCGGTCCTGGTTGCACTCGACCACAGAGGCCTTGCGCTTCAACCGAGCCCTGGTAACGAACAGGTCGCCGCTCAGACCATCGACGCCGCAATTGGCCTCCTCGACACCATTCGTGCGGCGATTGCGCGCAACAGCGGCGCTGTCTGCATCGTCCAAACACTTGCGGCTCCTCCGGAAGGACTGTTCGGATCCTTCGATCGCGCGCTGGGCGGAACGAGCAGAAACCTCGTTGATCGCTTCAATCAAAAGGTGTGCGAGGCGGTCCTCCAGTCAAACGATCTGCTCCTCGACGTCGCAGGCGTTGCTGAAACGGCTGGCCTTGCAGACTGGCATTCCCCCGCGCAATGGAATTTGGCGAAACTGCCATTTTCCGACGATTACGTTCCGCTCTACGCGGATCACGTCTGCCGGATTATTGGGGCGATGCGCGGCAAGAGTCGCCGATGCCTCGTGCTCGACCTCGACAACACGGTTTGGGGTGGCATCATCGGCGACGATGGACTTGAAGGTATTCAGATCGCGCAAGGCGACGCCACAGGCGAAGCGTTCTTGTCGGTCCAGCAGCTTGCCCTCGCCTTGCGCGCACGTGGCGTCGTTCTGGCCGTAAGTTCGAAAAATACGGATGCGATCGCACGGCGTCCCTTCAAGGAGCATCCGGATATGCTGCTGAGGGAGGATCACATCGCCGTGTTCCAGGCAAACTGGGATGACAAGGCAACCAACATACGTGCGATCGCAAAGGAATTGGCGCTTGGTCTGGATTCCTTCGTTTTCCTCGACGACAATCCGGTCGAGCGCGGCCTGATCCGGCGTGAAATCCCTGAAGTGGCGGTTCCCGAACTAGACAGCGATCCCGCCGGCTACGCACGCACCTTGGCGGCAGCAGGCTATTTTGAGGCGATTGCTTTTTCCGATGAAGATCGCGCGCGAGCCGACATGTACCAGGCAAACGCCCGTCGGTTGAGTTTGCAGGGACAGACTTCGGACCTTCAGTCCTATCTGCGGTCGCTGGAGATGCGCATCGTGTTCGGCTCCTTCGAGCGCACGACGAGGTCGCGCGTTACACAGCTGATCAACAAGAGCAACCAGTTCAATCTGACCACTCGCCGTTACACCGAGCCCCAGATCGAACAGCTCGAGCACGACGGTGATGCGATGACGCTGCACGTCCGGTTGCTTGATAAGTTCGGCGACAACGGGATCATTTGTGTCGTCATATGCCGCCTGTCCCGCCCGGGCGCCTGGACCATCGACACCTGGTTAATGAGCTGCCGGGTGCTGGGACGGTGCGTCGAACGGGCGGTGCTTGCTGAGATCTTGTTCCGTGCACGCGCTGCGGGCATCTCGACCCTGGAAGGCCTTTACCTTCCAACCGAGCGAAACGAGATGGTCGCCGAACATTATGGAAAGCTTGGATTTACGCGGATAGAAACCGCTTCCGACGGCAGCAGCCGATGGGAGCTGAAAACCGATGCAGAACTCGGCGACCTGCCGATGACTGTGGAGCGTGAACAACTGCAGCTGCAGCCTGCTTAAAGCCCATCTTTTCCCGCAAGCCTTTACGCCCGAGCTGAACGTCGATGAGCCTCACATCTCCTCTGTTTTTCGCTTTCCTGGCCGGAGTCATTCTCGCCTATCACATCAGCGAGTCAGTTCGGTATCGCAGGCTGGTGCTGGGATTCGGCAATGCGATCTTCATCGCGAGTTACCTCACCGACTACATCCAGATCCTGCCCCTGCTTGCTTTTCTGCTCTTGGGCTATGCGTGCGTTTCGATTCTTTCCGTCTGGAAGTCTTCACTTGCGCTGGGTCTCGCGGTCCTTGGCGTCCTGGCCTGCTATGTCTTCCTGAAGCGGTTTTCCTTCTTCGATGATCTCGGGCGTCTTCCCTTTCCATATTTGACGATCGGGCTGTCCTATATCCTATTCCGAATCCTGCACATAATGGTCGATGTCCATTCGGGGGACCTCGAAGAGCGAATCGGGCCGACCGCATTCTTCCGCTACACGTGCAATTTTCTGTGCTTTGTGTCCGGTCCAATCCAGCGCTATCAGGACTTTCGCGCCGCAGATGGGATCGCCGTTGTCAAGCTCGACGCGGAGACCGTATTCCAGGCCTTTTCCAGAGTGGTTGCCGGCTACGCGAAATTTGTAATCATCGCCGCTGTGGCAGAGTACGCGTTCTCGTTCCTGAAGCCGCAGCTACTTCAGGCTGGCGACCCGTCGTTCGCGAAGCTGTGCATGCTCTATGCTGCCACCGCTTCGCTCTACACCGTGTATCTGTACTATAATTTCTCCGGATACATGGACATAGTTCTCGGCAGCGGGTTTCTACTCGGTCAGGCCTTGCCGGAAAACTTCGACAAACCCTTCTCCGCCCGCAGCTTCCTGGAGTTTTGGCAGCGTTGGCACATGACGCTTTCACAGTGGTTCAAATTCTATCTATTTAATCCGCTCGTCATGCTCCTGATGTCTTGTTTTCCTGCGCCCGCGCTCACGGCCTATCTTGGCGTTTTCGCATTTTTCATCACATTTCTCGTGATGGGCGTTTGGCACGGGACCACGGCCGTGTTCGTCGTCTACGGATTGCTGATGGGTGCTGGCGCCAGCATCAATAAGCTGTGGCAGGTCGCTTGCGCGGACCGCCTCGGAAAGAAGCGCTACAGGACGATGACCGAGACCTTGGGCTACGTCTATTTTGCGCGCGGCGTCACCATCAGCTATTTCGTGTTGGCCTTGACATGCCTGTGGACGCCAGAATTGTCGGATTTCACGCGTTTGATTGGCCGGCTTGGCCCTGCCGGGATGTCGGCTGCGTTTGCCGGGATTGCGCTTGCGTTTGGACTGTTCTGGTGGCTGGCTGATCAGATCGCTCCCCACCTGACTGCCCCAGCGTTTCTGGCAAACGCGCGCGACAGCCTTGTCGGCCGAAACTTGACGCTGGCGAGCCAGATGATGGTCATCGTCGCGGTCACCGCGTTGCTCCATAAGTCTCCCGACTTCGTCTACAAGGCGTTCTAAGTTGAGATATATCCTTCGCCAGATCGCGGTGACCTTTACATCATTCGCGTTTCTCTATGTTCTGATTGGCGGCCTATCCTTCCTGGTGTTCCCAGACCCTTCGCACGGAGGGCTTCGCGACTTCCAGGTGGCAGAGCGCACACTGTTCATGACCGTGCCGAAGTACGTGCTCCTCGGGCGCAGCGTGCTCGACACTCCGGACCCCAAGGTACTTATCGTAGGAGCCTCCAACACGGCCGTCGGCTTCATCCAGAAGCTCATCCAATCGAAACTGGCGTGCGGCAAGGTCAGCAATCTCGCGATGGGCGGCGCAAACATATCGGAGGCGGCTCAGATCATCGATCTGGTGCGCGAGACGCAGAGCAGCCCGGGTGCCGCGCCCAATACGTTCGTCATTGGCGTCTGGTACGGGATGTTTGCGGATTCCGATATCAGATTTGCTGATCCCGATCGGAATCGCGGAGAATCCGACCTCGATATTGAGAAGTACCGATATGGCTTCTACCGCCGGACCGCCAATGGTCCCGTGGCGGTCCTACCTTCAAAGTGGCTCGATGCCGGCGTCATGGCGATTCGCCCGCTTCTCCTTGTCGAGAAGGTTGCGCGCGAAGCCAGAACGGGCATCAATCTGCTCCTGACCGGACGCCGGTCCGCACAACGGACCGAGGTTGAACGTGAGGCTGCGGTGATGTCGGAACAGGACAAGAAAAAAGCTTTGGAGTATTGGCAGGAGAGCATGGGGTTCAAGGGCGCGATTTCCGAGACGCAGTTCAACCTGCTTAGGAGCACGGTTGCGTCATTGCTTGATTCGGGAGAGCGGGTGGTACTCGTCGATCTTCCGATCCCATCATGGCACCGCGACGCAAGTCCGTATCAGCCCGGCTACGAACAAAAGCTTCAGGAATTGTCCGGGCAATTCAAGGAACGGTCAAACTTCATCTCAATATCGATGAGCGATCTTGACGGAGATTTGGATTACTCTGACGAGGTGCATGCAAAGCGACACTTGGCCAACGTCTGGTCGGAAAGATTGGCCAGTGTCTTGAGTTCTTTTGCCTGTCAGGAGAAGACTAACAAGCCGAAGGTTTCATCGCGAGCTCCCGAACAGGCTACGGCAGCATCGTCCGATCATTGAATAATCACCAACGGTCGATGCGCGAACGTCGACGTCAAGGATATTCACTATGGATCAAGCTCAAATCTACGCGAAGCTCACATCTGTCTTCCGCGACGTGCTCGATGAGGACAACCTCGCCTTGACACCGGAGACCATGGCCGATGACGTTGACGGCTGGGATAGCCTGTCTCACATTCGTCTCGTTCTAGCGGTCTCGAAGTCTTTTGGCGTCAAGTTTTCCGCATCCGAGATCGGCGGACTGAAGAACGTCGGCGAGTTTGTTGAGCTCATTCAGAAGAAGATCTGAGCTCGAAGTGTCGGAATCCCGCAAGATTGCTCCAGCCTTGACTAACCTTGCCTTTCATCACTTCGGCCTGGCTGTCGCCTCTCCGGATGACGCATTTCGCTATCTGGCGTCGCTTGGCTATACGGCAGGAAATTCGGCGTTTGATCCCCTACAGCGAGTCAACCTTGCCATGCGTCATCATCCGACGATGCCTGACATTGAGGTGATTTGGCCCGGGGATGGTCCGTCCCCGATTGATATGCTAATCAAGAAGACGGGCACCATGATCTACCACTTATGCTATACGTGCTCCGACGCTGACGCGGCACTTGCCGCCCTTTCGGCCGCCGGCATGGAAATTCTAACGGTTAGCCCCCCAACGCCAGCCATTTTATTCGGTGGCCAGGACGTTTCATTTCATCATATTTCGGGTTTCGGTCTCATCGAGATATTGCATACTGGCTCGCGCCTCGAACAGTGAACGGCCAGCAGATGGACAGTCGATGACAAGCAAGACCGTTCGCAAAATTTCAGCGCAAGCAGTTGGGTTCGGGTTGCTGCTCATCGCGCTGACGTTTCCCGTCAGATCAACTCGAGCTCAATTTGGGCGAACGACTGCGCCCATCTCTGGTGGTACTGGAGTCTCAGCACAACCAAAAAATGCCTTCCAGGGAATGACTGGAACGTACGCGGCCCCGCACAAAACACCGGATGGCCGAGCCTGCATCGCAGTGAACCCCATGACTCGAGCGCAGATTATCAATCCCAAAATCATTGATCAGATCGTCATCATCAACAACATTTGCGGCCAGTCGATCAAAGTCCAAGTCTGCTATGGTGGGAGCAGCGATTGCATTGTTGTACCTTTGGGAGGATACCAGAGAATACAGAGGGCGTTGGGAGTTGGGGCGGGCTCGGCTTCCTTTAGATATGAATACCGTGAGTTATACTGAATTTCCTGCGGCCGCTGTGTTCGGGCTCCCCTGCATGCTTAGGGCGTCACCTGAGATATCCACTGGCTCGGTTCCGAGCACGGACATACTGATGAAGAGAGTTCGACCCAAACCCCATACGGCTCGTTTCACATCACGCGTCGTTGCCGGGTTTGGTCTTGCCTGCGTATTGGCCACGTTCGTTTTCATTTGGCTGACATCCTCCCCAAGCGAAGGGGCAGAGCTTCCGGCCGCGGCTCAATACAAGCTCAAACTCAATCGCGCCATATCGCCCGCGTCGGCTGGAACGATTCTGGCCGCATCCGACGCTCTGTTCGCGCGGGCAGGCCTTGACGTGCGCATGGTAGCCGGCTCAGGGGATGGTGACGCAATAGCTGCTGTTTCGGCCGACGAAAATACCATAGGGGTCGCATCGGCCGCGGCGTTCCTCAAAGCGCGATCGGAAGGGCTCGCAATTGTCGCCTTCGCCGGATGCTATGCGACGAGTCCAATCGAGTTTTTTACCCTGCCCGACACCACGCTGTTGCGGCCATCGGATCTGGAGGGAAAGCGAATAGGGTACAAAAGGGGACCCGAGCTTTCTGTCGTTCTCTACGAGTTTGTTGCGAAGAACTCCCTAGCGCAAAGCAAGCTCCTCCCGATCGAAAGTGAGGAGCCCGTGCAGGATCTGCTGGACCGGAAGATAGATGTGCTCCTTGGTCGCCTCGACATTGAAGGTCAGGAGTTTGCGCGGAGGAACATAGAGTACAAGACGCTAAGTCCCGCCTCCTACGGCGTGCACGCCGCAGGACCAGTCTACTTTGTTCAAGAGCGCACCCTCGGTAAGCGGCGCACTCTCGAGAAGTTCGTCATCGCGACCGCCGCGGGCTGGAGCGCTGCATACGCTGACTACGACCGAACAATTCCCATCATCGCCAACTCTATCGATACGCCTCTTTCGCGGCTGCTGATCACTCGACTCATGGATGCGCAGCGTGGTTTCTTGCGCCCCTATGGGACAAGGTTTGGCGAGCTGGACGAGAGGCGCATTCGCGTGCTCCATGCACAGCTTTTGCAGCGACGTCTCCTACAAGAACCGGTCGATCTGACCCGCGCCGTCAACTACGACGTTCTGAAAGAGGCCTATCGTAGCGAGGCGAATAATCTAAGTCGCGATGAGCCCTGATCAGATGTCTAACGCTACTCAAGCTATCATTTTTGGCGGCGCAGGCTTCATTGGAACCCATCTGGCAACATGCCTCGTGGCATCGCAAAGGTATAAGCGCGTCGTGTCGGTCGACATCGGCCAGCCCAGAGCCAATGTAGCCGGCGTCGAATATCTGCACCACGATGTGCGGGAGGCCATCGATTCCGGCATTTCGGACGGGAGCCCCACCGACATTTTCAACCTAGCTGCGATCCATGTTACGCCTGGGCACCCGGACGGTGATTACTATTATACGAACGTCCTAGGGGCGGTGAACGTCTGCAGATTCGCCAACGCGATCGGCTGCAGCAACGTAGTCTTCACAAGCTCCATCTCGATCTACGGACCAAGCGAAGCAGCGCTCGATGAAGAGGCCACGCCGGCGCCCGTGAGCGCTTACGGGCGCTCAAAGCTCGCGGCCGAGAAGATCCATCTGCTCTGGCAATCCGAAGCCTTGGATCGGAAGCTGACGATTGTTCGCCCTGCCGTCATCTACGGACTTCACGAGCGGGGAAATTTCACCAGGCTCTCACGGATGATGGAACGGAATGCCTTCGTCTATCCGGGGCGGACAGACACCATCAAATCGTGTGGCTACGTGAAAGATCTTGTCTCATCCATGATCTTCATGTCGAGCCAGAATGACGGCGTCCGCATCTATAATTTCTCGTTTGAGCACAGGTACACAATCAGCGAAATCTGTGCTGCGTTCTCCCGGGTCGCTGGCTACAAAAAGCCGCGGCTGACCATTCCAATCTGGTTCATGAATCTCGCCGTACTTCCCTTTGAAGCCTTGCAGTCGGCTGGCCTCAAGACGGGCATCAATCGGGACCGCGTAAGGAAGCTATGGTTCTCGACGAACATTCTGCCTAAACGACTTGTCACAAGCGGCTTCAAGTTTTCTTACGATTTGGAAAGCTCGCTCATCGAATGGAAACGCGGGTCGGCTCTGAAGGATTTTGATTGATGGGTCTTCTTGATCGCGACCAACGATCTTCGATCAAGAACAGAGCTGATGTTCCTACAATCGGCAAAGAAAAGAAACCCAGCTATACTGCCATGTTGGCGACGTCCGGGCTCTGTATCCTGGTTGCCCTGGCGCCGCTTCCTTTCGCCTCCATGGATATGCGGATTGTTGCGGTCTGGGTATTGTTGCTTTCTGCCGTGCTTTTGCTGACCGTCCCGCAGGCGATTAGCTCGCGAGACCTTGCTTTCCTGTACGGATTTGCGGCGATCTCTTTGTCTTGGGCATTCGTCGTCAGCGAACAATTGGATCACACGTCACCGCTGTCGCAGCGACTGATGGCCCCAATCTGGGAGCAGACCTCCGCAGTCCTGGGCGAGCAATTGAACGGCTCGATTTCCGTAGCCCTCAATCAGCCCTTCTTCTCGGCCGGATCACAGATCGCCTGCCTCCTGTCTATGCTGTGCGGATATCTTGTTGGCCGCGACCGGCGCGCCGCCCGCCTTTTGCTAATGTCATTTTTGGGATCGACCTTGGCCTACGCCAGCTATGGACTGATTGCCCACATCTTCTGGCCGGACTATTTGCTTTGGCACCGCAAGTACAACTATTTGGCCTCGGTCACTGCAACCTTCATCAATCCGAATGTTGCTGCTTCCTATTTCGGGGCCGCAACCATTGGGTGGGTTCTCGTCTTCTCTAGCATGAGTAGCGATCGTTTCTCCGGACCGCCGCTATCGTGGCGCGAGGTGATCAGGTTTCGCCTCCACACCTTCTCGCCACTAAGAACCTTTTGTCTGCTGGCGTGCTTTGCAATGCTTTCCACGACGATGCTGACCGGATCGCGCGCGGGATCCGTCCTATCGCTGCTTTGTTTGGCCGGAGCCGTAGGAGCTTATTTTCGCCGAGGACTAAAGAAGCGCAGGCTCCTGTGGGTTTTTCCGATCGCGGCCATGCTTTTGATTGTCGGCGCCATTTCGATCCTTGCACCCTTGGTCAACCAAAGATTCGGAGTCCAAGGATTCTTCGATTCGGGGCGGTGGCAGGCCTACGTTTCGACGATCGGAATGATCAGAGACTTTCCCTGGCTCGGGTCCGGCCTGGGGACCTATCGATGGGTCTTTCCGGAATATCGAAGCGGCGATATTCCGTCATATGGAGTTTGGGAACAGGCGCATAATTCGACGCTCGAAGCGGCCGCCGAAATGGGCATTCCCTTCGCCTTGTTGCTGGGGATCGGTTGGCTCGCTTCACTAGTCGTTCTGTTCCGAGGAATGTTGGGGCGTAATCGTGACGCGATCCTCCCGACCGCGGCCTTTTGGATTGGCCTATTGGTGATCCTTCATTCGCAGGTTGATTTTCCACTGCAAGTTCCGGGCTTTGCTCTGGCGATCTGCCCCATTTTGGGCATGGGCATGGCTCAATCATTTTCGAGTAGAGCCAAGGTGTTAACCTGTCCTTCCAATAAGTCGTGAGCCGCTGTACATTTGCCTAATTTTTCTTTAAAAACACCGAATTAGCAGGTTTGGAAGAGGCTGGAATTATGAGCATTTCTGGACGCCGGTTGTCGTCAAAGCTGATCCTCTCGGCCATGTTTTGTACGTTTGCGTTGTGCCTGCCCGAAGGCGCGTTCGCCGCTTGCGTGAACGATCCTGATACCGCACAAAAGGCAGCTGGCTTTACAACGAACCCGTCCTCGTTGCTCGAAGGGCCAAATGGACCTCGCAGCCCGGATGACGTGGCCGCCGACGTACAAACCTTCGTGGCGTCCTATCCTCAGGCGCTTCCTGCGGTGCTGGCCATTTTGAAGGATCTGTCCAACAAGGGGGCTTCGACCTCCGCTCTTCAGAAGGCTATCGGGACCGGTCTTGGAAAGGCGGCCAACGTCTGCAAGACGACCGATCTGACGTTTTCCCTCGAGATCCAAGGCGACCTTGGTGCCACGGGATCGGCTGATGCCAACGCGCAATACGCGGCCCTCACCGGAAACGATCCAACCCGAAGCGTGGCTCTCTCAGGCGCCACAACCGGCTCCTCGGGCGGCGTCGGCGGCCAAACGTCACCGACGGGCGGAACATCGGGTACCGGCTCGTCCTTTCAAACTTTTGTCGCCAACAGCGTGTCCAACAATCCGACAAATTATTTTAGTTCAAGCGTTAGCGGTGCGGGCTCAGCGGGCGGAACGACCACGACGATCGTCTGCACCGTATCAGGTTCGTGCTGAGTTTTGGGCCTTCCTTCAACGATCCATCCGAATTTTTCGGCGCTCGGATGCGGTCGCTTTGATTTTGAGTAGCCGCGACGAATATCAGTCAGGGTAGACGGGCCGGATGCTCCAAACACGAATTCCAAATTCTCATGCCTCGACGCAAATCCAAGGCAACGACACGGCGTCGTATGAACACGCCTTTTCTGTAGCCCTTGGCCTGATCACTCGGCAATACCCGGTGATGATCATCACGGTACTGCTCTGCCTTGGCATGGCGGGCGTTTACTTATTGACCGCACCCAAGCGCTACACCGGCACTGCCGTCCTTCTGATGGACAGCCGCAAGATGCAGGGTCTGCAAACGCAAGTCGGAGCAGCAGGAGACAGTCCGATCGACACGGCCATGGTCGATAGTCAAGTCGAAGTCCTGAAATCCGAGACCATTGCCTCGGCGGTCATTAAGGACTTGCGGCTCTTGGATTCTACGGTATTTATGCGCGAGGACGCGGGTTTCTTAAGCGAAGTGACCGAGCTCTTGGCAAGCTTCTTCCCGGAAGAGAAGCCCTCCGATGATGGGCTCATGCGAACGGCCATCGGACGCATTGTGAATGGGCTGACCATCAAGCGCGTCGCCCAAAGCTACGTCATCGAAATATCATACCAATCGCTCTCGCGGGATCTGGCGGCACAGATCGCAAACGCGGTCGCAGAGAATTACATTACCGACACCCTTGAGTCGAAATACCAAGCCTCGCGCCGCGCCGCGGTATGGCTCCAGGATCGCCTGAAGGAGCTTCGTGCCCAGGCTTCCTCCGCCGAACGCGCGGTGGCCGATTACAAGGCCAAGAACAATATAGTGGATGCCGGCGGTCGCCTTCTGACTGAGCAGCAACTCGCCGAGATCAACAGTGGTCTAACCGAGGCCCGCGGAAAGCGGGCGGAGGCGGAGGCCAAGCTGCAACGGATCACTGCAATTCTCAATGCTGACGAGAGCGACCCTCAGGTCATTTTGAATGATTTGGCGACTGTCAATGATTCAATGGCCAATCCGGTCATTACCAAGCTGCGCGGAACTTATCTTGATTACGCAGCTAAGGCATCAGACTGGTCCAATCGATATGGCCCAACACATTTGGCGGTTGTGAACCTGCGCAACCAGATGCGCGAGATCCGGCGTTCCATCCTGGATGAGCTTCGCCGGACGGCTGAGGCCTACAAGAGCGATTTTGCGATCGCCAACGCTCGCGAGGAAGCGAGCCAAAAGAGCCTCAACGATACGATCGCCGTATCAAATGATACGAGCCAGGCCCAGATCGTGTTGAGGGATTTGGAAAGCAACGCGCAAAGCGCCCGCGCCTTGTCGGATAATTTCCTGCAGCTCTACATGGTCTCGGTGCAGCAGCAATCTTTCCCGATAACGGAGGCAAGGGTCATCACTCAGGCCGCTGCCCTATCTACACCGAAGACCTCCCCCAAGACGGCCTTGGTTCTCCTGGCGGGTATCGTCGGTGGCGGCATTCTCGCGGGTCTGGTCGCGATCTTCCTTGAAATGCTCGACCGCGTCTTCCGGACCGTCCATCAGGTCGAAAGGCTGCTCCAGACCAATTGTCTCGCCTCTGTCCCGATCGTTGGTTTCGGAGCAGACCAGGCCGCAAAGGGCACACTGAGCAGCCTCAAGGGATGGTTGCCGTTCCTGCGGGATTGGATGCCGAATTCGCGGCCGGGCTCTCGTCCGACCGTTGCCACCGGCCAGCCGAGCCGCGCCATGGAGGCGGGACCGAATCATGTAACTCGCCCGGGCGGCCGGCAGCTTACGATCGACGACAGCGTTGCGCGCTTCGCGATCAATTCGCCATTTTCGCGGTTCGCAGAAGCGTTTCGTTCGATCAAATTGGCGACCGACCTGAGCAACTTTGGCTCGCCTCATAAAGTCGTCGCGATCACTTCGGCTCTTCCTAACGAAGGGAAATCGACGGTGAGCGAGGCTTTGGCTCAAACCACGGCGCAGAGCGGATTGCGCACCCTTCTCATTGATGGCGACATCCGTAATCCAAGCCTAACCCATCGTCTTGGTCGTTCGGCAGACGTCGGCCTCATCGACGTCGTGTTCGGGAAGGTAGACTTAAAGGACGCGCTCTGGGTCGATCCGCAGACCAATCTGCACTTCCTGCCTTGCGTGGTAACCTCACGGTTCTCGAACTCGAGCGACCTGCTGGCCTCCGCTCAAATGCAAAAGTTCTTTCAGGATCTGCGCGAGCAATATGACCGCATCATCCTTGATCTCAGCCCATTGGCGCCGATTATCGACGTGCGCGCGACCGGTACGTTGGCCGACTCGTACATTTTGGTTATTGAATGGGCGAAATCGAAGCTCGACGTCGTCGAGCGTGTCATCCAAGAAACGCCAATGGTTCGTGAGCGCCTCATGGGCGCGGTTCTCAACAAGGTGAACGTCGCCGCCATGAGCCGTTACGACACGCACAGCGGTGGCTATTACCGCAACCGATATTACTCACGATACGGGTACGTGGACTAACCGGCAGCGAATGGCCAATGCCGTTGGCAGATCGATCCTCGTACTGATCGGCCTGTTTTCAGCAGGCTGGGCTGTACTGTTTTTTTTTAGTCCAACTCGGGACGTGCAGCTGGACAACATTGCCAACGCGGTTCTCTCAGGGACCGTGTTTGGGCGTAATCCGATTGCCGAAACTGCACTGGCTTTAGCCGAAAATCGGACAACCTGTAATCCTCGGGAAATCAGGGCGGCGGCGATCATCCGCCTGCGTCTCTATGAGATGGCTGTAAACTCCCTTGATGCGCGCCTTGCGAATGAGCGCCTAAGCTCGCTTCGTTCGTCGGTAAGAAAAGCCCTAAGTTGCGTCCCGACCGACGGGCTCTTATGGTTCATCGAGTATTGGAGCGCGATCAATCAGGGCGGCCAGGTCAGCGAGCACCTCGACGAATTGCGGATGTCGTATCGCCTTGCACCGTATGAGGGCTGGATTGCTTTGCGGAGCCCATATGTGCTGGCGATCTATGACGCACTTCCAGCTGACCTGCAGGAGAGCGCACGCAAGGAATTTGTAGCCATGGTCCGAACGGGCTTGATCCGCGACGCGGTCAAGGTGCTGAAAGGAGCCGGATGGAGACACCACGATGTGCTTTTGGCCGGCCTCGCAACAGTAAGACTGGATTTTCGCCTTCAATTGGACCGCGCACTGAGGGGCGAAGGGCTGATCGCCGATATTCCTGGCGTGGAGCCCCGCGAGTTCAGGCCCTGGCGATACTAGCGGCGTTCGAAACGACCCTGATCTGTGCCGGTCTCGGGGCGCCAATAAAACTCAGCCACTTCTTCAACTGGTGCCGCTGATGTCAAATTACGACGATGGTCCGTCCTGGTCGTATCTTGGGCAGCTCGACCTTAAACAACCAACCTATGTTTGGTTGTTTAATGTCACGCCTAATGGAAACACGGCTTACATCCGCACGAGTTTTTCAATCAGATGGCAAGGCAGGCGCTCTGTTTGCGTTTGACCTGCGCACAGCGACCACCAAAACCCTCTGTAATTTTGCCGACCTGGACCCCTCCCTTAGGAACCTGAACGCGCATACGGGATACGATGCATGGGACCCTGAAGGGCGATTCTATTTCGCAAGCTTCGATGGAGGCTCGCATGCGCATGTGATCATTACGCGCTTAGACATTCGTCCGCTGGAGGCGGCGGCCGGGATACCGAGCAAGCATTGAGCAAGACCGCGGTCCGGGCGTCACCCGAAGCACGTTAGGCTGGGACCTATGAGATCGTAGGATAACTTTTGGAACGTCACATCCCGGCGTCTTGTGCTTCTTCGGCCGCATCATCCCCTCCGATGCGTCACAGAATCACGGTCCGCAGCAAATGGGAATCTACCAACAAAATCGCAGGGACGGCCTCAACCTCCCAATCCCCGCAATCTCAAACCGCCTCAAACCCAAAGAATAGGCTCCCGCTCAATCGCTTTGAGTTTTGTTCACGGACGATTCAATACACTATTGTCTCGATGTGATCTTGAGGATCTGCGCGTTGTTCGCTGTGACAATCGTATCGTTGGCAGTTGCGATCACGACACGAACGAACTGCAGGAATTTGGCCGTATCAACCGTCGCCGCATTGGCCGCGAACAGCACGTCCTTGTCCCGCATGTCAAATTTGGTCGCAAGGAAGTAGGCAGCCGGATCCCTGAAATCCGCGTTGTAGACGATCGGCACCGTGGGGCCGACGAACTTGGAACAGTCCACACCCAGCCGCTCCGCGAGCTCCCGGGGCTCCCGGCGGTAGACGTAGACACCGCTGGGCTCGGCTTGGGCGTCCAGCAGGCCTCCGGCCTTGGCCATGGCCTGCGCCATGTTGATTTTCCACATGTCGAACGGGAACTGCCCCTGCGCGCCAGACGCACCGAAGGCCAGGAAGATCTGCGGCTCGCGATAGACATAGATCGTATCGCCGGGATGCACCCAAATATTGTTCATAGGGGTGTAAACCAAGGCCCCAAAGGGAACCGTTGCGCGCTTTCCGTGACGCTCAAGCGTCACCCAGGTTTCCCAGCCCTGCCCCTTCGGGCCTCCGGCCCGGGAGATGACGTCCAGGATGCGCTCGCCGGCCGCGTTTGCGGTAAGACGCGTCGGCGTATTGACCTCACCGAGGACGCTGATCAGTGACGTATTTTGGGTGATCAGCGACACCACCACCTGCGGTTCGATGGCACGATTCCCGATTGCCTTGACGATGTCCTGTTGAATTTCACTTGGCGTACGGCCATTCGCCTTGATCGCACCCGCATACGGCACCGTGATGAAACCGGCCGAATCGACATTTTGGTTTGGCAGCGAAACAAAGTTACCCGGGCGAACGCCCGCCTCGGCTGGGATGAACAAGCCGCCTGCGGCCGCCTCGAAGATCGATACTGCTACGACGTCGCCAATGCCGAATTTGATGGACGGCGGCGGACGATTGTCCGGGAAGGATCCAGCAATAGCTCCAGGACCGTATTCCCTGACGATATCGACGACCGTGGGGGTGAGCTTCACCAGCCCGTATTCCGGGCCGTTGACTGTCTGCTCGCTCTTGATGACGTGGTCCTCAGGACCCGACATGGGCATAATCGAACACCCCGCCGAGCTGAGCAGGACAGCCGAAAGCACACTCGCCAGGACGAAGCCCCGTTTCACCACCACCCAAGTCCCCAATTTATCAGTCCGCAAACTCAGCGAATTCCCCAAGCGAGTCAACGAACAGCGGACCCGAATACCCGGTAGCGACGACGATAACCTGAAGATGTTGCATCGCGGTTACAGGGCGCACAGCTGCCCCAACAGACAGGCTCAATACGCATTCCGGCGGTTTGTAAGTTCCAGACAGGTGAGGAGGAGGACCTTAAGGTCAAGCGCGAGGCTCCAGTTATTAATGTACCAGAGGTCGCAATCGATCCGTCCCTTCATTTGCTCCACGAGGGCGGTCTCGCCCCGATAGCCCTTGACTTGGGCCCAGCCGGTAATGCCCGGTTTGACATGGTGCCGGAACGCATAATCCGACAGCAATCTGCCATAGTGGCTATCATGCGCCAGCGCATGCGGCCGAGGCCCCACCAGCGACATGTCCCCCATCAGAACGTTAATGAGTTGGGGAACCTCGTCGATGCTGCTTCGACGGAGGAGCCGTCCAAACCTGGTGACCCGCGGATCAAACCGCTTGGCCTGGACGACCGTGGCACCATCCTCCATGACGGTCATCGTCCTGAACTTGAAGATGGAAAACTCCTTGGCGTTGAAGCCGTTGCGCTTCTGCCGAAAGAACACCGGTCCAGGTGAGTCCAACTTGACGACGATCGCGCTCAAAATCATCAAGGGAGCGAATACGACCAGCCCAACCAAGGCTCCGACGATATCGAGCAGGCGCTTGGATGCCTGCTCCGCCCGCGACAGCGGTCCCCGCTGAATTTCCACCGAAAGTGAATTCTGCAATCTGAACGAGGGATTTCCCGCCAGCGAACGGATTCGCCGGTCCGGCAGCAATCGAACCGGCAGCGGCGAGATCCTGAGCCCATCGCGGACGAGTTCGACTTTGCGGGTATCGCTCCAAGGAAATGCCAAGACGATTGCTTCGGCTCCTCGAGTGCGTGCGACCGCGATCGCGTGCTCCAGCGTGGCAGCCTCGCCCGCACTCATCGCAAACCCGCCTCCTCGTCCGGCCGGGAACGCCACCCGTTCGACTTCCGTAAAGCCATATTTTCCGAGCAACTCTTCGAGACCAAGCGCGGCCAGCTCCTCGCCGGTGCCCAGTAAAACGGCACGCTGGCCCTTTACCTGCCCGTCAGCCACCACCCCGGCCACGATGCGTTTGGCAAACCGCCGCCAACCCACCAGAAGAAAAGGCGCAAGCAGACTGAAGCAGATAACAGAGCCGCGAGAGTAGACGGCACCGCTCTTCATCAGGAAGGCCAACGATGTAAACAAAAGGATAACCAGGGTCCATTGCGCGAAGATTCGGCCCGCATCCCTTCGCTTCTTCGCAAGCGCGGCACGGAGATCATACAACCCGGTCGAGTAGCCAATCAGCACGTAGAGCAATGCTGCAACGGGGCCAACTCCGAGCACTGGCTCAAGGTGATCAAGCCCGCTATTGGCAAGGATTTGGTAGAGTCCCGTCCCAACCACGCTCGCAAACAGGATCACGGCGGCGTCAAACGACGCAACCAGATGCGCAAGAGCGGAGTAAGGGATTTTAATGCCAACTCGGCGGTCCTGCAGATCTTCGACCAATCGAGCGTTGTCGATTGGACCCTCCAATAACGCCGGCTTGTCGGGCGCCGTGTGACCGTCCGTCGAGTCGGTCGAGATTGAGCTCTGAGGGAACAAATTCGCCTCCTTGACAATGCCAACGCTTAATTGAACCTGGCGTCCACCAGCAGATCATTGGTAATATTGCATTGCAATAAAATAATGCGATGCATTAATTCAAATTTGAAGAATGGAGCCTGCTAGTGCCAAAAAGGTGAGCAGGGAGTCAAGTCAACGTTTGCAACACCACTCCGAGTTTCGATGAAGAGCCACCATTGCGTCCTCGCCATCATTGCGCTGGTTTCAATTTCCAGCGCGCAGTCAGAGCAGACCAACTCCGGAACGCGGGGGTGCATCACCGGGGTTGGAGTTGCTCGGCAGCAAGAATGCGACAGCGAAGTCTCTAAACAGGTGGGCAGCGGCAGCAACATTATCCTACTCGATGGGGGATGGCAGCTGGTCAAAACCAAGAACCCGTCAGGCGGACCGGATGCGGTCTCTGTTATGCACGTTGCTGATGCGAAGAGGTCCGACATTGGGCTCGCGGGCCTCAGCCTCCAATGTGGCCGGCAAGGCATCGAAATCCTTCTAATCATCCTAGAGCGGATGTCGCGCGGCGAGCCGAAGGTCACCCTGACGTCAGGAAACGGCCGAATTGCCGTGTTTGATGCATCCGTCGTGCAGGCAGGCCAAGCTCTGTTGTTGCCTCGCAACGCTGCGGAGTTCGCAACCCGTGATTGGCAGCAGGCTAACGAGCTCTCTGTCGAAATTGAGGGAAAGTCCACTTCGATCCGCGGGACGATCCCGATCGGCGGACTTGCTGTCGCTTACCGATTGCTAACCGAGAGCTGTCCTGCGCGATGAGGAGTCGAGTTGTTCGGGAACCAGTTGATGGTTCCTTAGGAAAGTAGGTGGAATGGTGGCGCCGGAGACACACAATGACCCCGGTTGCCATCTTTCTATTTCTCGCCGGCGCAGTTCTGGCTTGGCGTTTTCGCGTGTGGATTTTGGTGCCTTTCAGCCTGATCGCGATCATTGTCACGTTCCTGACCCAGCTATCGCTCGGTGCAGGACTAGCTGTCGCGTGTGGATATGGGTTGCTGATGGGATTTGCCCCGCAAACCGGCTATGCCTTCGGCCTGTTGGCACAAATCACGTTGCTGGCCCGTTATTCGCGGAAGCAAACATTTTCTCGCAAGGCATCCGTAGCCGCGCTCTACAGACGAACGTCAGCCGATCACTCCGGACGGTAAATGGCCTGCAGGTTTTGCGTCCGCAGACGCAACCGAGCCAGCAAAAAGGCGTTTGGCGGCGCTGACGACGCATGCGATAGTAAATCAATCTGCGGATCGTCGCCGGCTCGTCCTCCTCCCCTCATCATTTTAAAGTCTTCAATTGTCGATCGCCTTTCCCCTTCTGATCGCGCTGTTAGTCGCAACTCCAGCCGCCCTATTCATTAGCTACATCTTCATCCAGCACACCCTCTATTTGCTCGCCGCGATCATGCTGGCGTCGGTCGCCATTGCGGCGAGCCCGGCGGATATCACTGCCGCTGCGGCGCTCCGCAGATTTGCTTGGGCAGCGCTCTTCCCCATCCTCTGGATGCTGCTTCAGATTGTTCCGCTTCCAATTGCATCGCTTACGAGTCCAATCTGGCCCACCGCAGCGGTCGCACTAAATGACCCCTCTTTGGCCAGCCGAATCAGCATCGATCCGGGAAGTACCTTGCGCAGCCTGACGTGGTATTTGGCCCTGTTATCACTGACCATCTCGACGATCCTGATCGCCAGAGATCGAAAACGGGCAGAGATCCTTCTGCTTGCGCTGACGGGCGCGGCGACATTCATTGCGCTTGAGAGCTTGGCCGGTCAAATCGAGTTACTCGCGACAGCCGTGCCGGACATCGGCAGGTCAAATGGCCATTCCTTTGCTGTCGTAGCGGTCATTGCTGCACTCGGAAACAGTGCGACGATTGCCATGGCAATAGAGCGACATTCAAACCGAGCCGGCGCCGTCCTCCCTCTGAGCACTCCGCTGCTGTTGCGCATGGCCCTCGGCATCACGGGAATCGTTGTTTCCCTTGCTTCCTTTGCTGCACTCGGACAGGGACTGCTGCTTGAGCTGACCGGACTTGGGTTTGCGATCATGCTTTTTGTTGCAACCGTCCGCCGCCTTGGATTCCGGCCCTGGCCATCGGCAATCTTGGCAGCAGTCCTGATCGCAATGGCAACCGTGACAACGCTATCGCTGGCACGATCCACCCCTTTCGTTGATCTCCTGGGCTTTGTTAGATCCGACGATCAAGCATCTCTCGCCGTGGCGCGGCGCGCCATGTCCGACAGCTCCTGGACTGGAAGTGGCGTCGGTACGTTCGCGCGGGTCGCGCGGATTTACCAAGATTATGGTGTTGGTAGCACGCTTACTGCCCCTTCGACGGCAGTTTTGGTTGCCATCGAATGGGGACGCGCGGCCATGCTAATTCTTGCAGGGTTTACGCTTCAGCTTTTCTTATTCGCCTTGCGTGGGGCCGTCGGACGCGGACGAGACTCGTTCTTCGCGTCCGCAACGGCCGCCATCGTGGTTGTCGCCCTTTGCGACAGCTTTGTCGACGTAAGCATGTTAAACCCGACGGCCCAGATCATACTCGCCGCGGTGATTGGCCTAGGCCTTGCGCAAAGCACGGGACGAACCAGCTCAATCTAAGGGCAACCTAGACCCTGCTGCTTACGATCGTCGTCCAAAGCTTTGAGTTGGGCATCTGCATGCGCACCCAACGATAGGGGACGCGCGACCACGGCTTGATCTGCGAGGTCATATTATCGAGCACCAAATCTCCACTCGTGGTACGAACAACGAGAATGAGGTGATGCTCGCCGGAATTGACGACAACCTCACTCAACAGCAGGGCCCGGGCCGGCCAGCCACGCGCCAGCAATTCATGCCGCTTGCTGACCGCATAGTCGTTGCAATCGCCCCGCACTGGATTGATCACCCATTGCTCGCCGGCCAAGCCGAGCTCATTTCTCTCCGGGGCGATCTCCCGGTTAACCATCTGATTGACCTCCTTCAGATCCCCCCATCGATCCTCGGTGAGCCGAACCGGCCCACCCCGAAACATCGGCTGTGTGCGGCACTCGTCCCGATACCGCAGGCAGAATTGCGTATATGCCATTGGCGGAAGGGTTGGGGTCTCGAGCTTAATGCGCTGGATTGCGGATTGAAGCCCCATCGGCATTCCCAGAAGTCCCGCATGGACCGGCTCGAACCAAATGAGACCGGCGGCCATAACCCCCAGAGCCAAAGTTGTGATTTTACGCATTGGTTGCTCCCCGCATGCTTATTGGCTAGGAAGCTAACCTCAAGAGTTTGAAATTCCGCGGCATTTCGCCCGCTAAATGGACTCAAAAGCCAAGCAGATTTTTGCGATTCCGTTTACTATGTGCGTTGAACGCAGTTATTCGAGCGATTGACGCCGGAAGACGAAAAGGCCGCCAAGTTCGGCAGATGATGAGATTGTCGAAATCGAGGAATAAGACGCGAAAGCCGTTTCTGCCGGAGGGCATTCGCATCTATGCGATAAGCGACATTCATGGATGCGCCGATCTTCTCCAGCAAATGTTCACCGTAATCGACCGCGATCTCACCACGATAGGCTCGAGGCGCGCAATCCACGTTTTCCTCGGAGACTACATTGATCGGGGACCTGACTCGAATCGAACCATCGAACTGCTGATTGAACGTGGCATGAAGCATGAATCGGTGTTCTTGAAAGGCAATCATGAGACCTTCCTTTTGGACGTACTGAACGCCCCCTCGCAGCTTCAGAACTGGAAACAATATGGCGGGCTCCAAACCTTGGCGTCATATGGACTTAGCCCCTCTCTCAATCCCGATCCGGCTGAACAAGACCAACTCATTCGGCAATTATCGCAGGCAATTCCGGTCCGTCAGCAGTACTTTTTGAGGAGCCTGCGCGCGCGCTTCGTATGCGGCGACTACTTTTTCGTGCATGCGGGCGTCAAGCCTGGCGTCGCCTTGGCAAGACAACAAGAGCAGGACATGCTCTGGATCCGTGAAGAATTTCTCGAAAGCAATCAGAACTTCGGAAAATACATTGTTCACGGCCACACCCCCGTCCAGCAGCCAGACATACGACCGAACCGAATAAACATCGATACGGGTGCTTATGCTACTGGCAATCTAACGCTTTTAGCCCTTCAGGACGAAAGTATGCTCGCTCTCTAGTTGACGCATGGCAAGCCGTTTTCTCTTTGGACGTTTTATGAATTCAACAACCAGAGTTCGTGTCCTAACGTTAGCCCTTGCGGCAGCGGTCGGTTGCTTCGGGATCGCATCAGGAGCCGCGGAAATGACGGCCTTGAATCGGCCGGATTTCCCCAAGTATCCAACCAAGGCCAATCTTAACTCGGACGCACCGGTCGAATGGATCGGGACGATCTCGCCGTTGCGGTCCGACCTTGAAGGCAACCAGGCGCTGGTTCTGGCACTACAGGCGATCCAGCAGGCTAGAGCCGATCACGGGCTTCGAGCAAACAGCGAACTTGCCCGTTCGCGTCTCAAGCACGCTCTTTCCTTGGCGCCGTATGATGCCGAATTGTGGTTAGCATTGGCAGTGCTAGAGGCCGGGCAGGACCCCGACGGACCTGGAGCAATCGAATCATTGAAAATGAGCTACCTCACTGCGCCAAGCGACGCGCGACTGATGCCTCTAAGACTTGCTACCGTCACCCAATTTGATGCCCTTGCAAGCCCAGATCTAAGGGACTTGGCCCTGGGTGATGTACGTCTCATGTTGACGCGACAACCGGATCAGACGCCGGCGTTAGTGTCAGCCTATCGGCAAGCCTCAGGCCGGGGCAAAGAGTTCTTGAAGGGTGCGATCCGGACCATCGATCCCGCACGTCTCAGAACGTTAAGCGGCTAGTTGGGTCCGGCAGGCCCGGTGGCCGTTGCGGAGCGGGGCACTCCACAGTTGGCTTTGGGGGATATTGCCCGTTCCTCGCGGAACGTCTAAGATCAGCCGCAGTTGGGGACCGTACCATGCGATCAATTTTCGGACTACTTGCGCTCATCTTGTGCTCATCCACGTTGGCAACCCCGTCATATGCTGCCGACTACGCGATCCCCGTGGTGAAGCATGCAACGCGCGTCCCCTACATTGACCGGGGTCCAAATCCATATTGCGGCCCACGCTGCGGATGTCCGACCGTAGTCCAGGTTCGGCACAAGTCGCTTCAACAAGCTTATCCCTATACATTCGATCCCCGGACGAGGGATGAGCCTAATTACTATTACGGGTCGGTACGAACTTATGTGCGTTATGTGAACCCTTTGGACCCACAGCGGGTCCTGGCCTACTAGCCTGCTCGCGAACTTCGCGCCGCCGTTAGGATCCATTTAAACGGAATCGCGTTATCTCGTTCGTCGAACGAGGTGATTTTGATGTATGCGGTCCAATTGCTGTCGTGCGCGTTTGTGATTTGTACGACCATTACACTCAGCAGTTACATTTTGCTGCGACACTGCCTGATGCAGTGGTGCGACGAATGCTAGCTTGCGCGGACCGGTAATGCTTAACGGCTTTCCAAGGGCCGAGGCCTGTAATCGGGAAACCTGCACAACACAGCCGCTTTCATGAACTTGTAGTGAGCAATGGAAGAGTCCAGCTCCTTCAGGCGGCGCTGGCCATTTTGGATTTCCTTATCGAACAGATCCTGGTGATGATTATCCAGGGCTTCACGCTCGAGATATTCGGCATTGCCATTGCCGAGCGTTACGGCCGCCCGTGCCAACACGTCCTCGACCCGCCGGTTCAGGCCCGATTGCTCCCGCTCGGCCGCGTGCAAGGCATCTTCGATAGCGACTATGATGGCTTCGATGCGCGACTGATCAGTCTCCGCGTCGCGCTCCGGTGAACGGGCACGGAACTCCGCTTCACCGCCGATGCGGTCTCTCAGGAAACTGTGGGTGCGGGCCCGCAAAAACAGCTGAAACATGCGTGCATCTTCCGGTGGAGGCGCCAGACCAGAAAATGGGTCCTGGATGGTTAATAAAGGCTAAAGCCTGCGGGCTGCTCGCCACGGTTTTGCGCCATCCATGCCTTCCAGGCGCCATCGTGCTTGGCGTACAGTTCCAACCAGCGCTGTTCGCCGTCAGCCGACCACAAGATGGTCTCAGCTAGCGTAGCAACTGACCTGTCCGCCTGATCGAGCGTCGGCTGGCCGTCCAACCGCTCAAACTCAAACGTTTCCTCGAGCGTGAGACCGATCAGCACCCTGCGGCCGACCGCATCGACGAAATACCGCCGCGGAGCATTGTTCCCAAAGCTAGTCATGGAGCGCCACCTCTCTCGTGTTCCAGGGACCGGTCAGCGCATTTGATCCAAAGTTGAATTCCATACAGCGAACGACCAAAACAGCCACCCAGACCATCAACGCAACTCCCCAACTCAACGACATACACGGAAGGTAGCATCTGCTTGCAAAAACCGTGCGTAGCCTAGCGCCGGCAAAACCGATGAACAACAACCGGCTCCATTTTAACCTAACCGGACATGGTTAGCTCCTCTCGTCCTACCGACCATTGATATTTGTGCACGCAACGACATAGAGCGAACCAGCAATGATTGCGCAGCCATCTGGTTGCAAATCCTCAGAATGCACGTCGCGCCTTGGCAATCGAATCGCCTTGGTGGTGGGTGGTCGGACCATATGGCGCGTAGAGCCGATGGAGTTGCTTACGTTTCCGAGACCGCATCGCGCGCGCCCTGTAACCCACGCCAAAACCGACCGAGAAAATCGCAAGCAAGATCAGGACTGGCATCATTCGGAAATCTTTCCATTTGCGGAACGTTCCCTCTCCCCAACGTGAGCATTCTCATCGTTCAGTTCAGTTGTGTCGACATCAAGTTTAACGTCGCTGATTTTCTTGTCAGGCTCGAGAACTTTTGGGCAGCAATCTGCTTGAGGATCAATCATCCACCTGCAGTTAGTTGAGGAACCACAGCATCAATCTCACCAGCAACAGCGTGATGAAATAAACCCATCCCGCCATCGCGATCAGCGCCACGCTCAAGAACGCGCCTTCGAATGCACGTTCTCTGATCTTGGTGAAAGGAAATGCCGCCCAGGTCTTTTGAAGCATTTGCGTATTCGCATTGGTCGTTTGCACAATCATAGACGAACGAATTCGACGATCTCGTGACGCATCATCGTAAAACGCGTCGCAAGAATTTTTCTAGAGACGATTCAGCAAAGCAATGTTGCCTGCACGCATCATGATAGGATTGTGAACCGGAGTTGCCTGGACATTCCACGATTTCGCGCGCAACGACTCGATTCGTATCGGCCGGAACAAAATTCGCGAGGCTCCAGCGCGACGGAATAAAATAAGTGTCGTGCAACCAAGCTAGCGGGGGGCTATCGGCACGAGGTCCGGAGTCTGTCCATCCGCGCCGGATCGACCGCGAAACAGAAAGAAGCCCTTGTCTGTGGAGACAATGTCTCCTGATTGCAGCGTGTCGTCGCCGAGCACTCGCTGGGTGGCTATCTTCTCAGGCGGATCCGGCACGACCAAGCGCAGCGGAGCATTGATCCGCCAATCCCGCCGGGCCTGCTCGGCGCGCTTGCGCGCATCGTCGATCCGGCGCTTCCAGTCATCGCGAGGGATCAGATTGTCGGGGGAATGAGCCATGTCGTTCGCCGGCGCCTCGGCTGCCGGCACCTCGTCGCCCGCGCGGCCCGGCCCTGTCCATGCCTGGGCGGCCACGACCAGCACGATGGTTGCGACGAAATTTGCCTTCATACCCGTCATCATGGTCGTCCAGAATTGCCACCTGCTGCATAATCCGTCATGGGGGCCCTGTCTGCGGGGCGCTGGGTCGAGAACCCCCTTGCACGCGCCGAGGCATGCATTATCACGAGGCAGACATTTAGTTTGGGCTTTGAGAACGCATGAAGGGTATCATCCTGGCGGGAGGAACGGGCTCCCGGCTCTATCCGGTGACGGCCGTGGTGTCGAAACAGCTCCTGCCTGTCTTCGACAAGCCGATGATTTATTACCCGTTGTCCACCCTGATGTTCGCGGGTATCCGGGACATTCTCATCATCACGACTCCGCAGGACCAGCCGCTGTTTCAGCGCCTGCTCGGCGACGGTTCCGAAATCGGCCTGCGTTTCTCTTATGCCCACCAGGACAGCCCGCGCGGATTGGCGGACGCCTTCATCGTCGGCCGAGACTTCGTCGGCAAGGACCCGGTCGCCCTGGTGCTGGGTGACAACATCTTCTATGGCAACGGCCTACCGGAAATGTTGAGCCGGGCCGCCGCGCCTAAGCGCGGAGCCACGATCTTCGGATATGCCGTCAATACGCCGGATCAATATGGCGTGGTTGAGCTCGATGCTGGCGGACGCGCGCTGTCCCTCGAGGAGAAGCCTGCGCAACCGCGCTCGAACGTCGCGGTGACGGGGCTCTATTTCTATGACAATGACGTTCTCGACATTGCCGCCGGGATTTCGCCGTCCGCGCGCGGCGAGCTTGAGATCACCGACGTCAACAGGGTCTATCTGGAGCGCGGAGAGCTGTTTGTGCGGCTCATGGGGCGCGGCATGGCCTGGCTCGACACCGGCACGCATTCCTCGCTGGTCGAAGCTAGCCATTTCGTCCAGATCCTCGAGCAGCGCCAGGGGCTGCGCATCGCCTGCCCAGAGGAAATTGCGCTGCGGCAGGGCTACATCTCCCTTGAAGCCTTCGAGAAGCTGGCGCAAAAAAGCGCCAAGAGCGGCTACGGCGAATATTTACTGTCGGTCTACCGCTCGTTTGAGCGCAAGGCGGACGGCTTCTGAAGCAGAGACCGAATGCGCTTTGAGGACATCACCATTTTCGTGACCGGCGGTGCGGGCTTCATCGGCTCGGCCGTGATCCGCCATTTGATGGCAGACACCGGTGCGCGCATCGTCAACATCGACAAGCTGACCTACGCGGCCAATCTCGACTCGCTGCCGGGCGCAGTCGGCCATCCGCGCTATGCTTTCGAAAAGCAATGCATCGGCGAGAGCACCGGCCTGCGTGCATTGTTCGAAAAGTACCAGCCGGATGCCGTGATGAATCTCGCGGCGGAGAGCCACGTCGACCGTTCGATCGACGGCCCGGCGGAGTTCATCCAGACCAACGTGATCGGTACCTTTACGTTGCTTCAGGAGGCCCTGCGGCACTGGCGGGGACTGACGCCTGCGAGGCGCGCGCGCTTCCGATTTCTCCACGTCTCGACCGACGAAGTGTTCGGATCGCTCGGCGCCAACGGCATGTTCAGCGAGGATACGGCTTATGCGCCGAACTCGCCCTATTCGGCGAGCAAGGCCTCGTCCGATCATCTGGTCCGCGCATGGCGGGAGACCTACGAGCTCCCCACCATGGTGACCAACTGCTCGAACAATTACGGGCCATATCATTTTCCCGAGAAGCTGATCCCGCACATGATCATCCGCGGGCTGGCGAACGAGCCTCTGCCGGTCTACGGCGACGGCGGCAACATCCGCGACTGGCTGTATGTTGCCGACCATGCGTTGGCCCTGACACTGGTGCTCGAGCACGGCACGGTCGGCGAGACCTACAACATCGGCGCACGCTGCGAGCGCAGCAATCTCGACGTCGTGGCGCAAATCTGCGAACTCCTCGACGAAATTTCACCCGGGATCACGGGTTCGCACCGCGGGCTGATCAGCTTCGTCACCGATCGTCCCGGCCACGACCGGCGCTACGCTATAGATCCCGGCAAGATCGAACGCGAACTCGGATGGCGGCCGCGTGAAACTTTCGACAGCGGATTGACCAAGACCGTTCGCTGGTTCTGCGACAATCGAACATGGTGGCAAGACATTCTCGATCGCGGCTATCAGCAGACGCGTATCGGCCTCGGTTGAGGAAATCCCGTGGTTATACGGGAGGCACGTGCCGAATTTATCTCGGTAAGGTTGAGCAGTTAGCTTAACCCGCGTTGTTTGTTGCGAAGTCTCACCGATCGCATATCCATCTTCGCACCGGGCTTTCCCCATGAGCCCGGCCCCACCCAAGCAAAGCCGTCGAGCGCCATGGGTCGCTTGGCGGCTTTGTCTTGGATTTGCGAGAGGAACAATTTGGACATGGCGCGCAAGCCCTGGTCATTCAAGGAAGACCGTCGGTTGATGGAGCTGGCCAGGTCTTGTACTTCGCTGGAAGAGGCGGCAAAGCAGCTGGGTCGGTCGCCCCACGCGGTCAAGCGCATGGCACTGCGCCTTGGCTTGTCGCTCAAATCGAAAGCCACCAAGCAGGGCTGACAGACCCGGTCACGAGGCCAGTTGACGCTAGACGGCCGATGGTTCTGTACGTCGCCACCGCGTCAATGATGCGCTTCGTCATCTACGTCCCGCCTTCGACGTCGCTTTCGTGCGCTGCGGCTGTGGATCACCCGGCCTGTCGACCGCGGGATCCAGGTGCACCGTCACGAGTTGAGCGTCGTCCGTGTGAGACAATCATCGCGCCGATAGGTGTGCCCTACTAACCAGGTGCGCGCGATCAATACGCCGGAAGCGGGATGAACATTCGGCAATTGAGCTCCGCAAATCACGGAGTTCGCCAATGCCCGTGCGGCAAACTACGCGACCGCCGTCGACCATCTTGCAATCACTTATCCGCATCCACAACCCGCCGTAGCTTGTGCGCATTCCGAGGCCCTAGCAGTAAACGGTTTGAAGGGCTGGCATCCCGTTCTGATGCCGGCATGGCACGCTCAATCAGACGCTCAGTCCACACACACCGACGACGGCGAGCGACGGCATTCGCGAGTTGCCGGTGTTCTGTAGGACTATCGCGGCCTAAGTCGAAAAATGGCCGGGCGAGATCCGGCTTTCCGAGCTCGAGCCTCAAGCCTTGCAGTTGAAACGGCACTCGTGCGCCCTCTACGGCGGCAGCGAAGCAGCGATGATGACGGTGTGGCGGCAGGAACTCCCCCTCATCCGAACGGCCGATCCCGCGCCCCGCATTCAGCCGTCCCTACCCGCAACCGTTTCACGACACGCAGGCTGTCGAGCCCATCCTCGCAGCGATTTTGTAGGCATTCCTCACCGGGCTCTCGGCTTTTACCGGCGCCGGGGAGGAGATTGCATTTGACCACGGTCATTAATCCCGAGCTGGACGAATTGAATCGCGAGATCGCAGTGCGCCAGCGCCGCACCGAAGATCAGCAGGTTCTAATCGAAGTTCTTGAGCATGATGACCACCATAGACTTGAGCAAGAGATAACCTTGGACAGAGAGCGTTCTAAAGCTTGCCCAACAACTCCAACTGTTACCTCATGGTTTGGCGTAGATGCCGATGAGAAATTGGCCGCATTCGTTCGCCTCGGACTAACATCCACCGGCGGCCTCGCGCGCGAATCACTCAATGTTGCAAATGTGGCCCAGAACTGCATGCTCAAGAAGCTAAAGGCATGCGGGCTGTTTCGAACGGACGTTCTCCACGACACCCAAGCCTGAAACGGCGACTTCGGTCTCACGTTCTTCCCGCCCGAAGCTGTCCCATCGACCGAATACGCAGAGCGTTTCGGATGGATCGCCCAAATCGTCTCAAGCCTCACCTACGGAAGCGCACGCTTCCTACTGACGCTCTTCGTAGCGATCGCAGCGAGCGTCCCCACGCTTAATGTCCGAGTCGATCTCATCGAGCGGGGGAGTGCAGCGAAGTAACGAATACTTGTCGTCGTACGGCGCCGGTTGTCTGCGGCAAACACTCGCGCCGAACGGCACTTGAATTGCCTGATTTCCGACGGTGTAAAAGCACTTGTCCGACTTCTGATCCACTTTTTTCTCGCCCTGGTTTTGCGCGGCTGCGAGCGCCGGCACGACTAGTGGCTCGGCACAGTGA
>NZ_VSSR01000089.1 GCF_008123515.1 Bradyrhizobium cytisi
GGCGCCGTCTGTCGTCCCTGGTTCGGCGGCCGCCACGCCACCGCCCGACAGGGCGCAGAACGCCCCGCCGACAGTCAGCTCGGCCTTCCGCGCCGCGCCGACGACCACCACGCCGCTGCCGCCACCGCCGCGTCCGCCGCAGCGTGACCTGACGCCGCTTGCAATCGGCGCGGGCGTCGTGGCCGGCGCCGTGATCGGCGCCACCATCGCCGACTACCGCAATCAGCGGCAGGAAGTCGTCGAAGGCGGCCGCACCGTCTACACCGAGCCGGATCGCATCATCATCCGCGACCCCGGCGGGCAGGAATACGTCCGCGGCAACGATCTCTATCGCTTCCGCTATGGCGCCCGCGACATCCGCACCGAGACTGTCGGCGGCGAAACCCGCACCGTCGTGATCCGTCCCGATGGCAGCGAGGTGATCACCGTGGTCGGTCCGGACGGTTCGTTGCTGCGTCGAATCCGCAGGGACCCAGGCGGGCGTGAGCTCGTCATCATCGACAACAGCTACCGCGATCCGCGGTCGGTCGGTGGCTTCTATGTCGACGTGCCGCCGCCGGTCGTCAGCATTCCCTACGATCGCTACATCGTCGACGCCCAGGATGCGACGCCGGACATGATCTACGGCGCCATGGAAGCACCGCCGGTGCAACGGATCGATCGACGCTATTCGCTCGACGAAATCCGCTACAGCCCCAATGTTCGCATGCAGATGCCGAGCGTCGACGTCAACACGATCAATTTCGAGACGGGATCGTGGACCATCCCACCGGACCAGGCTGCGAAGTTGCAAGTCATCGCCGACGGCCTCAATCGGGCGATCCAGCGCAACCCGCGCGAGGTGTTCCTGATCGAGGGCCACACCGACGCGACCGGCAACGACGTCGACAATCTGTCGCTGTCGGATCGCCGCGCGCAATCCGCAGCCGAATTGCTGACCCAGCAGTTCAATGTGCCCGCGGAGAACCTGACGTCGCAGGGCTACGGCAAGCAGTACCTGAAGGAGCAGACCGACGGACCGAGCCAGATCAACCGGCGCGTCACCGTCCGCCGCATCACGCCGCTGCTCAACGGCGGCCAGGCCTCGCTGCCGCCGCCTCCGCCCGGCACCACGCCGCCGCGCTGAGGCGAGACACCAAAATGCAAAATGGCCGGGAGCGATCCCGGCCATTTTTGTTTTGTGCTCTCGTCATTGCGAGGAGCGAAGCGACGAAGCAATCCAGACTGTCTCTGCAGAGAGATTCTGGATTGCTTCGCTTCGCTCGCAATGACGAATGAGGCGACAGTCGCGGGTTACGTCAATCCTTGTCGCTCTCGAGCTTGAAAATCTGCGAGCCTTCGCTGCCTGAGAGCAGGCCGGTCTTCGCATAGAGACCGAGCTTGGTTCGCGTATCCGCGATGTCGAGATTGCGCATGGTGAGCTGGCCGATGCGGTGTTCGGGCGTGAAGGCGGCGTCCTCGACCTTCTCCATGCTGAGCCGCTCCGGCGCATAGGTGAGGTTCGGGCTCTCGGTGTTGAGGATCGAATAGTCGTTGCCGCGGCGCAGCTCGAGGGTGACCTCGCCGGTAACGGCGCGCGCGACCCAGCGCTGCGCGGTCTCGCGCAGCATCAGGGCCTGCGAGTCGAACCAGCGGCCCTGATAGAGCAGACGGCCGAGGCGCATGCCGCTGATGCGGTACTGCTCGATCGTGTCCTCGTTGTGGATGCCGGTGACGAGACGCTCATAGGCGATGTGCAAGAGCGCCATGCCGGGCGCCTCGTAGATGCCGCGGCTCTTCGCCTCGATGATGCGATTCTCGATCTGGTCGCTCATGCCGAGACCGTGACGGCCGCCGATCGCATTGGCTTCAAGGAACAGCGCGACGGGATCTGCAAAAGTCCGGCCGTTCAACGCGACCGGCTGGCCTTCCTCGAAACGCACCACGACCTTCTCGGCCTTGACGTTGCAGTCATCGCGCCAGAACGGCACGCCCATGATCGGGTTGACGATCTTGATGCCGCTGTCGAGGTTTTCGAGATCCTTCGCCTCGTGCGTGGCGCCGAGCAGATTGCTGTCGGTCGAATACGCCTTCTCGGCGCTCATCTTGTAGGCGAAGCCTTGTGCCGTCATGAACGCCGACATTTCGGCGCGGCCACCGAGCTCGTCGATGAACTGCTGGTCGAGCCAGGGCTTGTAGATGCGCAGGCCCGGATTGGTGAGGAGGCCGTAGCGGTAGAAGCGCTCGATGTCGTTGCCCTTGAAGGTCGAGCCGTCGCCCCAGATGTTGACACCGTCCTCCTTCATCGCCGCGACCAGCATCGTGCCGGTCACGGCGCGCCCGAGCGGCGTCGTGTTGAAATAGGTGATGCCGCCGGTCGAGATGTGGAAGGCGCCCGACTGGATCGCGGCGATGCCTTCGTGGACGAGCTGCGTGCGGCAATCGACGAGCACGGCCTTCTCGGCGCCGAACGCCTCCGCCTTGCGCGGGATCTCGTTGTAATCGGATTCGTCAGGCTGGCCGAGATTGGCGGTATAGGCGTAGCAGCGGGCGCCCTTCTGCTTCATCCAGAGCAGCGCCGCTGACGTGTCGAGGCCGCCCGAAAACGCGATGCCGACTTTCTCACCCTTGGGCAGGCTTTTCAGGATCGTGGTCATGGCGCTTCCAATCGGGTCTTGCGGGGCTGATAGCTTGTGCGGTTTGACCGCGCGAATATCAAATTTCGCTGACCTGAGCACGCATTTAATGGCTCAAATCGACGCTGCGGGACCGGTCTTGCCACCGAACAGGCGCTGGCGGAGCCGGTAGGCGGGCATGTTCAGCCGGGTCAGGGCGGCATCGACCGCCTCGTCCGAAAACCGGGTCCGCGGCCAGCGGTAGATCAGCGCGTAGCCGAACCAGATCACGACGAAGGTGACGAGGCCGGCGGTCGCGACATCGGTGAAGAAGTGCCCGCCAAAGGCCATCCGGAGCCCGCTGGTCGCGGCGCCGAACACTACCGCGCCGGCGTAGGCAAGCGGCCGCCATGGTGGTGGTGCGAGCGCAGCCGGCGCCAGCGTCCAGAACGCGGTCGCACCCTCGCCCGAGAAGAACGAGCAATTGCGCGCGCAATCGCCGCGCGGATCCCACCACGCCACGAACTGCTGGTCGCCGCCAAACTCCGTCACCACCACCGGCCGCGGCCGGCCCCAATAGGTCTTGAAGGTGAGGTTGGTGAGAATGCCGGCCGACAGGATGATCGTGACCAGCAGGAACACGATCGCGCGCCCCGACACCATCAAGGGACGATCGGGCCGGATCATCTTGACCACGAGTGCGACCAGCGAAGGCAGCACCAAGGCCCAGGAGATCCACATCGCAGCGTCTCGCGCGATGCCGGCCCAGACGTTCAGCTTGAGCGGAAAGGTTTTCGTCCCGGGATCGAAGAACAGCGCGGCGAGCTTGAGATCGAGCTCGGGATAGAGGCCGAAAACGACGCCGATCACGAGCCACAGCGCCAGGGCGATGAAGAGTCCAGTCCGGTTCATGGCGCGCGGTTTAGCGGAGTGGAACGGGGATGAAAACCCCGGAATGACGGCACGAATTACTGTGCATCCGGCCTTGAATTCAATGGCAGCGGTGGAGGCGGCTGGCGCGGGGGCAACGGCTGGCGCCAGGCGCCGGCGTTGCGGCCGGCGATCAGCCAATAGACCACGCCGGCGACGATGCCTGCGCCGGTCATGATCTCCAGATGGCGCCGCACGATGCCCTCGAACTGCAACGTGTCGGAGTGGAAGGGAACGAGGCCGAGATAGCAGGCGAGCCCGACCAGGCCGCCGCCGACGGCATAGGCAAGCGCGCTGCGGATGTAGAGCGCTTCGGTGATCGCGACGATCACGGCCGCCGGCACCAGCGCAAAGCCGGAGACGAAGATGAAGCCGAAGCCGAGCATAATGTCGATCGTGCCCTGGTCGACGGGCCCGGCGCCGAGATCGGAGAATTCCGGAAACAGCAGCGCCACGACGACGATCATCCCGCCGACGAAGCAGGCGGCCAGGAAGCCGATGAAGATGACGATGAGGCGGCCGATCAGGGACATGACAGGAAACTCACCGTCAATGCGAGCGAAGCGAAGCAATCCAGAGTTTTCCGCGAGGACAGACTGGATTGCTTCGCTGCGCTCGCAATGACGAGGATGCGAGAGCGCGGCCGCGCATCATCAATCCGTCATCGCCATGGCGCGCAGCGCCTGGCGCTCGCGTGCGCTGAGCTTTTCGGTCTCCGACTTGAGCTGGCCGCAGGCGGCGAGGATGTCGCGGCCACGCGGGGTGCGCACCGGCGAGGAATAGCCGGCGTTGAAGATGTATTCGGAGAATTTTTCGATCTGGTCCCAGTCCGAGCATTCGTAGGCCGTGCCGGGCCAGGGATTGAACGGGATCAGGTTGATCTTGGCGTGGATGCCCTTGAGCAGCTTGACCAGCAGCTTTGCATCGTCGAGCGAATCGTTGACGCCCTTAAGCATCACATATTCGAAGGTGATGCGGCGTGCATTGGAGGCGCCGGGATAGTCGCGGCAGGCCTGCAGCAGCTCCTTGATCGGGTATTTGCGGTTGAGCGGCACCAGCTCGTTGCGCAGCTCATCGCGCACCGCATGCAGCGAGATCGCGAGCATGACGCCGATCTCCTCGCCGGCGCGCACGATGTTCGGCACCACGCCCGACGTCGACAACGTGATGCGGCGGCGGGAGATGCCGATGCCTTCATTGTCGCCGACGATCAGCAGCGCATCGCGCACCGCATCGAAATTGTAGAGCGGCTCGCCCATGCCCATCATCACGACGTTGGTGACGCGGCGCGTGCCGTCCTCGCGATCGGCCCAATCATTGAGGCGATCGCGCGCCACCATGATCTGGCCAACGATCTCGCCGGCGGTGAGATTGCGCACCAGGCGCTGCGTGCCGGTGTGGCAGAACGAGCAATTCAAGGTGCAGCCGACCTGTGACGAGACGCAGAGCGTGCCGCGATCGGTCTCGGGGATATAGACGCACTCGACTTCATGCGCCTTCTCGACATTGTCGCCGCTCGGCAGCCGCAGCAGCCATTTGCGGGTGCCGTCGTTGGAGATCTGCTCGGCCACGACCTCGGGCCGATCGACCGTGAAATGCTCTGCGAGCTCAGCGCGAATGCCCTTCGAGATCGAGGTCATGTCGTCGAAACTCTGGGCGCCGCGGAAATACAGCCAGTGCCACAGCTGCTGCACGCGCATCTTGCGCTGCGCGGGCGCGACGCCGATGTCGCCGAGGCGATCGGCAAGCTCGGTGCGCGACAGACCGATCAGCGATGGCTTCGCCGGCGGCACATAGGTTTCGAGTGGAGTCTTCTCCACCAGGATTGCGTTGTGCGGCTCGGTCGTCGGTTGCATTGAATGGACCTAATGGCTTGGTCGTTCCAGGGCAGCTCGAGGAGCTGAACCCGGAACCTCGAGATTCCGGGGCGATGCGCCGCATCGAACCCGGAATGACGGAAGAAAATCTGGAACCGGCCTTATATAGCAACCGGAACTGCCGATTGCGACCGTGATCCCGCCTGCAGCCTTAACGCCTGCAATCTTATCGTCGGCAGTCTTATCGTCGACAGTCTTGCGAAATCCGGTCGAGCGCCTGGGCGAGGCCCTTCAGCGAGAACGTGTCGGTGGTCTCCGTCCCCTTGGCCGAGACGCCCTTGACCACGAGATCGGCGGATTTGCGCATGGCCTCGACCATCCGCTCCTCCTCGGCCGCATTCTTGATCCAGAGGCCGTCGCCCTGCGTGTACATGGCGAACGCGGCGCCCCCGACCTCGACCGAGGATTCCGAGCCCGGCTTCAGCGCATAGCCGATCATGACCGAGACTTCGTTGTTCACCTTCTCGGCCGGGCGGGTCGAGACGAAAGCATAGGCGGGATCGCGTGGCCGGTTCGGCGGATTGGTCTTCGACGACGACGGCTTTGCCAGCGCAAAGCAGACCTTCTTGCCGTTGGGCGTCGCTGAATAGGCGCCCCAGGTGCCGAACTGGCCGATCAGGGTCGGCTCTGCGCCGCCCGCAACCGCCGCGGCAGGACCAACCGGCTTGCCCTCGGGCTTGGCGGCCGTCTTGGCGGCGGCAGCGGCCGGCTTTGCCGCAGCCTTCGGCGCCGGTTGCGGCGTCTGCGCCCGCGCGGAACCGGTGATTCCACAAGCTGTCACGCCAGTCATCAAAGCTAAAATCAGCACCCGCCACATGCTGGAGTGGTTCCCTCAATATTGTGACTGGAAGATGGCCCGGCCGTGCTTTGTCCCCGTCGCAGGGATAGCCGGAAAAGTCCAATTTGGGAAGGCAGTTAGCGGGTCAGCCTTTGGATCGCGCGGCACGTTGCTCGGCCCATTGTGCATCGGTCCAGCGCAACAAATCTTCGGCGCCGGAACTGCGCAAATGCGCCCCACCGTCGATTACCACCATCTCACCGTTGATGTAGCCGGCGCGGTCCGAGACCAGGAAGCTGGCGAGGTCGGCGAGCTCGCTGTGCTCGCCCGTGCGCCCCATCGGATTTCGCGCGCTCCAGCCCTCGTCGCGGCCCACGGGGCGAAGCTGGCCCGATGCACCGGCGGTCGGGAACGGTCCGGGCGCGATCGCGACGGTGCGGATGCCCTTCGGGCCCCACTCGACCGCGAGGCTTTTGGTCATCGCCAGCACCGCTGACTTCGCCATCGCCGAGGGAACAGTGAAGGCCCGGCCGGTGATGGTCGAGGTCGAGAGGATCGAGAGCACGACGCCGTTGTGCCTGCCGTCGATCCAGCGTTTGCCGGCGGCGAGCGTGCAGTACATCGCGCCATGCAGGGTCGGCGCCAGGACCGCGTCCGCTGCGCGGAATGACAGATGCTCGCTCTGCGCGATGAAGGTCGCGGCCGCATTGTTGACGAGGATGTCGAGCGGTGCCTCGCGCCAGGTCGCATCCATCATCTCGTCGACGGCGACACCATCGCGAACATCGCACGCGATCGTCGTGACCTTGCCGCTGCTCTGCGCGCGCATCTCGCTCGCGGTTGCCTCCAGCCGGTCGAGCTTGCGACCGCAGATCACGAGCTCGGCGCCAAGCGCGAGGAAGCGGCGTCCCATCGCGGCACCAAGGCCCGAGCCGCCGCCGGTGACGAGAATGCGCTTGCCCCTGAGCAGACCTGTTTCAAACATCGTTTGAATCCTCCCTTTTGTTCTTGCTTCGTCATTGCGAACGCAGCGAAGCAATCCAGACTATTTCCGCGGTACGGTTTCTGGATTGCTTCGCTCCGCTCGCAATGACGTGAGGATAGGCCTGCGCATCGCTTTGGGCAAAGAAACTGGATTGTCGGGTCGTGCTAAATCCGGCAGAAACGGGCCAACTATAATTCGTTGAAACGCCAAGTTCTCTCAAGAAGGTGCCGCCATGAAAGCCATCCTCTGCTCGCAATATTGCCAGCCCGACGATCTCGTGCTTGCCGATGTGCCGGATCCGGTGGCTGGTCCCGGCGAAGCCGTGATCGCGATCAAGGCGGCGGCGCTGAACTTCTTCGACATCCTGATGATTCAGGGCAAGTACCAGATCAAGCCGCCGTTTCCGTTCTCGCCGGCTGCCGAAGTCTCGGGCGTGATCGAGAGTATCGGCCCCGGTGTCACCGACCTCAAGGTCGGCGATCGCGTGGTCGCCTCCTGCGGCCACAACGGCGCGCGCGAAAAGATCGCGTTGCCAGCGGCAACGATCGTGAAGATTCCCGACAATCTCGACCATGACCGTGCGGCCGGCATCATCATCATCTACGGCACCGCGCTGCATGCATTGGAAGATCGCGCCAGCCCGAAGCCGGGCGAGACGCTCGCGGTGCTTGGTGCTGCCGGCGGCACGGGCCTCGCTGCCTGCGAGCTCGGCAAGTTGATGGGCCTGAAGGTGATCGCCTGCGCCTCGTCGGACGAGAAGCTCGAATTCGCCAAAGCGCATGGCGCCGAGCTCACGCTCAACTACGGCAAGGAAGATCTGAAGGAAGGCTTGCGAAAACTCACCGGCGGCAAGGGCGTCGACATCATCTTCGATCCGGTTGGTGGTGCGTATGCCGAGCAGGCACTGCGCTCGATCGCCTGGGAAGGCCGCTTCCTCGTGATCGGCTTTGCCGCCGGCGACATTCCGAAGATGCCGCTGAACCTCGCGCTGCTGAAGGGCTGCGACATCCGCGGCGTGTTCTGGGGCGCCTGGACCCGGCAGAATCCGGAGAAGAACCGCGCCAATCTCGAGAAGCTCGTGAAGTGGACGGCGGAAGGAAAGATCTCCTCCCACGTCGACCGCACCTTCCCGCTGGCGCAGACCGCCGACGCATTGAAGGTGCTTGCGGGTCGTCAGGCCATGGGCAAGGTGATCTTGCATCCATGAGAATGCGGGTGGAGGCGTGTGTCACCGCACACGCCCGCTGTCATCGCCCGCCTCGACCGGGCGATCCAGTACTCCGAGACGCCGGTAATTGAATCGAGAGGCCGCGGCGTACTGGATTCCCCGCCTTCGCGGGGAATGACAGCGAGTGCGGGACAGACAGCATGCCCACCGTTGTCCGGTAAAATCCCGCTCAACCATTCCCGCTAAAATTGCGGTGCATTTCGCCGCCTCGCCGTAATGAAACCCGAATATTTCCCGATTCGCCCCAATCGCCGTCGCTTTTTGGGCTGATTCAAATTGCGATTTACCGGTTCCAGTTTGCAGGGCGCTCCTGGACAACAAACAAGAAAACTGAAACCGGCAATGCCCCGCGTTGTGTCAGTATTGGGGAGCATCACCATGGAGACGACGGCCTTCCGTCAGTCCAGGGGGTCGAGGTCGCTCGACTCCGATCAAGTCGCATCACATCCGCCTACCGCGTCCTATATCCGTGCACGCGCCGCACGGGCCGAACTTTCTCCGGACGATCCGATTCCACTCTTCCTGTCCGATCCGCTCAGCCCGCCGGATCCGCGCGAATTCGCGCCACGCGAGTTGCGCACCGGCGTCAGGATCGTCCCGCGCATTCTCGCCGCCATCCTGGCGGCGGCGGCCATCGCGGTTCCGGTCGCGCTGTTTCAGTCCGACCTCAACCGGCTGCTCTCCATCAACACCAAGTCGTGGATGGGCGCGGCCGCGGACGAGGCCGCAGCTTCCGCCAATCCGCCCGCCGCACGGCAGAGTCCTGTCAAGGATGCCGCGCGTGTGACCAACACGATGCTGGCGAGTGCTGACGCACTGGACATGTCCGCGCCAACGGCGCCGAGCCGCGAGGCGATCGCAACCGCCTACCAGACCGCGCTACAGGCTCAGCCACCTGCGCCTGTACCGGCATCTGTCACCGAACAGCCCGCGTCACCTCCGCCGGCCAAGACCCTCGACGCCGACACGCTGGCCGGGTTGATGGCGCGCGCCGGGAGCCTAATGACCGTCGGCGACATCGCCGCGGCGCGGCTGTTGCTCGAGCGCGCGGCGAATGCGCAGGATGCGACGGCTGCGTTCCTGCTGGCGCAGACCTATGATCCAATCGTACTGGGCACCAAGGACACGCGGAGCATCACCGCCGACGCCGCCGCGGCGCGCGACTGGTACCAGAGGGCCGCAGCCCTCGGATCGGCGGACGCGCAGCAGCGCCTCGCTCTTCTCTCGAACTAGAACGCTTCAGGGGACATCATGCGTAACGCTTTGAAAATGGCGCTTGCCGCCATCATGACGATCTGTGCCTACACCGCACGCGCAGAGCAGACCGAATATGATCCGGCCAAGGTCTCGGACAGCCTGAAGGCCATCTTCCAGTTCGGCTCGACCTCGACCAAGCAGGCGCTGAACGCCAACACCGTCACGCTGATTACCGGCACGATCGGCGGCACCTATGTGCAGTTCGGCGCCGACCTCGCCTCGGTGCTCGACGACGGCAACAAGATCCGGGTGCTGCCGATCGTCGGCCGTGGCTCGGTGCAGAGCGTCGCCGACATCCTGTTTTTGCAGGGCGTCGATCTCGGAATCGTGCGAGCCGATACGCTCGACTATCTCGAACGCAAAGGCTTCGCCAAGGACATCAAGCGGCAGTTCACCTATGTGACGAAACTCTACAACGAGGAGATGCAGGTGATCGCGCCGAAATCGATCGCGACGCTGAAAGACCTCGAAGGCAAGACGGTGAGCGTCGACCTGCCGAATGGCGGCACCTTTGTTACCGCGCTTACCGTGTTCGAGCGGCTCGGGATCAAGGCCAAGTTCGTCTATGTCGAGCAGCGCATCGCGATGGAAAAGCTGAAAGCCGGCGAGATCGATGCAGTGATCGTGGTCGGCGGCAAGCCGTACAAATCGGTCTCGACCTTCGGCAATGACGGCCGCTTTCACCTTGCGAAAGTCGACTACGCAAAGCCGCTCCAGAACGACTATCTGCCGACGACGCTAACCGCCAAGGACTACCCCAACCTGATCAAGGACGGCGAGAGCGTGGACACCATCGCGGTGCCCGCCGTGCTCGCGGCCTATAATTGGGCGCCCAACACCGAGCGCTATCGCAAGCTCGCGCTGTTCGTGGACGCGTTCTTCACCAAATTCCCCGCGCTTCAGAACCCGCCGTTCCATCCCAAATGGAAGGAGGTTTCGCTCGCGGCACCTCTGTCCGGCTGGAACAGGTTGCCGGTGGCGCAGCAATGGCTCGACCGGCACGGCGTCGAACCGGTGACACAGCAACGCTTCGAGGCATTCCTGAAGCAGGCCCCCGCAGCCGCGAAAGTGTCCGACGCAGACAGGGACACGCTGTTCAGGCAATTCCAGGCGTGGGATGCGGAGAAGGCGCGGGCGGAAAAGAAGTAGCGAGCAGCTACACACTCGCCGTCATCGCCCGCCTTGTGCGCAATTGCGCACTGGGGCGGGCGATCCAGTACTCCGAGACGCCGGTGATTGAATCGAGAGGCCGCGGCGTACTGGATTCCCCGCCTTCGCGGGGGATGACGGCAGTGGGTGTGGCGACGACGTGCCGCCAATAGCGTCTGCTACGCCGCTTCCGCCTCATCCACCCCGCGCTTCAGCGCAGCGCGCGCCGCGTCGCGGTGCTCCGACGTGATATGGCTGGCGACCATGCGAATGGCGGTGGCGAGCACGGCGGCGTCATCGGTGAAGCCGAGCACCGGCATCACGTCGGGAATGAAGTCGAACGGCAAGATGAAATAGGCGATCGCGCCCAGCAGCGACGCCTGGACGTGGCGCGGCGTCTGCCGGTCGAACGCGCAGTAATAGGCGGCGAGCAGATCTTCGGCGAACGGTAGATGCGCGACGACGCGCTTCAGCTTGCGCCAGAAGCGGCGGCGCACGCTTTCACGATCTTCCGCGAGCCGATCGGCCGGCTCGAAGCCGACGCTGTGCTCGGCAGCCATGTTCGACAAACTCCCGTTCAGCCGGACGCGGCGGATGGCCGCATCCCGTGTCGATCACAAGATGGGGACGCGGCCCGCCCCTGCAAGACGTCAGCCCTGCGTCAGCTTGGCGATCGCATTCATGGCCGTGGCGAGCGTGATGTCGAGCTTGGTGACGCCACCGGCGTCGTGGGTCGACAGCACCACCTCGACCGTCTTGTAGACGTTGCGCCATTCGGGGTGGTGATCCATCTTCTCGGCGACCAGCGCCGCGCGGGTCATGAAGCCGAAAGCCTCGTTGAAATCCTTGAAGACAAAGGTCTTCCCGATCCCCTTGCCGTCCTGGACCTCCGCCCAGCCCGGGATACCGCCCAGCGCCTGCCTGCGTGCGTCCGCCGATAGCCGTTCTGCCATGATCGCCTCCGTTTTCAGGGGAACTTTACCCTAACACCGTGCCTACGGCCGGGGTTCATACGGGGTTTGGCCGATCCGCTAACCATGACGGAGATGTAACCCCGCCGGACAAGAAATTTGCTACAGTTGCGGGCGTAAATCGCCGGCCAAGATGAAACTGAGCCTGAAGCGCCTGTTTGGGAGATCGATGACCGGGGACGCGAACCTGGCCGAAACGTCCTCTCCGCCTTCGCCGCGATCCGCGGCGCGGAAGACGGCACTCGTGTCTCTGGCGCTGGTGCTCGCGATCATCGGCGCGCTTGCCGGCGGCTATTATTTCGCGATGCGACCGGTGACGCTGAAGATCGCGGTCGGTCCCGCCAACAGCGACGACGTCAAGGTGGTGCAGACACTGACGCAGGCCTTTGCGCAGAGCAAAGGCTTTGTGCGGTTGCGCCCGATCCAGACCGACGGCGCCACCGCCAGCGCGGATCTGCTCGCGGAGGGCAAGGCCGATCTCGCCATCGTGCGCGGCGATCTCAATGTCCCCAAGAACGCCCAAGCCGTCGCGACGCTGCGCAAGAACGTCGCGGTGCTGTGGTCCGTGTCCGGCAAGGGCAAGAAGAAGGGCGCGAAAATCACCAAGATCGCGCAGCTCGCCGGCCATCGTGTCGGCGTGGTCGGACGCACGCAGGCCAACGTCAATTTGCTCAAGGTGATCCTGCAGCAATACGGAGTCGATCCCGCCAAGGTCGAGATCGTGCAATTCCCGGCCAATGAAGCTGCCGAGGCGATCAAGTCACAGAAGGCCGACGTCTACCTCGCGGCGGGCCCCGTCAACAGCAAGATCACGGCGGATGCGATTGCCGCATCGGCCAAGGATGGCGGCACGCCGACCTTCCTCGCAATCGATTCGGCGGACGCGATCGCGCAGAATCATCCGGTCTATGAAGCGTCGGAGATTCCTGCGGGTACCTATGGTGGTTCGCCCGATCGTCCGGACGACGAGGTCAAGACCATCAGCTTCTCGCACCACATCGTGGCGCGCAAAGGCCTGTCCGAGACCACCGTCGCGGCTTTCACCCGGCAGCTCTTCGCGGTACGCCAGCAATTGCTGACCGAATTCCCGCAGGCCGCGAAGATCGAGACGCCCGATACCGACAAGGACGCGGTGATCCCCGTGCATCCGGGCGCGGCCGCTTTCGTCGACGGCGAAGAGAAAACCTTCCTCGATAAGTACAGCGATTACATCTGGTGGAGCCTGATGGCGCTTTCCGCCATGGGCTCGCTCGGTGCGTGGTTCGCGGGCTATCTGAGGAAGGACGAGCGCGACAACAACAGCCATCTGCGCGAACGGCTGCTCGACATGCTCGCCGCCGCCCGCAAGAGCGAGACCGCCGAAGATCTCGACCAGATGCAGGCCGAGGCCGACGAGATCCTGCGCGACACGCTGCGCTGCTACGACCACGGCGCGATCGAGCAAGGCGCGCTGACCGCCTTCAACATCGTGCTCGACCAGTTCCACACTGCGGTTGCCGACCGCAAGGCCGTTCTGTTCAGCATGCCGCAGAACCTGCAACGCGCCGGCACGCAATTCCGGGCCGCCGGCAACGCATAAACGCTTGCGCGCGTAATCGCCGCGTCACATTGTCTCAATATAGCTTCCGCTGTCATTCCGGGACGCGCAGAGCGCGAACCCGGAATGACGGCGCGAGATGCGCACGAGACTGCTAGCCAGCGAGCGATCCATGAAGATCAAATTTTCCCGCCGTCGTTTCCTCAGCACCAGCGCCGGTGCGCTTGGCGCGATTGCGATGCCGCATCTGTCGCGCGCGGCCGACCGGCCGGCGGTGACCCATGGCGTGCAGTCCGGCGACGTCACAGTCGACGGCGGCGTGGTCTGGGCGCGGACCGACCGGCCCGCGCAGATGCTGGTCGAGGTGGCAACCACGGAGTCCTTCAAGGACGCGCGCGCGCTGCCGCCGATCGCGGCGCTGCCCGAGAGCGACTTCACCGCGAAGATGCTGGTGGACAATCTTCCTGCCAGCCAGGACATCTTCTACCGCGTCCGCTTCCGCGATCTCTCCCACACCGCGATCGAAGGCGAGCCCGTGGTCGGCCGCTTCCGCACGGCGCCCGCCGACCGCCGCGACGTCAGCTTTGTCTGGGGCGGCGACGTCGCCGGCCAGGGCTGGGGCATCAATCCCGACGACGGCGGCATGGTCACCTTCGCGGCCATGCGAAAACACCGGCCGGATTTCCTGCTGCATTCCGGCGACACCATCTACGCCGACGGCGTGATCCCCTCCGAGGTCAAGCTTGCCGACGGCAAGATCTGGAAGAACGTCACGATTCCCGAGAAGGCCAAGGTCGCCGAGACGCTGGACGAGTACCGCGCCGCGCACAAATACAATTTCACCGACGACAATGTCCGCGCCTTCAATGCCGAGGTGCCGATCTTCGTGCAGTGGGACGATCACGAGGTGACCAACAACTGGTCGCTGTCGAAGGATCTGCCGGCGACCTACAAGGTGCGCGACATCTCGCTGCTCGCGGCGCGCGCGGGCCGCGCCTTCCACGAGATGTATCCGATGCGCGAGAGCATCAACGAGCCGGGCCGGGTCTATCGCCAGATCTCCTACGGCCCGCATCTCGACGTGTTCGTGCTCGACGAGCGCAGCTATCGCGGCCCGAACGGCGCCAACCTCGAGACGGACTACGGCCCGGCCAGCTATTTCCTCGGGCCCGAGCAGATGGCGTGGCTGAAGCGTGGCCTGCTCAATTCGCGCGCGACATGGAAGGTGATTGCCTCCGACATGCCGCTCAGCCTGATCGTCTATGACGATGCGACCAACAAGAAGGGCTCCGAGGCATTCGCGCAGGGCGACGGTCCGGCCCGCGGCCGCGAGCTCGAGATCGCCGACATCCTGCGCTTCATCAAGATGGCACCGATCAAGAACACGGTGTGGCTGACCGCGGACGTGCACTACGCCGCGGCGCATTATTACGATCCCAACAAGGCCCAGTTCCAGGATTTCGAGCCGTTCTGGGAATTCGTCTCGGGTCCGCTGCATGCCGGCACGTTCGGTCCGAACGAGCTCGACAACACCTTCGGCCCCGAGGTGCGCTTCATCAAGGCGCCCGGCCTCGACAAGCAGAACCTGCCGCCGTCCGCCGGCATGCAGTTCTTCGGTCACGTCAAGATCGACGGTGCCTCGGGCCAGATGATTGTGACGTTGCGCGACCGCGCCGACGTCGCGCTGTGGTCGACCACGCTCGATCCGAAGCAGGCCTGAGGCTACCGCGCCGTCAGGCGTCGCGCGCCTGCAACGCCGCTTCCAGCGCATCGCTGGAGCACGGCTTTTGCAGCCGCGGACGCGCGGCAAATTGCGCAGGGATGCCGGTCTCCGCGCCGTAGCCGGTGACGAAGACGAAAGGGATTTCCAGGGCGGCGAGCCGCTCGGCGATTGCAAAGCTCTTCTCGCGGATCAGCTCGACATCGAGCAGCGCGAAGTCGGGCGCGCGTGCCGTGATCTCCTGCAGCGCCTGCGCCACCGACGCCACGGTGCGCACGCTGGTCACACCAAAGCCGAGCAGTCGATCCTCGAAATCGATGGCGATGATCGGATCGTCCTCGACGATGAGAACATCGGCAGGAACGTCGGCCGAACGGTCCGGGGAAGCAGGTGTCATGATCCTGGCTGCTATCGAGGGCTGCATGTTTTTCACCAATCTGGACGGCCTCATCCCGACGCCTGCGCCCAAGCCACATCGGAGGGTTCCCGGAACGAAACTCACCACAGAACAGTTTTGATGTCTGTCCACATGTGCACACAAGCCGTGAACCGAGCCCGCTAATGTGGAGAAGAGGAGGGGAAGTTCACGATGGACGCGCGTATCAGCCTGGCAAACGAGATCGAGAGCCGCCCCGCCAACAATCTCTTGCGGCGCCTGAACGCGGCGGATTATGCGCTGCTCGCGCCCCATGTCACCCTCGACGACGTCGGCGCGAACCATCTGCTCTACAGTCCCGGCGACGACGTCCAGGTCGTGCATTTTCCCTGCGGGCCTTCGCTCGCGACGTTTCTGGTCCCGAATGAGGACGGCCGTGACGTCGAGACCATTCTGGTCGGTCGCGAAGGCGCGGTGGGCGGCATCGTCAGCGAAGGATTTCTGCCGGCCTACACCCGCATCTGCGTGAAATTCGGCGGCCCGTTTGTGCGCATCAATGTCGCCAAGCTGGAAGCAGCCAAGCTGCGCTCGCCATCGCTGCGCAATATCTTTGCCCGCTACGCCGATTGCATGCTGGCGCAGATGTTCCAGTCGACCGCCTGCAACGCCATCCACTCGATCGAGCAGCGCACGGCGAAATGGATCCTGGCAGCGATGGAGCGGACCGGCGACGAGAGCAGCGTGCCACTGACGCATGAGCAGCTCGCCACATTGCTCGGGGTGGGGCGCAGCTATGCGAGCCGCGTGCTGCAATCGTTCAGGGCCGAAGGCGTGCTCGACACGCGGCGCGGCTCGATCCTGGTCCGCAACCATGCCGGCCTGCGCCTGCGCGCCTGCCTCTGCAACGACGCCGTGAAGATGCACTTCGAGGAGGTGCTGCGCGGGGTCTATCCGACCGAGCAGCCGGACCGCGGCTCCGCTCAGGGCTGATTGCGGCGGCCACCACGGGTTAAAGGGCCGATTTGGCCCAGAATCGTCCCTAACCCCCGGGGATTTCCGGGCAAAATTCAGTCAACCAACCCCGAAAGAACGCATTGTTTTTTGGCGCTTTTTGCTTATATTGCGCCGCAAACGCGTAGGCTGCCCGGTCGATATGGCCGGGTTTCCTTTTTGGGCGTAGCAGGCCCCGTTTTCCACGTTTCCAGCGTTATCCGTGAAGAGGTCCCGGCTTGACCGGCGAGATCGCGCTTAACCCATTGTACGATCGCAAAGAAGCTCACTCATGAATCTTCGTAACGTCGCCATCATCGCCCACGTCGACCACGGCAAGACCACCCTCGTCGACAAGCTCCTCCAGCAATCCGGCACCTTCCGCGAGAACCAGAAGGTGACGGATCGCGCCATGGACTCCAACGACCTGGAGCGCGAGCGCGGCATCACCATTCTGGCCAAGGCGGCCTCGGTGCAGTGGAAGGACACCCGCGTCAACATCGTCGACACTCCCGGCCACGCCGATTTCGGCGGTGAGGTCGAGCGAATCCTGAACATGGTGGACGGCGCGCTGGTGCTAGTCGACGCCGCCGAAGGCCCGCTGCCGCAGACCAAGTTCGTGGTCTCCAAGGCGCTCAAGGTCGGCCTCAAGCCGATCGTCGTCATCAACAAGGTCGACCGTCCCGACGCGCGTCCGACCGAAGTCATCAACGAGGTGTTCGACCTGTTCGCGGCGCTCGACGCCAGCGAGGAGCAGCTCGACTTCCCGATCCTCTATGGGTCGGCCAAGCAGGGCTGGATGGCCGAGAGCCCCGAGGGTCCGCAGGACAAGGGCATGGAGCCGCTGTTCGACCTGATCCTGCGCCATGTCGCGCCGCCGACGGTCGAGGAAGGTCCGTTCAGGATGATCGGCACCATCCTCGAGGCCAACCCCTATCTCGGCCGCATCATCACCGGCCGCATCTCGTCCGGCATTCTCAAGCCGAACCAGCAGGTCAAGGTGCTGCATGCCGACGGCAAGCTGGTCGAGACCGGGCGCATCACCAAGATCCTGGCATTCCGCGGTCTCGAGCGCACGCCGCTCGATGAAGCCGAAGCCGGCGACATCGTCGCCATTGCCGGCCTGACCAAGGGCACCGTCGCCGACACCTTCTGCGACCCGACCGTCGAGGTGCCGCTGCCGGCGCAGCCGATCGACCCGCCGACCGTGTCGATGTCCTTCATCGTCAACAACTCTCCCCTCGCAGGCACCGAAGGCGACAAGGTGACGAGCCGCATGATCCGCGACCGCCTGCTGCGCGAAGCCGAGGGTAACGTCGCGCTGCGCGTCGTCGAGGCCACCGACAAGGATGCGATGGAAGTGTCCGGCCGCGGCGAATTGCAGCTCGCGATCCTGATCGAGACCATGCGCCGCGAGGGCTTTGAGCTCTCGGTGTCGCGCCCGCGCGTCGTGTTCCAGAAGGACGAGGCGACCGGCGCCACCATGGAGCCGATCGAGGAGGTCGTGATCGACGTCGACGAGGAGCATTCCGGCGTCGTCGTGCAGAAGATGAGCGAGCGCAAATCCGAGCTGGTCGAGATGAAGCCGTCCGGCGGCAACCGCCTGCGCCTGGTGTTCTACTCGCCGACCCGCGGCCTGATCGGCTACCAGGGCGAGCTGCTGACCGACACCCGCGGCACCGCGATCATGAACCGCCTGTTCCACGGCTATGCCCCGTACAAGGGCGAGATCCAGGGCCGCCGCAACGGCGTCCTGATCTCCAACGACCAGGGCGAAGCGGTGGCTTACGCCATGTTCAAGCTGGAAGACCGCGGCCCGATGATGATCGAGCCCGGCTGGAAGGTCTACAAGGGCATGATCGTCGGCGAGCACACCCGCGACAACGATCTCGAGATCAACGTGCTCAAGGGCAAGCAGCTCACCAACATCCGCACGACCTCGAAGGACGAAGCCGTGCGCCTGACCCCGCCGATCCGCATGACTCTCGAAAAGGCACTCGCTTATATCGAGGACGACGAGCTCGTCGAGGTCACCCCGAAGTCGATCCGCCTGCGCAAGAAGCACCTCGACCCGAACGAGCGCAAGCGCGCGGAAAAGTCCAAGGAAGCGGTGGCGTAAGCTGTCGTTCTCGCTCGCTATCATTCCCCGCGAAAGCGGGGAATCCAGTACGCCGCGCTCTCTCGGCCCTCTAACGACTGCCTCTGGAATACTGGATCACCCGCTTTCGCGGGTGATGACACCTGATTTGTGGTGACTTTAGCGCGTACCAGAGACGTGCTAGAGGCCACCCATGTCGTTCCCCTCTTCCGTCGACGTCGCAATCATCGGTGCCGGTGCCGCCGGCCTCGGCGCAGCACATGCGCTGCGCGGTTCAGGCCTCTCGGTGATCGTGCTGGAGGCGCGCAACCGGCTCGGCGGCCGCGCCTGGACCGTGCAGGCCTCACCCGAGGTCACCTTCGACGTCGGCTGCGGCTGGCTGCACTCGGCCGACAAGAACTCGTTCGTTCCAATCGCACGCGCGCTCGAATTCGAGCTCAACAAGGACCTGCCGCCCTGGCGCGAGCGCGCCTATGGCAATGCCTTTCCGCAAGGCGAGCGCGACGATTTCATGGGCGCGATGGACGCGTTCTACGAGCGGCTCTGGCAGGCCGCGCAAAAGGGCAAGGACGAGCCCGCGAGCCGCAGCCTCGAGCCCGGCAATCGCTGGAATCCCATGATCGACGCGATCTCGACCTACATCAACGGCTGCGAGCTCAAGGACATGTCGACGCTCGACTGGGACGCCTATGAGGACAGCGAGCTCAACTGGCGCGTCCGCCGCGGCTATGGCGCGCTCATCGCGGCCTATGGCGCGCCCTGCCCGGTGGCCCTGAACTGCAGCGTCACGCTGATTGATCATTCGAACAAGCGCGTCCGCATCGAGACGTCACAGGGCACGATGGCCGCGGACAAGGTGATCGTCACCGTACCGACCAACGTGATCGCGGAGGAGGCGATCCGCTTCTCGCCGCCGCTACCGGCCAAAGTCGACGCAGCGCGCGGCCTGCCGCTCGGCGTCGACGACAAGGTGACGCTGGCACTCGACGACGCCGAAGCCTTCCCCAGGGAAGGAAACCTGCGCGGCGCCAGCATGCGCACCGAGATGGGCACCTACCACATCCGCCCGTTCGGCCAGCCCTGCATCGAAGGCTTTTTCGGCGGCAGCTTTGCACGTCAGCTGGAAGATGCCGGCGAGGGCGCCATAGCCGCGCACAGCATCGACGAGATCGCGGGCTTTCTCGGCAACGATATCCGCCGCAAGCTGAAGCCGCTGTACGAGTCCCGCTGGGGGCACGATCCGTTTGCGCGAGGGTCGTACTCGCACGCGCTGCCGGGGCACGCCGGCGACCGTGCGGTGTTGGCCGCGCCAGTGGAGGGGCGATTGTTCTTTGCGGGCGAAGCGACGTCGCCGAACTTCTTCACGACGGCGCATGGCGCGCGGGACAGTGGAGAGCGGGCGGCGAAGGAAGTGCTTGCTGCTCTTGGCAAGTCGTAACTGCACACACCGTCATTGCGAGCGCAGCGAAGCAATCCAGAGACTCTCCGCGGCGGCAGTCTGGATTGCTCACATGG
>NZ_VSSR01000090.1 GCF_008123515.1 Bradyrhizobium cytisi
GGCATCCGAAAACCTTCACAAAAACCGACTTCCGCTTGAGTAGGCATTTTACCAAGTCTGTCGTATAACTCGGACCCGAGAGGCCGACTGCTATGGTGCAAGATCGCCCAGCCCGGATTGAGCGCAAGTTGTCGGCGATATTGGCTGCTGACGTGGCTGGCTATTCGCGGCTCATGCACCACAACGAAGAGGCGACGCATGCGAAGCTGACAGCGCTTCTCGCGGACGCTGTGGAGCCCGCGATAGCGGACCATGGCGGCCGCATCGTGAAGAACACCGGCGATGGGTTCTTGGCAGAATTTCCGAGCGCAGTCGAAGCGGTCCGAGCGGCGGTGCAGTTCCAAGCCCGCATCAAGGAGCTTACAACCGATGAAGTCGAAGAAAGGCGCATTGCCTTCCGCGTTGGCGTTAATATTGGTGACGTAATCGTTGAGCCGCATGACATCTTCGGGGATGGCGTCAACATCGCGGCACGGCTCGAGAGCCTCGCACAGCCGGGCGGCATCTGTATCTCGTCTTCTGCGCACGATTATGTCCGGGGCAAGGTGGGGGTCGAGTTCGCCGATCTGGGCGAACAGACACTCAAAAACATTGACCGCCCCGTGCGGCCTTATGCTGTAGTCTGGGATAATCCCAGCCCGTTGATGCAGGCCGAACGCGCAGCCCCGGGCTCCCTCTCGCCACCTCGCCTTTCCATGGTTGTGCTGCCTTTCGCCAACCTCGGTGGCGATCCGGAGCAGGACTATTTCGTTGACGGCGTGACCGAGAGCCTGACCACCGACTTGTCGCGCATATCCGGTTCATTCGTGATCGGCCGATACACCGCTTTCACGTACAAGGGCAAGACGGTCGGCCTCAAGAAGATCGGGTGTGAGTTGAACGTTCGCTATGTGCTCGAAGGTTCGGTCCAGCGAAGCGGTAACCGCCTTCGGGTGAACGTGCAGCTTGTCGATGCCGAAAGTGGCAATCACCTTTGGGCCGAACGGTTCGATAAGCCCATCGCGGATCTGTTCGATATGCAGGACGAAATCGTCGCCCGACTGGCCAATGCGCTAGATGCTGAGCTCATTGCAGCCGAGGCGCGGCGAGCCGAGCACTCCCTAAACCCCGACGCGATGGACCTGTATTTCCAAGGCATCGCTTTCGCAAACAGGGGGACTACCTCAGAGTACCTAACGCAGGCGCGCGGCTTTTTTGAACGGGCTTTGGCACTAGACTCCGGTTGCATTGAGGCGCTGGTAGGTAGAGCAGGTTTGGATGAGGCAACTGTTACCGCCTTGTTAACTGACGACCCAGCCCCGCACCTCGCGGCGGCTGAGGCGACCTTGAACAAGGTTCTGTCGCTGGCTCCTCAGCATGCGTTGGCGCACCTGCGATTGGGCATCGTCCTCGTTCTAACGAACCGCGCGACTCAAGGTATTGCTGAATGTGAACGGGCGCTGGTGCTCGATCGCAATTTGGCCCATGCTCACGCTTGGATCGGTCTCGCCAAAGTGTACGTCGGCCGTGCAGCGGAAACTGAAGCCTACGTTCAGGAGGCGCTTCGGTTATCTCCACGCGATGTCCGTTCATATGTTTGGCTGATGATCGTTGGCATGTCCAAATTTCTTCTTGATGCTAACGAGGAAGCAGTGGCTTGGCTACGCCGCAGCATTGAGGCCAATCGAAATCATTCGCTCGTGCATTTTTGGCTGGCTGCTGCGTTGGCGCGCCTTGGAGCGGTTGACGAGGCGAACCGCGCGGCGCGGACAGCACTTGCCCTTAATCCCAGTTTCACCATTCGCCGCGCGCGCACCCACCTACCAAGCGGCAATCCGATTTACCTCGCCGGACGGGAGCGCCTCTATGAGGGGCTGAGCTTGGCCGGGGTGCCAGAGGGGTGATACCGGAGTTGGGTCAGAGGACTAAACCGCTCGCGCGGTAGAACACCGCGGCTGGCGACACGGCGAAGCAATAGGCGACAGCTCATCGTGACGAGCGGGGCAATTAGCCCGTAGCTGGCGATGATCCGATGATCGAGGACGTGCTGATCTGGAAGTTCGTGGCGGAGCACCACCATTGCACAAGAGCCAACTCGAACCCTCGATCGCGATTGTGTGCAACGTCGCGCTAGTTGGACCCAGTCCAGGAATCTCGACGTAAGCAGAGTTACAAATGCGGTGATGCTCTTGACGAGCAGCTCGAAACAGTTTCGGCTCTGATAGCCCCAGGGGCTTTCCAGCCGCTAGAGATCAGTTTGCCCCATGGCCTTCAAATATCGAGGAGCTCACGTTTAGATTGTGTGGTGTGGTATTTTTGCTATAGCCAAGCCATTGAAAGTACAGGTGCCGCCAAACATTAAATCCCCATAAGTGATCGTCCTGATCGTCTGAAGGTTGTTTGACGCGACTAGCTCGATCACTCGGCATCGTCCTACGTCCCCCCAGCGCGGTTTCCTCCTTTGGAGGCTTTCGGACGCCGGCCCCGTGTGCGCGGCAACACCGTCATGGGGCCGGCATCCGAAACCCTTCACACAAGCAGACATCGGCACCTGATCGATCGCCTCGCTAGCACGACCCGAGCGCGTCGTTGACGACGTAAAGTGCATCCGCGCGACCGGCGGCGGTGAGGCCCCGCTCGCCCGCGGGTGCGGCAACTCCTGTCAACTACTCAACGGAAATTTACTGGTGCGCCCGCTCGGCATCGGCGGTGGCGGTGGTCATGTATTTCGAATAGAAATAAGCAACTCGCTCGCGCCACATTCCGACGAACGCCTCCGACGTCAGCTTCTCCACCGATTTCCACACCCCTTTGACGGCCGGAAGCGTATTGCCCCAGATTGCGCGCCTGCACCATTTTTCGCCCTTCTCCCTGCCTTCGCTGCTGGCGCACATCGATTTCCAGGCGATGCGATTGGGTTGGCTGAGGTGCTCCGCGGCGCCTTCCCAGCCCTGCTGATGGATCAGGTAGAGGTCGTTCAAGTCCGGCTTCCTGTGCGTCACCCACTCGAACAGAATGCCTTCAGTAATGATCTTGTAGGCTGCCGCAACGGCATTATCGCGGGGATTGAGAATGTCTCCGGAGCCGAATTTGCCGAACTCGTATTTGCTCAGCTGGAACAGCCCGATATACGACCCGGTGCGTTGCTTGGGGTCGAAACCGGACTCGACCTTGGCGACCGCCTTCATGAAAGTGAAATCCAGACCGAAAGCGTCGGACGCGCGCTTGATCTCTTCCACCGGCGTTCCGACCGGGATGTCCTTGAACGAACGCAAGACGATCGCAGCCGGCTTCTCGGCAGGCGGCAGTTCGGACCAGACATAACAAATGAGATACCTGAAATCCTGCCGCCCCAAGTTGGACACACCGCCGGATGCACCGCACGTTGTCGGCACCAGTTGCGCGGCATCACGGTGGCCCGGGTCCGCGGATTCCTGCACAGGTGGTAAATCGGCCGACAGCGTCTGAGACGGATCGGGCAACGCGGCCACGACAATCGATTCCGACTTATCCGAGGCCGCCGTCGCGTCGGTGGCCGTCCCCACCGCGGCTTCGGCGGCCGTCGTCACTTCGGCGCTAGCGACAGCGGTGTTCGCGACAACGATGCTAGCGACAACGGCGTTGCCCATTGCGATTGCCTGCGGTTCATCCGCGAGCCTGGCGTTGTCGGCGAGAGATGCTGCGCGGTCTTGGATTGGCACCGCGCGGGCGTTCTCGGTGCCGGCCGAACCGAAGCCAGCCAGCCAGCCAACGATCCACCCCGCGAGAACGACCGTTCCGCAAAACGTCGGCGCCACTATCGTAAATCGCCGCGGGTTCATGATGCTGTCGCCTCCATAGGCTCCGCCGGAGCCGTGTAGAAAAGCCAAGCATGCGAAGAGGCTCATTCTTGGGATCAATGTGGGTCGCGCAATGGCGCAGACGGCCGCTCGTCAATATTTCCAAAGCATGTTGCCCGATTGCAACGCGTCGATCGCAAGCACTTGCGCCCGTCTCAACGGCAACTCGCACCCTAATTGTGATTACGGTCCAATTTTCGACCCACTGCGACCAGATTTGGAGGAGAGGCTTGTTGCGCTGTCAGGATGACGCATCAGGCGTTGGCTTCGCGCATCGTCTCGAAACGATGGAATCGCGCCTATGGGACCGGGCGATGTTCGTTAAGGAACTACCAGCAATGCAGCGCGCGATAACAACCGCTGTACTCGCCATTTTCATGCTCCCTCCGGGGATCGCGCACGCTCAATTTCTGTTTGGACCCCAACACGCGTTCTGGCGAAGCCAATACGCTCCGTACAAACACAAGCACCACCACCGGCAGACAAACTCTGAAACGGCGAAGAGCGCTCGGCCCGAGCCCCTTCCGAAGGGCCCGCTCCAGATCATCATCTCGATAGCAGACCAACGGGTCTCGCTTTTTGACAACGGGGCCCTGATTGCACGCTCCTCAGTGTCCACGGGAAGAGAGGGGCATCCTACGCCCCTCGGCGTGTTCAGCGTCATCAGCAAACAACGATGGCACCGTTCAAATATTTATAGCGCCGCCCCCATGCCCTACATGCAACGCATCACCTGGTCAGGGATAGCGTTGCACGCCGGTGTCGTGCCTGGGCATCCGGCGTCACACGGCTGCATCCGTTTGGAAAATAATTTTGCCGTTCGACTCTGGCATCTCACGAAGCGCGGCACGCGCGTGATCATTGCGCATGGTGATGTCCAGCCGGTCGAGATAACCAATCCGCATCTTTTTCAACCGAAAGCTGCGTTCGGCTCGTCCGAATTCCAGAGTGCCACCGTCGCAACCAAGAGCATCGGTGCAGCCGCGGCAACGCAGGGAACACTGGTGTCAAACGCCGAGACTCCAGAAGCCGCCAACCTCCAAGTGCCGGGCTCGGCTCCCGCCGCAAGCGCGCCTAAAAAGATTGTCCCGATCTCCATCTTCGTCAGTCGTAAGTTGAGCAAGCTGTTCGTGCGCCAGGGCTTCACGCCGTTGTTTGATGTCCCAGTCAAGATCGAAAATCCGGAGGAACCGCTGGGAACGCACGTGTTTACCGCAATGGAATTCCAGAACGAGGGAACGGCTATTCGCTGGAGCGTCGTGTCGATTCCAGAGGAATTGCCGCGTATGTCCGAGGCTGCCACGAAAGGGCGAGAAGCGCCCGCGAAGCAAACCGTGCCGGGACCGTTACCCGACAAAGCCAACGCTGCGCTCAACCGTATCGAAATGCCCCAGGATACGGTCGAGCAGATCTCTGAACTCCTGACGCCGGCCTCTTCGTTGATTGTTTCCGACAACGGAATTAGCCAGGAGACGGGAAAAGACACGGATTTCATCGTAGTAACGCATTGATGCGGCGACGCAACCCGCCAACAAACGACGCCGCTACGCAACCCGCTGGATTTGTTCGACCGCAATTCTGGTGCAACTTGATGTCCGCACCCAAGCCAAAGCGGCGCGAGGTCCGCTAAGGGTCAATCGCGCCGGTTTATCCTTCCCGCGATTACTTCCCGTCGACCCCGGTGAGCTGACATCTTTAGTAGCCATCGCAAGGTCTCAAATGAGCTATGAGCCGAATTGACGAGCCTTGTGCAGTTCAGTCGTTCGCCCGGGGCGAGAAGCGATGCCGGGACTTCCACCCAGGCGACTCGCCGTCTGAGGTTAATGACCGGCAGAATTTTAGGGCTGCCCGATCGGGAGCTATCGCGGTTCGTGCAGTCGACTAGGCGCCTGCCAAAGTGTCGCGCACATTGACGCGACCCCGTCTGGCTTGCTGACGTAGAGATCGCTCTCCAGGACGAATTGCATGCTCTCATACATCGCATAGAAGCGTGAGCGTGGCTGGGAGAGATACGGTTCCGACTGATGGAAATTCACTGTATCTCCGCTATTTTGTATTGGGCCGCAATTCTGTAGCGGCGATCTCGAAACGAGGTTTTGCATGACCTCTCAGTCTTGGATCAGGCGGCTCTGCGCGCCGCTCGTCGCTTTAATTTTGATCGTCGGGCCGTTGGTTTCGCCGGTACGCGCTATTGAGGATGCTCGAAAGGTTGGCGTGGTGTCCTTTGGCCTTTTCGGCGATCAAGGCGTGTTTAGAGCGGAGGCGACTGGCGCAGCTCAAGTCGTAGCGGGCCGTTTCGAGACTGGCGCGATCGACGTCCAATACAATTCGAAGGAAGGCGGAAGTGCAACGATCGAAGCCCTGACCAGGTCGTTGCAGGTTACAGCCAACCGCCTGGATGCCGAGAAAGATGTTCTCTTTCTGATTCTCACCTCGCATGGCTCTCCCGACGGCCTTGCGATCAAGGCGGGGCGGCTCACGCAAACGCTGACGCCGTCTCGTCTCGCTGGCATACTCGCGAAGACTGGTGTGCGACACAAGGTGGTGGTCATCTCGGCTTGCTATTCCGGGGTCTTCATCCAACGTCTCGCGAACCCCGATGTGCTGGTCATCACCGCGGCCGATGCCAATCACCCGTCGTTCGGCTGTCAGGATAAGGCAAAGTGGACCTATTTCGGTGATGCTTTTTTTAACGTCGCGCTCAGGCGAGCCGTAAGCCTAAAGGATGCGTTTCTCGATGCGCGCCTGCTTGTCCGTAAGCGAGAACTGCGGGAGCAGTTCGAGCCGTCGAACCCACTCATGGTAGGTGGTGAAAACGTGCAGCCATTGCTTGTCGCACGCATCAACGGAAGCCGCCAACCTTCACGCCATTAAACACTTGGTCGACTGATCCCAATTCACGAGTCCAAGCCTACTTAAGTATGGTCACTTCATACCGCGCTCAATGGCCCTAACCAAGTGCTCGGTGCTACCTATAAATCCGGATAAAACGCAGCGGAACCGGCCCTGCGAGCCGGCAGTTGCAGGACAAGGTCGGCGGCGTAGCGCCAGCCGGCCTTTCTCACGATCTAGCGACGCTTTGCCGCTCAAGGTGCGGACTGATGAAGTGAAGAGTATGGGGCAAACGCATGACAACAATTGTTGGACGCTTGTAAGAGAGTGCGCGACGGCGCTCTCGATAGCGAACTTGGCTAAGCCCGCTATGGGTCATTCGCGTCGGTTTGGCCGGAACTTGGCGACTTCGGGTGTACCCCGGTGAACGGACATTCTCAGAGCAGCCGGGCACGTCTCAAACGGGCCAACAACGGAAGAAGCTCTGCAAGAGTTGATCGTCGGACATTGATTGCAACATCAATCCGCATCTACGCGCTAGTCGCGCGCGGGCACCGGCTTCGCCGGAAGCGGCGTGCGAGTCAACTCGGAAGACGCTAACGGCGTGAAATCTGGGTTGTGGTCGTTGCCGACCCGTATGCCGGAATAGGCGACGAACCCGTCAGCGGTAGCGACCGCGTCGCCCGAGCGTAACGAGCCGTCCATCGCGAGATCGACTGACGCAAGACCGGCGGGATTGTGGCCGTTGCAGGTGCAATCGGCTCGCAGCGCCTTCCGATAAGCAAAGGCGTTTTCGCTATCGGCATATCGTTCGCCGGTTGCGGCATAGGCTCTGTCGATGCTGGAGCCGAAGAAAACTTTGGTCGGGCTTGCCGGACAGAAGGCTTGGCACATCTGCGCCGGCGAGGCCGCGCCGCGCATCAGCGGAAAATATTTGCCGTCGCAACTGCGCACGCAGAAGGCAGGTCCCGCGCTTACGACGACGGGCCGCGGCGGTGGTGATTGCGGATTGTCGTTGAAAGACGAGGTCTGCTGCTGTTGCTTCTGCCCGGCACCGAAAAAGAAATCAAGCAGGCCTTCGGCCGCACTCATTTCGGGCGTCAGCACCACGGGGCCAACGATGGCGACAGCAACAAGCGTGCGGCGCAGCTTGCGCTGAAAGGACAATTCGGTACGCATCGCTTGCTCCACCGGACGCAACGAACTCTCTTCAGCACTAAGGGCGCTTGCGGCAATCTTGGATACGAAACGCGCTCTAACCTGGGCGGAGAAGGGAAAAGAAATAGGCGAGTGAGCACGGCAAGCGCCACATTTCGGCCGTTATGGGACGCCGTCGGAGCCGTGATCCCCCAGAGTTCGCGCCGCGTTGAAACCGACCGAAGTCCGGTTCGGGCCGATTTTGTTGAAAAAGTCTTCGGTTGCGTGAGCTGACATTCGCTGATTCAGTCGTTGCAAGAGGGCTGAATCATGATGGGACATCAGCGAGTTGAGCAGGCCGCATTGTTCTATGAGTTTTCGCTCGAGCGGCACGTTCCGGCCGATCATCTATTGAGATCGATCGACAGGTTCGTAGACCTCGACGGGTTGAGGCGAGAGCTGGCTCCCTTCTACAGCGCAATTGGGCGTCCCTCGATTGCCCCCGAACTGATGATCCGGATGCTGTTGGTCGGTTATTGCTTCGGCATCCGTTCGGAGCGGCGCTTGTGCGAAGAGGTTCACCTCAACCTAGCATACCGCTGGTTCTGCCGCCTTGGGCTCGATGGTGACGTGCCCAATCACTCGACCTTCTCAAAGAACCGACATGGCCGCTTCCGCGACAGTGATCTGCTGCGCCAGCTGTTCGAGGCCATCTTGCGCCGCTGCATCGACGAGGGGCTGGTTGGCGGCGAAAGCTTTGCGGTCGATGCAAGCTTGATCAAGGCCGATGCGAACCGGCAAAACGGCGTCGAGGGCGAGAAGGGGTTGCCCCCACAAGCTGCAAGCCGTGCCATCGACGAGTATCTAGACGTCTTGGACGATGCGGCTTTTGGGGCGGCGACCGAGGTCGTCCCCAAGTTCATATCACCGGCCGATCCAGCCGCACGCTGGACCGGCGCTCATGGTGGACAAGCTTTCTTTGCCTACTCTACCAACTATCTGATCGATGTGGAGAACGCGATCATTGTCGACGTGGAGCCGACCACGGCGATCCGGCAGGCGGACGTTCTCGCCGCCAAGCGCATGATCGAGCGAACCGCGAAGAACTTCGCTCTCCACCCGTCCAGACTCCTCGGTGACAGCGCCTATGGTTCGGCCGCCATGCTGGGCTGGCTGGTCGATGAACACGGCATCGAGCCGCATGTGACCGTGTTCGACAAATCGGCACGTAAGGACGGTAGCTTCGCACGAGAGGACTTCAACTATGATCCAGCCGTCGACGTTTATGTCTGTCCTGGCGGTAAGACGCTGACCACAACAGGGACGCGCGTGAATGACGGCGAGACGTTGCTTTATCGAGCGAGCAAGGCTGACTGTGACGCTTGCGCTTTGAAACCAAGCTGCTGCCCGAATACGCCGGCTCGAAAGGTGCCTCGATCGATTCACGAGAAGGCCCGCGACAGAGCGCGGACGATTGCCAACTCCTGGGAAGGTCGAACGTATCGACGACTGCGCAAGAAGGTCGAAATGTTGTTCGCTCACCTCAAACGCATTCTCAGGCTAGACCGACTGCGACTACGTGGACCTAACGGCGCCCGTGACGAGTTCCTTCTCGCTGCAGCCGCCCAGAACCTCCGCAAGCCAGCCAAGCTGATCCCAACGCCGCAGCCAAAGCCGACCTAAGAGGCGGTCGGTTCGGCGCTGACCCGATTGACGGCGCACATCGGCCCGATCACGAACACCATGAACTTGCCGAGCGGCTGACCGCACAGCCAGCATCGCTTGTACCGCACGCAGATCACCATCTTCTCTCCGTCGAATCCGCGAAACTCGGGCTCACCGTTGACGTAGGGCACGAAGAACGGGACCGGATATCCTTGCGAGTTGAGCGGCAGGCGCTTCATGCGATCCGGCAGCTCCAGATGCCGGATGCGCTGGTTCAGATCACGCACTACAAATCCTCCCTATCCATCAGCTCGCGATAGCTCGCGAGGTTCGCGCGGACTTCAAGCGATGCATACCGCACCGCGGATCGCAGGCCGCGCCAAAGCTCGGCAGCAAATGCCCATGCCAGCACGAACGGCAGAGCCGCCGTCAAAACCGAGCGCACGAACATCTGCTTGCCGGTCATCATTCGCCGTTCTCGTCGTCGAGCGCTCGCAACAGATCAACGATCTGCTGAAAGCCGAGCTTGCCGATGCCGTCGAGCTTACGGAGCCGGGTCGGGCCCGCCGCCTTGAGCTGCTCGATGGTCGTGATCCCGGCATTGTCCAGCACATGGAGCACGCGCGTCGGCAACTCCAGTGCGTTGCGCTGATCCGGTGCCTTCCACCATGCGCTATCGGCGGCGGCTCGCTCGGCAAGTGATGCCAAGGTTGTGGCTTCAGTGGTCTGCTGGCTCATAATCTCCTCCACTTCGGTGATGAACGTCATGCTTCGCTCGCTGGTAACAGCCCGAGCTGATCGGCGCGCTCGGAGACCGTGCGGCCGTCGGCTGTGAGCAGAAAAGGCAGGAAGACCGCATCGAATGACAGGATGCCGGTCTCAATCGCCATGATCTGGCCCTTGACCCAATCGCGTAGAATCGAATTGATCGCGACCTGCCCCTGCGCGAGGGCCTTCGCTGTGCTGCTGCTCGCCGCCCTTGTGGCGGTAGTTGTAAGGATGTTCTTTCAGATACAGCGCGGCCCAGCCTTTGGCGCTGGCGCGCAGCTGCATCTGGCGGCCCCGGTGCTTGAAGGCGAGCAGCACCTCGTGCTGCTGATAATCGTCCATGAAGCCGATCTGCTCGCAACCGAATCGCCGCAGCAGCCGCGTGATCTCATCGCGGGCCGCAACGCCAGAGATTGCTTTCGCATAGGGGGTGCTCATTGCGTCAGCTGCCTTGAATGTATGGCCATCCGTTGCGTCCGAAGCTGATGATGCCGAAGTCGGCCAAGGGCGGCGGCAGAAACCGCAGTGCGAAAAAGGCCGAGCGCTACAGCGTGCCGATTACGGTGCAATTGGCTGTACGGCTGAAGCTGGCGGCAAGAGGTCGTGCCGTCGATGCTCCGCTGCTGTTGCAAAGCGACGGAAGCGTTTGGGATAATAATCCGGGCCAGAACTATCATCGCCAAGTGGATAAGGTCGTCACCGCCATCAGGCTCGATCCCGCCGAGGTGACGATGTACTGCCTGCGACACTCCAGCATCGTCCGCATGCTGCTGCGAAATGTGCCGATCAGGCTGGTGGCGTCGCTGCACAACACCAGCGTCGCCATGATCGAAAAGCATTATTCGAGGTTCATCACCGAGCATTCCGTCGATGACATCGCGCGCGTCGGGCTGTTGTCAGAGATTGCGGCAGCCGATGACAACGTCATCGCGATGGTGCGGTGAGGGATGATAATCCTGAGCTAAGCAGCCGCGGTAGCCAAAATGATCTCTGTAGGGAACCGGGCCAGCACGTTAAGCTGTCCATCGGCGCGGATAGGGTAGCTCCCGACAAATCGGCTCGCACCGCCGGTTTCCGCGCTCCTCACAGGTGCTCGCGAGGTGCGCGCGAATGGCCGACGACCTAGATGACACTGATCCAGATGTGCTGCGTGACCGTCTGCTCGAGCAGGTTGAGCGCGGCGACATCACGAAGGAACAGGCGGAGGAGGCGGCCGCTGCCCATGGTCTCGACCCCTTCGAACGAAGGCCTGATCTGCCTCGCTTCGATCCAAAACTAAAGTCTCACTGGTCAATCCCGATGTCGGTGGCGTGGATCGCGTGGCGTGATTTTGGATTGGTCAGAGAGCAAGATCCTGAGTTTTGTTCGGCTTGTGTTCATTGGGTCTATCGCAAGTGGACAGACCGCTCAGACGAAACCGGCCGGCCCGTCAAACGCGCGGGATATTTTCTCGAGACGAGACTCGCGCCGACTGTCGGCCGCTTGGCGCGACTAGAACAACTTTTACGGATTCGCGGCAATCTTCCGTCGACTGCGGTCATGACGATCCGAGAAGCGGTGACAGAACTGTGGCAGGCGTCGTCGAAGGATCTTCTGACCGCCTTGGGTCGCGACGCCAACGGTGCGGTCGTGGAGATTCCATCGCGCGAATGGGTTTACCTTCTATTGCGCGAAGAAGGGGGACGAGACGTGCTGAGGTATGTCGATCTCAGCCGACCTGAGCCCTTCACCTCAGTAACTCATCCGCAGAGCGATCTATTGCGTCTGTGGCGCGCAAGCGGTGAGCCGGTCACGACGACGGTGCCTCGAACGCAAGTCGCCCGAGTAAAGGAGGCCCTGCGCGAGCTGTTTCCGGTTGGCACACCGCTCCGTCTCCCCAATAAAAAAATCCAAGAGCTTTTAGAGCCGATTTTTGAAAAGAATTCCTGGAAACGACCTTCGATCGACTCCGTAGCCCGCGCACGGGGCCGGCAGAAACAAGCAAAAACGCAAAAACGCAAATAGCCAATTGCGTTTTTGCGTGTTGGCCTTGCGGGTCCATGCTGCGTCATATTCCTCCATCTGTCTTTTCGAGCAGGTAGGACGAAGTATGGCCCGCCCCGAAGTGACCGGTCGCAAGACGACGCATGCGAGTCCGGTCGATCAACCCGACGCTTACAGCGTCGATGAATTCTGCGCGCGTCACCGCATCAGCCCTCAGCTCTTTTACAAATTGAGGCCGCAGGGTCTGATGCCGCTGACGTTCAACGTCGGTACTCGCGTGCTGATCTCGCGCGAGGCTGCTGCGGCTTGGCGGCGCGAGCGCGAGACCGCCGCCGAGTAATCGGCGCCGGCGCACTAAAAATTTCGATCTGAGTTTCGCCGAGGCAGATCGCCGCTCGGCTGAGGCGAACTATTGCGTGAAAGGAGCGGAGCCGACCAGGTGCAGGTGTGTCGCAAACCAGATGCACCTGATCATTCAAGAAAGGACAGTCCTATGCCCAGCTTTACTATCGGACCTGGCGATCACCTGTCAAAGGTCGGCGCTTACTGGAGATTTTTAAGCGCGCCAGGGAAGTCGGGGATCGCCTCGTTGCCGTCTGCGATGCGATCGAAGGTGAGCTCCAGGCACTCACCGGCGTTGCTGACGTTGCGGACTACTTCGACACTTTTGCGGACGAGTTTCTTGAACTCGCGGCGCATGATTTCGATGGAGTTGCTCTCCTCATCAAGAAGCTCACGTCGTAGTTAGCCGGAAGGGCGCCATCGGGAAAATGGCGCCCTTGCGTTTTGGAGGACACGCCGATGCGTAACAAGCCGTTTACCGCGTTCCACCTGGATGCCGTCGTGACCTTGGCTGCCGGGGTGCATTGCCCGCACTGCGGGACTGAACTGCGCGCGCAGGATGTTGAGCTGCTCGATCGAGGCGAGGCACGCTTCGTCTGCTCCGGGTGCCATCTCGTCATCTCGAAGATCGAGAGCCGCTAAAATGGCCGGCCTCATCAAAACCCTGAGCGGCTCGCTGGCAGCCGCGCTAGGCCTTGCTGCACTTCCAGTCCGCGAGCGCGAAAGCCAGCGCACTCCCGCGTTGGGAGCCGTCCGGCTCACCGCCAACGGCGACTGTCTTTCCGTCGCCGCGACCAGCATCGACGGCTCCATCAGGACCGGGGTCGAGGCCTCGGCCGAGGGTGAGATGGCGGTGCCGTTGGAGCGGCTGTCAAGCCTGGTGCGTCATTTGCCTGCCGACGCCGAAATCACGATCGCGGCCGACGACAAGGGCGCAACCATCAGCTTGGGCAGGTCGAGATTCAGACTGCCGGTTATTCCGCTCGTAGATCTGCCGCAGATGTTCGGACTTGGCGAGATCACCGGCGCAATCGAGCTAGAGGCCAAGATCGCGCGTGACCTGTTTGCGCGCCCAGCATTCGCGATCACGCAGGAAGAGGCGCGGTACGTTTTCCGCGGTATCTGCCTGTACAACGCCGCCACGAATCTTGTCGCAGGTGCCAGTGATGGCGTGCGCGCCTGCTTCGTTTGCACCCCGGCGGCAACATCGCTCTCCGTCGATCGCTCGCTGATCGTTCACTGCGACGTGGCGAAAATCATTGTTCGCCTGCTTACCAATGCAACCGGCAAAGTCGTTCTGCGGCGATCCGATCGGTTGTTTGGACTGGATGGTGCGAACTTCGCGCTTGCCACCAAATTGATAGACGCGACGTTTCCCGATTGCGAGCGCGCGACCGCGGGCGAGAGGCCGAACTCCGTACTCGTCGATCGCACCACCCTTTCGGAATCGCTCGCCCGCTTCAAGGCCGTCGCCGATCCGCTCGTCAAAACGCAAAGGGTGATATTGCGCTGGGGCGCTGATGGGCTGCGACTGAACTCGCACGATAACGTTGAGGATCTCACCGCCGAGGCCGTTGGCGATGCCGTTACCGCGATCCAGCTTCCGCACCTCCTCGATCTCGTCGGATCGGTGCGGGGCGACAGCATAAGACTAGCCACTAAGGACGCGGACAGTATCATCGCGGTCACCGATCCCGACGACGCTAGTTTCGCGGCCTTTCAGTCGTCGCTCAGGGTTGGGTGATGCCATGGGCGAATTGCTTCTCGCCGCCCTAGACTACGCCGCGCAGGGGCTGCCGGTGTTCCCAATTGTGCCGCGCGGCAAAACACCGGCCGTTGCACGCGGCTTTCATGCCGCGACCACCAATCCGGCAACCATCCGCCGCTTTTGGACCGACCCCGATCGGAACATCGGAATTCCCACTGGAGCGCCTTCCGGTCTCTGGGTGCTCGACATCGACGGCGACAAGGGCGAGGCGAGTCTGCACTCGCTCGAGGCCAAGCACGGACCCATGCCAAAAACGCGGGTCGTGTTTACTAAACGCGGCCGCCATGTGTGGTTTGCATATCCCGGGGCGATCCCGTCCTCGGCAGGCCGGATCGGTGACGCCCTCGATATTCGCGCCGATGGCGGCTACGTAGTCGCACCGCCGTCCATCCACCAATCTGGCCACATCTACGCCTTCGAAGATTCGCGGACGCCATTGGCCGCGGCGCCGGTCTGGCTGATCGTCGCGGCTCGCATCAAACCGATGCAATCGATGAGCGAGGCCCCGATCGCGGTGACCCGTCCGTTCGGCTCCGCCAACAGTCGCGCCTACGGCCAGGCCGCGCTGCGCGATGAGATCGCGATCCTCGCCGCAACCCCGCGCGGCTCGCGAAATGACGCGCTCAACAGGGCGGCCTTCAACCTGTTCAGACTGGTCGCCGGCGGCGAGCTCACCGAGGGCGAGGTCGTCGAGTCGCTCCGGCAGGCTTGTCTGGCGAATGGCCTCGCCCAGGACGACGGCTGGAACGGCGTGCGGGCCACAATCCAATCCGCCCGCACGGCCGGAAGCCAGCATCCGAGATCGCGAGGCGCGTCATGACCGAGGTACTGCGTCCGTACCAGACCCAGGTGATCGCCGATTTCTGGCGCGCCGTCGACGCGGGACAGCGCAGGATCCTCCTCGTGGCGCCAACCGCCGCGGGGAAAACCGTGATCGCGCGCACGATCATCGAGCAAGCCCGCCGTGATCGCTGCGGCTCGCTGTTTCTGGCCCACCGCCGCGAGATCCTCACGCAGACCAGCAAAAGGCTTCGCAGCATCCCGCATGGTGTCATCTGGCCCGGAGGCCAACCGCGCCCGCTCGAGATGGTGCAGGTGGCGAGCGTCCAGACGTTGCATCGGCGTGCCATCAAGGCGGGCATCATGGAATTGCCAGAGGCGGGGCTCGTCATCGTCGATGAATGCCATCGCGTCGTGGCGAACAGCTACAGATCCATCATCGAGCGTTATCCGAAAGCTATTCTGCTCGGGCTCACTGCCACGCCGTGTCGCGGCGACGGCCGCGGCCTCGGCAACGTCTTTCAAATCATGATCCAGTGCCCCCAGGTGGGCGATCTCATTGAACTCGGCTTTCTGGTCCCGACCCGCGTCTACGCGCCGGTCGATCCTGACCTGCGTGGCGTTCGCGTCCGGCACGGTGATTACGTGGAGGCGGATCTTGCCGACCGCATGGATCGGCCGCAACTGGTCGGTGACATCGTCACCAACTGGATCAAGTTCGGCGAGCGGCGCAAAACGGTCTGCTTTGCCACCAACGTCCGTCATTCGATCCACATCCGCGATGAGTTCGTTGCCTCTGGCATCCGCGCCGAGCACATTGATGGCACGACGCCGATGGATGAACGCGATGCAACCCTTGCGGGGCTGAACTCCGGCGAACTCGATGTTGTCACCAACTGTATGGTACTGACCGAGGGCTGGGACATGCCGGTGCTCGGCTGCATCATCCTGGCGAGGCCCACGAAGCTAATCGGCCTCTTCCGCCAGATGATCGGCCGAGGGCTGCGGCCGGCACCGGACAAGTCTAATTGCATCGTCATCGATCACTCTGGAGCTACTTTCCGACTTGGCTTCGCCGAAGACTTCATCGAATGGACGCTCGATCTCGACCATAAGGCTGAGAACCCGACCCACGCCGCCCGCAAGGGCGATCAGCCGGGCGGACCGAAGATCGCCGAGTGCCCGGAATGCGGAACCGCTCGCGTCGGGGGTATGGCCTGTCTTACCTGCGGTTATTTGCCGGCGCCAGCGCCGCGCGCCGTCGGAGTGATCGACGGTGATCTTGGCCTAGTCGATTCCAGCCGCAGGGCGCAGTCCAGTCCTGACGATCTCCGCACCCGCGACGAATGGCATGGCATGCTTGCCGGAATCGCGGCAGAGCGTGGCTACAAGCCAGGATGGGTTGCACACCAGTACCGCAAGAAGTTCGGCGACTGGCCGCCCCACGGCGCACGGCCCATGCCGGTCGAGCCATCGCTCGAGGTCCGGCGCTGGGTGAGATCGCGAATGATCGCCTTTGCGCGGAGGAGGAAATCCGCTTGAAAGCGAAGCGCAGCGCAACCGAGCGTTACATCCGGCTCACCCACCGCATGATGCAGACCAACGCTTGGCGGAGCCTCGACGGAAACGCGCGCGCGATCTACCTTGAGCTCGCCATGCTTTACCGGGGCAACAATAACGGCAGCATCGGTTTCTCGACACGAGAGGCGGCGCGGTCAATCCAGGTTTCGAGGGCGACTGCCGCTCGAGCTATGATCGCCTTGCAAGACCGCGGCTTTATCGTCGCCACGACCAAGGGGCGCTTCGACCTCAATCGCCGCGCCACTGATTGGCGGCTCACCGAATTCAGATGCGATCTCACCGGCCAGCCCGCCTCTCGTGAGTTCGAGACCTGGGCTACCGCAGACATCCCCCCGCTCCGTACCTGCGGAGAGAGTGCAGAGAGGGGTACAGATGGATAGCTTAAGAGTGTCTCACCCACGAGACCGGACCTGGTCTCACCCACGAGACCGGACCTGGTCTCACCCACGAGACCGTAGGAGGGCCTATGGTCTCATCCGTGAGACTTCATGGTTTCACCCATGAGCCCATTAGTCTCTCCCATGAGACCGGCACCTGATGTCCGATACTCCGACGAAAGCGTTATCGCTCCTGTGCAGGGCGAATACAGCGACCATTGCTACGGTCTTGTGTTAGCGGCTTGGGACGAATTGCGTTATACTGGCTTACACCCAATGAACTGGTCTGATGTCATTGAGCGATAAGCCAAACGCCGAGGTCCTTACACCCCGCAACAAGATGCCGCTGGACACGCTTGCCGGCGTGCGGGGGGAGATGGCCCGGCTCTATCGGCTCGGATTGAACGGAAAGATCCGATCCGACGAAATGACCCGCTTTGTTTATGTTCTGAAAGAGGTCCGCGCGTGCCTTGAGGCTGAGATGCTGACCGACGTGCAGCAGAGGCTGGACGTGCTGTCGCGCGCAATGGAGAACGTCAATGGTCACCGCATCATCCATCCACCGGCTTTCACACGCAGTTGACGTGATCGAAAACCAGAGTCAGCAGGGCCGCCCGTTCAAGGTCGTACAGGTCAGCCGTGGCTATCATCAAGATCCGGACGCCGCGCTGCATTGCCATTACGCGGCTCATCCAGAGGATCGAGGCGCCGATGTCGTGATCTTCAGGTTTTACGATGATGTGGGAGCGGCGGACGATGATTGCGGGGCGCCGACTGGGCCGGCGTGCGGGACATCCTGAAGCCCCCGAGCCAAGACGTTTTTGACGCTGCTCGCGTACCACGCGCCGCCACGGGGGCCTGCGATACGCTGATCATTCAATCGATCAGCGATCTCGCGGAGCGATTTGGCTCCAGTTGCCTGAATTTTCTTGATGAGAGGCAGCACCTGGAGTGCGCGGGCGTTGGCAGCCTGTCGATTTTGCTGGATGGCCAGTTCGCGGGCGTCCTTGAGGGCCGGATTGCCAAGTTTGACCCCGCGCACCTTCGCGGCAGCAAGCGCATCCCGCGTCCGCGTCGCAATCCACGTACGCTCCTTCTCGGCCAGTGCGGCGAACAAGTGCAGCACGAACGGATCAACGTCCGGCCCCAGCTCAGCAACCACGAACGGCACCCGATGCACCATGAGGCCGCTGATGAAGTGCACGTCGCGGCTGAGGCGGTCCAGCTTGGCGACGGCCAGGTGACACTTGGCCTTCTTGGCCCTGGCCATAGCGGCTCTAAGCACTGGGCGGCGCTCAAGCGCGTCATGACCCTTGCCGGAGTCGACCTCGACGAACTCATCCATGATGTGGAAGCGCTCGGCTTGAGCAAAGTTGGCCAGCGCAGCGCGCTGCGCCTCGAGACCGAGACCTGAGCGACCTTGCTTTGGTCGGGAAACACGCAAGTAAGTCACAAGGGGACGCTCGGGAGTCACGGGATACCTCTTAGAAAGCCGCTGTAGTTATCTATACGTCCGTTTAGAATCTGTACGATGCGCGTTTTCGGAATCGCGGCGATTCATTTTTGCCATATCGGGGCGCGCTGCGTTTGGCAGACCCATCGTGATTTCGTTGCTGCTAATCCGATGTCGCCGCGGTGTCCTCGCTTGTTCTTCCTGCGCATACACGTGTGGCCGACGCGAGACGATCATCATGGATCATGGATGGGCGGACCGCCACGCACAGCGCGCAACAAATGGGGCCTCGCGGTGGGCCGCCGTCGGGGAGAGGGTGGGTGACCCTGGGGGCGGTTAGCCGGGATTAAAAGCGACCAGGTACCGGTACCAGTTATTGCTTCATGTCCTCGCTTAGTACGCCCTGCAAAGAAAAAGCCCCACTGCTTGGCTTGCTTAATAATTCAAGAGAACATCTGCCAGCATGCTTCGATGGCACCCGACATCTCGCGTTGATGATGCGCACGGAGTGTTGTTGCCGTCCTCCACCGGCGATGCCGCTACGAGCTGCTCCACCTCGCATTCCATTTTGCCCCATTTCCGGCACCTTTGCCGATCAACAGAGTTATCAGGCGCTTATTGGCTTGGTCGACTGCTTCACCTCCTGCGCCGGGCCCTAGGACCTCCGACTGGACTTAGCGGTGGCGCGACACTGTCGCAGCACCTCTTTCATAGCCGAGGGACCCCGCATGAAACGCATGGTCGTGACCGGCATCGTCCTTCTCTCGCTCTCTTCCGTGGCCGAGGCGCATCGTCTCTCCGGGAGCGCCACTTACTACGGCGGGAGTGACCGCCTGTGCGGTCGCCGAACAGCCTCCGGGGGCGTGCTCAACTGCGCTGCAATGACCGCCGCCCAACGGACGCTGCCCTTCGGCACCGTCCTGATCGTTCAGAGCGGTGGCCGGTCGCTCCAAGTCACGGTAACCGATCGGGGTCCATTCACCGGCGCGTTCCTTGATCTATCACCTGCGGCCGCGAGTGCCCTCGGCTGTCGCTGCACTCATCGCAACGTGACCGCGACTATTGTGCAAATGGGATCCGTTGCGTAGGGACGTTTGAGATAGATCAATGCCCCAAAAGGGAAGTTGGCAGGTTCTATTTTGATTTCTTTCAAACTACTGCGGGTCCGTTACAAAAGAGAAGTCGCCCGCCTATGGATCAGACGACGACTGCATCGAGGACCGGAGTAACGGGCTAGTAGCCTGCTTCTAAAGGAGTTCGTGATGGCCGATACGACCAAGCTCTCGGTTGAGAAAGCGCTCGAAAAGATACGTGAGCGCGACCAGCAGAAATCGAAAAAACCACGCCTCGATGAAAAGACAGAAGCTCTCAATGAAGAGATACGGCGCATGAGGGCGCAGAGGCTGCGCCTAGAACGACAACCGGGTAAGCGCGGCTGAATGGTACTGTCGTTTCTCGGTGCACGATCGGCGCCTTTGGATCAGCAGCGGATCATCTGGCGTGACATCTATTATTGTCGGCGGGCGAGCCCCGAGCCACACTCGGGGCCTCGACTATGGCTGCGGCTTATCTCCGCGCCAGACGTGCAACGCGCCTTCGCGCAAGCCGCCGACAAACTGATCAGATAAACAGAATTTCGCTGTGATCATCGAACGATCCGCTGACCATGGTAGCAAGCTCGTGCGCTAACCATGCTCTGCCCAGGGGCGAGCCAACGCCGAACCTCGTTGCCGAACTGCCTCTGGGTCCATAGTCCTGGACTATCTCCGCGTCCGTGGCCCCGGCAAAGCGGGTGCTGCGCCGGCGCCTGTACGTTCTCGCCAATTCGGGAAGCTTTGGGGCTGGAAAGAATCGGCAAGGCGCACCGTAGACAAGCAGAAACTCAGGATTTGACTAGTGCACCTTGTGGCAGTGCGTGAATGCCAGCGGGTCGCGAGTGCCTGCTTGAATGAGTAGCGGGAATGCGCGCTGCGTCTGCAAGGTCCGCAAGGTCGGCGTCGATGCCGTGAAGATCAGAAAAATGGGAGCCGACTGCGTGGGGCCATCTGCAATTTGAAGACGATGAACACTGGCCCAACGCCAGTTTATCGCGCACTCGCGGAGTGCACGCTCTGGGCGTGCAGTCTACGGAGCTTGCCTTTTACCATCATCCGGACGCCGAGACGGTCGAGCATCTGCGTCGGATCATCACCGCTCTCTGAGCACGCGGAGACTGCTGCCTCCGCCTCATCCGAGGCTGGGCGGCGCGTTGGCCAGCATCGCGACGGTGTGCCGAGCGATCATCCGCTCCTCGTCGGTCGGAACCACATAGATCGGAATGCGGCTGTCCGGCGTCGAGATTTCCGTCGCGTGGCGCGCATTCTCCTTTGCATCGACGCCGGCGCCGAGCCAGCCGAGCTTGTCTGCGATGCGGGCTCGAATGTGCGCCGAGTTCTCACCGATGCCGGCGGTGAAAACGAGCGCGTCCAGCCCCTGCAGCGCGCCGGCGAGCATCGCCACGTTAAGGGCGGCCCTGTGCACGAAGTGCTCGACCGCCAGGATGGCATGGGGGTCGTCGCTCGTTACCAGGTCCCGCATGTCGTTGCTGATTCCCGACAGGCCTTTGAGGCCGCACTCGCGGTAGAGAAAGTTCTGCACGTCGGCAGCCGACATTCCCTTGGCAGTCTGCAAATGAAGGATTACGCCCGGGTCGATCTGGCCCGGACGGGTCCCCATCGTCAGTCCGTCGAGCGCGGTGAAGCCCATCGTGCTGTCGACGCTGCGTCCCTTTCGTAGCGCGCACATTGAGGCGCCGCTGCCCAGATGGGCAACGACGACCCGGCCATCGGCGATTCCCGGCGCCACCTTCTGCAGCTCGGTCGCGATGTATTCGTAGGAAAGCCCGTGAAAGCCGTAGCGGCGGATACCTTCGGCGTAGAGACCGAAAGGAATGGCGTAGTGGTCCGCCAACGCGCCGTGGCTGCGGTGGAAGGCGGTGTCGAAGCAGGCGACCTGGGGAAGATCGGGGAAGTTCGCCATGATTGAGCGGATCGGCGCCAGGTTGTGCGGTTGGTGGAGCGGTGCCAGAGGAGAGAGGCGGTCCAGGCGCGACACTACGGCGCCATCCAGCAGGACCGGACCATCGTAATCGGGGCCGCCGTGCACGACCCGGTGGCCGACGGCGACCGGCGCGATCCGCTGTTCCTCCCGCAGCCATGTGCCCGCTATGCCGAGCGCGGAGGAGACGTCGAGCGCCTGCTCGGCCGGATAGCTGCGGTCCGCGATCACGCCTCCGCCCGCGTCAGCCGCGCGCATCCGCGGGCGGGTCCCGACGCCGTCGACCTGGCCCTTGATCTGCCGCTCGAGCGCGCCGCGTCCATCGACGGAGAACACCTGGAATTTGACGCTGGAGGAGCCCGCATTTACGACGAGGATCGTGTCCATGGCTGTCACACCGCGGCTGCGCGCGCACGGCGCCGGCACGCGTCGGCATGGAGCGCAGCCACGGCGCAGGATGCCATTCGGGCCCTAGGCGAATCCGCCCGCGACGTCAGCACCACCGGGACCTTGGCGCCGAGAACCACTCCGGCGCTGTCGGCCTTGGCGAAGTAGGCGAGATTTTTGGCCAGCATGTTGCCGGCTTCGAGATTCGGCACAACCAGTATCTGCGCCCGGCCGGCGACCTCGGATTCGATGCCCTTGATCCTGGCGGCGTCCGGGTCGATCGCGTTGTCGAACGCCAGCGGCCCATCCAGCACGCCGCCCGTGATCTGGCCGCGGTCGGCCATCTTGCAGAGCGCGGCCGCCTCTATCGTCGAGGGGATCTTGGCGGTCACGGTCTCCACCGCAGACAGGATCGCGACCCGGGGGGCCGTGCCGAAGCCGGCCTGAACGAACAGGTCGATAGCGTTCTGGATGATGTCCCGCTTGCCGTCGAGGTCCGGAAAGATATTGATCGCGGCGTCCGTCACGAAAATAGTCTCGGCGTAAGCCGGGACGTCCATCACGAAGACGTGGCTTACGCGGCGGTCGGTGCGTAGACCGCCAGCCTTAGCCGTGATGCTGCGCATCAGCTCGTCGGTGTGCAGACTGCCTTTCATCAGCAACTCGCCGCGCGCGGCGTGGATCAGTTCGACGGCCTTGGCGGCGGCTGCCTCGCTGTGGAGGGCATCGACGATCTCGATGCCGGCGATGTCGAGCCCGTGAGTGTCGGCCGTGTTTCTGATCTTGCCCTCAGGTCCCACCAGGATCGGCCGGATGATGCCCGCGCCGGCGCTGTCGAGGACGCCGCGCAGGGAAGTCTCGTCGCAGGGGTGCACCACGATGGTCTGAACGGGATCGATCGAGTTGGTCGCCGCGATCAGAGTGTCGTACTTGCTCGGACTGCCGGTTTGGGCATTCGTGCTGGCATTCGACATGTCGGCCTCGAGCGTGCGCGGACTAGTGGAACAACAGCTGGCGCCATGAAGCTCCTTCAAGATTGATTTAGATCAACGATGCCGCCCCTCGGCGGATCTCACCATTGACCACCCAAGAAGATGCCGATGGGAGGCTCAACATGAAATCAGGCGCCGCGCTCAAGATGGAACACGACAGCGCAGACGGTTGGAGCGGGTTCGTGCCGGGTCATTGGCAGACCTCGATCGATGTGCGCGACTTCATCGTTCGGAACGTCACGCCGTTTACAGGCGACGAGGATTTCCTTGCCGGTCCCTCCCAGCGCACCAAGGATGTATGGGCGAAGCTGCAGCCTTATTTCGCGGACGAGCGGAAGAAGGGCGTGCTCGCCGTGGATGCGAAGAACCCCTCCAACATGCTCGCGCACGAGCCAGGATACATCGATCGTGACAACGAGATCGTCGTAGGCCTCCAGACTGACCAGCCGTTCAAGCGAGCGATCTTCCCCTACGGAGGGCTTCGCATGGTCGAGGCGGGGCTGAAGGCTGCGGGTTTCGAGCCGGATGCGGCGGTGCACGAGGCGTTCACCAAGTACCGGAAGTCCCACAATGACGGCGTGTTCGACGCCTACACGCCGGAGATCATGGCCTGCCGCAGGTCGGGGATCATCACCGGCCTCCCGGACGCCTACGGGCGTGGTCGAATCATCGGCGATTACCGGCGGGTCGCGCTCTACGGAGTCGACCGCCTGCTGGGGGCGAAGCGCGCCGAGCGGGCGCAGATCGACGACATGTGGCCGACCGACGAAATCATCCGGACCCGCGAGGAGCTTGCCGAGCAGGTGCGCGCGCTGGAGGATCTGCGCGAGATGGCCAACCGCTACGGCCACGACATCTCCAAGCCGGCCGCGAACGCTCAGGAGGCCTTCCAGTGGACCTATTTCGCCTATCTCGGCGCGATCAAGGAAGCGAACGGCGCCGCGATGTCCATAGGCCGGATATCGAGCTTCCTCGACATCTACATCGAGCGCGACCTGAAGGCGGGCATGCTCGACGAGGCGCGGGCCCAGGAGCTCTGGGACCAATTGGTGCAGAAGCTGCGCATCGTCCGCTTCTTGCGAACGCCGGATTACGACGCGCTGTTCTCGGGTGATCCCTACTGGGCGACGGAATGCGTAGGCGGAATGGATCTCGACGGCCGCGCGTTGGTGACCAAGAGCAGCTACCGGATGCTGCACACGCTCTACAATCTCGGCCCTGCGCCCGAGCCGAACATCACGGTGTTATGGTCGAAGCACATGCCGCCTCCGTTCAAACGCTACTGCGTGAAGGTTAGCAAGGACACCTCCTCGCTGCAGTACGAAAACGACGATCTGATGCGCCCCTTCTGGGGGGACGACTACGGCATCGCCTGCTGCGTCTCGGCTATGCGACTTGGCAAGCAGATGCAGTTCTTCGGTGCCCGCGTGAATTTGGCGAAGGCCTTGCTTTACGCGATCAACGGCGGCCGCGACGAGGTGTCGGGCGACCAGATCGCGCCCCAGACCATGCCGGTCACAAGCGAGTTCCTCGACTACGACGAGGTCATGGCCAAGTTCGACATCACCATGGAATGGTTGGCCAAGACCTACGTCCACGCCATGAACTGCATCCACTACATGCACGACAAGTATTTCTACGAGCGCCTCGAGATGGCGCTGCACGACCGCGATATCCTGCGCACCATGGCGTTCGGGATTGCCGGGCTTTCGGTGGTGGCCGACAGCCTCAGCGCGATGAAGTACGGCAAGATCCGGGTCATGCGGGACGAGACCGGTCTGGTCGTGGACTACCAGAACGTCGACAATACCGCGACGCCGCAGTTCGGCAACAACGACGACAAGGTCGACATGATCGCCTCGGACATCGTCACGAGCTTCATGGAGAAGATCCGCAAGCACCCGACCTACCGCAACGCCACGCATACTCAGAGCGTGCTCACGATCACTTCCAACGTGGTGTATGGCAAGGCGACGGGAAACACCCCTGATGGCCGCCGGAAGGGCGAGCCGTTCGGTCCCGGCGCCAATCCGATGCACGGCCGTGATAGCCACGGCTGGCTCGCCTCCTGCCTGTCGGTCGCCAAGCTTCCTTACAAGGACGCGCAGGATGGTATCAGCTACACCGTGTCGGTCGCGCCGCAGAAGGCTCACCTGTCGGAAAATGAGCTGGTCGACGAAGCGGTGAAGGCCTTCGATGTCTATTTCGACCGGGGCGGTTTCCATATGAACCTCAACGTGATCGACAAGGAGACGCTCGAGGATGCGATGAAGAACCCCGACAAGTATCCGCAGCTCACCATCCGGGTTTCGGGCTATGCCGTGAACTTCGTCCGTTTGACGCCGGAGCAACAGCACGACGTCATCAGCCGCACCTTCCATGGCCAGATATGAGCCGGGCCGCCATGTCGACGCCCCGAGGTGCGGCCAGGCAGACAGAGGAGCTGAAGGCGGGCAGCCGACACGACCTGCGGGTCGGCCTTTCTCCGGACGCGCCGGCGGACGACGACGTCAAGGACGAGCGAGGCACCTTCGGCTACTGCCATTCCTACGAGACCTCGTCGCGCTACGACGGTCCGGGACTGCGGGTGGTGCTATTCGTGTCCGGCTGTCTCCTTCGCTGCACCTATTGCCACAACCCGGACACCTGGCACCTCAAGGACGGCACCCATGTGTCAGTCGACCAGGTGCTGCGCCGTCTGGAAGGCTTCGCGCCGTCGATCAATGCGCTGGGCGGCGGCCTGACTGTATCCGGTGGCGAGCCGATGGTGCAGATCGCCTTCACCAGGCTCATCTTGGCGGGGGCCCGGAGGATGGGGCTACACACTGCGATCCAGACCTCCGGCTTCCTGGGAGACCGCGCCGACGATGCCTTCCTGTCGGAGGTCGATCTCGTGCTTCTGGACATCAAGAGCTCGGATCCAGAGACGTACCGGCGTGTTACAGGGCGGGATCTGGCGCCCACGGTTCGCTTTGCCGAACGTCTTGCGGCCATGTCAAAACCGGTGTGGGTGCGATTTACGCTCGTGCCGGGCGAGACGGATGATCCAGCCAACGTCGAGGGTATCGCCCGCCTCGTCGCACCGATGAAGAACGTCGAATGGGTCGAGGTCCAACCCTTCCATCAGATGGGCGCTTTCAAATGGGAGGCGATGGGACTGCCGTACAAGCTCGCCGCCACGCCACCGGCAAGTAAGGAGCTCGTGAATCGCGTGATCGGTCAGTTCCGTGACGCGGGTTGCAACGTGCGTTGATAAGAGGGAGCCGGCGGGGCCGGGAGCGAACATGCTGGATCTTGCGCGCGACATCATCGGAAGCCAGCCGATCCTGACGGCGTTCCTCGCGATTGGCCTCGGCTATCTGGTCGGCCAGATCAGCGTCGCGGGCTTCTCGCTCGGTGTGGGAGCGGTCCTGTTCGTAGGCCTGGCCATCGGCGCGTTCGCGCCGAAGGCCCAGATCATCGGCCCGATCGGCCTCACCGGGCTAATCATGTTTCTGTACGGTATCGGCATTCTGTACGGACGCCAGTTCTTCGAAGGCATCTTCGGTTCCGGACAGAAGTACAACCTTTTGGCGCTGGTCGCCTGTCTGGCGGGCCTGGCGGTCGCGCTCGGACTCGGACACGTCTTCGGAATCAGGCTCGGACACACGCTCGGCCTCTATGCCGGGTCGATGACCAGCACCGCCTCGCTGCAGGCGGCGCTTGACGTGATGAAGAACAAGGATCCGTCCATCGGCTACTCGATCGCCTATCCATTCGGCGTCCTCGGGCCCATTCTCTGCATCTACTTCATGACCCGCCGGGTGAAGCCGAAATTTCCCGCCAAGACGCAGCGTTTCCACATGGGCGAGATCGCGATCGGCGAGAGCTTCGCCGGACAAACCCTGGGCGACGTGATGTCCGGACCGCTCGGAAGCGTGCAGGTGACCATGCTGCGCCAGGACGGCCGCAACTTCGTGCCGTCTGCTAACGCCGTACTCGCCGCAGGCGATGCGGTTATGGTGAGCGCGGAGCGACAGGAGGACATCGCTCAGGCCGCAGCCCAGGTGGGCCGGCTGGAGCCCGGACGGCTCGCCAGCGACCGGGCCGACCTCGACTACATCCGCGTCTTTGTCGGCAAGGCATCTGTCGTCGGCGTGCCGCTCTCGAACTTGCCGATGCCAGCTGGCTATCCGACACATCTTCTGCACGTGCGGCGCTACGACGCGGACCTGGTGCCTGCGCCGGATCTGATGCTCGAGTTCGGAGACCGGGTCGGCGTGCTGACGCCGCCCGATAAGAAGGAGGAGATCCGGCGCCATTTCGGCGACACGGTGAAGGCGGCAGCCGAGTTCAGCTACGTCTCGCTGGGGCTCGGCATGGTGATGGGCGTGCTCCTCGGGCTCATTCCCATTCCGATCCCGGGCATCGGCGTCGTCACTCTCGGCATCGGGGGCGGCCCGCTGATCGTCGCGCTCATCCTCGGCAGGCTGCGCCGCACCGGCCCGATGCTGTGGACGATGCCCCTCCCGGCCAACATAGTGCTGCGCAACTTCGGCCTCGCGATGTTCCTCGCCACCGTCGGCGTCAACGCGGGGCAGCCGTTTGTCCGGACCGTGTCCGAATCGGGGTTCACGATGCTGTTCATCGGCGTCGCGGTGCTCCTGACCACCGTCGCCATCGTGCTTCTGGTCGGCCACTACGTCATGAGGATTCCCTACGACGACCTCGTCGGCGTCGCTTCCGGCGCGACCGGAAATCCGGCCATCCTAGTGTATTCGACCAAAATGGCGCCGACCGAACGCCCCGACATCGGCTACGCCATGATCTTCCCGTCGATGACGCTGGTGAAGGTGCTCGCCGCGCAGATCGTCGGCCTGCTCGCGGGCGGCGGCGCGGCCGGCTGAGGAGCCTGGGGATGTCGGACCGAGCGCCCGCGCCGCAGCCCGCGATCTTCAATCTTCAGGCCTTCAGCCCGGCCGAGATCAAGGAGGCGGTTGAGAAGGTCGGGGTCAAGAAGGCGCAGCTGCCGTTCGCGGCATCCCTGATGCTCGCGGTGGTCGCCGGCGGCGGGGTGGGCTTCGGCGCACTTTACTATACCATCATCGCCTCCGATCCTACGCTGGGCTTTGCGGCGACGCGGCTGCTCGGCGGGCTCGCCTTTACACTCGGTCTGGTGCTCGTGCTGGTCGGCGGCGCCGAACTGTTCACCGGCAACAATCTGATCGTGATGGCTTGGGCCAGCGGCAAGGTCTCGACGTTGACAATGCTACGCAACTGGACCGTGATCTTTATCGGCAACTTCCTCGGCGCTCTCGGCCTGGTCGTCCTGGTTTTCCTATCTCACCACCTCGACATGAACGACGGGCGCGTTGGCCTGTCGGTGCTGAACACGGCCGCCGGCAAGATCCGGCCCGACGTCTTGTCGCTGTTCGTCAAGGGCATCTTGTGCAACGTGCTGGTCTGCGCGGCGGTCTGGCTCGCCTATGCCGGCCGGTCGGTCACCGACAAAATCGTGGCGGTGGTGCTGCCGGTCTCCGCCTTCATTGCGGCTGGCTTCGAGCATTGCGTCGCCAACATGTACTTCTTACCGCTCGCCTGGCTGCTGGTACGCATGGGGCACGCGCCGGAGGGGTTCGACAGCTCGGCGATCACCGCTACCGGGATCCTCCACAACCTCGTTCCGGTGACTCTCGGCAATGTCGTGGGCGGCGCCGGCATGGTCGGCATCGCGTACTGGACGATCTACCGTGCGGCATTCGGCAAGGAGCAACTTGGCGGCAAGTAGATACCGGATTTGGAAAACCTCGAGCAAAAGGATCATGGTCATGCCGCTGCGGAATGCCGACTGGGAGCCGAACCGAGAGATACCCGTAGGCAAGGGAGCCACTCTTCAGCAGTTCTTCGCCGTCTCCGGCAAAGACCGCTTCGAGATCAGCGTCGCGCCATGGGGTGAGGGTCAACTCAAGGTGAACGGCGAGGAGATCGCCAGGACCGCAGAGGCCAAAGACCGGAGCCAAGCCTTCGCGACCCTGAAGCAGGCGGCGCAGCGCTATGCGCGCGGCGAGTCCCTAGACCAGCCGAAGAAAGGAAGGGCCCGCCTGATTCCTGCGGTCAAGGCCAAGCTGCTCGAGGGTAAGAAGGGACTGGTCGTGGGCATAGCGAATGACAAGTCAATTGCGTGGGGCTGCGCTGCGGCTTTCCGCGCCTTCGGCGCCGAACTCGCCGTCACCTACCTAAACGACAAAGCCAGGAAGCACGTCGAGCCGCTGGCGCATGCGCTCGAAGCTCCGATCGTCATGCCGCTCGATGCACAAGTCCCAGGCCAGATGGAGGCGGTCTTCGAGCGCATCGGCAAGGAGTGGGGCAGCCTGGATTTCGTGGTGCACTCGATCGCCTTCGCGCCGAAGGAAACGCTTCAAGGCCGGGTCATCGACGTGCCGCTGGACGGCTTCCTGACCACCATGCACGTGTCCTGCTGGACTTTCCTGCGCATGGCCAAGCTCGCCGAACCTCTGATGAAGAAGGGCGGCACCCTCTTCACGATGACCTACTATGGCAGCCGCGCAGTGGTGAGGAACTACAATGTAATGGGCGTCGCTAAAGCGGCGCTGGAGAGCGCGGTGAGGTACGCATCCGCAGAACTTGGCCCGAAGGGCATCAGGGTACACGCGATATCTCCGGGGCCTTTGGCGACCCGCGCCGCGTCAGGCATTCCTGAGTTCGACAAGCTGCTCGAGAAGGCCAAAGCCAAGGCGCCGGCGCGTAGCCTTGTGAGCATCGAGGACGTCGGCGCTGCCACCGCCTTCCTCGCACACGACGTTGCGAGGCTCATTACCGGGGATACCATCTATATCGACGGCGGATACCACGTGGTCGACTGACTCATCGTCGGCGCTTTGCTCACGCTTTCAGGGCTACTGGCCGGCTTTTTTGACTTCAGTGGCGAGGCTTGAATCTCAAGGGGCCTGACTGGCTTGAAACCATTACCGCCTGTCATCGTACAAAGGACATGGATGAACCTGAGGACGACCCGGGCAAAGACGCGCCGGAGTCTGAGCGATAACGCAGAGGCAACGCGACACTTTGCGGAGCGATACGCAGACGATCTGCGGAAGATCATGAGGAAGCTGCGAGGCCGCTCGAACTGAGCTACCTTCCGTCTGTCGGAGCGGTCAAATATTCCTTTGGAGCGCAAAGGCCCGGTTTGATGGGGTTCTCTCCGGGCCTTCGGCTCCGCTTCGTCGGGCGTCGGTTCGGGATCAACTTAACCGTCGCAGACGAGACGCCGGCAACGAATACAACCAAAGCCTGAGTCGGATGGTGAAATTGAGGCGCTTACTCGTCGCGCCAAGGGGGGCGACCGCCTGGCGTCGCGCACAGGGCCCGCCTCGGCGGGCCTGTATGACGGCACCGAAGCGAGGACAGCAGAACCTATCCGTCATCGCCGCTCGATCCGGGCGACGAGCGTCGAAATCAATAGCCTGTCACAAATTCGCGGCCGACACCTCAGGTCCATGTCGGCAGAAGAGTTATCGCCGTTTACCTCTACGATACTAAGGAAAAGATAAGCAATGCCACCAGCACGACGTTGAACGTGCTCACCGCGAGCACGGCGACGTCAAAGACGCGGGTCAAGCTGATCATGGTGTTTCCCCGACACCTCTACCGACTATTAAGAAGCTCTCGCCGCGCCAAGGATGTCTATGCAGTTTGTGCCAGCTCACCCGACCATCACCGCCACCGCCGGACCTCGCGCCGCTCTCACCCCGTCGCTCACATTCAGAAATCGGTGCGCGAGAAGCCAGCGCGATCCTCGATCACGAGACGCTGGCGAATATCCAGCCACCTTTCAAAGATAACACTGATGTCGTCCTCCCATCTCCACACAAGTCGACTTTTTGCAACTGTGAGAAAGCCGTCGAACGTGATGTAGAATTCTATCGGAAGCAGACCCATACCTTCAGCATGGATTTGGGCGTGTGTCCGGCTAACGCTGTAAGCCGCAATTCGTATTTCTCGGCCTTCAAAAAACAGCAGGCCATCTGTGGAGTGCTTGATCATGTGCAATCCTCAGTCCGTAGCGGCGCTGGCTTTGGCACTCTCAGGAACAGCATGTTTAAACAGCGCAGACGATATCGCTCTCTCTGCGTCGCTGGCAGCGAAAACACGATTCACGGTTAAAGGGCCATCTCTGGTAAAATGGTCACGGCCTCGCGCAATGTCGCTTTGCTCATTGCGCGGTGCTCGGTGGCCAGAAGCGAAGCATGCTTCGGTGTCAGGCGTTGACCCGATTAGCTCGTTCGTCGAGAGCACCGCCTCGATCGACAAATTTCACACCGCAGGTATTTCCGTCCCGCCACACTACACGGCAATACCGCGTCGTGTTGAAGCCATCCAGGGACAGCGCAAATTTGTGGGCGACGGTGTGATGCGTGGATGAATGAAGCTTGGCCCCATCACCGTGGAGGTTCATCACCAAGCAGGGATGAACGCCGCGAACACCGTCGACGTGGACCAACGCCAGTTGGTTGAGTTCAATGCGTTCGAGCGTTCGTCGTTCAAGCATCGCAACATCTCCCAAATTAACCGGCGTGGAAAAACTTCGGAGTCGACAACCGGCGCAGCGTAGACCGCAGAGCTGCCTTTAAAAGTGAGGACCGCTAACTTTTTAAAATTGTCGGGATTACCGAGCGCCTCGCGTAGCCGAGAAAAAAGCGCCGGCCTTGGGTTGAGGATGTGGGTCAGGCCGGGGCTTGGCGGCTGGTTAGGGCAGGCCTCGGGAGAGGCTCGACCTGCATCAATTATCGATATCGCGGCGGCGATTTCAATTGTCCCTGGGGACAGGCCGCGAGTGTCCCGTTTCGAGAAGGGTGCACCATAGGTCAATGCCCCATGAGACACTATGCGGGCCAATCCTTTGCGCGGTAGCAAATTGCGGTGACCGCAACCCGACCGAGGAGCGTCACCGTGCCCATCAGCCAAAAGCGCATGTCAGAAATCGAGCGCGAACTCGCAGTCATCATCCGCGAACTTGATCGCATCGAAAGGGCGCGAGTTAAACGGCCTGAGCAGCCGCCGGCGCAGTTTACCTGGGTACCGCCGCTGTTGCTGGATCTGGATAAGTAGGGCTGCGCGGACCTTTGAGGCTGCTGGTCTGTCTCCCTTCGCAAATCTGCACCCGGTCAATTGCTGACGTATCCAATTGCAGCGCCTTGCATGTCGGCACGATCGCAAAAGTGTCGCAACCCCGGCGCCGCGGAAGGCTGGCCATGGCGATGCGTTTTTATGCCGACAGCCATCCCGGCGAGCACCGCGACAAGTTTGCGGCATCCTTGCGCGGTGCAGCTTGTCTCGGAAAAAGGCTCGATATGCGCCTTCCAGAGATGGCCATCGCTGCGAAGTTTTCCGCAAGCTATGCGCAGGATCCGTGCCGGAAATTACGCGAGCCTCACTCCTGGCTCGCCACGCGCGCGCGGTCGAAATCTTCCTCGAGTTTGGGTCGGTCGCGGGTGCGCTCGAAATTGGTGCAGAGCAGTTCGGTCTCCTCCAGCGAAACCGGGGCGCGGTACAGGCGGCACAAGAATTCCGCCGTTGCGCGCCTCTTGCCGGTACTCGGCCTGCGCTCGGCAAGAAACATGCAGTTCCGGCAGACGCCGGCATCGAGCCGCTGACGTGCCTCGTCCAGGTGATTGAGGATCTCCTGCAGCAAATCGCGCAGCCTGACGCACTCGTCGGGTCCGAGCGCCGTGACCGCGTTCAGCACGCGATTGACCGGATCGTACTGATTCAGGCACTTCTCGCCCTGCGCAGTTACATGGAGGACAACAGAACGCTTGTCCCTTTGGGACGGTTTTCGAACCAGGAAGGACTTGCCCTCCAGGGTCTTCACGATCTGCGATGCAGTCGCCCTTGTGGCGCTGATGAAGCCGGCGACCGCGGACGGGTTGCGCGAAAACCTGTTGGCGCGGCCGAGAAAGCGTAGCGCCATCCATTCCCGGTCGCGCAATCCATGCTGATTGCCTTCGAAATACCAAACCCTCGACGCTTGAATTAGCAGCTCCACGGCCTCTCTTGCCAATGGCATGAATTCCTACCTTATACCGTAAGTCATAACGTCGGGGGCGCCCCGGAGCCGCCTTCCGTCGTCTCGCACGAGCCGTTTGCGAGAAGTACACCGCCCGCAATGTCTGACACATGCACCGTGCTCTCCCTTCGCGTAAAGCGTGGTGCCGTCAATCAAAATTCAATCCTAGTGTCTTTCGGGGCATTGACCAACCGCGGGCGTTGCTCGGGCATTAGCCTGAGCATGGGTTAAGGTCGGCCGGACATAGCCGCAATCGGCAGACACGCGCTTGCTAGAGGTCGCCAGATTTTTGTTCTTTGAGGCCACAAATCCATTGCGTCGCAAGAGCTCTGAAGGGGCCGATGCGCCTGTGTAAAGTAGCGACCTGGATACCCTGCGACGGGTCAACCTTGGATCGCCGTCGCCCAGTGCTTGACCTAGGTCAAACATTGCGAACGAGATGACCTCAGGTATCTGGAAGAAATCGAAGCCCCGCGATCTTTTGAGTTCCCGTCGGAAAAGCGGCTTCAGGAGCAGCGCTTGGGCGTTCCGGAGATACGCAGTCGGGCAGACCTGAAAGGGCACTGCGGGGGAATGTTTCTATGTGGAAGTGCGGGGATCCCCTTATGATGACTCGCCAGAGATGTGGGCTTTGACATCTTGAGCAGGGCACGAGCGAGCTATAGGTCGGCGGGAAGCCTGAGTGCGATACCTAGCGCGACGGGCGGTATTGCACGGCTGGCTTGCGCGCGCATCGATGCCTCTGGCCAAGACACAGCTGCGCTGCTGTCTAAGGCTGGATTGACGCTGAACGACTTCCGCGACCCTGCAGTCCGGCTCGAGGTTGCGACCCAGATCAAGATTCTGGAATTGGCTGCCCAAGAATTGGAGGACGACATCTTGGGCTTCCGGCTCGCCCGGAGCTTTGATTTGCGTGAGATCGGCCTTGTCTACTACGTTATGGCTTCGTCGGAGAATGTCGCTGATGCGGTTCGTGCCGCGGAACGTTACAGCCGGATCATGAATGATGGAGTCCGACTGCGTTTCGAGATGGAGGGGCATACTGCGACCATTGCCCTCGAATATGTCGGAGTCGATCGAAGGGGCGAGCGGCAACAGATCGAATTCTGGATCGTGACGCTGGTGCGGATCTGCAGGCAGGTGACGGAGGGCCGTCTGGTGCCCTCCAGGCTCCAAGTGAGGCACCTGCGAGCCGGGATGCCCCCCGAATTTAGAACGTTCTTTGGCAGGGACGTTGAGTTCGGCGCGGACGGCGATGTGATCTCTTTTCCGGTGCCGGTGGCACTGCTCCCGCTGGTCGGTCGCGACGGCTATCTGCACGATCTGTTGCGACACTACGCGGATGAAGCGTTGATACGGAAAGCGCCGCAGGGCGCGACGCTCCGTTCGAGAGTCGAGAAGACGCTTACCACACTGCTGCCTCACGGGAGAGGCGTCGCGAAGGAAGTCGCGCGGCAAGTGGGACTGAGTACCCGCACGTTGTCGCGCAAGCTTCGCGAAGAGAAGACATCCTTCGCTGAAATTCTTGATCAGTTGCGGGTCGCGCTCGCAAAGCGCTATCTCGAAGAGGAGCAGCTTCCCGTGTCCGAAGTTGCTTGGCTGCTTGGCTATCGCGAACTGAGTTCCCTCACACACGCGTTCAAGCGATGGACCGGAATGACACCACGGCAGTTCCGGTCAAGGTCTCAACACAAGCTGAGTTGCAGCGAAAAGCCCTAGTTGCCGTTGATTAATTCGACGAGCGGAGGACTCGCCGAGTGTGGAGCGGAGAGAGGGTGACGGCATGGCGCTCGGGTTTGCAGGCCGGCTCAAGTCCCAGCTGTCTACATTCCTTGCGGGTCAGCCCGATGGCCGTGGAAGCCTTGCGCTGATCAAGCAGCATCTGGCGGTGTTCTATACGAGCGGGCCGGAATGGACTGCGCGGATGAGGTTGCTTGCTGAGCGGGCACCGCGGTTGGATATTTTCGCGCAAGGGCTGGTGATGCGAGAGAGATCAACGGCATTCCCCCAACATCGCCAGCTAAACCGCGAAGGCGGTCGGGATGGGTCCTTTAACGGGATGAGTCTTCTAAAGATTCAACGCGGCGCTGACCGGCTTCTGGACTTGCGCGAGCATAGGCCGCCTTCTTGGCCGATCAACTGCGCCCATGTGGAAGATTAAGGTCCATCAGAGGGCCCGCTGCGACGATTCCAGTCGGGTTGATAGTGCGATGGCTCTCGTAGTAGTGCCCCTTGATGTGCCGCATATCGACGGTGTCGGTTACACCTGGTACCTGATAAAGATCTCGCAGGTAGCCAGAGAGATTTGGGTAATCTGCGATGCGGCGGAGGTTGCACTTGAAGTGGCCAACATAAACCGCGTCAAACCGTAGCAGCGTCGTGAACAGCCGCCAGTCCGCTTCGGTCAGGTGATGTCCGATCAAATACCGGTGCCTGCCCAGATGCTCGTCGAGCATATCCAGGGCCTCGAACAGCTTGAAAAATGCTTCCTCATAGGCGTCCTGGCTTGTTGCGAAGCCGGCTCTGTAAACGCCATTGTTCACTGCATCGTAAATGCGGGTATTCCAGCCATCGATCTCCGCCCTTAGCTCCTCCGGGCAGAAGTCGCCGGGGGCGGCCCCACAGGCGTCGAAGGCCGAATTGAACATGCGGATGATCTCTGACGATTCGTTGTTCACGATCGTATTCGTCGCCTTGTCCCAGAGCACCGGCACGGTGACGCGTCCGGTGTAGTGCGGCTCCGCTCGGGTGTAGATCTCGTACAGGAAACGGGCGCCCTGGACAGGGTCAGGCACAACGCCGGGCCCCTCGGCAAACGTCCAGCCGTTATCCTCCATGAGCCAGTGCACGACCGAAAGCGCTACCATGGACTCGAGCCGTTTGAGCTTGCGGAAGATGAGCGTCCGGTGAGCCCAAGGGCATGCGAGCGAGACGTAAAGGTGGTAGCGGCCAGGCTCCGCCTTGAACCCTCCCGCTCCGGACGGTCCCGCCGCGCCTTCTGGAGTGATCCAGTTCCTGAACGTGGAGGATTGGCGCACGAAGCGCCCACCCGTGCTCTTGGTATCGTACCACTGATCGAACTAGCCCAACTTTCTCAACTC
>NZ_VSSR01000091.1 GCF_008123515.1 Bradyrhizobium cytisi
CTCATCCGACCGATGTCGGCCGCCACGTCTCTTGTGGGTGCCGCCAGTCGATCCCGGACAAGAGATAACCGAGCTGCGCCGACGAGATCGTCACCACGCCCTCGGCCGGGCTCGGCCAGATGAAGCGCCCCCGCTCCAGGCGCTTCGTGAACAGGCAGGCGCCCTGGCCGTCATGCCAGGTCACCTTCAGCAGGTTGCCGCGGCGACCGCGGAAGCAAAACAGGTGGCCGCCCAGCGGGTCGCGATGCAAGATCTCCTGAACCTGCAACGCCAGCGACGGAAAGCCCTTCCGCATGTCGGTATGGCCGGTTGCGAGCCATACCCGCACGCCGGCAGGCAACGGGATCATCGTGGCCGTCCATCAGTCAGCGCCGCCACGACTGCGCTCAGCGTCGCCGCGTCAACCGCGCCCGTGATCCGCATCCGAGCCCCGGCCGCGAACTCAATCTCGATCGCACCGCAGCTTCCGGAGGGCGCCGTCAACGGTTGCCGGTCTGGCGCAATGGAGACTGCCGCAAAACGGACTTCGCCATCCTGCCGCTGCATGGGCTCGGGCCCGCAAGCGAGGACGCCTGTGCGCGCCTGCCGCCGCCAAGCCGTAACCAGATTGCGGTGAACGTCATGTCGTCGAGCAACCTCGACAACACTGGCCCCAGGCGCCAGACTCTCCTCCACGATCCGAAGCTTCTCGGCAGTGGTCCACCGCCGTCGCCGCTCTGGACCGGACAGAACCGTAACCGTCGTCACGTTTGCTCATTTGCTTGCGAATTAATGAGCAAACCATCTCACGCTCGAACCCAATGCGGGAAGGCGGCCTCCACCGACTCCACCGAAGGCTTACGTTGGATGGGCATCTGATCTGGACGCATTGACAGCGTCGGGCTGACTGCGATCCGGCGTCTGGATTGGGCTTCTCACCCACACATCGGACGACAGTGTGCTCCGGCGGCGAGACGCAGACGTCGCGCACTTTGGCCACGAAGTTTGGATCGCTCAAGAGCTTGAACGTCACCAGCCAGTGCGGGTTGGAGCCTGAAGGCCAACAGCGACGGCCCGCTGGGCTTCGCCATCCGGAACTCCATCGGGCGGCGTCCTCGGGGAACTCTCCAATGTTCTCACGATTGCGGATTCGATGCTGACATTCTTAACCTTGGCGGGCGCCCGGGGGCGCGGCTTGCCGTGCAGCCCAAGCGCCCCTCCACAAAACGCCGCCTGACGCGTGGCGCGGCTGGGGGGCGTTTCCGGAGTTCTTGAACTTGGGGCCACTGCGACCTGCCTACGATGGATGTGAAGTCGCTCCATGACACGCGGCAAACTTCGTTTGCGTTGAGATCGGGCGGTTCGGAGAACGAGGTTTTAGACTAGGGTTCAGACTCAATTGATCCAATAGGCGACGACGGCGGCGAGGTGGACGGCAGCCAAGAAGTTTCTGGCAAGTTTGTCGTAGCGAGTAGCGATGCGCCTGAAATCCTTGAGCCGGCAGAAGCAGCGCTCGATAACATTGCGTCCTTTATAGGCGCGTTTGCTGAAGCTGTGGAGGGTCACCCTGTTGGACTTGTTCGGAATGACGGGTTTCGCGCCGCGATTGACAATTTCGGCGCGAAAGCCGTCGCCGTCGTAGCCTTTGTCTCCAATGAGGGAAGACATGGGCGGCGCGAGCTCAAAAGGGCCGGCCCTGCGGCAATATCTGCGGCTTGTCCCGGAGTGAGATGAAATGCGCAAGGTTTGCAATCAGGGTCGCTCAGCGCGTGGATTTTCGTGGTCCGCCCGCCGCGCGAGCGGCCGATCGCCTGTTCATGCTCCCCCTTTTCCGCCGCTCGCCGGCCGATGCGCTTTGATCGAGGTGGAGTCGATCGACAAAGTCACGCCGTCCTTGCCGCAGCGGGCGAGCGCTTCAAAGATCGCCTGCCAATGTCCGCGCTTAGCCCAGCGATTGAACCGATTGTAGATCGTCGTGTAAGGGCCATAGTCGGTCGGGCAATCGCGCCAACGTGCGCCGCACTGGAGCATGTGAATGATACCGCTGATAATGCCTCGATCGTCATCGCGCGCCGGGCCCGTCTGGTTCGTCGGCAGATGCGGCTCTATCTGGGCCCACTGCTTGTCGTTGAGCCAGAACAGTCCTTTGCGCATCGAAATCCCCCACCCGAATCAACTCGGTACGAGAGAATCAGAAGCAGTTAAATTAGGTACAGACCCTAGCATTACAGTTGGTGCTGTCTCTTATACACATCTGACGCTGCCGACGACTCC
>NZ_VSSR01000092.1 GCF_008123515.1 Bradyrhizobium cytisi
GCTGCATCGCAGAGCCGGGACCCAGTCTGCCGCATGGGCCCCGGTTCAGCAGCGCATCACGCCGCGAAGTGCGGCGCGCTGCACTGCGCCCGGGGCACGAGACAAACTCCTGCCTTCCGATTTCAACGAGGAGACGCTAGGTTCCCCGCCAACGAAAAAAGAGGGAACGTCCGAACATGCCGTTATCGCTCATGCGCGTCCTGCGCACCGCCGCCGTGCTGTGTCTCGCCGCCGCATCCGCCGCGCAGGCCGACAATTGGCCGAGCCGCAACATCACGCTGGTGCTGCCGTTTGCGGCGGGCAGCGGCACAGACACCACGACGCGGCTGATCTCGCAACATCTGTCGCAGGCGCTCGGCGTCGGCATCGTCATCGAGAACAAGGCGGGCGCCAACGGCATGATCGCGGCGACCTATGTCGCGCGCTCCGCACCCGACGGCTACACGCTGCTGGTGACGACCAACACCACGCATTCGGCCAATCCCTATCTGCTCAAAAGCCTGACCTACGATCCTGTGAAGGATTTCACCCCGATCGCGCGCACCGGCGACCTGCCCTTCATGCTGGTGATCCACCCGGACGTGCCGGCCAGGACAGTCGCCGAGCTTGTCGCTTACGGCAAGGCCAATCCGGGCAAGCTGAGCTACGCCTCAGGCTCGTCCTCGGCGATCGTGTCGGGCGCGACCTTCGCCCACAATGCGGGGCTCGACCTCCTGCATGTGCCCTACAAGAGCTCGCCGCCGGCGCTCAACGATGTCATGGGCGGCCGCGTCTCGATGATGTTCGTGGACATCCTGACCGGACTGCCGCATGTCCAGGGCAACGCATTGCGGGCGCTCGCCGTCACCACCAAGGACCGCACGCCGCTGATCCCCACTCTTCCCTCGATGCAGGAGGCCGGCGTGCCGGACTTCGACATCTCGTCATGGCAGGGCTATTTCGGCCCAGCCGGCATGCCGAAGGAGATCGTGACCCGGCTCAACGCCGAAATCCGCAAGATCGTCGAGAAGCCTGAGATCAAGGCCCAGCTCGCCACGCTCGGCATGGACGCCTTCTCCGGCACGCCGGAGCAGCTCGGCACGTTCGTGAATGAGCAGCTGGTGCTGTGGGAGCGGCTGATCCGGGATGCGGGAATCGAGAAGCAGTAGGGGATGGTTCTCGTGTCCCGGACGCGCTGCAGCGTGAAACGCTGCTGCGCAGAGCCGGGACCCAGACTGCCGCCATTATGGGCCCCGGCCCTGCAGCGCACCGCTGAAGAAGTGCTGCACTGCGTCCGGGGCACGTGCCCACCGGCGATCACCACGCACTCAAAAAGAAAAGGTGGGCACGGCGCTTGCGCGTCTTTGCCCACCCTACGAATTCAGCGCAAAGCGTTATGCCGCGCGGACCTTGGCGAGGAAGCCGTCCACCGCGCTGCGCAGCGCGCCGGATTGGCTGTCGAGCTCGCGGGCGTTGGTGAGCACGTCTCTGGCCGCACTGCCAGTCGCTTCCGCGGCCGAGGTGACGCTGCCGATATTGGCGTTGATCTCGCTCGAGCCGGCCGCGACCGACTGGATGTTGCGGGCGATCTCGCGGGTGGCTTCGCCCTGCTGCTCGATCGAGGACGAAATGCCGGCGGTGATCTCGCTCATCTCGGCGATGGTCTGGGTGATGCCGCCGATCGCTGCGACCGCATCGCTGGTCGAGGTCTGCATCGCCGCGACCTGGGCGGAGATTTCCTCGGTGGCCTTGGCGGTCTGGTTGGCCAGCGCCTTGACCTCGGAGGCGACGACGGCGAAGCCGCGGCCGGATTCACCGGCACGCGCCGCCTCGATGGTGGCGTTGAGCGCGAGCAGATTGGTCTGCGCCGCGATCGAATGAATGAGCTTGACCACCTCGCCGATCTTCTCGGCGCCGGTCGAGAGCCCCTGCACCGTGGCGTTGGTACGCTCGGCGTCGCTGACGGCGCGGCTCGCCACTTCGGTCGAGCGCGTCACCTGACGGGAGATTTCCGCAACCGAGCTCGACAGCTCTTCGGCGGCAGCAGCAACCGTGCCGACATTGCCGGACGCCCTCTGCGAGGCCGCACCGACCGTTGCCGCCCGCGACGAGGCGTCGCTGGCGGTCGCGGTCATCGACTGCGCGGTCGACTGCATGCCGGCAGCCGCCGACGAGACCGAGCGGACGATGCCGTTGACGCTGCGTTCGAAGTCGTTGGCGATATCTTCCATCGCGCTGCGGCGTTCCGTCGCGGCGCGTTCCTTCGCCGCCGCGTCGGTCTGCTCGAGGTCGCGGATGCGGACCGCGTTGTCCTTGAAGATCTGGACGGTCGCGGCCATCGCGCCGACCTCGTCGCCGCGGCCGACGCCGGGAATGTCGCCCTCGAGCTTGCCGCCGGCGAGATCCTTCATGCGGGTGCCGAGCAGGGCCAGCGGACGGCTGATGCTGCGGCCGATCATCCAGGCAACGCTGCCGGCGACGATGACGATGCCGAGCATGGCGAGACCAAGCGACCAGAACACGGGGACCATCTTGGCGTCGATGTCGTCGAGATAGGCGCCGGTGCCGAGATACATGTCGAAGCCGGGAACGGCCACCGCGTAACCGATCTTGCGGATCGGCGTTTCCTGGCCGGGCTTCACGTATTCATAGTACAGCAGGATCGAGCCGTTCGCCTTGACGCCGTCCATCAGCTCGACCGACAGCCTGCGGCCATTGGTCACGACGTCCATGCGGTTGGCGCCGATCTGCTTCGGGTCGGGCGCGAGCTGGGTGATGCCGTCATAGGACGTGCCGAACAGATAGCCCGAGCCGTTGTCGTAAGTCATCGCATTGCCGTAGCGGCGAAGCTCGGCCATGGCCGCATCCTTCGTCAGCTCGCCGGCATCGACGCGCTTCTTCAGAGCGGCTGCGTAGTTACGACCAAGATCGGCGATCGACCTGGTCTGGTCGATTCGCGCGTCGACCATGGCGCGCTTCATCAGATAACCGGCCAGGACTCCGGAGACGCAGAGGCCGAACAAGGTGACGCCGACAAGGATGCCAAGCTTGGGCGCGATCTTCAGATTGCTCAACTTCACGGGGTGGGCTCCGGGGAAAAAAGGGATGCGGGCGCGCGAGTGAATCGATCGAAATTAAATCAACTTTTAGTGTGAGACCCCTTAGCAAGTTACTTACGTGCCTCCGTAGAAGCCCCGACGATGCCGGCAGAACCGGCAAATAATCACGACGGCGACAACCGGGAATTGTACGCGACCGTGCCGATTTCGCGTAAAAGACGCAAAGCCCGCCGAAAGGGTGCGGGCCACAACAAGAACCGACAAACCAAATCGGGAGCAGGAAATGCCGAAATACAGGGTGGTGACGCCGAAGGGCGCGAGCTTCACGGTCGCGGGCAGCGACTATTCTTACGAGCGCGAGGCGCTCGATCCGATCGATGCCGAGATCGTCGAGGCGCCGGCCAACGAGGCGGAGTTCATCGCCGCCGCCAGGAATGCCGACGCGATCTACGCCAAGGGCATTCCGATCACCAAGACCATCATCGACGCGCTGGAGAGCTGCAAGGTCATCACGCTCGGCTCGGTCGGCGTCGACAGCGTCGACGTGAAGGCCGCGACCGCGCGCGGCATTCCCGTCACCAACATCCCCGACACCTTCATCGAGGAGGTCGCCGACCACGCCATGATGCTGCTGCTCGCAGGCTTCCGCCGCCTGGTCGAGCAGGACAAGATGGTGCGCACCGGCCGCTGGGCCGAGGGCCGGCCGGCGCTGCTCAAAATCCCGCGGCTGATGGGCCAGACGCTTGGCTTCGTCTCGTTCGGCCGCGTCGCGCGTGCCGTTGCGAAGCGCGCCGCACCGTTCGGGCTGCGCATGATGGCCTATGATCCCTTCATCCAGGAAACGCTGATGTGGGATCATGGCGTCATCCCGGCGACGCTGAACGAGGTGCTGTCGCAATCCGACTTCGTCTCGATGCATGCGCCTGCCCGGCCCGAAGTGCATCACATGCTGACCGAGAAGCATTTTCGGCAGATGAAGAAGGGCTCGATCTTCATCAATACCGGGCGCGGCGCCACCGTGGACGAGGAGAGCCTGATCAAGGCGCTGCAGGAGGGCTGGATCGCGCATGCCGCCCTCGACGTGCTGGAGAAGGAACCGCCGTCGCACAACAACCCCATCCTCAGCATGGAGAACGTGACCCTGACCGCCCATGTCGCCTCGGCCTCGGCACGGTTCGACGAGGCGCGCAAGCGCCGGGTGGGCTACGAATTGTCACTGGTGCTTCAGGGCATGTGGCCGGTAAGCTGCGTGAACCCGTCGGTGTTGCAAGACACCGCGCTCCGCCGCTGGCAACCCGTCAGCATGGACCGCGGCCCGAACAGCTAAGGCGGCCGGCGCAAAGCGTGCCGAAAGACCACAACGGCCCTTCACCGGCGATCAACGCCGGGAAGGGAGACATCATAGGGAGGAACTGATGAGGAACGACATCACACGTCGTGATGCCTTGGCGCTGGGCCTGTCCGCTGCAACGGTCGCTGCCACTGGTGTTGCAGCGCACGCTCAATCCGCGATCAAGGCTGCCGACGTCCCCGCGCCGAAACTGCCAATCGAGAAGGGCGCAAGCTTGCGCATGCTGCGGCCGGTGCGCTTCGTCCAGGCCGACGAGGACGTGTTCCGCGCCAACGCGGCCAAGTTCACCAAGGAGACCGGCGTCGAGGTCAAGGTCGATTTCGTCGGCTGGGAGGATATCAACCAGCAGACCGCGGTCACCGCCAATTCCGGCGCCGGCCCCGACATCATCATCGGCTTCTCCGATGCGCCGCACATCTATATCGACAAGCTGATCGAGCTGACCGACGTCGCCGACTATGCCGGCAAGCGCTACGGTGGCTGGCTGCCGCTGGCGCAGCGCTACGGCAAGAAGAACAAGAGCGACACCTGGATCGGGCTTCCGTTCGGCGCCAGCGGCGGGCCCCTGATCTACCGCAAATCGATCCTGCGATCGGTCGGCTTTGACAAGGTGCCGGAAGACCATGCCGGCATCCTCGATCTCTGCCAGAAGCTGCAAAAGGCCGGCAAGCCCGCCGGCTTCGCGCTCGGCAATGCCAAGGGCGACGGCAACGGCTTTGCGAACTGGGCGCTGTGGTCGCACAATGCAGCCCTGCTCGATGAGGAGGGCAACGTCACCATCAACAGCAAGGAGACGATCGCCGCCCTGAACTGGGTCAAGCAGCTCTACCCGACCTTCATCGCCGGCACGACCTCGTGGAACGACGTCAGCAACAACCGCGCCTATGCCGCGCAAGAGATCGCGCTGACGGCCAACGGCGTCTCGCTGTATTTCTCGCTGAAGAACGATCCTGCCACCAAGGCGATCGCCGACGACAGCGAGCATCAGCTGCTGCCGAAGGGCGTGGCCAAGATCTCGCCAATGGCCGGCCTGACGCTGAACGCCATGGTGTTCAAGCACAGCCAGTATCCCAACGCCGCAAAGGCCTTCCTGCAATTCATGCTGGAGAAGGACCAATACGAGCCGTGGCTCAACGCCAACTCCGGCTACTGGGCGCAGCCGCTCGCGGCCTATGCCGAGGCCGCCGTGTGGAAAGGTGATCCCAAGGTCGCGATCTTCAAGGACACCATGAACAGCACCTATTATGACGGCTACAAGGGCCCGATCTCGACCGCGACCGGCGCCGTCAGCGCCGACTACGTGCTGATCCAGATGTTCGCGTCGGTTGCGACCGGCGCGGCCACACCGGAGGCCGCCGCCGCAGAAGCCGAGCAGCGCTGCAAGCGGTATTTCAGGCGGCAGGCCGCGAAGTAACGCCCCACGACAAAGCGACGTCATTGCGAGGAGCCCTTGCGACGAAGCAATCCAGACTGCCAAGGAAGAACCAGACTGGATTGCTTCGCTTCGCTCGCAACGACGGTGTGGTGACACTGTAGACAGGACAACAAGCTGATGTCCGTGACCACGTTTCCCTCTCCAACCTTGCGGGTTCGGCAACCGAACTGGCTGGTGCGCCTGTTCGACTACAAGCCGTTCCTGGTCACGATGTGCCTCGCGCCCGCGATCGGGCTGCTCGGAGTATTCCTGACCTATCCGCTTGGGCTCGGCCTCTGGCTCGCCTTCACCGACACCACGATCGGCCGCAAGGGCGAATTCATAGGCCTGGAGAACTTCCAGTACCTGCTCACCGATTCCCTGTGGTGGAACGCGGTGTTCTACAGCGTGGTCTACACGGGCATCGCGACCTTCGGGAAGTTCGCGCTCGGCTTCTGGCTTGCGCTATTGCTCAACAACCATTTTCCGTTCAAGAGCCTGCTGCGCGCGATCATCCTGCTGCCCTGGATCGTGCCGACGGTGCTCTCGGCGCTGGCGTTCTGGTGGATCTACGATCCACAGTTCTCGATCATCTCCTATCTGCTGGTCGACGTGCTGCATTGGCGCACGACCAACATCGACTTCCTCGGCTCGCCCTGGCCGGCACGGTTCTCGCTGATCGCCGCCAACATCTGGCGCGGTATTCCCTTCGTCGCGATCTCGCTGCTGGCGGGCTTGCAGACCATCTCGCCCTCGCTCTATGAGGCCGCCATGCTCGACGGCGCCAGCGCCTGGCAGCGCTTCCGCTACATCACCTTCCCGATGATGATGCCGATCCTCGCCATCGTCATGACCTTCTCGATCATCTTCACCTTCACCGACTTCCAGCTGGTCTACGCCATCACCCGCGGCGGCCCCGGCAACTCGACGCATTTGCTGGCGACGCTCGCGTTCCAGCGCGGCATCGCCGGCGGCGAGCTCGGCGAAGGTGCGGCCATCGCGGTGTCGATGATCCCGTTCCTGGTGTTCGCGACGCTGTTTTCCTATTTCGGCCTGGCGCGCCGCAAATGGCAGCAGGGAGAGGCCAATGACTGACACCGCACAAGCCTCCGCGGTCGCCGACGCGAAAGCGGCGCCCGACACCATGGCCTGGGATTCCGGGCTGCGGCGGCTGATGATGATCTATCTGCCGCTCGGCTGCTTCGTGCTGGTCCTGCTGTTTCCGTTCTACTGGATGGCGATCACGTCGTTCAAGCCGAACGCCGAGCTGATGAACTACAAAGAGCACAACCCGTTCTGGATCACCTCGCCGACGCTGGCGCACATCAAGCACCTCTTGTTCGACACCGCCTATCCGCGCTGGCTGTGGACCACAATGCTGGTCGCGATCGGCTCGACCACGCTATCGTTGATCGCGAGCACACTGGCTGCCTACGCCATCGAGCGCCTGCGCTTCCGCGGCAGTCCGTATGTCGGTCTCGGCATTTATCTCGCCTATCTGGTGCCGCCGTCGATCCTGTTCATCCCGCTCGCCACCGTCGTGGTGCAGTTCGGCCTGTTCGACTCGCCCCTGGCGCTGATCCTGGTCTATCCGACCTTCCTGGTGCCGTTCTGCACCTGGCTGCTGATCGGTTATTTCAAGTCGATCCCCTACGAGCTCGAGGAATGCGCGCTGGTCGACGGCGCGACGCGGCTGCAGATCCTGCGGCGGATCACGCTGCCGCTCGCGGTGCCCGGCCTGATCTCGGCCGGCATCTTCTCCTTCACGCTGTCCTGGAACGAGTTCATCTACGCGCTCGCCTTCATCCAGAGCGGCGCCAACAAGACCGTGCCGGTCGCGATCCTGACCGAGCTTGTCACCGGCGACGTCTACCAGTGGGGCGCGCTGATGGCGGGCTCGCTGCTCGGCTCGCTGCCGGTCGCGATCTTCTACTCGCTGTTTGTGGATTACTACGTGTCTTCGCTCACCGGCGCGGTCAAGGAATAGCTGTGCCTGCGGCGTTTGGCCCGGTTTCACAAAACTGCAATACGCGATCCGCATAAGACGGCCTCCCGTTAACAGGAGACGCACATGCGCGCGACTTTTCTCAGCACCGTCGCAACGGTCATTCTCACCGTGAGCACCGCGCTCGCACAGAGTGAGGGTGAATTCCCGGCCAAGCTCGCCGGCCACGTGGTGATGCCGGCCGCGACCTTCATCGATGCCCCGGCCGATGCGCCGGCCGATCTCAAGACCTCGGGCAAATACACCACCGGCAAGCGCGTCGACGCGCTCGGCACCGTGATGGGTAAGTCGTTTGAGCGTTCGACCGGCGTCTCGCTGCCGTTCAAGGGCCAGCCGCTGCAGGGCCATTCCGGCATCAAGACGATGCCCGACGGCACCTTCTGGGTCATCACCGACAACGGCGTGGGCGCGCGTGCCAACTCGCCGGATTCGATGCTGTACTTGAACCACTACAAGATGGATTGGGCGGGCGGCAAGATCGAGCGCGAAGCGACAGTCTTCCTGCACGATCCCGACAGACGCGTGCCGTTCCGCATCGTCCACGAGGACACCGAGAAGCGCTATCTCACCGGCGCCGACTTCGACACCGAAGGCTTCCAGATCATCGGCGACACCTTCTGGATCGGCGACGAGTTCGGCCCCTACGTGCTGAAGGCCGACAAATCAGGCAAGATCCTCGCCGTGTTCGAGACCATTGCCGACGGCAAGCCGGTGCGCTCGCCTGATCATTGGGCAGTGGCGAGCCCGGGTGCGCCGGGTGCGACCTACACCAATGTCAATCTCCGCCGCTCCAAGGGCTTTGAGGGCTTCGCGTCCTCCAAGGACGGCAAATTCCTCTACGGCCTGCTCGAAGGTCCGCTGTGGGATGCCGACAAGAAGGATTGGGAGCGGGTCGACGGCAAGGAAGCGTCCCGCATCCTCGAATTCGACGTCGCCGCCGAAAAGTTCACCGGCCGCTACTGGCAGTATGTGTTCGAGCAGAATGGCAATGCTATCGGCGACTTCAACATGATCGACCCGAGCGCCGGCCTCGTCATCGAGCGCGACAACGGCGAAGGCACGCCCGACAAGGCCTGCCCGGCGGGCACCCGCGGCGAGAACTGCTTCCCTGACGTCGCCAAGTTCAAGCGCGTCTACAAGATTGAGCTGACGGAGGCCAATGTCGGCAAGCCCGTGCGCAAGATCGGCTATATCGACCTCTTGAAGATCCAGGATCCCGATAAGAAGGCGCGCAAAGCCCTCAACGACGGCGTCTACACCTTCCCGTTCTTCACCATCGAGAACGTCGATCGCGTCGACGACACCCACATCATCGTCGGCAACGACAACAATCTGCCGTTCTCGTCCAGCCGCGATCCCAACAAGGCCGACGACGACGAGTTCGTGTTGCTCGACGTCGCGGATTTCCTGAAGGCGAAGTAAGCTGGAGCTCTCTCAACACGGTCATCGCCCGGCTTGACCGGGCGATCCAGTATGCCGCGGCATCCGTGTGATACGGAAATGCCGCGGAGTACTGGATGCCCCGCCTTCGCGGGGCATGACGGGAGAGAACGAGCGAAGCGGGTGATATCTAGCCCGACGGCACGATCACCATGCTCTTGTCCTTCGGCCAGCGGACGCGCCAGGCGAAGTTGATGTCCCGGGCCTCGCCGGGCTTGGCATCGAACGACCATTCCAGCACGCCGCGCTTGTCACGGATATCTTTTGCCGTGGGCGGCGTGGTCGCGGGCAGCATCTCGACGGCGATCTCGTCATTCTCGCTAACCGGCAGCTGATCCTCGATCGTGACGTGAATCGGGAAGTCGTGGCCGTTGCGGATGGTGGTCTTGAAGGTGCGCTCATCGGTCTTCGAGGTCGTCACGATCAAGCCGGCCGAGCCCTCGTTGCGCTTGAGCACCGCGCGCTCGACCTTGACCTTGTCGTCGGCGCCGAAGCCGAGCCGTACGATGTCGTCCTTGACCGAGCCCGAGAGCTTGCCGCGGCCGACGAAGACGCCATCGCGGTAGATCGCGACCTTGCCCGGCAGCAACGTCGTATCGTCGGTCTGCTTGAAGCTGGCCTCGAGGAAGGCAGTGGGATCCAGCACCGGCGCAGCGCGCACCGCGAGATCAGCGGGCACGTTCATCGAGGCGATGCGCAGGCTCTTGGCGCCTTCGGCGGCGCCGAGGCTGACGCGGCCAGGGATTTTGAAGGTGGCCTGGAAGTCGCCGATCTCCGCAACGGCTTGCTGCTCGTCGGCACGTTGGGCCGGCAGATCAAATTCCTCCCTGCTTCGTGCCGCCTCCATCTTTCGCAGCATCGGCGCCGCCGCAGGCGCCGGCATGTCAGCGGCCCCTCCCAGTGCGCGCGGCTTCGGCACCTGCGGATATTGCGCCACCAGCGTGCCCAGCTCCGGCGCGCTGCCGCCGCGGGCGATACGGACGGTGGAAACGCCGAGCGTGACGTTCGACCAGTCCTCGCCGGTCGATTGCGTCACCTCGGCGCGGCGAACCAGCTCGAGTTGCGGCTTGCGGTCCTTGGCGCCAGTGTCGAGCCGGGCGTCATAGAGCGGCAGCCAGCGCGCATTGCGCACGGCGTAAGTCACTCGCAGCGTCGCCTTTGTCGCCGCTGCCGAGGCGACGTCGATCCGCACCTCCAGCTTGCTTGGCGGCTTGGCGGATCGGTCGGCTTCGAGTTGCGCGATCTGGCGTTTTCGTGCGGCATCGCGGATCGCCGTTTCAGCGGCCGCGACCTCCTCAGCCACGGCAGTGAAGGCCGCGCGCCATTCCGTGATCGGGCGCGCCTCGCCCTTCTCGCCGAGGCCGGCGGGAGAGGCTTCGGCAAAGCGCTGCGCGAACTTGCGCCGGACGGCCGCCGCATCGATCGCGCCTTGCAGGTCGGCGCGCTCGTCCTTGAGCGCCTCGACGCGCTTGTCGAGCTCGGTAAGATTCACCGGCGGCGCCGCTCGCGGCGGCCGCGCATCGATGGTGCCGATGGTGAGTTTTGCGCCGGCCTCACCCTCGACACGCAAAGAGGATGGGTCGAGCGAGAGCGGAAAATCCTTGGCGACCAGCGTGCTGTCGCCGGTGGCGAGGTCGATCGCGATCACGCGGGTGACGGTGGCGCCATCAGGATAGACGGTGACGTTGTCGATCGCCGATGTGGCGTCCACATCGGCGGCCCATGAGGGCGAGGCGAGCGCTGCGGTCACCAGGACCAGGCTCGTCGTCGCCAGACATCTTGCGATCGTACGCATCAAATTTCTCCCTGCCGATATCGCCGCGCCGCCAGCCGGACGCGCAAAAACGTGCCACGCCATCGTGGTGAGACGCGGCAGGGAAGGAACCGGTTCGATTAGGGTTTCCGTTGGGCGCCGTTGCGGCGGCACCATGGCCGCGGAACGCGTCACCGCGCCGCGGCACAACCGAGTCGTAAAAGGCCGAGGTCAGGCTTGGCCGGGCGTACCCTGGCCAAAAATGCGGCGGAGCAAATCCGTCACGTTGCGGGCGCCGGCCTTCTTCAAGATGCTGGCGCGATAGCCCTCGACCGTGCGTGCGCTCAGATGCATCCGCCGGGCGACCTCCTTGTTGGTCCGGCCGGCAGCGAGATGCGCGAGCACATCGCCTTCGCGCGCGGTCAGGGGTTCGCAGCCGGGCAGCCAGCGCTGCCGGCTCGAATCGGGCTGGGCAGACTCGTCGATCGCAGCATCGATCCGACCGACGACGTCGTGGGTGCGGAACGGTTTCTCGATGAAGTCGGCCGCGCCGCTCTTGATGGCGTCGACCGCCATGGCGATGCTGCCGTTCGCCGAGGTCACCAAGACCGGCGCCATGCAATTTTCTTCGCGCAGGCGCTTGAGCACGTCGAGGGCGGAGCGATCCGGCGGCATCTCCAGCAATACGCAGGCCGGCATCCGCGCCTTGGCTTCCGACAGCAGCGATGCGCCGTCGGCGAAGCAGATCACGTTATAGGCGCTCTGCTGGAGCGCGTTGGACAATTGTTCGCGGGAGGCAGCGTCGGTTTCAATGACGAATACCTCACCCTTGGAAACCATGTTTCCCGGCATAATCCCGATCCAGCAATGTCTTGGTCAAATGGCACGTGACGGCCGGAGGCCCCATCGCGCCCCGCCGTCATGAGCACGGCATTGGCGCCGGTGCTTCGCTTTCTCTTATGTATGTTCCACCTTGTTCCCGGATTTGACGGCTCGGGACAGAAACTTTACATTTCGGGACATCTGCGGGGAATGGCTGACAGGAACAGGTCGCATGACCGACCTCATTCGCAGCGCAGGCTTGAGCTGTTATCCGGAGGTCGCCCGGTCGGTCGGGCTCGACCCCGGGAAAATGATGCGCAAGGCCAGGCTGCCGTTGGCCGTCCTCGATCAGCCCGATACCCCCATCGCCGTCGCAAGTCTGCGTCGCCTGCTCGAATTGTCGGCAGAGGAATCCGGCGCCGAAGATTTCGGCTTGCGGCTGGCCGAGCGCGGAGGACTGACCAATTTCGGCGCGGTCGGCCTGATCGTGCGCGAACAGGCGACCGTCGGCGAGGCCATCGAGGCATTCTCGCGCTTCATCCATGTTCATCACGACGGCATGAAGCTCGAGATCGTCAGAGCCAAGCAGACTGTGACCGTCACATTGCATCTGCGCGGCCGGCAGCCGACCGCCCCGCGCCAGTCGATCGACATGGCGCTCGGCAGCGTCCATCGCATCATCCAGTCGCTGTTCGGCAGTGACTGGCGGCCGCAGGAAGTTCACCTGCACTACCCGCCGCCGCACGACCGCAAGCGCTACCGCGAGTTCTACGGCTGCCGCGTGATCTTCAACGCGGAGGAGGATTCGATCCTGCTGTCGGCGCACGACATGGAGCGCCGGATCCCGAGCGCGCATCCCCTGATCGCGAACTATCTGCGCAAGCGGATCGAGGCGATCGAAAACCGGCCGGCAAGCTGGGAGGGGAAGGTCGACGAGGTCGTGCGCATCCTGCTCGCGAGCGGCGACTGCACCGTTGAACGCGTGGCCGAGCATCTCGCCTGCACCCGCCGCACCATCCATCGGCACCTGGCCGAGGCGGGCACCAGCTTCTCGGCCATTCTGGACGCGCAACGCGCCGATCTCGTGATCCAGCTGATCGATGACCCCGACCGGCCGCTGGCGGATATCGCCGCACAGCTCGGCTTCTCGGCGCAGAGCGCCATGGCGCGCTGGTTCCGCGGTCGCTTCGGCTGCACTATCACCGACTGGCGCCGGGCGTTCGGCCTGAGGCGAAGCCGGCCGAGGTAGCGTCGGCATCAGCCGCTTAAGGCTCAGCGCGCGCGGCCGGTGGAATTGGAGGAGCCGCGGCCACGCCTCATACTGCTTCATTGCGAGCGCAGCGGCGCAGCGAAGCAACCAGAGTCTTTCCGCGGAGACAGCCTGGATTGCTTCGTCGCAAGAGCTCCTCGCCATGACGGTGTCGAGGCAGTGTGCACCGTACGTCCAAACGAAAAAGGGCCGGGACGAAGCCCGGCCATTCCGCGATCATTCTTTTCCGCTGTCTCAGGTGTTCTTCAGCGCGACACGAAACTCGGCTTCGGTCTTGGCCTTGACCTCGTCGAGCGTGACGCCGTCGGCGAGCTCGATCAGCGCCATGCCGCCGTCGCCGTGCTTGTCGATGGTGAAGACGGCGAGATCGGTGACGACCATGTCGACCACGCGCTCGCCGGTCAGCGGCAGATTGCACTTCTTCAAGAGCTTGGAGCCGTCCTTGGCGGAATGCTCCATCACCACGACGACGCGCTTGACGCCGGCGACGAGGTCCATCGCGCCGCCCATGCCCTTGACCATCTTGCCGGGGATCATCCAGTTGGCGAGATCGCCGTTCTGGGCCACCTGCATGGCGCCGAGGATCGACAGATCCATGTGGCCGCCGCGGATCATGCCGAAGGAATCCGCGCTCGAGAAATACGAGGTCGAGGGCAGCTCGCTCACGGTCTGCTTGCCGGCGTTGATGAGGTCGGCGTCCTCCTCGCCCTCGTAGGGGAACGGGCCCATGCCGAGCATGCCGTTCTCGCTCTGGAGGCTGACGTCGACGCCGTCGGGGATGTAGTTCGAGACCAGCGTCGGGATACCGATGCCGAGATTGACGTAGTAGCCGTCGCGCAATTCCTTCGCGGCGCGCGCGGCCATCTGTTCACGGGTCCAGGCCATGTGACTCTCCTTAGGCGGCGGTGCGCGGGCGGGTGTTGCGGAATTCGATGCGCTTCTGGGCCGTGCCGACCTCGACGATGCGCTTCACGAAGATGCCGGGCGTGTGGATGTGGTCGGGGTTGAGTTCACCGGCGGGAACCAGATGCTCGACCTCGGCCACCGTGATCTTGGCAGCAGTCGCCATCATCGGATTAAAGTTGCGCGCAGTCTTGCGGTAAATCAGGTTGCCGGCGGTATCACCCTTCCAGGCGTGCACGATGGCGAGGTCGGCGAACAGGCCGCGCTCCATCAGATACTTCTCGCCGTCGAACTCCTTCACTTCCTTGCCTTCGGCGATCAGCGTGCCGACGCCGGTCTTGGTGTAGAAGGCCGGGATGCCGGCGCCGCCGGCGCGGATGCGCTCGGCCAGCGTGCCCTGCGGATTGAATTCGAGCTCCAGCTCGCCGGCGAGGAATTGCTGGGCGAACAGCTTGTTCTCGCCGACATAGGACGAGATCATCTTCTTGATCTGGCGGGTTTCCAGCAGGCGACTGAGCCCGATGCCGTCGACGCCGGCATTGTTCGAGACAACTGTCAAACCCTTGACGCCGGAGTCGCGAATCGCATCCGACAGCACCTCGGCGATGCCGCAGAGGCCGAAGCCACCCGACATGATCATCATATTGTCCTTGAGAACGCCCTCAAGCGCCGACTTGGCGTCGGGATAGACCTTGTTCATGCAAAAACCCTCGACTGAAGCTGCGGCCTGCAGGCGTCGCGCCATTATTGGCGGCGATTATTAGGCGAAATCGTCCGAAGCCGTCAATGATACGGGGTTCTCCGTTCGGAGAGCCGGTGGTAGAAGCTGCCCACGCCGTGGGCAGACCCGCCCGCGGCCTTGAAAGCGACAAGAAAACCCATCAAGTTGCGGGGGTTGGGCGTGGGGGCGCGCAGGTTTCCCGCTCCGCCCTTCTGGCTCCAGCGACCAACCCGATCAGGACACGCCATTGACCATGGCCCAAGGAATGAAGCGCCTCGGGACGCCGATCGCGGCGCTGCTCGGCCTCGCGCTGATCGCCCTGCTCGCGACCTCCTGGCTCATCAACCGCGACGCGCTGCGCAAGGCAGTGGAAGCGCAGATCCGCGACGTCACCGGGCTCGAGCTCAGCGTGGCAGGCAACATCGACATTTTCGTGCTGCCGGCAAGCTACATCTCCTTCCATGACGTCGGCCTGAAGGGCGGCGGCACCGCCGACCCCGCGCTCCATGTCGACGTGCTCACCGCCAATCTCAGGCTCTTGCCGCTATTGCTGCAACGGTTCGAGATCGCCGACCTGACGCTGCTGCGGCCGCACATCCATGTCCGCCTGAAGCGGGACGGCGAGAGCAACTGGACACCCTTTATCCAGACCATCGCCCGGACGATGAAGCCCGGCGCCGACAACCAGGTCTCGTTCTCCGAGATCAGGATCCAGGACGGCGTGCTCAATTACGAGGACGTTGCCACCAACGCCATCGAGAAGTTCGAGGATATCGACCTGTCGCTAGCTTGGCCCTCGATCTCGCGCTCCTTTGCCGCGACTGGACAATTCGACTGGCGCGGCGAGCGCGTCGACGGCTCCATCAGCATTGCCGATTTCGTCGCGGCCCTCTCCGGCGACCGTTCGGGCTTGAAGGCGCGGATCGCCAGCGCACCGCTCAAGCTCGCCTTCGACGGCAGCGTCGCCAACCGCACCAGCCCGATGATGGAGGGCACGCTCACCATCGACAGCCCCTCCTTGCGCAACGCGTTGCGCTGGACCGGCCAGCCGCAGCCCGGCAGCGGCGGCTTCGGCCGCTTCGCGCTGAAGGCGCGCGCCAATGTCGTCGGCGCCTCGATCGCGCTGACGAATGTCAATGTCGAGCTCGACGGCAACACCGCCGAAGGCGTGATCACCTACGCCAATAACGGCCGGCAGACGCTGCAGGCGACGCTCGCCGCCGACGCGCTGGACCTGACGCCCTATATCTCCACCTTCCGCCTGCTCGCGAGCGGCGCGCGCGACTGGAACAGGCAGCTGTTCGACCTTAATGGCCTCTCGACCACCGACCTCGATATGCGCCTGTCGGCCGCCAAGCTGACGGTCGGCCCCACGAAGCTCGGCCGCACCGCGATCGGCGCGAACTTGCGCAACGGCACGCTGGCGCTCTCGGTCGGCGAGGCCCAGGTCTATGGCGGCATCGCCAAGGGCTCGTTCGGCATCTCGCGCTCCGACACGGTCGCCGACATCAAGGCGCAATTCCAGTTCACCGACGTCGACCTCCAGGCCTGCGCCTCCGAACTGTTCGGCCTCAACAAGCTGTCCGGCCGCGGCAATATCAACGTGTCGCTGCTCGCTTCCGGCTCGAGCCCGTTCGGCCTGGTGCAGTCGCTCGACGGCACCGCCACCGTGACCGGCCACGACGGCGCGATTGCAGGCTTCAATGCCGAGCAGCTCTTGAAGCGGCTCGAGCGCCGGCCATTGTCCGGCGGCGGCAATTTCCGCAACGGCTCGACGCCGTTTGACAATCTCACCATTGCCGTGAAATTCGCCGACGGGATCGCCACCGCCGAGGACATCCGGATCGAGGGACCTTCGGCGAAGATCACGCTGACCGGCACCGCATCGGTGCCGACGCGCGAATACGACATGAAGGGCGTGGCGAGCCTCAACACAACGTCCGGCTTTCAACTGCCCTTCATGGTGCAGGGTCCCTGGGACGATCCGCTGATCTTCCCAGATCCCGAGGCCCTGATCCGCCAGTCGCCTGCGGCGTCTCCTTTCCTCGACCTGCTGAAGCAGCGCATCACCGGCGGAAAGCGACAGGCGCCGGAGGGCTCGCCGACGGCGGAGAACGCCAAAGAGGGCGCGAAGTCCAACTAGCGTGAAAGGCAGCGTCAAGCTGCCGATTGCGTCGCTGAAATCCAGTTCTTGTCCTCTCGTGCAACTGCTGCCACGCCATTCGATCCCGCTGCCGCTTCGTGAGCGCCACTCTGTCCCAGCTCACGGGCCAGCACCTCGCGGTCACATGCGTCCTCCCAGAGCGAAATGGTGATGGCTGCGACACAGTTGCTGATCATGCTCGTCAACGCCCGCGCTTCCGACATGAAGCGGTCGATGCCCACCAACAGTGCGACGCCGGTCACCGGCAGATCCGGCATCACGGTAAGCGTCGCGACCAGCGCGACGAAGCCGCTGCCGGTAACACCCGCGGCCCCTTTGGACGTCAACAGCATCAGGCCGAGCATCGCCGCGATCTGTCCCCAGGACAGGTGAATGTCGCAGGCCTGGGCGATGAACATGGACGCCAGCGTGAGATAAATGGCGCTACCGTCCAGATTGAAAGAGTAGCCCATCGGCAATACGAGCCCTGACACGCCTTTCCGGCAACCCAGCTGCTCCAGCTTGCGCAGCGCGCCGGGCAAGGCCGGCTCGGAGGACGATGTGCCGAGCACGATCAGCAGCTCCTCCTTGAAGTAGCGGATGGTCTTCCACAGGCTGAAGCCGTTCAGCCGCGCCAGCGTGCCGAGCACGACGACCACGAAGACAGAGCAGGCGACATAGAAGGTCAGGATCAGCAGTCCGAGCGAGCCGATCGAACGGATGCCGTAGCGGCCGACCGTGAACGCCATCGCTCCAAAAGCGCCGAGCGGGGCAAGCTTCATGATGAAGCCGAAGGACACAAACAGCACCTGTGAGAACGAGTCGATGGCCTTTGTCACCGCAGCACCGCTGTCGCCGGCACGGCCAAGGCCGAAGGCGATCAGCACCGAGACCAGCAGCACCGGCAGCACTTCACCATCGGCGAAGGCGCCGAAGAATGAATGCGGGATGATGTGCAGCACGAAATCGGCAAATCCGGACGCCCCCGCCTGCTTGCTGAATTTCGCCGCCACCGTTGGATCCAGCGTGCTGACGGAGACATGCATCCCCTCGCCCGGCTGGATCAGCGACACGGCGGTCAGGCCAGCCAGCAATGCGAGCCCGGTCAGCAAGTAAAACAGCGCCATCGACTTCATCAGCGTGCGGCCGATGTCGCGGGAATCGCTGATGCTGCTGATGCCGCTCACGATGGTGCAGAACACGATCGGCGCGATCATCATCTTGACCAGCTTTACGAAGCCGTCTCCGAAGGGTTTTAGCGCGGCACCGAATTCGGGCCAGAAATGGCCGGTGAGGATACCGAGCGTGAGACCGATCAGCACCTGGACATAGAGAATCCGGTAGAATGGCTTTCGCACCTCAGTGGTTGGGTGCCCGGCCAGCGCTTCCTTCTGCATTCTCGTTTCTCCCGTGGCTCTGATTCATGGCTCTGATTGATTCTTGGCTCTGATTTTTCTTGATGGCTTCGGAGGCGGCCAGGCTTCAGGCCGCCAGGACTGGATGGGGCTCGTGCGATCGGCGGGCGAAGACGTGGCCCTCGAAAATTCGCCGGGCTGTCCGCTGCACCCGGGCAACCGGGCCGGGCTCCAACCGAACCGCGAGTTGGCCGGAAGGATGGGCAAGCGTGATCGTCACGGGCGGCGCCAGCAGTCCGACCATTTCCGCGGCGATCGTTCCGGGCGTCACACACGCAGTCGCGATCGCGACAGCGCCGGTCACCGCCAGCGCGCTATGGCAGTCGTGCGGCATGAAGTACCGGGTGTTCAACGTCGCCTCGACCGCGGTCGCAATCAGAATCGGTTTCGGAATCACCATTGACGCGGGATCCGGAAAACCCATCCGGCGGCCAGCCTCGATGCGCAAGCTCTCGAGCCGCGCGCGGAAGCCGCCCTCGGCGAAAGCCGAGGGTGCCTCGCGGCCGGTCCATCCCAGATCGGCCGCGCGGACAAGCATGACGGGCATGGCTGCGTCGATACAGGTGACGTCGATCCCTTCGAGGCGATCGATCGGACGTCCTGTCGGCAGCAGGCGACCGGTGCGTGCGCCGGCCGCGTTGGGGAACGACAATTCTATGGGCGCGGCCGTTCCCGGTACACCGTCGATCCGCGCCTCGCCTTCGTAGGTCACCCTGCCGCCGGGAGTGGCAACCGTCGCATCGATCAGTTTGCCGGTGTTGACATTATGGATGCGCACGTGAGTGCGATCCGCGGCAGCGGCGACCAGGCCGGCTTCAATTGCGAACGGCCCCACCGCCGCCAGCATATTCCCGCAGTTCGGCGCGGTATCTACGATCCCCTCACGGACCCGCACCTGGGCGAAGAGGTAGTCGACATCCGCACCCGCTACCGATGCCGGTCCGACGATCGCGACCTTGTTGATAACGGCGTTGCCACCGCCGATGCCGTCGATTCCAAGATCGTGTCCCCCTCCCATGACGGACAGCAGGATCGCATCGCGCAGCGTGGGTTCGGCCGGAAGGTCGCTGGCCAGAAAGAACGGCCCGCGCGAGGTACCCCCGCGCATCACCACGCAGGGAATAGCAATCTGATCGTTCATCGGGGCGCTTCCTTCGGGCGACATTTTCGCTCGGCCCCACGATCCCGCGATCCCACTCTTTTGTAAAATGCAAAGATTTGATGTATTATTCCGATTATCAACATAACGGGAGCCCAGCCATGAATGCCGAACTTCTCGACCTGAAGGCGTTCATCACCGTCGCGGAGATGGGCAGCTTCGTCCGAACAGCGAAGGCGCTGAACCTGTCTCAGCCGGCGCTGAGCCGACGCATTCAGAAGCTGGAGGAAAGCCTGGGCGCGCCGTTGCTCGAGCGGTCCACGCGCCACGTCAATCTCACCATGACGGGCCGCGACTTCCTGCCGAAAGTGCGCCGCCTCATCGACGAGTTCGAAACCTCGGTGCTGGCGATCCAGGATATCGGCGCGCGAAGTTCAGGTTTGGTCTCGGTGGCTGCGGTGCCCACAGCGGTATTCTATTTCCTGCCGCGGGCGATCGGCCGGTTCGCCGAAGCATATCCGCGCATTCGCGTCCGGATTCTCGACATCGGCGCCAATGAAGGATTGGAAGCGGTCGCGCGCGGAGAAGCCGACTTCGGCATCAATTTCATTGGCGCTTCGCATGCCGAAATTGAATTCGAGAAACTGGTCGAAGACCCTTTCGTGCTGGCCTGCCGCCATGACCATCCATTGGCATCGCGCAAACAGGTGAGCTGGTCGGAGATTGTGCCGCACCGTGTCATCACGGTGGGTCGCAACAGCGGCAATCGCGCGTTGATCGACAATGCGATGGCGCGGCACGGCTTGCAGCTCAACTGGACCTACGAAGTCGCTCACCTCTCCGGTTCGCTTGGCTTGGTCGAAGCGGGGCTGGGCGTTGCTGTGCTACCGAGGCTCGCGACGCCAGCGCCCGGCCATCCGATCATTCACACCATTCGGTTGATCGAGCCGGAGGTATCGCGGACGATCGGAATCGTGCGCAGGCGCGGAGCAACGCTATCTCCGCATGCAAGCCAACTTCTGAAAATGCTTCTCGAGGCATGGCGCTCACCCCTGCGAACGAGCGGGCAAGGCAGGCCGCGCCCCCCATCCGCCGGGGCAAGCTCGAATGCTGCTTCGATGGGCCTGAAGCGGAAACGCTGACAACTCGCCCGTCGCGGTGCCGGACTGTTCCTGCCCCCTGTCGTGTTCTCAAAGGATTTCTGGATTTCCGCCAGAGCACGGCGGCGCGGCCGCTTGCATTGCGTTCGGTCCTCACACCGCTTACAACAGCCGATCTTTCAGCAATCCGGCGTGTGGTGTGGCGGATGGTGGGGCGAGGCAAGCGCGCACGAGGCGAATTGATTGCCACGAATTGATGCAGCGTTTAGATCGATGCGGGATTAAAGCATCTTCACAGCCCTCAGCCCACGACCTATGTCTGACAAGAAGCCGCTAGATCGGATAGCGACCATGCGCTAGTGTTTTATCCGACCGGTTAAAACACCGGCGGCTTGAGGGAGAAAAACGTGAAATTCAAGGTAATTGGCGCAGTATCACTGGCGGTCGCTGCGGCCGGGCTGTTTGCAGCCGCTGCACCCGCATTTGCGCAGCAAAAGACGATTACGGTGTGGTGGGGCAAGGGCTTCTATCGCTCCGAAGACGACGCGCTGCTCGATACGATCAAGAAGTTCGAAGCCAAGACCGGCATCAAGGTCGAATTGTCGCAGTACGCGATCCAGGACATGATTCCGAAGACGGTCGCCGCACTCGACGCCGGCACCGTGCCCGATGTCGCCTATTCCGATTCCTATGACGTGCAGGCGCAGGGCAAGTGGGCCTATGAGGGCAAGCTCGAGGACCTGACCGACGTGATGGAGCCGATCAAGAGCCGGTTCGTGCAGAACACGCTGGACGCCTCGATCCTCTATAACGACGTCACCAAGAAGAAGGCCTATTACGGCTTCCCGCTGAAGCAGCAGAGCATGCACGTCCAGATCTGGAACGACATGCTCGAGAAGGCCGGCTTCAAGCAGAGCGACATCCCGACCGACTGGGCGGGCTATTGGACGTTCTGGTGCGACAAGGTGCAGCCGGGCATCCGCAAAGCCACCGGCCAGCGCATCTATGCTGTCGGACAGCCGATGGGCGTGGAATCCACCGACGCCTTCCAATCGTTCTACACCTTCATGGACGCCTACCACGTCAAGCTCGTCGACGACGACGGCAAGTTGCTGGTCGACGATCCCAAGGTCCGCGACGGCCTGATTCACGCGCTGAAGGACTACACCGACACCTACATCAAGGGTTGCACCCCGCCGTCCTCCACGACCTGGAAGGACCCGGACAACAACGTCGCCTTCCACAACAAGACGATCGTGATGACCCACAACTTCACGATTTCGATCGCGGCAAAGTGGTACGAGGACTCCCAGAACCAGGCTCTAACGCCTGAGCAGCGCGAGGCCGGCAAGAAGGCCTATGAGCAGGACATCATCACGGCGTCCTTCCCGAAGGCCCCGGACGGTTCGACCATCCGCTACCGCTCCGACGTCAAGACCGGGCTGATCTTCACCGCGGCCAAGAACAAGGCCGAGGCCAAGCAGTTCATCAGCTTCCTGCTGCAGGAAGACAACGTCCGCCCCTATATCGAGGGCGCGCTCGGCCGCTGGTTCCCGGTGACGAAGGAAAGCCAGGCGAGCCCGTTCTGGCAGGCCGATAAGCACCGCAAGGCGGTCTACGCTCAGTTCACCGGCGGCACCGCACCGTTCGACTTCACCAAAAACTGGAAGTTCACGATCCTCAACAACGAGAACGTCTGGGCCAAGGCGATGAACCGGGTCGTCAGCGAGAAGGTCCCGGTCGACAAGGCCGTCGACGAACTGATCGCCCGCATCAAGCAGGTTGCGGGCTAAGTTCGATCCCCTCCCTCTCCGCGTTCTTCACGGGGAGAGGGTCGGGGTGAGGGGCTCTATCCGCGAGTCGCGCTTGCGGTGAGTCCTGTACCCCCTCACCCGGATCGCCCGAGAGCGATCCGACCTCTCCCCGCAAGCGGGGAGAGGTTTAAGGTTCAAGAAGAGTCCTAGAAGAATGGCGATCACGCTCTCTCGCGATCAGTCGATCCCCGCTCCGCCCCTGTCGCCGCGGCTGACCCCGGCGCAGGTCTGGGGCATCGTGCTGCTCGCGCCCTATCTGCTCGTTTTCCTCGCCTTCGTGGTCTATCCCGTCTGCTACGGGCTGTGGCTGGCGCGGGCCCCGTCGAACTATGTCGCGCTCTATAACGACCCGATTTTCGCGCGCGCCGCGGTCAACACGCTGATCTTCCTGGTCATCGGTATCAACATCAAGATGCTGATCGCGCTGTTCCTGTCCGGGTTCTTCGCCCAGCAGCGCACCTGGATCAAATGGCTCTCGGTGATCTTCATCCTGCCCTGGGCGGTGCCGTCGATCCCGACCATCCTTTCGGTGCGCTTCATGCTCAATCCCGAATGGGGCATGGTCAACCACTTGATCTTCACCTTGACAGGCGACGACGGCCCGAACTGGCTGAACGATCCGACCGTGGCGCTGAGCATGGCGATCGCTGTCCACATCTGGAAGTCGCTGCCGTTCTGGACGCTGATCCTGATCACCGGACGGCTTGCGATCGCGCACGACCTGTTCGAGGCCGCCGAAGTCGACGGCGCGAGCTGGTGGCAGAAATTCCGCTTCATCACCTGGCCGTCGATGCAGACGCTCTACATCACCTGCACGCTGCTCTCGATGATCTGGACGCTCGGCGATTTCAACAGCGTCTATCTGCTCACCGGTGGGGGACCTGCCGACCTCACGCATGTGCTGTCGACGCTCGGTATCCGCTATCTCCGGCTCGACCAGCTTTCGCTCGCGATGGCCTCCATCGTCTGCGCGATGCCGTTCGTCCTGCCGCTCGTGTACTTCATGATGAAACGGTTGTCGCGATGAAGCTCCCCGGCGTAAGCGAATTTTCCTGGCGCGACGTCGCGACCGAAGCGCGGCTCTTGCTGATCGGCATTCCCGTCTTCCTGTGGACGATGATCCCGATCTACCACATGTTCCTGTTCGCGATTTCCCCGAAGGAGGACGCGTTCTCGGGCAAGCTGTGGCCGGACCATCCGACGCTGCACAACTTCGAAATCGTGTTCAAGCAGCAGCATTACTTCCTGCGCGACTTCTACGTCCAGTTCTGGAATTCGTTGGTGATCGCGGCGGCGGTCGGCGCGCTGACGCTGGTCATCGCCACGGCTGCGGCATTCTCGATCTCGCGGCTGAAGGTGCCGGGCGGACGCATGGTGCTGAACCTCGCGCTGTTCACCTATTTCATTCCGGCAGCGTTCCTTGCGGTGCCGATGTACCGGACCATGGGCAATTACGGCCTGCTCAACAACCACTGGGCGTTGATCCTGGCGATGGTGACGATCGCCAGCCCCTACGCGATCTGGGTGCTGAAGCAGGCCTCCGACAAGCTGCCGGTCGAGCTGGATGAGGCCGCGGTGATGGACGGCGCCACCACGCTGCAGATCTTCCGCCTGGTCTATCTGCCGCTGATGATGCCCTCGCTGGTCGCGATCGGCACCTATGCGGTGCTGCTCGCCTGGAACGAATATCTCTACGCATTCCTGCTGCTCTCGAACGACCGCGAGATCACGCTTCCCGTCGCACTCGGCAACTTCCTCGCCGCCGACGACTCGCCCTGGGAGCTGCTGATGACCACCGGCTTCATTTACGCGCTGCCGCCGGCCGCGGTCTATTACGCCTTCCGCCGCTACATGGTGGGCGGGCTGACGGCGGGCGCCGTGAAGTCCTGAACATCGGTTGCGCGCTGCACCTGACGAAGGACGGCAGCGCGCAGGGCCCTCAGGCCGCCTTGCGCACCGTCTGCAGAAACTCCGCGACAGCTTTCTTGAGCGAGCGCGCCTGATCCTGCAATGCCGAGGCCGCTGAAAGCGTAGCTTCGGCGCCGGCATCGGTCTCTCCCGCCACGGTGCGGACCGCGCCGACCTGGTCGGTCACCGCCGCGGTGCCATTCGCCGCCTGCTCGACATTGCGAGCGATCTCGTTGGTCGCGGCCCCCTGCTCCTCGACGGCGGAGGCGATCGTTGTCGCGATCTCCGTCATCTCGGAGATGGTTTTTCCGATCTGACCGATCGCGGCGACGGACTGTCCGGTCGAGCCCTGAATCTCGGCGACGAGCCCCGCGATCTCCTCGGTGGCGCGCGCGGTCTGGGTTGCAAGGCTCTTCACCTCGTTTGCGACGACGGCGAAGCCCTTGCCTGCATCGCCGGCGCGCGCCGACTCGATCGTGGCATTGAGAGCCAGGAGATTGGTCTGGCTCGCGATCGCCTGGATCAGCTGAACCACCGTCCCGATCCGCTCGGCGGAATCCGACAGCGCGCGCATCAGCGCCTCGGTGCGGGACGCTTCCTCTTTGGCCTTGTCCGAGACCGATACGGAGCGCGCGACCTGGCTCGAAATCTCCCTGATCGAGGCAGCGAGTTGATGGGTCGCGGCCGCAACGGTCTGCACATTCGAGGACGCCTGGGCCGACGTCGCGGCGACCTGCTCGGCGAGCGAGCGGCCGCGCTCGGCGACGCGGGCGAGACTCTGGGCGCTATGCCCCATCTCCTCGGCGCGGCTCGAGACGCCACCAATAACGCCCTCCATGCCGCTATCGAAGCGATCGGCAAGCTGAGCCATCATCGACGCACGTTCCGTCTCGGCTGCGGCGCGCTGCGCGGCAGTGCCCTGCTCCATCCGCCGGACAGTCTGCGCGTTCTGGCGGAACACTTCGACCGCTTCAGCCATGCGGCCAATTTCGTCGCCGCGCTCGCCACCCGGGATTGCCTCATCGAGCTCGCCCGCCGCGAGGCTCTGCATGCGCAAGGTCATCTGGCCGATCGGCCGCGACACGCTGCGCCCGATCAGCCAGGCCAGCAATGCGCCCAAGGCGAGCGCGGACGCGGCGACGGTGAACACGAGATTGCGCGTATGATCGACCGATTCCGCCGTCAGCCGGCTCTGCTCGGTGCGCATCGCACCGAGGGCCTTGCTGATCTCGGCGGCCTTGGCGTCGATTGCACTGCTGGATTTGATGAGGTCGGCTTGCGCCTTGCGCAGCTCGCCCATCGCCGCCGAAAGTTCCGTCAACGTCGCCGATTGGTCGGCAATGACCTTCTTCAAGGCTGCAATCAGGCTCTTCAATCGCGGCGCCTCGACCTCGGCGATCTCAGCCTCGCTGTCGGCAATCGCGGTCAACACATAGCCGGCCGTCAGCGCAGCATCATCAGCATCGCCATGGACCTGAGTCATGGTAAAACGCAGCACCGCGACGCGCATCGCATCCACCGTGCCAGCCAGACGCAGCGGCTGGAGCAGGCGGTCGGGCTGGTTGGCGAGCGTCGCATTGATCGCACCGACGTCGAGGCCAGCCGAAGCGCCAAGCGCCTCGGCCTTGGTGCTCGCATTGCGCAGACGATCGACAGCGCCGGCGACCGCCGTGAAGGATTTTCGATAGGTTCCAAGCGCATCCACCAGGGCACCTCGGCCGGAGGCAATCGCCGGCAGACGAGAAAATTGCTGATCGACCTGATCAAACGTCGCGCCAAAGCCGTCGATCGCCTTCATTGCGCTATCGCGGTCACCGAGATTGCGCGTCCGGATGAATTTCTCGACGTTGACGTTCGCCGAGAGCAGCGCGGCGTGCACCTTCGCCATGCCGGCATCGCCGTCGGCGCTGGTGACGAGCTCGCCGACGGTGCCACCGATCTCAGCCAGCCGCAGCACGGCGAGCAGCGCCAATACGCAGAGGAAACCCAGAACCAGCGCGAAGCCGCCGAAGATGCGTGGGCGGACGCCGATGCGCGACAGAAGCAATGACAGGTTCATGATGTTTCCTGGAAGATTACGGCGTAGCCCGGATCCGGGCGAGCAGATCCTTGCCGAAGCGCTTCTCGAATTCAGGCTCCAAGGGCTTAACGGCATCGATGAAGGGCTGGCGATCGACCTTTTCGATGATCTCCATGCCGCCTTTGCGCAGCTCCTCGAGCTTCTTCGTCTCGTCCGCGACGCCGCTCTGCCAGGTCGCTTCCGCACCGGCCTTGGCTGCAGCAACGATGGCCGCCTGGTCGGCAGGCTTGAGGGCCTGGAACACATCGCGATTGGCGACGAAGGCGATGGGCGCGAAGAAATGTCCGGTCAGGCTGGCGTACTTCTGCACCTCGTCGAGATGGCTGGTGGCGATCGTCATGATCGGGTTTTCCTGCCCGTCGATTCGGCCGTCCTTCAATGCGGAATACACCTGCGTGAACTCCATCGGCACGACCTCGGCGCCCAGCGCCTTGAAGGTCATCTGATAGACGTCGTTCGGCAGGACCCGAATCTTCAATCCCTGGAGGTCCGCGGGAGAATGAATCGGCCGCTTCGAATTGGTGACGTTGCGAAAGCCCTGCTTGCCGATCGCGAGCAGGACCAACCCCTTGTCGGCGAAATGCTTGGCGAAGAGAGCCCCGACCGGCCCTTCCGCGACCGACTTGGCTTGCGCAGCATCGCGGAACAGAAACGGCACGTCGAATACGCCGAATTCCGGCACGGCGGAGCTGACCACCGAGCCAGACAACGTCGCCATGTCGACGACGCCACTGCGCATTGCGGCAAGGATCGCTGTCTCGCTGCCCAGCGTGATGCCACCACGTTCATCGAGGATGATGCGGCCCGGCGCTATCTCGACGAGCTTGCGGCGAAATTCGTCCGAGCCAATTTGCTGCGGCGACTGCGGCGCGCCGTTGTACAGCAGCGACACCATCTGCGTCGCGCCAGCCGACGGCCGAACGGCAACACAAAACAATGCCAGCGCAGTGCTGGCCACACCAATATAAAGCCGCTTCATCGCCCTCTCCCCAAGCGAGGCGACGATAACCAGATTAGCTATATGAATTGTTAACCTAGTCATCTGGAACCCAAG
>NZ_VSSR01000093.1 GCF_008123515.1 Bradyrhizobium cytisi
TCAATTGAGTCTGGACCCTAGCGGGATTGGCAATCGATGTCGTTGGCCGCTTCAGCGGGGTTGGGTTGATGTCCTAGCTGGGGTCATGGTCCTTTCCGAGGTCGCGAGCGCCTCATGATGATGTCCGGATCGGGCGCCTCAACGTTTGCAGCGGAGTGCGGGCCAACCGCCACCAGCCGATTGACCGAGGTCACCACGACCACCGTCCCAGCGGGACATCGCCAGTCCGGCGGACCGGACCAGGAACTTGCGAGCAAATATCAAATTGGCTTCGGCTGGCCCCAGTCGAACGATGTGCCATCGACCCAGATGCAGTGGAGAATCACGGCGATCTTTCGGGCGATGGCGACCTTTGCCTTCTTCATGCCAATTCGCTTGGCGAGCTTCATGCCCCAGGCCTGTAGGGAAGACCACTTTTTGGTTCGATAAAGAAGGACAGTGGCGGCCTCGGACAAGTAAGTTCGGAGAAGCCGGTCGCCCCATCGAGATATCTTTCCGTTGTTGTCTGTTTCACCGGATTGGCTGCGCCTCGGCGTAAGGCCAAGGGCAGGCGCCGACCGTCGAAGCTGATCGGAAGCGCGAGGGGTCATCGATCGTGTGGCGGAACGTTAGGGCCGTCACGACACCGACCCCCGGGACCGTCATCAGGCGACGCGTCGTCTCGTCCAGCTTTGCCAACCGGCGGACCTCGTTGTCGAACTTACCTTCTTGTTGACAAACGTTCTCATGGATTGAGAGCAGCGGCGATATCACGCTGAGAAGCAAATGGTCAACGCCCAAGAGTTCGCTGACCTGGCTGCGGAACTGTTGGCCGACCGCGCGAGGGAATAGTAATCCACATTCCTTGATCAAGCTGCGAACCTGGTTCTCGATGTCTCGGCGCATGGACACTAGCCGAGATCTGGCGACAAGGATCGCGCGGATCTTCTGGCTTTCCTCACTTTTGACTTTGACCTCCCGATACCATCCAACTCGCACCAGTTCGGCAAGGCCCCGCGCATCATTCTGATCGCTCTTGTTCATTCGGACCGACAAGGCTGCGTGCGCATGCCGAGCATCGATGCAGACCACAGGAAGCTCAACCGTGCGGAGTTCATGCCATAGCCAACTCGCCATCGCACCGGTCTCGAAGCCGATACGCTCGGCATGAGGCGCATGTTTGCGAAGCAGGTCAGTCAAGGCACCAGGATTAGACTTGGCTTTTCCTTCGAAGATTACTTGACCAGTCTCGTTGACAACGCACACAGCTGTTTCTCTCTGTGAGAGACGTACTGCTTCATGGGAGCTCCTTCAAATCATTTGATTGCGAGGGCTCGATAATAACGGAGCTTGCCTGCCAAGAGCGCCGACCGCAATTACGTCATCGTGTTCAAATTTGACCCCCCGTATTGCCGCATGAGCGAATGTTACCCTATGGCGCCATTGCACAGGTCGATGCGACCTCGACTGATCGGCCGCGCCAGGTGGCTTTCCCGGCTTGCTCGACGAGAGGGGCTGTGGGCGGGTCGGGCCCTACATAGCCCGAGCCGTCCACAACCCCGGGCAGTGGGGCAGCGGCGACCACTTGGTCGGCCGTCTTCCGTCTAAGCGCCCTCAGCAGGCGCTGCACAATCGAATGCTGTCTTGCCCCGAACTCCTCGGGCTGAATCTCGCTCAGCCGGCCGACGATGGCGAGCGCCGTCAGCTGCGGCTGCTCTGCCAGCCAGCCCTCGATCGCGGCAATATGTGGGTCGAGCTTGGACGGCATGCGAATCCTGGTTTTATAGGGCCGACGAGTTCGCCGGTGGGTGGCACGCGGCTCGCCGGCCGTCACCCTCTTTCCGAGCGTCTTGGCGAAAGTGGCTGCGCTTGTTGGCGTGGTGGTCGTGGAGGCGCGCTGCAGGTCACCCGCGTGTCCGGCACGACGATCAACGCGATTGCCGAGTTCGTCCTGGGTCGCGCGAATCTCAGCCAACAGCACGACCGGATCGAGCGAACGATACTGATCGCGCAGCCGTTTCTTCACGTCCGCGGTCACCTTGGGATGTGCCAGTGCACGCTCATAGGGCGTCGATGGGAGATGATACCGTTTGATCACTTTAGCCCCTTCGCGGCGCTTCTCCTTCAGCTTGAACGACGGCTGGAAGAAGTTGACGTAGAGCCGAGCCGCCGCATAGAGACGGCCCATCACACGGGCCGTGTCGACGCCGTCGAAGCGGCCATAGCCCATGAGGCGGCGGACGACGGCACCATTCTTCTGCTCGACGAAGGCTTGATCGTTCTTCTTGTAGGCGCGCGAGCGTGTGGCTTCGAGCTTTTGTTCGCGGCACCATGGCACAACAACATCGTTCATGAAGGCGCTGTCGTTGTCGAAGTCCACGCCGCGCAACAACCAGGGGAACAGGCACTGGGCGCGGTTGATCGCCTCGACGACGAGCGAACCCTCCCGCGTCAGCAACGGCAGGCACTCCGTCCAGCCGGTGGCGACATCGACCATCGTCAGGGTTTGGATGAACGAGCCGGCCACCGACGTGCCGCCATGCGCGACCATGTCGACCTCGCAGAAGCCGGGCACCGGACTGTTCCAGTCATTGAACGTGCGGATCGGGACTTCGCGCCGGATTGCCGAATAGAATCCGGCACGGCGCCGCCTGCCGCCGCTCGCCGCAATCTTCACATCGACGAGCAAGCGGTCAATGGTTGCGGCGCTGATCGCCAGAACACGAGCACGGTCGGCCTCACCAAGCTGCAATCGGCCATGTTGCTCGAGCGCCGGCAGCAAGGTCGGGATCATCACCTTGAGCCGCTTACCGCATACCCGATCTGACGCCTCCCACAGGGCCGTCATCGCGTCCTTGATCGTCGCGCCATATCTGCGCTTGCGCTCTCCGGGCGCCTCCATCTTCCCGGTCCAACTGTTGCGCTCCGCCGAAGCGCGCGCACCGCATGCTTGCGGCCAGCCCGTCGTCGCGCACAGCGCATCGAGGATGCGCCCCTTCTCCGCCCGTTTGGCCGACTCGTAACGTTCCGTTACGGTCGACAGCACCTCCCGCCGCGCGCCCATGCTGATCTTTCTCGCCATAGACGCCACCGAACCGATTCGATGGCACCGACCCAATCATCGGCGAGAAGTTGTCCAGTAACATTCTGGATGAGGCAATGCGGGGGTCAATATTGCAAGCCGAATGACACGTCCGAGCCATGACCGTCGACCGCCACTCTCCGTGGCTCTAGGACCATCGCTAACTGAACATGGATCTGACCCGATGGTCGACTTTGCTGAACTGACGCACATAAGTTCCGTGATTCCCATTATCGCGTTGCGACCCGGGTTCTGGGGCTGATGACAGGCAACCGTTCGGCGCGCATATACCTCACCCACGCGGCCTCTGCCGAATGGCGCTGGATCCACGACCGGGCGGACGCAAGAGCGTGATCGGCCGCCGCCCCCATCAGCGCGTGGAGGCCTTCGGTCCAACGGACTGATCGCGCGTGCTAGTCACGATGTACTTGGTCACCGTCTTTTCGAGAAGCCCTTGCAGATCATCTTCGTTGCGTTTCGAGGGTGAACTCGCTTGTGCTCATCCGACCCGTGACGAAGAGGAACGTGGCCCTTTCTCATTGCTGAACCTGCAGCATGCTTTTCGGCAGCGCCGGTCAAGACGCTAAGGCATGCCACGCGATCACTTTGCCCAGGGCTCGAACCGAGACGGCCGTACCTTGCAAAATCGCTCGACCGCCGAACATGGGCGGGCCTCCACCGATCTCTATGCCGCGATATGGGCCGGTCATTTGGGAGACTGGCATGATAACAACTTCCGGATACTGTGCCATTAGCTGACTAAGAGCGAGGCCAACTGGAGACTCGTCTTCGATGCTCATCGGCAAGTCCTTGCCCCAAACAAGGATGTCGAACTCACCGCTCTCTCCGAGCAGCTGCATGCAACGGATCAGGATTTCAGTATCAAAAGCACTCTGAGCACTCAGATCTAGCGGATTGAAGCAGTTCGCAAATCTCGGAAGAACATCTGCCAGTCGCTTGCGCAACTGGTTGGAGAATGAAGCGAGTTTCAAGCTGCGCGTCGACAAGATCAGGTCGGCCATGATATTGCCCATTCCACCTGAAAAACTTGCAAATGCTACGCGATTGCCACGCGGCTTGCGGCACGCGTTGAATGCCACGACGGTTTCGACCAAGTCCTCGGCGGAATCAACCGTGATAACGCCTAGGTCGTCCAACAAACGGATGTCACGTTCGTAGGTGTTCGTGGCCTCTGTTGCCGTATGTCGGTTTATTCCCTTTCGCACCTCGGGATGAGCGCCGACGCGCAACATAATGACGGGTTTGCCTCGTTGCCTTGCCCGCGTGCAGGCAATGGCGAAGTTTTCTGGATCCTTAATGCCCTCGCAGTAGCTGACGATGACTTTGGTTTGCAGATCGTCAGCGAAAAAATCGATTAGTTCGGCTGTCGTGACGCTGACTTCGTTACCAGTGGTCGCGATCTTGCTGATCCCAATACCCCTTCCCATTAGCGGATGCATCATCGTAATCATCTGTCCGCTTTGGAAGACACCACTGACGGCTCCTGGCACGATTTCGGATGTCTTGCTGTCTCCTACGGCAATTATCGGCCGGTGCAGATTGATTACTCCTAGAGTATTGGGACCAATGACGACTGGTGCCGTCGAGTCGTTTGCCCAGCGCTGAACTTGCTGCTGCCTTGTGCGACCTTCCTCAGAGTCGAGTTCCGCGAATCCGCTCGAGATGATTTGCGCGACACCGACCGAGTTTTGCTTGCATTCCTCCAGAACAGCAAGAATGTTCTCGGCCCGAACACATAGCACGGCGAGGTCGATGTGGAACGGAACATTTGAGATGGAGCTGTAACAGTCCACGTCGTCAACCTTTGCGTAGTTTGGGTTAACGGCAGCAATTTTTCCAGCAAAGCCGGAAGACACAATACCGTTAAGGATGTTTTTCGCGAGGCTCGGTTTGGGTGAGGCACCGATCACGGCAACTCCGTCCGGTTCGAAGAGTGATCGAAGATTACGTTTAGCATTGGTCATCTCGAGCTTGTCAGAATCCTGCGCGTGTGAATACATCCGGCTCTCCTGTCACTGCATGTTTCCTAGCTTGGCAACTAGTATGCCAACGGAGCTACTAAGCTTCTGAGCCGTTTTGAGAGATGTTCGCGCCACAGGAATGCCGATTCTGCCCTACAGCCGTCCTATCGCTGTCAGAGAGTGGACAATGACCAGCGCCCAGTTGCGCGCGATAACGACAAATGCCGCGGCGATCCCTCAGCCGCGCTGGACAGAATTCTCACCTTCCACTGAAGCTTGTCCTGCAGGAGATCCGCTTAGATCTGGTCTGCGAGACAGGTAGATTTTTGGAAGAAGAGTGTGGCAGTTCCGATCAGTTGATCTATCCTGCGGCAGGGAACTACTTTGGTAAGGCTCGGTGATGGCAGATTGGGGCGTTTCGACCGTCCTGGCTACGACTTTGCGCAAGGCGCGAGTTGAATTTGGCGTAAGCGTTCTCGATCTGATTGAATCGGGCGGGTAGGGCGTCGACAGCAGGAGGCTGGCGTGCCGCGGACCTCAATGGCGATCCGGACGGTGGCACTTTTGTGTACCGCCAGATTGTTCAAGACAATGATTTCGCCCGGAGTGAGGGTGGGTACCAACACCGTCCGACATAGGCAGTAAGGCCGAGCCGTTCATAGGTCCGTCGCGGCGCGGTAACGGTAGTGCAGCGTAGACCAGCGGTGAAGGTCGTGGTCAGCCAATGACCATGCGGGACTGCGGCCTGGCGACGTCGGACCGCGTTTCACCGACTGTAAAGCCGCGCTATTGTGCCGGTCTCGTCGAAAAAGACCAGCTTGTCAGAATCAAGCTGCGGTCGGACTTCGCGCCAAGCCTGGCCCGCCGCCGGAACGTCGGGCTTGTGCTGTTCGGCTGTGAGCGCGCCTTTTTTTTGAATGTTGCGCCTCATGACGGCCGAGCAAGCGCCCAATCAAGCTCGGTGCAAACGCGGGCTCAAATTCCGATTTGAGCATCTCGGCGATCTAAATCAAGGTTATGTCCGACTTGGCATCGATCACACTCATAAGAACTCATGACTCTCGATGCGCCGCGAGCGATCTTCGCCGCCCTGCCGCTTGCGCTTTGCCGCGCCAGTCTCGCGCCATTTCCGGACAAAGCGCATGACACGCATGCGGACTCCCTCGTCAAACGCGCCGTTGAGAACCCCAAAAGGCGATTTCGCCATGCACCTGCAAGACCCTGAGATGTGCCTCCTTCACGAGCTTGCAGAAAAGCCTTGTCCCAGACGTCCACCCGATCATACGCAGAGCGATCGGCAAACGCGTTGCCGAACCCAGGCACGTTTGCGGCCGGCTGCCTGCGCCAGTAGCTTCGGAAGCCGCGGCTGGCAGCTCGGTAAAGGCCCATTCGACGCGACTAGGACATCAGGTCCTCTCTTGTCGCGGCCGTCTTGAGGAAGCCAAATGCCCGCTCGAGCGCCTTGGGATGCGCTGGCTTTGGGATAGCTGCCATGACGGGTCGTTCGTCCCCTCTCGCAGAGCTGCGCTCGATGGCATCATCGCCGACCTTCTCGAGCCAATGAGTCACGGCAGCCGGTCTCTGGAGAGCGGTTCTTCAATAGCTGCTACAGACTCCTTTTGTGGGGATAGTATGCAGGATCAGCAGGTATGCTGTTAGCTCTTCGAAACGTGCAGATCGAAAACTTGCACATCAATCGGGACTGCGGAGAGCCCCTATCTCGCAACGACAGCGGACGTCGTTCGTCCCACTGCAGCGCATGTGCGATCCTAATACAAATCAGAACCGATGGTGGCGTCAGCTACGGTAATAAGCTTTTCAAAGATCAAAATGTCGGAATGCTTCCCGCCATTCGAGAAGACCTCTGGAAAGCAGCCGGCGCGTGAGAATCCACGTTTCTCTATAAACGAAACAACCTCGGGCGTATCTTCAAACGTCATCGCCAAAATGCAGTGCAGATCAAGGATATTTGCTCGATTTAGAAGAGTGTGGGCAAGCGCGCAGCCGACGCCCTTTCGACGAGCGGAATGTTGAACATAGATCGACATCTCGGCTGTATGTCTAACGTCTTCCCTGACGCGATACGGCGTGAAGGCCGCCCAACCAACCACGGCGCCATTATTTGCGCAAGTATACGCCTCAACTCCTAAACGGGATTCGGTTATGAATTCGTCCATTTCCTTGACGCTCCAGGGACGCATTCCTTGCGTTGATTCCCTTGCGCGACATGCTGCGTTGTAGATCTCAGTCACGCTTGGGAGGTCACCTGCTTGTAATCGGCGCACCTGGTACGACATGGGAGGTCCTCCAGTCTCATTTCGCAGTATGGATAGATAACTGAGTGCCGGCCTCCGAGCAACGCGGCAACCTACCAGATTCCGTAGCTTGTGCGGACATATGCGATTGTGGCTTGTTCCGCGTGTTGAGCACACAGGCGGCTCTCCGCAGGTAAACGAATCTTTTGATGCAGAGGACGAGAAAAGCAGCGGGGGTGTGGACTCCTACAGCGCATGGCGCGCTGCAATGCCCAGCACGCACGCATAACAACGGACGGTCAGGCGAATGTTCCGACGCGCTACTTTTGCTGATGCCCACGATATCGTAAAGATCTACAATCAAGCGATCAAGCCGGGCGTCTTTGCTATAAATCCAATCGCTCCAGATACTCAAAACGAAAGGATCACCTGGCTCAATGAACATCAAGATCCCTATCCAGTGTTCGTCTATGAGATCGAAGATCATACAGTGATTGGCTGGTGCTCCTTGAGTAGATTTTCTCTGCGCCCCGAATATACAGGCGTCGCCGAGATATCCCGCTACATTGATGAGAATCATCGAGGGAAAGGACTCGGTGGACTTATGCTTGCATATTTGATTGAAACGGCTGCCAGTTTGGGACTACGACTACTAGTCTCAAACGCATATGAAAAGAATATCGGAAGTATAAAAAGCATTGATCCTGTCTTTCAGCGTGTCGCAGTGTTACACGAAGTGGCACGCGTGCACGGTGAATGGCAGAACGTTGCATGGTTCTGGAATAAATTACGTTGAGCCGCGATCTGCAAAGGGCCCGCGAAGTTTGACGTCAGATTGCGGCGTGGATAGCGCAGCTCAAGCTGGAGTTCCGGAGTTTCGACCTGCCAGCGCTGTCGATAGGAGATCGCTGGATTGGATACCAGGGAGCTGAAGCTGCGAAGCAGCTCCGAAGGATTGGCTCGTCGATGGACATGATACCTCACCCGTGACTGATAACACGTTACGCAGAAGGAAGCGCGGATCGAAGTACTCCATTTCGTGACCGCACGGCTTTGTCACCGCCTTGGCCTTGCCGATGCGCGCCGGGGACCACGGCTAGAATGCGCTCACTCGGTGCTTCCAACACTTACGTCGGCAAGCAGGTGCGACTGCCCAACGGGGTTTCCGAAAATGCAGCACCTTCTCGGCGGAGATCCCATCATTCGGTGCTAAGCGCAGCTGTGAGCTAAAGTGTTTTGCAGCTCCCAAAGACGGAGACACCGTCGCCGAGTGAGCTATCGCCCAAAGTTGGTGATGGCGGGAATCGGGAAGGCGGCATATCGTGGCGTGCTTGACGCCCCACTTCTCCACCGAAGGAGCGATATGCGCTGTCCAACGATAGCGTCATCCAGCTGATTTAGCCAAGAACTTCGAGGATCAGCTGACAGAAGTCTTGCACAAGCGGGCGCGTGCCCTGCTCGCCAAGACGGTCGAGGCCGAGGTCGCATACTTGCTCGACCAGCATGCCGATTTGAAGACCCCGGACGGCAACCAGCGCGTCGTCTGTCACGGCCACCTTGTCGTAGCGCGAGGTGACGACCGGTATCGGTCCGGTCGCCGTCTACCAATCGCGTGCACGCGATCGCGCGGCCGCCGCGTCCGCCAAGCGTTACGTCTATATCTGTGTTGATGGCTTCCATCTCGAAGCTCGCCTGAAGATGAAAAGCAATGCATCCTCGTACTGATCGGCGACGCCGGAAGGCGGCAAGGAACTGGTCGGCTTCAGCGATGGTGCCCGGAAGAGCGCGCAGCATGGGCGCGATCTGCTGCTCGATATGAGCGGCGCGGGCTCGACGTGACCTCGCAGCTCGTCATCGCCGATGGCGCACTCGGGTGCGGCGCGGCAATTAGGATGGAACGCTTCCAATCCAGATTGTCGCGCTATACTCTGTTCTGGAAAGCGGCCGGTGAGGTCTGGCCGCAAACGCGCGAGCAGCGCTGCTGGGTGCACAGGACCGCTAACGTTCTTGCCAACCTAGCGAAGAGCCAGCACCCGAGGCAAACGCGTATTGCAGGAGATCCGGATGTCCGAAACCAAGGCCACAGCCGAGCTGGCGTTCGACGCCTTCATCGAAAGCTACACGCTGAAATAAGAGAAGGCGGCCGACTGACGATCGAGACATGCTGCTGGTTTTTAGGGCTTCTCGGCCGAGTATTGGAAACACCTGCACGACCAAGCCCATCGAAAGCACCTTCGGCACCGTGCGCCACCGCACGATCCCATCGAAGGACTGCCTATCCAACAAGACCGCGCGCGATGGTCTTCAAACTGGTCGAGAGCGCCCAGAAAAACTGGCCCTGTCTCGATGGCCACAACCCTTGCCAAAACTCATTCTCGGTTTGCCATTCAACAACGGGATCGAGGTCATCGCCAAGCCGACCGACCGTCAGCCTAAAACCGCCGCCGCGTGCCCGGCCCTCACCAAATTTTGGCGATAGAGAGCTGGTCCCGTTTGTCTGAACCGAATCCCCGCGTCGATAAAGAGGAGCCTCTGCCGGGGTTAGGCCGCCGCGCGGGCCGGCGGAAGGTTGAAGTAGGCTTGATCCGGGGTCATGTCGTCAAGACCCGAATGCGGACGTCGTCCGTTGTAAAAATCGAGACCGGCCAATCGAATGTCGTGCCTCGCCAAGGTTTCGTAGGCTCGCAGATAGTCGAGTAGCGCGGGGGAATCCCACCCCCACGCCCTCCGAGAACCGGACGTGAGTCTCTCGACTCATCCGGCTCCTATCGCCCCAACCGGAGATTCCGTGGACCAATGGGCGAACAGGTTCGGCTGGCGGGATTTGACCCCGCGCAACCAGCCCCACGCTCGCTTTGCGTGTCCCCGAAGTCTTTTGTATTTCCGCTGTGCCCAGCGCACGATAAATGGATCTACTGTGCGCAGTGCCCTGCGAAGCGCCGAACGATGAAAACGCCCGTAATAGTTGACCCAGCCAACAAGAATAGGCCGTGCCCATTGGGCGATTTTCTCCAAGTCGAGATCGTTGCGATGATGCAGCTTCCAGCGACGCACGTCTTCGCGCATCGCCTTGGCCGCTTTGTCGCTGACCGCAGGAGAGAAACTGACGAACAGCTTTCCAGCGCGATTCATCGATTGTCGGGGTCGAAACGTAAAGCCCAGAAAATCGAAGCGTTGCTCCGGATAACCGTTCGGTCGGTTCGAGTCTTTGCAGTACACAATCTTCGTCTTTTGCGGATGCAATTCCAACTTACACGCCGCAAGCCGCGCTTCCAGCGCTTGCCGCAATGAAAGCGCTTGCGCCTCACTGCGACAGTGACAGATGGCATCATCCGCGTAGCGCTCGAACGGAATGTCTGGATTATTTTCCTTCATCCAACGATCGAACGCATAGTGCAGGAAAAGATTTGCCAAGATTGGGCTGACGACTGCCCCTTGCGGGGTCCCCTTCTCTCGGCTGACCAGCGCGCCATCCGGCATGCTCACGGGTGCCTTCAGCCATCTTTCGATGTAGAGCAGCACCCATGCGCAGTCGGTATGACGACGCACCGCTCGCATCAATAACTCCCAGTCGATGTTGTCGAAAGACTACTCGACAGACTACCCGCCACCGCGCTCATCATCTCGACGACTATCCCGATCAGGTAACCATCGTTCGGTCGCGCCATCCCTTTGAGGGATCTGCGCTTAATGTGCTTGGCTGGTGTCATCGACGCGGCGAACTTCATCTGACGCTTGTACTGCCCGATGGTACCCGTGCCCTTGTACCGGCCGCGTGGACAGATCTGCCTATCGCACAACATTTACCGCGTGCAAGCCCGCAATGCGCTCCAGCGGCATTCCTGGCTTCCCACGCCGAGCTGCTGCACGCCCGGACGATCGTCGACGCTTTGCTGCGGCAATTGGATGCCGCGCATACTGTCCTGCCACCGGAATCGGAGGACAGCCATGCAGCAGCTAAGCTTTCTCGACCCACCACCTCAGCGCGGGGCCGTAGGCCCTCGATAAAGAGCAGCGCGCACATCTCGTGCTGCGACTCGCCCGACTAATCGCCCGAGCAATCGCCACTGCCGGAGATCACAAATGAACGAACTGAGCAAGATC
>NZ_VSSR01000094.1 GCF_008123515.1 Bradyrhizobium cytisi
ATCACACTTCTCTGCATCATGCTTTTTCCTCCCCGATTTGTCGGACAATCGTAAAGGGCCTCTCAAGAATAAAAACACTGAAAAGCGACCAAAATTATGGAAATTCTGCAAAAATGACGCCACCTTGAGATTTAAGCGCCGAGCGACGGTCGCTACCTCGCAAAGCGGTCCGACCGGCGTAGAGGCGATCTCCAAAGAACAAGCGCCGCATGGCATCCTGGCCAGCCGGCCTTCGCGCGCTAGCCGGTGCCACGTGAACAACGGCTCGCAGAAACCTGTTGAGCCGCGCCTTTACCGACACAAATCGTGGTCCGCTGTAGCTCTCGGGTACGCTCCGCTGCTTCTTTTCGAATGTCCAACGGCGCCGAGCGCCCGCAGCGCGGCATGGACCGCCAGCTGCCATAGCGTCCACCGCTGTCCTGATGCACCTTTCGGATCGCAGCCAGGAGCGCGGCATTTCCGGGTGTGCGTGCACTCACTGGACGTTTGCGCCAAGCGCCGGCCGCCCAAAACCTCGAGCACGGCGCACATCAGCCGCACCGGATAAGCATCACGATGGTCCTCGATGAAGCGAAAGGTCATGTCTCCTCATGTCTGCCGTCCGGCAAAGGTCGCGATCGACTTCCTAAGAAGCAGCCGGATCGGAGGCGTCCTGAATGGCCTGTAAGACGAAGCCCAGAGATTTGGCTCGACGCTCAAGCTTAGTGAGGACGCGGCCGCGATATTGCTGCTCATGATAGTCCGCGCCGGGGTCTCTGCAGTGCATGCCGTGCCGGAGGTTGTTGTAGAATAAGGCTGCGATCTTGCGGGCGGTCGCGGTCACCGCCTTTGACTTGCCCGCACGCGAGGACAGTCGGCGATGGAATGCACCGAGCGCCGTATCGCTCCGCTCGACGGCCGTTGCTGCTAACCGCAACAGTGCGGCTGCCCGACTGGACGATCTGCGTGTGCGCGAGCACAACTACGGCGCGGCAATCAGGATGGAGAACACAGTGCCGCCAGAGATTTTGCTGCCGGGTGCAATGCACAGCCAGGAGGTGAAGTGCTTGGCGCTCGGCCATGCCCTCAGATCGCTGCCACACTCACTGACGAGCTTCAATGCCAGTGATGGACCCAACCCGTGGATCTCAGTCAGATCGACGCCGAGCGCGGGGTACAGCGCGGTCCCGACATCCAAGGTGGGCGCATTGACCTGTTTGGTCTTGATGCGTGGCTTGGACACCTTTGCGACCGGCTTTAAGTTTTTATTGTGTGCCGCGATCAGGCCCTCGAGCTTGCGGTCGCAGTCCAGCATCTTCGCCTGGTAGACATCGTAGAGTTCCAACGATTGGGTCAGCGCGGAGACATGTTCGTGCCGGTCGTTGCCCATGAGTGCCGCACGGATCGTCGCGATGGATGTATGGCACCGCACGTCCTGATAGATCGCCAAGACGTCAGGATTCCGCTCGCGCGCAGCAATGACTCGGATAATTCGCATGCCCGTTGCGCTTCCCGGGCGGAGCTGCAGATTCATCTCCATCAGGGCCTGCTGCATATGCTGGATATGGGCGGCGGCATATCCACCAGCCGTTCCCGTTGGCACGGATACGCGCGCAAGCTTGCGATCTCGGCATCAGGTCGGAAGCTGCCAGGTAACAGGCCATAGGAATGGAGCTCACGCAACCACGCGGCGTCGCTAACGTCGGTCTTGCGCCCAGGGACATTCTTGGCATACCGCGCATTGACCAGAATCACTTCGAACCCGCGCTGCTCCAGGATCTTGTACACGGGATCCAATAAATCCCGGTGAATTCCATCGCGACGGTCGTCACTCTGCAGGCTTTGAGCCAGTCCGCCAGGTTATGCAGGTCTTGCGTGAATGTGCCGAAGAGCGCACAGGCTCATCGATGCAAGCGGGGTTCACCGCAGCCATGTGCATCCTTGATCCGTTACCGATGGCGGCAGCCTCAATGTTGACCGCCTTCAGTTCCGGTCGGCAGCCACTCGCCTTGTTAGGCATGGCAATCGTCCAATCAATGATGAGCAGGAGGGTCTGGGCTATGCCAATCGTCATCTTCCTAATCGGGATCGCCGCCAGGGCGACGTCGCCACTCTCAAGTTCGCATGCACCCATGGACCAAGATTTTTAACGGGGATTGTGCCTCCAATAATCGAACGGCCCTACCCTCCCAGCCGTAGACGATAGCACAAGTTGTTTCTGCGCCGCACAGCCGCGTCACGGCGCTGGACAGTTTTAAAATGTCCCGCTCCATGCGCAGCCGCTCGTTCTCCTCGCGCAGCCGAGCGATCTTGGAAGCCTGGTCCGCCGGCATCGACGCCGCTTGCGTGACGGAGCGCCTCGTCGCCGGTGCCGGCTCGTTCCGCAGCTTATCCACCAAACGGCGCAATACCGAATCGTGAATACCGAGTTCCTTGCCGACCGCCGTGATCGACCGATAGCGGTACGACGACCCCACCTCGTTTAGGTGAACGGGATGAGCGAGACTCGCGCGTGGATTTGACAACGCGAGGGACGCTCGTTCCATGCATCAAGACAGACATCAAGACAGGCATGATGCCGCCTCCTATCAGCGGATCGAGGTGATCACAGGGGAGAGGCGACGGCGCAGTTGGAGCGATGCGGAGAAGGCGCGGATCGTGGCCGAGAGCGCCGATCCGGAGACGAGCATTTCCGAGGTGGCTCGACGCAACGGGGTGAACCGGGGACTGCTCAGCGTGTGGCGGCGCCAGGCGCGGCTCGCGCCGAGCGAAGCGCCGCAGTTCGTGCAAGTCAGGCTCGACGCCGCCGTCGAGGCGCAGCCGAACGCGATCGATAAGGCGCATGTTCTGACGGATCCGGCCGAGCCGATCGAGGTGATGATCGCGGGCGCGACGGTGCGCGTGCCCGTCGGCGTCGACGCCGCGACGCTGGAGCGCGTGCTGGCGGCGGTGAGATCGACGCGATGATCTCTTTCGGTCCAATGGTCCGTGTGTTCGTCGCGACGCAGCCGATTGACTTTCGTAAAGGCGTTCATGGCCTTGTCGCGCTGGTAGCGGAGGGATTAGGCGGCAAGCCCTACAGCGGTGACGTTTATGTCTTCCGATCGAAGCGATCGGATCGTTTGAAGCTACTGGTTTTTGACGGCTCGGGAATGGTTCTAGCGACGAAGTGGCTGGAGAATGGGGGCTTCGCCTGGCCACCTGCTCGCGAGGGTACGATGCCGGTGACGGGGGCGCAACTGGCGATGCTGATTGAAGGTCTTGCGGAGTGGTCGCGTGTGGTCCCGAAGGTGACGAAGCGGCCGACGAAGGTTGCCTGAAGCGTCTTGTTTTGCTGGCGATTGCGAGTGTGTTCGTGTAGCTCTGCGATATGGCGCTTCGCCCCGAAGATCTCCCCTCTGACCCTGCGGCTCTTGCCGAGATGGTGCTGGCTTTCGAAGGCGAGAACGATGATCTGCGCGCAGAGATCGCCACGTTGAAGAGCCTGATCTTCGGCGCACGATCGGAGCGCTCGGCGATCGTCTGCGCCGAACAGATCGCGTTTGATCTGGAACGGACCGCCGGCTCACAGCCCCCGGCCAATGACGACAAACCGGACGCGCTGCGGCCGGAGCGGCGCAAAGCGAAGCGCAACATCGGCGCGCTGCCGGCGCATCTGCCCCGGGTCGAGCGGGTGATCGAGCCGGCGTCCACGCTGTGCCCGTGCTGCACGGGTCAGATGCATCGGATCGGCGAGGAGAGCAGCGAAGCGCTCGATCGGGTTCCCGCGTGGCTGCGTGTGCTCCGCACGATCCGTCCAAAATACGCCTGCCGCTCCTGTGAGGGCCCGATTGTCCAGGCCCCGGCACCGGCGCGGCTCGTCGAGGGCGGCATGGCAACGACGGCGCTGATCGCGCATATCGCCGCGGCCAAATATGCCTGGCAATCGACGCTCTACCGCCAGACGCAGATCCTGGCGGGTCAGGGTGTCGTCGTCGACCGTCAGACGCTGGCGCGCTGGATGGGGAGCGCGGCGTGGCTGGTCAGGGGCCTCTACGATCTGCAACTGAAGACTATGCACGGCTTCGAGCGGCTGTTCTGCGACGAGACGCCGATGCCAGTGCTCGATCCGGGACGGGGCCGCACGAGGATCTGCCAGTTTTGGGCGCACGCGACGGACGATCGGGCGTGGAAGGGGCCGGCGCCGCCGGCGGTCGCCTACGTGTTCGCAGGCGGTCGCGGCAAGAAGGAGATCGTGGCGCAGTTGGCCGGCTTCGAAGGCGTGCTGCAAGTCGACGGCTATGCCGCCTACGCCTCGCTGGCGGGCGATGCGAAGATGTCGGGCCAGATCCAGCTGGCGTATTGTCTCGTTCACGCGCGCCGCAACTTCGTGAGGGTGCACAAGACGACGAACTCACCCTTCGCCGCGGAGGTCATCGAGCGCATTGCGGCCGTCTACGCGATCGAGGAGAGGATCCGCGGTCTCGACGCTAGGGAACGCCGCGCGACGCGACAGGCCGAGACGAAGCCGCTGATGGAGGTGTTGAGGGCCCGTCTGATCGCGGTGAAGGACGGGATCTCCCGCCGCTCGACGCTCATCAAGGCGATCGACTACATGCTCGAACGCTGGCAGGGCCTGACGGCGTTCCTGGATGACGGGCGGCTCGAGCCGGACACCAACACGGTCGAACGATCGATCAGGCCAATTGCGATCGGAAAAAAGAACTCGTTGTTCAGTGGTGACGAAGGCGGGGGCGAGACCTGGGCGATACTCGCTTCGCTTCTTAACACAGCGAAATTGAATGGCCTCGACCCCGAGGCGTATCTCGTCGACGTTCTCGATCGCATGGTGAGCGGCGCCACGAAGACCAACCAGCTTCACGAACTTCTGGCCTGGAACTGGAAGGCCGCACGCGAAGCCGAAAAGCGGGCCGTGGCATGACGAAGCCGAAGCAAGGGCGGGGAACGCGAAAAGCACGCAAGACGACGATGGCGGACTATGCCATGTCGTTCGAACGGCTCGGGCAATGGATCAGCAAGCGCGCCAGGTCGCCCACGCTTCGGCATCCGCGGGCGACGTCGCTCTCCATGCTCGACGGCGCGGTGGCCGCGGTCGTCGCCGGGCCGGTCTCGATGGCGTCCGAGGAATGGGTGTGCCCGCTCCTCGGCGTAGATCCCGACGCCTTCAATCACGACACCGAGGAGTTCTCGGCAATCGCCGCCACGCTGATGCGCCACAACGCAATCAGCGAGACGCTGTCGACGAGACCGGAGAGCTTCGAGCCGCTGTTCGTGCGATCACCGGACGGCGAAGTCGACCCGCAGCCCTGGTGCATGGGCTTCTACGCCGTCATGAAGCTTCGGCTTCTCGTCTGGTCGCGGCTTCTCTCCCCGAACGGAACCGAACACCTTATGCTGCGGCCGATCTTGGTCCATTGCATCGACGACGCCGGTCGGCCCTTGCTACCCCCGGCCCGGCGCACGCTGGGAACGCAGCCCATCGTCCAAAACGCCTGGCGCAACATTCCAGCAACCGTCGAGGCCCTCCGGCAGTTCTGGATGCCTATACGCTTCAAGCGCGGTGCCTAGGCCGTCCGCACCAAGTCCGTGGCTCCGTGGGCCTCTCGTACCGTTTACGATCGACCGGCTACTCGATACCACCAGCTCAGCCTGCCGTTTGTACTCCTGGGTAAACGACCGACGATGACGCTCTTGCATCCGACACGTCCTGGCTCGCAGACCTACTACAGCTGTCCACTCATTCGCAGGAGGTTCACACGGCTCGTTTCGGTCCACATCCGTGGCCTGAATCACGCCTCACGCGGTGAGAAACCCTCAACCGCGTTTCCATACACCCTCAGGCACTCGTATTCGAGAATGCCGAGGCTTAAGTGCGGTGGTAGGATGAGACCGTGTCTAAGCTCACAACGTGAGTACAATATAGTTGCGATCGATAGATACAGGAACCGTTTCGGCTACGTACGGTCCCTTAGCAAGGGATTCGCCCGATTCGACCGCAACTGCGAAAGTGCGTGCCTTCACACTTTCAGGGTCGCACCACGACTGACCGGTGCGAATATCGAACTCCCAGCAATGCCAAGGACAGCGTAGCATTTCTCCACGGTGGGTCAGCTCATATTGGCCAGGCAGCTCCGATTCCGACCTACTGACAAGCATCCCCTTGCAAAGCTCAGCCCCTTGATGGGGGCAGCGATTTATCAATGCGAAAAACTCATCATGGATTCTGAAAACCCCTATCTCGCGCCCCCTAACGACGACAATTTTGCAAGTGCCGTGCGCGATTTCATCAACCGTTGCAACAATATGGCTGCTCATCGGATGTCCAGCCCATACAGCGCACTAGCATTCTCGCGGAAAATCATCCGTTTCCAGTCTTCTGGAATAGCTGCCTTGAAGGCATAGCGTGGGTCATCTTGATCCCAGTGCGGATAGTCAGTGGAGAACATGATTCTGTTCGGGCCTATCCACTCCATTGTCGATAGCAAATCTGCCGGTCTTTCTGGCTCTTCTGCAGGCTGTGTTGTAATCCAAATATTCTGCCTAACGTATTCAGAAGGGCTTCTTCGTAAGAAGGGCACCTCCGAGCGTAAGCGCTTCCAGGCTTTATCCAAGCGCCAGCACAGCGACGGAAGCCAAGCGAAGCCTCCTTCAACAAGTACCACTTTTAGATTTGGTATCTGTTCAAACACTCCCTCACACACCAAGCTGGTAGTAAGAGCCTGCGTGGCATGGACATATGCTGGATGTTCCTCAAAATAATACGAAGGCCACCCCCCCCCCGTGGAAGGATGTCCGCTTGTGCCGCTTATGTGTACAACAACCGGAAGGCCGTTAGCAGCACACGCTTCCAAGACAGGCCAGTAACGGCGGCGACCTAGTGGTTCGATCCCACGCAGTCGGATCTGAACTTGAACGAAACGGCGATCACCGGCTCTTCTTTCGATCTCCGCTATTGCTGCCTTTTCATGCTCAATATGTATCTGGATCGCTGCTTTCAACCGTGGCTCTCGATCACACCATTTAGCTAGAAGCCATTCATTCATGGCATTCGCGAGTGCGGCACCAAACTCGATATTTCGCTCGCTGAAGAACTCAACCAAGAGCGGCAGCAACATTCCATAGCGAACGTTTAAGGGATCAAGGTGCTGTTTCCGCATAAAATCCAGATCGGATCCCGGAAAACCTCCATCTGGCAACCAGGCGTCCATACGGACCCCGCCCCTTGACATACGCGGATAGTTCCCAGCCTTCGATAATCCACGGCTCAGACGAACGCCGATGGTAGCGTGATGCTCTCTCCAACGCTGCGGGAGAAATTCATCAATCTCAGAGAAGGATCCGTAACTAGGATGTAAATCGCAATCGACGATTCCGGCGTCCCGCTTATCGCTGGCCTTACCACTTGGACTGTTCGAGCTCATGACTATTTCCCCGTCCAGTTCAATCTTTCGTAAGTCGCAAGCGCATTTTCTCTTAGCAGTTTAGATAGTATAGGCGTAAACACGTCAGGAACAGCATCCGTCCCCTCAAAATGCCAGTGCGGATAATCGGTCGAAAACAAGAACATTTCGTCTGCTGCTATTTCCTCCAAAATAATTTTCGCTTGGTCGAGCATAGGCGGAGCGTCAAAAGGTTGTAGAGTGATCCTCACGTGATGACGAAGAATCTCGGACGGAAGTTTCTTCACCCAAGGCGTCTCGGATCGGACTGCCCGCCAGCTCTTGTTAGCTCGCCAAAAATGAGAGGGAAGCCAAGTAACACCAGACTCCATCAGCACTACTTTGAGCCGCGGGAATTTTTGAAATACCCCTTCGGCCACTAGGCTATTCAACGCCCCCGCGAAAGCGGGTGCGTTTAACACATAGTCCTCGATGTAGTATGATGGCCAACCTAATGAACTCGGAGGGTGCCGAAAGCTGCTACCAGCGTGAATTCCGATCGGAAGCCCGTGGCGCTCAGCAGCCGCATAGATCGGCCAATTCAACCGACGGCCAACTGGAACTTCATTCATGACAGGCATCAATACCTGTACGAAACGACGATCTGTTGCGCGCTTTTCGATTTCAAGCGCAGCCAATTCCGGGCTCTGAACCGGTATAACGACCGATGCCCGCAGCCGCGGGTCCTGTTCAAGCCATTCGGCTACGATCCAATCGTTAATTGCAGTGCATAGCGCGGCACTCAAATCCACGTTGAACAGGATTTGTGCGCCGTGCAACACATTACAAATAACGAACTGCGGCCGAAACCGGTCAAGAATATGCGCTTGTAGTAGCTCGAAACGAGATCCAGGACGACCTTCATGCGGTTGCCAATCCGGACGACAGTTGAGCGGTGCTTTTTCCGGAAAGGCGCTGAGCTCTAGATCATCATCATCGAGCCCACGGCGGATCACTTGCTCACGCCAGTATTCATCAAGATGCGGTATGAGGACCTTGGTTGAAGGACGCGCCAGATGGACATCGCAGTCTATGGGTGGGATGAATGACATGACAACCCTTCAACGATGCGACCTCTGCGCCGCAGATGCTGCCTACATAGTCCAAGGGCAGCGGCATGCATAGACGCAGTTTGGACGAATAGGTGGCAGTACAGCGCAACCGCGATTCATCTCCCTCCATAAACTTTGTGCGTTCGGCACGGTTCTGCCAGGATTACATCGCTCCAGTCGTCGACGGTCGCGCCTGTGAGGAACGTGTGCGGCGCGACAATCAAGATG
>NZ_VSSR01000095.1 GCF_008123515.1 Bradyrhizobium cytisi
ATCACACTTCTCTGCATCATGTTTTTTTTCGTCCCCGATTTGTCGGACAAGCGTAAAGGCTGCTCAAGCATAAAAACGCCGAAGCTCGGCCAGGAATTACGGAAATTCTGCAAAAATGAGGCCACTCTTGAGAGTTGACGCCGAGCCACGGTCACCAACTCGAATCCGAGGACGGGTACCATCTGCAGTCGACTCGGCGTCGGTGCTGTGACGCCCGCGCGGCTCTAGCCGAGCAGGTCTTGACTGAGGTAGAGCGTCGCAGGGCCACAGGGATATATCTTGTGCCACCGGAAGCGAATGGCTCAGGCATCGCGGCTGCGCCGGTTGCGTGTTTGCTGGTGAAATGCAGGCTGTCGCCCCTGACGAAAACGTAATGCCGCCGGGCGAGGTCGGCGAGATCTACATGCACCGCCCGGAGGGCTCGCCGGCATGCCACCGCTCCCCAGCGGCGCGACGGCTCGCAGCCTCCCAGGGGACAATCGTGGCAGGTGGATCGATCTTAAGAGCTTCGCGGTATCCGGTCTGTCATGCTTGTGACCGCGCCTGCCATCAACCTCAATTTCGGCTGCGGCCGATGGGCGTCGAAGGTCTCCCATCCCTCAGCATTCTGTAGCGCGGCATAAGGTGGCAATAGAAGTCGGCCACGCTTTCGTTCATCGAAGCCGTATAGATCCGCAGAGCGCCAGTTACATCCGTCACGCGCGGACTCGTTCTGGGTTATCTCGTCCATTCCATCTCGGTCCAACCGTACGAATCCTTTACCGACTTGGAGGGCAACCTCTCTTCTCGGCGTATCTAGGGCGACGGCCAGCCAGTCGAAAGCCGGGAGGCCGTCGCACGGCTTGATTGCGAAAAGCTTGCCTCGCTCCCGCCTGTCCCCGGCGCACTCGACCAGATCGTCCAGCGATTTGGCACCGACATGGTCGCAGAGGTCACGGGCCGTTCGCGCCTTGTAATCTACCGGGCTGAGCGCCTCGTACTCGAGAAACGTGCCGGCTTTGCCAATCTCGCGGAGGACGGCCGCGTTCATGGAGAACCTCAAGCCTACCCCCGGCCACATGGGCATGCGCCGATAAACCAGTGCTGCTCCACGTGCTTGACCGGACGATCCGGAGCGCCCGCCTGCTGCGTTTTGACAGTCCTGGTCCAAAACGCCGGCTTGAAGTCCTTGCGGTGTTTGTCCAGCGCAGCGCTTGAAAGGCGTACTCGCTATCCGAGGAACCGATACTTGTGAACGTTGGCTGCTCAAGCGCTGGTGGCTGGTCGAGCGAACCCTCCCTTTGCTCAATCGCAACCGCCGCTTGGCCAAGGATTTCGAGGCCACTTCGAGAACGCCGTTGCTTTGCTTCTCCTCACCAACATCGGGCACCTCACCCGACGCCCGGCTCGGAACTCACACAGGCGAAATAACGCCTCCCCGATATGTGCAGCTTTTAAGCGTTCGGCGGTGCCACAGTTAGGGAATTTCGCCTTAATGGCCCGAGTAAAAATATGAGGCGAACTATCGAATTGGTCCGGACCACGCGATCTGATGATCTAACAAAGGCAGGGCATTCACAGGAGGGGATGAGATGGAAATCGAATGGCGGCGGCTGCGGGCTGATTAGTTGCGTGAACGCGCGCAGGAGGACGCGATCGTCATCGTCCCGGTGGGCGCGCTCGAGCAGCACGGCCCACATCTGCCTATCGAGATCGACAGCCTGCTTGGCGAGACGGTCGCGTTGCGCACGGCGCGCTTGGCCGCAGCGATCGAGAAAGTCCGTCTTACCGATGCTGTGGACCGGCCTCTCCGAGCATCACATGTCGTTGGGCGGCACGATCACCGTCGATTTCCAGACCTTCTTCGACATTATCCGCTGCGTCTGTGAGTCTGTGGTTCGGCACGGCTTCCGAAGAATCGTCCTGCTCAACGGGCACGGCGGCAACGAAAATGCACTGCGAGTCTGCGCTGACGAGCTCAGCCCCAAGCTGGAGGTGCCGATAGTGCATTTCACGTATTGGCATGCGGCAGAGAGGCCGATTGCCGCGGTGCTCGAGAAGCAGGACAATCTTTGGCACGCATGCGAGGCGGAGATGTCGATGTGTATGGCATTGCGACCTGAACTCGTGGCAGAGGATCGCCTCCGCCTCGCCGAGGCCAATCGTACGCCCGATGTCGCCGACGTTGTCGGAAAAGGCGTCTATCGCTGGCGCAGTTCCGCGAGCCAATGCTCCACCGGTATCTACGGCTATCCGAGTGCCGCCTCACGCGAGAAGGGGGAGAAGCTGTTCGACGCGATCAGTCGTGATCTTCGAGAAGATCTGCAACAAGGAACTTTGGGCTCTGCCCTGGCGCTAGCTTGTCGAAACTACGAATGTTGTTCACCCGAGGCGAGCCTCTGAACGAAGCTGTGGTTCCGACACTCCACGTCCGCCGGAGTTCCCCGCAAGAAGGTCCACAAGAATGCGCGCCTGACGCCGCGCGGTCCGTGGTCGTTCCGGGAGGACCGCGGGTCTTTCTGAGCGGAAATCTCTGGGTCGGCGTCAGTCGATCTTCCAGGCCTCACCTTCAAGCTCGAAGAGCAAAGGACCGGGGAGGACAACATTTGTAACCTTTCTGCCGGCGATCAGCACCAACGAGCCCCAAGGCTATCCGCACCACTATCCGCGAATGGCGGATAAGCTTCCACCAGTAACCATCCTGGATGATCTGGCTCGTCTCACGCCTCAATGGTGCGGAGCCGGACGAGCCGATTCTATCGCTCGAAGTGCGTCCAAGTGCTTCGCCATCTTACGCCGTTGCAGATGACGGCGTCATCCTGAGGGACGACCACCCATCCCATTACGCCACCTTCCGCGCTTGGAGGTGGTGGTCCAAGGCCCGCGCGTCCAGGCTCTGCTCGAGGGCGGCCTGCCCACCGAGGCTGGGCATAAGCCCCGGACAGAAATTCAGTTCGACACCTAGCTCGAATAACTGGCGTACGATTGGTGTCGATCGTCCTGAGAGTCTGACTCAAAAAGACAACTAGGCTTTGCAGGGGGGCGACGGCGCGTTGTCAGAAACCTGAAATGAGCAACGACAAGCCAGGCAAGTTCGGTCGCGGCTGAGCATTCAAAGTCTCCGGTTAGGCCTCGGCAACGGCCGAACCACGCAGAGGTGCGTTCGCGCCATGCCATCTGCCAGTGTCTCGTCAAGCATAAAAGTAACTGTCGAATGCGGTGGGAACTCGCCCGTTAAGGCTGTCCATTGGCAACCGGTGGACAGGATGTAGAAAATCGCCTGCACGACCTCGCGCACTTGCGAGATCGCTTCCCAAGGTTCCAAGTTGTTTTTGGCTATCGCGGCAAGCAGCTGATTAACGCGCTGTCCGAATATGGGACCGTGGGCAATCGAGATTGTCCAGCGACCGCCGGGGTCGGAGTCGTCCGGCTCTCGCCCAAACGTTGGGTGATGCTCCAGCAAGGGAACGGCGCCATGAACATCCTGACGTTCGCGGGATGGACATGGGCCGCCAGAAGAAGACCATCGGTATCGGTGACGATGTGTCGTTTGCGTCCATGGAGGCGCTTGCCGGGGATCGAAGCCGCGCGTCCCCACCGGCCTGCGTTGTCGAAGCAGTTTGGCTGTTGATGACGGCAGCCGTCGGCCTTGCCACGCCCGCCGAGCGAAAATTCTGACGATCTGGCGGCAAATCGACTACGCGGGGTCGCGCTAATCGAGTCGTGGCGACATCTGCCGAGACAACACGCGGCCAGGTGCCGTCGGCGCTTACATTACATCTCCGACAATGGCTCAGATCGGCACCCTCACCCGCGGCGATGACGTCAGCTTTAACGGCAGGATCCGCACCCTCAACATCGACACCAAAGCAACCATGCGGCCCATCCCTAAAGAGGGCGAGCGCTCCCCCGACTACCGGGTCACGCCAACGGGGTCGAGCTGGGTGCAGGTTTGAGCAAGGCAGCCAAGGATACTGGCCGCCGAATACATCTAGGGTCAAGCTCGATGATCCCTCCGTCACTGGTCCGGTCTACGCGACCCAGGTCCAGACGACAACCACGCGCACAGGCTCATCTGGTCGCGCTGACCTGCCGCGCGGCCTCGCTCCGAGCGAGGCGCCGCACTCTCTCACCGCTCGCTCCGGATGATCCAGGCGATGTCTTCGTTCAGCGTGTCGCCCAGCATGGCCTTGTTGAAGGCCTTCCAGTTTTTGAGCTTCGACTGGAGGTAGCGGGGACGGTGCTCGCTGTCGGCGAGCGTTCCGTAATTCGGGTCGATCACCTGGGTGCGATCACCGCACTCCGCGGAAATGCTCGGCTCCAACCCAGCCACTTCGCATAATACCTCACTCCGCATAATCGGCTCTACCCACGTAAATCGTAAATGCGATATGGGAGCGTTCTCGCTTGCTCGGTTGGATTCTGCGACGATACGGACGCCCTTGGCCTGCAAACGGACAGTGGCGATCCGGCCTGGAAATCGCATTATGTTAGCTGGTGACCGTAGTTCTGAAACTGATGCGATTGTTCTGATTATGGCAATTTCTGAAGGACACTTTCGTCGCATCCTTTCGCCGGATTGCGGCGCCCCGAGGTGGAGCGCCGCGTCTGAGCGATGACCAGGATCAGCGCAGCCAGACCGACGCGTAGCCGTCATCGCCCGCGGCTAGGTCGGCGTGACGGGTCGCCCGAGCTTGGCCGAGTGATAGACGGTGTTGTCCTTGGAAGGCATGGCTCGTCGAAATGCCAAAAACCTGCGCCTGATCGCCACAACGTGAAGCTTTTTTCTCGTCAACCTCGGGAGCCATGAACACCAAATACACGGGACAGCGCGTATTGATAGTGTGACCACCCAGCTCGGAGCGCTGCGAATGCCGCGCTTCCAGAATTTCTCCAATCCGGCGCGACCTTTGCATTTTTTGTTCGTCCAGCCACTTTATAGGTCTGGCTGTTCGGCTCGTGGGCGTTGAAGGCGAGGCGCGCGTAAAAGACCGTGCGTTGCATGAGCTGCGGATCATCGATCCGTGCAGCGTTGTCTCAGGTACGTTGAGCGTGTCTATGCGCGCAGGCTGCGCCGTGACGTTACCCGGGTCGAGCCTCCGCGTGGTGACATTCCCAGGTGATCGAGGAATTGACACCCGCAAATTAGCCCTGCGGTTGGGTGACTCAACGTTTGTTGCGCCAACGGTGAATCGGTCGCGGGGGAAAGGACGCGCTCTAAATGAAGGAACTCACCGCGCTCGATGCTGCTCGTTTGATCGCCCAGAGACAGCTGACGAGCGAAAGCCTGACGCGCGCGTGCCTCGAGCGTATTGAAGAACGCGAGCCCGCCGTGAAAGCGTGGGAGTATCTCGATCCTGATCTCGCAATCGCGCAGGCCCGGCTGGCGGACCGATCGCCCATCCGGGGCCCGCTGCATGGCGTGCCCTTGGCGATCAAGGATGTGATCGACACGGTGGATATGCCGACGACTTATGGCTCACGCATATATCGAGACTATCGTCCGGCGAGCGATGCGACCTGTGTCGCCCTCGCCCGCGCAGGCGGTGCAGTCATTCTCGGCAAGACAGTCACCACCGAATTTGCGGGCGGCGCTCCGGGCAAGACCCGGAATCCGCACAACCCGCGGTACACCCCGGGAGGATCGTCCAGTGGGTCCGCGGCCGCCGTTGGATGCGCGATGGTGCCTTGGGCGCTCGGAACGCAAACCTACGGGTCCACGATCCGACCAGCTTCCTTCTGTGGCGTGGTGGGCTATAAGCCATCTTACGGTAAGGCCGAGGTGAGGGGTATCAAGACCCTGACCAGCGGCCTGGACACGCTGGGTCTTTTTGCCCGCACAGTAGCGGATGTCGCGCTGCTGGCGTCAGTCGTTACGGGCGGTCGCGTTGGCGAGGTGGACGTATCGAGCGCGCCCCGTATCGGTTTTCTGAATACGTCGCCCTGGGGAGAGGTTGCGGATGCAACTCGACATCTCCTCGATGACTGCGTGCGCCGGCTGACTGGGGGCGGAGCGCAGGTGCGCGATCTTCCTTCGCCGTCCTCCATGGCGTCGTGGCGCGAGATCCAAGATGTCGTTTTCGGTTGGGAAATGCTGCAGGCACTGGCCTACGAACGCGTCTTTCGGCGCAACGACGTTGAACCACGAACGAAACAGATGTTCAAAGAGTACGAGCAGCGCTTGACGCCCAAAAACTACGAAACCGGTCTTGGGCACGCTCGTGAAGCTAGGAGGGAATGCGCCGACCTGTTCCACGATTGCGACGTGTTGCTCGTCCCTGCCGCGGTCGGAGAAGCCCCGGAAGGCATAGACCACACCGGTGACGGGCGTTTCAACGGGGCTTGGTCGATGCTGCACTTGCCTTGCCTGACCCTGCCGATGGGCCGCGGCGCTGCAGGCCTACCGATCGGATTGCAGCTGGTCGCCCGACTAGGAAACGATGCGACGTTGCTACGCGCTGCCGCCTTCGTCGAGGCGTGTGTCGTAGCTTAGGGGCGGTCTCATTTGACCACTCCTGGCGCGGCGAGATCCAGGGGCCTGGACTCGGTTTGGCGCTGGGCGGCAGGCTGGTGCGCGGCGAAAAGGGCGAACTCGCGCCTTTCCGTCGACGTCAATCATGTTCTGGAACGATCCCGAAGGAAGGGAATATCGAGCCGTCTACTTCGAGCGTTTCGACAATGTCTGGTGCTATGACGATTTCGCTAGATGGACGAAGCACGACGGCATCATCTTGCACGGCCGGTCGGACGCGAGGCTCAATCCGGCCGCCGTGCAATTTGTACTGCGCAGATCGCACGGGGTAGAGGAGCCGCGGCACCACGCGCGAGGCGAGACGCCGCAGTGGGTGGTCAACGTGACCAGACCAGCGCGTGGCCGTCATGGACCGCGAGGAAGTTGGCCTAACTCGGCGCGGGGAAGGACAGGTCATCGAGCTTGACCAAGTGATGGACAGTGTTGACCTTGGAGCTCCGCTGCTACGCAGCACCTATCCCGGCTTTATGTAGTGCATTACATAAAGCCGAGATTGGCATAGCCGGGGCGAAGCTTTCAGAGGAAGGCCGCGACTACATTTCGCTCAAGCCTGGCGCCGATCTACGCGAACCTTTTGACTACGAGGGTGGCGACGGTTAGGCGGCACAGGAATGGGGAGTCCCCCCAGCCCCGCCAGATTGATCGGACGAGATCGGTGGTCGGGTGAAGAGGACGCGCCATCCGTTCTCGATTAGAGCCAGGCTGATGGCTGGCGCCAAGTGACTCTTTCCGCCGCCGGGCAGCGGCGAGCGCGGTCACTTGCGCCTTGGAGATCATCGGCATAGCCTCGAAGTCGAAGCTATCGAAGATCTTTCCGGTAGGCAGCCGCGCCTCGGTTCGGCGATACGCATCGCGCGGGAACAGCCGATCACGGTAGACCAGATTGCGAGATGGGTGCCGCCGACGAACACATCGAGACGATCGGCGTAAATGTGTATCCGCAGCTGGTGGCCGATCAGGCGTGACGGCACGATGTAGAACACCTTGCGCAAGGTGAAGCCGCCGCTTGATCACGCGGACAATGACCTCCTCGCAGTCCAAGGTGCGGCGATCCCGCAACGCGGCGCGCTCGTGGTCGATCCGCTTGGTGTTGCGGGCATTGCGACGGCTGACGATCTCGTCGATGAAGCCGCGGTAGGCGGCGAGACCATCGAAGTCGGCAGTGCCGCGCAACAGCAGCGCATCGGCGATCGACCGCTTGAGATGGCCTCCATCGCACAGCATGGACTTCATCAGCCAATGCCGATCCACGCCATTCCATTGGACCAAGTCCGCCGACGGCATCCTCGCTTCCATCGAACGCTTTTGCCGTTACAATACTCAAGCCCAGGCATCGTGATATTCGTGAATTTCTGGTTCAGGACACTAGCCGCCAATTGGACGACAACTCGATGCAGGAAGCACATTGGACCAGACGCTGTATTCGCTGCCGATTTGATGGTGAAGGTGCAGCGAAAACACCTTCTGCATGGCAGATCTGTTTGTTTTCTGTTCTGTTCATACTTGAGCCGGCGGCGGACCACTCAGCAGATGGCACGCCGCCTCGCGGCCGTCGGCCAGCTTTATGAGCGGCGGGTTGTCGGTCTTGCACACGGCCATTGCGTGCGGGCAGCGCAGATGGAATTTGCAGCCGCTCGGTGGCTCCAGCGCGCTGCCGGTATCGTCGAAACCCTCCGCCGCCTTCGGCACATAGTCCGGATCCGGCCGCGGCACCGCGTTCAACAGCGCCTGCGTGTAGGGATGCTTTGGCGCCGCGAAGATCTGCTCGCTCTCGCCCGTCTCCACCACGCTGCCGAGATAGATCACCGCCACGCGCGTCGAGAGATGCTCGACCAGCGCCAGGTCGTGCGCGATCAGGAGGTATGTCAGGCCGAACTTTTCCTGGATGTCCATCAGCAGATTCAACACCTGCGCGCGGATCGACACGTCGAGGGCGGAGATCGGCTCATCGAGGATGATGATGCGCGGATTGAGCGCAAGCGCCCGCGCGATTGCGATGCGCTGACGCTGTCCACCGGAGAATTCATGCGGATAGAGATCGGCCGCCCTCGGCGGCAGGCCGACAATCTCCAGGAGCTCGGCGACGCGCGCATTGAGCGTCGCGCGATCGCGCTTGTAGTGCGCAAGAATCGGCTCAGTGATGATCCGACGCACCGTAAGGCGCGGGTTGAGGGAAGCGTAAGGATCCTGAAACACCGCCTGCACCTGCCGGCGATAATCCTTGATCTCCTTGCGCGACATCTCCTCGAGACTCTTGCCGTCGAAGGTCACGGCGCCGGAGGTCGGCGTTTCGAGCTTCAGCACGAGCTTGGCGATGGTGGTCTTGCCGCAGCCGGATTCCCCGACCAGCGCGACTGTCTGGCCCTCAGGAATGCCGAGGTTCACGCGCTCCACCGCACGCACTGTCGCCTTGCCGCGATCGCTGCGCACCGTGAAATGCTTGGAGAGGTCGCGAAGTTCGAGGCCCATCATCGTTACTGCTTCGCTGCGAGCCAGCAATTGACGACATGACGGTCGCCGAGGTCGGTCGCTGGCGGATAATCGTCGCAGACCGACATGCGTTTCGGGCAGCGCTGCGCAAAGCGGCATCCCTTAGGCGGGTCTATCAGGTTCGGCGGCTGGCCAGGGATTGCGGCAAGACGACTGCGCTTCTGTCCAAGATGCGGGATTGCCTGCAGCAGGGCTTGGGTATAGGGATGCTGCGGATTGCGGTAGATGTCGCGCACCTTGCCGGTTTCGATGATGCGGCCTGCATACATCACCGCGATACGATGGCAGAGACCGGCGACGATCGAAAGATCATGAGTGACCAGGATGATGCCGACCTTCGAGTCCTGTTGGATGCTGCGCAGCAGGTTCATGATCTGCACCTGAATGGTGACGTCGAGCGCGGTGGTCGGCTCATCGGCGATCAATAGACGTGGCGAGCAGGCGATCGCCATGGCGGTTACGACACGCTGGCGCATGCCGCCGGAAAACTGGTGCGGATAGTTCTTCAGCCGCCGCTCCGGTGAGGGAATGCGCACGCGACGCAAGCCTTGCGCGGCGGCAGCCATCGCCTCGCGAACGGTCCTGACCAGCTTGTGGTAGAGGAACGGCCCGGAGACCTGGTCGCCAACGGTGTAGACCGGATTGAGCGAGGTCATTGGGTCTTGCGAGATCATCGCAACCTTCGGTCCGCGCACCCGGCTGGCCATGTCCTCTTCGCTGAGTTGCAGCAGGTCCTCGCCGTCGAGCTTCACACTGCCGTCTAGCCTGCCGTCACTGTGGATCGGCAGGAGGCGCAGGATCGATAGGCAGGTCATTGTCTTGCCCGAGCCGGACTCGCCGACGATGCCTAGTGTCTCGCCTTCGTGCACTTCAAATGAAACGCCATCCACCGCTTTCACCACGCCGCGGCGTAGATGCAGGTGCATTTGTAGGTTTTCGACTTGCAGAAGGGGCGCCGCGGTCACAGTTGTCTCCGTTTCGGGTCGAGCAGGTCACGCAACCAGTCGCCGATCAGATTCGATGAGAGACAGGTGAGTATGATGGCGATTCCGGGCATGGTGATGCCCCACCACGCGTAAGTAATGTACTGCCGCGCGTCAGCAAGCATCAGTCCCCATGAGGTGTCGGGCGGCTGAATGCCGACGCCCAGAAAAGAGAGCGAGGCCTCGAAGATGATAACTTGCCCGACCTGCAGCGTCATCAGCACCACGAGCGTGTTGAAGATGTTCGGCACGAGGTGCCGTAAGAAGATGGTCACCGGGCCGCAGCCGGCAACTTTGGCAAAGGCCACATAATCGCGCTCGCGCAGCGACAGGATCTCGCTACGGATGATGCGCGCGTACCAGGTCCAGTAGGTTAACACGATGACGATGATGACAGTGGAAAGCCCGGGATCCATCGTGGCGGTGAAAATCAACGCTAGTGCCAGCGTCGGAATGGCCATCATGATCTCGGTAATGCGGACGATGATCATATCGACGATGCCGCCGAAATAGCCGGCCATAATGCCAAGCATCGTGCCGATCGCGCCGGAAAATCCGATCGCATACAGAACCACGATTGCGGATACCCGCGCGCCAGCAATGATGCGCGATAAGACGTCGCGGCCGAGATTGTCGGTGCCAAGTAGATAGTCATAACTACCGCCCGCTTGCCAGAACGGCGGCCGGAATGCCGCGCCGAGGTCCAGTCCGTTCGGGTCATGCGGTGCGATGCTTTCGCCGCCCATGGCTGCGACAATGATCAGCAACAGGATCAAAATCGGGATCCATGGCGTGCCCTTCAGGCGGAAACGGACCAAAAACGGCAGCTGCGGAGCGTCCGCCACGGTGACAGGTGTCGGTGCCAAGATTACAGTCACAGGCGGATTCTTGGATCAATAATGCTGTAGGACAGGTCGACAAGAAAATTGGACAGCACGAAAAGGATCGACGTGATGAGAACGCCGGCCTGAACCACTGGATAGTCGCGCGCAAATACCGCTTCGACGACCGTTCGTCCAAGTCCGGGCCAGGCGAACACCGTCTCGACCACGAACGAGCCGCTCAGCATATAGGCGAAGTAGACGCCCATGATGGTAACGAGCGGCAGCAGCGCGTTGCGGAAGGCGTACTTCCAGATCAGCAGACGCTCCGGCGTGCCGACGGCACGCCCCATGCGAATGTAGTCGCTATCGAGCACCTCGAGCATGCCGGAACGGATGACGCGGGTCTGCGCTGCGACCGGATACCAGCCAAGCGCGATGGCCGGGAGGATCACGTGCTGGACGCCGTCAGCACCGAAGGCGGGAAGCCACTGCAGGTTGACCGCGAACACCAGGATAAGGAGGAGCCCAACCCAGAACGACGGCACTGCCTGGCCCAGCATTGCAATGATCCGTGCGATTTGGTCGATCCACGAGCCTCGACGGACTGCCGACAGCACGCCGAGCGGAATTGCGAGCGCAAGGCTGAAGGCGAACGCCGCCATGGCCAGGTAGATTGTTGCCGGCAGCCGTTCGAACACGAGCTCTATCGCCGGCATTTGCCAGCGATAGGACCGGCCAAAATCGCCCTGGACCGCCTTCCACAGGAAGATCAGGTATTGATCCCACATCGGCCGATCGAGACCAAGCTCGTGCCTCATTGCCTGCACCGCCGATTGCGGCGCGTCCATCGGCAGCAGCAGCGACAGGGGATCGCCGGACAGCCGCGACATAATGAAGATGATCAAACTGGCGCCGAGCATGCTGATGAGCGCATTGAGGAGTCCTTTGGCGAAGACGATTCTCATCGGCCGGCACTCCGGTTAGTGACAAACCTGTTGGCAGACACCGCCGCACGAGAAGCGGAGCCGCGATGCATCGCAGGCTTCCCCACCTGGGCGGCAGCCGAGCGCCTGCCAGAGACATCTGCTGCCGTCATACTCATCACGTTTTTCACAACCATGTCCGAGGATCCACCCCACAAAGCGAAACGAGATGCGTACCGAACGCCGAACAGCATTCGGTACGCGCACGTCGCAGGCCGTTAGCTACTTCTTGAAACTGACTTCCTGGAAAGCACGCCACTGTCCGGGCCACGGCCACCCGCGGAACGCGATGTTGTCCCGCCAGGCGAACGTGACGACCGGGCGATAGGTGGTCACGCCGCCGAGGACGTTGTCGTGCTTGTAGCGGGCGATCTGCTTGATCAGCTCCACCCGCTTCTCCGGGATCATGGTATTCTTCAATTCCTCGATCATCGCGTCCGCTTTGGGATCGCTGGTATGGGAAAAGACGCCGAAGCCCTTGCCCGGGACGAAGCTGTGTACCATGCCGGACCATGGCTCAGCCGGATCACCCGGGAGGCCGTGGCCCCACGCCCATGGCGCAAGGCCGTCCATCTCGGGCGGGCCGTGGCCGCGGCGACCGAGAGCGACCCAGGCCGAATACTCCAGTCCTTGCACCTTGCAGCGAATGCCGA
>NZ_VSSR01000096.1 GCF_008123515.1 Bradyrhizobium cytisi
GATCTCGGACAGACTCTAAGGCGGGAGTTCGTGGATGCGCTTGGTCGGACGCATGTGCAGGACGTCGGCGGGGCATGCCTGTCAATCAATATCAGTTGAGCTTGGCTGTAGATCGCAGCGGCGGGACGACTGCCGTCACTTGTGGACTGGCTCAGATGCGATCGACATTCAACAACGCTCCGCTGAGCACTTTGAAGGCATACTACACCATTCGAGCCCATTCCGCGCCAACGAGGTCACCTTCGGCGGACCTCAGACTGGAAACCTAGAGAAGCCAGCTTGACCAGAGTCGCTCGCGACTGCGAGGGTCTATGGTCAAAGGGGGGGCGCGCACTCACGTGTTGTGGACCAAGGAGGGCAGTAGGCGTTCTTCGCGCATCAGCCGACTCGGCGGATCACAGACAGCGTCGGCGTTCAGGCGCCACCTCCATCATCATGGACACTCCGGAACGTTTCGGCGGCAAGCGAGAACTCGCGCCAGTGACTTGTGCGGCGATGCTGTCGCTAGCAACAGTTGCTCTCGCGTGCCTACAAATTAGCTTCCTCGGGCTGAATTCAACGTTTCGGTCAATGACTCCTCGAATATGTCTAGGCCTTGTCCCAACGTTTCTTGGTCGATCGTAAGTGCAGGCAAGAACTTCACAACCTGATCCGTCGGTCCGCATCGTTCAATAATCAATCCCTTCTCAAACGCTCTATGTGACGTCGCCTCTGCGATCTCGGTCGTTTTGCAATCGAAGCCGCATACCATGCCCCGTCCACGAACAGCAAACTTGTTTCCGTGCTGATGCGCGATAGCATCGAGTCGACGGCGCATAAATGCGCCCAAGCGTTGGACCTGTTGCGAGAACGTCTGGTTACGCCAATACAGAGTCAAAGCCGCTTTGCCAGAAACGAGTGCAAGGTTGTTTCCGCGAAACGTTCCCGTGTGCTCGCCTGGTTCCCATGCGTCGATCGCTTCTTTGATCAAGAGCATCGACAAGGGCAAGCCGTACCCACTCAGCGATTTCGACATCACGACAATGTCTGGCGACAACGCCGCGAACTCGAAACTGAAGAACTCGCCTGTACGACCACAGCCCATTTGGATATCGTCAACTATAAAAATAGCTCCGACCTCTTTTGCCAAAGCCTGAATTGACTGCAACCATTCCTTACCGGCGACGTTAATGCCTCCCTCTCCTTGCACGGTTTCGACGAGAATGGCGGCTGGAAGGTCAATACCACTGCTCTCGTCCATTAATACCTTTCGCACGTAATCCGCCGGACTGTCAGCGGAGCCAAGATACCCATCATACGGCATGAAAGTTGTGCCGGATAAGGGAATGCTGCTGGCTTTGCGGTAAAAGCGGTTACCGCTCGCAGCTATGGCTCCCAAGCTTTGGCCGTGATATCCATTTGTGAAAGAAATGACGTTGTGACGTCCTGTGATCTTACGCGAGAGCTTTAGAGCCGCTTCAACCGCGTTAGCTCCCGTAGGCCCCGTAAATTGAAAGCGGTAGGAAAGAGTCCGTTCACGAAGGATGACAGAGCTAAAGGTCTCCATGAATTCGACCTTTGCTGGAGTGGCCATGTCCAAGCCGTGGACGACGCCGTCCGACTCCAGATACTCGCTGATTGCTGCTTTGATCTCCTGATTGTTGTGGCCATAGTTTAGCGCTCCAGCGCCGGACAGAAAGTCAATGACCTTTCGGCCACCCTCTGTGAACATAATCGAGCCGCGCGCCCGACTGAAGACAGCAGGAAAGGAACGTGAGTACGACCGCACGTTGGACTCTAGCGTTTCGACCGTCTTCATTCTGCGCGGCCCGTGTACTCCAACCATGTGGTCGTCTCCTCGACAAGAAAATCCGCCCGACGAACAAGCGCGCGGCCAACATCGTACAAGATAGGCAAACGGTGAACGCGCGGTTCCGCGCCTCTCGACGTCGTTTGGGTTGCGCGTAGCGCGTCTGAAAATCAGCTCCAGCGATTTACCTGAGAACCATGCGGAACAAAGCTACTATGTCTAGTAGTGTCGTCCACATCCAGCGAACGCCACTGGCTGAGGTCGTTTTTCGCGGACAGGCTTGCTTAGCCGCGCGCGAAGAAGTTGCGCATGCCGTGCGGTTAGCTTGCGTTACGACAAATTCTGTAAAGGAGAAAGAATGGAATAGCTTTCATCGTGACCCAGAAGTCCGATGCGCTCCCGTCGGTAGCAAAGGCATGGCTTGAGATGGCATTAGTGTTGCCGCTGCAACGGATGCGTAAGATTCGGGTGCTTGGGCCCGCCGAAGGATGCTGGGATCGAACGCACGAATCTCGCGGTGCAAACTGTGGATCGTTCGGAAGTCCAACATGGCCTGCAGCCTTTCGTGAATGCGGCGATCGTCTTGAAAGGATGCGTGATTTGGCCGTGATCGGCGCGTCATGCTCCCCCACACTCCGGCGCCGGACTTCGCTGGAGCACTCGCAAAAGTGTCGGGTGAACCCTTTTCGGCGAGGTCATGCCTGGCAAGCCGCTGCCGTGGTACTTTCGACCTAAGCTCAGCATCGCCGTTGGTACGCACCTTTGTTAGGTCGCCTCGTCTGATTACGCGATCATACCAGAGGCGTTTTTGTCAGGAGCCCCACGCTGCAAGTGCTTCGATGAGATGCCGAAAGCACAACAACAGCGACAGGAATGCGGCAAGACGGAAAGGCGATGGTCGCCACCAGCACGAGGTAAGGACTGGCAGCGGCACATTAGGCGCCGCGCGGGCGCGGCGTGGTCCAGACTGCTTCCCCATCTTTCACGCGTCCGTTCCGCCACGATGCTCGCGCAGCGCTTCATCGAGGCAGGCTATCAACTCCAGACCGGCAAAGGGTTTGGCGAAAAAGCCAATTACGCCGACGCTCAACGCGCGGGCTCGCGTGCGATCATCCGCGAAGGCCGTAATCAAGATGAATGGCGCAGCGTGACCCTGGGCCCGCATCTGTTCCAAAAGTTCAAAGCCGCTCATCGTGGGCATCTGCACGTCTGCAATGACACAGGACGTGTCATTCAATTGAGACGACCGCAAGAAGTCCTCAGCCGATGCAAACGTATGAACGATGTGGCCCTGCGATTTCAGAAGGTTGTCCAGTGCGGCACGAATCGAAGGATCGTCGTCGACAACGGAAACAGTTGAGTACCTGGACAAGACGACTCGTTCTAGTTGGGTGAGGGCGGTGGCCGAAGCATGACGGCCAGCTGAAGGGTGCGCGAGTACGATGAAATTGTAAAATCATACTTAGGTTTGTACCCTGAAACGGTCGGTCCCAATTCCCAGCCTCTCAGCCATCCTGATCAAATCGGCTAGCGATCGAGCGCCCATCTTCTTCATCACGTGCCCGCGATAGATTTTAACTGTAATCTCGGCGAGCCCGAGTTCCGCGGCTACCTGTTTGTTCAATAGGCCGGCGGCGACCAGTTTCAAGACATCCTGCTCTCGTGGGCTTAGGGCCTCAAACAAGGATTGCAGCCTCCTGACCACCTTGTCTACACCTCGTCTCTTCCGATCCTGTTCGATAGCTGCGACTACGCCATCGAGCAGTTCCTGATCGCGAAACGGCTTGCTGAGAAAATCGATTGCTCCACTCTTCATGGCTTTGACGGTCATCGGAATATCGCCATGAGCGGTGATGAAAATGATGGGAATGTGAATCTTCAGTTTGGCTAACTCACTCTGGAGCTCAAGCCCGCTCGATCCCGGCAGCCTGATGTCAAGCACAAGGCAGCTAGGAACATCAGGAAGCTCGCTTTGGAGCATTTCCTGGGCCGATCCGTAAGCAACGACATCTAGACCGATAGAACGAAATAGGTTGACCAGGGATTCGCGCATTGAGAGGTCATCGTCGACGACGAAGACGCTCGGCCTCACCTCCGGCCCTACGACATTTGCGGCTTCCTTCCGCGGTTCAGAGCGCTTGGTCACGATAAGAGCCTCACTTGTACGATTTACAGTAGAAGTGTCGCATCACAACGACCTCTGATTGGCAGGCGTCCCCCTTCGCGCGGTGCAAATCTTTGAGAATTTCAAGGTATGTGACTGGTCAGCCATTCGCGCCAGCGTGACGCATTACAGGAAAGTCTAGCAAAAACCGCCCGAGTGGTCGAGAATTCTATCCGCCGTCGCGTTGGATCGGCCCCGCGGCATCGATCAAATCGATGAACAGCCGGTCGAGAAGCACCGAATCCAGGACTTTTGGCGCTCGCTTTAGCACGGCGGCGCGTGTCGCCTGGCCTTCGCGAGTGGGGCTGCAGCGGACGACTCATTTTGCGGCTGAGGGATCAGAATGCCCGCCGCCTTGGTAGTTGAACGCGGGGGCGCGAGCTGAGCGAATTGGCGCGATTGTGCCTGTGCATGCGCCGATCCCGCCGGCGTTGCGATCGGCAAGCGGCGTAGACTATCGCACCCGTACTAAGGAAAATAGAAATCAGAACGAGTAGCAGCGGCATCAGCACATGAACTCTTCTTTTCCGTCGTCAGAGCGCCTGTGAGTTGCGTCTTTGCGAGCTTGGGGAAAGCGCCTTGCATCGACTTCGTACAACCTGACGCAAGGTGCGATTCAAGTCCTTTCCGTCACCATGTTTGTAGGAAAGATGCTCGAACTCGAGCTGCTGCAGGGACGCTCACGTTCGTTCGTCTCGTTGCTTCCTTCACCAGGCTAGCCCCCAAGATCAGGCGGCTTAGTCTGAATGGAGAGGCGGGATACACTCCATTTGGTGTCCGGCTGCGGACCAGTTCGGCAAAAGGCAGCTGCATTTGCCCTGCTGCATTAGCCAAACAGCCGCTGATCCAGCGAAAGAATCATTCTCCTACCAGAATTGGCGGACATCACGGGTCCGTGCCGGGCAGCCTAGAGATCCGCTCTTTGACCTACATAGGAACGAGAAGACGCGGCCCGAGCGGTCAACCTGAAGCTGTTGTCAGACCTGCCAGTAGCTCATCGATCCGCTAACGGCCTAAGGCCCAGGCAGGGTCATTAAAGGCGGCCCGACGCACTCCGTCGAGAAGAAAGTGCGTCGGGTTCGCCCCACATCGCCAGTACATCCGTGGTGATGCTGCCTCCAATGAAGCAACCAGCGTGGCAAGACTGAGGCGCGCTCAGCATGGCAGAGTATGTCGTGACTTCCTGCTACTTCGTACCGGTCAGGAAGGGCTTGAATCGTTCGTAGCGTCACGTTGTACGATGCCGGTGTAGATCTATCGAATTGGCAAAGTCCGATAAAGTTCTCGTTGGCAAAGGCTGGATAAATGTTGTCACAGTGCGCGTGGCGAGAAGAGGCTTTCCGCTGTTCTTGATTTTAATTGCAATTCTTCACCCGTTTTGGGGTAGCTTACGCCTTGCTTGAACAGCGATTTAAGCAGCGAGATCTCTCTCGGATTGATCGGCTTCGCATGGCCGGCAATCGCCCTCCTGAGAACCGCAGCGAGCGGCATTCCGATCAGTGAGGGCCTGTACGGTCGCTTTGTTCGCATCAGGAGTGCCTTCAGTTGCTCCATCAAGGGGAGCAGGAATGAAGAGAATAGTTTTGGGCGCGGTTTCGCTCACAGTGGCTCGCAGATGTGCCCTTGATGCTGTGGTTCCGAGTCGATGACTGCGTGGCGCCTTCCAACAACGGAGCCAGGAGTGAACGTCGATCTCGAAAACAGCACCGCGCGTGTCGGCGGGATTTCTAGGCCTGAGCGCCCTTGCGGCGTTTATGTTCAGCGACTCGACCGAGCATCTTGCTTCTCCTCGGGCCTTAGAAGCGCGCCTTAATGGCCGATTGTGGAGCAAACGTCGTTGGCGGCAGTGCTGATAAGCGTGGGCGAATTCTCGTGACCGGCTTCGGTGAGAAAGGGTAGTTTGACATGCCAGATATCAGCGAGGCGCTCGCCGAGCTCACTGATCGTCTGATCGCATTCAGAGCGGTTCGCACCATAGTCAACCAGGGAAGCGAGATTTCCGCCGGTCAGGGTAACGAGGCACCGTGTCCTGCCGTCCGGTATTCCTCGGCCGGCATCGAGCTCAGATCTAGGGACTGCCCGGAGTTCGACAGCTTGGTACAGGCCTCGAGGGGAACAGGCTGAGCTGAAACTGCGCCAGTGCGCGGTTTCAGCTCGAAAAAGCAATATCGGCCGCGCTTATGTCCGCGGGGCAGCCATCGAGGTGGCGAAAAGGTTCAGCTGTTCGATTTGCCGCAATGGACCGAGCGCTCTGAGCTTTTGGATAACGGATTTCGAGGGGCTCAAGCTTACCAACTCATTGGCTCAAGTCACTCGATCAGGCCTTTTGGTTTGTTGATCGGTCAATGTTCAAACGCGCCGCCGCACATTGGATTCGTCTCGTTCGAGCTAAGTCTCTCCTGCGATTTGTGAATCAGGCTCGTGACTAGTATCTGAGAGACGTTGTCGAAGGGGCGGCCTTCCTCAAGTGCAAAATTGTGTACGGCGAGCTCCTTCAATATCGTGTCGGTTACACAGGCTCTTTGCTTCCTTAGCTCGGTACGGCGACCTCAGTGTCGTCGCGCTACTTGCTTCACGGGACGGCATGATCAACATTTCACAGGTGATACCGGGCCGGACCGGGCGCACAGCTATGGCGGTGACAGCGCGCGCCGGGACGGCTCGAAACTTGTGAGACACGTCTCTCGGCCCAATGCCATGTTAGTTCGGTGCTGAAGACTGTGTGCGTCGACGGTATGGTTTTTTGCGCGAAAGACATACCCGGATGGCGTTGTGCGAAGCAAGTTGTGGCGCTCGGGACTTCAGTTCGCGCCAGGAGATCTCGCGATAGCTCATGGGGATGGCATTGCGCATCGCCCCCCGGACGCTCAGGCCGATGCAGCCGTCAGAAGCCGGCGTCCAATGGCCTCGCGCGTTGCGCCGATCATGGGCAACCGATCAGCTTTCACATGTCATTGCCTGCTTGCGCAGTAGCAGCGATCTGGGGGCCCTGCTGCACGTCGGGCAGTGGGCCGCTGGTGGTCGGGTAACGGCTACGAGCCGCTCCATCAAAAAGGATCCTTCGCCCGCCCATACACTGCGCTAGTCGGGAGCGCTCGCCGCCGATGCCTGTGCAGGCCTGCGCGCGGGATTGGGCTGGATCGACACGATCGGGCTGTGACGTATTGGGTGTGTAAGTCGCATCTTGGTTGCCGCGGTCCAGTCTTTGGCGGTCTTGATCGGTACTCGCGCCGTTTTGCGAAGTCCCTTCACAAGCTCGCCCCATATGTGTCAGATTTTGGCTCAATCCTTATTGACTGGGCGGGCAAATGCCGCGGGACCCCCTCAGCCGAACTCTGTTCGGCTCAAATGTCGACAGTGACATCCAGCCCCTGTGGGAGGACGGTGATCGCGCGTTCTGCCGAGCGTGGCGCCGGCAAATCCACGGCAGCAGGGCTGTCGTGCTTGTCGTGCGGCCCATCGCGGAACACCCAGCGACGCTCGACCGCCTCGCCCATGAGTTTGAGCTGAAGGAGGAGCTAGACGAGGCATGGGCGGTGCGGCCGTTGGAACTCATCCGGGAAGCCGGTCGGACTATGCTGGTCCTGGAGGATCAATGCGGCGAGCCACTGCTAAATTTACTCGGGATCCGTATGGAGCCCAAGCCGTTCCTGCGCCTCGCTGTTGGTATCACGAGGGCCGTGGGCAAGCTTCACCGGAACGGCTTGGTCCACAAGGACCTGAAACCCGCTCACATTCTGGTCAATTGTCCTGACGAACAGGTGCGACTCACTGGGTTTGGTCTGGCTTCTCGTCTTTCCCGCGAGCGCGTGCCGCCTGAGCCTGCCGAGTTCATCGCCGGCTCGCTGCCCTACATGGCGCCCGAACAGACCGGACGAATGAATCGCTCAGTCGACTGTCGCAGTGATCTCTATTCGCTTGGCGTGACATTCTATCAGATGCTGACCGGCGCGCTGCCGTTCACGGGCTCAGATCCCTTGGAGTGGATCCATTGTCATATTGCAAGAAAAGCAACACCGCCTGTCGAGAAATCGCAAAACCTCCCGGAGCCAATCTCTCAGATTGTGATGAAACTCCTCGCGAAAACCGCCGAGGAACGCTACCAGACTGCCGCTGGCCTTGAGCACGATCTGCAACACTGTCTGGCAGCATGGGCGAACCACGGTCGCATCGACACATTTGAGCTGGGCGCAGACGACACACCTGATCGGTTGCTCATCCCCGAGAAGCTCTATGGCAGAGCCCGCGAGATCGAGACCTTGCTTGCCTCTTTCGATCGCGCGCTGAAGAGCGGCGCGCCGAGGTTGGTGCTGGTTGCCGGCTACTCCGGCATCGGTAAGTCCTCGCTTGTCCAGGAGCTACACAAAGTACTCGTGCCCTCGCGCGGGCTGTTGGCATCAGGCAAATTCGACCAACTGAAGCGCGATGTTCCCTATGCGACATTAGTGCAGACCTTTCAGAGTCTTGTGCGTCCTCTTCTCAGCAAAAGTGAGGGCGAACTCGCGACTTGGCGGCAGGCGCTCCGGGAGGCGCTCGGCGCGAATGGACGGCTGATGGTCGACTTGATCCCCGATCTGAGCCTGATCATTGGCGAGCAGCCCGCGCCTGCTGAGCTTCCAGCCCGGCAAGCGCAAAATCGTTTCCAGCTCGTGCTTCGCCGCTTTATCGGTGTTTTCGCCCGGCGAACCCATCCATTGGTGCTCTTCCTCGACGATTTGCAGTGGCACGATGCCGCAACGCTCGACCTGATCGAGGATCTGCTGACTCAGTCGGACCTGCACCTGCTGCTGATTGGAGCTTACCGCAGCAACGAAGTTGATGCAGGCCATCCACTCAAACGCAAGCTCGAGTCCATCAGGAGAGCCGACGTAAATCTAGAGGAGATCACGCTGTCGCCGCTCACTGCAGACGATGTCGCGCAGTTGGTCGCGGATACCCTTCGCTGCGGACCAAAACGCGCTGCCCCGCTTGCAAAGTTGGTGCATCAGAAGACGATGGGCAATCCGTTCTTCGCCATTCAATTTTTGTCTGAACTGGCCGAAGAGCAGCTGTTGACGTTCGATCACGAATCGGCGCGCTGGCGTTGGGATCTCAAGCGCATTCACGCAAAAGCGTACACCGAGAACGTCGTCGATCTGATGCTCGGCAAGCTCATCCGGCTGCCCGAAGAGACGCAGGACGCGCTGCAACAGCTGGCTTGTTTCGGCAACATGGCCGAGACGGCAGAGCTTGCGATCGTGCTCGAAACGTCACAGGGACAGGTGCATGCGAGGCTATGGCCGGCGATCCGGCAGGAACTGGTCTCGCGCCAGGGAACAGTCTACCGCTTTGTACACGATCGCGTTCAAGAGGCGGCTTACTTGCTGGTGCCGGAATCCTTGCGCGCTCCTGCCCATTTGCGGATCGGTCGGATGCTTGCGGCACATGTCCCTGCGCACAAACGTGAAGAGGCTATCTTCGATGTTGTCAGTCAACTCAATCGAGGTGTCGCGCTAATCGCTTCCGGTCAGGAGCGAGAGCAGCTCGCGGAGTTGAATTTAATCGCAGGGCAGCGTGCCAGGGCGTCGGCAGCCTACGCCTCGGCACTCACATATTTCACTGTCGGTGCTGCGCTGCTCGCGCAGGATTCGTTGCAAAGGCGCCACGAACTCGCATTCGCACTGGAGACCAGCCGAGCCGAATGCGAATTCTTGGTAGGCCGGCTGGACATTGCGGAGAGCCTCCTGTCCGCGCTGTCGAAGCGCGCTTTGAGCGCGCCCCAACGATCAACGGTCGCATGTTTGCGGGTCGATCTTTACTTGACGCTCGGTCAGCACGGCCGGGCAGTGGCCATAGGTCTCGAATATCTTCACGACGTCGGGATCGAGTGGTCGCCGCATCCGAAGGATGAGGAGACACTAGTCGAATATCAGCGGATGTGGTCACAGCTGCCGGACGCGATCGAGGATCTTGCTGGTTTGCCTGGAATGACAGACCAGACCTCGCTTGCCACGCTGGCCGTCTTAACGCGGATTCTTCCGCCCGCAGGTTTCACGGACGCCAATTTATCCGCTCTGGTCATCTGCAGAGCCGTCAGCCTCAGCCTCGAATACGGCAACACTGATGCTTCTTGCACCCACTACGCATGGCTGGGCCGAATCTCGGCAGGCCGCTTCGGTGACTACCAAGCGGCTGATAAATTTGGTCGTCTTGCGTGCGATCTGGTCGATCGCGGTGAGTTCTCTCGTTTTCGGGCTCCGGTCTATTTGGCCGTCGGAGGCAACGTGATCCCGTGGACGAAGCCCCTAAGGGACGGACGAGTTTTGATCCGGCGAGCGCTCGAAGCTGCGGTCAGCATCGGCGATGTCATCTATGAGGCGTATAGCTTGGTTCATCTAACCTCAAATATGATGATGGCGGGAGATCCCCTGAAAGAGGTGCAGAACGAGATAGAGAAAAGCCTTGCTACGATACGGAACAGAAAGGTTCAGTTTGCTGCTGATGCCATGACTGCACAGCTTGCAATTATTAGAACCATGCGCGGCCTCACGCGCTCATTCGGTTCCTTCGATGACCAGCAATTCGACGAGCTGGACATCGAGCGATCATTTGAACGCGGTCCGGAGCTGTCACCTAGCGAAACCGTCTACTGGATCCGCAAACTTCAGGCGCGGTTTCTAGCCGGCGATTATCCTGCGGCTATTGGTGCTCGCTCGAAGGCAGAGCCCCGATTGTGGACCATGCCGACAGAGTCCTTGATCGCGGAATTTCACTTCTATGGTGCGCTGTCTCACTCGTGTTACTGCGACAGGCTGTGTGAAAGCGAACAACAGCAACATCGAGATATGATTGATGCCCATCACAGACAGCTGCAGATATGGGCCAAGAATTGCCCCGAAAACTATGACAATCGCGCTTCCTTGGTCGGGGCTGAAATTGCGAGGCTGGAATGCCGGGATGCAGACGCAATGCGACTGTACGAACACTCAATCCAGACCGCAGGACGTAACGGTTTCCCCCACCACGAGGGGATCGCTTGTGAACTTGCAGCGCGCTTTTATGCTGCGCGCGGTTTTGACAGGATCTCCCCGGTTTACCTGCAGGACGCGCGGCGCGGCTACCTTCGTTGGGGAGCAGATGGTAAGGTGCGTCAACTCGACGAGCTGAATCCCCATCTCAACCATGAGGAGACCACTCTTGCCGTGGATGGCATGAGGATCGGAGCTCCGGTTGAGCATCTTGATCTGGCGACGGTGACAAAAGTGTCGCAGGCGATTTCCGGCGAGATTGTGCTTCAAAAACTAATCGACACGCTTATGCGGACTGCCATTGAGCAGGCCGGCGCCGAACGAGGTTTGTTGATTCTGCTGGATGGAGGCGAGCCACGGATCGAGGCGGAAGCCACAACGGTAGCGGGTGAGCTGCTTGTAAAGGTGGATGAACAGCCCGTGACTCCGATGGCTCTTCCCGACTCCGTGCTGCATTTCGTCCTACGTGTCCGCGAAAACGTCATTCTCGACGATGCTGCCGCCCAGTCTTCATTTGCGGAAGATCGGTATATCCGCCAGCGCAAAGCGCGTTCTATTCTTTGCCTGCCACTGATCACGCAGGGCAAGCTGATCGGCGTACTTTATCTGGAGAATAATCTCGCCCCGCGCATATTCTCGGCTGCCCGCAACTCCGTGCTGAAAATGCTTGCCTCTCAAGCTGCAACAGCGCTGGAAAACAGCCGGTTGTACAGCGAAGTGCAGCAACGGGAGGCGAAAATCCGGCGCTTACTCGACGCTAACATCATCGGAATCTTTATCATCCGCGAAGGGGGCGAGATCATCGAGGCAAATCAAGCCTTCCTCACGATGGTTGGATACGACCAAGAGGATCTTCTCGCAGGGCGAGTGAACGGTCTCGACCTGACGCCTCCAGAATGGCACGAGCGCACAATGGATGCTCGGACAGAAGCAAAAAGGACCGGAGCTGTTCAGCAGTTCGAGAAAGAGTATGTTCGGAAGGATGGCAGCCGCGTGCCGGTGCTAATTGGCCTCGCCGTATTCGATGAGCGACAGGACCACGGTGTTGGCTTCGTCCTCGACCTGACAGAGCGAAAGAGAGTGGAAGCGGAAGCCCGTGAAAGCGAACGACGTTATCGCGAAACTCTGATGGGCCTTGCACACGCCAATCGGATCACGACAATGGGACAGCTGGCCGCCTCGATCGCCCATGAGGTCAACCAGCCGATTGCGGCGATCAGCAGCAATGCGGGGGCAGGGCTAAATTGGCTCGGTGCTCAACCGCCAAATCTGGAAGAAGTTCGGCAGACCTTCGGTTTGATTGTCCGTGACAGTATGCGCGCGGGGAACGTGATCCGTCGGATCCGCGCTCTTATGAATAAGGCTCCGATGCAAACGGAGCTTCTTGCAATTGACGAAGTGATCTTAGAGGTGCTGGCGCTAGTTCGCGCGGAACTCGCAAAAAATGATGTGTGGGTGCGAACCCGACAGTCGGAGGCTCTGCCGCTTGTTCGAGCAGATCGCGTTCAGGTCCGGCAGGTGATTCTCAATTTGATCACGAACGCCATTGAGGCCATGAGCGAGATCAAGGAAGGCGACCGCGAACTACTGATCACTGCGCGGACAGATAGCTCGAATAACGTATTGGTCACTTTTCGGGATACGGGTCCAGGACTCGATCCAAACAGCGCAGACCGCGTGTTCGAGGCGTTTTACACCACCAAATCCGAAGGCATGGGCATGGGGCTTGCCATTTGCCATTCTATTATTGAGGCGCATGGGGGCCGGATGTGGGCGGGCGCCAATGATCCTCGCGGGGCCGTCTTTCAGTTCAGCATGCCCGTTGCGCCGGAGGGCGTGAATCGGGCGGAACAGGTCTCTTGAACGTCTGAGGCTCGATTTCGATGTCGAGCAGGGGTGCTCCGGGAGCCCCGATCCTCGTGACAGAAGCGAGCGGCGTGACCTTTGGGCATTTGAGACATTCGCTTCTTGCTGCCCGTCGGGGAGTGTTGGAGCGACCGCAGATTGTCGCGAATTGTCAGAAAACTCCGAATCTGACCGCAGCGGCCAGATTCAAGACGCTTCGAGGGCTCTTTGCAAATCTCTTGAGTCTTGCAGGCCGTCGAGCGGAATCGGACGAAAGCAGAGAAGGAGTGTTCGCGAGAATGACGGCAATCGCCATCGAGGAAATGGAGGAAATCCAGGTGATAGGGGGCGTTTACAATAGGTCGTGCGGGTTGGTCATTCTTTCGGAATCAGGTGAGCCACGCGACGGGATTCGTCACGGTCGCTCTTCGACAAGCCCTCAATGAGGCCGGCGCGATCCGCCGCGTTGCGGTTCTGGCTCATCTTCCGCGTGCCGTCGAGCCGTGTAATTTGCATCGCAGACCGACAATCCCCTTAAGCTCCGCTTTAATGAAATCGGCAGGGGCGTCCGAGACGGCCCAGCGGTCTTTGCCCGAGCGCTCATGCGCATCGGTCACTCGCGTGACCACCTCCAGCAGCCGATCGGCATCATCGAAGAATTCGACCGGTCCGTAGGCATGCACAGCGACATAGTTCCACGTCGGTACGGCCTCGCCTCTCTCGTGCTTGGTCACGTACCAGGAGGGGCTGATATAGGCCTGCGGCCCAGCGAAAATGGCCATCGCCTCGCCAGTCGGTGCCAGCTTCCACTGCGGATCCGCACGCGCCAAGTGCGCGTAAATCGTGCCCATGGAGCCTTCGCTCTCGTCGAGTACTACGGGCAGCATCGTTCGGACAAGCCCTTCGGGAGTGGCGGTGATCAGTGTCGCCGAGCGTGCCTCGCGCATCGTCCGATGAAGGTCGGCGATATCGACAACTTGGAAGCAGGGCGGCGTATACATCGGCGAGGCTCCCCGGCAGCCCGACGGAAGGCCGGGCGACACATGATTTGAACTGGAGTACGCCTCATGCTGGATCACAGAAACAGCCAGTTTTGGTGGGTAGTGTCATTCCTCCGCCCGCGCGAGCCCCCTGGCGACAGCTAACCTATGGTGCGTCGGGGGGCAGATCNNCGTTTGCAAGCTGGCCAGCCGTTGCCTTCCACGCGGCGCTTGCAGACGAATTCGGCTTTTGGTGGCGATGACTGCAACACATGAGCAGCTTCATCTCAGGGCTATGAGTGGGACGACCAGAATTGCGGCTGAGCCCTGCCGCATCAACTCGCCGCGCCGCGACTCGCAGGTTGGTGGTGACTGGCTGCGCTAGATTCGCCCCCGGACTGGAGGGACATATCAAAAACAAGGAGATCGTAGCCATTCCGTCGGCGTGATGATTGCCGGTCATAAAATCGATAGGAGGCATCTCTCGTGTGTGTCCGGCACGCGATATATGGGGCCAATCTAGCCCATCTGTATCGCAAAAGAAGGGACCTGACATCCGACATGCAATCCAGGAACTCGAGGATCCCAGCCGCCCCATCTATCTGTTTCCCGCGCGATGCGAACTATTGCACAACGCGTTCTGGTGCTGGTCGAAAACACCGAAGAGCCTCCCGCCGGTTCAGCGAAACTTCGCGAGTGACGGCCCATTCGCCCGGGCCAACGTGTTGCAGCCTTCAGTATTCTGGAATTGCCAAGCTTATCTCGATCAAACGGTCGTTCTCGAGGAGGTTAGAGCTTTTCGGCATCTCACACGGTCTTTCGCCCAGGATATTTCGAATCCTCATGTCAGGCGGGATCTGTGTTGAACTGCGCGAAAATCGTTGCCGAATGGCTGCCGATTCGCCTAATCAATCCATCTCGCCGGCACCAGGACAGTGCTCGATCTGAGATATCTCTGGGCGCGATGCGTGGATTTTTGTCGCTCTGTATCAACGTTCGATCGGTCGTCGCATCCTGTTGAGCTGTTGACTGCGCGTTAGCAGCTGATACGAAGCCTGCGGCCGCACACTTCGGCTGTTGTGTAGCATGGCTCCGATATTCCGATCCTGCCTTATTGAGGACGATCCGATGGCGTTAACGCCGCATGCTGATGGCCTATTCCAGTTCAGCATTTGAGTTCGAGAGTCCCGGTCCTCGGGCGGATTTTCCGGCTAACAGAGAGAGCATGTGCCTATGAAGGACACGATGAAGCACATCAAGCGTTCGTTGCGCGTGCTCGGCGGACTTGCGGTCGTCCTCGGCGTCTCTTCCGTGCTCGGATCGAACAATGTGCGATTGGAAGCCCTCAAAGGCTTTGGCGTTGGAGCGACGGGCGGCCTTGGAGGCGAGGTAGTTCAGGTCAGATCAACCAAAGATCTGAACTATGAGCTGTGTCGCTCCTACAGCTTCGGGTATTGCAATGATAATAGTCCGCGCGAGATCCAGGTAATAGGAACCATAGACTTTACTGGCACGGAAGGGCGAGGCGAGGGGCAGGGTTGCCAATATGGCCGTGCTTGTCCGGCCCCTTACAATCGTGAATCCCTTCTTCTTATGGATGGCAACGACGCGCATTGCGATGGCAAGGAGAAGATGTTGGTCGGCTTCGATAGGGCCGGCAAGCGTCCGCTGGAAATTGGCTCAAACAAAACAGTGATCGGCGTTGGCCCGAGTGCTACAATCAAAGGAAAGGGGCTGCGCCTGAATGGGGTCAGCAACGTCGTTATTCGCAACCTGACCATCAGTGATATCAATAACGGCGTGATATTTGCCGGCGATGCTATCGCAATTGCACGAGCCGACCTGGTTTGGATCGACCACAACCGATTTCATAATACCGGGCGGCAGATGATTGCCGGCGGCTTTGGCCCTACGACGAATATTACGATTTCCTGGAACGACTTCGATGGCAGCGGTACCTATTCCTCGTATTGCAACGGGGAGCACTATTGGAATCTCCTGTTTCTTGGTGTCCCGCAGACGATCACCATCGCGAATAACTATTTCCATGAGATCTCGGGGCGGGCGCCGCACATCGACGGGGCGCAGGCCATTATTCATCTCGTTAACAATTACTTCCACAACACGAATGCGCAACAGAGCGGCGGATTCTTCCATGCGGTGGATGCTGGATCATCGGTGCAAGCACTGATCGAGGGTAATTACTTTGACAACATTGAAACACCTGTAAAGACTGGTAGTGGACATATCTTTGGCTTCTTAGGCAAATCCAGCGGGACCGTGCAGGACATCTGCCTTACCGTGCTCGGACGTCGGTGCATCGAGAACATCGCGACCCCAGTGCCGCGGATCAATGGCTTTCGCCTAGATGAAACCGTAATTCGGTCGTTTGGAGCTCTTCCAAGATCATCTATTCCTCTTCCATTTCGAGCGGATGATGTTCCGGCCGTGATCACGGCCGGGGCAGGTCCCGGACACCTTGAGAGCCGGTGATGGCTCGTTCGCAGACGCGGCTCGAGACTTGGCCGATTGCCGCAAACAGTTGAGCGGAAGGCGCATACTGGACGGAGAACGGCACGCACGGCTGGCTGCCCGACGTTGCACGAGGACCGTATGGCCTTTCTCTTCGTGTGCCGAGCAATACAATTCCTGTCGATTATGAGCCCTATGCCGTTTCCCCCGCCGACCCAGGCGCTCGTCTCAAATTTTTACGTCCGGTTTTTGGCGGGGTCGGTTGGAAAGAGGAGGGGAGGCGGCATCGAGTTCATGGCAACTGTTCGAATTATCATCCGATCAGCTACCTGACGGACCTTCACAGCTCCGTTTTTTTGACTGGCATGGTGCTTGCTCGAGAGTACCCGTAGCGCGAGGTTCGCCTTCGAAACCGAGTGACCCTAACCCTTATTGTTGAAGAATCCGCAAAGCTTGGAAGAGTTCGCAATGAAAGAAACGGCTTCGACCGATAGTGTCATTCCACCGACCGACGTCGTCAAGCGCGCAGCGCGCATCGGTGTTGAAATCAGAAATATCAAGCTCTCGGGTGATTTACCGAGCCGAACCATCGCTGCGATCAACAGCTTGCTGCTCGAACACAAGGTGATCTTCTTCCGTGATCAGGGGCATCTTGATGACGCGCAGCAGGAGCGCTTTGCTGCTTGTTTGGGAAGGCTAGTGCCGCATCCGACGCTCGGTACCATCAATGGAACGACCTCGATCATCGAGCTTGATTCCGCGCGCGGAGGTAGTCGGGCTGATGTATGGCACGCCGATGGAACGTTTCTCGCGGCCTATCCCAAACTTGCGGTGCTGCGAGCCGTTGTGATTCCATCGTCCGGTGGCGATACGATTTGGTCGAACGTTGTGGCCGCCTATCTGGATCTGCCGCGGCCGCTGCAACGGCTTGCCGACGAACTCTGGGCCGTTCACAGCAACGCCTTCGACTACGCCGGGACCTGCCGTGTTCGCGAAATCGACCAGAAGCATTTTGATGAGGTCTTTACCAAAACAATCTACGAGACCGAGCATCCGGTGGTCCGTGTACATCCCGAGACCGGCGAGCGTGCGTTGGTGCTCGGCGATGTGGTGCAAAGGTTTATTGATATCCCAAAGCGCGACGGTCAGAGGCTGTTCGATCTATTCCAGTCCCATATCACGGCGCCCGAAAACACCGTGCGCTGGAGCTGGAAAGAAGGCGATGTCGCGATTTGGGATAACCGCGCAACGCAGCATTATGCGGTCAACGATTACGGTGACCAGCATCGCGTCGTTCATCGTGCCACAATCGATGGTGACGCGCCTGTCAGCGTCGACGGCCGATGCAGTGTAACGCGCCTCAAAACGACGAAGCACCCCTCCACGAAGGTTGCCTAGCAGGGCTCGGAAAATTCACCGGTAATGCACTGCTCTTATCGCATGTTCGCGCGAATAGACTTCTTGCGACGAGAAGTTCACCGAGCAGAACGCCACGCGCAACTGGATGGGAGGGGCTAACGCGCCGCAGACTCGGGAGGCGACCCTCCTTGCTGAAGTGAGATGCTGAAAGCTCATCTCGACCCAGCGGAAAATGATTCAGCACCGAGTGGCGCAGGTCATCCGGCCGCGGCCGGTTGATCTGCCGCCGAAGGGGAGTACGGTTCCGCCGACCTTGCGCATCGCCTTTCGGCCAGCGCCACAAGCGTGGGACAGAAATAGCGCGATTGCCGCAGTTGGCTAGTTTCGGCATCTGTGTCGCGGTTCCGATTACCACGCCTCTTCGCGAGGGGAACTAAGCTCCGAGGGCACGGTTTGAGCGCTGTCATGGCAGAGTACGAGCTTGGAAGCGAGCCTGGCGAGCAGCGCGAGCAGGCATCGAAAGCAATGTCGCTGGCGCAAGATCAGCACTCGATTTGAACAATTGAGCATCGGAGATCATTCCGCGGCCGAGGGTATAGGTCTTGCGCAATATGACGTCGGCCTATCGGTCGTAGACGAAGCAGAAGGCTTTAGCCTACCATTCCCCACACATGCTACCTTGGACATCACGGCTCAATTTACGTGATACCCGGGCTTCGCGCCAGGAGCACAGCCGATACCAAAATTGCCGTGATAAATGGGCCCAAGCCATTGAAAACGGCGATTGTGATATCGGCTACATGGCGGTGAGTTCACGCGCAGTCCTGCGGCCTTAGAAGAATACCGACGTAGATAAAAATATATTCAGGGCGTGTCCCGTTTGTGGCGTGTAGGTAATGCTTGTCGGGTGATTGATGTACGTCAGTCCTACGGTTGCATATATTCCGGGCGCCAGATGCGCCGTATATTGTCCCGAAATTGCTGTGCTGTCGCGGTGCGCCAGCTGCTCTTTCGCCAGTGCAGCGTCCACCGCGAAATGGCTCCAGATGGTGTTGTTGACAACAAGACTCATCTGGTCGGTGGGCCGGCTGTCAAACAGGCCTTTCGCATAAAGGCGAAGCTCGTAGTACTGACTAGCCCTATTTAGGTCGGGCGGAGCGTACATTGCAGAGAATCCGCCATAGATTCCGCGAGATGCCGAGTCGTGGACGGCAGACTGCCAGAATTGCCTGTCCGCAGCTACATAGTAGACGCTGTTCGCCTTGGCTGTCGGTTGCGTCGGATGCTGTAGGTCCGTGTAGCTGCTGTTATTAAACCCCGCGCCAGCCCGCAGCCAAGTCTCGGGTACCCCGGGAGTAGGCTTGTTCTTATAGCAAATTTCATCAAGCAAAAGAGTGCCTGCGTCGCGCGTGCTCCAGTTCAACCCAGTGGGATTTTCGCTTACATGCATATATTGACCGGCTGGACTGAGCGAGCGCTGGATTGAGAGCTTGTTATATAAGCGATCATCAAAATTGTACTTCAGATTAAGGGCCGGCGTTGGCGCCCAATTGTTGCTCATGCCCGCTTGGAACAGCATCTTCGACGAGGGTCCAAAAACCTTTTCTCCGGCGCCCGCAAACTCATGTTGGTTCCTGAGGTAACCCATTTTGAGTTCGATCTTCCTGTCGAAGAACGTTTGATAGTAAGAAATTGCATTGAGTCCCAGTCGGTCTGGCCCGGCGCTTTTCCACGTCCAGTATTGATGCTCGGCTCCCACCACGATCTGACCGTCGGGAATTCCAAACCGAGCGAGGTCATAAGTCACGATCATGGAGTTGACCGTACTAAATGTCGGATTCTGGCCGACATATTGCTGATTGGCGATGGTGCTTCTGGCGGCATTACCGAGTTCATTGTCGACAAACGTGTTTAGGGTCCAGCCAGCAAATCCAATCCCGAGATCCGAAAGCTCGGATCTGACAGAAGCTGTATCCTGATCTATCGTGTCCGCAGGACCAGGAGCAGTGAACGCGGCGCCGTTTTCGCGGAGGTTCTCGAATTTTGCGAATGGGTCGATCTGCTTTTGAATTCTGCTCTTGGCAGGCTGCAGGGCACTGTCGCGCTTTGTGGTAGACGTAGTTGTTTTTGACGGGGCGCTCCCAGAAAGGCACGCTGCTCCCTTGGGCCGGCCGCTTCGGAATGTCATGGCCGGATCCGAAATTGTTCGGCTTCTTGCCTCGGCGAGCTCATCGGGGCTGTGGCTTCTTGGGCCAGAGATCTCGCCAGTTGCTGCCGCCGAACTGCCGGCGAGACTAGCTATCAGGGAAAGGAGAATGCGCCCTCTCGGCTTCGCAGTTGGTCCAGAGATGAAAGCGACTATGCCAGCCGGGTATGCCCGCATGGATACCGGCGCTATAACGCAACGCTGCATGGTGATTTCCGCGTCCGTCGATTCGAATAAAGTGCACTTCCACCTGACCGCCTAGAGCGGATGTCGAATCCGTGGCCCTCAAGGCGGTCTGGGTGGCGCTGGACACCAGGCGGGCGTCTGTATGCGAACAAGACCCACTCAGCCTTCCGCGCTATCACCACTGCTGGCGCAGCTTGGCCAACGTGGTGGGTACCCAGCGCGACACAACCCAGCCGCTCGATCGCTAATCGAATGCAGGCATCTGCTCCACCGCGTCGACATCGAGAGTGGCCTGCCTGGTGTGAGCGTTCGCTAGCGAGAGATTGGCGTCCGACGCGCGGAGCCCAGGGGACCTTGCGACAAATCCGCCGCCAATAGGAAAGGCGATGTTCTTGAACAGAGAGCAGCGCCAATAGCGGAGCTCGCAGAACGACATGCCGGATCCAAGAAACACCGCTCGCAGCTTGGTCGATGGGATGAAGCACAGGCGGGCAGAAGGGGCTAACATCTTTTGAGGCCCGTAAGCTCGCCGACGCCGCCACAAGGCCTTGATTGGCTCTCATCGGAAGATGGAGGGCGCGATTGGGGACGTTTTGATACCTGCGGACGACGAGACAGAACATCCATCAGCTCCATTGGATCTACGAGATCTATATCGCGTCGCGACTTCTTCCCTGATGTGGCCCGAGCGAGTTTCGCCCGGCACTGACTGGCATGTGTCCGTCATCTCCATCAATTGCTAGGTTTGGTAGTTGACCGGGCGGGAGGTCGGCTGTCGCTGCCGAATCGCAGGTATTGTGCCGCTCGGCGCGAGGCCGTCCCGGCGTTCACGGAGGACCGGTATGGCAACGTCGACGGGTGAAATGCGGGAAATCGTCGCTTCGATCCAGGTTTGCGCGAAGCTCTTACGGGAAACGATCTTTTCGCAGGCCGTGATCCCGCCGGATCTGGTCCTAACTGTGCTACTCGATTATCGTTCGCGCCCTGTCGCGCCGGCGCTGCTCGTTTTGTGCTCCGTGGTTTAGCTCATGGCGTGGACGAGTTGCTGCTCTGGATTGCACGCCGCAGCCCGTAGCGTTTCGGTCGAGCGGCGATCATGCACATCGATAGGGGCCGCGTGTCATCACGACGAATCGCTGCGGTTTACTGGGAGTACGCATCCAGCGTAGACGGCGCGCTGATGGAGTATTCCGGCTGCTAGCGCTTGAGCCAGGTCAGAGATCTTTGTACATCCGGACGAGCTCGATCAGGTTCTCGATACCGAAGTCGCTGAACGCCGAGATGCCATCTTCCCCGACGCCATAGGCCGCGATGAGCCGAGTCCTCGATCTCCATTTCGTTGGTGACGTCCCGCAGCCAGTCGTCCTCTTGGTTGAGGTTCGCGGTCACACGGGCAATGGTGGTGATGTGATGAACCTTGTCCAGGTTCGCGGTCATGCCGCGTTGCAGTCGCGGGCGTCAAATTCCCGGCAGCAATGCGTCCAGCTGTCTTCGCGGCGAGGGCCGGGGCGGCTCTCGTCGCACAGCTGCCCACGGCGTCTTTTACCGATTTGGAGCTGTTTGTGACTGTACCAGGCGAGCGAACTCGTTCGCCGGGCTTCCTGGCGCGTACAGCGAAAGGTAATGCATTTCATCCGATCATCGCTCCTTGGCTGGTCTTAACAGAGCGGCGTGCCAAGATAAGCATCGAATGCGGCTGCCACAGCGCGAGTTAGAAAACGATGCTCCGGCCTCACGCGGATAAATCCCCTTTCCATTTGCACGATTCCATCCTCAGCGAGCATTGCCAAGCGTTCGCCTGAACCGAGGAAAGAGGCCGGGTCAAATCCATGAGTAACGCAAATTGCCGGCACGTCGACCTCGAAATCGCACATTAGCCGCTCGATAATCGCGGCCCGGACGCGGTCTTCGAGGCTGAGACAGTAGCCCTTTGACGTCGCCAGACGGCCGGCTTTGATTTGGCCGCTGTAGGAACCCGCTGTAACTTCGTTCTGGACGTAACCGTCGCCAAGCCGACCGATGGCCGACGGGCCGAAGCCGATCACTTTATTGCAGGTGTCGGCCGAGTAACCCAGTGAGTTCCGCCGCAGGCGACCGGCTTTCTGCGCCAGCGCGAGCTCATCGTCCGGCAAGGCGAAATGGTCGAGTCCGATTTGGCGGTAGCCCGCTGCAATCAGTGTATTGGCCATCGCGGCAGCCTGTTCTGCACGGGCAGGGCTGTCTGGCAGCGCTGCCTCGTCGATCAGGCGCTGATTCTTCTTAAAGGAAGGAACGTGCGCGTAGCCGAATACCGCAAGCCGGTCTGGTCGCATCGCCACCGCCGTAGTCGCGGTCTGAACGCAGGACTGCACCGTCTGATTTGGCAGACCGTAGATGAGGTCGAAGTTGATGCGGATTATTCCATGCTGCCGCAGCGTTTCGACAGCGCGCTCTGTTTGTGCCTCACTCTGGACGCGGTTGATGGCCTTTTGAACAATTGGATCGAAGCTCTGGACGCCGAGGCTTGCGCGGTTCACGCCGGCAGCTGCTAACCCTTCGGATGTGGCGAGCGTGAACGTGCGCGGGTCGATCTCAACAGCGATGGCGGCCGTTTTCGAAAGCGCAAAGCGGCGGCGCAGAAATTCCATCAGCCGCCGGAACTCCGCTGCCTCGATGAGGGTCGGCGTTCCACCGCCGAAGTGCACGTCGCTCACAGGCAGCGGTTGCGGCACCTGCGCCGCGACCAAATCGATCTCCTTACGAAGATCCGCCAAGAACTCTAGGATGGGTGAATCCCGGCGAGTGATGCTTCGAGCGAAGCCGCAATACCAGCAAATGGATCGACAGAACGGAATGTGGAAATAGAGTGACACCGAGTCATTGACCGGCAGGCGCTGCAGCCATTTCTCAGAGGCTTCGGCGCCGACCACTGTGGAGAACTGGGCTACAGTTGGATAGATGGTGTACCAAGGAAGGCAAGCATCGCAATATTTTTCCAGAATCGAGGTCCGCAACGATTGTTATCCCGTGTTTACGAAGTTTGTGGTCGCAAGCGAATTCTTTTTCATTCCTTTGTTTGCCGACAGTAATCCGGGGTGTCGCTAGGCAATTGGGAGCTTACGCCACGGCCGATCTGCTGACGAAACACGCTGTTGGATAGCAAGGCGTTCCTCTCGAAGAGATGACAATTGCTGCAGGCGAGATACTCGAATCAACCCGGCCACGACGAGGCCTCAGATTCAACTCCGTCGGTAATCTACAATGTTCGCCAGCGAGACATCCGCCAGGGCCGTTGACGTTGCTAGAGTTCGAACTGCCTCACAACCTGACTCGTGCGAGGTTCATTGACCAAGATCCACTACCCCGTAATCTTCATCAACTGACAAGGTTGGTAGTTGACTGCTGCGTGGCGTATTCCCCATCGATCTTGCGCCGGTTCGGGGCCGCGCAGGTACGCAGTCGAACTTCACCCATGCGAGCATTGCCGGAGGGCCTCGTTCATGGGTCCCGCGGAGCTGAGAAACCCCTTCATGCGCCCATTGCTCGGCGGAAGTGTCGCCGAACTGGGGCTAGGAGCGAAACGTTGCTTATCATTGCGGCCGACGCGATTCGGGCATGGGGCGCATAAATGGTTATAGGGATGTTCGTGGTAGATTGCGCCAAAATGCTCCGCCTCCGATCAACTCGACAACTATTGCTTGGTGCGCGCGCTATGATGTAGGAGCGCCCGCGTGCAACGAGTCTCGCGTCGCGTGGCTCGCTCTGCCGCATAGGAGGTAAGACCAAACGATCTATATGAGTGACGGACAGCGTATTGTCGATTGTCGGGCGGCACCAGGGCTGTTGGCGTTAGTGTGTTGTCGAGTGGAGTGGAAAAGCTAATGAGCCGGGTAGGCGAGCGAGAAGTGATGGATGCAATTGAACAGCCGGCCGCTTCAGAGTTGCCGCCGGTTTTGCACAGATCGTCAAGGCACCTAGGGTGGGTGGTGGTCGTCTTCGTGTGTCTGTGCACTGCAGGAGTCTACTTTTTGACCGACGTCAGACAATATCTCGAGAGCTCGGCAGTTCGTGATGCCGCTCCAACGCGAAACATGTCGCCCGACGACAGGGCGGTTCTATCTGAGGTTATATCGGGAGAACAGAAGGCGAGCGATGGAATAGCCGAGCTCAACCGCAGCATCACTGCACAGGAGGCAGACTTAAAACGAATTTCCGATCAAATTGCAGCGCTGACCTCACGAATCGACTCGTTGCCGAATCTGGTACTCACCGCTTCACGTCCTTCCGTTCCCTCTCCGCCGTCAGCTCAAGCCGATCCGAAGCCGGTGAGGAAACTCGCGCCTCCGTCTAAACCACAAGGGCCGACCTCCGTCGGAGGGGCGCCACTGGTCTCACCGCCGGGCACGGACGAACCTCGATGATTTCCCGCGCGTTCAATCCCAGTCCAGCTCTCCTCATGTCGGTAGCAGACGTTGGAGCTGGCTGACGGTCAAGCGGCTTCACCTGAGCTCGTGCAGTTCGTGGGCCCGTGCCGAATATTCCAAACACTGGCGCAAATCAGCACGCCGGGCGCTTCCCCGAAAACGCATAGCCGAAAACGAGGCTCAATAACCAGAACGCCTTTGACTTCTTCTAGGGTCCAGACTCAATTGAGCCAATATGCGACGAGAGCGGCGAGATGAACAGCGGCCAAGAAGTTCCGTGCGAGCTTGTCATATCGTGTGGCGATGCGGCGGAAGTCCTTGAGCCGGCAAAAGCAGCGTTCGATGACATTTCGGCCTTTATAGGCACGCTTGTTGAAGCGGTGGATGACGACACGGTTGGATTTATTGGGAATGACGGGCTTGGCGCCGTGACTAGCGATTTCAGCGCGAAGGTTGTCCCCGTCGTACCCTTTGTCTGCGAGAAGCGCGCTCATGGGTGGTGCGAGCGCCAGAACATCGGGCGCGGCAGCGATGTCGGCATCCTGACCTGGGGTCAGATGCAGGACGACCGGTCGGCAGAGCGGATCGCTCAGCGCATGGATTTTTGTCGTACGGCCTCCCCGCGAGCGGCCGATTGCCTGATTGTGCTCCCCCCTTTTCCGCCGGAGGCACACCGATGAGCTTTGATCGAAGTCGAGTCGAGCGACAGCACGACGGCATCTTTGCCAGGTTTGGCCAGGGCTTGAAAGATTGCGCACCATCGTTCGCGCTTGGCCCAGCGATTGAAGCGATTGTAGATCGTCGTGTAAGGACCGTATTCGCGCGGACAATCACGCCATCGCGCACCCGATTGCAGCATGTGAACGATACCGCTGATGATGCGCCGGTCGTCGTCCCGATCCGGCCCCGTCAGTCCCGTCGGCAGATGAGGTCCGATACGAGCCCATTGCCTGTCATTCAGCCAAAACAAACCCGCACGCATTCTCTCGCCCCCGAATCAAGAACACGCAGGCAAGAGAATCACATGGCGCTAATTAGGTACAGACCCTAGTTCGTGCATCCCATCCAGCCTCTTGAGATTGGATGACTTGAACTACGATTGAGCCCTCCCGGCGCGCGAACGTTCTACTCGACATCATTGTTCGTCCGATAGCCGCAAAGCGCGCATCGTCCGCATAAACCAAGTACGGCGCCTAGGCCCGGGACATCGCGGCGCCTTTCAGCTCTACGCAGTATTCCTGACCGCCGCAGCTAGCATCGCGTAAAGCTGCCGCTTGCTCATCGCCTGAAGCTGCTGCGTATCTAGCGCCCTTTGCGACAATTTCTTTCCGACGCAATGGCGACCTGCCGCCATCAACGTCGGCCCTCGCTTGGGGGCGGGTCTAATCTTGGGTTTTGCTGTTGGTGGCTTGTGACCTCGAGTGAGGCCCAGCCGCGTTAGCCTGCCGCAAACAGCGTTGCGACTGCACTCGAGATGACGCGCGATCTGCGCGGCACTTTGTCCCGCGGCCCAAAGCTTTTCCAACTTTGCCAATTCGCTTCTATTCCAGCGCATGGAAGCTACTCTAATGCCAGCTGCGACCTCAGGTTAGTTTACCCTTCGTCCGGCTCGCGCACCACCGCCGGTTTGGTCTCGTGTTCCTGTTTCTCCTCCTCCTGTTGATTCATTCTGCGAAAGCCCGCATCGCATGCAGAAGGAAAAACGAGTCCTTGGCGGACCGCGATCTCTTCTTAGTCCCTACTGTGATAAGAGTTCCATCTGCTCGCGCAATGTAAGTAGTCGAGTGGCAACGGGGCGTGCCTGCCCGAGAAAATGAGGATAAGCGGCTGGGTGCCATCGCGAGTACTTGCGTCTGTTACCACAAAAATCGAGTTCGCGCGCCTCCCAATCCTGATAGGGGAGCTTCGCTCGTGTTTCCGTTATTCTACATCGACAGGGGCCGAGCCAACGTCCCCCCTCACTTCGCCCGTAAGATGATTTCCGATTTCTGACGATCGTGCGAGCTCTCGCGAGCCCGAGCCATGGACATGCGCCACACATTGTCACTGTACGGCCCAAGCTCGTTGTCTTTCGACCGAGCTTGCATGCGAACTCTAAACAGCGCACCCAGCCGAGCAACCAAAATTGTACACCAATGTCGGGGAGACAATCATGACAGCCTTATCGGCAGAGAACGCTTGCGAGAAGGCTGATATCCCGCTGAGCCGCCTTGATGTAAGCCAGCCCAAGCGCTTTCAGGATGATACCGTTTGGCCTTGTTTCGAGCGGCTGCGAAGGGAAGATCCCGTCCATTATTGCGAAGACAGCCCATACGGTCCATATTGGTCGATAACAAAATATCGCGACATCATAGCCGTGGACTCAAATCACACAGTATTCTCGTCAGAGCGAAGCGTCACGATTGTCGACCCGCCGGAGAAGTATTGGACACCCAGTTTTATTAAGATGAGTCCTCCTGTCCATGCTCAGCAGCGTAAGACTGTCAGTCCGATAACGGCATCGGAGAACCTGGCGAAGCTTGAAGGCTTGATCCGCTCGCGGGTTCAGAAGATCTTGGACGGTTTGCCGCGCAATGATACCTTCAACTGGGTCGACAGAGTCTCGATCGAGTTGACGACTCAAATGCTGGCCACGCTGTTCGATTTTCCGTTTCAGGATCGACGGCTGCTGACCTACTGGTCGGACGTAGCCGCCTTGACTCCACAAATGGGCCACCAGATCGACAGCTGGGAAAAGCGGAAGGTGGTGCTGTCCGAGTGCCTGGACTATTTCACACGGCTTTGGAGCGAACGGGTGAATTCCGAGCCGCGCGCTGACCTGATCTCGATGATGGCGCATTCACCGGCGACCCGAAACATGGAGCCGCGCGAGTTCCTGGGCAACCTCATTCTGCTGATTGTTGGAGGTAACGATACTACGCGCAACTCAATTACCGGTGGCGTCTTGTTCATGAGCCAAAATCCATCCGAACTGCGAAAACTCCGCGATGATGCTTCGCTAGTGCCCGGGGCGGTATCCGAGATTATACGATACCAAACGCCTATCGCGCACATGCGCCGGACCGCTGTGGACGATTTGACGATAGGCCACAAGCAAATCAGGCGAGGCGATAAAGTTGTGATGTGGTATATCTCTGGCAACCGAGACGACGAGGTCATTGCGAGCCCCAACAGCTTCATCATTGATCGAGAAAATGTACGACAACATCTCTCATTTGGATTTGGGATTCATCGTTGCGCGGGTAGGCATCTTGCAGAGCTGCAGCTGAAAATCCTATGGGAGGAGATGCTGAACCGATCTCTGGAGGTAAAGGTGGTCGGCGAACCGGAGCGAGTTGAATCTAATTTTGTGCACGGTTATTCCGCACTGCCGGTGCAGATTCCAGGTTAGTCTCGGTTGCGAGCGACATTCAACACTGGTCGTGCAGAACCGGCGGTTAGGACCACGGCCTGGTGGAGACCAGTTGTCTGGGTAAGTTCACCGGCGTTGCGTTGCGGGCTTGTGTTCTTTCGAAGATTGCGGACAGGGCCACAGCGTCGTTAACCCGTCGAAGACCTGCCGAGCCGTTGCGATACTCATCACGCCGCCGATTGTCGCATCGTTGTTACTGGAGAGCTTGGTGTGCGGCTCGCGTAACACCCCTCCAGCTCGACGGTCCAGAGAGTGGCTATCCTGGCGAACGCGGAGGCATTTCGGGCGACCCCCCTTCCACCAGTCGCCGGTTATAACCCTGCGCGAAGCCGGGCGGGGGCGCTCCAAGGCGTAAGTTCGCAACTGCAGCAGCGCCGTTAAGTCCCGACACACCAATCCGCTTTACGGCTCCCTCATGATTCGAGCCTAGATTGTGCGGAGGGTTAGGCTAAATCAATGGGCGTACTGACGCGAACGCAGCAAGCTTTTTCTCTGGGCTACGCCACTGATCCGCTCGGCCGTTCGCTGCTCGTCGAGCAATTCCGGAGCAGATCCCGGTTCTCTACGCCGTCCTGCTGGTGAACAGCATCAGCATCGGGCTGATCCCCCGGACACCGTCTCAGCCTGGCTAAGGGTTGCGCTCCCAGACGTCCTGCTCGCGGCCTCCAATGGACCAGGTTGAACGGGGATCCTACATCGGAGGAGGCAGGACGTTATCTCAGAACAATCCTCGCCATGGGCGTTGTGCTCAATGCAGGAGTCGTGCTCCGGATTCTATCCCTGTTCGAAGCCGTGGATCCGAATTTGCGCGCGCCCGTCGCCTTGTTGGTCTTCATGGGATGCGTGGGCACCGCCTACTGCCTCGGCAGTTTTCCCCCGGCGTCGCGGCTGACGATGCTGATCGCCGGCGCGCCGATTGCGGCGATACTGCTGCTTTCCGGAGAGGGGGGCTGATCTCGCTGGGCGTCAACCTTCTGCTGGTGCTCGGGCTGCTCGCGCGGGTGATCAAGACGAATTTCCAGTACTTCGTCGATTTGATCAGGGTCCAGGCCAGTCTGGCGCAGGAAGGCGCCCGAGCGCGGGCCGCAGAACGGCGAGCGATTGAAGAGCGCGTAAAGGCCAAAGCTTTCGCCGAGCGTTTCGATACGGCGCTCAACAACATGTCGCAGGAGCACTGCTTTTTTGATGGTGACCAGCGCCTGATCGTATGCAATCGACAGTATCTGGAGATCTACGACCTCGTTCCGGAAGTCGTCCGGCCCGGCATAACCCTGAACGAAATTGTGCACCTTCGGTATTCGGTCGGCAGCGCGCCGAAGATGTCCCAGCAAGACAATCTGGCCTGGCGCAATAGTGCGGCGGTAATCCGCCACGAATCAGACACCACGATCGAACTAGCGAATTGGCGAACTGACGCGTGGTGCGGATTCGCAACCGGCCGATGAAAGATGATGCATGGGTCGCGACCCACGAGGAAATTACCGAACGTCATCGAACCGAGATGGCTCGAGCCGAAGCCAAAGCGGCAGCAGAGCGGGCCGAAGCCGCCGCCCGAGCCGTCCACATCCATCTCACCGAGGCGCTCGATGTCATTCCCGAAGGCCTCGCCGTGTTCGACAAGGATGATCGTCTGGTCCTTGGAATACGCCGTATGCTGAATTCTATGCCGCCAGCCGGGAAGCCCTGGCGGCTGGAGCCACGTTCGAAAGCATCCTCCGGGTCGGATTGGCTCGGGGGCAGTACCCTGACGCCTAGCCCAACTTTCTCAACTC
>NZ_VSSR01000097.1 GCF_008123515.1 Bradyrhizobium cytisi
CAATTGAGTCTGGACCCTAGTTCAAAATACCTCGGATCTCATGAGCCAGTGATGTGACCCTGCGATCTAACTGAAGCCGTCCGCGACGACCGCTTTGGCGTCTATCTCAAAAACGACAAGTCACGCTAACGTAGACCGTATGTTAAGGCCGTCCGGCATTCAGGCATCGACAACACTGCGGATCATGCTTTGTGCCGGGCGACTTCATATCGGTACGCCTGGGCGACTTCGTCGGAATCCGCACCGGCCAATTCTTTCAAGCAGACGACCAGCCTTGGCCTGCTCGCGTCGGTGCCAACTGACGCGCTAAAATCTTCGCGTTCTGGCGATCAAGCGCCGAATTTCTCCTTCACGGCAGCTCATATTAGTCAAATTCAGATAGGGAGCCCGGTACTATTTCTACCAAATGGAACGCATCGCCGTTTGGCAAAGAGGAGAAGGCGAGAATGATTTCCGAGGTTTTCATTACTTGTGCGGTTACAGGGGGAGGGGCGGCTCCGAGCAGCCCGCATGTGCCGGTGACTCCGGAGCAGATTGCGGATTCGGCGATCGAGGCGGCGCGCGCTGGGGCGGCGGTGGTGCACCTCCACGTCCGCGATCCCGAGACCAAGCGAGGCTCGCGGAATCCAGCGCTGTTTCGGGAAGTGGTCCAGCGCATACGGAAGTCGGAGGTCAATCCGGTTATCAACTTGACCGTGGGGGCGGGCGGCGACCTTACGCTCGGTGGGGCCGACGCTCCCTTGCCGCCGAACCCGGTGGGGACGGATCTGCCAGGCGCGATTGAGCGACTGGCGCACGTCGAAGAATTGCGTCCGGAGATTTGCACTCTCGATTGCGGGACGATGAATTGGAGCTCCGCCGGGGGGCATTACATCATGACCAATACGTACGGAATGCTGCGCGCGATGGCAGCGCGTGTCAAAGAACTCGGGGTTTGTCCTGAGCTTGAGGTTTTCGATACCGGACAACTGGTCACCGTGCACGACCTGGTGAAAGAAGGGGTGATCGGGGACTCGCCGCTCATCCAGCTATGCATGGGAATACGCTACGGCGCTCCTGACGATCTGACCACGCTGATGGCGCTGGTCCACCAGCTCCCGCCACGAGCCGTCTACTCCGCCTTCTCGATCGGACGGATGCAGCTTCCCTATGCGGCATTGGCACCGTTGGTGGGCGCCAACGTGCGTGTAGGACTGGAGGACAATCTGTACCTTTCTCGCGGTCGGCTGGCGACTAACGCGGAACTCGTCAACCGGGCGGCGGAGATTCTCGACGGGATCGGAGTGCGGGTGATGAGACCTGAAGAAGTGCGCGAGAAGCTCGCCCTCAAGGTCCATGTCTGAGAGAGTTAAGGTTCATGTCTAAGAATACAAATTTGGTCGAGGCCAGGCGGCTGCGAGCGATCGGTCTGCTGGCAGGTGGAGTAATCGGCGGTGGCTGGGCTGCTCGGTTTGTCCTCAACGGGCTTGACGTTAAGCTGTATGATCCGGCTCCCGGTGCAGTCGAACGCGTCCAGGAGACGTTGGCCAGCGCGCGACGAGCATTTAGACGGCTGACGTGGATTCCGCTGCCCGCTGAGGGCTCGCTGACGGTGGTTAACTCAGTCGCGGACGCGGTTCGCGATGTCGATCTCGTGCAAGAATCCGCGCCAGAGCGCTTGGATATCAAGCAGGAGCTGCTCGCGGCCGCCAGTCGCGAGACCCGGTCCGAGACACTGATCTGTTCCTCAACGTCTGGCTTGAAGCCGTCATTGCTGGCTGCGGGGATGGACCACCCCGAGCGCTTTCTCGTCGCGCACCCTTTCAATCCAGTGTACCTGTTGCCGCTGGTTGAACTGTGCGGCGCACAGAGCACGGCGCCCGAGATGCTGACGCGCGCGGCGGAAATCTTCCAGTCGGTGGGGATGCATCCACTCGTTGTACGCAAGGAGGTGGATGGGTTCATTGCTAACCGCCTGCAAGAAGCCATGTGGCGCGAAGCGCTGTGGCTTGTCCACGATGATTTGGCGACCGTGCAGGAGGTCGATGATGCAGTCCGTTACTCCTTCGGCCTGCGCCGGGCAATCATAGGCCCCTTCCGCGTCGGCGGGGGTGGGAAGGGCATGCGCCATTTCATGGAGAAATGGGGACCGCAATTGAAGGGACCGTGGTCGAAGCTAACCGACGTGCCAGATCTCACCGACACCTTCCTAAACAAACTTGCTGAGCAATCGGATGCGCGGACTGAAAACCTGTCCGGCTCTGAGCTTGAACGGCAGCGCGATGATTGTTTCGTTGCCGTGCTGCAGGGGTTGCGCTCACAGCGCTATGGTGCCGGCGAAACGCTTGCGCGGTGGGAACAGGGGCTACGCGACCGTATTCCGCAGCCCGTCAGCGGGTCTGGCCCGCTGCTGATGCCGACCCTCGAATTGCCGTCGGACTGGGTCGACTACAACGGTCACATCACAGAGAACCGCTATCTACAACTTTGCGGTATCGCCACGGACAATCTGCTCACTTGCGTCGGTATCGACGCCCAATACCGGTCAAAACTCGGCAGCTACTATACAGTCGAGACGCATCTGTCCCATCTAGGCGAACTGCACGCCGGTGACCGCGTGCAGGTGCTTACGCAGGTCCTGCGAGCCGACGATAAGCGCCTGCACCTCTTTCACGTGCTCTCCCGCGAAGGGGACGACAAGCCAGCAGCCACGGGTGAACAAATGTTGGTTCACGTTATGTCAGGCAGCGGCCGGAGCGGGGCGGTGCAGGGAGACGTTCGCGAGCGCTTGCTGGAACTCGCGCGATCGCATGCCGAGTTGCCTCGTCCGGAGCGCGCCGGCGCAAGCATTGGGCTGCGCTGAGCCGGCTGCACGCAATGATCGCAACCCGCGGGACGACGGTACTCCTTCTCAGACCTCTGAAATTGCGTGCACGCCGTCGCCACCGGGCCCGACGCCCCCCGCAAACAAGGAGCACGTGAACCAATCAAAGCGCAAACGTAGAATCCAGCCACCGCCGCGCTATTGATTGCACAAATCAGGACCAAAGCGGCGCGAAAATTGGTCTGGGCAAAGCACTTCAAAATAGAGCGCGCTGCCCGTCAACGAGACGCGCATCACGCGCATACTAAGGCTCGAAAAAGTCGGCCCCGAGCATTTGGGATTGGCGTTCGCGGCTGTGCCATATCCTGCAGGGGCGTCGATTAGAACTCGAAAGTACGTCAATGTCCAAGTTCTCGGAAGACTCGCTCGCTATCTTAGATCTCGAGCCACTCGGGGCAAATCTTTTTCGCGGTGTCTCTCAGAATCCGGGCTTGCAGCCGGTTTACGGCGGTCAGCTGATAGGGCAGTCGGTGATAGCAGCATGTCGCACTGTAGAGAAGCGGATAGCGCACTCGCTACATGGCTATTTCATTAAGCCGGGCGACCCGCACGTGCCGATTCTCTACAAGGTAGAAGCCGTGCGCGATGGGAAGAGCTACTCGATGCGCCGCGTCACCGCGATTCAGCATGGCAATCCGATTTTTTCTGCCGTGGCCTCTTTTCATGCCGGGGAGGAGAATCCCCCCCTTGACCATCAGGATCCGATGCCCGGCGTGCCCCCGCCCGAAGATTTGACCATTGAGAAATTGTCCAAGCAGCCCTTGTTTGCCAAACTGCCAGAACGCATTCGCCGGTGGTATGACCCACGCACTCCCGTGGAACTTCCCGATCGTCCGATCGATTTGCGACCGGTCGAGATTGGTCACCACGTCGGACTGAAGAGCGGCCATGGCCGTGTTCACTACTGGTTCAAAGTCGCCGCGAAGCTGCCTGATGATCCGGCTTTCCATCTTGGTGCGCTGGCCTATGCCTCGGATTGGTCGTTGCTAGACGCGGCGACGGCGCGTTATGGCCGTTCGCTGTTTGACAGGCGGATACTGCCGGTAACACTTGACCACGCGATCTGGTTTCACCGACCATTCCGAGCCGACGACTGGCTGCTTTTCGCTCAAGAGTCACCGAGCGCGCAACGTGGACGCTGCTTCACACGCGGCTTAATATTCAAACGCGATGGCACGTTAGTTGCGTCTGTGGCCCAGGAAGCGTCGATGCGCGAGCGACGTTGATCTTAACTCATGATCATGAGAGTGCCATTCCTTGCGTCAGGCATCCTGTATGGGTTCAAGCGTCAGTGCGTGCCGGTCTGCTTAAAGCGCAACGCCTTGCCGCCGTTGATATGGCTGTCAGTATCTTGAAACCGGGTCGATCTTGGGTTGCCTACTGCCGTCCAGGAGCCGCCACTCGCACTTTGCGTCCGATCCACAGTCTGCGCTGCGCTCTTGACGGTCATCGCTCTGAAGGGTTTGACGAAGATCTCTGGATCGCCACTTCGTGTCTCATGATCAGGGGTGGGGGCTGACCATGTCGAACAAGAAAGCGGTGTTCAACGATAGTTTAATCCAGTAGCTAACCGCGCCCGCCGACGAGCAGCCGCAGGACGCGTTCGTCGCCCAGTGCATCGACGAGAACAACCGAACAACCGGCTGAACGGAACTCTCGTGGCGATGAGTGGGGCGACCTGCAAGGTGGAGATTCCTGGGCGTCGTGAAGGCACTCGCCACCAATGTCGAACACGACGGGCGGTCGGCCGTGCCGGGGCGCGTGATACTGGATCCTGCGCCGGGCTCGCTGCTGAATGCCGTCAACGCGCGAGTTACCGATCTGATTTACTTGGGCGACTACGTGCGCGCCCGCGTCTTGGTGCGGCCATGATGAGTTTGTGATCAAGCTCCCGAATTCGGATGGTTTGGGCCAGGTCGAGCCCGGTGCCATATAATTATCGGTCGGAAAACAGAGAATTGTCGCGCGGCAACATCGCCTCCATCCTGGAGGCATTGAAGGGAGGGTAGCGACGAGGAAGTTATTGAGAGCCGCGAGCACGCTTGTCGCGGCTTGCTTGGCGGTAAGCGGGTTGATCCCGATAAAAGCTGCTCTCGCGGGCGATCAACTGACGATCACCTCCGGGGGGCGACGCCTACCAGAGGGTGACCGCAGGCGCAGCGTAGCCGTTGATTCAACGGCCTCGGCAGTACGGCGGATGGCTTCGCCACGAGCGCCCCTGTCGTTCCTGACGCTCGCAAGTTCTTTGACAAGACCCGCTGGCCCGCGCTTATGCCAATCCTTCACCCAGCTGATGCAATGTGCCGCGTCACGACGAGTGGAAACCGAACGCGAAGCGTGCAGATTAAGCTTTTCGAGGTGCCTGCTGGCCTTAACCTCCAGCAGGTCCTTCGAATTCTGCACATTACAAGACTTCTAACAGTCCGGCAGCGCCCATGCCGCCCCCTACGCACATCGTCACGACAACATATCGAGCGCCACGCCTTTTGCCCTCAAGCAGCGCGTGGCCTAGCATGCGTGCGCCCGACATCCCGTAAGGATGCCCGATTGAGATTGCCCCGCCATTAACGTTGAGCCGTTCGTCGGGGATTCCGAGCTTATCCTGACAGTAGAGCACCTGGACGGCAAAAGCCTCATTGAGCTCCCACAAACCGATGTCGTCAGAAGACAGGCCAAAGCGGCGTAACAACTTGGGGACAGCAAACACAGGACCAATACCCATTTCGTCCGGCTCGATGCCCGCCACAGCCATGCCAGCATAACGTCCGAGTGGAGCGATGCCACGCTTAGCGGCCAGTTCTGCTTCCATCACAACACAAGCTGATGCACCATCAGACAATTGGGAGGCATTGCCGGCAGTAACAACGCCGTCCCGCACAACAGGCTTGAGCGATGCCAACGCTTCGAACGTCGTTCCAGGCCTATTACCTTCATCCTTAGTAAGCGAGACTTCCTTCTTGAAGATCGTGCCAGTCGCTTTGTCAACGACAGCCATCGTGGCCGTAACCGGAATGATCTCGCGCTCAAACGCACCGGTGGCCTGGCCCTTCGCGGTCAGCTGCTGCGACCGTAGTGCATAGGCGTCCTGGCGCTCCCGGGAGATGCCATAACGTTTTGCCACCACCTCGGCTGTTTGTATCATGGGCATGTGAATGTCGGGATGCATCGCGACCAGTTCGGGGTCCGATCCGAGGCGAACCTCCTTGGTTTCCACCGTGGAAATTGATTCGACGCCTCCGGCGACGACCACATCCATGCGATCGAGGATCACCTGTTTGGCGGCGGTTGCGATGGCCATCAGCCCAGAGGAGCACTGACGGTCGATTGTCATGCCAGAGACAGATACTGGCAGGCCAGCGCGCAAGCCAGCCGTTCGTCCAATTGATTGTTGCACGCCTTGTGGGAGGGCCGAGCCCAAGATCAAGTCATCAACCTCAACAGGATCGACTCCCGACCGCTCAACTGCGGCTCGGATCGCATGCGCTGCGAGAGTGGGGGAAGGCGTGATGTTGAAGGCGCCCTTATATGCTCGCCCAATTGGAGTGCGGGCCGTCGAAATGATAACTGCTTCGCGCATTCGAAAACTCCTGTTGATCATGATCGGTGCGGCAGGGATGCTTGCTGCTGGCGGTGCAGGTACGAGTTGGGCTAGTCGCGCCAAGTCCGTCGCGAGGCGTTCCGCATTTCGAGCAAGTTCCGATTCAATTTTCGACGGCTGATTTGGCCCGCCTAGTACATAGCTCGCCTCGAGGACAACTCAGCCTCGCAGAGTCTGGCGACGATCTCGTCGCCTGCATCTTCGGCCGTTAGTACCCGGCAAGCGTCGCCAAGCGGTTCGCATGGTAGTCGGCGTCCCCGAACAGCTCAGCCAAGACTCGTTGTCGCTTCATGTAGAAGCCGATATCATACTCGTCGGTCATGCCGATGCCGCCGTGCATTTGAATTCCTTCCTGAACAGCGAGCGCGCTGGCCATACCGGACATAGCCTTGGCTACCATCACAGCCTGTTCCGCGCCGGCGTCGCCACAGTCGAGCAGCTGCTCGGCTTTAAGCACGCAGGCGCGAGCCACTTCCATCTCCGCGTAAAGATGGGCGGCTCGATGTTGCAGTGCCTGGAACGAGCCGATCAGGCGGCCGAACTGCTTCCGCTGCCTAAGATAACCGACGGTCATTTCTAGGGCGGCCGAACCCACTCCCACCATCTCAGCCGACGCGCCGGCGCGCAATGAGCTCAGCGTCTTCGTCAGGCTGCGAAACCCGCAGTCTATTTCGCCGATGATTGACTCCTGGAGGACTTCCACCCCGTCGAACTTCAAACGCGCGGCAAGACTCGCATCGGTGAGCCGGTCTGCCTCGGCCGTGAGATTCGCTACATTGCGCTCAACCAGGAACAGCGTGACACCCAGCTCCTCGTCGCAGGAGCCGGCGGTCCGGGCCGCAACGATCAAGAAGTCGGCGACGTGGCCGTAGGTCACGAAGCGCTTTTCACCGATCAGGCGAAAGCCGTTGCCGACCCGATGCGCCTGCAGCGCGATCCGCTCGGGCCGATGCCTGGCGGTCTCGTCGACCGCAAGCACGCCCACGGCCTCGCCGGCAAGGATAGGTGGCAACCAAGCGTCCCGCTGGGCCGTCGAGCCGGCCTTTAGCATCGTGACCGCGCCCACAGCTGTCGCGAGAAACGGCGAAGGCGTGAGATTTCGGCCGATCTCCTCCAGCACGATCCCTGCCTCGACGTGTCCCAGTCCTAAGCCGCCATCAGCCTCATCGATCAGGACGCCGTTCAGGCCGAGCTCAGCGAAGCGCTTCCAGAGCTCAGGCGAGAAGCCGGTCCTGTCGTCCGCATCCCGCAGCGCGCGCATATGACTAACCGGTGCTTGCTCAGCAAGGAACGGCCGCACCGTATCGGCGAGCATTGCCTGGTCTTCGGTGTGGAAGAGGGGCACTATGTTAGGCTCCGGGTAACTGGAGGATGCGCTTGGCAATAATGTTGAGCTGCACCTCGGAGGTGCCGCCTTCAATGGAATTGGCCTTGGTGCGGAGCCAAGCGCGAGCGTGGGCGCCGCCGAGAGACCGCTCGCTCTCCCACTCCAGAGCATCCGAGCCTCCCGCGTCCATCATCAGCTCGTACCGCTGCTTGTTCAGCTCGGTCCCAAAGTATTTTATTACCGAGGGCTGGGCGGGGTGCGCACGCTCGTGCTTCAACTCGTCGGTAAAGCGTTCCGACATGGCCATAAACGCTTGAGCGCGGACCTCGAAGAGAGCGACGCGAGCACGCAGAACGGGATCGTCCAGCCGGCCGTCTGCCTCCGTACCGACCGTCCGCTTGGCCATCTCCCCGAGCGACAGCTGGCCAATCCCTAGACCGGTGCCAGAAAGGCTCTCGCGTTCGTGGCTGAGCAAGTATTTTGCGACGTCCCAGCCCTTGTTTAACTCACCGACGAGGTTCTTCTTCGGCACTTTCACGTTGTCTAGAAACGTCTCGCAAAAAGGCGAGTAGCCGGAGATCAGCCTGATCAGCTTAACTGAGACACCAGGCGTTTCCATGTCGATCAGCAGAAACGAGATACCATTGTGCTTGCTTAAGGTGTCTGTCCGTACGAGACAAAAAATCCAGTCTGCTTTTTCTGCATCGCTGGTCCAGATCTTTTGGCCATTCACCAGGAAATGGTCCCCCTTGTCCTCCGCCCGGGTAGCTAGTGATGCAAGGTCGGAGCCAGCTCCCGGCTCGGAATAGCCTTGGCACCAAAGAACTTCGCCGCGAACCAACTTTGGCAGGTGCTCAAGCTTCTGTTCCTCGCTGCCATATTTGAGGAGCGCCGGACCGAGCGTGTAAAGCCCGAACGAACTCAACGGAGTGCGGCAACCGAGACGGCTCATTTCGCTTCGGAGGATCTTTGCCTCCTCGGGAGAAAGCCCACCTCCACCGTATGGCTTTGGCCAGTCCGGCGCTGTCCAGCCCTTCTCAGCCATGCGGTCCAACCAGACCTTTTGGGCGGGGTCCTTGTAAACGGCTCGGCGGCCGCCCCAGACGGCATCATCCTCCGAACGGATCGGTTGGCGCATCTCCGGCGGGCAGTTCGCTTCGAGCCATGCCTGCGTCTCCCGACGGAACGTCTCAAGATCGCTCACGTTGTAAGTCCCTCCCGCTTTGCGAAGCTGCGCAGCGGCCGCTCCGACATTTTGAGCGTGTTGCTAATCCGCGGCGCGCGCCGTCTCAGCCCGCGCGCAATGTTCGGAAGGGAAAGTGTGTCGCAGAACAAACTATCACCGTAGGGCAGCGAACCACCGCGATGTATCGAAGGAATTTCGGCATCAATGGCGCGCTGGCTGCTGACCCGCTGCAAGGCGCCTCCATTGCTCAACATCAGATTTTCTGAAGCCATTTTCTGCTTTCAAGTATAGCCAAGTTGCAGCTGGCCTAATACATCGACGCTTAGGATCAACAACGCTAACGTTACCCCAGTGAATAAAACCGCTAAGTTCTGGCAATTCCGTGCAGTTTTCCAGTTAAAAACGACCTGACTGTCGAAGTTCGCGGCGCGATTGGGGATGGGCAGCACACGCTGATTTTGCCCGCATTTTCTAGAGTGATGCATTCCAGCCGACACAAGCGTGCTTGATTCTCTAATCAGAGGCACTGGATTCAACGGGGACGATGGCTTGGGGCCGCTAGCACGTTAGAACCCGGTGTGAGGCTCTTCAGTTTAACGCCAACATCGGTGCTGCAGCAGGTGGCCACGTGGCACGCAAGCAGAGGTGACACGAAACCAAACGGAGCGATCGACAAACCTTAAGCAGGAAAACTGCATTGATCTCGCCAAGAATGCATCAATGCCCTGCAACTGCTCAAAAACAAGAGGTGAATCGGAGGGTGAGAAATGTAGTATTGCAATCAGAAAGGGCTGCCACGAACGAGCTGAGCCCTTTACGAGATGGTGCTCGCGTCAACTACGTTGAGCGAGATCTTTTACGCTAGAGAGCGCAAATTGCGGCTTTGAGTGACATACCGCCGATGTCGAACGTTGTGGTCACCATTGGTCGTATTCGAGTGCAACGCTCTCAGGCATCGAAATCTGTAGTGATGGTCGATAGGGGCTCGTTTGCTCGCGACGAGCGCGGAGCTATCCGCGACCTTATTCACAAGCCGCCGTCGTTCGCCGCACTATTAATACCCAGGAACGCCGAGCGCGGCGCCTGAATCTCTGATGACCTTCGACCCACTTTCAGCGGGGTGGATATTAGTGCGACCTCGCCGATACGCGCGCGTTTTGCTGCACTACAGTTGCTTCAAGTCGGGGCCGGGCTTTCCAGAACATTCGCGGGTCTCAATCGCATCCTTGAACAAATACGCGAAGGCTGTGTGACGGTGATGGGCAGTCTCTCTCTCTCTCTCGGAAAGCTTCGCATCCCGTTCTCTCCGCTGGCTCTGCGGCGAGGTATCGGCCACGTCAACCTACTGCGTGCTAGATGCAAACAGTGGCACAAGTGTACACTAGAAAGTCGTATGGGCCATCTTGTCCGCGGTGCGCGAATGGCGGTCGCCAGCCGCCGAGACATGTTCCACAAGATATCCAGAGCGATAAGGGAATGGCGGACTTAACTATCGGTTGATCACACCCTTAATCTAACCCAAATTCCGGAGAGTATTCCTTGCCGATCTATTACCCTGACATTCTGGAGCAGAAGACCGAGCCGCGCACCTTTAGCTATGGTGAGAGGGATGTGATGCTATACGCGCTTGGGATTGGCATGGGCCGCGATCCAATGAATGAGCGCGAGCTGTCGTTCGTGTACGAGAAGCATCTCAAGGTCGCACCGACAGTGGCCACAGTGCTAGCTTCGGGCAGGGGAGGGTATGCCAAGCCCGCGTCGGACCAGAAGTCAGGCCTCCGGATCAGCGAGCTTAATCTGCTGATGTTGGTTCATGGCGAACAGAAGGTCGAGCTGCACAAGCCGCTGCCGTCGTCCGGCACAATCACGGCCAATACTCGCACGATCGGCGCTTACGATAAGGGCAAGGACAAAGGTGCGGTCGTCGTCGATGAGACCGTGTGGATCGACAAAAAAGGCGAGAAGGTAGCCACTCTCACCGAGTCCACTTTCGCCCGCGGAGACGGAGGCTTCGGCGGGCCGTCGCAAGGTGCGCCCGAGCCGCACCCAGTGCCCACCCGCAAGCCCGACTCGTCAGTCCTATTTGAGACCCGGCCGGATCAGGCCCTGCTCTATCGACTGAATGGCGATCTCAATCCGCTTCATTCCGATCCTGACGTCGCGAAGCAGGCTGGCTTCTCGCGACCGATCCTGCATGGCCTGTGTACCTTCGGGATCACCTGCCGGGCCATGCTGCAAGAGTTTTGCGATTACGATCCCACAAAAATCCTGAGCCACCAAGCCCGCTTCTCGGCACCAGTGTTCCCCGGCGACGCCATCACTATCGATCTCTGGCGAGACCGCAGTGTGATCTCGTTCGAGGCTCGCGTAATTGATCGCGATGCGACTGTGCTCAAGAACGGAAAGACGGTGCTGCGTGCCTAGGCGCACTGTCGTGCTGCGCGGCGGCGGCGCCTCTTCAGCGGCAGAGGACTCTTTACGCGGCTTGCGCTCCAAGCCAGAATGCCACGTGAAGGCGTGCCGCGATCGCAGAAGAGACCTAATCGTTCCATGATATCGGCATGTTTGCAGGCGCTTCCCAGAATGCATTACTTGTGGTTGCAAACGCGCAAGCGGAGAACACGAAGTCCCCACAAGACCGATGGCTCTCTACAGCGCCGCATCTTCGCCGAATGGCCCGTTTCCTCGCCTCGGTTTCCCTCCCGCAAGATTATCGGATTGATGATGGTTCGGATGTTCGGCCAAAAATAGCTGTCTGAGTATCAAGTTCGGGCCGCATGCGCTCGCAGCGCGTCAATGCGCGTGTTATCGTCAGCCGGACTGGTGATCCGCATGACATCCGAGCGTTCGGTGGCATAAGAGATGCCGGTAAACGCGATAACAAGAATTGATCGCCCAGAGCTAAGCTCGGCACGCGAGAACGCATTCTCAAGAGAGCACAATTGAGCTTCGTTTGTGAAATTGAGTTCCGATAGCCAAAGTCGCTTCGCGACAATCATCAACTCGTCCGTCATCTCGTAGCGGAGGTCATGCTCAAGGCGGCTCACCCGAACTTGAGCGGCGCTGCCGGAGGAAATCCGACCACGATGTAGATCCCGAAACGCCCCTTGGAATGTTATCGCCGCGGTCAGGAAACGCATTAGATGCACAGTATCTCATCGATTCGTATCTCCCCAGTCGAAGAGGCGACCACGACAATGGCTCGTATTGCCTGACGCTAGCCGCGCTCGGGCTCAATCTGCCGAACTTCCCCTGGCGAACAGCGGTCATGACTGTACTGATCTCGCCGATGATCGTGCCGGTTGTTATCACAGCGGTCGCGGTTTATTTCTTTTATGCAGATGTCGGGCTGCTCAATACCTTTGCAGGGTTGATCCTGGCGCACACCACGTTGGCCACGCCCTTCGTCGTTATCACCGTGACCGCGACGCTGACAGGCTTCGATCAGGCTTTGACCCGCGCAGCGGCGGGTTTAGGAGCGCCGCCGATCACCGGATTCTTCAAAGTTACCCTGCCGCTCATACTTCCTGGTATCATCTCTGGTTCGCTCTTCGCCTTCCTCACCTCCTTCGACGAAGTCGTGATTGCTCTTTTCGTCGGGAGCGCCGAGCAACGTACCCTGCCGAAAGTCATGTTTTCCGGCATCCGTGAGCAGATCAGTCCGATCATTACGGCTGCCGCTACCGTGCTGATCCTGTTCTCCATCGCCATGTTAACTACAATCGAACTGTTGAGGCGGCTCTCAGAGCGTCTGCGCGGCATTCGCACCGCCTGACGTTGCTGCGCAGCCGGATCGCTTGCAGAAGTCATATACTGTCACGAATTCATTGCGCAGCCGCACCGCAACCGAAAATCAATGATCGGGGTAAATCACGTTGAGGACTGCATCACCATCACGACTTTCTCGCAGAGGAATATCTCCTGAACCGCGCGGATCAACCTGTCAGTCCGGGATTGACGCTTCTTAGACAGCGTACGCGGCCTGCGACCGCAATTCATCTCTGATCGGTTCTGCCGGCCTCGGCAAGAGCTAGTGTTGTGACTCCAACGC
>NZ_VSSR01000098.1 GCF_008123515.1 Bradyrhizobium cytisi
TTATGAATCATGACCGCTCGGGCACGCCAAGCTCGACACCACGGCGCTCTATACGCGCGTCGCTACCAAGACGATCCAGCAAGTCATGAGCCCGCTGGAGCATATCGCCCGCAGAATCGAAAGAGTCGAACCGCCCGCTTAAGCGCGGCTCGCGTGCCGCGTCTATCGCTGGAGGTCGCGGATATTTTCCGCGGCCACGGCCCGGCATGGCGCCAAGCCAACGCCGGCCATGTCAGCCTCGGCCAACTGAAGGTGATGTCGGCGATCGGGAACTGCCGCACGGCGGCGCTCGGCGGCCGTGTCGCGCGCTGCGAGAACTGCGCGCACAGCCAGATCTCGTACAACTCCTGCCGCAACCGGCATTGCCCGAAGTGCCAGGGGGCCATGGCGAAGGAATGGCCGGCGGCGCGCGAGGCCGACGTGTTACCGGTGCCGTACTATCATGTGGTGTTCACACTGACGGCGGCCATCGCCGATATCGCCTACCAGAACAAGGCCGTCATCTACGATCTGCTATTCAAGGCCTCGGCCGAGACCCTGATCACGATCGCGGCCGACCCAAAGCACCTCGGCGCCCGCGTCGGCATCACATCGGTTCTCCATACCTGGGGCTCGGCGCTCACCCATCATCCGCACGTATGATCGTGCCGGGCGGCGGCATCTCACGGGACGCGAACGCTGGGTGGCGTGCCGGCCCGGCTTCTTCTTGCCGGTGCGCGTGCTCTCGCGCCTGTTTTGCCGGCTGTTCCTGGAGAAGCTCATCGCGGCCCACGGAGCCGGCCAACTGAAGTTCTTCGGCGATCATGCCGCTCTCGCCGACGCGCCGGCGTTCGCAGCGTATCTGGCACCGTTGCGCCGAGCCGAATGGGTGGTCTACGCCAAGCGCCCGTTCGGCGGACCACAGGCCGTGCTGGCCTACTTGTCGCGCTATACCCACCGCGTCGCCATTGCCAACGGCCGGCTGATCGCCTGCGACCGCAGCCGCGTCACCTTCCGCTGGAAAGATTATCGCGCCAAGGGGCGTGACCGTCAGAAGCTCATGACACTCGCCGCCGCCGAGTTCATCCGGCGATTCCTGATCCACGTCCTGCCGCAATGCTTCCACCGCATCCGCCACTATGGCCTGCTCGCCAGAGGCACGCGCCCCGACAACATCGCACGCGCGCGTGAGCTGCTCGCCGTTGCAAATCCCGAACGCCAGCCCACCGCTGTCGCCGCCGATCAAACCAAGCCGAACTGTCCGTGCTGCGGCGGTCGCATGGTCATCATTGAGGTCTTCGAGCGCGGTACAACGCCATGGCATCGGCCGACAGGTCCAACAACCGTCATCAGGATCGACACCTCATGACCGCATCACAATCCCGCAAAATTGCTCGTCGCGCTCGCTGCCTCTCGGCCGGCCACGGCACTGCACGCTCAAAGATCCAGCCGTCGTCTCAAATCGTCTGGCACTTCACCGCGTTCGACCCAATCCACCGCTCATGCATGAGCCCTTCACCGTCGGTCACTTTTCTGGATCGCCTCGACTCCAATCATACACCTCATCCGCGGCGCACTCAAATCCCCATAGCCCACGCCGCGCCACCCTCGTGCCCCTCCCGCGGTTTCCTCCCATGGAGGTTTGCGAACGCCGGCCCCGTGTGCGCGGCGCCACCGTCATGGGGCCGGCATCCGAAAACCTTCACAATAATGGAAGTCACGAATGGACTGCAGCTACTCCATACTATCGTCAGCGATAAATATCTAACGTGAACTGGTTCACAAATGGACGAGAAGGCCAAAACGTAACCGCGCACGATACGCGAGCCCGGGCGCTTAGTGGATGTGCGCTAGTGCGATCGGCAGGTCCGAGAAAAGCGTCGACCATCGACGCCACCGCGCTTTCCAATGATCCCAAAAGCGATTAATCTCCTCTTCACGCAACTCAGAAACCTGATCGGAGAATAACCCACACGATAAATTAGATGGAGGGACCAATGGCGAAGAGAGCGACTACGCTCGGCGGTGGTGGACCAGTGAAGAGAGCGATTACGCTCGGCGGTGGTGGACCAGCAGCAGGGCTGCACATCGGGGCTCTGGAAGCTTTTGCCGCTGCCGGTATAACCTTTGATGTATGGGCATTGTCCTGCATCGGCGCGTGGGTTGGAATCGTCTACAATCAATTCGATGACGACGAAGACAGGGCCAAACAAACCTATCAATTCTTCAAGAATGGCGTATTTCGAGACGACGAAAGCTATGAGCGCTTTCCGATCAATACGGTGTTCGGGCCCGATTGGCGCGCCAACATGAAAGCTTTGAGTAAGTTCGTAACTGATTCCGATAATTACAAAGATTTTGTATGGGACCCGTACAGAATGGTGGATTCGTTTCAGGAATCCATGTCGCTCCTGCTCAATCGCATGAAGGACAGTGATGGGAAGAAGAAATACGACAAATTGGACGAGGGAGATATCAATGGATGGATTCTCAATCACGGGATGGCCCCGAATCCCTTGATTCGCTATCTAACGTCCATGATGTACTTGTCCAACGTCACCGGACTTTCAAGGATCAACTATCCGAACAGCGAATTTATGAAGCGCATCAAATTCGAAAACCTATCCGACAAAAAGAAGGGAGGGAAGGAAGGAGAGGAGAAAGAGAAGAAGAAGCCATTTATTTTTCACAATGCGTGGAATCTTGATAAGCAGGAACTCGCGCTGTTTTCAAATCGTCCTATGCGCGATAGGTTTTATCAGGGGCCTATCGATGCATCAACGTTGTGCGCATGTTCGGCGCTTCCCTTCATCGAGGAAACTGTAAAGATCGATGGAGACACGTACTGCGAAGGAGCTCTGGTCGACACCGTCAATTTCGAAAGCTTGATAGACGAGGAGGATCCTGACGAGATTTGGGTGATGCGGATTGTCGATGCGAAGCAAGTCCGCAAGCCGGACAACCTTCATGATGCCCTCGCAAATCTCTGCCAGCTATTTGCAGCAACCGTCGGTGAGGATGACGTCAAGTTGTTCAAATATCACGTCCAGTATGACAAGCCCGCACCTGGGAAGAAGCCATGGACAGGTACGGTCGTTGAGATTCACGTGCCGGCGGGCATTAATTTCAAGTGGAATCATAGCAATCTTGATAAGGGACGGACGCTGGGAAGAAAAGCGGCTGAGGAAGCAATCGCCGCGTATCAAGCGAGGGATAAAAGGGCTTTTGCCGAAAACGAAAAAGTTCGGTTCATAAACGAGAGGAAAGACGACAAAAAGGGGCGGCATATCGATAGGGAGCGGCTGGCAATTGCGATTGCCGAAGCGAAGGGCACGCGCGATCAGAAGCGTTGGTTAGAAAGAATGGAATCGTGGGTTGATGCCGGGTCTGGAAAAGAAGTCGAGTCGGACGAGACTGGCAAATATCCGATAGGCGCCATTCCTTTTCCCGACTTCGCACTACGCGTCCCCCAGGTGAAAGCGATCTACGACCGGCTTGGTGCGCCAGCCTCCCGTTTGGAGCAGCTGTAGTTCGTGTCACCGCAGCCGGTCGAGCAAAGCCTTTGCATGCTTTAGATCCTGTGTGTCGAAGCCCTCGGTGAACGAGGCGTAGATCGGCGCGAGGAAGTTGAGCGCATCATCGCGTCTGCCCTGATCGATCCACAGAGCGGCTTGGTCCGTTGCGGCGCGGAGCTCAAGCGTCCTGGCGTGTTGGCTTCTTGCCGTGCTCAATGCCCGGTCGAGCAGCGCCTGCGCCTCGGCTTCGACGCCAGGTCCGCCGCGGACGACCAGCACCCCTGCCTTCAGACGATACAGTTCTGCTTCTAGAATTCGTTCGCTGTTACGGTTGGTTGTAGCTAGGCCGTGCTCGATTAATTCCAGCGCGGCCTCGTAGTCGTGACTGTTCAACAATGGCGGACACAATAACGCGTCGAGCGCGGTGATGGCCAGCTGATAACCGGCGCTGCGATATTCGTCCAACGCGGCACCGATCTCCCCGAGTGCGCTGGGTGAAGGATCGAGCGAAGCCACGCATATGCCCCGAAGGGCGCGCGCCAGGCGCCATTGCCGGAATCCATGTTCCTCGGAAAGAGCGATGCAACGTTCGGCATGACCTTGCGCGACCAGGAACTCGCCGCGAAGGGCGTGAAGAATGCATGCGTAGTAACAGGCATACGCCTGCGAATGCGGATGACTTATAGCGTCGGCGCGCCGAATGGCAGCGTCCATTCGCACAATTGCCGTATCGGGGTGGCCGAGCAGCCAGAGCGCCCACGACATCAGCGCCAGGTCCGCCACGCCGGCATCCTGGCCGGCCGAACGCGCCGCCAGCCTGTCGTCCTCGCTGCTCGCCTCGAACGCTTCGTAGGCGCGTCCAATCGCTTCATGGGCACCGGTGAGGTGTCCCATGAAGAGGCGGATCATTGCCTGCCCGCGCATCGCGTTGAGCAACGCCGGTCGATCGTCGCGCGCTTCGGCGAGCTGGAGCAGGGCCGCGATCGTTTCCTCGGCGACCGGCAACTCACCGCGCATTACGCTCGCGGTGGTCAACCAGAACATCACCTGGAGTTGCTCGGGAGGGTCTCCCCGGCGCTCGCACAGCTCTCGCGCGCGGGCAAAGGTTGCCATCGCCTTGTTCGAGGCTGGCCCTTGCGTAGCGATCAGGCAGGGCCCGAGAGCGAAATGAAAGGCAAGTTCCAGCTTATCCCTTCCGGCGCCTTCTGGCAGATGGCCCGAGGCCTCGATACCCCGCTGCAAGTGTGCGATGGCCTCAAGGTTAGCCGAGCGCATGGCGGCCTTCTTGCCTGCCTGCAGCCAATATGCCTCCGCCTTTTGAAACAGGCCGGCCTCTGTCAGATGATGCGCAAGAGTTTCGGGTTGGGTCTCCACAACGTCCGGGAACCGTTGCTCGAAGGCACCCGCGATCGCAGCATGCAGCGCTGCGCGTCGGCTCTTCAGGAGTCCCGAGTAGGCAGCGTCCCGCACAAGCGCGTGCTTGAAGGTATAGACCGCCTGCGGTATCTCGCCCCGGCAGAATATCAACTCCGACCGAACCAACTGAGCAAGCGCCTCCTCAAGTCTCTCTTTTGGCAGTCCGGCTACGATACTCAGCAGTTCGTAGGAGAACTCGCGACCCACCACAGCGCCGATCTGGGCCACCTCCCTCACCGGAGCCAAACGATCGAGTCTTGCCATCAGCGATGCGTGTAGTGTGGTCGGAATTGCCATTGAGGGCAGAGGACTGTTGAGGACGTAGTGATCGTCTTGCTCATGCAACAGCCCGGTTTCGAGCACAGTCTTGGTCAGTTCCTCCACGAACAAGGGCACGCCATCGGTGCGGGCGAGAATCTGCTCCGTTACCTCTTTCGGGAGGGTCTTGCCGGCAGTGACGCGCTCGATTAACTCCGTTCCGTTACGCCTGTTCAGCCGCGTGAGCGAAATCGTCGTCACATGCGGATGCGCTGGCCAGGGGGGTGTGAACTCTGGCCTCGCGGTGATGAGCAGCAGCACCCGAAGCTGCGGCACCTGTTCCAAGGTTATCGTGAGCAGCTCCAGCGACGTCGGATCCGCCCAATGGACATCCTCAACAATGACGAACACCGGCTGTCGCGCCGCCAAGCCAGTCAGCTGGGACAAAAACGCCGCCAACGTTAGCTCCTTGCGCTTCTGCGGGCTCAGCTCTGGCATACGGTAGCGGTTACTGGGTGGAAGGGATAGAAGGTTGGCCAGAGGTAGCACTACGCGGTCGGCATCAGCGCCTGACCGAACCAGCAGAGCTTCAAGCTTGGCGAACTTCTCTGCTGCCGGGTCGCTCCGCTCGAGCCGGGCAGCGCGTTCGAGCTGACGGATGAATGGATACAGCGCACTGTTAGTGTGGTGCGCCGAGCAGAACTGCCGCACCGTGATGTGCGGTTGGGCGTGGAGTCGCTCATCAAGCGCCAGGGCAATATGCGACTTGCCGATACCGGGCTCTCCGGTGAGCATCACCGCGCAACCTTCGCCACGCCTGGCGTGCTGCCAGCGACGCAGCAGCATCTCGATTTCCTCGTCACGCCCAATTGGTGGCGCCAATCGGGTTCTGTGCTGTGCCTCGAAACGGCTATCCACTTCGGTCATTCCCAGGACCTGCCAGACTGGTATTGGCTCCGCCCATCCCTTAAGCTCGACAGGACCGATATTGCGGAATTCGAAGTGCCCATCAGTGAGCCGGTGCGTACTCTCGGAGATCAGCACGGTACCGGGATTGGCGAACGTCTGCAGGCGCGCAGCCAAGTTCGGCGTCTCGCCGATGACGGCCTGCTCTTGAGCCGCGCCTTCGCCGGTCAGATCGCCCACGACCACCATACCGGTAGCGATGCCAACGCGAATCTGTAGCTCGGTGGCGGGCTCTGTCCGGAGCTTGGCCAGGGCATCGACCAGCGCCAGCCCGGCGCGTGTCGCCTGTTCGGCATCATCCTCGTGCGCCTGGGGATAGCCGAAATAGGCGAGAACGCCATCTCCCATGTACCGCGCGATAACGCCCTCATTTTGGGCGACAACCTCCGCGATGCAGCGGTGATAGGCGCCCATTACGGCCCGCAAGTCCTCCAGATCAAGGCGCGCCGAAAGAGCCGACGAGCCGACCAAATCGCAAAACATGACTGTAAGTTGACGCCGCCCGGCGTTGTTCGCCGACGCCGGCTTGGTGACCGTTCGAGGTGTTCGCGGAACCTCTCCCTGAAGTTCTACGATCGCGCGCAGCATCTTGCGTCGGTGCCCAAGCAGGACGCCCAGGTCCTTTAGATCCTGCTCCGTGAGATCTCGAACGACCGAGAGGTCGATGGCGTTCTCGCGGAATCGCTCGGCGTACTCGCCCAAACCGATCGATGCTAGCCACTCTGCAATACCTGCCATGGTATACCTATGGCTTATACAATTCAGAATAGCACATGCGAGAGCCTTGCGAAGACACATCTGTCGACGGAGCGCCGATCGCCGGACTGCTCGCCCAATGTAACCAGTGGCCACGGCAAGAAAGGAACGCTGCCAACCGCGATGTCTGTTGGGGGGTCATTCGCGTCGGTTTGGCCGGACTTTCGCGACTACGGGTCAACCCCGGTGAACGGACATTCTCAGAGTAGGCGGGCACGTCTCAAACGGGCCAAGATCAGAAGTGATCAGCGCATTCGGTCTCGGCGTAGATTCGATGATGCGAGGGCTCTGCGTGCCATCCTCTAACGCAACCGCCAGCTCTACGCGCTAGGCAGCAGATGAGCGATATTTGCGCAGGGTCATTTGGAGGCAACGATCTCCTTGAACAGTTCAACCTCGCCGCACGTGTTGTCCGTCACCGCAAAAACCTCGTACAAATCTATCTGCGGTTTCATGCCGTAGCGCTGGATAATGCCCTCGAGCCAGGGCCCGGTGTAGAACGCCTTGGCGTCCTCGATGCGCTCCCACTGGTACACGCCGCCCGCCCAGCCGATTTCGGACCAGATGAAGTGCTTGCTGATCAGCCCGGTCACCTCGCGGAAGTTGGGTGCGATCTTGTGAAAGTGCTCGCGACACGCGGCGTAGTCGATCTGCGGCGGCAGCTTGTATCGTACAACGGCGGTAATCATGCGACCTTCCTGCAAGGATGCTCCGGCGCAACATTGATGGCATTGCCGCGATCAAGCAAGCAAAGCGGGAAGCCGATATGGGAAGGCGCAAAGCTTAACCAGTAGCTTCCGTTCTGCTGCGACGAGCCGACGACTATTCCAGAGCATGCTGGACTTAGCGTTGGCAGTTAAGCCTTATCCTGCGTGATCCCGGGTATAGGCGTCGCTCAATTCGCGCAATGCAAGCTTTATGTAGCTGTGGCGCACGACCGAAATAGCGATCATCCACCCGCGCTGATCTTGATCAAATGCGACAGACGCTGCCGTGAGTAGGTCAATACGATTGACAAGAGCCTTAATCGCCGCACCAGCTATCTCTTTCCAATTTTTTGCGTTAACGTGAACCGCTTCACACTTGTGTAGCAGACGGGCCCAGATGATGCCCAATGAGAGAGAGGCGAGCAAAGGCTACGCAAAGCGCCACCTGTTCTATTCCATTCACACGCGAGTTTGGGAGCGACACATGGAAAAGCGCGAAATTGGCAACAGCTTTACGGAAGGTCTGTCCGAAGCGAAACGAGGCGCCTTCTCCCGACGCTCGGTGCTGACGTTGGTTTGCACCCTCGGCGCCGCGGCGCCGTTTGGAATGTTTGGAGCGGCTCGCGCGCTGACGGCATCCGGGACTGGATCGCTGTCTTATATTCCTGGCGAGCCTTTTATTTGCCGCGCCGCAACGAACAGTGAAGAGTTGCAGGGCCCACCTCGCCAACTAAAAATCGCCTGGAACGCGAACGCGGCGTGCACGGTCGCTGCAGCAGTCGCAAAGGAACGGGGTATTTTCGCCAAGCACAACCTCGATGTCGATTTCGTCAATTTCGGCGGTTCGACGGACCAGTTGTTGGAGGCGATTGCGACTGGCAAGGCGGATGCCGGTTTGGGATTGGCCCTGCGCTGGCTCAAACCGCTGGAGCAGGGTTTCGATGTTCGGATCACCGCCGGTGTGCACGGCGGCTGCATCCGGCTCCTCGGCTCCAAGGCTGCGAATATTGACAGCCTGGAGTCCCTGCGCGGCAAGGCTATCGCGATTAGCGATCAAGCGAGCCCAGCGAAGAACTTCTTTTCGATCTACCTCGCCAAAAAGGGCATCGATCCGGCCCAAGAGGTAGAGTGGCGCCAGTACCCGGCCAATCTGCTCGCGCTTGCCGTCGACAAGGGCGAAGTGCAGGCGCTGGCCGAGATAGATCCGCTTCCCTATCTTTGGCTCAAGGAAGGCAAACTTAACGAGATCGCGACGAACTTGACGGGTGAATTCGCCGACCGCACTTGCTGCGTTCTCGCGATACGTGGCAGCCTCGCCCGAAGCGAAATGCCGGTGGCAGCCGCTCTGACACGATCGATACTGGAAGCGGCAGACCGAGTTGCCAACGATCCCGCCGATGCCGCAGCAATCTATTCGGGCTACGGCGGGAGAGGGTCCCTAGAGGATCTCGCAACTATGTATCGCAGCCATACTCACCACAGGCATCCCGTTGGGGCGGAGCTCAAGAAGCAACTTCTACTCTACACCGATGAACTCAGGGCAGTGAACGTCATCAAGCGAAGCACTGATCCGGCCAAGTTCGCCGACCGGATTTATCTTGACGTTCTAAGCTGAGCCGATTGGGAATATCCGCAGTGAGCTCGGTCATCGATGAAGTGCCGAGGCCATCAGAGAAATCGGGTTTCGGCTTTTTTGAAAGTTCGACCATTCGATCGTTGATCGGCGGACTGTCTGTTGCCGTGGCATGGTCTATGGTCGCCGCGCTCACTGCGTTCTGGCCGGATAGGCCCGAGAGCGATTGGGCCTACACGGACGGCTTCGCCATTGCCTGCGGCGCATTGGCGCTTGCCCTTGCCTTGGCGGTCTTTGCCGCCGTTCGTTTTGTTGCTTTTCGGAGTTTCCAACGACTTTCTCCGTGGCTATTCGCGCTCGCGTTGTTTTTGGCTGCTTGGGAGGCTGTCACAGCAAAGCTTGGATTGCTGCCGTTGCCGTTTTTCCCGCCGCCGCAGGCCATTGTCGAAGTCGCAATCGACGATTGGGGACGGCTGGCTGAAGGCGTTTTCGCCTCAGCTCGTCTGCTCGCGACCGGCTATTTTCTCGGTGCCGCGATAGGGTTCGTAACCGGGGTGGCAATCGGCTGGTCGCAGCGCGCCGGCTATTGGATCCACCCAGTTTTGCGGTTCATCGGGCCGTTGCCCGCGACAGCTTGGCTGCCGCTCGCATTTTTCGTTTTCCCGTCGAGCTTCAGCGCCAGCATTTTCCTGATTGCGCTCGCCACTGGCTTTCCGGTCACCGTGCTCACCTGGTCGGGCGTCGCCGGCGTGAAGAGCGCCTACTACGATATTGCGCGGACATTGGGAGCAACCCAGCGCTTCCTCGTGTTCAAGGTGGCCATTCCGGCGGCAATGCCACATGTTTTCGTTGGCCTGTTTATGGGTCTCGGCAACTCGTTTGCGGTTCTTGTCGTAGCCGAAATGCTGGGCGTGAAGGCGGGGCTTGGCTGGTATCTGCAATGGGCGCAGGGTTGGGCGGCCTATGCCAACATGTACGCCGCGCTGCTGCTCATGGCGTTTTTGTGCTCCGGTCTGATCACGCTGCTCTTCCGCTTGCGGGACCGCCTGCTATCCTGGCAGAAAGGTCTCGTGCGATGGTAGCGGCGATCGCAAGGGATGACGCGGTCCGTGGATCGACGCTAACGCTCCGCGAAGTAAGCCATCGTTTCGATCTCGAAGGGCAGCCCCTGCCGGTATTGGACCGCATCAGCTTGCAGGTCGGCCGCGGCGAATTTGTTGCTCTCCTGGGGCCGAGTGGGTGCGGAAAATCGACCTTGCTGCGGCTGGTTGCGGGGCTCGACACTCCAACAGCCGGCGCCCTGCTAACGGAGGGAAGGGAGATCGAAGCACCCGATCCGTCGCGCGTCGTCGTTTTTCAAGACCCCACGCTTTATCCATGGCGGACGGTATGGAGCAACGTTGCGCTCGGTCTGGAAGCCCGCGGGTTGCTTCGCACCCATCGCGGACGTATCGAAGACGCGCTGCGCCTGGTGGGACTCACGGGCTTCGCCAATGCCTACCCGCACCAGCTTTCCGGCGGCATGGCGCAACGAGCGGCTCTGGCGCGTGCGCTTGTCAACGACCCGAAGCTGCTCATTCTTGACGAACCTTTGGGGCAACTCGACTCGCTGACTCGTATCGCGATGCAGGCGGAACTTGTATCACTTTGGCAGCGCTCGAGCTTCACGGCGCTGCTGGTCACGCACGATGTCGAGGAGGCGCTCTTGCTCGCCGGCCGCGTCATCGTGCTGAGCGACCGACCTGCACGGATCAAGGCCGAGGTCGTCAACAGCCAGCCCTATCCTCGCCACCGGGGCAATCCGCACTTCGTTGAGCTTCGTCGCGAGCTGTTCGAGCATCTCGGCCTCGATGAGGCATGGTAACCGTCAAAAGGAGCTCGCCGTGATAGATCTTCTTATACGTATCATAAAGCAGCCGCACGGCGTGCTCGCCGCGATTGCAATGCGATTGCTTTAGCGGCTTGGTCACCCCGTTGAGGTCTAAGAATTTGGAGCGCATGGAGACTTCGATGACCTCGGAATTGAACGTCCACGACGCCGCGGGCTATGAGCAGCTCATGGGCCGCTGGAGCCGAAGACTCGCCCGGCTATTCATCGACTTCACAGGGATTGCCTACGGCGAAAGGATTCTCGACGTCGGCTGCGGTACCGGGAGCTTGACCTTCGCGCTCGCTGAAGCCGCCGACCTCGCCGAGATCGCCGCGGTCGACTATTCACCAGTCTTTGTCGAGGAGGCGATCGGCGCAACACAAACCCGCGAATAAAGGTCCGACAGGCGGATGCCTGCGCGTTGCCCTTCGAGGGCGGCACGTTCAACCGCGCTATGGCGCTTCTCGTGCTCCACTTCGTTCCCGAAGCGGGCAACGCAGTAGGCGAGATGCGCCGCGTCGTTCGGTCGGGCGGCGTGGTCGCGGCAGCAGTGTGGGATCATCTCGGCGGCATGCCCGGCATGCGCATGATGGTCGACACGGTGGCGGCACTCGGTGAAAGCGGGCGCCAGCTGCGCAGTCGCTATTGCTTTCAACCGATGATGCAGCCGGGCGAACTGAGACGGACTTTTGCCGAACAGCGTCTGGTGGATATTGCGGAAATGGAGCTGACGATCCGCATGGACTACCAAAGCTTTGCTGACTATTGGGCGCCGATTGCCGCTGGCGAAGGGCCGCTCGGCAAGTATGTGGTAGCCCTCGACGCTGCGGAGCGAGCGCGCACCGACGCCGCCGTGCGCGATGCCTACGAGGCCGGCCGGCCCGATGGCCCGAGGTCCTTTGCAAACGTCGCGTGGGCCTGCCGAGGCATCGTTCCCTAACTCGACGGTCGGAGCCGTCGCTTCCGAGGTCCTGAACCCGAAATCGTTCACCCAACTGTAAATCGGCGTGGGGTCCCGACGCCGATCGGCGAGCTAAAGCATTGATCCAGCAAGCGGCGAAGGGGTCAATCTTGAACGTCTGTTCACAGCCATTCCTTCGCGGCCGCGCCCTGACACTTCGGGCAGTGGCGGTTGCGGCAGGAGTTGTAGGCGATGGTGGTATAGGCGCAGTCCGCGCAGCGCGCGACATGGCCGCCGAGAGCTGCCGTGCGGCAGCGCTCGATCGCCGACATCACCTTCAGCTGCTCGAGGCTGACATGGCCGGCATTGGCTCTGCGCCATGCCGGTCCACGGTCGCGGAAGATATCCGCAACCTCCAGTGCCGGGCGCAACATAAGCGCCTCAGCGTCAGCCGGGCGGCCGGATCCACGAGCACCACGCCAACAAGCGCAGCCACTTTCGCCAAGACGCTCGGCAAGAGGCTGACGGCCGGCGAGACGTGGCAGCCACCGGCGAACTTGTCGGCCCTACAAAACCAGGATTCGCATGCCGTCCAAGCTCGACCCACATATTGCTGCGATCGAGGGCTGGCTGGCAGAGCAGCCGCAGCTGACGGCGCTCGCAATCGTCGGCCGGCTGAGCGAGAATCACCCCAAGGAGTTCGGGACGAGACAGCATTCGATCGTGCAGCGCCTGCTGAGGGCGCTTAGACGGAAGACGGCCGAGCAATTGGTCGCGCAGGAGCCGCTTGCGGACGCCACGACCGCTGCCCCACTGCCCGGGGTTGTGGACGGCTCGGGCTATATAGGGCCCGACCCGCCCGCAGCCCCTCTCGTCGAGCAAGNNCGACCTGTGCAATGGCGCCATCAGGGTAACATTCGCTCATGCGGCAATACGCGGGTCCTTATTCCTGCCGAAACAGGTGTCCACTCATTCGGAGGAGGTTCATGCGTATCGCCCATGAGAGCTAGTTTGGTGAAGGGGGAGGAAGCCGGCGTAACCTCCGCAAGAGATTTAGCGACGTGGCGCTACCAACTCGGCTGTGCCGTAGCATCTTGATCCATTTGTTTTAGATCTTTCCGTCGCCGAACAATCTCGGCCCTGCTCTACGCCGTCCTGTACTCACGCAGCGCATCCGTGCCTGGGTCGCCGACTCGAAAGGCCTGACTGAGACCAGCCCCGGCCAGTGCAGGGGAGCAGGCAGTATTGCTTCCATCCCGCATACTTGTCGCGTAGGTGTGTGTTGCGCTTGAGAGTTGACCAAGAACGATGATCCGACACAGTAGCTACTTGAGGAATATTTCGACTTATCTCGTAGCATTGAAATGCCTTCATGACGGCGATCCTGGAGATGCAAGTCGACTGAAGTGAGATGGCAATCAAGCTTACAGGCTATGTCGCCGGCGCAGGTTTTCTGACGCGCGAGAGCCGTCAATCGCTGCGCCTCGTGCTTGGACCATTCGCATGGTTTTGAAGACTTATGCATCTTCATTCGTCTGAAGCGATAGGCGGTGCGGCGATCTCCCGACCCGAGATGGGTGATATAAATTCTCTGTGCAGGCAGGTTGGTCTTTGGGCGCCATCGAACAGCACCGTGATGCCCGTGGTGCGAGGGCTTTCCTCGATGACGATGCCACTCCGGTTAGCCAGCTCTGGGCATCGGGCGGCTCCGACCTCGCTCATTCTAAAGCGGGTACCGACAGCAATTCTGTCGACGTTCTGGTAAATCATTACCGCTCTCCGGTAAGTCGAAAAACTCTTTGGTCAAAAAGCAAAAACTCAAAATCGCAAGCATAAAGCTATATCGGATCAATCACGTATGCAATCTCTGGACGACGAGGTGCCCCAAACGTACCCAAGCGGGCGTCCTGGTGGCAGCCTCCTCTGAGAATCGCGCCGCGCTTCTGCTCGCCTTGCAGATAAACCGCGGCTCGAACTCGGACAACGGGATCTCGTCCGGCCATTCGATCCACGTAGTCAGCCGACGGCTTGACGCTGCACCAATAGTCCGCGCAGAAGACGAGCAGATCGCGAAAGACGCTCGAGTGATTTTGGGCCTCTGAACGCGCACGGGCTACTGCGCGTCACGGCTGTGGAAAAGGCTCCGCGCCAGAGGTCGGCGACACTCGTGATCGGCGGTGATCATCTACCAGCGCGCCGCAATGGTGCTGGCGCGGGGGCCCACAATCCCAACGGGCTCGACGCGCCCTGAAATGCTGCAAGACTCGCATATTCGCGGGCCGACACCTGGTCGAATGTTGTGCGTATGGCGAGCTCTGGCTGGCGGCCGCCGGCAAACAGGCCTTCAGGACCGGAGTGGATCCACGAGGAGAAGTACGACCAGCCAGGTGTTGGTCATCGAAAGAGCTGAGCCGTTGTCGTGCAGCAATGCAGGAAATCATCGACGCCGACTGCAACACGTCGGCTGTCGAGGGCAGACCGGACAAACGGTCGCGCTCGCCCCGACCGATTTTCTTGACCCATGTGCGACATCAGCCCGCTCCCATCGGAGCTTGCTTTGCGTCTTAGTTCTCATTCTATTAAGCGTCTGTTAACCGGGTGAAGACATCGTTGTGCATGTTCAAGTTGTTGAGTTGCGCAAGTGATTTTACGGCGGAAGCGGCCCTGCCAGTCCGCTAAGTGGTCGAGATTTTCGCCTTTCCAGAGCTGCCTTCCGCAGGTACCGCACGCGATCTAACCGGGTGCAGCAGCAGCAATCGCCGGCTTTCTTGCTTGGAACGGGCTCAGATGCGCTTCGGTAATCGCAAAAACCGCAGAGTAAGTTTTGAGCAAAAGCGGCCGTTTATCTTGATGGGCACCGGGAGGACTTGGCGCAGGAGCTGCGTGCTAGTCGATGTGTCTGAGACAGGGGGCGAAGCTCCACATCGGCTGATCGCCCGACGTGCTCCGGGCAAGAGAGTTCTTTATGCTCGCATCCTCGACAGGCTCAGCCTTCCGACTTTGCGAGCTCGTTTGGGTGGAGGGATCAAACGTCGGCGTGCACTACGTCAATAATGCCTCTCGAAAGAGGGAGCTGAAGCCCCAAGTTGAGGAGCAATCGGAGAGGACCATCTGAATGCAGATGCTTCATTCGAGGACAATTGACTCAATCGATGCTGACACTCTGACCGAGTGCAGTGAACGCGAGATTTTATTCCGAATTGAGGCCGGATTTGTTCTTTACCTCACCCACGCACGCTCGATCTCTGCCACGCAGGATCAGGTTATTTTTTTGGGAACGCGCGAGGCGCTGCTCTGGCTGAACGAGAACGCACCATTGGCGGAGGCGAGAGGTGTGTCCTGAACATCATCCTGTCTCGATCTCCGACCGCACCGGCCTCACAGATGCAGATTGGCTGCAAGTCAACAAACTCCGTAAGGCGTATGCCACTGGCGGAAGATCTGCTCTCAGCGAAGCCCTTGAGGATTTCTGCAGTCAGAATGTGACCAGCTATATACGAGTGCTGAACTCCATACTTCCAAATAAGATACGAGAGACGATCAAAGCGGACATCGGAACATCCACTGGCCGCTACCGAGACATGGTCACACGGCTGGATCTGATAGTTCAAGATCTGCCATCCCTACATTGTTACAGCAACGACTTGGCTCGGCGCCTCGGAACGTCCGTTCGGACCTTGCAGGTCGCGTCACGGCGTGTGAACGGCATGAGCTTGCACGCCTACCTGCGCCTCAAAAGGCTTTTAGCGGTTCGCGACCAACTCTCAACGGGACTATTAACCGTGAAAGCTGCTGCACTTGGCAATGGCTTCTGGCACCTGGGCGACTTTTCCCGCCTATACGCCAAGACATTTGGAGAGATGCCATCTGAAACCCTCGCGCGTGCTAAACGCGTAACCCAGCCATAATCAGCGACCGATCTTTACGTTCCAGATTTGTGCTACCCGTGTGGCTCGCCCCGGTGCTGCCTTCGGTCAATGCTGGTCGTTCCTTCGCTCGATCGTGCGCCGAGAACTCTCTTATCGTGCGCTGGCAGTGAGACATGGGACAGCTTTCATCTGCGTCAATGAGCATCGAAACAGTGAAAGTCGATCTGCTCATATGCAAACTCCCGCCGACCTGGAAGCCGACGCGGGGAAAAGACGCAGTGCTCGCGGTGCGCGATACGAGGCCCGCGATACATCCAGTGTACCCCATGCTTGGTGGCTTGGTGTACGCGCGGTTACCGAGCGCGTGCAGCAGCTCGCTGGCCATTGGGGAGGCTGTGCTTGGCGGGTCACCCCATGCCCCCTCAATAGAGGAGTGCGTGACGGTACTCTTCCCGCAGCGGGCTATTGTCCTTGTGCACAAGAGCGCACACGCAAAAAGGGACCATCCGCTTGCGCCGAACCGCGACAGCCATCTAACATTTGGGCGTGGCGGTTGACTGGATATTAAGCCAAGCCCGAAGCTAGCCGTGAGCTTTACCTGTTGTTCAGCGCTGAATGGTGTCATCGCCTCGTTGACTTGAAACCTATTTCTTCTCGACTGCTTCAATTCGCGAGCCGCTTGCATGGCTGTCACCGCATCATTCTTGGTTGATCTGGAAGAGGCTGTTTCACGGGGAAATCCCGAAAGCTGTTTGCGGGCGCTGTGGCACGCGACAGATATGCTGATCGCGGGCACATACTCGGAAGATCAAATTTGGACCTTTGGGGAGATCATCGGTCGTCTCGCCGGAGAGATTGAAACCACGGCACGGGTTCGGCTGGCGGGAACGTTAGCCGCCACAAACAACGCGCCCTTCAAGCTGACGCGCCAATTGGCTTTTGACGACTGTATCGACGTCGCCCGACCCGTTCTTAGCCAATCGGACCGCCTTGACGCCGAGGCATTGATGTTTTGTGCGAAGAACATGAGCCAGCAGCATTTGCTCGCGATCTCAAAGCGAAGATCAGTTCCGGAGCCTTTGACTGACGTCCTCGTGGTCCGTGGCTCAAAGGAGGTTGTGCAGTCTGCCGCAGCCAACAACGGAGCCAATTTTTCGAACGTTGGCTTCTTGCACCTGATGCGGCGGTCGGAAACCGACACGATCCTCGCGGAATCGGTGGGGCTGCGAAAAGATATTCCCCGACATCTGTTCCACCAGCTGATCGCCAAAGCTTCTGAAGAAGTGCGCCAGAAACTCGAACGGGAACGACCTGACTTCGGAACGCAGATCCATCGGGCCGTCGTTGATGTCACTGGCGCAATTCATGCCAGATTTGGTCCAGCCTCGAAGGACTATTTCACCGCCAAACGCACCGTCGCAAAGCTGCGCGAGCGGGGCGAACTCAACGAAGACAAGATCTTCGAATTCGCCCACTTTCTCAGATTCAACGAAACGGCGGTTGCCTTGTCGTTATTGTGCCCTCTGCCTATCGAGATCGTGGAGCGTGCATTGATGGACAAGAACCGCGAACCTGTGTTGATCTTGGCCAAATCCTTGGATCTTTCATGGCCCACCGCAATGGCGCTCCTGTTTTTGGGGGCGCCTAACTATCGAATCATGGCCGGCGACCTCGAGAAGTTGAAGCTCGATTTCCATCGACTGAATGTCAAGACCTGCCGTGGGGTAATCACCCTCTATCGATCGCGACGGGAGGAGATTAGCGGGGCACCTTTACACCGGGCCCTCGCGACGTCGCTTTGACGATCGGATTAGCGCCCGAGCTGCGGTAAAAGTTGCCGCCGTGTTTCGGCGCGTCGTATCTGAGTGGCGATCACCGCGCTACAATGTTGATCCGCGCGGCGTTTCTACATGTCTTCCTACAAGTGAAGCCTTAACATGTTGTTCCTGGTTAGGGCGCGCCTGCTGATGGGCGGCATCGAGCCAAATAATTCATATCATGACAGGCGCCAATTGCACCGGTGGCGTAGCCTCTTCTAGCCGACCGATGTCCGCTTATGTGAAGGTTTTCGGATGCCG